>NZ_JAFJMJ010000002.1:0-1200000 GCF_017309385.1 Amycolatopsis sp. 195334CR | reverse complement strand
CACCGCGAGCACGTGGACTTCCTGGTTTCGACCGGCCGCGAGCAGGGCGCCGAACTGGTCACCGGCGGGCGCGTGGTCGACGGCGACGGCTACTTCTACGCCCCCACGCTGTTCGCCAGGACCACCGACGAGATGACGATCATGCGTGAGGAGATCTTCGGCCCGGTCCTCGCGGTCACCCCGTACGACGACGGCGACGAGCTGCTCGCGCGGGCCAACGACACCGAGTACGGGCTGGCCGCCACGGTGTGGACGCGCGACATCGCCACCGCGCAGCGCTACGCCAACGGCCTGCGCGCGGGCGCGGTTTTTGTGAACATGCCGTCGATCCCGGACATGGCCGCGCCCTGGGGCGGGTACAAGGCCTCGGGCTGGGGCCGCGAGATGGGCCCGTGGGCGATCGACGCCTACACCGAGACCAAGTCCGTCTGGCTGCACTACGCCTGACGGCCCCCGCCCGCCGCAGTGAATGTGGCTTTCACAGCACATTCCGCAGTGAAAGCCACATTCGCAGCGGGCCGCAGATCGTATACCTTCTCAGATATGTTCTTCCGTCAGTCAGGACCACGCCTATGACCAGCACCGTTCCCGGCCTCGCCCGCCCGGGCAAGATCATCGCGCTGCACCTGAACTACCCCTCCCGGGCGGCGCAGCGCGGGCGCACCCCGGCCCAGCCCTCGTACTTCCTCAAGCCGCCGACCTCGGTCGCGGCCGGTGGCGACGCGCTCCCCCGGCCCGCGGGGACCGAACTGCTGGCCTTCGAGGGTGAGATCGCGCTGGTCATCGGCGAATCCGCGCGTCACGTCAGTCCCGAGGACGGCTGGTCGTTCGTGTCCGGGGTGACCGCCGCGAACGACTTCGGCCTGTACGACCTGCGGTACGCGGACAAGGGCTCCAACCTGCGCTCGAAGGGCGGCGACGGGTTCACCCCGCTCGGGCCCGCGATCCTGCCCGCCGACGCCGTCGACCCGGCCGCGCTGCGCCTGCGCACCTGGGTCAACGGTGAACTGAAGCAGGAGGACACCACCGCGGACCTGCTGTTCGACTTCGGCAGGCTGGTCGCCGACCTGTCGCAGCTGATCACCCTCGAACCCGGCGACGTCATCCTGACCGGGACGCCGGCGGGCGCTTCGGTGGTCGTGCCCGGCGACGTGGTGGAGGTCGAGGTCGACACCGCCGACGGACGCACGACCGGCAGGCTCGTCACCCCGATCACCGAGAGCACCGTCCACTTCGGAGCGTTCGGCGCCCGGCCCAGGGTGGACGCCCAGCAGCGCGCGGAAGCCTACGGGGAGCCGGGTTTTGTGCTCACCGACGAACTCAGGGCGAAGCTGGCCAGTGTGGGCACGGCGACGCTGTCGGCCCAGTTGCGCAAGCGCGGTTACAACGACGTGTCCATCGACGGCGTCACTTCGACGCGGCCCGGCGCCAAGCTGATCGGACGGGCGAAGACGTTGCGCTACCTCCCGTTCCGCGAGGACCTCTTCCGCGCGCACGGCGGCGGCTACAACGCCCAGAAGCGTGCCTTCGACGCGCTCGGCCCGGGCGACGTGCTGGTGATGGAAGCCCGTGGCGAGACCGGGACCGGCACGGTCGGCGACATCCTCGCCCTGCGCGCCCAGGTCCGCGGCGCGGCGGGCATCGTCACCGACGGCGGGGTGCGGGACGTGGCCGCGGTGGCCGCGCTCGACATCCCGACCTACCACTCCGGCGCGCATCCCGCGGTGCTCGGCAGGCGCCACGTGCCGTGGGACACCGACCTCACGATCGCCTGCGGTGGCGCCTCGGTGCAGCCCGGTGACGTGATCGTCGGCGACGACGACGGCGTGCTCGTCATCCCGCCGCCCCTGGCCGAGGAGGTCGCCGACGCGGCCATCGAGCAGGAGCGGCAGGAGACCTTCATCGCCGAACAGGTCGCCGCGGGGGAACGCGTGGACGGCCTGTACCCGATGAACGACGAGTGGCGGGGGAGGTACGCCGCATGGCTGGCGAAGCGGTGAAACCGGCGAACTCCGCCACCATGAGCAAGTCGCAGATCGCCTACCACTGGATCAAGGCGCGCATCGGCGACGGCACCTTCTCCCCCGGCTACCGCCTGGTGCTCGGGCAGCTCGCGCAGGAACTCGGCGTCAGCCCGGTGCCCATCCGCGAGGCGATCCGGCTGCTCGAAGCCGAAGGGCTGGTGACCTTCGAGCGCAACGTCGGCGCGCAGGTGGCGATGGTCGACGAGAGCGAGTACCAGCACACGATGCAGACGCTCGCGCTGGTCGAGGGCTACGCCGCCGCGCTCGCCGCGCCGACGCTGCCCGCCGAAGCGCTGGCCAGGGCGAAGAAGCTCAACGACGAACTGGCCGCGTGCCTGGAGGACTTCCAGCCGTCGCGGTTCACCGCGCTGAACCGCGAGTTCCACAGCGCGCTGTTCACCACCTGCCCGAACCCGCACGTGCTCGACCTGGTCAACCGCGGCTGGAACCGGCTCAGCGGGTTGCGCACCTCGACCTTCAGCTTCGTGCCCGGCCGCGCCCACGAATCGGTCGCCGAGCACACCAGGATCCTCGATCTGCTCGACCGCGGCGCGCCCGCGGCGGAGATCGAAATGGCCGTGCGCGAGCACCGGCTGGCCACCCTGGACGCCTTCATGGCGTACCAGGCGGGCCGCCACTGAACTGCCACAGCAGAAAGGGAAACCCATGCGATTCCGCTCGGATCCGCAGGCCATCAGGGGCTCCATCGCGCCGCTGATGACCCCGTTCACCGCCGACGGCGCCCTCGACCACGAAGGGCTGGCGAACCTGGTGCGCTGGCAGCTCGCGGCGGGCTCGCACGGGATCTCCATCGGCGGGTCCACCGGGGAACCCGGCGCGCAGACCGTGGCCGAGCGCGCCGAAGCCATCCGCACGGTCATCGGCGCGGTGGACGACCGGGTGCCGGTGGTGCCCGGTACCGGTTCGGCGAAGCTCGACGAGACCCTCGAACTCACCGCCGCCGCGCACGAGGCGGGCGCTGACGCCGCGCTGATCATCACCCCGTACTACGCGCGGCCCACCCAGGAAGCGCTCTACACCTGGTACCGCACGGTCGCGCGGGAGTTCCCGGACCTGCCGATCGTGGCCTACAACGTGCCGAGCCGGACGTCGGTGGACATCGCGCCGGAGACGGTGGCGCGGCTGTTCCGCGAGGTGGACAACTTCGTCGGGGTCAAGGAGACCACCAAGGACTTCGAGCACTTCTCGCGCGTGCTGCACCTGTGCGGGCCGGAACTGCTGGTGTGGTCCGGGATCGAGCTGCTGTGCCTGCCGCTGCTCGCCCTCGGCGGGGCCGGTTTTGTCAGTGCCACGGCGAACATCGCGCCCGCCGCGTGCGCCGAGATGTACGAGGCGTGGCAGGCGGGCGACTTCGACCGGGCCAGGGAACTCCACTACGGCCTGCACCCGCTGGTCGACCTGCTGTTCGTGGAGACCAATCCGGCCCCGGGCAAGTGGGTGCTTGAGCACCGAGGGCTGATCGGCTCCGGGTACGTGCGCCCGCCGCTGATCACCCCGACCGAACCCGGGATCGCCCGGATCAAGGACCTGCTGGCGCAGGGCGAACGATTTCTCACCGCGGTGGAGGGCGAGTAAGCATGGCGAAGCACCACGTTCCGGACGACCTGCCGTCGAAGATCCAGCACTACATCGGCGGCGAACTGGTCGACAGCGTCTCCGGCAAGACCTTCGACGTGCTCGACCCGGTGTCCAACCAGACCTACGTGACCGCGGCCGCCGGGCAGGCCGAGGACGTCGACCGGGCCGTCGCCGCCGCGCGCCGGGCGTTCACCGACGGGCCGTGGCCGGGAATGCTGCCGCGGGCGCGGGCCCGCGTGCTGAACAAGATCGCCGACGCGGTCGAGTCGCAGGACAAGCGCCTGGCCGAACTGGAGACCTTCGACACCGGCCTGCCGATCACGCAGGCGCTCGGCCAGGCGCAGCGCGCGGCGGAGAACTTCCGCTTCTTCGCCGACCTGGTCGTGGCGCAGGCCGACGACACCTACCGCGTGCCGGGACGGCAGGTGAACTACGTGCACCGCAAGCCGATCGGCGTGGCCGGGCTGATCACGCCGTGGAACACGCCGTTCATGCTGGAGAGCTGGAAACTGGCGCCCGCGCTGGCGTCCGGCTGCACGGTGGTGCTCAAGCCCGCCGAGTTCACCCCGCTCTCGGCCAGCCTGTGGGCGGGCATCTTCGCCGACGCCGGCCTGCCGGACGGGGTGTTCAACCTGGTCAACGGTTTCGGTGAGGAAGCGGGCGACGCGCTGGTCAAGCACCCGGACGTGCCGCTGATCTCGTTCACCGGCGAAACCACCACCGGGCAGCTGATCTACCGCAACTGCGCTGCCTCGCTCAAGGGCATGTCGATGGAACTGGGCGGCAAGTCGCCCGCGGTGGTGTTCGCCGACGCCGACCTGGACGCGGCCATCGACTCCACCCTGTTCGGCGTGTTCTCGCTGAACGGCGAGCGCTGCACCGCGGGCAGCCGGATCCTCGTCGAGCGCGCGATCTACGACGAGTTCTGCCAGCGGTACGCCGAACGGGCGCGCAACATCGTCGTCGGCGATCCGCACGACCCCGCCACCGAGGTCGGCGCGCTGGTGCACCCGGAGCACTACGAGAAGGTGATGAGCTACGTCGAGATCGGCAAGACCGAGGGCAGGCTGCTGGCCGGCGGCGGTCGTCCGTCCGGTTTGGACACCGGGAACTACGTGGCCCCCACGGTGTTCGCCGATGTGCCGCCCACCGCGCGGATCTTCCAGGAGGAGATCTTCGGCCCGGTGGTCGCGCTCACCCCGTTCGACTCCGACGCCGAGGCGCTTTCACTGGCCAACAACGTCAAGTACGGCCTGGCCGCCTACCTCTGGACCTCGGACCTGACCAGGGCGCACACGTTTGCGCAGGCGGTCGAGGCCGGCATGGTCTGGCTCAACTCGCACAACGTCCGCGACCTGCGGACCCCGTTCGGCGGGGTGAAGGCCTCCGGCCTCGGCCACGAGGGCGGGTACCGCTCCATCGACTTCTACACCGACCAGCAGGCGATCCACGTCTCGCTCGGCGAAGTGCACACCGCCCGCTTCGGCGCGGTCCAGAAGGGACAGTCATGACCACCACCCCGCCGGACGTCATCCGGTGCGCCTACGCCGAACTCGTGGTCACCGATCTGGCCGCCTCGCGCGCGTTCTACGTGGACGTGCTCGGCCTGCTGGTCACGCACGAGGACGACGAGGCGATCCACCTGCGCGCGTTCGAGGAGTACCTGCACCACTCGCTGATCCTGCGCAAGGGGCCGGTGCCCGCGGTGGCCGTGCTCGCCTACCGGGTGCGCGGGGAGGCGGACCTCGCGCTGGCCGAGGCGTACTACCGCGAGCTGGGCGTGCGGGTGGAACGGCGTCCGGCCGGGGCGACGCGGGGCATCGGCGAGGCGGTGCGGGTGGAGGACCCGCTCGGCTTCCCGGTGGAGTTCTTCCACCACGCCGAGCACACCGAACGGTTCACCCAGCGCTACGACGTGCACGGTGCGGGCGCACTGTCCAGATTGGACCACTTCAACGTGGCCACGCCGGACGTGCCCGCCGCGCGGGAGTACTACGAAGGCCTCGGGTTCCGGGTGTCCGAGGACATCAAGGACGACGAGGGAACCGTCTACGCGGCCTGGATGTTCCGCAAGCCGACGGTGCACGACGTGGCGCTGACCGGGGGTGACGGGCCGCGCCTGCACCACCTGGCGTTCGCCACCCACGAGCGGTCGCAGATCCTGCACCTGTGCGACCACCTCGGCGCGCTGCGCAAACCGGAGATGATCGAGCGCGGTCCCGGCCGCCACGGCGTGTCGAACGCGTTCTACCTGTACCTGCGGGATCCGGACGGGCACCGCATCGAGATCTACACGCACGACTACTACACCGGTGACCCGGACAACCCGGTGATCAGCTGGGACGTGCACGACAACCAGCGGCGGGACTGGTGGGGCAATCCGGTGGTGCCGAGCTGGTACGCCGAGGCGTCGGCCGTGCTCGACCTCGACGGTGAACCGCAGCCGCTGGTGGTCCGCGCCGAGGCCCGTGAGTCGGACGTGACGATCGGCGCGGACGGTTTCTCCTACACGGCCTCGCGGGAGGGGTTCAAGCTCGGTCAGCAGGTTTGACGGCTTCGAGCACGCTGAACCCGGTCTGCGGTGGCAACGGGATCACCTCGGTGAGGCGCAGACCGGCGCTCTCGCACAGGTTCTCGAAGTCGGTGCGGGTGCGTTCGCGGCCGCCGACGTTGACCAGCATGTTGAGGTCGCTGAGGTAGATGCCGCCCGGTCCACCGGGCGGCACCAGCTCCGGCAGCACCGGTTCGACGATGAGCACGCGGCCGTTCTCGGGCAGTACCGCGCGGCAGTGCCCGAGAATGGCCGCGCACTGCTCGTCGCTCCAGTCGTGGAGGATGCTCTTGAGCAGGTAGGCGTCGGCTCCGGCGGGCACGGACTCGAAGAAGTTCCCGGTGTGGACCTCGCACCGCTGGGTCAGTTCGCCGAGGGTTTCCGGCGCCTGCGCGGCACCGGCTTCGCTGTCGAAGAGCAGGCCGCGGAGGTCGGGATTCGCGGTGAGCACGGCGGAAAGCAGCGTGCCGTCCCCGCCGCCGATGTCGGCGAGCGTGTGGAACCTCCCGAAGTCGTAGGCCGCGGGCAGGGTGGCCGCCACCGCGCCGGTCGCCTGGCTCATCGACGCGTTGAACAGGGCCGACATCTCCGGCACCTTCGCGAGGTGGTCGAAGAAGCTCGCGCCGAACACGTCCTCGAACGAGGTGCTGCCGGTGCGCAGGCTGTGTTCCAGGTTCGGCCACGCGGCGAGCATGATCGGGTCGGTGAACATCCGGGCGAAGGCGTGCAGGGAAGCCGGCGAGTCCCGGCGCAGGAGCGCGCCCTGCGGGGTGAGCTCGAACCGCCCGCCGTCGTGCTCGGCCAGCAACCCCAGCCCGGCGGCGGCGCGGAGCAGCCGGTACATCTGCTGGCCGGGGATGTCCTTGGCGGCGGCGAGTTCGGCGATCGTCGCGCCGCCGTCCCCGATCGCGTCGGCGAGTTCGAGCCGGGTGAGGACACCGATCACCTGCGCCGCCATCCCGCCGAACACCAGGCGCATCAGTTCACGAGGTTGGGCTTCCGTCATCGTTCCCCCAGGGTTGCCGGACCAAGTTAGCCTAGCCTAACCATAGCGAAAACGGGCAGACTGTGCCCGGGGGTGAGGCGGGTGGACACGTACTCGGTGCTCGGCCCGCCGGCGTTTCGCGGGCGGTTGCAGCGCACGCTGCTGGGGGTTCTGCTGGCACGCGCCAACCGGCCGGTGCCCGCCGACGTGCTCGCCGAAGAGCTCTGGCCGGGTCAGGTGAGCAGTCCGGCGAAGCTCCAGCTGCACATCTTCCGGCTCCGGCGGGTACTCCCCGAACCGGACCGGTTGTCCTTCGAGGCGGACGCCTACCGGTTGCGCGTGCTGCCCGGCGAGTCCGACGTCGAGCGGTTCGAATCGCTGCTCGCCGAGGCAGCCGAACACGAGCCCGCCCGCCGCGCCGAGTTGCTCCGGGCGGCGCTGGAGTTGTGGCGTGCCGAACCGTACGACGGGCTGACGGCGCCCATGCTCGTCGCCGAACGCCGTCGCCTGTTCGATCGGCGGCTGGCGGCGACCGAAGAGCTGTACCGGGCGGAGGCCGAGCTGGGACATCACGCCGAAGTGCTGCCCGACGTGGCCACGCTGGCCGCCACCCACCCCTTGCGCGAAAGCCTGCAGGCGCTGCTGATGGTCTGTCTACACGAGACCGGTCAGACCGACGCCGCGCTGGCCCTGTACCGGGAAGTGCGCGAGACGATGATCGAGGAACTGGGCCTCGAACCAGGGCCGGAGTTGCGCGCACTCGAACGCCGCCTGTCGCCGGTCTCGCCACCGCGGGAGTTCACCGGCCGCCGGGCCGAACTGTCCGAATTGGACTCGGCGGGCCCGCTGGTCGTGCTGACCGGTACCGCGGGCGTCGGCAAGACCAGCCTGGCCCGGCACTGGGCACACCGGGTCCGCGCCCGCTTCCCGGACGGTTCGCTGTACGTCGACCTGCGTGGCTACGGCCCCGACCAGCCGATGCCCGCGACGGAAGCACTGGCGACCCTGTTGCGGGCGCTCGGGGTGCGGGGCGCCGGGATCCCGGCCGATCCGGAGGAGCGCGCGGCCCGGTTCCGCACGCTGCTGGACCGGAAGCGGCTGCTCCTGGTCCTGGACAACGCGGCGGGCGTGGAGCAGGTGCGCCCGCTGCTGCCCGGCACGCCGTCCTGCCAGGTGGTGATCACCAGCCGGGACGCGCTCGCCGGGCTGGTCGTCCGCGAGGGCGCGCACCGGATCGCGCTGGACCGGCTCACCGGCGAAGAGGCCACCGAACTGCTGCGGGCGGCGCAGGTGACCACCGATGCCGAGACCACCGCCCGGCTGGTCGAGCGGTGCGCCCGGCTGCCGCTGGCCCTGCGCATCGCCGCCGAGTCGATCAAGGCGCACCCCGAGGCCGATCCCGAGGCGCTGGGCGGCGACGTGCGGACCGTGTTTTCCTGGTCGTACCACCGTTTGCGGCCGGCGGCGGCGCGCCTGTTCCGGCTGTTCGGCGTGCATCCCGGGTTGGACATCGACCTGCCCGCGCTGACCGCACTCGCCGGCACCGACACACGGCGGGCGGTGGACGAACTGCGACGGGCGCACCTGGTGGAGGAGACCGCCGACGGCCGCTACCAGCTGCACGACCTCCTGCGCGCCTACGCCGTCGAACTCGCTTCACCGGAAGAAGCAGCCGAGGCGCTCCCCCGGTTGCTGGGCTGGTACCTGTACACGACCGCACGTGCGATGGACCGCGTTTCCCCGCACGAGTCCGGCCGGCGCCCGGAGATCGAACCACCCGCCGCGGCCGTGCCGAGGTTTTCCGTTTATCCCCAGGCTTTGCGCTGGCTCGACGCCGAACGCGTCAACCTGCTGCTCGCCGCCAGTCCACAACGGACCGAATATGCCGGACTCCTCTCGCCCCTGCTCTGGCGATACCTGGACAACGGCGGTTACAACGACGACGCGCTGAAGTTGCACACGCTCGCGCTCGACTCGGCCGAAGAACCCACCGCCCAAGCCGTCGTGCTGAACCGGATCGGCTTGGCGCATTTCCGTCTCTGGCAACGGGAAGCCGCGATGCGCTCGTTCGAACGCGCCTCGGCACTTCACGAGCCCGCCGCCCGCGCCGGGGTGCTGAACAACCTCGGGCTGATGCACGCGATCGCCAACGAATTCGGTGAAGCGGCGCGCTGCTACGAGGAAGCGCTGGCGTGCCAACGTGAAACCGGCGACCACACGTTCGCCGCCGCCATCCTCGGCAACCTCGGGGACGCGTACCGCCACCTCGGTGAGCACGAACGCGCGGCCGAACTGCTGGAACGTTCGCTGGCCACCAACAAGGACACCGCCGACCGCGGGACCGAGGCGGTCAACCTCTGCCACTTCGCCGCGTTGTGCGAGGACACCGGCCGCTACGCCGAAGCACTGGACTACCTCGACCGCACGCTGACCGCGGCGGCCGCCAGCGGCCACCACCTCGTCCACGCCGACGCCCGGTACCAGCTCGGGACCGTCCACCTCAAGCTCGGCGAGCACGGGCGGGCTCGCACCCACCTCCGCGAGGCACTGGAAGCCGCCGAGGCCGTCGGCAACCGGCAGCTGATGGCGCGGGCCCTGAACGCGCTGGGTGAGGCCGCCGACGACCCGGCGGAAGCCGCGCGGCACCATTCCGCGGCGCTCGACCTCGCGTCAGCGATCGGCGAGCACGTCGAACACGCCCGCGCGACCAGCGGAATGGCAGTCCGGGTGCGGTAGGGGTGGTTTGTCAAGATCCTTTCGTCGTGAGCCGTTCAGGCGGTCACTTTCGGCCGAACCAGGCCTTTGCCTGGTGATTCATTGACATCCGGGATGTCACATCGACACGCTGCGGACCTCACCTTCCCTGCCATGAAAGGTGTTCTGTCCGATGAGAATCCGTTTTCTGCTGCCGATGCTGGCCCTCGTGGCCGGTCTCGGCACCGCGGTGGCCGCTCCGGTGGCCGCCGATCCGGGTCCGGTGACGGCCGAGGACGTGGCCGCCGCCGATGCCTGTTACACGTGGGGGCGCACGCTGTCCCAGGGCGCGTCCGGTGACGACGTGCGGCAACTGCAGATCCGGGTGGCCGGTTATCCCGGCTACGGGGGCGTGCTGGCCATCGACGGCCAGTTCGGCGCGGGCACCAAGGCCGCGGTCACCCGGTTCCAGCAGGCGTACGGGCTCGGGGCCGACGGCATCGCCGGCCCGAACACGTTCGCCAAGATCTACGAGCTGCAGGACAACGACTGCACGCCGGTCAACTTCAGCTACGACGAGCTGAACAACTGCAACTCGGACTGGTCGGGCGGCAACGTCTCGGCCGCCACGGCGAAGGCCAACGCGCTGGTGTCGATGTGGAAGCTGCAGGCGATGCGGCACGCCATGGGCGACAAGGGCATCGTGGTCAACGGCGGGTTCCGCAGCGTCGCCTGCAACAACGCGGTCGGCGGCGCGACGAACAGCCGCCACCTCTACGGGGACGCGGTGGACCTGGGGGCCGGTTCGCAGGGCTTCTGCGGGCTCGCCAAGCAGGCCCGCAACCACGGGTTCAGCGAGATCCTCGGGCCGGGTTACCCCGGCCACGACGACCACACCCACGTGGCGCACCGGTCCGGCCAGTTCTGGTCGGCACCGACCTGCGGGATCTGACCGGCGGTAGGTGACGGCGTATCGGCTCGGCCCGGGATCGGGAGGAGCCGGTACGCCGTCGCCGTCACTTCGGGCAGTCCGGTGTGGACGGTGCCTGCCGGTCGGTGTGCTCCGCGCCCGGTCAGGAACCGTCGGCGGTGTAGATGGCGCTCGGGGTGACCACCCACAGCTGCCCGTCCGGGCCGGCCACCTCGTCCCGGGTGCGGCCGAGCTCGGGGTAGATCTTGCCGCCCTCGCCCGAGGTGGTCAGCTTGAACGTGCCGCCCTTGAGCGAGGCCATGTACAGGCTGTTCTTGTAGTACGCCAGCCCGCTCGGTGTCGCGGTCGAGGTGGGCCAGGTCTTCACCGGGTTCTTGAACGCCGGGTTGCTGCACGGACCGGAACACGTCGGCCAGCCGTAGTTGCCCCCGGGCTCGATCTTGTTCAGTTCGTCGACGTCGCTCGGGCCGATGTCGGCGATGTAGAGGTCGCTGCCCGCCCAGGTCACGCCCTGGACGTTGCGGTGGCCCTTGGAAATCCACTTGTGACCGCCGGGGTTGCCGGGCGCGGCGTTGCCGTCGGTGTCCACCCGCAGCACCTTGCCACCGAGCGAGCCGTCGTTCTGCGCGTTGTCGGCGTTCTGGCCGTCGCCGGTGCCCGCGTAGAGGTAACCGTCCGGGCCGAACCGCAGGCGCCCGCCGTGGTGGTACTGGCTGCCGCGCGGGATCCCGGTGACGATCGGGGTGGGCGCGGAGCCGAGGGTGAGCTTGGCGATCCGGTTGTCGGAGTTCGAGGTGTAGTAGATGAACACCGTCTGGTCGGTGGCGTAGTCCGGGGAGACGGCCAGCCCGAGCAGCCCGCCCTCGGCGGTGACCACGGCGTCGTTGATGGTCTGGACCTGTTCGACGGCCCCGCCGGTGATCCTGCTGATCGACCGGGCGTTGCGCTGGGTGAACAGCGGGGTGCCGTCGGGCAGGAAGTCGACCGCCCAGGCCTGGTTCAGACCACTGGCGACCTGCTTGATCGCCAGCGGCCCGACCCCGGCGACGGCGGCCGGGGACAGCAGACCGGCGAGGGCGACCGCGGCGGTTACCGTGGCGATACGGCGGCGCAGGGACATGGACTGCTCCTTTTGCAGTGACCGATGACTACCGGCGGCGGTGCCGTGAATCGAACCAGCATGGATGGTTAATTGCACACCACCATTCGGGCTATGCCGGGTCACTGCGAAGGTGGCTCCGGGAGCGGATTTCGCCCCCGAAGCCACCTTCGTGCCCTAGGAACTACGCCGGGATCTGCCAGAGCTGGTTGCTCGAGCCCGCGCAGTCCCAGATCTGCAGGCGGGTGCCGTCACCGGAACTGGGGCCGGTGGCGTCCAGGCAGCGGCCCGAAGCCGGGTTCCGCAGGGCGCCGCCGGTCGCGGTCCAGGTCTGGGCACCGGTGCCGTTGCACTCCCACAGCTGGATCGGCGTGCCGTTCGCCGTGCCCGCGCTGGTCACGTCCAGGCACTTGCCCAGCGCGCGCAGCGTGCCGCCGGTCGAGGTCCACTGCTGGGCGGCGCTGCCGTTGCAGGTCCACAACTGGATGGGCGTGCCGTTGGCGGTCGCCGCGCCTGCCACGTCCACGCACTTTCCGCCGTAGCCGGTGATCTGGCCGGTCTTACCGCCCGAGCCACCGGACGCGGTGTCGTAGATCGCGCTCACCAGCGAGGTGCTGCCGGTGGTGTCCTGCGACAGCTCCCAGTTCATGATGCCGCCCGCGTTCGCCAGCGCCCACTCGGTCTTGCGCTTGATCGTCGGAATGCCGTTGTAGCACTGCTGCGCCCCGTTCGCGGTGACGCAGTCGCGGTTGGCGTTGGCCGGGTCCATCGCCACCAGCTGTGCGTAGGTCAGGTACCCGGGACGGCTGTAGAACGGCACGCCCAGCACGGTTTTCGCGGCGGGCAGCCCGCGGCTCTTCCACTCGTTCGCCGAGGCGATCGACCAGTCGTAGTTCGCGTGCGGGCTGCCGCCGTCGTAGGCCATGATGTTGAGCCAGTCCACGTACCCGAACACCGCGGGCTGCACCCCGTTGGCGGTGTTGCCGCCGGAAACCACCGCGGCGGTCAGCAGCTTGCCCCGGCTGTGCATCGCGGTGCTCAGCTGCTGCATCAACGCGGTGAAGTTGCTGCCCGAGGTGCCCGGATCCGGGTACTCCCAGTCGATGTCGACGCCGTCGAGGTGGTACTGGTTCACCACGTTGACCACGCTGTTGACGAACGTGGTCCGGCTGCCCGAGTTCGCCGCGAGCGCTTCGAACGCCGAGTCGTTGCCGTCGTTCCAACCGCCGATGGCCAGCGACACCTTGACGCCGTTGTTGTGCCCCTGGGTCACCAGTGACGACAACTTCCCGGGATCGGGCACCGCCTGCAGGCTGCCGTTGGCATTCGGCAGCACGAAGGCGTAGTTGATGTGGGTCAGCTTGCCGTACTGGATGCTGTTGACGCTGCCGGACCAGGACGGCATGTAGCCGACACTGCGGAAACCGTCCGGTAGCGCGGCGACGCCCGGGCTTTCGGCCGAGGCGACGGCGACCGAGAATCCGGTCGTCACGGTCGCGACCGTGGCCACGGCGACCGCCGCCGCGGCCCACCGTCGCCGGGGAGCGAGTGAAGGCATGGAAGAGTTCCCTTCGAATCCCTGCGGCGGCGGGGTGGTCTAGACCTTACTCCCGGAGCAGGCGTTCGGCCAGAGCCGTTCCGGCCAAACCCTCGCGCATCATGCGGTCCGTCCACGGCGCGAACCATTCGTGCGGTGCCTGAGCCCAGTCCAGCGCGCCCTGCGGCGGTTCGGGGTCGTACTCGATGGCGAACTGCACGGCGCGCGCGACCTGCTCCCCCGCCAGCCGCGCCACCAGGTGCAGCGCCATGTCGACCCCGGCGGACACCCCGGCGGCGGTGAGGAACTTCCCGTCCTCCACCCAGCGGTCGGCCACCGGCTCGGCGCCGAACTCCGCCAGGAACCGCCGGTGGCTCCAGTGCGTGTTCGCCTTGCGGCCGTCGAGCAGCCCGGCCGCGGCGAGGATCAGCGAACCGGTGCACACCGACGCGACCACCTCCGCGCTCTCGGCCGCCGCCTGCCGCAGGTACGCCAGCAGCCGCTCGTCGGTGGCGGCCCGCCAGGTCGGCGCGCCCCCGCCGGGCACGACCACGATCTCCGGCGACGGCACCTCGTCGAAGGTGTGGCTCGGGCGAAGCCCCAGCGGCGTGTCGGTGTCCACCACCTCCCGACCCCGGCCCACCACGACCACCCGGTACCCCTGCGTCACCCCCGCCAGCGCGCCGAACACCTGCAGCGGGCCCACCAGGTCGAGCGGGGTCAGCCCCGGGTACAGCACACACGCGATCGTCTTCGGTTCAGTCATACGGCCACCCTGGCGGCCGCCCGCACCCGGCGAGGTGCCGATGTCCGGAATCCTGCGATCCGTGTCGGTAAGACATCCGCTGCTATCGTCGCGCCATGACGACCAGGCAGGTGCTCATCGTGGCGTTCCCCGAGGCGGAGCTGCTCGACATCGCCTGCCCGTCGGACGTGTTCGACGCGGCGAACCGGCTCCGGGCGAAGCCCGCCTACGAGATCCGGCTGGCCGGGCTGGACGGCAAGCCGATCCGGTGCCAGTCCGGGCTCGCGCTCGCCCCGCAGGCCCGGCTCGACCAGGTCACCGGGCCGATCGACACGCTGCTGGTGGCCGGTGGCTTCGGGCACCTGGCCGCCGCCGCGGACGGGCGGATGATCACCCAGATCCGCCGGCTCGCCGGAGTCAGCCGCCGGATCGCCTCGGTGTGCACCGGGGCCACCCTGCTCGCCGCGGCCGGGGTGCTCACCGGCCGCCGCTGCACCACGCACTGGGTCGACGCGCCGCGGCTGGCCGGGCAGCACCCGGAGATCGAGGTCGACCCGGCGCCGCTGTACGTGCGCGACGGCAACGTCTACACCTCCGCCGGGGTGACCAGCGGGCTGGACCTCGCACTGGCACTGGTCGAGGCCGACCACGGCCCGTCGATGGCCAGGCAGATCGCCCGGTACCTGGTCACCTACCTGCAGCGGCCGGGCAACCAGGCGCAGGTCAGCATGTTCCTCAGCGCGCCGCCGCCCGAGCACGGGCTGGTCGGCGACCTGACCGGGTACATCGCCAGCAGTCTCGACGCCGATCTCGGCGCCCCCGCGCTCGCCGCGCGGGCGGGCCTGAGCACCCGGCAGCTCACGCGCCTGTTCGACACCCACCTCGGCACCACCCCGGCCCGGCACGTGCGCCGGGTGCGCACCGAGGTCGCCGCCCAGCTGCTCACCACCACCGAGCTGCCGCTGGCGGCGGTCGCCCGGCGGTGCGGGTTCGGCTCCACCGAGTCACTGCGGCAGGCGTTCCTCGACCACTACGACACCCCGCCCTCGGCCTACCGCCGCACGCACCGGCGGCAGCACAGCGCCTAGACTGTGCGCGGTTTCAGCCAAGGGGGCATGTTGACGAACGAAAAGCCGGTCGCGCTGAGGTTTTTCTGGGTGGTGCTCGCGCTCGGTGTCGCCGGTGCCTGGTTCACCTTGTGGCCGCTGGTCGAGGACGCCGGCGCGTGGCAGATCGATCTGGAGGTCTACCGCAACGGCTACCACGCTTGGCTGGCCGACGGCGACCTCTACGGCGTGATGCCGGAAACCCAGATCGGCAACCCGCTGCCGTTCATCTACCCGCCGTTCGCGCTGATCGCGCTGCTGCCGTTCGCCGCGCTGCCCTGGTTCACCGCGAACACCTTGCTGGTACTGGCCAACTTCGCCGCCATCGCGGCCACCGTCTACGTGGTCGGCAGGCACGTGTGGCCCGCGGGCGGCCCGCGGGGCGCGATCATGATCACCGCCGCGGCCACCCCGCTGTCGGTGTTCCTCGAACCGGTCAGCGACACCTTCTCCTTCGGCCAGGTCAACCTGCTGCTGATGGGCCTGGTCGCGGTCGACTGCCTGGCGCCGAAGACCTGGTGGCCCCGCGGCATCGGCGTCGGCCTCGCCGCCGCGGTCAAGCTCACACCCGCCGCGTTCGTGTTGTTCTTCCTGCTGCGCAAGGATTACCGGTCGGCGCTCGTGGCCGCGATCACCGGCGTGGCGGCCACCGCGGCCGGGTTCGTCGTCGACTTCGCCGGTTCGGTGAAGTTCTGGACCGGGGGTTCCGACGGGCTCGCCGAGGTCAGCGGTTCACCGTTCCGCACCAACCAGGCGATCGAGGCGGCGCTGGCCCGGTTCGGCCTCTCCCCCACCGACGTGACGGTGTGGTGGATCGTGCTCGGGCTGGTCGTGCTCGGCGTGACGGTCGTGGCGATGCGCCGCTCCGACCCGGCCCCGGCGCTGATGGCGAACGCCGCGCTGGCACTGGTCATCTCACCGACCTCGTGGTCGCACCACTGGGTCTGGGTGGTGCCCGCGCTGGTGGTGATGCTGGCCTACGTGGTCCGCCGGGTCACCGAGAGCTCGCTGACCGCGGTCGGCTGGTTCACCGCCGCGCTGGCCACCACGATCGCCTTCACCCTCGCGCCGTTCCACGAACTGCCGGGTTACAACGACAAGGAACTGCTGTGGACCACCGGCGAGCAGTTCGCCGGGAACATCTACCTGTTGCTGGCGCTGGTTTTCCTGCTCTGCCTGGCGCTGCCCGCGCTCGCCCGGCTCAGGAGCGCGAACGAGCCCGATCACGCTGCCAATCGCTGACCGACTCCAGCCCTGCGTCGATCTCCGCGCGCAGCAACGAGGTCTGCTGCGCGGTCACCTCCGGGCCGAGCAGACCGGAGATCCCCGCCAGCGCCTCCCACGGGCTGCCCGCCAGCTCACCGCACGACTCCCCTTCCGGCGGTGGTTCCAGGTCCTCGTCGAGGCCGGTCATGCCCGCCGCCAGCAGGGCCGCGACCACCAGGTGCGGCTGGGCGTCGGCACCGGCGAACCGGAACTCCAGGCGTGGCTCGTCACCACCGGCCACCCGCACGGACGCCGTCCGGTCGTCGGTGCCCCAGCGCAGCACGCGCGGTGAGAACGGCCCGGTGCGCAGGCGGACGTAGCTGTTCCAGGTGGGCGCCCAGATCGGCGTCAGCGCCCTGGCCTCCCGCAGCACACCGGCGAGGAAACTGTTCAGCCGCCGCCGCTCCACCGGCTGACCATCCATAGTGGACAGCGAAAGGTGGACGTGCCCGGAACTGCCGCGGCCGGTCTGCTCGGCGGCGAGGTACCCGGCGGTGACACCGTGCCCGGCGGCGGCGTGGCGGACCAGGAACTGCTGCAGGAGCGCGTCGTCGCAGGCGGCCAGCGCGTCCCGGTGGCGCAGCACGATCTCGTACTGGCCCGGGTGGCACTCGGCCCGCGCGGACTCGACGCCGAGGCCCGCGCGGTCGAGCAGTGCGGCCGCGGTCCGGAGCACCGGGCGGAGGCGTTCGGTGCCGCCGAGCGCGTAGTCCACCGGTTGCGTGGTCAGCGGTTCGCCGTCGGGACCGCGGAAGGTCACCTCGTGCTCGATGCCGATCGACGGCACCAGACCGCGCTCCTCCAGTGCCGCCAGCTGCCGGGTGAGCACCGTGCGGGGCGCGATGTCGACGGCCGAACCGTCCGGCCATTCGACGTCGCAGACCACCGCCAGCGCGTCCGGTACCGGGGTGAGCGTGGCGAAGTCCGGCCGCATCCGCAGATCGCCGAACCGGTCGGCGTAGCGGCGCAGCGATTCATCCAGAGTGGCCGGTACGTCCCGGTGCACGTCCCAGACGAACACGTACGAGCACACGCCGTACCCGCCGGTGACCACCCCGTCGGCGAAGAACCGGCCGTCCAGCTCGACCCCGGCGAACCGGGCGTGCGGGTCGGGCACCAGCAGCAGCACCCGGCCCACGTCGGCCAGGCCGTCCGGCACCCGCGCGGCTTCCCGCCGTTGCGCCAGGCTGCGCGGCCCGACCGGACGCGGTGAACCGGTCACCAGGCGCCCGCCGGATCGGGGCTGTGCAACGGGTTCGGCGCCCGGCCCCAGCGCACGTCGAACTCGTCGTCGCGCTCGACCTTGTCGAACCCACCGCCCGCGAGGTGCTCGCGGTTCAGCGTCACCCGCTCGACGTCGGGCGCGAACAGCGAGCACGCGTCGAAGCGCGCCGCCAGCTCGGGATTGGCTTCGCGGAACCGCGTGACCACCTCGCGCACCAGCTCCCAGAACCGGGCACGTGGCAGCGAAAGCTCGTCCAGCAGCAGCTCGGCCCAGAACCGGAACTGGCCGGAGAACACCGAGCTGAACAGCGACTGCGCGAGCAGGTGCGCGGGCCAGCGCAACATCTCCTCGGCCGCCTCCGGCGCCAGCTGGGCGTACACATCCACGTCCTCGTCGAGCAGGTCCACGCCCTGCGCGAAGTCCTTGATCGCCACGCGCAACGGCCTGCCGTCCTCGTCCACGATCAGGACCAGGTTCTGGCCGTGCGGGCAGAACCCCACGCCGTAGCGGAGCAGCCACTGCAGCAGCGGCGTCAGGAGCAGGTCGAACACCTTGGCGCACCAGTCTTCCGGGCTCTGCCCCGACCGCTGGATCAGCGTGGTGAGCACCGAAGGCCCCTCCGGTCCGCGATAGGGCAGCGCGGCGAAGGACAGCGCGTGCTCGCCGTCGGCGACGCGTTCGCGCAGCGGTTCGCGCCAGAGCGCGCCGAGCGTTTCGTGGAACCGGTACGGGAGTTCGTCCAGCGCGCCGAAGAGCGGGTGGCTCACCGACACGCTGGCCACCTCACCCAGCAGTTCGAAGCGGTACTGCTCGGTGAGCAGCGGGTCGGCGTCGCTGACCTGCTTCAGCCACGCGGTGATCGCCGGTCCGGCCAGCGTGGCCGCCGAGTTGAGACCGCGGTAGACCAGCGTGTTGCGCACCGAAACGGCCGTCTTCACGTCGCGGCGCTCCGGCCTGCCCACGTTCGCCAGCGTCCGGACCGTCTGGTGTGGACGGTAGTGGTCGTGGCCCTGGCCGAGGTCGATCAGCACGCCGGTGCTCAGCTCGGCGGCGTAGAGCGTGCCGATGATCTCGTCGGCCTGCCACGGGTGCACCGGCACCAGCAGGTAGTCCGCCGGATCGCCGTACTCGGCCAGCTGCGCGGTGAAATCGGCACGCAGGTCGTGGTCCAGTTCCTCGGCGAGCAGGCGTTCCTCGCTGAGTTCGTCGATGCAGCGGAACTGGGCGTGGTCGCGGTGCACGGCGAACCACCGCAGCACCACGTCGGCGCCGGATTCCGGCGAGTACCGCTCGCGGTCGGCGGCGGAGAAGCCGACGCGGCCCTTGTTCAGCACCAGCCTCGGGTGCCCGGTCAGGTGCCCGTCCGCCAGGTTGTAGTCCATAGTGGACAACACGGCGGCGCTCGGCGCGCCGGCGATGCGGGCGGCTTCGTTGGCCACCGTGGCGGTCAGCTCGGCGAGCACATCGGCCAGGCGCAGCCCGCTCAGCCCGAGCGCGGCCCTCGCGTCCACCACCAGCGTGCGCGGGTCGTCGGCGGGCGCGCTGGCACCGTCGGCGAAACGCCTCGCGCTGCCCGCCTGCACGGTCCACGCGTCGAACGCGCCCCGGCGCGCGCGGAACTCGTAGCGCGCGTCCGGCAGGGTGAGCACCCAGCCGCGGTGGTCCGTGCCCGGGTCCGCCGGATCGGCGGGTTCCGGCCGCAGCAGGCCCTCGTAGGACAGCTCCCCCAGCATCTTGTGCACGATGAGCGCACCGGCCGCCCGCCACGCCGCGGCGGCGTCCGCGGGGTCGTCGGTGGCCAGGGAAACCTGCGCTGTCTCGGTCACGAGCCCTCCAGTCCGAACTTGGTGAACGCGGTGCGTTCCGGCAACCTGTAGACCGTACGCCCGCCGAGCGCGTTGAGGATGCTCGCCGATCGCCAGGCCGCCAGGCCGAGGTCGGGGGCGCCGACGCCGTGGGTGTGGCGCTCGGCGTTCTGCACGAAGATCGAACCGGTCACCTCGGGCGGCAGCGCCAGCCGGTAGTCGCGGCCGATCGCCGGGCGCCCGCTGCCGTCGCGCACGCAGTCGCCGGTGAACGGGCTCAGCGTCTCGGTGTACCCCGTCGCGGCGACCACCGCTCCGGTGTGGACGGTCGCGGTGGTGCCCTGCTCGGGGTGCCGCAGGCGCAGCTCGATGCCGCCGTCGGCGAGCCCGGCGCCGGTCACCTCCACGCCGGGCGTGAGCGTCACGTCCGGCCAGCGCCCGCCGATGCCCAGTTCGTACAGCTCGTCGTGGATGGCGGCGATCGTTTCCGCGTCGATGCCCTTGTACAGCTGCCATTGCGACGGGACCAGGCGATCGCGCACCGGTTCGGCGAGGCCGTGGAAGTAGTCGGTGTAGTCCGGGGTGAACTGCTCCAGGCCCAGCTTCGAATATTCCATCGGCGCGAACGAACGGGTCCGGCTCAGCCAGCGCAGGCCGTGCGGCCGGGCCCGCAGCAGGTCCAGGAACACCTCGGCGCCGGACTGCCCCGACCCGAGCACGGTCACCGACGGCGCGATGAGCAGTTCTTCCCGCGCCTGGAGGTAATCCGCCGAATGGACGGCGAGCACCCCGGGATCGTCGACGAGCTCCCGCAACGGCTCCGGCACGCGCGGGGAGGTGCCCACACCGAGCACCACGTTGCGCGCGGCCACCGGATCGCCTTCCTCGAAGGACAGCGTGAACGCGTTCTCCTCGGTGTTCCAGCGCACGTCGGTCACCGTACGCCCGAACCGGCACGACGGCAGCCGTTCGCTCACCCAGCGGCAGTAGTCGTCGTACTCCGCGCGCGGGATGTGGAAGCGCTCGGCGAAGTAGAACGGGAAGAGCCGGTCCTTCGCGCGCAGGTAGTTCAGAAAGGACAGTTCGCTGGTCGGGTCGGCGAGCGAGACGAGGTCGGCGAGGAACGGCACCTGCAGGGTGGTGCCCTCGATGAGCAGGCCGGGGTGCCAGTGGAAAACGGGCCGCCGCTCGAAGAACACCGCGTCGAGTCCCGGCACCCCGGCGGCCAGCGCGGCCAAGGACAGGTTGAACGGGCCGATGCCGACCCCGGCCAGGTCCACCGGGCGGTTCACGAAAGAACCCGCTCCTCTCCGGCGGCGGCCATCGCCGCGGCCGTTTTCCCGGCCAGCGCCAGCAACGGCCGGTAGTCCGCCGCGGTGGCCTCCGGGTTGAGCAGGGTCAGCTTGAGCCACACCTGGTCGGCCCCGCCGGGCCCGGTGGGCATGGTGGCCCGGCCGAGCACCGCGGTCCCGGCCTCCAGCAGGGTCCGGCGGACCCCGGCCACCACCTCGTCCGATCCACGCGGCCGGAAGAGCACAGTGGACAGTGACGGCGCGGCCCACAGGCGCAGCCCGGGATCGGCGGCGATGTCCTCGGCGACCTCGGTGGCGGTCTCGCAGCAGCGCGCGACCAGCCTGCCGATCTCCCGGTGCCCCAGTGCGTAGAAGGTGACCGCCATGCGGAAGGCGTCCGGCCGCCGGGAGGTCCGGATCGACCGGCCGAGCAGGTCGGGCAGCCCGGCTTCGGTGTCGTCGTCGGCGTTGAGGTACTCCGCGCGCACGTTCAGCGCGGTCAGCCGGTCGGCGTCGCGGCAGGCCAGCACGCCGGCGGCGACCGGTTGCCAGCCGAACTTGTGCATGTCCAGTGCGACCGAGTCGGCCTCGGCGAGCCCGGTCAGCAGTCCCGCGTGCGCCGGGCTGAACAGGGCCATGCCGCCGTACGCGGCGTCCACGTGCAGGTGCGCGCCCGCGGCCCGGCACACCGCGGCGATCTCGGCCAGCGGGTCGATCTCCCCGGTGTTCGTGGTGCCCGCGGTCGCCACCACCACGGCCGGTTCGGTGAGCGCGCCGAGCGCGTCGGCGAGCGCGTCGGGGCGGAGGCGGTCACCGTCGCAGGCGACCACCACCGGGGCGGGCAGGCCCAGCACCCACGCCGCGCGCGCCACGCTGTGGTGCGCGTTGGCCCCGCAGACCGGGACCACGCGGTTGCCCGGCGCGTGTTCGCGGGCGAGCAGGAGGCCGAGCAGGTTCGATTCGGTGCCGCCACTGGTCACCACGGCGTCGGGAGCGGCGGCAGTGGTGTCTACGGGGAAGCACACCCGGGCCAGCGCGGCGGTGAACTCGCGTTCCAGCTCACTGGCCATCGGCGCCTGGTCCCAGGAATCCATCGACGGGTTGAGCGCGGCGGCCACCACGTCCGCGGCCACCGACACGGCCAGCGGCGGGCAGTGCAGATGCGCGGCGCACCAAGGATCCGCGGGATCGACCGAGCCGGCGGCGAGCAGCGCGCCCAGTTCGGTGAGCGCGCGTTCCGCGCCGACGCCGTCGGCGAGCAGCGTCCCACCCGGCAACGCGGACGCCAGTTCCGCCGCCACCGCGGCCGGTCCGCCCTCCGGCGCGGGCCCGCCGCGCTCGGCGGCGCCCCGGGCGAAACCCCGCAACGCGAAGGGAATCAGCTCGGCCAGCCGCTCGTGCCCGGCCGCCCCGCCGGCCAGTGCCGGCCCCGGTTCCCCGCGCGAGTTCGCCACCCGTCCTCCTTAGGTATGCCTACCCTGATCAAGGGTACGGACCGCCGTTGCCCGCCTCATCATGTGGGTGGCCGGGCGCGCAACGGTTCCGCCATCCGGTCTACCTCCCGCCCCACGAGGTAGATTCGCCCGCGGAGGTGACGATCTTGCCGATGCGGGTGGTGAGCAGCCGGTCTTCCGGTCCGGACAGCCACGTGGTCTTGCTCGAAGCGGCGGAGCCGCTTGCTGTGGGCCGTCCACCCGCACCGCAGCGGGTTCTCAGGCGGCTTCTCGCGAGGACAGCTTCACCGTGGTGAATCGGTTATTCACCACTCTGGGCGCGGTGGCGCTCGGCGGTGCGCTCGGCAGCGTCGCCCGTTTCGGGCTGTCGGGGGTGTTTCCGCACCCGCCGGGCGGATTCGCGGTGTCCACAATGCTCGTCAACGTGACCGGCTGCCTGCTGATCGGGGTGCTCTACACGGTCACCGCGCACCCGTTGTGGCGGCCGTTCCTCGGGGTCGGTGTGCTCGGCGGCTACACCACGTATTCGACCGCCGTGCTCGATGCCCTGCGGGCCGGGCAAAACGGACACCTGCTCACCGCGTTCGGGTACACCTTCGGCACACTGGCCGCCTGCCTGCTGGCCGTCGCGGCGGGGATCCGGCTCGCACCGGCGCCGCGGCTGGCCACCCGATCGGGCGAAAAATGACCGTGCTGCTCGTCGCGACCGGGGGCGCGGTCGGTGCGGTGCTGCGGTACCTCGTGCACCGGCTGGGGAAATCGCCCGGGTTCCCGTGGCCGACCTTCTGGGTCAACGTCACCGGCTCGGCACTGCTCGGCTTGCTCACCGGCACCACCGGCGCGGTGCAGGCACTGCTCGGCGTCGGCCTCTGCGGTGCGCTGACCACGTACTCCACCTTCGGCTACGAGACCGTCGAACTGCTCAACCGGGGCGAAACCGCCCGGGCGCTGGGTTACGTGAGCGCCACGCTCGCCGCCGGGTTCGGCAGCGCCGCGCTCACCTGGCAGCTGTTCCCATAGCGACCCGCACCGCCGACGGCGAGCAGCCGATCTCCTCGCGCACGGTCCGGCTCAGGTGGGCGTGGTCGGCGAACCCGAGTTCCACCGCCAGCGAGGACAGGCTGGTCTCGCCCTCCTCGATCCGGTCGAGCACCCGGCGCACCCGCAACCGGTTGCGGAACCGCGTCAGCGTCAGCCCGGTCTCCCTGGAGAACACCCGTGACAGGTACGCCGGGGAGACGTTGACCTTGGCGGCGAGTCCGTCCAGCGACAGCGAAACCGGGTCGTGCACCAGGATTTCCCTGACCGACTCGGCCATCCGCCTGCCCGCCCCGCTCCCGCGCGCGGCGGCCGGGCGCGCGGAATCCCGCTGGGGCGCCAGCACTTCCCCGGCCAGGTGCAGCACGCGATCGGCCAGTTCGAAGTCGTCGGCACCGCGGCGGGCCCGCGCGAGCAGCACCCGGTGCGCGAGATCGATCCGGCCGTCGGTGAACTGCGGGCCGGCCGGGGCCGGCTTCCCGTCCCCGACGAAATCCGCCAGCAGTTCCGGGGAAAGCGTGATCGCCGTGGCCGTGTCCTGCGCCCCGGCGCGATGGGCTATCGACTGCTCGTCCCCGGCGTGCGCGGCGTACACCGTGGCCGGATCGGCCAGCAGTTCCCAGCGCCGCAGCCGCAGCCGGTACACCCCGTGGCGCACGAAGACCAGGCGGTAGGCCGGGGTGGCTTCCGGCCGGGTCCAGCACGGGGCGTCCATCCGGACGCGGATGTCGTCGATGGCGAAGCCGGGCCCACCGGCCAGCCGAGTGGTGCTGCGCATGTCCCCCTCATTTCGTCGAGTGACCGCGATCACAGCCACCTCAGTCTAGCCGTCCCGGTCACCACGCTTCCCAGGTCTTGGCCAGTGTTTGGCCGACCTCGGTCACCAGCGGCGGGCGGAGCAGGTCGAAGTGCCCGCCGCCGAGCCGTTCGACCACCAGGTCCGACCCGATCAGCCCACGCCACCGCACCACTTGCGCCTCAAGGAGTTCCCCGAGGAACAGCACCGCGCGCGCGTCGACCAGATCCCGCCGGACGTAACCGGCCAGCAGCCGCAACTGCCGCCGGTACTCCGCCAGCCACGCGCTCAGCCAGCCGAGCGGGACCTCCTCACCGGCCTTGGCCAGCCCGTGCGCGAGCAAGCCGAGCCCGAGCGTGTCGTCACCGGCCGAGAGCTCGGCGGGCCGGAACTGCCGCAGGCCGAACGATTCCCAGAGGAACTCGGCGAACGCGCCGACGTCCTCGCCCTGACCGGACTCCGTGCCCGGCACGGTGGGCGGCGGGCTGTCCAGCAGCAGCAACGCGGGCGCGCCCCGGGACGGCAGCCGCCGGAGCGCGTCCAGGCCGACCAGCCCGCCCATCGACCAGCCGCCGAGCAGGTCGGGCCGGGCGAACCGCCCGCCGAGCACGGACAGGTAGCCCTCGCTCATCCCCTCGACCGTGTTCGCGGACGCCACGTCGTCGCAGGCGGTCACGGTCCAGTGCGCGGGCAGCGCCGCGACCAGGTCGCGGTACGCCGCGCCGACCCCGGAACCCGGGTAGTAGAAGTGCGCGTGCGGACGGCCCGCGTCCCGCAGCACCACCAGTTCCGGCGGTGCGGCGGAGGGGTTCGCCGCGGGCACCGGCGCCCGGTTCTCCCGTTGTGCCGGGATCGCCGCCACCGGTCCCGGTCGCCGGAAGACCTCCAGCACGCTCGCCGCCAGCCGGTCGAGACCGGCGCCGTCGAGCACCGCGGGATCGGCGCACAGGTTCAGTTCCGCGCGCTCACCCGTGCGCAGCGCCACCGCCCGGACCCCGTCGACCGGCGCGGTCGCCAGTTCGCCCGCCAGGCTTTCGTGCAGCGCGTCGTCCGCCTCGGCCCACCGCACCCGCCCGAGCGCCGGCGGCGGACCGGCGCACAGCGAGTTCCGGACCACCACCTGGCGCCAGGCGTGGTCGAGCCGGGTGAGGTCGGCGGTCGCCAGGAGCGGGACCCGGTGCACGGCGCTCATCTCCGCTCGCTCAACGGCCGGATGTCCGGCCACACCTCGGCGATGTGGGCCAGGCAGGCCGACTCGCTCCCGCGGAAGCCCTCGTCGCGCCAGCCCGGCGCGTTCTCCCGGAACGCGGGCCACAGCGCGTGCTGCCCCTCGTCGTTGACCACCACTTTCGCCACCGGGCGATCCATCAGTCCTCCCCGCTCCGGCCGGTCGCGCTCGCGGCCACCGGCGGTTCGTCGTGATCGGGCAACCGGGCTTCGAGGTTCCGCACGCTCGGGGTACACGCCGCCACCACCGCGGTGATCGCGCCGATCGTGCCGGCGAGCAGGAACACCAGCCCCATCGCGCCGCCCTGGCCGGTGCCGACCAGCGGGCCGAACACCTCGGCCAGCCCGCCACCCGGCGCCATCCGCGGCGCGAAGACGTGGTCCACCAGCGGACCGGAGAGGGCGAAGCCGATCGGCAGCGCCAGGTTCTCGAACAACTGCGTGGCGGCGAAGACCCGGCCCTGCACCGCGTGCGGCACCTTCTGCTGCCAGATCGACTGGCTGTAGCCCTCCACGAACGGCACCGCCAGCCAGGCGAAGAACCAGGCCACCGCCCACAGCGCGACCGTGTTCCCGAGCCCGATGCCGACCTGGCCGAGCAGGCTGAACACCAGTACCGCGGCGAACACCGCGGGCATCTTGCGCGACGGCGACCGCAGGCGGGTCAGCGCGAGCGCGCCGAGCACCCCGCCGACCGCGCCGATCGACTGGACCAGGCCGAGTTGCGCCTCGTTGTCGCCGGTGCGCGCCAGGATCATCGGGATCAGCACGATGAAGCCCATCGCCGAGGTGAACCCGATCACCACGGTCAGCGCGAGCAGGCCGACCAGCCCGCGCCGGTGCGCGATGTAGCGGTACCCGGCGGTCCAGTCCCGCCACCGCGATTCGGCCCGTTCCCCGGTGGGCGCGCGCTTTTTCAGCCGTACCAGGAAAACCGTGCCGATCGCGATCAGGTACGAGCACACGTCGACCAGCAGCAGCGTGCTCAGCGAGACCACCCCGAGCAGCACCCCGGCCAGTGCCGGCGCGGCGATCCCCGGCACCGACCGCACCAGCGAGAGCATGCCGTTGGCCTTCGGGTAGTGCTCCTTGGGCATCAGCTCGGCCACCGTCGCGGCGTAGGCCGGGAACATGAAGGCCAGGAAGCCGCCGGTCAGCGTGTTGGTCAGGACCAGCTGCCACAGCTGGACGTCGCCGGTGAGGAACAGCAGCACCATGATCCCGGTGGCCAGCGCCGAACCGAGGTCGCTGAGCATGATGGTCACCCGCCGGCTCAGCCGGTCGATCAGGTAACCGGCCAGCGGGCTGCACAACACGGTGGCGCCGAACGCGCAGAAGGTCAGCAGGGCCAGCGCGGAGGCCTGCCCGGTTTCCTGCCAGACCCAGATGCCCAGCACGAAGTTGGTCATCCGGGTGCCGACCGCGGACAGGATCTGCCCGGCCCACAACACGGAGAAGCCCTTGAGGCCGGTCAGCTGCTTCACCGCGACGCCCCCAGTACCGCGATTTCCCGCGCCGGATCGGCGACGGCGTCGGTGAGGATCGCGCGCAGGTCGTCGATCAGCCGCCGGACGGTTTCGCGGCGGAACAGGTCGCTGTCGTACTCGACCACCCCGCGCAGCCCCGCCGGGACCGCGATCAGCGACAGGGTGAGGTCGAACTTGCTGGTGCCGGTGTGCCCCTGGACCAGTTCGGTGCGCACGCCGGGCAGCCGCAGCAGTTCGTTCTCCGTCTCCAGCACCACGAAGCACACCTGGACCAGCGGGTGGTGGTCCAGGTTCCGCCGCGTGCCCAGCGCTTCGACCAGCACCTCGAACGGGGTTTCCTGGTGGGCCTGCGCGGCCAGCACCGCCTCGCGCACTTCGTCCAGCAACTCCGCGAAGGCCATCCGGGCCGCCGGACGGACGCGCACCGCGACGGTGTTGACGAAGAACCCCACCAGGTCCTCGGTTTCCAGGCTGGTCCGGCCGGACACCGGGACGCCGACGACCAGGTCCTCGCTGCGGGTGAGCCGGTGCAGCAGCACTTCGAACGCGGTGAGCGCGGTCATGAACACCGTTGCCCGGTGGTGCGCGGAGAACTCCTCGACCGCCCGGCGGAGTTCGAGCGGCCAGAAGAAGATCTCCTGGGCGCCGCGGTGGTTTTCCACCTCGGGACGGGAAAAGTCGGTCGGCAACGGCAGTAGTTCGGGTGCACCGGCGAGCCGGTCGGTCCAGTAGGCGAGGTGCTCGGCGCGGCCGTTCAGCTCGGCGATCTCCTGTCTTCGCACAGCTTCGGCGAAGCCCGCGGGCGGCGGGCCGAGGTCCGGTATCCGGCCGTCACGGATCGCGAGGTAGCCGTTTCCCAGCTCCCGCAACATGATCGCCAGGCTCCAGCCGTCGCAGACCAGGTGGTGCAGGGTCAGCAGGAGAACGTGCTCGTCCGTGCCGTTGGTGCACAACCCGGTCCGCAGCAGCGGGCCGCGGCGGAGGTCGAACGGGCGTCGCGCCTCTTCGTCGAGCAGTGCGGCCAAATCGGCGGGCAGGCCCCGCATGGTCCACGGCGTGGCGATCGACGGATGCACGGCGTAGAACGGTTCGCCGTCGATGTCGAAGAACACCGCGCGCAGCATCTCGTGCCGGGCGATCACCGCCTCGACGGCGGCCTTCATCGCGCCGGGATCCACCGGGCCGCGCAACCGGAACGCGTACGGCACGTTGTAGATCGGGAGGTCGCCGTCGAGCGTGCAGAGGAACCAGAGCCGCCGCTGCGCCGAGGTCAGCGGGTGGACACCGAACTCGGCGCCGCGCTCGCGCATCACCTCCAGCGCGGCCCGGCGACGGTGCACCGGGAGGTTGTCCAACCGGTCGACAACGCTGACGACGTCGCTCATCGCGGGAGCCGTTCCACCTCGTCGAGCAGGGCGTCCAGCCCACGGGCGCCGGAACCCGGCTGCAGCAGTTCGTCCACCGCACGGGCGAACGCGATCACCGTCGGATTCGCGAACAGCAGGCGCAACGGCACGTTCACGCCGAACTCGGCCTTCACCCGCGACGCCACCCTGGTGACCTTCAGCGAATGCCCGCCGTTGGCGAAGAAGTCGTCCTCCGGCCCGAGGTCCGGCAGGTCGAGCACCTCGCGCCAGATCTCCACCAGCCGCGCCGAGGTCGAGCCACCGGACTCCACCCGGACCGGCGGTGGTGACGGCCGCCGCACCGGCTCGACCGGCACGGGTACCGGCACCGGCTCGGGTTCGGGCACCACCACCCCGCCGGTCCGGAGCCGGTCGATCTCGGCGGCGAACCCGGCCACGGTGGGATTGCCGAAGAACGAGGACAGCGGGAGGTCCATGCCGAACACCGTGCGCGCCCGCAGCACCAGCGCCACCGCCTTGGCCGAATCCCCGCCCAGCCGGAAGAAGTTGTCGTGCACGCTGATCGCGGGCACCTGCAGGGCCGTGGTCAGCAGGACGTCGAGCCTGCCTTCGGTGGCCGTGCGCGGTTCGACCAGCTCGGCGGGCACGGCCGAGGGCAGGAACTCCCGCAGCGCCCCGGTGTCCAGCTTCCCGTTGGCGTTCAACGGCAACGCGGGCAGCGGCACAAAAACCCCGGGCACCATGTAGGTCGGCACCTGCTCGCGGGTGAACTCGCGCAACGCGGCCGGATCCGCGCCGGGCACCGCGGGCACGAAGTAGGCGACCAGCACCTGGTCTCCCCCGGCGTCCACGCCGACCTGCACGGACACCTCGCGCACCTGTCCCGAGCGGAGCACCGCGGCCTCGACCTCCCCCGGTTCCACCCGGAACCCGCGGATCTTCACCTGCCGGTCGGCCCGGCCGAGGAACTCGATCGCGCCGTCCGCGCGGTACCTGGCCAGGTCGCCGGTCCGGTAGAGCCGCGCGCCGGGCACCTCGCCGTACGGGTCGGGCACGAACTTCTCCGCGGTCAGCCCGGGTTGCCCGAGGTAACCGCGGGAAACCCCGTCACCGCCGACGAAGAGCTCGCCGACCACACCCGCGGGCACCGGCTGCCAGTACTGGTCGAGGATGTAGCAGGTGGTGTTGGCCAGCGGGAAGCCGATCGGCACGTGCCGTTCGGCGTCGGTGAGCCCGTTCGTGCGGTACGCCGTGGCGTTCACCGTTGTCTCGGTCGGACCGTACGGGTTGATCAGGTTCTCCGGCGGGCCGTGCGCGATGATCCGCTGGTGCGTGTGGAAGTCCGCCTGCTCGCCGCCGGACTGGAAGTACCGCAGCGAGGCGAAGGTGTGCGGGGCCTCGGCCACCAGCTGCTTCATCAGCGCGGCGGGCAGGAACATCATGTCGATCCGGTGCTCGACCAGCTGGCGCTCCAGCCGCTGCGGTTCGAGCAGGTCGGCCTTGCGCAGCCCGACCAGCCGCGCGCCGTTGAGCAGGGCGCCCCAGGTTTCCAGCGTGGTGGCGTCGAAGGAGATGTTCGACCCCTGCGCGACGCTGTCCCCCGGCGCGAACCGCGTGTAGGTGATGCCGCGCACGGTCCGGACGATGTTGCGGTGGGTCACCGCGATGCCCTTGGGGCGGCCGGTGGAACCGGAGGTGAACATGACGTACGCGAGCTGATGCGGTCCCGCGCCGATGCCCGGCCGCGTGTCCGGTTCGGCGTCGATCGCCTGTTCCTCGTCGACGAGCACGTGCCGCATCCCCGCCGTTTCCGGGGATTCCCCGGCTCCGGCGTGGGTGAGCAGGATTTCCACGCCCGCCGTTTCGCACATCATCGCGAGCCGGTCCGGCGGGTACGACGGGTCGAGCGGGACGTAGGCGGCCCCCGCCTTCAGCGCGGCCAGCGCCGAGACGACCCATTCGGCCGCGTAGCCGAAGTGGAGCCCGATCCGGGTTTCCTCGGTGGCACCGAGCCCGCGCAGGTAGTGCGCCAGCTGGTTCGCGCGGCGGTCCAGTTCCGCGTAGGTGTAGGTGGTGCCCTCCCAGTGCAGCGCGGGCGCGTCGGGGGTGCGGTCGGCCCATTCCTCGAAGAGCTCGTGGACCGCGCTGTGCCGCGGGAAGTCCACCTCGGTCCGGTTCCAGCCGTACAGCACGCGCTCGCGTTCGTCTTCGCCGAGCAACGCGCAGTTCGACAGGTGCCGGTCCGGTTCGGCGGCGGCCTGCCGCAGCAGGCGGACCAGTTGCTCGGCCAGTCCGGCCATGTCCTGGCCGTCGAACAGGTCCTCCTGGAAGGTCAAAGCTCCACTGAGGACGTCCGATTCGGACACCCGCAACTCGACGTCGTAGGGCGAGCGCCCGGGGTCGACGGTCCGCAGGTCGTAGGTGACCCCGGCGACCGTGCGCGGCGGCGGCGCGGCGGGCTCGCCGGTGACCAGGATCTGGAACAGCGGGTGCATCGACGGGTGCCAGTCCGGTCTGGCGAAGCCGGCCAGCACCCGGAACGGGATCTCCCCGTGCGCCTCGACCTCGCGGATCCCGTCGCGCACCGCCTGGACGGCCTCGCGCCACGTCGGGTCATGGGGCAGGCGCAATCGCAGCACCAGCGCTTCGGTGAACGGGCCGATCGCCTGTTCCGCGCCCGCTTCCCGGCTGTCGACCGGCACGCCGAGCACGAGTTCGGGAGTGCGCAGCTGGCGGTGCAGCAACACCGCGAACGCGGCCGCGACCACGGTGGTCACCGACGTGTCTTCGGCGGCGGCGAGCTCGCGCAGACCGGCGGCGATCGAACTGCGGACGCCGAAGTCGGCGCGGCCGGTGACCCGTGTGCCCGCTTCCGGGCGGCTGCGCTGGTTCGGCAGTGCGGGAGCGTCGGGCAGGTCGGTGACCGTGCGCTTCCAGAACTCGGCGCTGTCAGCGAGTTCGCCGCCGTGGTACCGCGTGCGGAAATCCTCCTCGCAGTCGGCGAAAGTGCGGCCGGGTTCGGTGGTTTTCGGACTCCGGCCCTCGGCCAGGTCGTGGTACGCGGTCATGATCGCGGTGGCGATCAGGTCGGCGGACCGGCGGTCGGCGGCGATGCGGTGGACGACGATCAGCAGTTCGTGGTCGAACCGGCCGAGCCGCACCAGGTTGAACCGGATCGGCGGGCCGGCCGCGAGGTCGAACGGCCGGTGCAGTTCGCGTTCGGTGATCCGGGCGAGCCGCGCGCCCCGGTCGGCCGCGGCGAAGTCACGCAGGTCCTCGGCGGACTCGGGCAACGCCGCGGCTTCCTTCACCCCGTCGATCACCACTTCGCCGTCCTGGAAGGAAAACGTCGAGCCCAGGAGTTCGTGCCCGGCGACCACGGCCGCCACCGCGCGGCCCAGCACGGCGGCGTCGAGCGGACCGTGCAGGCGCACCGCCACCGCGTGGTGGTGCAGCGCGGGTTCGGTGGTGAGCTGGCTGAGGAACCACGCCTGTTCTTGACGCATACCGGCTGCTGTCGTCACGCTATCCGACCTCCGCTAACACTTGCTTTGCCAGAACTCCGCGCAGGATCTCGTTCGTGCCCTCGTAGATCTGGGTCACCTTGGCGTCGCGCAGCATCCGCTCCACCGGGGAACCCCGGGTGTAGCCGTGCCCGCCCAGCAACTGCACGGCGTCCACGGTGACCCGCATGGCGACGTCCGAGGCGAAGCACTTGGCGGCGGCGGAGAAGAAGCGCAGATCCGAGCTGCGCGCCTCGGACCGCGCCGCCGCGGCGTAGGTGAGCTGACGCGCCGCTTCCAGCCGCATGGCCATCTCGGCGAGCATGAACCGCACGCCCTGGAATGCACCGACGGCCTGGCCGAACTGGCGGCGGGAGCACACGTACCCAGCTGCGTAGTCCAGCGCACCCTGGGCGAGACCGACCGCCTGGGCGGCGATGGTGACCCGGCTGTGGTCCAGTGCCTCCAGCGCCAGGCGGTAACCCTCGCCCTCGGCACCCACGCGCTGTTCCGCCGGCACCCGCACCTCGTCGAAGAACACCGAGCGGGTGGGCGAACCACGCACGCCGAGCTTGTCCTCGCACGGGCCGAAGGACAGCCCCTCGGTGTCGCGGTCCACCACGAACAGGGAGATCGCGCGGGTTTCGGGCTCGGTCACCGCGGCGACCAGGTAGTGGTCGGCGACCCCGGCGTTGGTGATCCACCGCTTGCTGCCGGTCACCACGTACTCGTCGGCGTCGCGCACCGCCCGGGTGCGGATGGCGGCGGCGTCGCTGCCCGCGTCCTCCTCCGACAACGCGAAGGCGAGGATCGCGCCGTCGGTGGCCGCCGGGCGCAGGCAGCGCTCCGCGAGGTCCGGCTGGGCGGCGGCGAGCAGCGGCAGCGACACCAGCCGGGTCACGTTCGGGGTCAGCGAGGCGGACGCGCACGCCCTGGCCACCTCTTCGATCACCAGGCACGACGTCAGCGCGTCGGCGCCGAGCCCGCCGAGGGCGACCGGGAGGTGCGGCACGTACAGCCCTTCGGCGACCAGCGCCTCGTGGGCCGCGCGCGGGAACGCGGCGTCCCGGTCGACCACGGCGGCGGCCGGGGCGATGACCGTCTCCGCGAGGTGCCGGACCCGCCGCCGCACTTCCCGGTGCTCTTCGGTGAGCGTGGTGTCGGCGGGCATCACGCCCCTCCCGCCGGGCCGAGCCGCAGCACCGCCTTGCCCGGCACCCGCCGGTCGCGCAACGCGCTCAGCACCGAACCCACCTCGGCCCAGTCCGCCTCCATGCCGACCTCGACCGACAGCTCGCCGTTCGCGCACAACCGGGCCAGCTCGCGCAGATCCGCGCCCGGTGGCTCGGCGACGATGTCGTCGAGCAGGTAGAACCCGCACAGCTGGGCCTGCTTGGGGTAGAAGTCGCTGACCGAGAAGCGCGTGCTCGCCCGGGAGGAGTTGCCGTAGCTGACCACCAGCCCGCTCCGGCCGACCAGCGAGAGCGCGGCGGCGAGCGAATCACCGCCCGCCGATTCGAGTACCAGGTCGAACCCGGGGGCCAGCTCGTGCAGCCCGGTCACCACGTGGTCGGCGCCGAGCCGCTGCAGCCCGGCCGCCCGGTCCCGGCCACCGGCGACCGCGGTCACCCGCGCCCCGGCGCGGCGGGCCAGCTGCACGGCGAACCGCCCGACCCCGCCGCTGGCCCCGATCACCAGCACCGCCCGGCCGGCCAGCGAACCGGCCAGCCGCAGCGTGCGCACCGCGGTCAGCGCGGCGGCGGGCAGCGCCGCCGCCTGCTGGTAGCTCAACGCGGGCGGCACCGGCGCGAGGTGGCATTCGGCGACCACCACCTCCTGCGCCCAGCTCCCGCCGTGGCACATGCCGAACACCCGGGTACCGACCGGGAACGCGGTCGCGCTCGGGTGGTGGCCGAGCACCTCGCCGGCCAGGTCCCAGCCCGGCCGCCAGCCGTTCACCGCCTGGTCGGTGAGCCGGTGCAGCTCACCGCGGTTCACCGAAACCGCGCGCACCCCGACGCGCACCTCACCGGTCACCGCCTCCGGCGCGGGCACCGCCCGGAACTCGACCGGCGCGGTGGCCCCGCCGCAGACTAGCGCGGTTATTTCGCGGGTGGCCATCGGAGCTCGGCGTCTTCGGCCGGCGGCAGCGACTTCCAGTCCTCGCGCACCGGCGAGAAGCATTCCACGAACACCGCGCCGTCCTCGCCGACGCGCACCTCGTGCGGCACGTTGGCGAGCAGCCGGTAGGTGCCGCCCGCGGTCAGCTCCACCGTCTCGCCCTCGGCGACGAACGAGGCCGAACCCTCCAGCACCACGCCGATCTGCTCGTTCACGTGCTGGTGCTGGGGCACCACCACGCCCGGCGCCAGTTCGGCGATGGCCATCGACACCAGTTCCCCGTGCACCACGCGCACCGTGACGCCGTCCCACACCTTCGCCGGTGAAATCGACCCGTTTTCCCGCGCAACTCGCATGACCATTCCATTCTCCGGGCTTTTTCGACAATTCCAGGCTAACCGCGCGCCCCGGTGCGGTAAATGCGACCAAGGGAGTAGCCCGTTTCACCGACCCGGCTCCCGTCAGCTCGATGGGGTGAGGACCCGCAGTTCGACCAGCACGCTCCCGTCCGCCAGTGGCAGGCTTTCCGCCCCGCCTTCCCCGATTTCACGGCCGAACGCGGCCGCCCTGACCCCACCGCGGATCTCCTCGGCGTGGGTGTTCAGCATGGCCGCCAGATCGCCATTCGGATCGTGTTCGACGGCCACGCCGAGCCGCACCTTGTCGGCGATTTCGTAACCACGCCGCTTGCGCATTTCGTTGAGCGTCCTGATGAATTCCCGGGAAAGGCCTTCCAGCCGCAGTTCGCGGTCCACGGTGACGTCGAGCGCCACACTGGAGGTGCCGTCGGAGGACACCTGCCAGCCGGTCGCGGCCGCCTCGATCACCTGCACCGTTTCACGGCCGATCTCCGTGGCCTCGCCTTCGACCTCGATCAGCAGCGAGCCCTTTTCGGTCAGGCGCGCCACGGCCTCGGCCGCGTCCAGCGCGCGGACCGCCGCGGCGGCCGCCTGCGTCCGCTTGCCGAAGATCCTGCCCAGCTCGCGGAAGTTCGGCTTGAGCGTGTACTCGACCAGGTGCCCGTTCTCCGGCGACGCGGCCACGATCTCCTTGACGTTGAGCTCCGCGGCGACCACCTCGCGGATCACGCCGAAGTGCGCGCGCAGGTCACCGGGCACGGTCACCACCGCCTGGCGCAACGGCACGCGCACCGGCACCGACGCCGTGGTGCGGGCGTCCCGGCCGAGGCTGACCAGCTTCCTGGCCACCGCCATCGCCGCCCGCAGGTCCGGGTCCGCCACCGCGGCGTCGGGCACCGGGAAAGCACCGAGGTGCACCGAATCCGGGGCGTCCGCGGTGAACGGGCGCACCAGGTTCTCGTGGATCTCGTCGGCGAGGAACGGGGTGAACGGCGCGAGCAGTCCGGCCAGCGTGGTCACCCCGGTGTACAGGGTGGCGAACGCGGCGCGGGCGTCGGCGGGCAGCTCGCCGCGTTCGCCCTGCCAGAACCGTTCCCGGCTGCGCCGGACGTACCAGTTGGACAGGTCCTCGACGAAGGCGCTGATCCGCCGGGCGGCCCGGGTCACGTCGTACCCGGCCATCGCTTCGTCCACTTCGGACACGGTGGCGGCCAGATCGGCCAGCAGGTAGCGGTCCAGCACCGGCCGCTCGGCGGGCGGCGGTGCCTCCTGGTCCGGGGTCCAGCCCGCCAGCCGGGCGTAGGTGGTGAGGAAGTAGTAGGTGTTCCAGACCGTCATCAGCAGTTTGCGGGTGACCTTGTGCAGCGCCTCGCCACCGACCCGGCGCGACTGCCACGGGCTGCCTTCGGCCAGCAGCAGCCAGCGCAGCGCGTCCGCGCCGTACCCGTCGATCAGCTCCCACGGGTCCAGCGCGTTGCCCGCCGACTTCGACATCTTCCGGCCGGACTCGTCCACGATGTGGCCGAGGCACAGCGCCCGCCGATAGCTCGTCCGTCCGAAAAGGAGGGTGGAGACGCTCTGCAGCGAGTACCACCAGCCGCGGGTCTGGTCGATCGCCTCGGCGGTGAAGTCGGCCGGGAACATCTCGGTGAACCGCTCGTGGCTGCCGGCCACGTGCGGGTAGCCGTACTGCGCGAACGGCATCGAACCCGAGTCGTACCAGGCGTCGATGACCTCCGGCACGCGGTGCATGGTGCCGTCGCAGGACTCGCAGCCGAAGCTGATGTCGTCGACGTAGGGCCGGTGCGGGTCGAGCGCGGACAGGTCGGTGCCGGTCCGCTCGCCCAGCTCGGCCAGCGACCCGATCGCCACCACGTGCTCGCCGGAATCGCAGCGCCACAACGGGAGCGGCGTGCCCCAGTAGCGTTCCCTCGAGACCGCCCAGTCGACGTTGCCCGCCAGCCAGTCGCCGTAGCGGCCGGTCCGGATGTGCTCCGGGCGCCAGTCCACCTCGGCGTTGTCGGCGACCAGCCGCTCGCGCAGGTCCGTGGTGGCGATGAACCAGCACAGCTTGGCGTAGTAGACCAGCGGGGTGTCACACCGCCAGCAGAACGGGAACGAGTGCGGGTACAGCTCGGTCAGCACGGCCAGGCCATTCTCGCGCAACCGCTCGACGACCAGTTCGCTGGCGTCGCGGATGTACAGGCCGGCGAACGGGCCGAGCCGGTGGTCGAGGTACCCCGCCGCGTCCACCCCGTTGACCACGGCCACGCCGTTGGCCTTGGCCACCCGCATGTCGTCCTCACCGTAGGCGGGGGCCGTGCTGACGATCCCGCTGCCGGTGCTGGTGCTGACGAAGTCGCCGAGCACGACGAACCGCCACGACTCCGGATCACCGTCCGGGTCGGCGGGCGAGCCGGGGCCGACGAGGTCGAACGGGGCCTGGTAGCGCGCGCCGAGCAGTTCCTCGACCGCCACGTCGCGCAGCACCTCGGCGCCCTCGCCGAGCACCACCTCGACGCGTTCGGCGGCGAGCACCACCTCGTTGTCCCCCGCGCGCCCGCCACGCGCGAGCACGTAGTGGATGTCCGCGCCGACCACCGCGAGGCTGCTGAAGATCACCGTCCACGGCATGGTGGTCCACACCAGCAGCGAGGCACCGGCCAGCGGCCCGGTCAGCAGCGGCAGCCGGGTGTAGACGCTCAGGTCCTCGGTTTCGGCGTAGCCCTGCGCCACCTCGTGGTCGGACAGGGTGGTGCCGCAGCGCGTGCAGTAGGGCACGATGCGGTAGTCCTGGTAGAGCTGGCCGCGGTCGAAGATCGTCTTCAGCGACCACCAGACGCTTTCGACGTAGGCGGTGTCCATCGTGCGGTAGGGGTCGCCGAGGTCGACCCAGTAGCCGATCCTCCGGGTCAGCCGCTCCCACTCGCCCACGTAGTCGGTGACCGAACGGCGGCAGCGCTCGTTGAACCCGGCCACGCCGAACCGCTCGATCTCCGGTTTGCTGCCGATGCCCAGCTGCCGCTCGACCTCCAGCTCGACCGGGATGCCGTGGCAGTCCCAGCCCGCGCGCCTCGGCACGCGGTACCCCTTGAGCGCGAAGTACCGCGGCAGCACGTCCTTGAACACCCTGGCTTCGACGTGGTGCACGCCGGGCTTGCCGTTGGCCGTCGGCGGACCTTCGTAGCACCGCAGCAGCGGCGCGTCGGCCGCGCCCGCTTCGAGCGAGCGCCGGACGACGTCGCGGGTGCTCCAGCGCTGGAGCACCCGCTCCTCCATCGCGACGAAATCCGGCTGGGCGTCGACGCTCTCGAACGGCACCGAGGGTCCTCGCATTCTCCTGGTCAGGGGGGTCGGCCTGCGGATACTAGGCGCGCGCGGGACCCGCGGTCTTGAAGATTCTTGTCCACTTCCCGCTCAGCTGAAGAGCGCGAACAGCGGGGGCAGGCCGTGGGTTTCCACGGTGAACACGTCCCCTTCGCCCACCGGCAGCGACGGGCCGAGCGAGCCGGAGAGCACGATGTCGCCCGGGGCCAGCGGGGTGCCGAGCTGGTCCAGCCGCCGCGCGAGCCAGGCCACCGAGCGCGCCGGGTTGCCCAGTGCCGCCGCCCCCGCGCTGTGCACCACCGGTTCGCCGTTGCGGTGGATCAGCATGCCGATGGTGCGCAGGTCCGCCGAGCGCAGCGCGGTGCTCCACGGGCCGAGCACCACCGCGCCGTAGGAGGCGTTGTCGGCCACCGTGTCGGTCAGCGCGATGCGGAAGTCGGTGATCCGGCTGTCGATCACCTCGATGCTCGCGGCCACCGCGTCGGTGGCCGCGAGCACGTCCTGGGTGGTGATCGGCCAGCCGCTCAGCGGCCTGCCGATCAGGAACGCCAGTTCGCCCTCCGCCCGCGGTTGCAGGAACACCGCGGACGGCAGCGTGGCGCGCCCCGCCGTGGCCGGGAAGTGGCGCGAACTCCACAGCGAGCCGTAGTCCGGTTCGTCCACGCCCATCTGCTGCTGCATCGCCAGGCTGGTCAGCCCGATCTTGCGGCCGATCACCCGGTCGCCGTGCTCGGCCTGCCGCAGCTCGCTCCACCGGGTCTGGATCCGGTAGGCCAGCTCCGCCGAGACCAGCCCCTCGGACTCGCTCAGCGGCGGCACGCTCACCCGGTTCTCCCAGGCGTCGTCCAGCCTGCGCGCCAGACTGTCCACAGTGTCCTGGGTGGCCTCTTGCACCGCGGTCATCGCGCCGCTCCTTCGGTCCGGGTGATCACCGTGGCGGAACCCGGGCCCTGCAGGTGCACCGTGCCCGGTTTCGCCACCGGTCCGGGACCCGGCCGCCGGGACCCGATCACCGCCACCTCCCCCGGGCGCAGGCCGTGCGACCGCCCGGCCAGTTCGACCAGCCCTCCGGTCAGGTCGCCGAAGTCCTCCGGCAGGTGGGCGTCCACTTCGGACCCCTCCTGCCAGAGCGCGACCGGCCCGGACGGCGGGAGTTCGACGGCGCGCTCGCCGAGCACGTACCTCGAACCGTCCGGGCCGGCGAACTCCACCGCCGGGAACACCGCGCCGACCGCCCGTTCGACCGCGCCCGGTGCCGCGTCCGGGGGCAGCTCGTCCCCGAGCACGAACGCGAACACCGGGCGCAGCCGGGTTTTCCCGGCCAGCTTCACCGGACCGGTCACCAGCGCGTCGTCGCCGATGCGCGTGGCGTCGTCGGCGAGGAGGCGGTAGCCCCGCGTGCCCACCGCGCTCACCGCGCCGTCTGGGCGAGCAGGAGGATGCCGCCCGGCATGTCGTTGCGCTGCACCGAACGCACCACGAACCCGCTCTGCTCCAGCACGGCCACCCACTCCTCGGCGGGCAGCAGGATCTGCCGCATCAACGCGTGCACGTAGGTGAACTCGGGGGTGAACCACTCGTGCGCGTCGCGCTCGCCGGTGGCCGGTTCCACCTCCGCGATCAGCAGGCTGGCACCGCGCGGCAGGGTGTTCGACAGATCCGTGAGGTAGTCCGCGAGCACATCCCGGCCCTGGGCCAGGATTTCGTGCAGCAGGAAGAAGGTCACCACCAGGTTCGCGCTGGGGAGGGCCTCGATCTCCTTGATCTCGCCCGCGTCCGCCTGGGTGATCACCACCTCGTCGGTCAGGCCCGCGGCGGCCACGGCCACCTTCGCGTCGGCGCAGGCTTCCGGGCTGATGTCGATGCCCACGCCCCGGGCACCGTTCTCCCGGCAGATCGAGATGAGCAGCCGCGCGTTCCCGCAGCCGAGGTCGACGACCTGGTCGAACTCGATCTGCCGCAACAGGTCCTTGGCCTGGGGCACCACGTCCTTGCCGCCGAGCATGGCGGCACCGCCCGCCACCCACTTGCCGTCGCGCACGTACTCCTCGCCGTAGCGCTTGCCGCCGCCGAGAAAGGTCTCGACCCGCCGCAGCGATTCGCCGTAGCCGCCGACCAGCCAGACCAGGTAACCCTTGTCGCGGCAGACTTCCTGGCCGTACGAGGAAAGCCGGTACACCCCGTCGTCGAGCAGCACCACCGAGCGCTGTTCGAGGAAGCGCAGGCTGGCGCGCAGCAACGCGGCCGCGTCCGGGTCGCGGTCGATGATGGCCTGCTCGTCGAGCCCGGCCGATTCCAGTGCGGGCAACAATCCCGCCATCTCGAAGGAGGCGATGATGCTGCTCACCGCGTAGCCTTCGAACAGTGCGAACGCCGGCCGTTTCACGGTGAGCCGCTTGGCCGCCCTTGTGCTGGACACACTGTGCCCCTTTCCGTTGGCATCGCTGGGACAACCGTAGGAAGGGCGCGGCGGGGCCACAATCGACGGTTGCGGCCATCTTCGGCCCGGACCAACGTGTCAGCGGCGGCGCCCAAAGTAACAGCGCGCACTGCACCCAACAGCCGATGCCGGGCGCCACTCCGGCCGGGGACACTGGCCCGCATGAGAATCGTCGTCACGGGTTCCATCGCGGTCGACCACCTCGCGACTTTCCCCGGGAAATTCGCCGAGCAATTGATTCCCGGTCAGCTGGACAAAATCTCGCTGTCCTTCCTGACCGACCAGCTCGAAGTGCACTACGGCGGGGTGGCCGCGAACATCGCCACCGGCCTGGGCAGGCTCGGGCAGCGCCCGTTGCTCGCCGGTGCCGCGGGCAAGGATTTCGGCGCCTACCGGGAATGGCTCGAACGCGAGGGCGTGGACACCGAAGCGGTGCTGGTCAGCGAAACCGAATACACCGCGCGTTTCTGGTGCACCACCGACACCGAGCAGAACCAGATCGCCTCGTTCCACCCCGGGGCGATGGCGGCCGCCGCCGGAATCAGCCTGCGGCAGCTGGCCGCGCGGGTGCCGGGCATCGGCGTGGTGGTGATCGGCGCCAACGCGCCCGACGCGATGCTCGCGCACACCGCCGAATGCCGGGAACTCGGCCTGCCCTTCGCCGCGGACCCCTCGCAGCAGCTCGCCCTGCTCGACGGCGCGGACATCCGCAGGCTGGTCGACGGCGCCCGGTACCTGTTCACCAACGAGTACGAGCACGCGCTGCTGCTGAAGAAGACCGGCTGGAGCGAATCGCGGGTGCTCTCCGCGGTCGGCGCCTGGATCACCACGCTCGGCGAGGCGGGGGCCAGGATCGACGGCGCGCCGGGCCAGTCGGCGACCGTGCGCGAGGTGCCCGCCACCGAGGTGGTGGACCCGACCGGTGCCGGTGACGGGTTCCGCGCCGGGTTCCTGGCCGCGCGGAACTGGGGCCTGCCGCACGCCGCGGCCGCGCGCCTCGGCTGCCTGGTCGCCACCTGCGTGCTGGAGTCGAAGGGCACCGCGGAGTACCGGCTGGACGGCCCCACCCTGCTGGAGCGGCTGGCCGGCGCGTACGGCAAGGCACCGGCCGCGCAGCTCACCCCGCACCTGGCCACCGCGCTCGCCGCGGGCAGGCTCGGCGGGCACCCGAAGCAGTCCCCGGTGCTGGTGGCCGACCGGTGACCGGGCTGCGCGACCGGCTGGCCGGTGGCGGGCTGCTCGGCACGTTCAACCTGCTCCCCTCCCCCGAGATCGTCGAGCTGATCGCGCTCGCCGGGTTCGACGTGGTGATCGTGGACATGGAGCACGGCCCCCACGCGCTCGGCGACGTGCGCCGGGCCGTGCTGGCCGCGAACGCGCACGGCCTGCACGCGGTGGTCCGCGTGCCCGCGCTGGATCCGTGGTGCGTCGGCGCGGTGCTGGACGTCGGTGCGAGCGGAGTGCTCGTGCCCCAGGTGGCTTCGGCGGCGGAGGCGGCCGCGGTTGTCCGAGCGGCCAGGTTCGCCCCCGAAGGCGACCGCGGCGCGAATCCGTATGTTCGCGCCGCGGGCTTCGGCCACCGGGAGAACTGGTACGCCGCCGCCAACGCCGAAGTCGCGGTGCTGGTGATGGTGGAGGGCCGCGCCGCACTCGCCGAGCTCGACGAGATCCTCGCCGTGCCCGGCCTGGACGGGGTTTTCCTCGGCCCGGTCGATCTTTCCCACTCCCTCGGCGTGCCGGGGCGGATCGGCCACCCGCTGGTGGTCGAGGCGCTGGAGCGGGCGGTCGGCCGGGCCACCGCGAGCGGGGTGGCCACCGGGGTGTTCACCCCCGGCGCCGAGTCGGTGGCAGGCTGGTGGCGACTCGGCGTACGGTTGGTGGCGTGCGGGGTGGACACCGCGGTCGTGGCGACCGCGCTGACCGCCACCGTGGCGGCGGCCCGCGCCTGATCAGCTCCCGGCTGCGTCCTCTTCGTTGTCGAACAGGTCGGCGACAGAAACGATGCCCAGCGATATCGCCTTCTTCACCGCGGCTATCCGCGAGGCGGCACCCAGTTTGGTATAGGCATTCGTCAGGTGCCGCTTGACCGTGCCCTCGGAAATGTACAGTTCGTGCGCGATCTGCGAATTGCGCATACCGACCGCGACCAGCACGATCACCTCGCGCTCGCGCTTGGACAGCAGCTGCCGGTCGAACCCGTGCATGCCCTCCAGCGTCTCGCGCGAGACCGAGACCACCACGTGTCCCGACGCCCGGTGCACCATGCGCAGGGTGACCAGCAGTTCCTCCCTGGTGGCGCTCTTGAGCACGTAGGCGTAGGCGCCGGCGGCGATCAGGTTGCCGACCAGGCGGGGTTCGTCGTGCCGGGTCACCACGATCACCTTCGACACCGGCGAGGCCACCGAAAGCTCGCGCAGCGTCCGCACCGCCAGCGAACCGCCGCGATCGCTGTCCAGCAGCACTATGTCCGGTTTGACCTCGGCGACCAGGGCGGTGGCCGTGCGGCCGAAGCCGCATTCCCCGACGACCACCACATCCCGTTCCACGGAAAGCATCTGCACTATCCCCTGCCGGAACAACATGTGATTGTCGACCACGACCGTGCGGATGCTCCTGACTGCTTTCTCCATGAGACGATTCCCCCTGGTGCGACCCGCGAACGGCTCAAGTGTGCCGCCGTGCGCCGCCGCGGATCCGGAAATGTAGTTTAACGCAGGCAAACGAGCTGCGCACCCCGCCAAAGGACGCGCCGATTGCGCCATCCGAACGCCGCCGCCCGGAGCAGCGCCAGCACTAGTCCACTCCGGGCACCGGCACGGTGGCGACGCGGAAATGCCCGATTCCCGGCAATTTCCCCGCCCCGCCGAGGCCGCGGATCGCCACCACCACCGCGCACCCGGTGGCTTCGGCACCGGCCAGGTGGACCAGTTCGGCGGCGGCCACCAGGGTTCCGCCGGTGGCCAGCACGTCGTCGACGAGCAGCACCCGGGCACCGGCGGCGAGCGCGTCGCGCTGGATTTCCAGTGTGGTGCGGCCATATTCGAGCGCGTAGCGCACGCGGTGCACCGGTCCCGGCAGCTTTCCCGGCTTGCGGGCCAGCACCAGCGGCCGCTCGCTTTCCGCGGCCACCAGCGCGCCCAGCGGGAACCCGCGCGCCTCGATCGCCAGCACCACGTCGAAACCGCCGTCGAACCGCGTCACCACGGCACGGGCGATCCGGCGCAGCAGCACGGGATCGGCGAACACCGGGGACAGGTCCTGGAAGAGGACGCCCGGTTCGGGGAAGTCGGGGAACTCGCGGAGCGCGGCCACCACGTCGGCGGCCAGTGCGGTGTCGAGCGCGGGGGCGTGCGATTCCACCACGACCGCCCCCTCACGCGTCGAGCGCGGCCAGCAGGGCGTCGGCGCGATCCACCGACTCCCAGCGGAAATCCGGCTTCGCGCGGCCGAAGTGGCCGTAGGTGGCGGTCTGCCGGTAGATCGGGCGCCGCAGGTCGAGGTCCCGGATGATGGCCGCGGGCCGGAGGTCGAAGACCCGCTCGACGGCCGCGTGGATCCGGTCCACCGGCACCTTTTCCGTGCCGGCGCAGTCGACGAACACCGAAACCGGTTCGGCGCGGCCGATCGCGTAGGAGACCTGGACCTCGCAGCGGGCCGCCAGCCCGGCGGCCACCACGTTCTTCGCCACCCAGCGCATCGCGTAGGCGGCCGAGCGGTCCACCTTCGACGGGTCCTTGCCGGAGAACGCGCCGCCGCCGTGGCGGGCCATGCCGCCGTAGGAGTCGATGATGATCTTCCGCCCGGTCAGCCCGGTGTCCCCGGCCGGGCCGCCGATCTCGAACCGGCCGGTCGGGTTGACCAGCAGCCGGAACCCGTCGCTCGGCACCTCGAGCACCTCGAGTTCGGGGCGCACCACCTCGGCTTCGATCGCCGGGGCCAGTTCGCGGACCAGGTCCACGCCGGGCTCGTGCTGGGTGGAGACCACCACGGTGTCCAGGCGCACCGGCCGGTCGTCCTCGTAGGCGATGGAGACCTGGGTCTTCCCGTCCGGGCGCAGGAACGGCAGCGCGCCGGAGCGGCGGACACCGGCCAGCCGCTCGGCGAGCCGGTGCGCCAGCACGATCGGCAGCGGCATCAGCTCGGGGGTCTCGGTGCACGCGTAACCGAACATCATGCCCTGGTCCCCGGCGCCCTGGCGGTCGAGCTCACCGCCGTCGCCGAGGCGCGCTTCGAGCGATTCGTCCACCCCCCGCGCGATGTCCGGCGACTGCCCGCCGATCGAAACCTGCACACCGCAGGCGGCTCCGTCGAAACCTTTCGCGGAACTGTCGTAGCCGAGGCCGACCACGGTCTCCCTGACCAACTCGGCCAGCCCTCTCGGGACCAGGCTCATTTCGCCCGCCAGATGCACAAGTCCTTGCGTGACAAGGGTTTCCACCGCGACCCTGGCGTGCGGGTCGGCGGTCAGCGCCGCGTCGAGCACCGCGTCGCTGAGCTGGTCCGCCAGTTTGTCCGGGTGGCCCTCGGTCACCGATTCCGAAGTGAACAGACGATCGGGCACTGTTTTCTCCTCAGCCGACTGGAGTGGAAGAGGGGCGGCGACCGGATTTTCACCCGGTGAATCCGAACGCGCACCGCGCGCGATTCCCGCCCTGCTGACCTTCAGTCTTGCGTGCCACTACACCCGCCAACAAGCCCGGGAAGTGGTAAACGCGACTGGGACCTTGTGAGTAGCCCGACCGGGGAATCCTTACTGGGCAAGGTATCCACCGTCTACGGGCAGTATAGCACCGGTCACAAAAGAAGCATCGGACGAAGCCAGGAAAGCGATCGCGGCCGCCACCTCGGCGGGTTCACCGAGCCTGCCCAATGGATGCATTCGCGCTATCGACGAGAGGTATTCCGCACCACCCGGTTCCGCCGGGAGCCGCCGCACGCGCTCGGTGCGGATGGTGCCCGGCGCCACCGCGTTGACCCGGATCCCGCGCTCCGCCCATTCCACCGCCAGGTGGCGGGTCAGCCCGGTGGCGACGAACTTGGCCGGTCCGTAGGTCGCCTGCCCACGCTGCCCGGCCATCCCGGAGATCGAGGACACGCAGACGATCGAGCCGCCGCCGGAATCGAGCATGCGCTCCACGGCGTACTTGCAGGTGAGGAACATGCCCCGGCCGTCCACGCGCATCACCGCCTCCCAGTCGGCCACGGTCGCGGTGACGATGTCCTGCAAGGGGATCACCCCGGCGTTGGCGACCAGCACGTCGAGCCCGCCGTACGCGTGCACCGCGGCGTCGATCATCGCCTCCGCGTCCGCGGGCTCGCCCACGTCCCCGACCACGGTGGTCACCTCGTCGCCGCCGTGTTCGGCGAGCAGCGCCGGGGCCTTGGCGAGCCGCTCCTCGTCGATGTCGGTGACCACCAGCCGGGCGCCCTCCTCGGCGAACCGGACCGCGGTGGCCAGCCCGATCCCGGCGGCCGCGCCGGTCACCACGCACGAGAGCCCGTCGAGCCTGCCGCTCACGACCGCACCTCCAGCACCGCGCCGTCGGCGGCGGAGCCCACCAGCGCGCGGTACCGCGCCATCACCCCGGCCGGGTAGCGGCTCGGTGGTGGCACCCATGCGCGGAGGCGCTCACCGAGTTGCTCGTCGGTCAGGTCGACCCGCACCGATCGCGAAGGCACGTCCAGCGTCACCACGTCCCCGTCCGCCAGCGCGGCGAGCGGCCCGCCCACCGCGGCTTCCGGTGCCACGTGCCCGGCCATCAGGCCCCGCGTGGCACCGGAGAACCGGCCGTCGGTCACCAGCGCGACGCTCACCCCGAGCCCGCGCCCGACCAGTGCCGCGGTGACGCCGAGCATCTCGCGCATCCCGGGTCCGCCGCGCGGGCCCTCGTACCGGATCACCACCACGTCCCCGTCGCCGACCGCGCCGGACTGCACGGCGGCCATGGCCGCCTCCTCCGAGTCGAACACCCTGGCCGGGCCGGTGTGGCTCAGCCGGGTCAGCCCGGCGATCTTCGCGACGCAGCCGTCGGGCGCGAGATTGCCGCGCAACGTCACCAGTCCGCCCTGCGCTTCGAGCGGCCGGTCGACCGCGAGCACCACGTCCTGCCCCTCGGTTTCGACCGCCTCCGCGGCCTCCTCGCCGATGGTCCGGCCGGTGACGGTCACCTGCCCGCCGTCCAGCGCGCCCACCTCGGCGAGGCGGGCGGCGAGCAGCCTGCTGCCGCCCGCGCGGTCGAGGTCGACCGCGGTGTACCGGCCGTGCGGCATCAGGTCGGCGAGCACCGGGGTCCGCGCGCTGATCTCGTCGAAATCCCCGAGCGCCAGCGGGATCCCGGCCTCCCGCGCGATGGCCAGCAGGTGCAGCACCAGGTTCGTCGACCCGGCGGTGGCCGCGCCCGCCGCGATGGCGTTGGCGAACGCGCCCGGGGTGAGAACCTTGCCCGGCCGCAGGTCCGCGCGGTACGCGGCCATCGCCAGCCGTCCCGCGGCTTCGGCCGCCTCGGCCCGTCTCGCCGACACCGCGGGCGGCCCGGCCGAACCCAGCGGGGACAGGCCGAGGAACTCCAGTGCCATCGCCATCGTGTTCGCGGTGTACTGCCCGCCGCACGCGCCCGCACCGGGGCAAGCGTTTTCCTCCAGCGTGCGCAGGCCCTCGTCGGAGAGCGTGCCCGCCGCGTTCGCACCGACCGCCTCGAACACCGAGGCGACGGTCACCGGCCGGTCGCGCCACCGCCCCGGCATCGTCGCGCCGGAGTAGAGGATCGGGCCGGGGAGGTCGAGCCGCGCGTGCGCCATCGCCGCCGCCGGCAGGGTCTTGTCGCACCCGGCGATGGTGACCAGCGCGTCGAAGTGGTGGCCCAGCGCGACCAGCTCGATCGAGTCGGCGATCACCTCGCGGCTGACCAGCGAGGTCTTCATCCCCTCGCTGCCCATGGTGGCCACGTCGGAGATCGCGATGGTGTTGAGCTCCATCGGCGTGCCCCCGGCCGCGCGCACCCCGCGCTGGACCGCCTGGGCCAGCTGCCGGTGGTTGTGGTTGCACGGCATGGTGCCGATCCACGAGTGGGCCACCCCGACGATGGGCTTGGCCAGGTCCGCCGGCGAGTACCCGATCGCCCGCAGGTGCGCCCGCATCGGCGCGCGGTCGCGCCCGCGGAACAGGCTCGCGCCCTCAGGTCGTCTTGACGTCGGCATGCCTGCCTCCCGCTGGTGTGGTGGCCGGTTCCGCGCGGAACGCGTGCTGCAGCCAGCTGCCCGCGATCTGCGAGGTCACGATGGACAGGACCACGAGGATGGTGAAGAAGTCCTCGTTGATCACCCCGGCGGACAGGGTGACCGTGGCGAGCACGATGCCCGGCCCGCCCCGGGCGTTCAGCGCCACGGCGAAGTCCACCGAGGCCCGCTTCGACTCCCCCGCCAGGCGGGCGCCGAGCCAGACGCTCGCCGACTTCACCAGGCACGCCAGCAGCAGGAAGGCGAAGAAGAACCAGACCGAGAAGTGGTGGACCAGGTCGAGCTGCAGGCCGACCCCGGCGAAGTACAACGGGATGAACAAGGCCAGGGACACCTTCTTCAGCGCGTCCCACGCCCGTTCGGTCTCCAGCCGGTGCTCCTCGTCGGTGTCCCTGCTGTCCGCCGCGGCCGAGGCCACCCCGGCCAGCACCGCGCCGAAGATCGGGTTCACGCCGAGGAAAACGCACACCAGCACCAGCGCCAGCAGGAAGATCAACCGGAACGCGGTGGCGCTGCGGCGTTCGATGAAGTTGAACCGGCTGTGCGAGAGCCGGTCGAAGATCGGCCTGCCCAGCAGCATGAACACGGCGAAGAAGAGGAAGCTGGCGGCGAAGTGGTAGGCGCTGGACTGCCCGGCACCGCCGTCGAACAGCGCCGCCAGCCCGAACTCCGCGCCCGAGCCCGCCTGCGCCATGCCCAGCACGGCCGCCAGCGCCACGTACAGCACGATGTCCTCGAGCAGCGCCACCGAGAGCACGATCCGGGCGAAGTGCGTGCGCATGATGTCCAGGTCGATCATGATCCGGGAGATCACCGGGATGCTGGTCACCGCGATGCCGATGCCGAAGACCAGGGCGAAGGTGGTGGGCGAGCCGTTCGGCCCGGAGAAGGCGGTGTGGTCGACCAGGCGGACCGCGCCGAGCCCGACCGCGAACGGGATGGCCAGCCCGGCCACCGCCATCGCCACCACCGCCCGGTTCCGGCCGGCCCCGCGGAAGGCGGGCACCTCCCGGCCGGCCAGGAACATCAGCAGCAGCAGGCCGAACTGGGTGAGCACCCCGATGCCGACGGCGACCGGGCCGTCCGGCGGGAACAACCGCTCCTGCGCCTGCGGCGCGAGCAGCCCCAGCACGGTCGGGCCGAGCAGCAGGCCGCCCAGTATCTCGCCGATGACCGGCGGCTGGCGCAGGATCGCGAACAACCGGCCCGCCGCGTGCGCGAAGACCAGCAGCAGGGTCACCGCGACGAGCAGGCGGGCCAGATCGGCGGGCTGGAGGGACATGGCGGACCCCTTTCCGGCCCCGGGCCGGGCTCGCCGCGCGCGAACCCGGCCCGGTGGCGACGACTGCGCTCAGCTGACCTTGACCCGGACCGGGATGCCGGCTTCGAGGTGGTAGGGATAGGCGAGGCTGGCCGCGTTCCGCGCCAGCGCCAGGTAACCGCGGCTGGACAGGTACGCGACCGGCGTGCCGACCGGACCGGCGTCGGCGAAGGTCTCGCTCAGCGGCAGCTCGAACGGCAGCACGTCGTCCAGCACGATCTTGAGCTTGGTGCCGTACCCGATCCCGTTCTTCTCCAGGTCCACCCGGTGGATGTTGGTCCAGATGTTGCCGAACGGGTGGTCGATGTTGGTGACCTCGCCGAGCAGGTCGCCCTGCTTGTCCTTGGTCGCCTTCTTCCGGTCGAAGCGGACGATCTCGTCGTCGGCCAGCGGGCGGCCGACCTCGTTCAGCGGGAAGCCGGCGGCCAGGTGACCGGAGGGCACCGCCACCATTTCGCGGCTGTAGAAGGTCGGCTCGGGGGCCTCCGGGATGACCTTGGTCGAGGACACCTCGTACGCCTCGAGGTACCCGTGTTCCTCGATCACGGAGGTGAGCAGGCCGTTGTTGGGCGCGATGTAGATGTAGGAGCCCTCGGCGCGCTGGTAACCGGCGCCCGCGCCGGCCCACTGGCCACGCGCGCCGCCCTTGGCGGCCTGCTTGATCCGCAGCGCCACCGAACGCGTGGAGGTGCCGGTGGCCGGGTAGGTGGTGGTGGCGAACACCGTGCCCTCGGGGAAGAAGCGCGGCAGGTCGACGATGTAGCGCGCGCCCTCCACCACGTCCCACGGCGTCATCGTGTGGCAGACGTCGACGATGGTCACGTCGGGGCAGGCGCTCATCATCAGGCCCTTGCACTGCGCCACCGAATCGTCGGTGATGCCGAGGTCGCTCATGAAGGCGATGATCGGTCGGGTGCCGTTTCCGGAGGCCATAACGAAATCTCCTTGCTGTGGTGGAGAACTCCCGTGGAAAACGCTCGGCCGACACTAATCACGCGGCTGTCCGGATGGCTGTTCCCCGGCGCACAAAGGGACGGACGTTGCACGCGGGCAGGCGGATGGTAACAGCGGGCGTTGCGTCCTTCAGTGGATTCTCCGCGACCGCGGCAGGGCGCAGAATCCATTCCGGTATCGGGAATCCACCGCGGGGAGTTGACATGATCATTCTTTTCTTCGGGGACATCGTCGGCGAGGAGGCCACCGAATACCTGCTCAAGCGGCTCCAGCAACTGCGCGACCACCACCGGGTCGACCTGGTGATCGCCAACGCGGAGAACTGCGCGCCCAACGGGCTCGGCATGACCGCGTGGCAGGCGGAAGCGCTGCTGGCCAACGGGGTGGACGTGATCACCGGCGGGAACCACTCCTGGGACAGCCCGGAATCGGTGCGGGCACTGGACAATCCGTTCGTGTTGCGGCCGCTCAACCTGGCGCCGGGCGTGCCCGGCCACGGTTCGCTGATCCTGGAGGTGGAAGACGAACTGGTGACGGTGGTCAACCTGGCCGACGCGTGCTCGATGAAGTCGGTGCGCGCGGTACAGGGGAAGTGGACGCCCGCGTACGCGGCCTGGGAAGCGGCCGAACGGGCCGGCACGGTGATCGTGGACTACCACGGGGATCACGTGCTGGAGAAGCAGATCTTCGCCAGGGCCGTCGACGGTGAGGCGGCCGCGGTGCTCGGCACGCACACCCACGAGGCCACGCTGCCGCTGCACGTGCTGCCCGGCGGGACCGCGTTGGTCACCGACGTGGGCATGACCGGGCCGACCGGCGGGGTGCAGGGTTTCGGTTACGACATCTTCGTCGCCGGGCTGCGCAGCACCGGGAACCCGTTCGAACTCGGCATCCCGCGCCCGATCTCCGGCCCGATCGAGCTGGGCGCGGTGCTGCTGGAGGTCGACGGCGGGAAAACCCTGAACATGCAACGGATCTCGTGATGGCCGTCGTCGACCTCTCGGTGGTGCTCGCCGAGGACCTGCCGTGCTACTGGTCCACCCACCAGCCGTACCAGCACAAGACGTGGAACTGGTTCACCACGGTGCGCGGGCAGATCGGCGACGTGCACAGCCGTGGCGGGCCGTACGCGACCAAGTGGCTGGCGCTGGACGAGCACACCGGCACGCACCTGGACGCGCCCTGTCATTTCGTGCCACCGCCGGGAAGCGGCCTGCCGGACGCGGGCCCGGCGGGCGCGATCACCGTCGCCGAGGTGCCGCCGGAGCAGTTGATGGGCCCGGCCGCGGTGATCGACGCCCGACCGGCGGGCGAAGAACCGGGGGTGAGCCCGTTGATCGGGCCCGAGGCCGTGCTTTCGTGGGAACGGGAGCACGGCCCGCTTTCGGCCGGGGACATCGTGTTGTTCCGGACCGGCTGGGACCGCCACTACGTGCCGGGTGAGGCGGGCGCCGAGTACGTGCACAACGTGGTGGTCACCCAGCGCAGCCCGGGGTGGCCCGCGCCCGGGGTGCCGGCGGTGGAACTGTTGCTGGAGCGCGGAATCCGGTGTGTAGGCATCGACGCCCCGTCGATGGGCCCGGCTCACGACGCCCGTCCGGTACACGTCACCGGCCTGCGCACCGGCGCGGTCTACATCGAATGCCTCACCGCTCTCGACCGCCTCCCGGCCCGGGGCGCGTGGTTCTGCTTCCTGCCCTTGCGGGTGGCGGGCGGGACCGGGGCACCGGGCCGGGCCATCGCCATCGTGTACGACTGATCGTCCCGCCCGCGGACACGAAGGTGGCTTCGGCGGCCCGAAGCCACCTTCGTGTCCCCCGGTCAGTAGCGGTAGGAGTCCGGTTTGTACGGTCCTTCCACCGCGACACCGATGTAGTCCGCCTGCCGCCGGGTCAGGCGGCTCAGCTTCGCCCCCAGCGCGGGCAGGTGCAGCCGCGCCACCTTCTCGTCCAGGTGCTTCGGCAGCGTGTACACGCCCACCGGGTACTCGGCGGTCTTGGTGAACAGTTCGATCTGCGCGATCACCTGGTTCGCGAAGCTGTTGCTCATCACGAACGACGGGTGCCCGGTCGCGTTCCCGAGGTTGAGCAGCCTGCCCTCCGACAGCACGAGGATCGCGTGCCCGTCCGGGAACACCCACTTGTCGACCTGCGGCTTGACGGTGACCCGCCGGATCCCGGGAACGCGCGCCAGCCCGGCCATGTCGATCTCGTTGTCGAAGTGACCGATGTTGCCCACGATCGCCTGGTGCTTCATCCGCGCCATCGCGCCCGCGCTGATCACGTCGACGTTCCCGGTGGCGGTGACGAAGATGTCCGCCTGCCCGACCACATCGTCCAAAGTGGTCACCTGGTAGCCGTCCATCGCCGCCTGCAGCGCGCAGATCGGGTCCACCTCGACCACCACCACCCGCGCGCCCTGCCCCCGCAGCGACTCCGCGCAGCCCTTGCCGACGTCCCCGTACCCGCACACCACCGCGACCTTGCCGCCGATCAGCACGTCGGTGCCGCGGTTGATGCCGTCGACCAGTGAGTGGCGGCAGCCGTACCTGTTGTCGAACTTCGACTTGGTCACCGAGTCGTTGACGTTGATCGCCGGGAAGCGCAGGGTGCCCGCCTCGGCCATCTGGTTGAGCCGGTGCACCCCGGTGGTGGTCTCCTCGGTCACCCCGCGGATCCCGCCGGCGATACCGGTCCACTTCGCCGGGTCCGCGGCCAGCGAGGCCCGCAGCAGTTCCAGCACCACGGCGAACTCCTCGGACTCCGCCTCGGCCGGGTCGGGCACCTTGCCCGCCTTCTCGAACTCGGCGCCCTGGTGCACCAGCATGGTCGCGTCACCACCGTCGTCGAGCACCATGTTCGGCCCCTCGCCGGGCCAGGTGAACGCCTGTTCCGCGGCCCACCAGTACTCCCGCAGGGTCTCGCCCTTCCAGGCGAACACCGGCACCCCGGCCGGTGCGCGCTCGGTGCCGCCGGGCCCGACCACCACGGCCGCGGCGGCGTGGTCCTGCGTGGAGAAGATGTTGCACGAGGCCCAGCGCACCGCGGCGCCGAGCGCGACCAGCGTTTCGATCAGCACGGCGGTCTGCACGGTCATGTGCAGCGAGCCGGTGATCCGCGCGCCGGTCAGCGGTTTCGCGGTGGCGAACTCCTCGCGGATCGCCATCAGCCCCGGCATCTCGTGCTCGGCGAGCTCGATCTCCTTCCGGCCGAACTCGGCCAGCGAAAGATCCGCTACTCGGTAGGGGAAGTCAGAGGACACGGCGGACTCCGTTCCGGGGGTTCCAGGGGCGGCCAACTTGGCGCCACCGTAGGCAGTCCGCCCGCCCGCCGAACAGCACCGGCGCCCAGGTTGAGCAGAAGGGCGCATCCCGCGCTGCGCCCATCCGAGCATGTCCGGGCCGGATTTTCCTTGCTAGCCTCGATGAACATGACGCAGAGTGCAGAAGTCGGCATCATCGGGGGCAGCGGCCTGTACGCGCTCGAACTGCTCTCCCGCCCGCGCACCGTGGAGCTGTCCACGCCGTTCGGCCCGCCCAGCGGCGAGGTCGTGCTCGGCGAACTGGCCGGTCGCGAGGTCGCTTTCCTGCCACGCCACGGGAAAGGTCACCGGCTGACCCCCTCCGAGGTGCCCTACGCGGCGAACGTCCACGCGCTGAAATCGCTGGGGGTCACCGAAATCCTCAGCGTCAGCGCGGTCGGCAGCCTGCGCGAGGAACTGCGCCCCGGCGACCTCGTGGTGCCCGGTCAGCTCACCGACCTCACCCGCGGCATCCGCCGCTCGTCCTTCTTCGGCGACGGCGTGGTCGCCCACCTGCCCTTCGCCGACCCGTACTGCGAACGGCTGCGCCCGCACCTGGTCAAGGCAGCCCGGATGGTCGGCGTCACCGTGCACGACGCCGCGACCTACGTCTGCATCGAGGGGCCGCACTTCTCCACCCGCGCGGAGTCGGCGCTCTACCGCACCTGGGGCATGGACGTGATCGGCATGACCGCCGCGACCGAGGCCAAGCTGGCCAGGGAGGCGGGGATCTGCCTCGCCCCGCTCGCGCTGGTGACCGACTACGACTGCTGGCGCGACGGCGAGGCGGCGGTCACCGCGGGCGCGGTCGCCGAGACCATGCGCCGCAACATCTCCGCCGCGCAGGCCGCGGTCAGCCGGTTCCTGGACCACGCCCCGCGCGCCGAAACCTGCGACTGCCACGACGCGCTGGCACACGCCATCATGTCGGACACCTCGGCGCTACCGGCGGAAACCCGGGAACGGCTGGAGCTGATCGCCGGGAAGTACCTCGGCTAGACCGGGCGGAGCGCACGCACCTGTTCGAACGGGTCGCCGCCGGTGGGCAGCAACGCGATCACCGGCGTGGTCAGCCCGTTGTCCACATAGGACTGGACGCGGTCGCGGCAGGCTTCCGGGCTGCCGTGCACGATCAGCTCGTCGACCACCTCGTCCGGGATGGCGGCGTTGGCCGCCTTCCGGTCGCCCGCCGCCCATGCCCGGTGCATCGGGGCGAGGATCTCCTCGCGGCCCAGCCAGTCGTGGAACTTCGCGTACACCGGCACGGTCAGGTAGCTGCTGATGAGCAGGCGGCCGAGACCACGCGCGGCGTCGGCGTCCTCGGTGGGGCAGACGAAGATGCGCGCGGCCAGTTCCGGCTCCTGGCCGAGCACCGAGCGCACCTTCGGCACGTCCGACGGCGCGAGCCAGTTCGTGATCGCACCGTCCGCCTCCTTCGCGGCCAGTTTGAGCATGCCGGGCCGCAGTGCGGCGAGCATGATCGGCGGCGCGGGATCCGGGATGCGCTCCAGCCGGAACTTGCTGACCGAGAACGTCGGGTACTTCTCGGTCACCTTCTCCCCCGCCAGCGCGGCCCGCAGGAAGCGCAGCGTGTCGCGGGTCCTGGCGAACGGCTCGTCGAACTCGGCGGCGTTCCAGCCTTCCACGATCACCGGCGACGAGGTGCCGATGCCGAGCACGAACCGGCCCGGCGCGCATTCGGCCAGCGTCGCCGCGCTCATCGCGAGCAGGCCGGGACCCCGCGTGTACACCGGCACGATCGCCGTGCCCAGCCGCAGCGAAGGCGCCCACTGGGAAGCCAGCAGCAGCGGGGAGAACGCGTCGGTTCCCGCGGTTTCGGCGGACCAGGCATCGGTGTACCCCAGGTCCGGCAGTTCCCGCACCAGTTCCCGGTGCGCGGCGAGCGGTACGCCGGTGAACGGGATGGTGATGCCCCAGCGCTTCACGCGTTGTCCTCCTGTCGGTGGGCTTCGAGTTCCCGGTGCAGCCAGCCGACCTGCAGGCGCAGCAGGTTCTCGGCGACGTCCTCGGTCTGCGGGGTCATGTGCGTCGCCCCCGCCAGCGGCAGGAACGTGTGCGGCCGTCCGGCGGCCAGCAGCGCCGAAGACAACCGGAGCGTGTGCGCCACGAACACGTTGTCGTCGGCCAGTCCGTGCACCAGCAGCAACGCGCGTCGCAGCGCACCGGCGTCGGCGATCAGCGAGTTCCGCTCGTAGCACTCCGCGTCCTGCTGCGGGGTGCCCAGGTAGCGCTCGGTGTAGTGCGTGTCGTACAGCGACCAGTCGGTGACCGGCGCGCCCGCGACCGCCGCGTGGAACACGTCCGGCCGCCGGAGCACCGCCAGCGCGGAGAGGTACCCGCCGTAGGACCAGCCGCGGATGCCCACCCGGCCCAGGTCCAGCGCGGGGTGCTCGGCCGCCGCCGCGAGCAGCGCGTCGACCTGGTCGGCCAGGGTGACCTCGGCGAGTTCCCCGGCGATCTCCTTCTCCCAGGCCGGCCCGCGCCCCGGCGTGCCGCGGCCGTCCGCGACCAGCACGGCGAAGCCCTGGTCCGCCAGCCACTGCGGGCTCAGGAAGGCGTTGCGGCTCTGCAGCACGCGCTGCGCGTGCGGCCCGCCGTACGGGTCGAGCAGCACCGGCAGCTTGCCCTGCTCCGGCCGGTAGCCGGTGGGCAGCAACAGGGCCGCGCGCAGCCCGCGCTCGCCGAGGGTGAGCCAGCTCAGGTTCGGCTCCAGCCCGGGGTCCACTGTGGACGAGACCACCTTGGCCACCGGCTGCGCGTCGGCCAGCACGGTCACCTCGGGGCCGCTGTGCTCCAGGCTCCACGAGGACAGCACGGTGACCGCGGCCGAACCGGCGCCGATGTGCACACCGTCCGAAAGGGACAGCCGCTCCACCCGGTCGCCGCTGGTGCGGAACACGTGGATCTGCGTCGGGTCCCCGGCCGAGGCGCTGAACAGCACCTCGTCACCGACGTGCAGCACCGAGCGCACCTGAACCCCCGGCTCGGTGACCGCGCGGTTGTCCACGAACAGGCGGTAGGTGTCCTCGGAGACCCCCACCCGCACCAGCTTGCCGTCGGTGGTCCACGCCGGGGAGCCCGGCACCAGCTCCACCCAGTGCTCGTCGGTCTCGGCGTGCAGCAGGAAGGTCGAGCCGTCGCGCACGTCCACCGAGCGGATCTCCAGGCGGCGCTGGTCACGCGGCTGCACCGCGATCAGCGGCGGGCCGCCCGCCGACCAGTGCACCGCGGCGAGGTACTCCCAGTCCCCGCGCTCGACGTCGACCCGGCTGCCGTCCAGCCCGATCACCGCCAGCGAAACGTCCACATTGGCCGATCCGGCGGCCGGGTAGGACACCGTGTGCGCGTCCGCCTCCGGGTGCGCCGGATCGGCGATGGTCCAGGTCGGCACCGCGTGCCCGTCGCTGCGCTCGACCAGCAGCCGGTCCCCCTCCGGCGACCACCAGTACCCCCGCGCGCGGCCCATCTCCTCGGCCGCGATGAACTCGGCGAGCCCCCAGGCCACGTGCTCGCCCGGCTCGTCGACCAGCACGCGGTCCTCGCCGGTGGCCGGTTCGACCACGCGCAGCCGCCGGTCGCGCACGTAGGCGACGTGCGTGCCACCGGGGTTCGGCCGGGGATCGATCACCGCGGTGTCCACCAGCGTGGTGATCGCGCCGGTGGCGAGGTCCACCGTGTGCAGCTTGCCGGACAGGCTGAAGGTCGCCAGCCGGAAGGCCGCGTCCACCGCGTAGCCGACCACGCCGCCGGAGGTCTCGCGGCTGCGCTCGCGGCGGACCCGCTCCTCGGGCGGCAGGTCCTCCTCACCGGGCAGCAGCTGTGCCGCGTCGACCACCTTGGTCTCGGTGCCGGTACCGAGGTCGAGGTGCCACAGGCTGTTCCGGCGGTCGACACCGGACTCGGCGCGCAGGAACAGCACCCCGCTCCCGTCCGGCGAGATGCGGAACTCCTTCGGCGCGCCCAGGGTGAACCGCTGGGTGCGGGCCTGCTTCCGGAGAAAGGAGACGTCGTCACTCACGGGCAGCAACTCTGTCAGACGCGCCAGCGGTTTGGCTACGGAAGCGCTTTCGCCGCGTCCAGTTCGGCCAGCTGGGCGGCCACGTCGTAGCCGGGGTCGGGGTAACCGGGCGCCATCTCGCGCAGGGTTTCCAGCAGCAGCCCGGCGACCGCCCAGTTGCGGTACCACTTGCGGTCGGCGGGCACCACGTACCACGGCGCGGCGGCGGTGGAGGTCTGCCGCAGCACCCCGCGGTAGGCGCGCTGGTAGTCGTGCCAGCGCTCGCGGGCGGCCAGGTCGTCCGGGGTGTACTTCCAGCGCTTGGCCGGGTCGAGCAGGCGGGCCCGCAGGCGGCGCAGCTGCTCCTCCGGGGAGATGTGCAGGAACACCTTGAGGACCGTGGTGCCGGCGTCGGCCAGTTCGCGTTCGAAGGCGTTGATCTCGCGGTAGCGCTGCTTCAGCTCCGCCCCGGCGAGCTGCCCGAGCACGCGCGGCACCAGCACGTCCTCGTAGTGGGAGCGGTCGAACACGCCGATCTGCCCGGCGGCGGGCGCCACCTTGCGCACGCGCCAGAGGAAGTGGTGGCGCCGCTCGGCCGCGGTCGGCTTCTTGAACGCCTGGTACCGCACGCCCTGGGGGTTCACCATGCCGAGCACGTGGCGGACGGTGCCGCCCTTGCCGGAGGTGTCCATGCCCTGCAGCACCAGCAGCACGCTGCGCTCGCCCTCGGCGAAGAGGCGCTCCTGGAGGTCGTCGAGCTCGGCGCCGAGCGCGGGCAGTTCCTCGAGCGACTTGCTCTTCTTGCTGGGCCCGGCCGGGCGGTCGCCGGGGTCGGGCAAGTCACGGCTGGTCGCCCGGAACACGTCACGCACGGTCATCCCGCGACCCTAGCGGCCCGATCGGAAGTCTGCCCGAGGTCTCGGCGGCCCAGCTTCCCGCTGGCCGCGCGGCCGGAAGACCCGAGTACAACGCCCGGTACGAGGGTCTCCCGGCCGCACGCCCAGCGAAAACCTGGATCCACCGAATACCCCGGGCGGACCCCCGATCGAGCCGCTAGAACAGTGATCCCCTGCGCGCATCGGTGGTCACCCACCCCGCTTCACAACGATTCGTGGCCGAGGCCGGGCAACTGCGCAACGAACGCCGGGCAGAAGCAATGATTTCCGGATGAAGGTTCCGCGAGCAGGACCTAACCTGATCGCATGACGACCTCCGCCGCCGAATACGTGGCCCTCGACGAGCACTGGGGCACGCACAACTACCACCCCCTGCCCGTGGTCATCGCCGAGGGCGAAGGCGCCTGGGTCACCGACGTCGAGGGCAAGCGCTACCTCGACTTCCTGGCCGGTTACTCCGCGCTCAACTTCGGCCACCGGCACCCGGCGCTGGTCGCCGCGGCCACCGAGCAGCTGAACCGGGTCACGCTCACCTCCCGCGCCTTCCACCACGACCAGCTCGGCCTGTTCTGCCGCGAGCTGGCCGAGCTGACCGGCACCGAGATGGTGCTGCCGATGAACTCCGGCGCCGAGGCGGTCGAGTCCGCGGTCAAGCTCGCCCGCAAGTGGGCCTACCAGGTCAAGGGCGTGCCGGACGGGCAGGCGGAGATCGTCGTGGCCGGGTCGAACTTCCACGGCCGCACCACCACCATCGTCTCCTTCTCCACCGACGAGACCGCGCGCGCCGACTTCGGCCCGTTCACCCCCGGGTTCGTCACCGTGCCCTACGGCGACGCCGAGGCGCTGCGCGCGGCGATCGGCCCGCGGACCGCGGCCGTGCTGCTCGAACCGATCCAGGGCGAGGCCGGGGTGATCGTGCCGCCGGAGGGTTACCTGGCCGAGGCGCGGCGGCTGTGCGACGAGACCGGCACGCTGATGATCGCCGACGAGATCCAGTCCGGCCTGGCGCGCACCGGCACCCTGCTGGCGCTGGAGCACGAAGGCGTCCGCGCCGACGTGTACACCCTGGGCAAGGCGCTCGGCGGCGGCATCCTCCCGGTGTCGGCGGTAGTGGGCTCACGTGACGTGCTCGGCGTGCTGCGCCCGGGTGAGCACGGCTCCACTTTCGGCGGCAACCCGCTCGCCTGCGCGGTGGGCCGCGGCGTGGTCCGGTTGCTGGCCACCGGCGAGTTCCAGCAGCGCTCCAAGGACCTGGGCGCGCACCTGCACGAGCGGCTGGCGAAGCTGGTCGGCAACGGCCTGTCCGCGGTGCGCGGGCGCGGCCTGTGGGCCGGGGTCGACATCGCGCCCGGCGGCCCGACCGGCCGGGAGGCCTCGCAGGCCCTGGCCGGGCTCGGCGTGCTGTGCAAGGAAACCCACGGCCACACCCTCCGCCTGGCGCCGCCACTGGTGATCGAACAGGACGAATTGGACAGTGGGGTGGAAGCACTCGCCGAGGTGATCGGCGCGCGGTAGGCGGGGTCTGGTTAGCACTCGCCGAGGTGATCGGCGCGCGCTAGGCGGAATCTGGTTAGCTCCCTCCAAGCGAGGGCGGAGGGAGCCGTAAAAATGGTCAGTGGGCGGCGCGAGGCGGCGGAACTGCGAGTGGTCCAGGATCCGGACGAGGTCCGGGCCGAGGGCAAGGCCCTGCGCGAGGCGACACCGGCCGCCGCGCACGATCACGAGGCGGCTGGGGCCCGGCGGCCCGGCGTGCTGGAGTTCATCGAATCCAGCAACGCCGGGCGCTTGCCGTCGCTGGTGCCGCTGCGGATGGGCCGGATGGTCTCGTCGCCGTTCTCGTTCTTCCGCGGCGCGGCCGGGCTGATGGCCGCCGACCTCGCCGACGCGCCGAAGAGCGGTCTGATCGCCCAGATCTGCGGTGACGCGCACGCGGCGAACTTCGGCCTGTACGGCACGCCGGACGGCGAGATCGTGATGGACATCAACGACTTCGACGAGACCGTGCCGGGCCCGTGGGAGTGGGACGTCAAGCGGCTGGCCACCAGCCTGGTGCTGGCCGGCCGCGAGGGCGGGGTGTCGGAGTCGAAGTGCCTCGAAGCCGCCGAGGACGTGGTGAAGTCCTACCGGCGGACCGTGCGGAACCTGGCCGAGTTGCCGTTCATGCAGTCGTGGAACGCGCTGCCCAACGCGGCCGCGCTGAGCCGGGTCAAGGCCGACGAGCTGATCGACGACTTCGCCGAGGCGGCCGCGAAGGCCCGCAAGAACACCAGCGCCAAGGTGGTGGCGAAGTGGACCCGGGAGAACCGGTTCGTCACCGAACCGCCGGTGCTGACCAGGGTGGACGACGCCACCGCCGACGCGGTCACCGGCGGCTTGGTGTCCTATGTGGACACGCTGCGCGAGTCGCGGCGGAACCTGATCACCCGGTTCGGGGTGTCCGATGTGGCCTTCCGGGTGGTCGGCACCGGCAGCGTCGGCCTGCGCAGCTACGTGGTGCTGCTGCGCGGCAACACCGATGAATCGCTGGTGCTCCAGGTCAAGGAGGCCCGTCCGTCCTCTTTGGAGCCCTACCTGGACTGCCCGCCGGCCGAGCACGAGGGCAAGCGCATCGTGCACGGCGCGCGGCTGGTGCAGGCGGAGACCGACATCCTGCTCGGCTGGACCACGATCGAGGGCCGCTCGTACATCGTGCGCCAGTTCCGCAACATGAAGGGCGACATCGACCCGACCGCGCTCAAGGGCAACCACCTCGACGACTACGGCCGCCTGGCCGGCGCGCTGCTCGCCCGCGCGCACGTGCGGTCCATCGACCCGCGGCTGCTCGCCGGGTACTTCGACGAGGACGAGGCGATGGACGAGGCGGTGGGCCGGTACGCGGTGCGCTACGCCGACCAAACCGAGGCGGACCACGCGGAACTGGCCGCCGCCGTGGCCGACGGGCGCGTCGAAGCCGAGATCGAAGCCGACGACTGAGGACCCTGCTAAGGTCCCGGTGTCCTAGGCCACTGATCCGGGAAGTCGATGTCAGACAGCGAGAAGTCGCCGAAGTACCACCAGATCACGAACAGCATCCGCGCCCGGATCATCTCCGGTGAGCTGCCCGCCGGGGAGAGCGTGCCCTCCGAGCGGCAGCTCTGCCAGGAGTGGGGCGTCGCGCGCCCGACCGCGGCGGACGCGCTGCGCCTGCTGCGGCACCAGGGTTACGTGGAGAGCAGGCACGGCTCGGGCACCTTCGTGCGCGCCGACCTGCCCGGCGCCCACGGCAAGCGCTTCGCCCCCTCGCGCACCATCGACGTGAGCTTCCCCGCCGACGCCGGGCTCGAAGTGCTCGTCGCCGAGGAGGCCGCCGTGCCGCCGCACGTGGCGGACGCGTTCGGCACCCCGGACGGCAGCCGCGGGGTCCGGCGCCAGGTGCTGGTCAGCGACCCCGGCGGCACCCCGGCCGAACTGCGCACCTCGTGGTTCGGCGGCGACCTCACCGAGCGGGCGCCGGACCTGCTGGACAAGGCACTCGCCCCGGCCGCGGTGGACGAGTACGTCACCGACCGGGCCGGGCACCGGCCCTCCTTCGGCCGCGACCAGGTCCAGGCGCGGCTGGCCACCGCCGCCGAGCGCAAGCGGCTCCAGCTGCCCGGTGCCTCGGCCGTGCTCGAACAGCACCTGGTCGTCTTCGACGCCGAGGGCAGCGCGTTCCGCTTCGACGAGTCGGTCTTCCCCGCCGAGGTGTGGAAGCTGCTGCATCCCTACCCGCTCTCCTGACCCGGTTCCCGAAGTGGACTATGCCACTCTAGACCACGGGTGGCCCAGTCCACAAGTCAGCGCACGCGGTCGACCCGGCCCTCGGTCCACACCGGCTCGTCCACCTCGCTGACCTCGCCCGACGCCGCGAACAACACGTACCGGTCGAACGAGCGCGCGAACCACCGGTCGTGCGTCACCGCGACCACCGTGCCGGTGAACTCGGCGAGCGCCTCCTGCAGCGCCTCCGCCGAGATCAGGTCCAGGTTGTCGGTCGGCTCGTCGAGCAGCAGCAGGGTGGCCCCGCCCAGTTCCAGCAGCAGCACCTGGAACCGCGCCTGCTGCCCGCCGGAGAGCGTTTCGAACCGCTGGTCCCCGGCGGCGGCCAGGCCGTAGCGGCTGAGCGCGGCCATCGCCGTGCCGCGGTCCACCCCCGGCCTGCTGTCGTCCCCGCGCCACAGCAGCTCGACCAGGGTCTGGCCGAGCCACTCCGGGTGCTGGTGCGTCTGCGCGAACAGGCCGGGCACCACGCGTGCGCCGAGGCGGCACTTCCCGGTGTGCGCCACGCCCTCGTCGCCGCCGAGCAGGCGCAGGAAGTGGCTCTTGCCCGACCCGTTCGACCCCAGCACGCACACCCGGTCGCCGAAGAACACCTCCAGGTCGAACGGGCGCATCAGCCCGGTCAGCTCCAGCTCCTCGCAGGTGATCGCGCGCAGGCCGGTCCGGCCGCCGCGCAGGCGGGGCTTGACCTTCTGCTCCTTGGGCGGCAGCGGCGGCGCGCCCGCCTCCTCGAACTTCCGCAGCCGCGTCTGCGCGGCCCGGTAGCGCGAGGCCATCTCGTCGCTCATCGACGCGGCGCGCTGCAGCGAGCGCACCAGCTCGATCAGCTGCTCGTGCTTGTCGTCCCAGCGCCGCCGCAGCTCGGCCATCCGCTCCCAGCGGGCGAGGCGGGCCTCGTGCCAGCGGCCGAACCCGCCGCCGTGCACCCAGGTCGTACCGCCTTCGAGGGTGACGATGTGGGTGGCCGCCGCGGCCAGCAGCTCGCGGTCGTGGCTGACCAGCAGCACCGCCTTGGGCGTCTCGGCCAGCCGGTCCTCCAGCCAGCGCTTGCCGGGCACGTCGAGGTAGTTGTCCGGCTCGTCGAGCAGCAGCACCTGCTCCGGCCCGCGCAGCAGCGCTTCGAGCACCAGCCGCTTCTGCTCACCACCGGAGAGCGTGCGCACCTCGCGGAACCGCGCGCGGTCGTACGGCACGCCGAGCGCGGCGACGGTCACCGTGTCCCACAGGACCTCGGCCGCGTACCCGCCCGCTTCGCCCCACGCCGAGAGCGCCTCGGCGTACCGCATCTGGGTGGCTTCGTCGTCGGTGTCCATCAGCAGCAGTTCGACCGCGTCGAGTTCGGCGGCGGCCGCGCGCAACGCCGACGGCGCCACCGCGAGCAGCAGGTCGCGGACCGCGCGCTCGTCCCGCACCGAGCCGATGAACTGCGGCATCACCGCGAACCCGCCCTGCGACCGCACCGCGCCCGAGAGCGGGGTCAGCTCACCGCCGAGCAACCGCAGCAGCGTGGTCTTGCCCGCCCCGTTGTCCCCGACCAGCGCGGTGACGTGGTCCGGGCCGACGCGGAACGACACGTCTTCGAACAGCTGCCTGCCGTCGCTGAGCCGGTAGGACAGCGCGCTCGCTTCGAGATAACCCACGCCCGCATGGTGTCCGACCACCGGCGTGCCCGCGACCGAATATCCTCGGCGGTATCGAACGGGCGACGAAGGTCAGGAGCGGGGTCACGCTGGGCACGGCGCTGGCCGGTTTCGCCGTGTTCTGCTTGCTGGGCCTGCTCTTCGCCGGTGACCGCGGATTCTCCACACCGGACGCCCGTATCGCCGCGGCGGTGGAGAACACCCTGGGCGGCAACGAGTTCCTGTTGCGCCTGCTGGTGCTGCCCACCGAGCCGTACGTCCTGCTGCCCGCGCTGGTGCTGCTCGCGATCGCCTGCGCGGTCCGCCGCCACTGGACCGGCCTGGCGCTGACCGCGGCGGCGCCGTCGATCGCGGTGATGCTGTCGAGCTGGGTGCTCAAACCGTGGTTCGGCCGGTACTACGACGACCACCTCGCCTACCCGAGCGGGCACACGGTGAGCCTGGTCACCACGCTCGCCGTGGTGGTGCTGCTGGTGCGTGCCGCGCGCACGGCGCTGCTGGTGGCGCTGGCCGGGCTCGTGCTGACCGCCGGTGCCGGGATCGGCATGATCGGCCTGCACTACCACTACGCCACCGACGTGGCCGGGGGCGCCGGGCTCTCGGTGGCGGTGGTGCCGGTGGTGGCCGCGCTGGTCACGACCGCGGCGCGGTACTGGCGTCCCGCGCGAGCGCGGTCAGCCGGCTCACCGCCCGCAGGTACTTCTTCCGGTACCCGCCCTGGAGCATCTCCTCGGTGAACAACGCCGACAGCGGTTCCCCCGAGGCCATCACCGGGATCGCGCTGTCGTAGAGCCGGTCGGCGAAGGCGACCAACCGCAGGGCGACGTTCTGGTCCGGGGCGGCGAACACCCCGCGCAGGTGCACCATCGGCACCCCGCGCACCAGCCTGCCGTACCGCGAGGGGTGCAGTTTCGCCAGGTAGTCGCACAGCTCGCCGAACTCGTCCACAGTGGACTCGGGAACCGCGGCCGCCGACGCGTCCAGCTCGGCGTCCGAAGCGGGCGGCGGGGCATCGGGCAGGCCGCGGTGGCGGTAGTCGGGGCCGTCCACGCGCACCACGCCGAACCGCGCGGACAGCGACTGGATCTCGCGGAGGAAGTCGTCGGCGGCGAACCGGCCCTCCCCCAGCTTGTCCGGCAGCGTGTTCGAGGTGGCCGCGACGAACACCCCGGCGTCGGTGAGCTCCCGCAGCAGCCGGGTGACCAGCATGGTGTCGCCGGGATCGTCCAGTTCGAACTCGTCGATGGTGAGCAGCCGGTGCGCGGACAGCCGCCGCACCGCCTCGGCGAAGCCCAGCGCGCCGACCAGGTGGGTCAGCTCGACGAAGGTGGCGTACGCCTTGGGCGAGGGCGAGTCGTGCCAGATCGAGGCGAGCAGGTGGGTCTTGCCGACGCCGAATCCGCCGTCCAGGTACAGCCCCGGCTTGCCCGGCTCGGCCCCGCCGTCCCCGCCGAACAGCGTGCGCCACTTCGACTTCTTCGCCTTGCCCGCGGCGGTCACCCTGGCCGCGAACGCCGAGCAGTCGCGCACCGCGGCCGCCTGGCTCGGCTCGTCGGGGTTCGGCACGTAGGTCTCGAAGCGGACGCCGTCGAACCGCGGCGGCGGGACCAGCGAGCCGATCAGCTCCTCCGCGCCCAGCTGGGGGTCGCGCTCGATCAGGCGTGGGGGCATGCGGGCGAGCGTAACCCGTGCTGGGATGGGGGTGTGCAACAGCTCTGGCCCCCGAACGGCTCCCGAAGCGACCTGTCCGCGGCCGAACTCGAACAGCTCTACGGGTACCCCGAAGAGCTGTCGAAACCCTGGGTGCAGGTCAACTTCGTGGCTTCGGCCGACGGCGCGGTCACCGTGGCGGACCGGTCGGAGGGGTTGTCCCATCCGGCGGACAAGCACATCTTCGGGCTGGGGCGCGCGCTGTGTGATGTTGTTCTCGTCGGCGCGGGCACGGTCATCGCGGAGAACTACCGCGGGGCGCGGGTGAGCGCGGAACGCATCGAAGCGCGGAAGCGGCGCGGGCAGGCCGAGATCCCGCCGATCGCGGTGGTCACCGCGCGGTGCACGATCGAACCGGATTCGGCGTTGTTCACCGACGCGAAGGTCCCGCCGATCATCCTGACCACCGAGGGCGCGCCCCGCGCCCGCCGGGAGGCGCTCGCCGACGCGGGCGCCGAGGTGATCATCGCCGGGCCGCTGACCGTGGAGCTGACCACCGCGCTCGCCGAACTCGACCGGCGCGGGCTGCGCCGGGTCAACTGCGAGGGCGGGCCGCACCTGTTCGGCGGGCTGGTCTCCGAGGACCTGGTCGACCAGCTGTGCCTGACCGTGGCGCCGCTGCTGGCAGGCGGCGGCGCCGGGCGCATCGCCGAGGGGCGCGAAACGCTGGTGCCGCGGAAGCTGGCGCTGGCCTCGATCCTGCACGAGGACGGGTTAACCATGTTCCGGTACCGGCGCCGGTGAGCATGACCGAGGAGCAGAGACCGGACCAGACGCTGCTGGCCAGAGCCGCCGGCGGTGATCCGCACGCCTTCGACCAGCTGGTCCGGCGCCACACCCCGCGGATGTACCGGGTGGCGCTGCGGATCACCGGCAACAGCGCCGAGGCCGAGGACGTGGTGCAGGACGCCTGGATCTCGGCCTGGCGCGGGCTGTCCGGGTTCCGCGCGGAGTCGGCGGTGTCCACCTGGCTGTACCGCGTGGTCACCAACGCGGCGCTGGCCTACGTGCGCCGCCGCAAGCCGACCGTGTCGCTGGACGCCGGGGACGGCACCGACGGCGGGTACCAGTTCGCCGACCTCCACGCGAACCCCGAGGGCCAGGTCGTCCGCGCCGAGCAGGTGGACGCCACGCTGCGCGCGATCGCCGACCTCGACGTCAGCCAGCGCGTGCCGCTGGTGCTGCGCGAACTGGAGGGGCTGAGCTACGAGGAGGTGGCCGAGGTGCTGGAAGTCAGCGTCCCCGCCTTGCGTTCCCGGTTGCACCGCGCGAGGGTGGCCCTGCTCGCGAAACTCAAGGAGCTGCGATGAGCACGGCACCGGCCGAGGACCCCCGGCAGGACCCGGACTGGCACCTCGTCCGCGCGGCGGCCCGCACCACCGTGCCGACCCCGCCGGGCCTGGTCGACCGGGTGCTGCGCTCGGTGCGCGGGCTGCGCGGTGGTTCCGCCGAGTTCGAGTACGACCAGGAGGGCGGCAAGCTCCGCGTCACCGAGCAGGTGCTGGTGTTGCTCGCCAGGCGGATCGCGGCCGAACTCGGCGAGCGCATCGGCGGGCTGCACGTGGCCGCGGTGGCGCTCGAACGCGAAGGCCTGGAAGTGCTCACCACCGTCCGGTACGGCGTGCCCGCCGACGAAGCGGCCGAAGCGCTGCGCGCCGGGCTGGCCCGCGCGCTCGCGGCCGAACTCGGCGAAGCGGTCCCCACGGTGAACGTGCACGTGGTGGACGTCCACCTGGACTGATCCGCGCCTCGCTCACCCGATCGGGGGACGTTGCGGAATGGCGCCGCGCCCGCACCCATCGTACGAATAGCGAACAACGGTTGGGAAAGGAGCGGTATTCACATGGCGCAGACCAGCGCGACGAACTCGGGCACCACCCCGGCACTGCGGACGGGGTCCACCCCGGTGCTCAACGAGGACGGAGCTCAGGGCAAGACCACCATCGCCTCGGCCGTGGTGCAGAAGGTGGCCGGGATCGCCGCCCGCGAGGTGTCCGGGGTGCACGCGCTCGGCGGCGGGGTCTCCCGCGCGTTCGGCGCGATCAAGGAGCGCATCCCCGGTTCGGGCACGGTCACCACCGCCGGGGTGTCGGTGGAGGTCGGCGAGAAGCAGACCGCGGTCGACCTCGACGTGGTGGTCGAGTACGGGGCGCGGATCGTGGACGTGGCGCGCGCGGTGCGGCGCAACGTGATCAGCACGGTCGAGCAGATCACCGGGCTCGAGGTGATCGAGGTGAACATCGCGGTCAACGACATCCACCTGCCCGAGGACGACGACACCGAGGAAAGCACCTCGCGGGTCGAGTGATGAGCACCGCTGGATCCGGAACCGGCCGGCCGGACGCGCTGGCCGACGAGATCGCGAGCGCGGTGCTCGCGCATCCGTCGGTGGTCCGGCTGGCCGGGGGTGCGGTCACCTACCTGCCCGGCCGTCGGGTGGTCGGCGTGCGCACCGGCGGGCCGGGGATCGAGGTCGCCGTGGTGCTCCGGCTCGACGGCCCGCTGCCCGGCGTCGGCGCCGAACTGCGCGAGCGGGTGCGCCGGATCGCCGGCGACGTGCCGGTCGACATCGAGATCACCGACGTCACCCTTACCCAAGGAGCAAAGGAAGAATGAACGCTACGCAGACCGGAATCCTCGCGGGGCTGGTGCTGGGCCTCGCGGCGAGCCAGAGCTTCACCGCCTTTCTCGTCACGCTCGCGGTCGGCGTGATCGGCCTGGTGGTCGGCCGGGTCCTCGACGGTGAGCTGGACCTCGGCGACATGTTCGGCAAGGGCCGGGACCGGTGACCGCACTCGACGTGCGACCGGCCGCCACCCTGGCCGAACCCGAGGAGCGCGGCACGCTGAGCATCGACCACTCGGTGGTGCGCAAGGTGGCCCAGCGCGCCGCCGACCAGGTGGCGGGCACGGCCAGGGTGGAGCGCAAGGTGGCCGGGCTCGGCCTGGGCAGCCACGGCGCCGGCGCGAAGGTGGCCGGCCGGGACAACGACGTGGACCTGGCGCTCGACCTGGCCCTGCACTACCCGGCCCCGGTCCGCACCGTGGTCGGCGAGGTGCGGGAGCGGGTGACCAGGGAGGTCGAGCACATCACCTCGTACCGGGTGCGCTCGCTGGCGGTGACGGTTTCCGCGCTGCTGCCGGAAACCCAGCCCAGGGTGCGATAGGAGGAGTTCGGCGTGCGGATTTTCGTCCGTTTGCTCTCGACCCTGCTCGGCCTGGCCGTCGCGGTGGCCGGGGCGCTGCTCGCGCTCGAGGTCGGCTGGCACTGGTGGCGTCCGGCGGAGGCTCCGCTGATCGTGCCGTGGCGGGACTGGCAGGCGTCACTGTCCACAGTGAACTGGACCGCCGGGCCGGTCCGGCTGGTCGCCGCGCTGGTCGCGGTGGCCGGGCTGGTGCTGCTGCTGTTCGCCGCCTCGGCGCGGCGGCGCGCGGTCCGGCTGACCGATCCGGCCGAGGAGGTCAGCGTGACCACCACGCCGCGTTCGCTGGCGCGGCTGGTCGGCAGGCACGTACGTGCCGAGGACAACGTCACCGGCGCTTCGGTGACGGCCAGCGCGAAGAAGGTGCGGGTGCGCGCCACGTCGCGGCTGTCCACCGAGGGCGAGCTGCGGCCCGAGTTGCTGGCGACGGTGCGCTCGCTGATCGACGACGTCCCGCTGGCGCGCAAGCCGAAGGTGTCCGTGGTAGTCGACTCCCCGAAGGACCGCCGATGAAATCCGTCGCCAGCAAGGCTTTGGCCCGCTCGTACCGGGCGGAGCGGTCGCTGACCTCACTGGTCGGCCTGCTCGCGCTGGCCGCCGGCGTGCTCGCGCTGGTGGTCGGGCAGGGGTGGCTGGGCACCTTCCGCGCGCAGCGGCCGGTGCTCGACCCGATCGCAGTGGAGTGGCTGGGCCGCGAGCCGGTGCTCGCGAAGATCGCCGCCATCGTGGCAGGCGTGGTGCTGTTCGTGTTCGGGCTGTGGTGGTTCTTCCGCTCGCTGCGGCCCGAGGGCAGGCCGGACCTCGAACTGGACCGCGCCCAGGGGCGGGAGCTGACCGTCACCGCCGCCGCCATCTCGGGCGCCGTCCGCGCCGACGCGGAAGCCGTCGAAGGCGTGAGCCGGGCCCGGGTCCGCGCGGTGGGTGACGCGGATTCACCCGCGCTGCGCATGGAGATCTCGCTGCGGGAGGGGGCCGACCTGAAGACCGTGTGGCAGGAACTGGACGCGCGCGTGCTCACCCGCGCACGGGAGTCCCTCGGGGTCGAGACCCTGCCGACCGCGGTCCGCATCGACCTGGACGCCAGCACCAAGCAACGCGTGAAGTAGCCCGCCGGTCAGCGGTTGAGCCAGCGGCTCATGCAGGTGAGCAGTTCGTCGGCGTCCACCGGCTTCGTGACGTAGTCGCTGGCGCCGGCGGCCAGGCTCTTCTCGCGGTCGCCCTCCATCGCCTTCGCGGTGACGGTGATGATCGGCAGCCCGGCGAACCGCGGCATCTCGCGGATCGCCGCGGTGGTGGCGTACCCGTCCATCTCCGGCATCATCACGTCCATCAGGATCAGGTCGATGTCCGGGTTCTCCAGCAGCACGTCGATGCCCAGCCGGCCGTTCGGGGCGTGCACCACGTCCATCCCCTGCAGCTCCAGCATGCCCGCGATGGCGAACACGTTGCGCGCGTCGTCGTCGATCAGCAGGACCTTGCCGCCCTCCAGGTGGCGTTCCTCGGCCTCCGCCCGCTCCACCACCGCCTCCGGCGCTTCCTCGGCCACCCGCACGGTGATCTCCGCCCGCAGCTGGTCCAAAGAGGACAGCACGGTCACCGGCGTGTGCCGCAGCTGCGCCTGCAGCAGGCGGTCCTGCGCGGCGCTGAGCTTCCGCGTCGCGTGCGCCAGCACCGGCGGCAGCTCGTCGCGCTCCCCCAGCCGCTTCAGCACGGTCAGCGCGGTCGCCCCGGGCAGGCTCAGGTCCAGCACCACGCACGCGTACGCCCGCGCGGCCAGGCTCACCACCGCCTCGTCCGGCGCGGCCACGGTGTCCACCGCCACGTCCCCGGTCTCCCGCGCCACCCCGCGCGCGAGCAGGGTCAGCAGGCCGTTCTCCCCCGCCTCCACCACCAGCACCGCGCGGTCCCCGGCCACCATCGGCTCCAGCAGCCGCTCCACCACCGCACCATCCAAAGTGGACAGCCGGGAGACCGGCAGCCGCAGGGTGAAGGTGCTGCCGTGGCCCAGCCTGCTCTCCGCCTGCAGCTGCCCGCCGAGCAGGTAGGCCACCTCGCGGCTGATCGACAGCCCCAGCCCGGTGCCGCCGTACTTGCGGCTGGTGGTGCCGTCGGCCTGCTGGAACGCGCCGAAGATCGACTCCAGGTTCTCCTCCTCGATGCCGATCCCGGTGTCCACCACCGAGAACGCCACCTCGGACGCGCCTGCCATGCCCACCCGCAGCTCCACCGAACCGCGCTCGGTGAACTTCACCGCGTTCGACAGCAGGTTGCGCAGCACCTGCCGCAGCCGCTGCTCGTCGGTGAACAGCCGCTCCGGCACGTCGGGCTCGACCACCACCTGGAAGTCGAGCCCCTTGTCCGCGGTCAGCGGCCGGAACGTGGCCCGCACGTAGTCCAGCAGCTGGGCCAGCGGGAACGGCTCCTGGTGGATGTCCATCTTGCCCGCCTCGACCTTCGACAGGTCGAGGATGTCGTTGATCAGCTGCAGCAGGTCGGTGCCCGCGGACTGGATCACCTTGGCGAACTCGACCTGCTTGGCGGTCAGGTTCTGCGAGGCGTTCTGCGCCAGCACCCCGGCCAGGATCAGCAGGCTGGTCAGCGGCGTGCGCAGTTCGTGCGACATGTTCGCGAGGAACTCCGACTTGTACTTCGAGGCCAGCGCCAGCTGCTGCGCGCGCTGCTCGATCTCCTGCCGCGCCTGCTCGATCTCGAAGTTCTTCACCTCGATGTCGCGGTTCTGCCTGGCCAGCAGTTCGGCCTTCTCCTCCAGTTCGGCGTTGGACCGCTGGAGCTTCGCCTGCTGCGCCTGGAGTTCCTCGGAGCGCGCCTGCAGTTCCTCGGCCAGGCGCTGCGATTCCTCCAGCAGCGCGTCGGTCCTGGCGTTGGCGATGATCGTGTTCACGTTCACGCCGATGGTCTCGGTGAGCTGTTCGAGGAAGTCGCGGTGCACGTCGGTGAACCGGGCGAACGAGGCCAGCTCGATCACGCCGAGCACCTGGCCCTCGAACACGATGGACAGCACGATCAGGTTGACCGGCGCCGCCGCACCGAGGCTGGAGGAGACCCGGACGTAGTCGGCGGGCGTGCGGTCGACCACGATCGGTGCCTTGGTCTTGGCCACCTGGCCGACCAGCGACTGCCCGAACTCGAACTCGGTGGGCACGTGCTCGGCCTGGTTGTGCCCGTACCCGGCGATCAACCGCAGCCGCGGCGGGTCCTGGCCGGGATCGGCGAAGTAGAAGGTGCCGTGCTGCGCGCCGACCAGCGGGGTCAGCTCGTTCATGATCAGCTCGGCCACCACGCGCAGGTCGCGGTGGCCCTGGATGAGCCCGGAGATGCGAGCCAGGTTGGTGTTGAGCCAGTCCTGGTCCTCGTTGGCGCGGGTGGTCTCGCGCAGGGACTGCACCATCGCGTTGATGTTGTCCTTGAGTTCGGCCACCTCGCCCTTGGCTTCGACCGAGATCGACCGGGTCAGGTCGCCGGTGGCCACCGCGCTGGCGACCTCGGCGATGGCCCGCACCTGCCGGGTCAGGTTCCCGGCCAGCTCGTCCACGTTCTCGGTCAGCCGCTTCCAGGTGCCGGACACGCCCTCGACCTCGGCCTGCCCGCCGAGGCGGCCCTCCTTGCCGACCTCGCGCGCCACCCTGGTCACCTCGGCGGCGAACGCCGAGAGCTGGTCGACCATCGTGTTGATGGTGGTCTTGAGTTCCAGGATCTCGCCGCGCGCGTCCGCGTCGATCTTCTTGGACAGGTCGCCCTGCGCCACCGCGGTGGTCACCTGCGCGATCGAGCGCACCTGGCTGGTCAGGTTGTCCGCCATCGAGTTCACGTTGTCGGTCAGGTTCTTCCAGGTGCCCGACACGTTCGCCACCCGCGCCTGCCCGCCGAGAATGCCTTCGGTGCCCACCTCGCGCGCGACGCGGGTGACCTCGTCGGCGAACGCGGAGAGCGTGTCGACCATGGTGTTGATGGTTTCCGCGAGCGCGGCGACCTCGCCCTTGGCCTCCACGGTGATCTTCTTCGACAGGTCGCCCTGCGCCACCGCGCTGGTCACCCGCGCGATCGAGCGGACCTGGTCGGTGAGGTTGTCGGCCATCACGTTCACCGACTCGGTCAGGCCCTTCCAGGTGCCCGAAACACCCTTCACGTCGGCCCGGCCGCCGAGACGGCCCTCCGTGCCCACCTCGCGCGCCACCCGCGTCACCTCGTCCGCGAACGAGGACAACTGGCCCACCATCGTGTTGACGGTGTCCTTGAGTTCGAGGATCTCGCCGCGCGCGTCGACGCGGATCTTCTGGGTCAGGTCGCCCTGCGCCACCGCGGTGGTCACCTCGGCGATCGAGCGCACCTGCTCGGTCAGGTTGTCGGCCATCACGTTCACCGACTCGGTCAGGCCCTTCCAGGTGCCCGAAACACCCTTCACGTCCGCCTGGCCGCCGAGCCTGCCGTCGGTGCCGACCTCGCGCGCCACCCTGGTCACCTCGTCGGCGAACGAGGACAGCTGGTCCACCATCGTGTTGATCGTGTTCTTCAGCTCGAGGATCTCGCCCCGCGCGTCCACCGCGACCTTCTGCGTCAGATCGCCCTTGGCCACCGCGGTCGCCACCTGCGCGATGGACCGCACCTGGTTGGTCAGGTTGCCCGCCATGAAGTTCACCGACGCGGTCAGGTCGCGCCAGGTGCCCGCCACCCCGGGCACCAGTGCCTGGCCGCCGAGAATGCCTTCGGTCCCGACCTCGCGCGCCACCCGCGTCACCTCGTCCGCGAACGCGGAGAGCTGGTCCACCATCGTGTTTATGGTCGACTTCAGTTCGAGGATCTCGCCGCGCGCGTCGACCACGATCTTCTGCGTCAGGTCACCCCGCGCCACCGCGGTGGTCACCTCGGCGATCGAGCGCACCTGGGTGGTCAGGTTGCTGGCCATGAAGTTCACCGAGGTGGTCAGGTCCCGCCAGGTCCCGGCCACCCCGGGCACCTGGGCCTGACCGCCGAGCCTGCCCTCGCTGCCCACCTCGCGCGCCACCCGCGTCACCTCGTCCGCGAAGGACGAGAGCTGGTCCACCATCGTGTTGAGGGTGTTCTTCAGCTCGAGCATCTCGCCCTTGACGTCCACGGTGATCTTCTGCGAAAGGTCGCCCCTGGCCACCGCGGTGGCCACGCCGGCGATGTCGCGCACCTGCCCGGTCAGGTTGCCCGCCATGGCGTTCACCGAATCGGTGAGCGCCTTCCAGGTGCCGGAGACGCCGGGCACCGCGGCCTGCCCGCCGAGCTTGCCGTCGGTGCCCACCTCGCGCGCCACCCTGGTCACCTCGGAGGTGAACAGGGCGAGCTGGTCGACCATGCCGTTGAACACCGCCGACATCTCGTCCATCAGCAGGTCGTCGCTGCGGGGCAGGCGCGTGCTGAAATCCCCGTCGCGGACCGCCTTCAGCCCCTCCAGCAGTTGTTGCAGGCTTTCCTCGCCGAGCGTGCCCGGCCGCGTTGGGCTCATGCGGCAAAGGTAGCTATTCTCTCCGCGAGTTCGCGAGCCTCGGTGTGCTCGGCACGCCGGACGGCTTCGGTCTCCAGTGGGCGCAGCCGGTCGGCGAACCGGGCCGAATTCATCCCTTCGGCGGCTGCCAGCGCGTGGGCACCCGTCTCGGCCGCCTCGTCCACATCGCCCATCAGCAGGTGGTCGATGGCCAGCAGCACCAGGCAGAAGGAGCGGCTGCGCGCCATGTCCGGACCGTACCGGTCGACCACGCAGGTGAGTTCGTCGCAGGCGGGCGCGGCGTAGGCGGGGTCCACCCCGAGCGCCAGTTCGGTGTAGACGGTGCCGATCATCGCGGCGAGGTCGTTCTGGTCGAAGAACCGCACCCAGACCGGGACGAATTCGTCACCCGCGCGGGAGAACGCCTCGTCGGCCCGGCCGAGCGAGCGGATCGCCTCGTCGCGCCTGCCGAGCTTCGCGTGCGCCCACGCCTGGTTGGCGCAGAGCACGCTGAGCATCACCGGCGAACCGGCCGCGGTGGCGGCCCGCTCGCCCTGGGTGAACGCGGCCAGTGCCTGGCTCGGCGCGTCATAGTGCAAATACACCCTGCCTTTGCGGTACAGGATGTTCGCCACCAGGCCGTTGTCCCCGCCTTCCCTGGCGAGTTCGAGTGCACGGTCGAAACGCGCGTGCGCGGCATCCGGGAATCCGGCGTCGAATGCGGTCCAGCCGGCCAGACTGGTCAGATCGGCGAGCGCGGAGCACAACCGCGCCTTGACCCGTTCCGTGCCCGCCGCGTCCAGCAGCCGATAAGCCCACGAAAGCTGCGCGAGCGCGGCGTCGTGGCACCAGCCGCCGCCGTAGCGGTAGTCGAGCGCGCGAAAGGTGCTGGTCTCCTCCTCCACGCGGCGGACCTCGGACATGCCGATCCGGTTCGCCGTGCGGGGGTGCATTCCTGTTCCGGGCATGACGTTGTCTCCCTGTCACTCACCTCGTGGGTGGGCCGGGTTTCGGATGCCCCATTGTCGCACCGGTCAACCGCCGGGCCGCCAAGTTCTAGTCGGTGATTTTTTAAGAATGGACCTTCGGACTGACGGATGGCCTAATCGATCAGTCCGTTCCGGCGCGCGAACGCGACGGCTTCCAGCTTCGAATGCACGTTCAGTTTCCCGAGTATCCGCTGAATGTGGTTGCGAACGGTGTTCTTGGCCAAATTCAGTTCCGCGGCGATGCGCTCGGTGGCCGCGCCCTCGGCGATGAGCGCGAGCACCTGGCGTTCACGGGCGGTGAGCATCGGCTCGGCGCGGTCGCGGGAAGCCAGCCGGTCGAGCACGCCGGCCAGCAGGCCCGGTTCGAAGGCGGAACTGCCCGCGGCCACCCGCCGCAGCGCGGCCACCAGATCGGTGAACAGCCCGGTTTTCACCAGTAGCCCGGCGCCGCCGGCGGCCACCACGCGCGCGGCCATGTTGGTGGTCGCCTCGCCGGTGAGCACCAGCACCTGGCTGTGCGGGGACTGCTCGCGGAACCGCGGCAGCGCGTCGATCCCGTCGCCGTCGGGCAGGCGCCGGTCCAGCACCACCACGTCCGGGCGGTGCGCCCTGGTCACCGCCAGCCCGGACTCGACCGACTGCGCCGAGGCGACCAGATCGATGTCCGGTACGTCGGCGAAGGCGATCTCCAGCGCCTGGGCGACCATGCTGTGGTCCTCCACCAGCACCACCCGCAGCGGCCGCGTGGTCCCCGGCTCCGGCATCATCGGCCGCCTTTCGTCGCTGTGCACCGCGGACCCCGGAGGTAGATATCCCACGCCGGGGTGGAAAAAGCCAGACCGCCCACCCCGCCGGGGGCGGTCGAGCAGAATGGCGCCCATGTCGCTGACGATGCCGGTCAAACCCATGCTCGCCAAGCCCGCGAAGTCCATCCCGGACTCCGGCGGCCTGCTGTTCGAGCCGAAGTGGGACGGCTTCCGCTGCCTCGTCTTCCGCGACGGCACCGAGTTGACCCTGCAGTCGCGCACGGGGAAACCGCTGAACCGGTACTTCCCCGAGGTGCTCGAAGCGCTCGCCGGGGTGCTGCCGGAGCGGGTGGTGCTCGACGGCGAGCTGGTCATCGGCCGGGGCGGGCGGCTCGACTTCGACGCGCTGACCGAGCGCATCCACCCGGCGGCGAGCCGCGTCGAACTGCTCTCGCGCGAGACGCCGGCCCAGTTCGTCGCCTTCGACCTGCTCGAACTGGACGGTGAGGAGCTGCTGGCCGAGCCCACCGAAGCGCGGCGCGCCCGGCTGGAGCGGCTGCCCGGCGTGTTCATCACCCCGGCGACCACCGATCCGGCGGTGGCGCGGCACTGGTTCGAGCTGTTCGAGGGCGCCGGGCTGGACGGGGTGATCGGCAAGCCGCTGGACGCGGCCTACGAGCCGGGCAAGCGGCTGATGCTCAAGTACAAGCACTCGCGCACGGCGGACTGCGTGCTGGCCGGGTTGCGGTGGCACGTCGACGGTGAACCGGGCGAGATGGTCGGCTCGTTCCTGCTGGGGCTGCACGACGAGCGCGGGGTGCTGCACCACGTCGGCGTGGTCGGCTCGTTCCCGGTGGCGCGGCGGCGGGAGCTGGCCGAGGAGCTGGCGCCGCTGATCACCGAGGGCGCGCACCCGTGGCTCGGCGACGCGGTGGTCGAGGGGCAGCGGCTGCCCGGTGGGGTGAACCGGTGGCGTGCCGGGGAGCAGCCGTGGGTGCCGCTGCGGCTGGAGCGCGTGGTGGAGGTCGGGTACGAGCACACCGAGGGCGGGCACCCGGCGCGGTTCCGGCACACCGCGCAGTTCGCCCGCTGGCGGCCGGACCGCGAACCGTCCTCGTGCGACTACGCGCAGCTGGAGGAACCGGCCCGGTACGACCTCGACGCCGTCTTCCGCGGTGAGGTCAAGCGGGTCAGCTGACCTGCTCACCCCCGCCTCACCCTGGGCGTGCGAAGCTCCACCTGACGATGGGTCACGCGTGAGGAGAAGCAGTTTGACGCGCCGGGTTGTTCTCGCACTCGCGGTCGCGATGTGCACTGTCGCGGGCGCGTGCACCGCCGGGCCGTCGAATCGGCCGCCCGTGGTCGAGAACGACGGACCGCTGCCGCCGGTCGCGCCGGCCACCGGGCCGCCGGCCACCCCGCCGCTGCCGCCGCTGGAGGAGCCGCGCGAGAACGGGGTGGAGTGGAAGGACTGCGCCGCCGACACCGGTGAGCGCCTTGGCGGGCGGCCCGTGCCGGCGAACGTGCAGTTCAGCTGCGGCCGCGTGTCCACCGCGCTGGACGCCCCCGAACTGCCCGGCCGCGGCATCGCCAGGATCAACCTGCTCAAGGCGGGCACCGGCCCGATCCCGCTGGTGGTGCTCAACGACATCGACGGCGAGCCCGGCACGCTCTACGCGCTGCGGCTGGCCCAGACGCTGCCGCCCGAGCTGCTGCAGCGGTTCTCGCTGATCGGCGTGGACCGGCGCGGCAGCGGGCTGTCCGACCCGGTGCGCTGCATCCCGGCCGAGGTCCGCACCGAACTGGTCGGGTTCGACCCGGCGCAGGAGTCGGTCGAGCCGCTGCTGGACGCCGCGCGGCAGGCCGGTCAGCAGTGCGGCATCACGCTCGAAGACGACCAGGGCGCCTTCGACAGCTGGCGGACCGCGGGCGATCTCGACGAGATCCGCTCCCAGCTGGGCCTGTCCAAGCTGAACGCGCTGGCCAGGGGCGAGGGCTCGCAGGTGCTGGGTGCCTACGCGGTCCGGTTCACCGACAAGGTGGGCCGGTTCGTGCTGGACGGCGCGCCGGACCCGTCGCCGGACGTGGCCTCGGTGCGCGACGCGCAGGCCGCCGGTGGGGAGGCCGCGCTCGCGGCGTTCAGCGCCGACTGCGCCCAGCGCGGCTGCGCGCTCGGCGGGGACGCCAAGACGGTGGTCGCCGGGCTGCTGGACCAGCTGCGCGGCACCGGCCTGCAGACCCCGGACGGCGGGCTGCTCAGCCCCGGGCTGGCGATGCACGCCATCAACGCCGGGCTGGCCCAGCGCGAGCGGTGGCCGGAGCTGGCCGACGCGATCGCCGCGGCGCGGTCCGGGGACGGCACGAAGCTGGCCACCTTCGCCGAGCCGCTGCTGGTCGACGACCGGCTCAACCCCACCCGGCTCGACGGCGGCATCGCCACCAAGTGCAACGACACCACGGTCCGGCTCTCCGCCGACCAGATCGACGCGATCAGCCGCGACCTGCGCGGCCGGTACCCGGTCTTCGGCGGGTTCGTCACGCAGCAGCTGGCGTGGTGCAGCCCGTGGCCGGTGCCGACGCAGGCACTGCCGCCGCTGAGCAAACCGGGGGTGCCGCCGGTGCTGCTGGTGAGTACCGCGGGCGATCCGGTGACCTCGGAGCAGGGCACCGCGCGGGCCGCCGAGCAGATGCCGAGCGGCGTGCGGATCGGCTGGCAGGGCGCCGGGCACGGCGCGATCGGCGCGTCCCCGTGCGTCGGCGAAAAGGTCAGGGACTTCCTGCTCGACGCCAAGATCCCGAACGACGGCACGCTCTGCCCCGCCTGACTCCCGGCCTCGGCCCCGGCCAATGCTATGAGTGGGGCATTACTAGCGTTGAATGCAAGTAATGCCCCACTCATAGCATTCAGCGGGGCGGGTCAGGGCAGTTGGACCGTGGCCAGTACCGGGCGGTGGTCCGAGGTGACCGGGTCGTCCGGGATCCGCGTGCTGACCGGGGGCAGCGTGCTCAGCACGTAGTCCAGCCGCCGGTCCGGGGCGGGGGCCGGGAAGGTCGCGCCCGCCACCCCGGTCGGCGGGAGGCGGTCGAACAGCGGCCGCAACTCGGCCGCCCCCGGACCCGCGTTCAGGTCGCCCGCCAGCACGCCCGGCCCCAGCACCCGCAGCATCTCGCCGACCTGCGTGCTCCGCACCGCCGGTTCCGGCCGGTGGTCCAGGTGCGTGACGAAGAACCGCAGCACCCGCCCGCGCACCTCCAGCTCCGCCTCGGCGAAGCCCGGCAGCGGCCCCGGCGGCGTGGAGTCCACTGTGGACAGCCGGGTGATGGTGTGGTTCACCGCGCGCCGGATCGGGAAGCGGCTCAGCACCGCGACGCCGTACCGCCGCCGCTCGACCCGGCCCGGTTCCGGGTCCTTGTCGTAGATGGGCGCGAAGAACAGGTGCATCCCGGTCCGGCGCGCCAGTTCCCCGGCCTGGTCGGCGTACCCGCTGCGGGCCGACCAGTGCACGTCGACCTCCTGCAGGCCGACCACCTCGGCCCGCGAATCGGTGATCGCACCGGCCGTGCGCGCCAGGTCGAGCCTGCCGTCCGCGCCGACGCCGGAGTGGATGTTGAAGCTCAGCACCCGCAGCGCGGCACCGGTCGCGCCCGCGGCCGGGACCGCGGCCACCACCAGCAGGAACGCGGTCAGCAACGCGACCGCCCGGCGGTTCACTTCGGCCGGTCCCGGTCCTTGCTCGGCTGCACGCGCTTGGGTTCACCCGGCATCTTCGGGTAGTCGGGCGGGTAGGGCATCTCGGCCTGGCCGGTGTCCCGCTCGTCGCGCTCGTACCACTCCAGCAGCGTCTCCAGGCCGAACGCCTCGTCGTCCATCCCGGCGTGGGCGTCGCCGTGCTCGGCCAGCCACGACGGCACGGTCAGCACGTCGAACTCGTCCGGATCCGCCTCACCGAGCTGATCCCAGGTCAGCGGCGTGGACACGGTCGCGCGCGGGGTGCCGCGCACCGACCACGAGGAGGCGACCGTGCGGTCCCGCGCGGCCTGGTTGTAGTCGATGAACACCCGGCCGCCGCGTTCCTCCTTCCACCACGAAATGGTCGCCAGCTCGGGCACCCGGCGCTCCACCTCGCGGCCCAGCGCGATCACCGCGTGCCGCACCGCGATGAAGTCCCACTCGGGCCGGATCCGCACCAGCACGTGCACGCCGCGGCCGCCGGAGGTCTTCGGATAGCCGGTCAGCCCGGCGTCGGCCAGCACCTCGCGCACGGTCCCGGCGACCCGGACCGCGTCGGCGAACCGCGCCTCCTCCGGCGGGTCCACGTCGATCCGCAGCTCGTCCGGGTGGTCCACGTCGGGACGGCGCACCGGCCACGGGTGGAAGTCGAAGGTGCCCAGGTTCGCCGCCCAGGCGAACACCGCGGGCTCGGTCGGGCAGACCTCCTCCGCCGTCCGGCCGGACGGGAAGGTGATCTTCACGCTCTGCACCCAGTCGGGCGCACCCTTGGGCACGCGCTTGGCGTAGAACAGCTCGCCGGTCACGCCGTCCGGATAGCGCTTGAGCGTGGTCGGCCGCTCGCCGATCGCGCGCAGCAGCGGCTCGCCGACGGCCAGGTAGTACTCCACCACCTGCCGCTTGGTGATGCCGCGCTCGGGGAAGTACACCTTGTCCGGGCTGGACACCCGCACCGTGCGCTCGCCCACCTGGTACTCGACTGGGTCACCGTGTTTGGCCACGGGTTCAACCTAGTCGCGGATCCGTCTCCAGCACGGACATCTGGAACGCGTCGTGCCATTCGCCGTCCCAGTGCAAGGCGTCGCGGAGGACGCCCTCCCGGACGAACCCGCACTTCTCGTAGACGCGCCGCGCCCGCGGGTTGAAGTCGTAGACCTCCAGCCCGATGCGGTGCAGGCCGACCACGTCCAGTCCGAACGCGACGACCAGCCGGGTCGCCTCGGTGCCGAACCCCTGGCCGAACGGGTGCCCGCCGAGCGCGATCCGGAAGTTCATCGACCGGTTGTCCTGGTCGAGGTCCATCAGCACGACCTCGCCGAGGTAGGCGCCGTCGGACTTGCGCAGGACGGCGTAGTCCGCCCGATCGGGTGCCCCCGGCCGCCCCTTCAGGTAGCCGAGCAGCTGCTCGCGGGTGAACTCGGCGTGCGTGCCGGTCAGCCGCTTGGTCTCGGGGTCCTGGAGCGCGGTCCAGACACCGTCGAGAAAGGTTTCGTCGAGTTGCCGCAGGGTGACCCGGTCGCCGGTCAGCTCCGGCTGGTCACGCAGCGGTGCGAGATCGAGCACCCCGGTACTGGACCACATCGCCGCGCCCGCCGTCATCCCGATTACCGTGGGCGCCATGACCGGCCGGACCAAACTGATCGTCGCGCTCGTGCTGCTCGCGGCCCTGGTCGCGGCTTCGCTCGTGATCGACATCCCGGCACCGGCGCAGCTGCGTGCCTGGGCGACCGGGCTCGGCTGGCTCGCGCCGGTGCTGCTGCTCGGCGCGTACTCGGTGCTGACCGTGGCGCCGATCCCCCGGACCAGCTTCAACGTGGTCTCCGGCCTGCTGCTGGGCAACGCGCTGGGCATCGGGGTGGCGCTGCTGGCCACGGTGATCTCCGCCGCGCTCGGCTTCGGCCTGGCCCGGCTGCTCGGCCGCGACTGGGTGGCCAGGCACCTCGCCCGCGGCCGCATCCGGGCGCTGGACGCCCGGCTGGCCGGCGGCGGGGTGCTGGCGGTGGCCTCGCTGCGGCTGATCCCGTTCGTCCCGTTCGCGCCGATGAGCTGGGCCTGCGGGGTGCTCTCGGTCCGGTTCGGGCCCTACCTGGCGGGCACCGCGCTCGGCAGCCTGCCCGGCACGGTGCTGGTGGTCCTGCTGGGTGACGCCCTCACCGGCACCACACCCCCCGCCCTGTTGGCTTGCTTCGCGGGGTTCGCGCTCATCGGCGCGGCGGGGCTGTACCGCGTGATCCGGCGCACAAATCCGGAATCCATCTCCCCCGGCGCCGCGGTGTCGTGACAGCTCCGCCAACCGCGCCCGCTACACTCGATCGGGTGCGCTGAGCGGTTGCTCGCGCCGGACCAGCCACCATGCGGGACGTCTTCCGAGGAGTAGTTGCCATCGACACCGGTCAGTTGATCGCAGGGCACTACCGCCTGGTCGAGCACATTGGCAGCGGCGCCATGGGAGTGGTGTGGCGGGCCATCGACGAGCGCCTCGAGCGGTCCGTCGCGGTCAAGCAGATCCTGGCCCAGCCGGGCCTGTCCGAAGCGGAGCGGATCAACTCCAGGCAGCGCGCGATGCGCGAGGCGAAGAACGCCGCGCGCTTCCAGCACCCGAACGCCATCGTGGTGTTCGACATCGCCCAGCACGACGGCGACCCGTGCCTGATCATGGAGTACCTGCCCTCGCGCAGCCTGGCCGCGGTGCTCGCGGAGAACCCGACGCTGCCGCTGCCCCAGGTGGCGCGGATCGGCGAGCAGGTGGCCGCGGCGCTGGTGGCCGCGCACCGGGCGGGCATCGTGCACCGCGACATCAAGCCGGGCAACATCCTGATCGACGACGGCGGCACCACCAAGATCACCGACTTCGGCATCTCGCGCGCCGCCGGTGACCTCACGCTCACCCAGACCGGGCTGATCGGCGGCACCCCCGCCTACCTGGCGCCCGAGCTGGCCCGCGGCGCCGACCCGTCACCGGGTTCGGACGTGTTCGCGCTCGGCGCCACGCTGTACCACGCGCTGGAGGGCGTCGCGCCCTACGGCAACTCCACGAACCAGCTCGCGCTGCTCTACAAGGCGGCCAACGGCAAGGTCGAGCCCCCGCGCAAGTCGGGTGCGGCCACCGCGCTGCTGATGAGCATGCTGCAGGTCGAGCCGGAGGAACGGCCGACCATGCCGGAGACCCGCGAGCGGCTCGCCGCGCTGGCCAGGGGCGAGGGCGACACGCGCGCGGCCGCGGTTTCCCCCGCGCTGGGCGTCGCCGGGGCCGGCCGCCAGCCGGTCACCCCCGCCGGCGGCAACCCGGTCTCGCGAACCCCGTGGCAGCGGACCGAGAAGGTGGCCACCCCCGGCCCGGCCGCGGTCACCGCGCCGAAGCCGGTCAACCCGACGTCCTCGTTCCCACCGCAGAGACCGGCGGCGCCCGCGCCCCAGCCGGTGGCGGCCGCCGCGCCGCCGCCCGCACTGAGCTCCGGCCGGACCCCGGCCCAGCAGTCCGAGGCCAAGCGCAAGGCGCTCATGCTCGGCGCCGGTGGCGCCGCGGTGCTGGTCGTCGCGGTTGTCGTGTTCATCGTGCTGTCCTCGAGCAGTGGCAACGGTGGCGAAGACAACGCGCAGGGCACCCCGCCGGTGGTCAGCCAGTCGGAGGCGCCACCGCAGTCCTCGGCGCCCCCCGAGTCCTCGGCCAAGCCGTCGCAGCAGAACACCACCAGCTCCGGCAAGGTCGAATGGGGCCCGGCGGGCACCCTGGTGATCGACTTCTACAACTCGTCCGTGGGCGGGGCCCCCACCTGGGCCATGCTCACCCCGGCCGCGCAGGCCGCCTACGGGGACGCCGGCGCCTTCGCGCAGTACTGGTCGCAGTTCAAGTCGGTCAGCTCGAAGGGCGCCACCGCCTACAAGCGGGCGAACAACGACGACGGCTCGGTCGACATCAAGGTCACCGTCAGCCACAGCGGCGGCTCGACCGAGAAGGCGCTGCGCGTGGTCGCGGTGAACGGCCAGCTCTTCATCGACTCCGACACCAAGCTCGACGGCGCCCCGCAGCAGTGACCGCGGTTCAGCCGGGGAAGTAGACCCGCCGCGCGTTCTCCCCGGCCACCATCCGGCCGAAGCGCGCGGCGTCCGCCGCGGTCCACGAGCCGGCTTCGACGCCGCCTTCCAGCACCTCGGTCAGGCCGCGCCGGAACAGCGTCGCGGCGAGGAAGTACAGCTCCGGCAGGCCGAAGGCGTCGGAGGAGTAGAGCAGTTTGCCGAACGGTGCCAGTTCGGTGAGTTCGGCGAGCAGCGTGCCCGCCCGGTCGCCGAGGTTGTGCGTGGCCAGTCCGATGTCGACGAAGACCGTGCCGAACACCTGCGCCAGGTACCCGGCTTCCCGGTGGAACGGGTAGTTGTGCAGCAGTAGCAACGGAATCCCGGAAGGTTGCAGTGCCCGCAGCAAGGGCATGAGCAGCAGCGGATCGCAGTCACGCAGCCGGATGTCCGGATCGCCGAGGCCGATGTGGAACTGCACGGGCAGGCCGAGGTCCACTCCGCACCAGATGGCGAACCGGTGCAGCACCTCGTCCGCGAGCCGGTGACCGCCCGCACGCAGGAACCGCCCGGCCGCGGCGGTGACTTCGGCTGGGGTCGGGCGTTCCGGCGCCAGGTCCAGCCCGGTGCGGTAGGCGGCGATGGACTTCACGCCGACGGCGTCGCGTGTGCGCTCGGCCAGTCGCATGCGGAAGGCCTCGGCGAACCCGGCGGCGGCCACGCCCTCGGTGAGCACCTGTTCGGCGACCTGTTCCAACCGGACGATCTCGTGCGCGGGTGCCCCGGCCAGTGCGCCGAGTTCCGCGGGCCCCAGCAGCGGTTCCGGCTCGAAGCCGGTGTCGACGAGCAGCGCGCTCAGCCCGGCCGCGCCGAGGAACCGGCGGTCCACTTCGGCATGGCCCAGTTCGCTTCGCCGTTCGAGGTATTCGTCAGCGGGTGCATGAATTTCCAGGTCCAGCAGGGGTGCGCACCAGCGCCGGACCGCGAGCCCGACGCGCGAGTCGAACAGCGACCCGCCGAGCGCGCTCGGCTCGGGTGCCTCGGTGAGCAGCCCTTCGAAGGCGCGGCGGTCCAGGTCGCGGCGCACCACTCCGTGGCAGTGGTGATCGACCAGCGGAAGTTCGGTGTACATCTGTCCTCTCTCGACCGGATAGCCGACGACAAAGTTGATCGTTCACGCGAAACTGGTCCCCTGTCCAGAGAGCCGTTGAAGGGGTTTGAGGGATGGACCAGCACGATCGCGACGCGCGTGCCGAGCAGGCCCGCGGCATCGCCGCGGACCTCGGCGAGCGCGGGATCGCCGCCGTCGTGGTGACCTGGGTGGACACCAGCGGCATCACCAGGGCCAAGGCGGTGCCCACGCCCCGGCTCGGGCACGCCGCCGCCTGGGGCATCGGCGCCTCCCCCGTGTTCGACGCCTTCCTGGTCGACGACTCCTCGGTGACCGGCCGGTTCGCCGGCGGCCCGGCCGGCGATCTCCGGCTGCACCCCGATCTGGACCGGCTGACCGCGCTGGCCGCGCAGCCCGGCTGGGCGTGGGCCCCCGCCGACCGCTACCAGCAGGACGGCACGCCCCACCCCGCCGATCCGCGGCTGCTCGCCCGCCAGGCCGTGGCCCGGCTCGCCGAGCGCGGGCTGACCGCGCAGGTGGCCTTCGAGGTCGAATGGTGCGTCTCCCGCGGTGACGGCGACGAGTTCGTCCCGGCCACCTCCGGCCCGGCCTACGGCATGTCCCGGATCACCGATCTGCCGGACTACCTGCGTGAACTGCTGGAGGCGCTGAGCGCGCAGGGCATCGCGGTCGAGCAGTTGCACCCCGAGTACGCCGTCGGCCAGTTCGAGGTGTCGGTGGCGGCCACCGACCCGGTCGGAGCGGCGGACCTGCAGGTGCTGGTGCGCGAGACCATCCGCGCGGTCGGCCGCCACCACGGCCTCCGCACCACCTTCGCGCCCAAGGTGGTGGCCGGCGGGGTCGGCAACGGCGGGCACGTGCACCTGAGCCTGTGGCGCGACGGCACGAACCTGATGTCGGACGGTGACGGCTGGCACGGGCTCACCGAGCAGGGCGAGGCCTTCGCCGGCGGCATCCTCGACCGGCTGCCCGGCCTGCTCGCCATCGGCGCGCCCTCGGTGGCCAGCTACCTGCGCCTGGTGCCGTCGCACTGGGCCGGCCCGTTCCGCTGCTGGGGCTGGGAGAACCGGGAGGCCGCATTGCGCCTGGTCTCCGGCGTGGCCGGGCACGGCCAGCGCGCGGCGAACCTGGAGATCAAGGCCTTCGACGGCGCCGCGAACCCGTACCTGGTGGTGGCCGCGCTGCTGGTCGCGGGCACCACAGGGCTCGACGAGCAGGCGGCCCTGCCCGAGCCGATCCAGGTCGACCCGGCGTCCCTGCCGGAGGGCACGGTGCAGCGGCTGCCCACCCAGCTCGACGCCGCGGTCGCCGCGTTCGAGGCGGACCCCGCGCTGCGCAAGGCGCTCGGCGAGGAACTGGTGGACACCGTGGTCACCGTGCGCCGCGGTGAGGCCGCCCTCTTCGACGGGCGGTCCGCCGAAGAAATCGTGGCGCGCACCCGATGGCGGTACTGACGCGATACCGTGAGGCCATGGCCGCCGCGTCGGACAGCTCGGGCAACGAGCCGAACCCCCGGTTCCACGAGGACCTCGTGGGCCTGGACCCGGCCGACCCCGAAGCCCAGGAGTTCGCCCGCCACCTCGACCGGATCGAGCGCTGCGGGCCCGCGTTCACGGTGGAGGCCTCGATCGACGGCGTGGCCGACTTCGCCGACTCCAGCCACCGCGCCGGCGGTTTGCGCTGGTGGACGGCGGTGGCGGTGGTCTGCCTGATCCTGATCGGGGTGATCGTCGCCTCGTGGGACATCGTGCTGCGGACGCTGGCCTGGCTCGCCGAGTAACGTGGAGAACGTGAAAGGTATGAAACCCGTCGTCGGCGCGACTCCCCGCGTGGTGAAGTCCGAGCAGGAGTGGCGGGAGCAGCTCGGTCCCGAGGAGTACCAGGTGCTCCGCGAGGCCGGCACCGAACGCCCGTTCACCGGCGAGTACACCGACACCAAGACCACCGGCGTCTACGAGTGCCGTGCCTGTGGAGCCGAGTTGTTCCGCAGCGACACCAAGTTCGAGAGCCACTGCGGCTGGCCGTCGTTCTACGACCCCGCCGACTCCGACGCGGTGCTGCTCCGCGAGGACCGCACCATGGGCATGGTGCGCATCGAGGTGCTGTGCGCCTCGTGCCACAGCCACCTCGGGCACGTGTTCGAGGGCGAGGGCTACGACACGCCGACCGACCAGCGGTACTGCATCAACTCGATCTCGCTGAAACTGGTACCCAACCCGTAACCCGTTCCAGGGACAAGCGCCTCCCCCGCCCGATACCTTGGCGAACACGCTTCGGGTGGGGAGGGGCGCCGAATGGGTGATCCGTGGGGGCTTTCGGGCCCGGCTTTTCTCGCGTTGTACGCCGGGTGCATCGTCGTGCCCACACTCGTGCTGGTCGTCGGACTCCTGCGGGTTCGCTCGGGCGGCGGCGAGACCGGGCAGCTCAACGTGCACCAGGCCGCCTTCCTGCGCGGCGGGCCGCGGCGCGCCGCCGAAACCGTGCTCGCCGGGCTGGTCGACCGCGGTCTGCTGCGGGTCGACTCGTCGGGCACCCTGCACGCCACCGGCCGGGCGGGCGCGACCCAGCTGGAACGGCTTGCGCTGGCCAGCACCACCGGTGCGTCGGGGCGGCGATCGGGAGCACTGGTCACCGTCCTCGCCGACACCGCCGCGATGCGCTCCCTGCGGAAGGGCCTGGTCACCCGGGGCCTGCTGGTCGACGCCGGGCGGCACCGGGCGGTGTGCCTCGCCGCGGCCGGTCTGTACGGTGCCGTGCTGCTGCTCGGCCTGATCCGGTTCGCCGACGGCGTCGAGGGGGGCTTCCCGGTCGGCTATCTGGTGCTGATGCTGCTGGCGGTCGGAGTCGGGCTGGTGGTCTCGTCGGTGCTGCGGGGACGCGGCAAGGACAAGCCGACGCGGGCGGGCGCGCGGGCCCGGACCGACGACTTCCCCGGCGCAGCGGGCGCGGTGGCCGAGCGCGGCCTGGCGTCGTACCCGGACCGCGAGATCGCCAGTGCGCTGGTGCTGGGACTGACTTCGCCGCCCCGGCCGCCGCGGCGGCGGCGGTCGAATTCTTCGTGCGGTGGCTACGCCGGTGGTGCCATCGTGAGTGGTGGTTGCTCGTCGTCGGGCGGCAGCGGCTGTTCGTCCTCGTCGGGTGGCAGCAGCTGCGGTGGCGGGGGCGGCGGTTGCGGTGGTGGCGGCGGAGGAGGCTGAGAGATGAACGAGACCTGGGGCCTGTCCGGATCCGGGTTCCTCGGGTTGTACCTGGCGCTGCTGGTGGCACCGGCGTTGCTGGGCGTGCTGGCCACGCTGGCCGTCCGGCAGGTGCGCCGGCACGGTTCCGAACCGGACGACTCGCCGTTGCCCAGCGACTACCACGTCGCCTACCTGGCCCGCGGGCCGCTGCGCGCGGTCGAGACGGCCATCGCCGCCCTGCTCGACCGCGGCAGCCTGCGTGCCGAGAGCGCCGGAACCCTCCGGTCGGTCGGCAGCGAGCCGGAGGACGATCTCGAGCGCGTCATCTTCGAGACCGGCTACCTCGGCACCACCCCGAACGACGCCGCCGTCACCGCGCTGAAGTCGCCGGAGCTGACCGAGATCCGCCGCGAACTCGAACTCCGCAGGCTGATCGAGCCGGAGCTGCCCACGCACGTGATCTGGTTCGGCGTGACCGTGCTCTACGGCGTGATCACGTTGTTCGGCCTGGTGCGCTGGTTCGCCGTGGTCACCACGAGCACGCCGATCGGCTTCCTCAGCTTCCTGATCTTCGTCGCGGCCGGGGGCGCCTTCGCCGCGCTGGCGCCCGCCCGGCGGCGACCGCGACTGCGCAAGACCGCGCTGGGCAAGCAGGTGCTGCGTGCCTCGCGGCAGACGCTCACCGGGGTCACCCGCGAGGTCGCGCTGAACGGCGGGCTGGGCGCCTACCCCGATCCCGAGGTCGCGGAGGCGGTGGCGCTGACGTTCAACCGCTCGCGCCGCCGCTACCCGGGCACCAGCAGCGCCGCGGTGATCGCCGGGACGCTGGCCGTCGGGGCGTTCGGCCCGGGAACACCCGGCGAGGGCGGCCTCGGCGGTGACGGTGGCGGCTGCGGTTCCGGCTGCGGCGGCAGTTGTGGCGGCGGTGGCGGAGGCGGCGGCTGACGTCGGCGGAAATACGGCCCTGCGCCGCCGTGCGGTGGCCTAATCTCCGAGCAGCTTCGATCGGTTGGAGGGCCGAGTGATGGACGAACCCTGGGGACTCTCTGGTCCGGACTTCCTGGTGCTGTACGCGTTCCTGCTGGCCCTGCCGCTGGCGGTGGCCCTGGTGGGCCGCCTCGCGCTCGCGTCCGGCGGGAACCGCGCGGCCACCGCGTACACCCCCGGCAACGTCTACGAGGTGGCGTTCCTGGCCGGTGGCGCCGACCGGGTCGTCGACACCGCGGTGGCGTCGCTGCTCGAACGCGGGCTGGCCCGCGCGGACAGCACCGGCCGGGTCCGCGGGGTGGGCAATCCGCCCGCCGATCCGGTGGAACTGGCCGTGCACAAGGTGATCGTGCGCCGGAGCAGTTCGAAGATGCCCGACCTGCGCCGGGAACTGCGCAAGTCACAGGTGCTCCGCGGGATGACCAAGCACCTGACCGACGCGGGCCTGATCCGGCCCACGGGCGGGCGCGTCGTCCTGCGGCGCGCGGTGTACGTGCTCTACCTCCTGATCCTCGCGCTCGGCGTGCTCCGCCTGGTCAACGGCATCGTGCGGGACCGTCCGGTCGGCTTCCTGGTCTTCCTGGTGGTGGCGGCCGCGATCGCCACCTTCGTCGCGGCCAAGGTGGCCAAGTCGGCGCCGCCGGTCCGGCCGACCGCACAGGGTTCGGTACAGCTGGCGAGCGCCCGCAGTTGGCAGTCGCGCCAGTCCGCTTCGGCCGGCGGCGGCCCGGCCCGGTCCTCGGCCGCGGTGCCGATGCTCGCCGGTGCGGCGGGCGCGGTCGCGCTGGGCGGCATGATGATGTACCCGGACGAGGAGATGCGGACCGCGCTGGCGGCCCCGTCCGCGGGCGGTTCGTCCGGCGGGGACGGCGGTGGCGGCGGCTCGTCGTGCGGCGGCGGTGGCGGCGGGTGCGGTGGCTGTGGCGGCTGCGGTGGCTGAGCTGCCCCGGTTCGGCGTCGGGATCGGCTGGCGGCCCGAACTCGACCTCTCCGTGCCGCGCCTGCCCGGGGTCGACTGGGTCGAGGTGATCGCCGAGAACCTCCAGCCGGGCGCCCTGCCCGCGACGCTGACCGCGCTGCGCGATCGCGGGATGCCGGTGCTGCCGCACGCGGTGTCGCTTTCCCTTGGTGGCGCCGAGGAACTGGACACCCGGCGGGTCGAGCACCTGGCCGAGCTGACCGCGGCGCTCGGCGCGCCGGTGGCCAGCGACCACGTGTGCTTCGTGCGCGCGGGCGGGCTGGACGCGGGGCACCTGATCCCGCTCCCCCGCACGCGCGAGGCGCTGGACGTGCTGGTGGACAACGTGAAGCTGGCGCAGTCGATCCTCGGGGTGCCGTTCGCGCTGGAGAACATCGCGGCGCTGCTGGAGTGGCCCGATCCGGAGCTGAGCGAGGCGCGGTTCCTGACCGAGCTGACCGACCGCACCGGCTGCCTGCTCATCGTGGACGTGGCGAACCTGTACGCGAACGCGCGGAACCTGGGCAGCGACCCGGTGTCCTTCCTGGACGAGATCCCGCTGGACCGGCTGGCCTACGTGCACGTGGCCGGTGGCGAGGAGCACCACGGCGTCTACCACGACACGCACGCCGAGGCGGTGCCGCCGCAGGTGCTCGACCTGCTCGGCGAGCTGCGGTCCAGAGTGGACCCGCCGGGCGTGCTGCTGGAACGCGACGACGCCTACCCCACCGACGCCGAACTGGCCGCCGAGCTGGCGGCGATCCGCGCGGTGGTCGAGGCGTGAGCCGGGAACGGCTGGCGGCGCAGCAGGCCGAGCTGCTGCGGGCGCTGCTCGCCGGGGGCGCCGCCCCGGCCGGGTTCGATCCGGGCCGGGTGGAGGTCGAGGTGCGGGCGCTGCGCGGGAAGCGGCGCCGGATCGTCGAGTACCTGCGGCCCGAACTGGCGCGGGAACTGGGTGATCGCTTCGTCCCGCTGTTCGGCGAATACGCGGAGGCGCACCCCCGCGAAGAAGGGGTGCGCATGCGGCAGGACGCGGAGGACTTCGCGGCCTGGCTCACCGCCAGGGGCGAGCTGAAGCGGCCGCGCCGGTGGTTACCACGATGGCCGGTCCGTTCCCGGTAGCCGGGTGCCCTCCGTCCACTGTGGATTCGCGCCGGGCACGGTGACGTGGGTGAGTTCGCCGTACGGGCTGGGCAGCGTCGCCAGCAGGCCGTCCGTCGAGTAGCCGGTGTCGGTGATTTCCCGGCGTCCCAGTGATTCCAGCCATTCCGCGGTGTGCGCGAGCGCGACCTGGCCGCGCCAGCCGCCGCCGTCGGTGGCCGCCCGGCGCAGCGCGGTCATCACGGTGGCCGCGGCGAGCCAGCCGGTGGCGTGGTCGAGCGCCTGCGCGGGCAGCGGGCGGGGCTGGTCGAGCCCGGCGTGCGCGGCGATGCCGGTGGCCAGCTGCACCAGGCTGTCGAACCCGCGGCGGTTGCGCCACGGGCCGTGCCAGCCGTAGGCGGAGAGGTCGAGCGTGATCAGACCGGGGAACTCGTCGGCCAGCTCCTCGGGCGAGAAGCCCCAGCGGGCCAGCGCGCCGGGGCGGAAGGACTGGACGAAGACGTCCGCCCTGGCCAGCAGCTTGCGCAGCCGGGCGCGGCCGGCGTCCTGGGTGAGGTCGGTGAAGGCGGAGCGCTTGCCCAGTCCGGTGTCCATCCACAGTGGATCGATACGGGGCAGGTGCGCGGCGCCGAGGTGCAGCACGTCGGCCCCGTGCGCGGCGAGCACCCGGCCGGCCACCGGCCCGGCGATGACGTGGGTCAGTTCGAGCACGCGGACCCCGCCGAGCGGGCGGTCGGAGTCGAACAGCCGCTTCGGCGGCGCGTCCCCGGTCTGCCGGAGCTCGACGAGCGGCTGCCCGGCGACGGCCTCGCCCTGCGGGTGGTTGAGCCAGTCCTGGCGGGTGCGCATGAGCGCCGCGGCGCCACCGGCCGCGACCACCGCCTCCTGCACCTCCCGGGCGCGCCGCTTGGCGACCGCCTCGGTGATGGCCTCCTTGGTGGCGGCGGCGCCGAGCCCCCAGCAGACGGCCGAGACGTGGCGCGGGTAGTTGCAGTGCAGCCGAACCCACCCGTCGGCCGCGAGGTAGTCCCCGGTCAGCGGCGCCCAGAGCTCGCCGGGCGCCTCGCCGTCCAGTTTGAGGTGGCGCTCACTGTGGAACGCGGCGGCCGCATGGCGCAACTCCACCTCAACGGAAGGCGGCTCGATCCCGCGGACCCGAAGCAACTCCCCCGCGGCGAGCGTTGCCGCCCCCACACTCACCGCCGCGGCCGCCGCCACCCGGAACGGCCCGGGCAGCACAGACTCGTCACCACTGAAGGTGACCAGCCCGGGCGAGCTTCCGCCACCAACCGGCCCCGCATCCGGCGGCAGGCTGTCACCACTCACCTGCCGCCAGACCGCGGCTAGTTCTTCTTCGATCACATTCCCTCAGTTGGTTTCGGGCCGTTGAGTGCGCAACAGATCGAGGATCTGGTTCAGCTGCTCGCCCTGTTTGTTGAGCTGCTTGCCCTGCTTGTCGAGCATGGCCGACTGGCCGTCCAGGCGGGCGTTGATGGTCTCGAACTGCGTGTCGTGGCCATCCAGCCGGTCGTTGATGGCCTTGAACTGGGCGTCGTGGCCGTCGAGGCGGGCGTCCATCCGGTCGAGCCGGGCGTCGATCCGATCGAAGCGAGCGTCGTGGCCATCGAGGCGGGCGTCGATGCGGTCGAAGCGGGCCTCGTGTGCGGCCAGCAGCTCCGTGTGGGTCTCCAGCGTCGCCTGCACACCGCGCAACTGCGCGCTGTGCTCGTGCTGAACCTCAAGAACCGACGACACCTTCCGGTCGATGACATCGACCCGCTGGTTCGTCTTGGTCGAGATCGTGTACAGCGCCTCGATGTCATTGCGGTGCTGGCGATGCTTGCGGTGGAACTCGAGAAATGCCATGCGGAAACCCTACCGCCCCTCCGACCAAGTGGCCTATGCCACCCCTTGACTACGGCAGGTTCTGCACCAGTTCCGCCGGCGGCACGCGCGTGCCGGTGTAGAACGGGATCTCCTCGCGCACGTGCAGCCGGGCCTCCGTGCCACGCAGGTGGCGCATCAGGTCCACGATCCGGTGCAACTCATCCGCCTCGAAGGCGAGGATCCACTCGTAGTCACCCAGCGCGAACGAAGCCACCGTGTTCGCGCGCACGTCCGGGTAGTCGCGCGCCTCCTTGCCGTGGTCGGCGAGCATCTTGCGCCGCTCCTCGTCCGGCAGCAGGTACCACTCGTAAGACCGCACGAACGGGTACACGCAGACGTACTTCCGCGGCTCCTCCCCGGCCAGGAACGCCGGGATGTGGCTGCGGTTGAACTCGGCCGGCCGGTGCAGCGCGACCTGGCTCCACACCGGCACCGAAGCCCGGCCCAGCGGCGTCCGCCGGAACCCGCTGTAGGCGGCCTGGACCTGCTCGATCTCCTCGGCGTGCCACCAGATCAGGTAGTCCGCGTCGGCCCGCAGGCCGGCCACGTCGTACACCCCGCGCACCACCACGCCCTTGCTCTCGAGACCGTCGAGGAACTCGGTGGTCTCGCGCGCGGCGGGGCCGCGGTCCTCGGGCAACCGGCCCGGTTCGGCCCGGAACACCGACCAGGCGGTGTAGCGAATGGTGTCGTTGAGCTCGTTGTAGTTCAGCCGCGCCATGCGTCCATCTTCGCAAACTCCGCGAGCCTCGTGGCGGCGGCGTCCGCGGTGGCGACGCAGGCGGGAATGCCGACGCCGCGCAGCGTGGCGCCCGCCACTTCCAGGCCAGGGAGCTCGCCGACGGCCCGGTCGATCGACGCCACCAGCTCGGTGTGCCCCGCGCCGTACTGCGGCAGCCCGCCACCCCAGCGGGTGACCACGGTGTCCACCGGTTCGGCCCGCACCCCGGTCAGTTCGGCGAGGTCGTCGAGCACCAACCGCACGAGTTCGTCGTCGTCCGCGTGCAGCGCGCCCGGCTCCCGGAACCGGCCGACCGATCCGCGCAGCAGCACCGCCTCGCCCCCGTGGTGCGCCCACTTCCTGGCCGAGAAGGTGAACGCCTTGACCGCGAACGGCCTGCCGTCCGCCCGCCGCTCCGACGCCCCGACCAGCACGCCCGACGCGTCAGGCAGCTCGGTCCCCGGCGGCAGGGCCAGCCCGATCACCGCCATCGAAGCCAGCTCCACCTGCCCGAACGCCGCCGAAGCCGCCGGGGCGACCCCGTCCAGCAACCGCCTCGCCGAGGGCGCGGGCACCGCCAGCAGCACCGCGTCGAAGTCCACAGTGGACTCCTCGGGCGCGTGCGCGGCGGCCGCCGCCCCGACCACCAGCCGCCAGCCGCCGTCCAGCCGGTGCAGCTCGCGGACCGTCGTCCCGGTCCGCACCCGCGCACCCGACGCCTCGGCCAGCCGGTCGATCAACGCGCCCAACCCGGAACTGAGCGTGCCGAACACCGGCGCGCTGCTCGGCGACGCGGGCAGCAGCGAAGCGGCTGCCTCGGTCAGCGTCGGCACACCCCGGTCGAGCGCGCCCGCCAGCCCCGGCATGGTCGCCCGCAGCCCGAGCCCGTCCGCTCCCCCGGCGTACACCCCGCCGAGCAGCGGATCGACCAGGCGGTCCACCAGTTCGTCCCCGAAGCGCGACCGCAGCAACCCACCCAGCGGCACGTCCCCGGCGGGCAACCCCACCGGCGGCAACCCGGCTTCGGCCGCCACCGCCGCCAGCCCCTCCGCCGAAAGCACACCGGCCACCGCGTCGGCGCTCGCGGGCACCCCCATGACCGTGCCGGGCGGCAGCTGCCGCGCCTGCCCACCGGCCCGCACGGTCGCGCGCGCCCCGGTCGGGTGCACCACCTCGAAATCCAGTTCGCGCGCCAGCGCCACCGCTTCCGGACGGCGGGCCAGGAACGCCTCGGCCCCGAGGTCGAACGGCCGTCCCGCCAGGGAGCCGGTCCGCAGCTTGCCGCCGGGCGCCCCGGTCGACTCGAACACGGTCAGCTCGGCGTCCGCCCCAAGCAGGCACCGCAGCCGGTAGGCCGCGGCCAGCCCGGAGATGCCGCCACCGACGACCGCGACCCGAGTGCTCAAAGCGAGTGCACGAGTTCGACGACCCGGGTGATCACCTCGGGATCGGTGTCGGGCAGCACGCCGTGCCCCAGGTTGAAGATGTGCCCGGCGGCCGCGCGGCCCTCCTCGGCGATCCGGCGCACCTCGGCCTCGAGCACCGGCCACGAGCCGAACAGCAGCGCCGGGTCCAGGTTGCCCTGCACCACCGGCGCCGAACCGGGCCGCGTGGCGGTCAGCCTGCGGACGGCCTCGTCGAGCGGCACCCGCCAGTCGACCCCCACCACGTCCGGACCGGCGTCGCGCAGGTCGGACAGCAGTTCCCCGGTGCCCACCCCGAAGTGGATGCGCGGCACGCCCGCGTCGGCCACCCCGGCGAACACCTTCGCCGAATGCGGCAGCACGAACTCGCGGTAGTCACGCGGCGAGAGCGCGCCCGCCCACGAGTCGAACAGCTGGATCGCGTCGACCCCGGCGGCGATCTGCACGCGCAGGAAGGCGAGCGCGATGTCGGCGAGCTTGCCCGCCAGCGCGTGCCACACCGCGGGCTCGGAGTGCATCAGCGCCTTGGTGCGCTCGTGGTTGCGGCTCGGCCCGCCCTCGATCAGGTAGGAGGCCAGCGTGAACGGCGCGCCGGCGAACCCGATCAGCGGGGTGTCGCCGAGCCGCTCGACCAGCAGGCGGATGCCCTCGGCCACCGGGACGACCTGCTCGGCGTCCAGTTCGGGCAGCGCGGCCACGGCGGCGGCGTCGCGCACCGGGCTGGCGACCACCGGCCCGGTGCCCGCCACGATGTCGATGTCCAGGCCGGCCGCCTTGAGCGGCACCACGATGTCGCTGAACAGGATCGCCGCGTCCACCCCGTGCCGCCGCACCGGCTGCAGGGTGATCTCCGCGAGCATCTCCGGGTCGAAGCAGGCGTCGAGCATCGCGGTGCCCGCGCGCAGTTCGCGGTACTCGGGCAGCGAACGCCCGGCCTGGCGCATGAACCACACGGGCAGCCTCGCGGGCCGCTCACCCCGCGCGGCCAGCAGGAACGGGGCATCGGGCAGCGCGCGACGCGCGGTGGCGGTCGCGGGCGCTGAGGCAGAGGAAGACATCGGATACATCGTGCCACGCACGAGGTCAGGGCCGATTTCCAGGCACCCGACGGCGCGTCCGCCAGCTCAGCGGGCACTTTCCGGCTTACAGTCCAGAGCGTGACCGCGATGACGCATGCGCCAGATCTCTTCCGCGAGGCGGTGGCGGCACTGGATTCCGTGCGCGCCCGCCCGGAGGTGCTTCTCGAGCCGATGCGCGCCCCGCAGCGGCTCGCCCCCTGGGCCTACGCACTGAGCTGCGAGGTCACCGGCCCGGCCGACGTGCTCGCTTCGGGCAGACTGGTGCTGCTGCACGACCCGGATGGCCAGGAGGGCTGGAACGGCGTGCTCCGCATGGTCATCTACGTCCGCGCCGAACTCGACCGCGAACTGGCCACCGACCCGTTCCTGCCCGCCGTCGGCTGGTCCTGGCTGACCGACGCGCTGGAGCACAACGGCGCCGCGTTCACCTCGCTCGGCGGCACGGTCACCGAAACCTCGTCGGCCCGCTTCGGCGACATCGCCGGCCCGTCCCGCACCGACGACCTCGAACTGCGCGCTTCCTGGACCCCGGACGATGCCGCCCTGCGCCCGCACGGCGAGGCGTTCGTCCAGCTGATGTCCAGTGTGGTCGGCCTGCCGCCGGTCGGGGTCTCGCTGTTCGAACAGCGCTCGGGCTCCTAGTAGTTGCGCCACTCTTCTTTCGCGTAGTCCAGCACGCGCGGCTGCATCAGCGAGGACGACGGCACGCCCGGGATGCGCCGCCGGTCCACCGGGAAGACCCCGGCCGCGCGCAGCGATTCGGCGTCCAGCGAGCGCAACGCCGGAACGCTGGGCGAGAGCCGTAGTTCGGGTTCGGTGTCCGACGCGAGGTGGAATCCCCAATCGCCGAAACTGGGGACTGAGACGTAATACGGCGTATTACGCAGGCCGACCTCGCGTAGTGAGGCCTCGACGCACCAGTACGACCGCGGCGCGAAGTACGGCGAACCGGCCTGCACGACCATGCGCCCGCCGTCCGCCATCGCGCGCCGGACCAGCGCGTAGAACTCCACCGAGTAGAGCTTCGCGGTCGCCGTGGAGTCGGGGTCGGGCATGTCGACGATGATCGCGTCGTAGCGGGCGGCGTTCTCGCGCAGCCAGGTGAACGCGTCCGCGGTGACCACCTGGACGCGCGGGTCGTTGAACGCGCCCTGGTTCATCGCCTGGAGATCGGGTTGCGTCCTGGCCAGGCGCACCACCTCGGGGTCGAGTTCGACCAGCGTCACGCGCCGGACGTCCGGGTAGCGCAGCACTTCGCGCAGGCCGAGGCCGTCACCGCCGCCGAGGATCAGCACGCTTTCGTGCGGGCCCGCGAGCACCGGGTGCACCAGGGCCTCGTGATAGCGGTACTCGTCGACCGAGCTGAACTGGAGGTCGCCGTTGAGGTAGAAGCGCACGTCGCCGGGGCCGCTCAGGGTGACCGACTCGGTGAGCACGATCTCCTGGTAGGGCGTGCGTTCGGCGTGCACGACCGGGTCGGCGTAGAGGGCTTGCCGGGCGGAGAGTTCGAACTGCCCGGCGAAGGCGAAGGTGGTGGTGAGCACCACGGTCACGCCGACCGCGGCCACCGCCAGCACGCCCTGCGTCCGCCGTCGCAGCCGCTTGCGGAACACGGTCAGCACCAGGCCGAGCCCGGCGATCGCGTTCACCGCGCCGACCAGCAGCGCGCCGCGGATCTGGCCGAACACCGGCAGCAGCAGGAACGGGAAGGCCAGGCCGCCGAGCAGCGCGCCGACGTAGTCCGCGGCGAACAGGTCGGCCACCGCGCTGCCCGCGTCCTGCTTGCGGATGCGCTGCAGCAGCACCATCAGCAGCGGGATCTCCGCGCCGATCAGCATGCCGAGCAGGAGCGCGATCACCACCAGCGCGGGCACGTACAGGCTGAGCCAGGCGTAGGCGGCGTAGAGCAGGAGCACGCTGAGGCCGCCGAGCAGGGCGAGCGCGATCTCGATGCCGGCGAAGGCGGCCTCGGCGCGGCGCTGGAGCGGTTTGGCCAGCAGCGCGCCGACGCCCATCGCGAACACCATCACCGACAGCACGATCGACGCCTGGCCGACGGTGTCGCCGATCAGGTAGCTGCCGAGCGCGACCAGTGCCAGTTCGTAGACCAGGCCGCAGGCCGCGCAGACGAACACGGCGAGCAGGACCGCGGCCCTGGCCAGCCGGGTGCGGGGTGCCTTCTCGGCGGTGGCCTCGTCGATGGCCTCGTCGCTGGCCGTCACGTGATGGCGGCGGCGATGATCGCGCTCACCGCGACGTGCACCGCGGCCGAGACCCACACCGCGGGGTGCGGTTCGGGGCGGGCCAGGATCTCGCCGAGCTTGCCGGGCGTGGCCAGGTCCAGCAGCACGAAGGCGATCGACATCAGCGCGAGCCCGGCCAGGCCGAAGACCACGGTGGACATCAGGCCGGTGCCGAGATCGCTGTCGCTGGTGATGATCGCCGTGGTGACGATGACGCCGACGCCGAGGAGGCCGGAGGCCAGCAGCACGGAGGCGTTGCGGTTGCCTTGGACCCAGATCAGCTCGCGGAGCTTGCCGGGCGTGGCGAGATCGACCAGCACGAAGCCGAGCGCCATCAGGATGGTGCCGGCCGCGCCGTAGGCCAGCGTGGCCAGCAGGCCGAGAACGAGTTCAGACATGGTCGCCTTTCAGTGCTTGGTGGAAGGAGTGCTCAACGCCCCTGCGGCCACTGCCCCGCCGGCGGCGGTTGTGGTGGCGGGTACTGCTGGCCGGGGTTTTGTTGCTGGGGCGGGTACTGCTGGCCGGGGTTCGGCTGGCCGGGGTACTGCTGGTGCCCCGGGTTCGGCTGGCCCGCGCTTGGTTGCTGCCCGGGGTTCTGCTGCTGGCCCGGGTTCTGCTGGTGCCCGGGACTCTGCTGGCCCGGGTTCGGCTGCTGGCCCGGCCAGTTCGGTGGCCCCGGCTGGTAGCCGGACTGGTGCGGAGGCTGTGGCCCGGGCTGGTGCTGCCCCGGCCACGGCTGCTGCCCCGACGGTTGCTGCCCCGGCTGCTGGCCGGGTTGTTGCTGGCCAGGTACCTGCCCCGGCTGCTGGCCCGGCGCGGGCGGCGGCTGGTGCCCCGGCGGCTGCGGCGGCTGATAGCCGGGCGGCGGTTGCTGGAGGTGCGGAGGCTGCGCCAGCGGATTCGCCGGGGAGCCCGGTGGTGTGCCGGGTGCTGGCGAGGAACCAGAGGAGCCCGGGGAGCCATCCGGCGCCTGCCGTGCCTTTTTCTTCGCGCGTGCCCTCATCCAGAACCCGAGTCCCACGCACAGCAGCACCCCGGCACCCAGCCCCGACAAGGTCAGCGTCGTGCTCAGGGGGAAGTCCGAACTGCCCGCCGGGCCCAGGGGGCGCGGGGTGGGCGCGTCGGCCGGGGGTGGGGTCGGCACTGCCTGCAGCGCACCCGACTCCACCATCAGCAACGGCAACCCGAGCGCCGCGTGGCCGGTGCCGCCGACCGGGTCCTCGACCAGCGCCGGCGCGGTCACCCCCAGCCGGGCGAAGTCCTCTTCTCGGGGCACCTTCGGGAAGTCGGCCGAGCCGGTGACCCAGATCCGCACGCCTTCCAGGGTCTCCGAGCTGTCGCCCGTGTACCCCACCGCGACCTGCGTCTCCAGCCACCGCGGGCACGTCTTCGCCGCGACGCCCGGACCCCGGCTCGAACCGAACACGACCCTCTTCGTCGAACCGTCTTCCAGGCTCCACCCGAAGCAGATGCCGTACGCCTTCTCCAGTTCGGCGAGGCTCTCGGTCAGCTGCTGCGACGCGTCCGGGCCGAAAACCGGCAGCGGCCCGCCGTCGTACCGGATGCTGTCCGAGTACGTGGTGGTGTCCGCGTTGTGGAACGCCCCCGGCTCGGGCGGCGCCGACCCGCCGAACTCGCTGATCCCCGCCCACACCGCGCCGACCGCGATCAGCACCAGCAGGAACCAGCCGCACCCGGCGCCGGGCTTCTTCTGCTTGTCCTCGCTCATTTGCCCGCCCCCGGTCCGCGGCCGCGGAAGTCACCGCCGTGCGTGGAGGTCCAGCCCCACGACCCACTGGTGTGCCCGCCGTACCGCCGGTAGGCCCGGTCGACGTCCATCACCTGGATGGTCGAGCCGGTTCCCCTCGGCGTGATGACCACGGCGTCGGAGTTGTACCGCAGGTAGATCCCCGAATTGTCGGCCGACTGCGCCAGCGGCTTCCAGTCGGTGACGATCAGCGTGGACACCGCGCTCGGCTTCTCCCCCGAGGTGTAGGAGCGCACGTCGTCGTCGAAGTCCTGCGAGGTGTCGCGGTCGAACTCGTTGTCCACGAAGTTCGCCACGCTCGTCCCGCCGAAGAACAGCAGGTTCACCGCGATGATCAGCGCGATCACCGCCAGGATCCCGCCCAGCACGAACCACAGCCGGTATTTCACTTCTTCCTCTTCCCCAGTCCTCAGTTCCCCGCGGGGTAGGTCCGCACCTCGTACCGCGACAGCACCTCGCCGCGGCTGACCTCCCACTTGCCGCTCTCGCCGTAGGACTCCAGCGACAGCCGGGCGTCGTCACCCGCGGCGTAGTCCTGGTAGTGCACGGTCCCGCCGGAATCGAGGCCGGTGGTGCCCTCGGCGGTGAAGGTGGCGGTCCCGGACTCCTGGTGGCGGTAGCTCCGGCCGTCCAGCTCGATCGTCTTGCCCGGGGTCACCGTCACGTCGGACAACGCGGTGAACAGCACCAGCTCCAGCTCGGGGTCCTCTTCCACGGACAGCCAGAACCGGCGGCCGGCGGCGTTCTCCAGCAGGTGCTCGGTCCACGACCAGCCGTCCTCGGTCAGCCGCAGCGTGCCGCGGACGCCGTAGGACTCGCCGCGGATCTCGACGAGCGCGCCGGGCGCCAGCTCGCGCGGATCCCCGCGCACCGCGTCCACGTCGGCCGAGCCGAAGGGGTCGGTACCGGGTGCGGGCTCCGCCGGTTTCGCCCAGCCGCGGCGGGCCAACAGCACGCCGACCACCACGAGCGCGACCAGTACGAGGACAAGCAGCACCACCACGAGTGCGTCAACCATTCGAGTGAAACCCCCATTACGCCCGGCAACCGGATTTCGGCGGAACCGGTCATTGCCCGGCGGACCGGGCACACTGTAACCAGCCGTCCGGATCTTTGTGGGCGGTTTGCCCGGAGAGGCGCCGGCGATCCCGGAACCGGGCACTGGCGGATGGGGGACAACCCCGGCGGCCGACTGCCGGAACTCCGCAGCGGGTCACACAGCACTTCCGCGATACGTGCGTTATGTCCGTTTAACGACCGTTTGTCCGGTTGGCCACCGGACAACTCACCGCCGGTGGTCCGCCGGGAACCGGCCGCGCGCCTCCCCCGACCGGCCGTAGCGGAGGCCCCGGAGTACCCGCGAGAGTGTTCCTCTGCGGATGCACGTAGCGAATGCACGCCCATCCGGGTGGCAGCAATCTCTGTTCATCGCCGGTCTCCACGCATCCGTTAGCCACTTGGGCATTACTACCCCGATCGTGTGACAGCGATGCCATGGAGTGACGACTCGATCCAGATCCGTACCCGTTCGATCCCCCCACTGACCCTCTCGGGCGGCTAGAGTGCCTTCGACGACACCACTTTCGGTCTAAAGCTGGCGCGGCTGATTGGCCGAAAGTCCCGGTGCCGGTCGGGGGGCACGACCGACTCCAGGGAGGTAGTGACGTGGCTGCCGTCGGCTTATCTCAGGCCGTCCGTTCCACGCCAGCCGGTGCATTGCCGGCGAGCATGGTTCCGCACCCGCGGGAAGAACTTTTTTCCGTACTGGTGGTCGATGACCACCCGTTGTTGAGGGAGGCAATCGCAGCAAGACTCGCACAGATGGGTGCGGGCACCGTTCACGAGGCCGCCACGGTGGCCGAGGCGAGGGCGAGGGCGACGGCCACCGGGCCGTGCGACCTGGCCATCCTCGATCTCGGCCTGCCCGATGGCAGTGGCATCGAGCTGGTTACGGAACTCCGTAGCCACGGCTGGCCTCGCGTGGTGGTGCTCGCGTCCTCGGACGACCCGTACGCGGTGCGTTCGGCGTTCCAGGCGGGCGCCCAGGCATACCTGCTGAAGTCCGCGTCGCCGGTGGTGGTCACCGACGGCGTGCGCAGGGTGCTCGAGGGCGGCGTCTACGCCGATCCCAGCGTCGCTCCGGTGCTGGCCACCGGCACGAGGGTGGCGGGCACCGACAACACCCCGCGCGAGCTGTCCGCTCGCGAGGTGGAGGTGCTCCAGCTCGTGGCGGACGGTCAGTCCAACAAGGAAATCGGTGAGGAGCTCAGCCTCTCCGCGCTCACGGTGAAATCCCACCTGTCGCGGATCGGCCGCAAGCTCGGCACCGGTGACCGGGCGCAGATGGTCGCACTGGCCATGCGCGCGGGCGTCATCCGCTAGTCAGGACCGTTCTGCGGTAAGGGCCGACCAGGCGCGGCCGGCCCTTACCGTAGGGTCGTGGAGTGGATACCGCTGATCAGGACGGCGCGACGCCCGGTACGCCGGACTCGCCGCCGCCGATTCCGCTGAGGGAACCGGCCGAAGGCACCCCCGGGGTCATCGCCGACCCGGAGGAGCTGGAGCGCGCCTGCGCTCGGCTCGCCGACGGGGCCGGCGCGATCGCGGTGGACACCGAGCGGGCCTCCGGGTACCGCTACTGGCCCAAGGCCTACCTGGTGCAGTTGCGCCGGGAGGGCGTGGGCTCCTTCCTCGTCGACCCCATCCCGCTGAGCGGGCAGCTGGGGCCGCTAGCCGACGTGCTCAACGGTGCCGAATGGGTGCTGCACGCGGCTTCCCAGGACCTTCCCTGCCTCGCCGAGCTGGAGCTGCGGCCGACTGCCCTGTTCGACACCGAACTGGCGGGCCGCCTGGCCGGGTACGACCGGGTGGCGCTCGGCACGCTGGTCGAGAAGCTGCTCGGGTACCAGCTGGAGAAGGGGCACAGCGCGGCCGACTGGTCCCGCCGCCCGCTGCCGGTCGACTGGCTGAACTACGCGGCGCTGGACGTGGAACTGCTGATCCCGCTGCGGGAGAAGCTCGAAGCCGAACTCGAGGCCCAGGGCAAGCTCGACTGGGCGCGGCAGGAGTTCGAGGCCGTGCGCACCGCTCCCCCGCCCGCTCCGCGGGCCGAACCGTGGCGCCGCGTCTCCGGCATCCACAAGATCCGCTCCCCGCGCGGGCTCGCCGCGGTCAGGGAGTTCTGGCAGATCCGCGACGAGATGGCCCGCAAGCGCGACCGCGCGCCGAGCCGGGTGCTGCCGGACAGCGCGATCGTCAGCGCCGTGGTCGCCGATCCGAAGACCACCGCCGAACTGCAGGCGCTGCCGGTGTTCAGCGGGCGCGTCCAGCGGAAGTTCGCCTCGACCTGGCTGCGGCCGTTGCAGGTGGCGCGCTCGCTGCCGAAGGCGGAGCTGCCGCTGCCCGCCCAGCCCACCGATGGCCCGCCGCCGCCGAACCGCTGGGCCGACAAGGACCCGGAGGCCGCCGCGCGGCTGTCTGCGGCGCGGACCGCGCTCACCGCGCTGGCCGAGCACCACCGCCTGCCGGTGGAGAACCTGCTGCTGCCGGAACTGGTGCGGCGCACCTGCTGGCGCCCGCCGGAGGACCGCGGCGAGGCCGGGGTGGCCGAAGTGCTGCGGGCGGGCGGGGCCCGGCCGTGGCAGGTCGAGCTGACCAGCCCCGTACTGGCGAAGGCCCTCACCGCCACTCCGGACGCCTGACCGCGCGACGCTGGACGCATGACCGAGACGCCGACCGCCTCACCGCGACGCCGGACGCATGACCGCGACGCCGAACGCCTGACCGCGACGCTGGACGCATGACCGAGGCGCCGGACACCTGACCGTGCGGCCCACCCTGCCCGCCGAGCGCTGTGAATGTGGCTTTCACAGCGCATTCCGCAGTGAAAGCCACATTCACTGCAGCGACCCGAGCTACCCGCGGGAGCATTCGAGTTCGGCGGCGTGCAGCAGGTCCAGGCCCGCCGCGCGGACCGAGCCGCTGGCGCCCGGCAGGCCCGCCAGCCGGAGCACGGCGTCCGCGCCGTGGCGGGCGTGGGCTTCCACGTCCAGTCCCGGGTCGTCGCGGCGGGCCGAGGCGACGCTTTCCACCAGGCCGAACGCGAGGCTGGTGCAGATGTCCAGCGACGCCGGGTCCGCCCCGGCCTCGGCGATCAGCGCGCGGTAGCAGTCCTTGAGTTCCGCCCGCGCGGCCCGGAACGCGGTCAGGTTCAGCGCCTTGACCTCCGGCAGCACGCACAGCACGCCGAGGTTGTGCCTGGCCAGCCCGAGCAACCGGATGTCGGAGTAGCTCAGCGCCCACAACCGGACCTCGGCCGGCGCCAGCTCCCCCAGCAGTTCCCTGGCCACCGCCAGCGACGGGTCCACGGTCTCCGCGAGCAGGGCGGCGAGCAGGTCCTCCTTCGCCGGGAAGTGGTAGTAGAGCGAGGCCTGGCGCAGCCCGGCGAGTTCGGCGATCGCGCGGGTGGTCGTGGCGGTGTAGCCGGTGGTGGTGAACAGCTCGGCGGCCGCGTCGAGCACGGCCTCGCGGGCGTCGTGGCGGCTCGCCGCCGCTCCGGTGGCTCGCGGTCTGCCCACCTTGCCCGTATTCCGCACATCGGAATGGTGCCAGGTGCGCGCCGGGTGGGCTGGATCGACCCAGTTGAACAATGGTCTATACCTATCACCGACCGCCAGCTAGCGTGGAATGGTCTGGACCACTATCCCGTCCTCGCGCAAAGGAACAGGCCATGCGGCACACCCCTCGCCGACTGCTCAGCGCATTCCTCGCCTTCCTGCTGGCCATCACCGTCTCGGCGGCACTCGGCAGACCCGCGGCCGCCGCCGGTCCGCTGACCGCGGCGTACACCCTGACCGGCACCACCGGCCAGTACCAGGTGACCAACTCCGGGAGCACCGCGGTCACCGGCTGGACGCTCACCTTCCGGCTGCCCGCCGGCGTCACCGCCACCAGCGGCCAGCACGCCACCGTCACCCAGAACGGCACCGAGGTCACCCTCACCCCGGCCTACTACCTGAACACCCTGCAGCCCGGCCGGACCACCTACCCGTACAACCCCACCTTCCAGCTCAGCGCGGCGGCCACCCCGACCGCCTGCCGGGTCGCGGGCGCGAACTGCGACGGCTCCCCCGACACCCCGCCCACCGCACCCGGCAACGTCCAGGCGACGGTGAAGACCACCAAGTCCGTGACGCTCACCTGGACCGCTTCGGCCCCCGGTTCCCTGCCGGTGGCGAGCTACGAGGTGTTCAACGGCAGCACGAAGGCCGCCACGGTGACCAGCCCGACGGCGACGATCTCCGGGCTTACCCCGAACACCGACTACTCGTTCACCGTGGTCGCCAAGGACACCGCCGGACTCGCCTCCCCCGCCTCCGCGCCGCTGGCCGTGCGCACGAACAACCCCTCCGACGACACCCAGGCCCCGACCGCACCGGGGAACCTCCAGGCGACCGCGACCGACGCGGGCAGCGTTTCCCTCGCCTGGACCGCGAGCACCGACAACACCGGCGTGGCCGCCTACGACGTCTACCGCGGCACCACCCTCGCCGCCACGGTGACCACCACCAGCGCGAAGATCGGCGGCCTCACACCGTCCACTTCGTACAGTTTCTCGGTGCTCGCCCGTGACGGCTACGACAACACCTCGGCGCCGAGCAACACGGTCACCGCGAAGACCGGGGACATCGTCGGCGGGTACGCCAAGATCGGCTACTTCGTGCAGTGGGGCATCTACGGCCGCCAGTTCTTCGTGCGCAACCTCGACACCAACGGCGCGGCGGCGAAGCTGACCCACCTCAACTACGCCTTCGGCAACATCGACCCGGTGAACCTGACCTGCCTGCACGGGGTCACCAAGGGCACCTCGCCGAACCCGCAGGACCCGAACCAGGGCGACGGCGCCGGCGACGCGGAAGCCGACTACAGCAGGCCGATGTCCGCGGCGCAGTCGGTCGACGGCGTGGCCGACACCGGCTGGGAAAAGCTGCGCGGCAACTACAACCAGCTCAAGAAGCTCAAGGCCAAGCACCCCAACCTGAAGGTGCTCATCTCGCTCGGCGGCTGGACCTATTCGAAGTACTTCTCCGACGTGGCCGCCACCGACGCCGCGCGCAAGAAGTTCGTCAGCTCCTGCCTGGACATCTACATCAAGGGCAACCTGCCGGTGTACAACGGCGCGGGCGGCCCGGGCACCGCGGCGGGCATCTTCGACGGCATCGACCTCGACTGGGAGTGGCCGGGCGCGGAAGGCCACCCGGGCAACCACGTCAGCCCGGCCGACAAGGTCAACAACACCCTGCTGATCAACGAGTTCCGCAAGCAGCTCGACGAACTCGGCGCGACGCAGGGGAAGCGGTACCAGCTGACCGCGTTCACCCCGGCCGACCCGGCGAAGATCGAGGCGGGCTGGGAGCTCGGTCCGGTGGCGAACTCGCTGGACATCTTCAACGTGCAGGGCTACGACTTCCACGGCGCGGGCAGCGACAACTCGTGGGAGCCGAACCGGACCGGGCACCAGGGCAACCTGTACACCGATCCCGACGACCCGTACAACTTCCACTTCAGCGTGGAGAACGCGATCAAGCCGTACCTCGACGCGGGGGTCAACCCGCGGAAGCTGACCGTCGGACTGGCGTTCTACGGCCGTGGCTGGCAGGGCGTGACCGACGGCGGCAAGGCTGGTGAGTGGCAACAGGCGAACGGCGCCGCCCCGGGCCAGTTCGCCGAGGAAGCCGGGACACGCGGGTATTCGAACCTGGTGGCCAGCGTGCCGAACTGCACGGTGCGCCACGACGAAGCCGCCGTGGCGACGTCCTGCTTCACCGGCAACGGCGGGCAGTGGTGGACCTTCGACGACGCGTGGTCGATCGGCAAGAAGACCGCGTGGATCAAGAGCAAGGGCCTGCTCGGCGCGATGATCTGGGAGATGTCCGGCGACACCGGCGTGTTGATGAGCGCCACGGACAACGGGCTCAAGTGAACCACCGCGGAAGTGCTTCGTAGAAAGGGTGGTGAACACTAGACGTACTGCCGCCGCGTCCTTCGCGGGCGCGGCGGCCGCAACCCTGTTGGTGGCGCTTCCGTCCACACCGGCCAGTGCGCACGGCACGCTGTCGAATCCGCCGAGCCGGGTCTACACGTGCAAGGAGGAGGGTCCGGAGACGCCGAAATCGGCTGCCTGCAAGGCCGCCGTGGCCGCGGGCGGCACGCAGCCGTTCTACGACTGGAACGAGGTGTCGCTGCTCGACGCGGGCGGGCGGCACCAGGAGATCATCCCGGACGGCGAGCTCTGCAGTGCCGGGCGGGCGAAGTACCGTGGTCTGGACCTTCCGCGCGCGGACTGGCCGGCCACCGCGGTCGCGCCGGGACCGCTGACCGTGACCTACCACGCGACCGCGCCGCACGCGAACAGCAACTTCGAGTTCTACGTGACCCGCGAGGGCTGGAGCCCGGACAAACCGCTGGCGTGGGCCGATCTGGTGCCGCTGGAATCGTTCCCGAACCAGAACCCCACCACGTTCACGAACTGGACGGTGACGCTGCCGCAGCGCAGTGGGCGCCACCTCCTCTACTCGATCTGGCAGCGGGTGCAGGGCAGCGCGGAGGCTTTCTACACCTGTTCCGATGTGGACTTCGGCGGCGGCACCAGCACACCGCCACCGCAGGAACCCCCGCCGCAACCCGAACCCGAACCAGAGCCACAGCAGCCCGAGCCACCGCAGCCGGAGCCGCAGCAGCCCGAACCCGAACCCCAGCAGCCGGGTGGCGGCTGGGCGGCGGGCACCACCTACCGCGTCGGCGACGAGGTCACCTTCGAGGGCACGACCTACCGCTGCCGCCAGGCGCACACCACCATCGCGGGCTGGGAACCGCCCGTGGTGCCCGCGCTGTGGCTGCCGGTCTGATGCGGTACGCCCTCGCGGTGCTCGCGCTCGCCCTGCTGGGCGCGTGCGGTCCCTCCGGCGCGGCGGAACCCGCGCCGGGTGAACCCACTCCGTACAACGCCGCCGACGTCGAATTCCTGCGGTCGATGGTGCCGCACCACGAGGAAGGGGTGCGGATCGCGGTGCTGGCGGAGCGGTCGGAACGAGAGGAGGTGCGGCTGCTCGGCGGGGCGATCGAGGCGACGCAGGTGGCCGAGATCGAGACGATGTCGAACCAGCTCGCCGAGTGGCGGCAACCGGCGACCCCGCCGCCGGACGAGCACCACCGGCACGAGGAACGGCCGAGCACGGCACCCGCCGAGCTGACCTCGCTGGAGCAGGCCACCGGCGCCGAGTTCGACCGGCGGTTCCTGAACCTGATGCTGGCCCACCAGGACGACGCCATCCAGCTGGCGCGCCAGGAAGTCCTGGCCGGTCAGGACCCGGCGACCAAGGAACTGGCGAGCCGGATCGACCGGTCCCGCTCCGCGCAGATCGAGCAGATGCTGACCCTGCTCGGCTGAGCGCGGTCCGGCGAGTTCCGCCCCGGACTCGCCGGACCGCGTGGTGTGCGCCACTCGACCGGACCACAGCACTGGTTACCCACGGGTAACCGGCGCTATGGTCACGGGTATCCCAAGTACCCGATCCGAGTGAGGAGCACCCGTGTCAGCACGAGCAGTGCGCGAGGTGGCGTTTGTCGAGGGGGTGCGCACACCGTTCGGCAAGGCAGGCGACAAGGGCATCTACGCGGGTACCCGCGCCGACGACCTGGTGGTCAAGGTCATCAGGGAACTGCTGCGGCGCCACCCGGAACTGCCGCCGGAGCGCGTGGACGAGGTGGCCGTCGCGGCCACCACCCAGACCGGCGACCAGGGGCTGACCATCGGCCGGACCGCGGCCCTGCTGGCCGGGCTGCCGAAGTCGGTGCCCGGGTTCGCCATCGACCGGATGTGCGCCGGCGCGATGACCGCGGTCACCACCACCGCCAGCGGCATCGGCTTCGGTGCCTACGACATCGCCATCGCCGGCGGGGTCGAGCACATGGGCCGCCACCCGATGGGCGAGGGCGTGGACCCGAACCCGCGCATCATCGCCGACAAGCTGGTCGACCCGACCGCGCTGGTGATGGGCCAGACCGCGGAGAACGTGCACGACCGCTTCCCGGAGATCACCAAGCAGCGCACCGACGCCTACGCCGCGCGTAGCCAGGAGCGCTACGCCGACGCGGTGAAGGCGGGCAAGATCGGCCCCGAACTGGTGCCGGTCGCCACCCGCCACGCCGAGCTGGGCTGGGGCCTGGCCACCGAGGACGAGCCGCCCCGCCCCGGCACCACGGTCGAGCAGCTCGCCGGGCTGAAGACCCCGTTCCGGCCACACGGCCGGGTCACCGCGGGCAACGCGGCCGGGCTGAACGACGGCGCCACCGGCGCCATCCTGGCCGCCGAGGAGGTGGCCAGGGAGCTGGGTCTGCCGGTCGGCATGCGCCTGGTCAGCTACGCCTTCGCCGGGGTCGAGCCCGAGGTGATGGGCATCGGCCCGGTGCCGGCCACCGAGAAGCTGCTCGCCCGCACCGGGCTGTCCATTTCGGACATCGGCCTGTTCGAGATCAACGAGGCCTTCGCCGTGCAGGTGCTGGCCTTCCTCGACCACTTCGGCATCAGCGAGGACGACCCCCGGGTCAACCAGTGGGGTGGCGCGATCGCCTGCGGGCACCCGCTCGCCTCGTCCGGCGTGCGGCTGATGACGCAGCTCTCGCGGCAGTTCGCCGAGCGCCCGGACGTGCGGTACGGCCTGACCACCATGTGCATCGGCATCGGCATGGGCGGCACGGTCATCTGGGAGAACCCGGCATGGGAGGGGAACAAGTGATTTCCGCGGCAGAGGCCGAAGCGGCCTTCCCCGACGAGGTGGTGACCCGCGCGGTCACCCGGCTGATCACCGTGCCGGGCCTGGACGGCCGGGTCGCGCTGATCACCATCGACAACGGCCACGACCACACGCGGCCGTCGACCTTCGGCCCGCAGAGCCTGGTCAGCCTGAACTCGGCGATCGACGAGGCCTTCGCGGCCGAGCCGGTGGCGATCGCGGTGACCGGCAAGCCGTTCATCTTCGCCGTCGGCGCGGACCTGTCCGGGGTGGAGCAGATCGCCGGGCGCGACCTGGCGCTGCAGATCGCGCAGACCGGGCACGACGTGTTCCGGCGGCTCACCGAGTCGAAGATCCCGACCTTCGCCTTCGTCAACGGCGCGGTGATGGGTGGCGGCCTGGAGCTGGCGCTCTCGTGCCACTACCGGACGCTGTCGGAGAACACCGCGGCGATCGCCTTTCCCGAGGTCTTCCTCGGCCTGTTCCCCGGCTGGGGCGGCACGCAACTGCTGCCGAACCTGATCGGGCCGGACGCGGCGGTCACCGTGACCATCGAGAACGCGCTGAGCCAGAACAAGATGCTCAAGCCGGCGCAGGCCGCGCAGCTGGGCATCGTGGACGAGGTGTTCGGCTCGGCGGACTACCTGGAGCAGTCGCTGCTGTGGCTGGCGAAGGTGGTCCGCGGCGAGGTCACCCCGGCCCGCCGCGAGATCGACCGCGGTGCCGGGTGGGACGCCGCGGTCGCCCGTGCGAAGTCCATTGTGGACGGCAAGACCAAGGGCGCGTCGCCGGGCGCGAACAAGGCCGTGGAGCTGCTGGAGCTGGCGCGGGCCAACGACCTCGACCGCGGGTACGCCGCGGAGACCGAGGCGCTGGCCGACGTGCTGATGACCGACACGCTGCGGGCCGGGCTGTACTCGTTCAACCTGGTCAACAAGCGCGCCAAGCGGCCGGCCGGTGCGCCGGACAGGTCGCTGGCGCGGCCGGTGAACAAGGTCGGCATCGTCGGCGCGGGCCTGATGGCCAGCCAGCTGGCGTTGCTGTTCGTGCGGCGGCTGAAGGTGCCGGTGGTGCTCACCGACATCGACCAGGAGCGCGTGGACAAGGGCGTCGGCTACGTGCACGGCGAGATCGACAAGCTGCTCGCGAAGAAGCGGGTCTCCCCCGACGCGGCGAACCGGCTCAAGGCGCTGGTGTCCGGCTCGCTGGACAAGGCCGCCTTCGCCGACGCGGACTTCGTCATCGAGGCGGTGTTCGAGGAGCTGGGCGTCAAGCAGCAGGTGTTCGCCGAGGTCGAGGCGCACGTCAAGCCCGAGGCGATCCTGGCGACGAACACCTCGTCGCTGTCGATCACCGAGATGGCCTCGAAGCTGGCGCACCCGGAACGCGTGGTGGGCTTCCACTTCTTCAACCCGGTCGCGGTGCTGCCGCTGCTGGAGATCGTGCGCGGCGAGAAGACCGACGACGCCTCGCTGGCCACCGCGTTCGCGGTCGGCAAGCAGCTGAAGAAGTCGAGCGTGCTGGTCTCGGACGCGCCCGCGTTCGTGGTGAACCGGCTGCTCACCCGCTTCCTCGGTGAGGTGCTGGCCGCGGTCGACGAGGGCACGCCGTTCGAGGTGGCCGACCGCGCGCTGGACCCGCTCGGCCTGCCGATGTCGCCGCTGACCCTGCTGCAGCTGGTCGGGCCGCCGGTGGCGCTGCACGTGGCGGAGACCATGCACCGGGCGTTCCCGGACCGGTTCGGCGTGAGCCAGAACCTGGCGAAGTTCGTCGAGGCGCGCAAGTCCGCGGTGTGGCAGTGGGACGACCAGGGCAACGCCACCGTCGACCCGGAGGTCGCCGCGCTGTGGGAGCAGGGCGATCGTCCGTCCACTGAGGAGCAGCTGCGGGAGCGGGCGCTGTCGGTGCTGGCCGAGGAGGTGCGGATCATGCTCGACGAGGGCGTGGTCGCCGAGGCGCAGGACATCGACCTGTGCCTGATCCTCGGTGCGGGCTGGCCGTTCTGGCTCGGCGGGATCACCCCGTACCTGGACCGGAGCGGGGTCTCGGAGAAGGTCAACGGCAAGCCGTTCCTGGCGCCCGGGGTCGCTTCGGTGCCTTCGGCCTGACCGTCACGGCCTACTACGCGATGTCATACGACGTCGCGTAGTAGGCTGTGCCGCGGCGGGAGCGAAGGAGCTGACGGAGATGAACGTGCTGTACAGCACCCTGGTGGTGCTGCACCTGATCGGCATGGCGGGCATTCTCGGCGGGGTCGCCGCGGAAGTGATCGCCAAGCGGACCGGGGTGCCGACCCTGGTGCTGCACAGTTCGGGCCTGCAGGTGCTGACCGGCGTGGCGCTGGTCGGCATCGCTTCGAGCGGGCTGGTCGCGGTGGAACCGAACAACGTCAAGGTCGCGGTGAAGCTGGTGATCGCGCTCGCCGTGCTGGTGGTCGCCTTCGAGGCGCACAAACCGGAGAAGCTGCCGCGGGCGGGGCTGCCCGTGGTCGGCGCCCTGGCCCTGCTGAACGTCGGCATCGCCGTCTACTGGTAGCCGTGAAGGTGGCTTTCCCGGCGCCCGGAAGCTGCCGTGAAAGCCACCTTCACCGCATCGGTCAGTCGCCCAGGGGGTTGAGCCGGGCTGGGTCACCGTCGAAGGCGAACAGCAGGAGGTCCGCCATGCCGAAGCGGCCCTCCGGGGTGCCGAACCGCGGGCGCCACTCCGGCTCCCGCAGGATCGAGTGGCGCGCGGCGTCCATGCACCGGCTGAACACCTCCGCCACGATCGTGGCCCCGACGGCGCCGAGCTTGCCGCCGTTCACCTCGGCCTCGCGCAGGATGTAGAACCACAGCGGCGTCCGGAGCGCCAGCGCCTCCCGGTGCTCCTCGCTCAGCGCGCCCAGGTTCGCCCCCTGGCCGTCGCCGGTCAGCAGTTCGTCCGCGGTCAGTTCCTTCACCCCGAAGAACGCCGCCATCTGCTGCCCGGACGCCAGCTTGACCATGTTCGCCCGGATCAGGTTGCGGTAGGCCAGGTTCCGCTGGATGTCGTCCGGCGCCAGGTTCTGCCCGCGCCCGGCGAAGGTGCCCGCGGGCAGGGTGGCGAGCGGGTTGGTGAGCAGCGTGTCGATCCGCCGCGCGACGTTGCCCTCGCCCTCGGGCACACCGAGATCCGGCCGCCCGGCACCGGGGAAGTCGTGCAGCCGCCGCCAGTCGACGATCCAGTTGGTCGGCAGGCGCAGGAACGTGCCCGCGTTCGGGTCGTCGAGGTCGGCCGGGTTCCCGGTCGGCGACAGCGTGCCCGAGGTGCCGCTGAAGATGAACAGCTGCAGCATGGTGGCGATCCCGGCGGGCGCGCCCGCGCGGAAGAACCGGTTCCACTGGTAGGTCGCGCGCGCCATGCTGTGCCCGAGCCGGAAGGCGGCCACGGAGAACTCGATCGGCATGGTCGCCGCGTCGTGCGCGTCCGGGGCCGGCTCGAAGAAGCGCCGCCCCTGGGTGAACACCTCGGTGACCACGGCCGGGTGCGCGATGCGCGGCAGGTAGTCGGTGCGCAGCAGCCACTGGTAGTGCTTCACCACCTCGGCCCTGGCCCGCTCGAACAGCTGCGCCGGCGGCACGCCCTCGGCGGCGAGCACGTCGGCCACCTTGTTGTGGAAGTGGATGAACGCCAGGTGCGTCTGCGCCACGGCCAGGTTCTCGTCGTTGCGCGCGTCCGGGATGACCGCCGCGCGCTCGTCGGCCTTGGTCTCGCCGGTGCCCTTGCGCGGCAGGTCGAACCCGGTGCGGTTGTTGTTCGCGCCGTCCAGCGGCACCGCCGCGGTGGTGCCGACCTTCAGGTGCGTGCCGTCGGCGTAGAGGTGCGCGTCCCGCTCGGGCCCCCGGCCGTAGAGCGCGTCCAGGTCGAGCGCCGGCGAGCGGCCAGCGATCAGGTCCTCCAGCGACACGTCCTCGCCGAAGTCCACCGCGGTGCGGTCCAGGGTGAGGTCGTGGTCGACGAACTGGCCGAGGTAGGTGAACCCGGCCGGGACCGGCTCCAGCCCGGCCGCGCCGTCGGTGTCCTGCTCCACCGTCATCGCCGCGGCCAGCTCCTGGCCGAGCGCCGGGTCCACCGGCTCCCCCACCGGGCCCAGCCGGGAGAACCGGAACCGCCGCAGCTCCGACCGCGCGGACGGGCGGCTGCTCATCGGGTTGCGCTCGGCGTCGAAGGAAAGATCACCTTCGCCCACCACGTAATAGCTTTCCCGGGAATGTCTGTGCATTATTAGAATCCCCCCTCGGATTCTCAGCTTTCCGGCATCTCCCCAATGCCGGTGAAACCGAGCCTACCACCACTGGCCGAGCGGGTTAGCCCGCTGAATGGAAGTGCGCGGGAATGCCCAGAAAGCGGCCGAGGTCCTCGACCTCGGCGAGCAGCGCGTCGCCCAGGCCGCCGGGCAGCTCGCCGAACGGTTCGACCCGCACCGCCAGAGTGCCCTTTTTCCTTTCCTGGCGCCAGGTTCCGACCGCCCGGCCGTTCACCAGCACGACCGGCATGATGAACCCGCCACCCGACTGGACGCGCCGGTCGTGTTCGGCGGGCACGGCGAGTTCGCGGCTGCGGTACCCGAGCAGATAGGTGTCGAAATGGCCGAGCAACCGCACCGACAATTCGTCCACAATGGGCGCTTCGACTGGATCAATGGCGGCGAAACCGGCGCGCGCCTGACGCAAGGTCAATCCGGACCAGGCCGCGAAATCCTCGGCGGTGGCCGGGGCGTAAGCGGCCAGATAACGCGCCGCCAACCGCGCCAGCGCTTCCTCTTCCGGAAGTGTCTCAAAAGGACCGACCCAGTCGGAGAACAACGCGTAGGTCGGCTCGTCGCCGTCGTCCCCGCCCCGGCAGAGCACCCCGGTCAGCGCGGCGAACGCGAGCAGGTGCGCCGGTGCCTGCGACTTCGGGTCCAGCACCACCCCGTGGGAGGCCAGTTCCGCGACGATCTCCCCGCGCGGCAGGGACCGTCCGGCCACAATGGACCGGAGCGCCGCCACCCCGCGTGCGGTGGTCTCGTCGTCCAGTCCCAGCTGGAGCCGCCGGGGCCGGCCCGCCGCGGCGAACCGCGGGCCGAGCAACCCGACGATCCACGCCACGTCCTCGGCGGCCAGCATGTGCAGCGTGCCGCGCATCGCCCAGGTGCGCACCACGGCCCCCGATGCGCACGCGGCGTCCACATCGGACGCCGTCAGCCCGGCCGAGCGCACCCGCACGCCCAGCCGGTTCGCCCGGATGTCCTGTGCCTGCAAGGCAACCACCTTGCGCACCACCTCGGCCACATCACCGCCCCTTGGCCCGGCGAGCAGCTGCGCGTGCGCTCGCGCGAACGGGACGTCGGTCACGTCGGCACCCCGGTCCTGGTCAGCGCGGGCAGGTGCACGGTCACCGAAAGACCGCCGCCCACCACGGGTTCCGCCGACACCACGCCGCCGTGCGCCTGCACCGCGGCCCGCACGATCGACAGCCCCAGCCCGGCCCCGGTCCGCGCGGTGCGGGCCACGCCCTCCCGCCGGAACGGCTCGAACAGCTCGGCCACCGTCGCCGGATCGACCAGCCCGCCCGAGGACCGCACGCGCAGCGTGGTCCACCGCGATCCCGGTTGTGTCACCGCCTCGATCCAGCCGCCGTCGACGTTGTGCCGCACCGCGTTCTCCAGCAGGTTCCCGGCGATCCGTTCCAGCAGCGCGGGATCCCCGATCGAGTAAGACGGCACCAGCTGGAAGTCGGTGCGCAGCTTGCGGCGCTCGGCTTCGCGGTACACCGCGTCCCAGGCGCTGCCGACCACCGCGGCCAGGTCCACCGGCTCGGTCGGGCCAACCCCGGCACCGTCCGTGCGCGCGAGCAGCAGCAGCGAGCTGACCAGCTGCTCGGCGCGTTCGGTGGCGTCGCGGACCACCCCGGCCATCCGCCGGAGCTCGGCCTCGTCGGCCTGGTCGTCGGCGAGCGTGACGTCCAGTTCGGTGCGGATCACCGCGAGCGGGGTGCGCAGTTCGTGGCTGGCGTTGGCGACGAACCGGCGCTGCGTGTCGAAAGCGGCCTGCAGCCGGTCGAGCATCGCGTCCAGGGTCGCGCCGAGCTCACCGAGTTCGTCCCGCGCGCCGCGGACGCCGATCCGCTCCCCCATCGACTCGATCGACAGGCGCCGCGCGGTGGTGGTCATCTCGCGCAGCGGGCGCAGCACCCGCGAGGTCAGCGTCCACGCCAGCACCGCGGTCGCCGCGACCACGCAGCAGAACGCCACCGCACCGGCGATGAGCACCTTGTCCCGCGCGTGCTCGCGCAGGTGCGCGGCGAGCACGGTGGAATCCACGTTCACCCCGTCCACCCGGACCTTGGTGCCGGGCGGCAGCTGCGGCACCGCGGCCACCGAATCGCCGACCAGCGACCAGGCCAGGTAGAGCAGCACAAGGCTGACCGCCGCGGACAGCGCGGTCGCCAGCAGCGTGATCCGGGCGCGCAGGGTGCGCACCGGGATCAACTGGAGGTGCCGGTTCACCCGTGACCGGCACCGGGTACCCGGTAGCCAGATCCCACCACGGTCTCAATGATCCCAGGTTCGCCCAGCTTCTTGCGCAGGGTCATCACGGTGACCCGCACGGTCGTGGTGAACGGGTCGGCGTTCTCGTCCCAGACCCGCTCCAGCAGCTCCTCGCTGCTGACCACCGAACCACCGGCGGAGAGCAGCACCTCCAGCACGCCGAACTCCTTGCGGGTCAGCTCCACCGGCCCGCCCGCCCGGCTGACCGTGCGCTTGGCCGGGTCGAGCCGGACGTCGCCCGCGGTCAGCAGCGGCGGCGCGGCGGGAGTGGCGCGGCGGCCCAGCGCCCGCACCCTGGCGACCAGTTCGGGGAAGGCGAACGGCTTGGCGAGGTAGTCGTCGGCCCCGAGCGACAGCCCGGCCACCCGGTCCTCGACCGTGCCGCTGGCGGTCAGCATCAGCACCCGGGTCAGCTCACCGGACTCGACGATCTCCTTGCACAGCTCGTCGCCGGACATGCCGGGCAGATCGCGGTCGAGCAGGACCACGTCGTACCGGGTGATGGTGGACTTCTCGTGGCCCTCGTCGCCGGTGAAGGCGACATCCACCGCCATGCCCTCGCGCCGCAGGCCCCTGGCGATGGCCTCGGCGAGGGGTTCTTCGTCTTCGACTACCAGAATCCGCACGGATACACAATCCCACACGATCCTGAGAGTGACCTGATCGGACAGACCCCCTCAGCGGTCCGCCCACCGCAGCGCGAACCACAGCTCCATCCGCGTTTCCGCGTCCGCGAGGTCCACCCCCAGCACCCGTTCCACCCTGGCGATCCGGTGCCGGACGCTGTTGCGGTGCACACCCAGCGCCGAGGCCGTCCGGTCCCAGCCGCCGTGGTGGGCGAGCCAGGCGCGCAGGGTGTCGAGCAGTCCGTCGTCGCCCAGCGCGCGCAACGGGGCCAGGGTGCGTTCGGCGTAGTCGGCGGCGTGCCCCGGCGGCACCAGCGCGGCCAGCCCGCTGCCGTCGGCCACCACCGGCCGCCCGAGCACCAGCGCGCGTTGCTCCAGCGCCGCCAGTTCGGCCGCGGTGTCGGGCAGCCGCTCGACCGGGTGCGGCGCGCTCACCACCACCAGCCAGCCCGCGGCGAGCAGTTCGTCGCGGGCCCGCGCGTCCGGCGGGGTGCGGACCACGGCGGTGAACCGCGGCCCGGGTTTCAGCTCCACCAGCGGGGTGTCGAGCCGGGTCCGCAGCCAGTCGTACCCGGCGGCGACGTCGCCCGGCCCGGCGCCATGGGCCATCCCGGCGACCACCCGGTAGTCGCCTTCGCCGAGCAGTTCGGCCAGCGGCGCGGCGGGCGGGTGCTCGGCCAGCACCAGCGCGGTGACCGCGCCGCCGAGCCCGGCGGTGTCCGAGCCCGCGCGGCTGGCCAGCCCGAACAGGGCCGCGCCGACCGCCACGATGGCCCGGTCGGTGCCGTCGAACCGCTCCCGCCTGCCGACCACCACCAGGTGTGACGCGGTGGCCTGGGGGTAGACCGGCTGGGCGACGACGAACGTGCCGTCGGGCAGTTCCGTGGTGGCGCTGCGGATCCCGGTTCCCCCGCGCAACCGGGCGAACAGGTCGGCCAGCTCCGGCGGGAACGGCGAGGGCACCTCGTGCTCGGCGGCCAGCGCGTCCCGCTTGCCGACCAGCGCCACCCAGCCGGACACGTGCTTGGCCAGCCCGCGCGCCAGTTCCGCAAGCCCGCCGGCGGCGGCCCTGGTCAGCGCTTCCCGCGCCTGGGTGATCCGCCGCTGCTCGCGCTGGGTGGCCTCGGCCAGCGCCACCGCGACCACCCGGTTCACCGCGATGAACGGCGTCCGCACGCCGATCACCAGCAGCGGCAGGCCCGCGCGGGCACAGGCGCGGCGCAGCGTCTCCGGCAGTTCCTCGTGCATCGGCGGGGTGATGCCGAACCCGAGCGCGGTGATGCCCGCGGCCCGCAGCCCGCGCACGTACCGGTCCACCTCGCCCTGCTCGGACGGCAAGTTCACGCCCGCGGTGAGCAGCAGTTCCTCGCCCAGCAGGTAGGGCGACGGGTCGCGCAGCTCGCACACGTGGGCCCACCGGACCGGCCGGTCGAGCGCACCCGGCCGCAGCGTCTCCAGCACCGCCTCCACCGCCAGCTCCGAGTTGCCGACGACGGCCCGTAACGGAATGTTCACCGGAGTGCCGAAGGTTTCCGAATTCCTGGCCACAACGACCAGAGAGTACTCGACATTGAGACAGATCATCCCATTCAGGCGATCGGAATCCGGACCTACGGTGGCCCGAACACGCCCCTGTCCTAGGAGGAACCCGTGGTCGCGGACTATGTGGTGATCGCGCTCTACATCGCCGGCATGCTCGGCATCGGCTGGTACGGGCTGCGCCTGGCCAGGACCAAGAGCGACTACCTGGTGGCCGGCCGCAGGCTCGGCTGGTTCATGTACTCGGGCACGATGTCGGCGGTGGTGCTGGGCGGCGCCTCCACCGTCGGCGGGGTCAAGCTCGGCTACACCTGGGGCATCTCCGGCGCCTGGCTGGTGGTCTCGATCGGGCTCGGCATCCTGGTGCTGCACGCGCTGTTCGCGCGGCGGCTGGTGAAGCTGAAGGTCTACACCGTCAGCGAGATGCTCGACCTGCGCTACGGCGGGAAGTCCGCCTCGACCATCTCGGGCATCGTGATGTGGGCGTACACGCTGATGCTCACGGTCACCTCGACGCTGGCCTTCGCCACCGTGTTCAAGGTGCTGCTGGACATCCCGGAGTGGACCGGCATCGCCATCGGCGGCGGCATCGTGGTGCTCTACTCGGTGCTCGGCGGCATGTGGTCGATCACCCTGACCGACATCGCGCAGTTCGTCATCAAGACCATCGGCATCCTGCTGGTGCTGCTGCCGGTCTCGGTCAGCGCGGCGGGCGGCTTCGGCGGCATGGCCGACCGGCTCGACGCCAGCTTCTTCGACTTCACCAGCATCGGCACCGGTTCGATCATCACCTACGTGCTGACCTACGGCTTCGGCCTGCTGATCGGTCAGGACATCTGGCAGCGCGTGTTCACCGCGCGGACCCCGCGCGTGGCGACCGGCGGCGGCATCGGCTCCGGCGTCTACTGCCTCATCTACGGGCTCGCGGGCGCGTTGATCGGGGCGGCGGCGAAGGTGCTGTACCCCACGCTCGCCAGCGCGCAGGACGCCTTCGCCACGATCGTGGAGGACCTGCTGCCCGCCGGGGTGCGCGGGCTGGTGCTGGCCGCGGCGCTGTCGGCGATGATGTCCACCGCCAGCGGCGCGCTGATCGCCTGCTCCACGGTGAGCACCACCGACCTGATGGCGAAGCTGCGCGGGAAGGCCGCGTCGTCGGGCAACAACGCCGAGGACGCCGAGGTGAGCAAGAACCGGGTCACCACGCTGGTGCTCGGCCTGGTCGCGATCGGCATCGCGATGGTGGTCACCGACGTGGTGGCCGCGCTGACCATCGCCTACAACATCCTGGTCGGCGGCCTGCTGGTGGCGATCCTCGGCGGGCTGTTCTGGAAGCGCGGCACCCGGCAGGGCGCGGTCGCCTCGATGGCGGTCGGCGCGCTGGCCGCGATCGTGCTGATGATCGTCGACGGCATGGACGCGAATTCGCCGATCTACTGGGGCCTCGGCAGCAGCCTGCTGGTCTACCTGGTGGTCAGCCTGGCCACCCCGCCCACCCCGGCCGCCGTGCTCGGCCACTGGAGCGACCGGCTCGCCGGCCGCGAAACCGTTGCAGCAGAGAAGGAGTTCACGCAGTGACGCAGCAGTCCCCGATCGGTCCCGTCGATTCGTCCCGGGTGCCGAGGTTCGCCGGGTTCGCCACCTTCGCCCGGCTGCCGAGGGCGGACCAGGTCGACCGCGCCGACGTGGCCGTGGTCGGGGTGCCGTTCGACGCCGGGGTGTCCTACCGGCCGGGCGCGCGGTTCGGCCCCGCCGCGCTGCGCGAGGCCAGCCGCCTGCTGCGGCCGTACCACCCGGAACTGGACGTGTCGCCGTTCGCCACCGCGCAGGTGGTCGACGCCGGGGACATCGCGATCAACCCGTTCAACATCGGCGAGGCGATCGAAACCCTGCAGCACGAGGCGGAAGCGCTCACCGCGGACGGCACGAAGCTGGTCACCGTCGGCGGTGACCACACCATCGCGCTGCCGCTGCTGCGCGCGGCGGCGAAGAAGCACGGGCCGGTGGCGCTGCTGCACTTCGACGCGCACCTGGACACCTGGGACACCTACTTCGGCGAGCCGTACACGCACGGCACGCCGTTCCGCCGGGCGTCCGAGGAAGGCATTCTCGACACCAGCGCACTGTCCCATGTGGGCACTCGGGGTCCGTTGTACGGCAAGCGGGATCTCGAAGAGGACCGCAGGCTCGGCTTCGGCATCGTCACCTCCGGCGACGTCATGCGGCGTGGGGTGGCGGAAACCGTGGACGCGCTGCGGCAGCGGATCGGCAACCGGCCGCTGTACGTCTCCATCGACATCGACGTGCTCGACCCGGCGCACGCCCCCGGCACCGGCACCCCCGAGGCCGGCGGCATGACCAGCCGGGAGCTGCTGGAGATCGTGCGCGGCCTGCGCGGGCTCAACCTGATCGGCGGTGACGTGGTGGAACTGGCCCCGGCCTACGACCACGCGGAGATCACCGCGATCGCCGCCTCGCACGTGGCCTACGACCTGGTCAGCCTGCTCGCGCTCGGGAAGTCCGCATGAGGATCGGCGGCGACCTGGTGGTCGAGACGCTGCGGGCGCTCGGCGCGGACACCGTGTTCGGGCTGCCCGGCCAGCACGCGCTCGGCCTGTTCGAGGCGCTGCGGCGGACACCGGAGCTGCGGCTGGTCGGCGCGCGCGTGGAGAACAACCTCGCCTTCGCCGCCGACGGCCACGCCCGCGCGCGGCTCGATGCCGGCGGACCGGTGCCGGTGACCCCGATGATCGTCTCCACCGGGCCGGGCGCGTTGCTGACCTTGGCTTCGCTGCAGGAATCCCGGGCGTCCTCGGTCCCGGTGCTGGGCATCTCCAGCCAGGTCCCGGCGGCCGGGCTCGGCGGCGGGCGGCACGGTTACCTGCACGAACTCCCCGACCAGGCGGCGAGCTTCCGCGACGTGGTGAAGTCGGTGCACGTGGCGCGCACGGCGAGCCAGATCCCGACCGCCCTGCGCGAGGCGTGGGAGTCGGCGGCCACCGTGCCGTACGGCCCGGTGTGGGTGGAGATCCCACAGGACGTGCTGCTGGCCCCGGCCGCGCTGCCGCCGATCACCTCGGTGACCGCCACGCCGAAACCGCTCGCGCCGCTGCCGGAGTTGATCACCGAAGCGGCTCGCCTGCTGGGCGCGGCGCAGAACCCGGTGATCCTCGCGGGCGGCGGTGTGGTGCGCTCCGGCGCCAAGGCGGAACTCCGGGCGCTGGCCGAACTCGTCCGCGCGCCGGTGCTGTCCTCCTTCGGTGGCAAGGGATCCATCGCCTGGGACCACCCGCTGTCCGGGCAGTCCTGGCTGGAGGACTGGCATTCCACCGAGCTGCTGGCCGGCGCCGATGTGCTGCTGGTGCTCGGTTCCGGGCTCGGCGAGCTGACCAGCAACTACCACCGGTTCACCCCGCGCGGCCGGATGATCCAGATCGAGGCCGACGCCGGGAAGCTGGAGTCCAACCACCCGGCGCTGGGCATCCACGCCGACGTCCGGCTGGCGCTGGCCGCGCTGCTGGAGGCGACCCCGGCCAGGGAAGCGGACGGACGCGCCGAAGCGGTGGTCGCCGACCTGCTGGGCAAGGTTCGCGACCGCATCGGCGGGCAGTCTCTCGAACTGGAGCAACGCGTGCTCGCCGAGGTCCGCGCCGCCCTGCCCGAAGGCACCCCGAGCTTCTGGGACATGACCGTGCTCGGGTACTGGGCCTGGTCGGCCTGGAACGCCGACGGCGCCCCGATCCACACCGCGCAGGGCGCGGGCGGGCTGGGCTACGGCCTGCCGGGCGCGCTCGGCGCGGCCGCCGCCCGCCGCGGGCCGGCGCTGGCGGTGTCCGGCGACGGCGGCGCGATGTACGGCATCGCGGAACTGGCCACGGCCGCCCAGCACGGGCTGGACGTCACCTGGCTCATCGTCGACGATGGTGGGTACGGGATCCTCCGCGAGTACATGACCGGCGCCTTCGGCCAGGCGCACGCCACCGAGCTCTCCCGGCCGGACTTCGTCGCGCTGGCCCAGTCCTTCGGCGTGCCTGCCCAGCTATCCACAGTGGACAGCCTGCGAGCGGACCTCGCCGGGGCGCTGGCCGCGCCGGGGCCGAGCGTGGTGGTGCTGCCCGCACTGCTGCGCATGTTCGAACCCACCCACCTCGACCAGTGAGGGAACGCATGAACTTCGTCGACGGCAAGGAAGTACCCGCCGCGGGCGGGCGGACGCTGGACCTGACCGATCCCGCCACCGGCGAGGTGTTCGGCACCAGCCCGTTGTCCGAACAGTCCGATGTGGACGCCGCGCTGGAGTCGGCGAAGCTGGCGTTCCGCGCGTGGCGCCGCAGCACCCCGGCCCAGCGGCAGCTGGCCCTGCTGAAGATCGCCGACGCGCTGGAGGCCCGCGCCGAGGAGTTCGCCGACGCCGAGGTCCGCGAGACCGGCAAGATCCGCCGTGTGGTGCTCGAAGAGGAGATCCCGGAAAGCGTGAGCGCGCTGCGGTTCTTCGCCGGTGCCGCGCGACAGCTCGACGGCACCGCGTCCGCGGAGTACCTGCCGGGGCACACCTCCTCGATCCGGCGGGAGCCGGTGGGCGTGTGCGCGCAGATCGCGCCGTGGAACTACCCGCTGATGATGGGGGTCTGGAAGATCGCCCCCGCGCTCGCCGCCGGGAACACCGTGGTGCTGAAACCGGCCGAGACCACGCCGGGCAGCGCGGTGCTGCTGGCGAAGGTGGCGGCCGAGTTCCTGCCCGCCGGGGCGTTCAACGTGCTCTGCGGTGACCGCGACACCGGGCGCGCGCTGGTCCGCCACCCGATCCCGGAACTGGTCTCGATCACCGGCTCCACCCGCGCCGGGATCGACGTGGCCACCGTCGCGGCCGCCGACCTCAAGCGCACGCACCTCGAACTCGGTGGCAACGCGCCACTCCTGGTCTTCGAGGACGTCAACCTGGAAGAAGCCGCCGACGGCATCGTCGGTGCCGCGTTCTACAACGCGGGCCAGGACTGCACCGCGGGCAGCCGGGTGCTGGTGCACGAGTCCATCCACGACGAGTTCACCGCCGTGCTGGCGAAAGCGGCCTCGGCGAACCGGCCCGGCATCGACTTCGGCCCGCTGAACAGCGCGGCCCAGCTGGACCGGGTGCGCGGGCTGATCGACCGGTTGCCGTCGCACGCCACCGTGCACACCGGCGGCACCAGTCCCGACGGCCCGGGGTACTACTTCGAGCCCACCGTGGTTTCCGGGCTGCGCCAGGACGACGAGATCGTGCAGGAGGAGATCTTCGGCCCGGTGATCACCGTGCAGCGGTTCGGCGGTGAGGCCGAAGCCGTCGAACTGGCCAACGGCGTGCCGTACGGGCTGGCGTCCTCGGTGTGGACGAACGACCACTCACGGGCGGTACGCGTCTCCGGTGAACTCGACTTCGGCTGCGTGTGGATCAACACGCACGGGCCACTGGCCGCCGAAATGCCGCACGGCGGTTTCGACCATTCGGGCCACGGCAAGGACCTTTCGGCCTATTCGTTCGCCGAGTACACCCGGGTCAAGCACGTGATGACGCGGTACGAGTAGTCACAGCACGGCCCACGACGGCCACCAGGGCGGATGGCCCCCAGCACAACCGGGGGCCACCTGCTCCGGCGACCACACCGCCATGCTGATCCAGACCGACGCGGCCACCAGCACCGCGGTCAGCAGCAGGCAGGCGAGCACCCCGGCGAACCGCGCCGCGGCGGTGTCCCCGTTGAGGAACAACGGGAACAGCCCGGCGTAGAGCAGGGTGAACGCGAGGAAGTTCACCGCCCACAACACCGGCTGCACGGAGAACACGAGCAGACCGGAGTTCTCGAAGGCGGACATGCCGACCACGCACAGATCACGGGCCGAGGACAGCAGGTAGAGGTCCAGCCAGGACACGGCGGTACCCAGCCCGGCACCGGCCACGCCGAGCGCGACCACGGTGCGGGACGGACCGGCCACCACCAGCTGTCGGGTCACCGTTCCACTGTGGCAGCGGCGGATAACGCGCAGACAACGAAGGACGGGTGCGAGATGCCCAAGATCACCACGGTGGAGCACAACGGCATCGCGCCGATCCCGGTGCGGGAGCAAACTTCCCGGCCGCGCGACCTGTTCCGGCTCGCCTTCGGTGGCGCGAACACGTTCGCCACCATCATTCTCGGCACGCTGCCGATCGCCTACGGGCTGGGGTTCTGGGCCGCCGCCGCGGCGACGGTCACCGGGGTGCTGGCCGGCGCGTGCGTGCTGGCGCCGATGGGCTTGTTCGGGCCGGTGACCAGGACGAACAACGCGGTGTCCTCCGGCGCGCACTTCGGCGTGGTCGGCCGGTGCGTCGGCTCGTTCCTGTCGCTGCTCACCGCGATCACCTTCTTCGCCATCTCGGTGTGGGTCAGCGGGGACGCGGTCGCCGGTGCGGCGCAACGGTTGTTCGGCTTCGACGGCGGCGCGGTGCTGCGGGGCGTGGCGTACGGCGTGATCGCCGTGGCCACGCTGGTGGTCTGCATCTACGGCTACCGGTTCATGTTGCTGATCAACCGGATCGCGGTCAGCCTCGGCACGCTCATCATGCTGCTCGGGATTTTCGCATATGGTGGGAAGTTCGACCCGTCGTTCGCCGGTACCGGCGAGTACGCGCTCGGCACCTTCTGGCCGACGTGGATCCTGGCCGCGCTGACCGTGATGGCGAACCCGATCTCGTTCGGCGCCTTCCTCGGTGACTGGTCGCGCTACATCCCGGCCACGCACAGCCGCCGGTCCCTGCTGGCGGCGCCGTTCCTGGCGCAGGTGGCCACGCTGCTGCCGTTCGGGTTCGGCATCGCCACCGCCACCCTGGTCACCGACGCGGGCGACTACATCGCCGGGCTGACCGCGATTTCCCCGCTGTGGTACGCCATTCCGCTCATCGTGGTGGCGCTGATCGGCGGCTTGTCCACCGGTACCACCGCGTTGTACGGCACCGGGCTGGACTTCAGCTCGATCTTCGTGCGGTTGAGCCGGGTCCGGGCGACGCTGCTGATCGGCTCGCTCTCGGTGGTGTTCATCTTCGTCGGGAACTTCGCGCTGGACATGGTCTCGAGCATCAACGCCTTCGCCACGCTGATCGTGCTGTGCACCTCGCCGTGGATGGTGATCATGATGATCGGCTACCTGATCCGGCGCGGCTACTACGACCCGGTGGACCTGCAGGTGTTCAACGAGGGGCGCAAGGGCGGGCGGTACTGGTTCACCCGCGGGGTGAACTGGCGGGCGATGGCGGCCTGGCTCCCGGCGACCACGCTCGGCCTGCTCACCGCGAACACGCCGATGATCGCCGGGCCGCTGCGCGAGGTCGCGGGCGGGGTGGACATCAGCCTGCCGGTCACCCTGCTCACCGCGGCGGTCACCTACCCGGTCCTGCTGCGCCTCTTCCCGGAACCGCGCGAGGTCCTCGCCCCCGACGACCGGGCCCCGGTCCCCGCCTGAGGCACACGAACGTGGCTTTCGGGGCCGATTTCGCCCCCGAAAGCCGCATTCGTGTCCTCGGGCTACTTCGCCAGGTCGACGGTCACCGGGGGTTGGCCGGGTAGCCGCACCTGCACCTGCACCGCGGTGTCGGGCAGCAGGGCGGCGTCGGTGAAGTTGCCTTCCCAGGTCTCCCCGGTGCGGTAGCTCAGCTGCGCGCCCTTCGCCGCGACCACCCAGCCCTGCCCGTCCGGCAGCCGGAAGCGCACCGGCAGCGTCGCCGCCGGGTCCACCGGGTCGCCCGCCAGCGCGGTCTCCACCGAACCGTCCGCCCGCTGGAGCACCGCGTACACCCGGCTCGGGTTGCTGCCGGCGTGGGCGTGCTCGCCGACCAGCGCCGTCCGGCCGTCACCGAGACCGGCGACCACCAGCCACGGCACCGAGCCGTCGAACGGCATCGCCGTGTACTGGTCGAACAGCCCGGACGACGCCAGTCCCTGCCCGAACTCGAACACCCCGCTGTCCCGCGCGCCCCCGACCCGAGCCACGAACGGCTCACCGGCGACCCGCCACGGCAGGCCCTCCGGCACCTTCGGCAGCCCCTGCCCCGCCGGCAGCCGCAGGTACGCGCCGGACGACGACACCGGCACCACGTCCCGCAGCCCGGCGTCCGCCCCCGGCGCCCGGTTGATCAGCCTGGCGTCGATCGGCCCGGTGTCCTCGGGCACGGTGGTGATCGCCACCCCGTCGGCCACCCGCAGCTCCCGCCATTCCCGGCGGGCCTTGCCATCCGGCCCGAACACCGGCTTCGCCGACAGGTACAGCGGGGTGCCCTGGTCGATGGCCAGCACGGTGCGATCGTCGCGCCCGAACCGGAAGGCGCCGGTGTCGGCCAGTCCCGCCTCCGGGTGGGCCATGTCGAGCAGTTTCACCGCCCCGTCCCCGGGATCCCGGCCGACCACGCCGTACAGCGTCCTGGCCGAGCCCGCCGGCAGCCGGACCGCCTGCGCGAGCACCGCCGCGGGCCCGTCCGGGGTGTTGCCCGCCCAGTAGACGTGCGGTTCACCGGCCCGGTCGTTCAGCATTCCGTCCACATTGTACGGAGAAGTGTCCAAACCGGACTTCCAGGCACCGGCCGCACCGGCCAGGAACCCGTCGTCGCCGGCGAGGTCCCCGCGCGTCGGCTGGTCCAGCAGCGAGGCCGCGGCCACCTGGACCGAGCCCGGTTGCCAGCTCCCGAACGCCACCCCGCCGGCCAGCGCCCCGGCCACCAGCACGCCACCGGCCACCGTCATCCGGCGACGCGCCAGCCGCCGCCTGCCGCCTCGCAGCACCCCGGCGGTGAACCCCGGCCGCGGCTCCACCTCCCCCGTCGCCGCGCGCAGCGCCCGGCCCAGTTCCTCGGTCTCCATCATCGGCTCCCGTTCAGCACGTCGTCGCTCGTCCCCAGCAGTTCGCGCAGCCTGGCCAGCCCCCGCGAGGTCTGGCTCTTGACCGTGCCCGGCGAGCAGCTCATCGCCGCCGCGGTGTCCGCTTCGGACAGGTCGTCGAAGAAACGCAGCACCAGCACCGCCCGCATCTTCTCGGGCAGTGCGGCCAGCGCGCGCACCACATGATCTCGGTCCACAACGGACTCTTCCGGCCCGCGCACGGAAGGCGCGGCCGTGTCGTGCAACGGGGCCTCGGCGACGCGGCGCGAGCGGCGCCGCCACCGGTTCGCCGACGCGTTCGCCAGCGCGGCCCGCGCGTACGCCTCCGGTTCACCCCGGATGCGGCGCCAGCGCGGGTACATCCGCTCCAGCACGTCCTGGAGCAGGTCCTCGGCCGCACCCCGGTCGCCGCCGCACAGCAGGTACGCCGTGCGCAGCAGCGCCGGGGAGCGGGCGGAGACGAAGCCCTCGAAATCTCCCGTGTCCTTCACCGAACCCCCTTGGTGGTGTCCTCACGAGGCATCACACCGGGGAGCGCGGGAAGGTTGAGTCAGTCCTGCGGGGCGTTGACGCGAGCGTCCTGGCCGACCAGGTTCGAGGCCCATTCGGTGACCTTGCGCGCCACGTCCTGCGCGGTCAGCCCGACCTCGGCCAGCACCTCGTCCCGCGTGCCGTGCTCCAGGAAGCGTTGCGGCACGGCGAGATCCCGCACCGGCACCGCGCAGTCGGCGTCCCGGAAGGCGGCGGCCAGCAGCGAGCCGAAGCCGCCGTGGCGCCCGTTGTCCTCCACGGTGACCACCAGCCGGTGCGCCTCGGCCAGCGCGGTCAGCTCACCGGGCACCGGCAGCACCCACCGCGGGTCCACCACGGTGACGCCGATGCCCTGGTCGGCCAGCCGGTCCGCGGCGGCCAGCCCGAGCTTGGCGAAGGCACCGACGGCCACCAGCAGCACGTCTGCCCCGGCCCCGTCGGCCGGGCGGCGCAGCACGTCGACCACGCCGAGCCGGTCCACCGCGGGCACCGACTCGATCACGCCACCACGGGAGAACCGCAGCGCGGTCGGCCCGTCGGACACGGCCACCGCCTCGCGCAACTCCTCCCGCAGGGTCACCGCGTCACGCGGCGCGGCCACCCGCATCCCGGGCACCAGGCCGAGCAGCGACAGGTCCCACATGCCGTGGTGGCTGGCGCCGTCCGGGCCGGTGATGCCGGCCCGGTCCAGCACGAAGGTGACCGCCTGCCGGTGCAGCGCCACGTCCATCAGCACCTGGTCGAACGCGCGGTTGAGGAAGGTGGCGTAGATGGCCACCACCGGGTGCATCCCGCCCATCGCCAGCCCGGCGGCCGAGGCCACCGCGTGCTGCTCGGCGATCCCGACGTCGAACCAGCGGTCCGGGTGGGCCTCGGCGAACTTGTGCAGCCCGGTCGAGCGCAGCATGGCCGCGGTGATCGCCACCACGTCCTCGCGCTCCTCGCCGATCGCGGCCAGCTCGTCGCCGAACACCCCGGTCCAGCTCGGGCCCTTGACCGGCGGCAGCCCGGTCTCCGGGTCCAGCGGATCGGTCTGGTGCATCTGGTCGGCCTCGTGGTTGACCGCGGGCGGGTAACCGTGGCCCTTCTCGGTCACCGCGTGCACGATCACCGGCCCGCCGAAGGCCTTCGCGCTGTGCAGCGCCTTCTCCAGCGCGGGCAGGTCGTGGCCGTCGACCGGGCCGACGTACTTGAGGCCGAGGTCGGCGAACATGCGCTGCGGGCTGACCGCGTCCTTGAGCCCGGCCTTGGCCGCGTGCAGCGCGGCGTAGATCGGCTTGCCCACGATCGGGGTGCGCCGCAGCAGTTCGCGGCCGCCGTCGAGCAGCCGCTCGTACCCGGGGCGCAGGCGCAGCGAGGCCAGGTGCTCGGCGAGCCCGCCGATGGTCGGCGAGTAGGAGCGGCCGTTGTCGTTGACCACGATCACCACCGGCCGGTGCGGGGCGGCGGCGATGTTGTTCAGCGCCTCCCAGCACATGCCGCCGGTCAGCGCGCCGTCGCCGACCACGGCCACCGCGTGCCTGCCGCCGCCACCCAGCTCGAACGCCTTCGCCAGGCCGTCCACATAGGACAAAGCGGCCGAGGCGTGGCTGTTCTCCACCAGGTCGTGCTCGCTCTCGGCGCGCGAGGGGTAGCCGGTCAGCCCGCCCTGCTGGCGCAGCCCGTCGAAGCCGGGGTGCCTGCCGGTGACGATCTTGTGCACGTAGCTCTGGTGCCCGACGTCCCAGACGATCGCGTCGGACGGCGAGTCGAACACCCGGTGCAGGGCCATGGTCAGCTCCACCACGCCCAGGTTCGGGCCGAGGTGACCACCGGTCCGGCACACCTTCTCGACCAGGAAGTCCCGGATCTCCCCGGCCAGCTGCTCCAGCTCGCCGGGTTCCAGCCGCTTCAGGTCCGCCGGTCCGTGCACGGAATCCAGCAACGTCACGCTCCACCTCGCCCGCTCGACCAAGTCCGTCGACCGCCCAGTCTACGGAGCCGGGTGACCGCCGGATCCGCCACGCGGCTGGCATCACGTCACGACCGGGTGATCCGGGCCCTGGCCTGCGGCGGAGCAACCCGCTTCACCTGGCCGTCAATGGTTGGAAACAAACCATCAATATCGAAAGTATGTGAAGCGCCTCTCACTTGATCCGGTTGCTCTAGCCAGCCGGGTGGTCACTGCTCGTAGCGTGACCCCCGCGAAAGGCTCGATCGATTCACACTCGGGGGTGAGCTTTACCGTGCCGATTCCCGCTGCTCGCGGATCGCTGCCGGCGTTGGCGCCGGCCGAACACTGGCACCACCAGACCGCACGCGCGCTCAGCGGACCGGCCGCGCACCGGCGCCCGCCGGTGGTCGCGGTGGTCCGGTTCGTCGAGGCGCCGCGCATCGAATCCCGCTTCGGGCACAAGGGCGTGGACCGCGTGCTCGAGGAAGTCGCCTGGATGCTGCGGCCGGAGCTGTCCGAGCAGGAGCACCTGGCCCCGGACGGGCACGGCGGGCTGGTGCTCACCCTGCGCGGCGCGGCCGCCTGGCAGGTCCGCGCCCGGCTGGAGGGCGTGTCCACCCGGCTGGCCCGGCTGCCGGTCCGCCTCGGCGACGACCACCTCGCGGTCACCCCGGTGATCGGCTGGGCCGACGCCGCCGACCGGCCCGCCTGCACCGATCCCGACCAGCTGGTGCGGCGCGCCACCGAAGCGGTCGAGCTGGCCACCGGCCAGGTCGACCTGATCCCGCGCCGGTGGACCCCGGCACCACCCGCCCGGCACGCCAAGCGCTCCTCCGGCGGGCCGTTGCGGACCGTGCTGCAGGCGCTGGCCACCGTGCTGATCGGCGTGGTGGCGCCGTTCGCCGGGCTGATCCTGGCCTACCGCGCCGGGGTCGACCTCGGCACGCCCGCCTACCTGCTGGTGACCGTCTCGCTGGTGGTCACCTCGGTGGTGATCTGGGTGGAGAACCTGCACGCGCTCGACCCGGACCGGCCACCGGACTCCCCCGCCTCGCCGCAGCCCGCCGCGTCCGCGATCATCCCGGCCTACCTGCCGAACGAGGCCGCCACCATCGTCGACACCCTGCACGCGTTCCTGCGCCAGGACTACGACGCCCCGCTGCAGATCATCCTGGCCTACAACACCCCGCAGCCGCTGCCGGTCGAGGACGACCTGCGGGCGCTGGCCGCCGAGGACCCGCGGCTGGTGGTGATGGAGGTGCCGTACTCGACCTCCAAGGCGCAGAACGTCAACGCCGCCCTCGAGGTGGTCACCGGGGAGTTCGTCGGCGTGTTCGACGCCGACCACCACCCGGCGCCCAACGCCTTCGACCGCGCCTGGCGGTGGATCTCGCACGGCGCCGACGTGGTGCAGGGCCACTGCGTGATCCGCAACGGTTCGGCCTCCTGGGTTTCGCGCACGGTCGCGGTGGAGTTCGAGTCGATCTACGCGGTCAGCCACCCCGGCCGCACCAAGCTCCACGGGTTCGGCATCTTCGGTGGCTCCAACGGGTTCTGGCGCACGCAGGTGCTGCACGAGACCCGGATGCACGGCCAGATGCTGACCGAGGACATCGACTCCTCGATGCGCGTGCTGCTGTCGGGCCGGACCGTGCGCAACGATCCGGCGCTGGTGAGCCGGGAACTGGCGCCCGCCACGCTTTCGGCGTTGTGGAAGCAGCGGATCCGCTGGGCGCAGGGCTGGTTCCAGGTGTCGCGGCGGCACCTGCGCAACGCGCTCAGGTCGGACGAACTGACCGCGCGCAACAAGCTCGGCATCACCTTCCTGCTCGGCTGGCGCGAGGTGTTCCCGTGGCTGGCGCTGCAGATGATCCCGGTGATCGGCTACATCGCCTGGCGCGAAGGCGGGATCACCGAAATGGACTGGTTCGTGCCCACGTTCGTGTTGTGCACGCTCTACACCTTCTCCGCCGGGCCGAGCCAGGTGCTGTTCGCGTGGCGGCTGGCCGCCCCCGAAGTGCGCAAGCACCCGCGGTGGTTCCTCGCCTACCTCGTGGTTTCGCTGGTGTTCTACACCGAATTCAAGAACCACGTGGCGCGCGTGGCGCAGCTGAAGGAACTCACCGGGGAGCGCAAGTGGGCGATCACCCCGCGGCAGGTACCGGTGCGGGGTGAGAACGCGTGAAGCAGCGTTACCAGCTCGATGTCTACCGCGCGCTGGCGGCGGTCGCGGTCGCGGTGTTCCACGCCTACCAGTCCAACCGCACCGCGCACTGGCCGCTGGAAGGCACGGTGTGGCACGAGGTCCTGCTCGCCACCGACCTGTTCGTGGCGATGTTCTTCGTGCTCTCCGGTTTCCTGCTCGGCATCCCGGTTGCCCGCGCCGCGCTCGGGCACAGCGAACCCAGACCCGCCAGGGTGTTCCTGGTGAAGCGGATCGCCCGCCTGGTGCCGCTGTACTTCCTGGTGGTGCTGCTGGTCTGGACGCTGACCAATCCCGAGTTCCCCGGGAACTGGCGGGATCTGGTGCTGCACCTGACCTTCACGCACGTCTACAGCGACGACTACATCTTCTGGACCAACGGCCCGGCCTGGTCGCTCGCCGACGAGATGCACTTCTACCTGCTGCTGGCCGTGCTCGGCCCGCTCGCCTACCGGTTGTGCGCGCGATTCGCCGGTGCGCGGACGAAACTGGCCGTGCTGTGCGCCGGTGCCGGCACCCTGGTCGCGATCAGCCTGGGGTACAAGGTCCTGGCGAAGTACGCCTGGGACGTGCCGTCCGACCGGTGGTCGGTCTGGTTCGGCCCACTGGCCAAACTGGACCTGTTCGCCATCGGCCTGCTGATGGCGGTCGCGTCGGCGGCCGGGTTCCGGCTCGCCGCGCGCTGGCAGCGCGCCGGGTTCGCGCTCACCGGCGCGGCACTGGTCTATCTGGCACACACGGCCGGGCTCTCGGAAGCCTTCGCGCACACCGTGGTCGGCCTCGGCTGCGCGCTGGTGATCACCAGCACCACGATGACCACCGCCGCCCCGCCGCGGTTCCTGAGCTGGCGCCCGCTGGTGACCGTCGGTGTCGCCAGCTACAGCGTGTACCTGTGGCACGAACCGGTGTTGCGGGTGCTCGGGTCCAGCGGGCTGCTGCCCGCCCGCGGTACCCCGCTCGCCTTCGTGGTCACCGCGCTCTGCCTGCTGCTGGTGGTGATCCCGCTGGCGATCTTCAGCTACCACGCGATCGAGAAGGTCGGCATGAAGCTGGCCGCGACGATCGACGGCCGGGGCCGGGCGCGGAACTACTACCCGGAACTCGATCGACTGTCCACCTGGGAGCCCACACCGCGTTAGAGAAATCACCGGTCCGTCTCGGCCGGATAGCCAAACCGCCCGATCGGCGTAGGATTCCCCCTCGCACGCGCGCGAACACGGGACACAGGTCGAAAGAGGGCAGATGGCGGACTTCTTCATCGGTGGGCAGTGGGTGGCCTCGCAGGCGGGGAACACCAGGGAGATCCGGTGCCCGGCCAACGGTTCACTGGTCGCCGAGGTCGCCGAAGGCACCCGCGAGGACACCGAGGCGGCCATCGCCGCCGCACGCGACGCCTTCGACAACGGGCCGTGGCCGTCCACGCCGAGCTGGGCACGCGGTGACGTCCTGCTCCGGGTGGCGCAGCTGCTGGAGCGCGACAAGGCGAGCTTCGCCAGGGCGGAATCGCTCGACACCGGCAAGCGGCTGGTGGAGAGCGAGTACGACATGGACGACATCGCCGCCTGCTTCCGCTACTTCGGCAAGCTCGCCGGGCAGGACGCCGGCCGGGTGGTCGACACCGGCAACCCCGACGCGATCAGCCGGATCACCTACGAGCCGGTCGGGGTGTGCGGGCTGATCACGCCGTGGAACTACCCGCTGCTGCAGACCGCCTGGAAGGTGGCCCCGGCGCTGGCCGCGGGCAACACCTTCGTGCTCAAGCCGAGCGAGCTGACCCCGCACACCTCGATCATGCTGATGCGCCTGCTGATGGAGGCCGGCGTGCCGGACGGGGTGGCCAACCTGGTGCTGGGCGCCGGGCCCGAGGCGGGCGCGCCGCTGTCCGAGCACCCGGACGTGGACCTGGTCTCGTTCACCGGCGGGCTGGCCACCGGCCGGATCGTCGCCGCGGCCGCCGCGGCCACGGTCAAGAAGGTGGCGCTGGAACTCGGCGGCAAGAACCCGAACGTGGTCTTCGCCGACGCCGACTTCGACACCGCGGTGGACTTCGCGCTGACCGCGGTGTTCCTGCACTCCGGCCAGGTCTGCTCGGCCGGGGCGCGGCTGATCGTGCAGGAGGAGCTGCACGACCGGCTGGTCGACGAGATCGTGCGCCGCGCCGAGCAGATCCGGATCGGCGGGCCGTTCGACCCGGACGCCGAGACCGGGCCGCTGATCTCCGCCGCGCACCTGGCCAAGGTCGAGGACTACGTGGCCAAGGCGATCGCCGAGGGCGCCGTGCTGCGCACCGGCGGGAAGCGGCCCGAGGGCGAGAAGTTCACCGGTGGCCACTACTACCTGCCGACCGTGCTGGACGGCGTCGCGCAGGGCAGTTACGCGGTCCGCGAGGAGTCGTTCGGGCCGGTGCTGACCGTGGAGACCTTCACCGACGAGGACGACGCGATCCGCATCGCCAACGACACGCACTACGGCCTGGCCGGCGGGGTGTTCACCGCGGACGTGTCCAAGGCGCAGCGCGTGGCGAACCGCCTGCGGCACGGCACCGTCTGGATCAACGACTACCACCCGTACCTGCCGCAGGCCGAGTGGGGTGGGTTCAAGCAGTCCGGGTTCGGCCGCGAACTGGGCCCGACCGGGCTCGCCGAGTACCAGGAAGCCAAGCACGTGTACCAGAACACCCGCCCGGGCCCGCAGCACTGGTTCTCCGGGGAGCAGCGCTAACCGCGGCTACCACGTCTAGCAGAAGGATGGTGGCGATGAGTCAGACCGACGACGGCCTGGCAGGTTTCGGCTACAAGCAGGAGCTGGAGAGAACACTCGGGAACTTCCACACCTTCGCGGCCGGCATCTCCTACATCTCCATCCTCACCGGCACGTTCCAGCTGTTCTACTTCGGCTTCAGCTTCGGCGGCCCGGCCTACTGGTGGTCGTGGCCGCTGGTGTTCGCCGGGCAGCTGATGGTGGCGCTGTCCTTCGCCGAACTGGCCGCGCACTACCCGGTGGCCGGCTCGATCTACAACTGGTCGAAGCGGCTCGGCAGCCAGCACGTGGCGTGGCTGGCCGGGTGGATGATGCTGACCGCGTCGATCGTGACCATCGCTTCGGTGGCGCTGGCGTACCAGATCACGCTGCCGCAGATCCTGGACTTCTTCCAGTTCGTGGAGAACCCCGCGGTGAACGCGGTGATCCTCGGCTCGGCGCTGATCCTGTTCACCACCCTGGTCAACGCCTGGGGGGTGAAGCTGATGGCGATGATCAACAGCGCCGGGGTGTTCATCGAGCTGATCGCCGCGGTGCTGCTGATCGTGCTGCTGGCGGCCAACATCACCCGCGGGCCCGAGGTGGTGATGGAGACGCAGGACACCGGGGCCGGGCACAGCATGGGGTACCTCGGCGCGTTCCTGGTGGCTTCGCTCGCCTCGACCTACGTGATGTACGGCTTCGACACGGCCAGCTCGCTCGGCGAGGAGTCGCACAACCCGCGCCGCAACGCGCCGAAGGCCATCCTGCGCGCGCTGATCGCCTCGTTCGTGATCGGCGGGCTGATCCTGCTGTTCGCGCTGATGTCGGTGAGCGACATCAACAACCCGGAGATCGCCACCGGCGGGCTCCAGTTCATCGTGCTCGACGTGCTGGGCAGCACGGTGGGCAAGATCTTCCTGATCACCGTGGTCATCGCGATCACCGTGTGCAACCTGGCGGTGCAGTCGGCGGCGATCCGGATGATGTTCGCGATGGCGCGCGACAACGCGCTGCCCGCCGGGTCGAAGCTGGCCCGGATCTCGCCGAAGACCAAGACCCCGGTGATCCCGGCGGTGGTGACCGGGGTGCTGGCGCTGGTGATCCTGGTGGTCAACATCAACCAGCCGCAGATCTTCACGGTGATCACCAGCATCGGCATCATCATGATCTACATCGCCTACCTGCTGGTGACCGTGCCGATGCTGGTGAAGCGGTTCCGCGGGCAGTGGCCGCCGCCGGAGACGCCCGGGGTGAAGTACTTCTCGCTGGGCAAGTTCGGGTTGCCGGTGAACATCCTCGGTGTGCTGTGGGGGGCCGGGATCGTGGTGAACCTGGCCTGGCCGCGGCGGGACGTCTACAACGCGACCGAGCCCTACCACTGGTACCTGGAGTGGGGCGCGGTGCTGTTCGTCGGCGGCGTGGCCGTGCTCGGCTTCGCCTACTACTGGTTCCGGCTGCGCCACCGCACCGGCATTCTCGACGACCACCGGGCGGAAGTCCCGGAGACACAGGAGGAAACCGCGTGAGCGAGGAGTTCGACTACGTCATCGTGGGCGGGGGGACCGCCGGTTCGGTGCTGGCGGCGCGCTTGTCGGAGGACTCGTCGGTCACCGTCTGCCTGCTCGAAGCCGGACCGTCCGATGTGGACGACGACGCGATCCTGCGGCTGGACCGGTGGATGGGCCTGCTGGAGTCGGCCTACGACTGGGACTACCTGGTCGAGCCGCAGGAGTCGGGCAACTCGTTCCTGCGCCACGCCAGGGCGAAGGTGCTCGGTGGTTGTTCCTCGCACAACTCGTGCATCGCGTTCTGGGCGCCGGCCGAGGACCTCGACGAGTGGGCCTCGCTCGGCCTGCCCGGCTGGTCGGCGGCGGACATCTTCCCGCTGTACAAGGAACTCGAGACGAATGACGGGCCGGGTGAGCACCACGGCCGGTCCGGTCCGGTGACGCTGCGCTCGGTGCCACCGCACGACCCGGTCGGCGTGGCGCTGCTGGAGGCCTGTGAGCAGACCGGTATCCCGCGCACCGAGTTCAACTCCGGCAAGACGGTGACGCACGGCGCGAACTGGTTCCAGATCAACGCCCGCGAGGACGGCACGCGTTCCTCGGCCTCGGTGTCGTACCTGCACCCGATCATCGGGAAGCGGCCGAACCTGGAGGTCAAGACCGGCCTGCGGGCGAAGAAGCTGGTCTTCGACGGCAAGCGCTGCGTCGGCGTCGAGTACCAGGCGCCGGATCTGTTGCACAGCCTCGAAATTCGCGCCCGTCGCGAGGTGATCGTGAGCGCCGGTGCGATCGACTCGCCGAAGCTGCTGATGCTGTCGGGCATCGGCCCAGCCGAGCACCTGCGCGAGGTGGGGGTCGAGGTGCTGGTGGACTCGCCCGGCGTCGGGGAGAACCTGCAGGACCACCCGGAGGGGCTGGTCCAGTGGGAGGCCAAGCAGCCGATGGTCACCGAATCCACGCAGTGGTGGGAGATCGGCATCTTCACCACCACCGAGCCCGGTCTCGATCGGCCGGACCTGATGTTCCACTACGGTTCGGTGCCGTTCGACCTGAACACCCTGCGGCACGGTTATCCCACCACGGAGAACGGCTTCTGCCTGACGCCGAACGTCACCCGCAGCCGCTCCACCGGCACGGTTCGCCTGCGCACCAGGGACTTCCGCGACCGGCCGAAGGTGGATCCGCGTTACTTCACCGACCCGCACGACATGCGCGTGATGACCTACGGCGTGCGCCTGGCCAGGGAGATCGTCGCGCAACCCGCGATGGCGGCGTACGCGGGCGCCGAACTGGCCCCCGGCGCCGAGGCTCAGACGGATGACGAGATCGCCGACTACCTGCGCAAGACGCACAACACCGTGTACCACCCCTCGTGCACGGTGAAGATGGGCAGCGCGGACGACCGGCTGGCCCCCTTGGACGAACGCCTGCGGGTCCGGGGAGTCGAGGGCCTCCGCGTGTGCGACGGCTCGGTCATGCCGTTCCTGGTCGCGGTGAACCCGTGCATCACCACCATGGCCATCGGCGAACGCTGCGCCGACATGATCGCCGAAGACGCCCGGCCCTGACCCCCCGCTGTGAATGTGGCTTTCACTGCCGATTTCGCTGTGAAAGCCACATTCACAGCACACACGCGATGCGCGAGCCCTCCCCACCACACAAACGTGAGCCGGGAACCAAACCGGGACCACCTGCCCACCCAGCCCTCCCCCATCCCCGGTCCACAGCCCAAAACACGGCGAGGGCGCGTTAGTCAAGGCATCTTTCCCGCCTTGACTAACGCGCCCTCGCCGTAGTCACACTAAAAAACCGGGGTGGCCCACGCCCCCCTCACCTCAACAAAGCAATGCACTCCACGTGATGCGTCATCGGGAACGCGTCAAAAGCCCGCAACCCCGCCAGCTCGTACCCGTGCTCCCCGAACGTAGCCACATCCCGCGCCAGCGCCGCCGGATCGCAAGCCACATAAACCACCCGCTCCGGCGACCCCTCGGCGATCGCGTCCACCACGGCCTTCCCCGCCCCCTTGCGCGGCGGGTCCAGCACGACCACGTCCGGCCGCTCGTCGTCCGGGTCCAGCGAGTCCAGCACGTCCTCCACCCGGCCCGACCGCCAGTGCACCTGCGGCAGGTCCACCAGGTTCGCCGTCCCGTCGACCACCGCCCGGTCACCGGACTCCACCGCCAGCACGTTCCCCCGCTCGCCCACCTGCTCGGCCAGCACCGAGGCGAACAACCCCACGCCCGCGTACAGGTCCCACACACGACCGGTGCGCGGCGCCCGCGCCCATTCCCCGACCACCCTGGCGAAGGTGTCCGCGGCCGCCGGGTGCACCTGCCAGAACCCGTGCGCGTCCAGGCGCCAGTCCCGCCCGGCCGCGTGCTGGACGGCGACCCCGGCACTGTCCACATGCACCTGTCTGTCGCCGTCCGCGGCGACCTCGATCTCGCTGCCGGGGCGCCACGTCCGCGCCAGCACCTCGTCGAGCGCACCGGGCACGGTGATCGGGCAACCGTTGTCCGCCAACGGGATCACCCGGTGGCTGCGATGCGCCCGAAGCCCCGCGCGACCGTCGCGACCGGCCACCAAGCGCACCCGCGTCCGCCAGCCCAGCGGCCCGCCCGGCATCTCCTCGACCTCGACGGACCGCTCCAGCCCGGCCAGCCGCCGCAACTGCTCGGCGATCACCGCGCCCTTCAGTTCCCGTTGCGCCGCGGGGGAAGCGTGCTGCCAGTCGCAGCCACCACACCGGCCGGGACCGGACAGCGGGCACGGCGGTTCGACGCGCTCCGGCGCCGCGGTGAGCACCTCGACCGCGTCCGCCCGGCAGAACGAGCCGCCCTTGTCCTCGGTGATCTCGGCGACCACCCGCTCCCCCGGCAGGCCGTGGCGGACGAACACCACCCGGCCCTCGGCCCGCGCGACGCAGTGCCCGCCGTGCGCCACCGCGCCGATCTCCAGTTCGATCCGGCGACCGCGCCAGCTCTCGCTCATTTGTCGTTCTCCGCGGAAGAAGGCGTGCCCATCAGCCCGCGCCGCACGTCACCGGCGGCCGGGCGCTCCCGGTCCACCCGGTCGACGGCCTTGGCCGAGGACTTCAGCTGCCACGGCACGCTGGTCACCATGATGCCCGGCTGGAACAGCAGCCTGCCCTTGAGCCGCAGCGCGCTCTGGTTGTGCAGCAGCTGCTCCCACCAGTGCCCCACCACGTACTCCGGGATGAACACGGTGACCACGTGCCGCGGGTTGTCGCCCCGGATGCGCTTGACGTAGTCCAGCACCGGCTTGGTGATCTCGCGGTACGGCGACTCGACCACCTTCAGCGGCACCTTGAAGTCCTTCTTGGACCACTCCGAGACCAGTTTCCTGGTGTCGGTGTCGTCCACGTTCACGGTGACCGCCTCGAGCACGTCCGGCCGGGTCGCCTTCGCGTACGCCAGCGCCCGCAGCGTCGGCCGGTGCAGCTGCGAAACCAGCACCACGGCGTGGTTGCGCGAAGGCAGCACGACCGGCTTCTCGTCCTCGCGGCGCAGTTCCTCGGCCACCCGGTCGTAGTGCCGCCGGATCGCGCTCATCACCAGGAAGATGGCCACCATCGCGGCGATCGCGATCCACGCCCCGGCGAGGAACTTGGTGATCAGCACGATGACCAGCACCGAGCCGGTCATCACCAGGCCGAAGGTGTTGATGCCCTGCGACTGGCGCATCCGGCGCCGCTCGGCCGGTTCGGTGGTCCGGCGGAGCAGCCGGTTCCAGTGCCGCAGCATGCCGAACTGGCTGAGCGTGAACGAGACGAACACCCCGACGGTGTACAGCGGGATCAGCCGGGTCACCTCGGCCTCGAAGGCGACCACCAGCACGATGGCGAACCCGGCCAGGAACAGGATGCCGTTGGAGAAGGCGAGCCGGTCGCCGCGGGTGTGCAGCTGGCGCGGCAGGAACCGGTCCTGGGCCAGGATCGAGCCGAGCACCGGGAACCCGTTGAACGCGGTGTTGGCGGCCAGCACCAGGATCAGCCCGGTGACCACGATGACGAAGAAGTAGCCGGCCCCGAAACCGCCGAACACGGTGTGGGCCAGCTGCACGATCAGCGTGTCCTGGGTGTAGCCGGGCGGGGCGTTGAGCAGCTGGTGCGCCGGGTCCTCGGCGAGCACCACGCCGGTCTCGCGGGCCAGCACGATGATGCCCATGAACATGCTCACCGCGATCAGGCCGAGCAGCAGCAGCGTGGTGGCCGCGTTGCGCGACTTGGGCTTGCGGAAGGCGGGCACCCCGTTGCTGATCGCCTCGACCCCGGTCAGCGCGGCGCAGCCCTGGGTGAACGCGCGCAGCACCAGGAAGACCATGGCCAGGCCGGCCAGGTGCTCGTTGTCCTCGGCCAGTTGCAGCCCGGCGCTGTCCGCGCGCAGTTCCTCCCCGGCGACCATGGTGCGGTAGAGCCCGGTGCCGATCATCAGGAAGATGCCGACCATGAACGCGTAGGTGGGCACCGCGAAGGTGCTGCCCGACTCGCGGATGCCGCGCAGGTTGACCGCCGAGAGCAGCAGGATGGCCCCGACGCAGAACAGCACCTTGTGCTCGGCGACGAACGGCACCAGCGCGCCGATGTTGGCCGCCGCCGAGGAGATGGACACGGCCACCGTGAGCACGTAGTCGACCAGCAGCGCGCTGGCCACGGTCAGGCCCGCTCTCGGGCCGATGTTCACCGTGGCGACCTCGTAGTCGCCGCCGCCGCTGGGGTAGGCGTGCACGTTCTGCCGGTAGCTGGCCACCACGGCCAGCATGACCACCACCACGACCAGCCCGATCCACGGCGACATGGTGAACGCGGCCAGCCCGGCGACGCTGAGCGTCAGGAAGATCTCCTGGGGCGCGTAGGCCACGCTGGACAGCGCGTCGGAGGCGAAGACCGGCAGGGCGATGCGCTTGGGCAGCAGGTTGTGGGCCAGGCGATCACTGCGGAACGGCCGGCCGAGTACCAGCCGTTTGGCCGCGGTGGCGAACTTGGACACGGCCGAAGGGTAATGGAGCCTTCACTCGTCCGGCCGAGCGCCGCGCGGTAAGAGGACGCGCGGGCAGGCCGCCGCCCACGCCCCACTCGCGCGTCCTCGAAGGCGCCCTCCCCCCGGCTGGGTGCTGCCGGTAGGTTCTCGGCTGGTGTGTGAGATTAGGGAGGCGCAACGGTGCACGTGGTGATCATGGGGTGCGGCCGGGTCGGCGCATCGCTGGCCGCCGCGCTCGGACGGCTCGGGCACGAGGTCGCGGTGATCGACCGCGACCAGCAGTCGTTCCGCAGGCTGGGCAGCGACTTCCACGGCCAGCAGGTGGTCGGGGTCGGGTTCGACCGCAAGGTGCTGATCGAGGCCGGGATCGAGCGCGCCGGGGCCTTCGCCGCGGTGTCCAGCGGCGACAACTCGAACATCATCTCGGCCAGGGTGGCCAGGGAGAACTTCGGCGTCGAGCACGTGGTGGCGCGGATCTACGACCACAAGCGCGCCGCGGTCTACGAGCGGCTCGGCATCCCGACGGTGGCCACCGTGCCGTGGACCACCGACCGCTTCCTGCGCACCCTGCTGCCCGACGGCGTGGCCTCGGCCTGGCGGGACCCCTCCGGCACGGTCGCCCTGCTGCAGCTGCCGCTGCACGAGGACTGGATCGGCCGCAGCGTGGCCCAGCTCCAGACCGAGACCGGCGCGCGGGTGGCGTTCATCATGCGGTTCGGCACCGGGGTGCTGCCCGATTCCAAGGCCGTGCTGCAGTCCGGGGACGTGGTCTACGTGGCCGCGCACTCGGGCACGGTGAGCGACGTGACGAGCGTGGCCTCGCGCGCCCCGGAGGAGGAGAACTGATGCGGGTCGCCATTGCCGGAGCCGGCGCGGTCGGCCGGTCGATCGCCGCGGAGCTGGTGGACGCCGGGCACCAGGTGATGCTGATCGAGCGCCAGTCCGACCAGTTCATGCCGGAGACCGTGGAGCAGGCCGACTGGGTGCTCGGCGACGCCTGCGAGGTGTCCACCCTGGAGGAGTCGGACATCGAGCTGTGCGACGTGGTGATCGCGGCCACCGGCGACGACAAGGTGAACCTGGTGGTCTCGCTGCTGGCGAAGACCGAGTTCGCCGTGCGCCGGGTGGTGGCCAGGGTGAACAACCCGGCCAACGAGTGGCTGTTCAACGACGCCTGGGGGGTGGACGTGGCGGTGTCCACCCCGCGCATGCTGGCGGCCATGGTCGAGGAGGCGGTCAGCGTCGGCGACCTGGTGCGGCTGATGACCTTCCGGCAGAGCCAGGCGAACCTGGTGGAGATCACCCTGCCGGAGGAGACCCCGCTGGCCGGTCGCCCGGTGGCGGACCTGGCGCTGCCCAGGGACGCGGCGCTGGTGACGATCCTGCGCGGGGAGCGGGTGATCGTGCCGCAGCCGGACGACCCGCTCGAGGCGGGGGACGAACTGCTGTTCGTCTCGCAGTCCGATGTGGAACCGGAGATCCGCGCGGCGCTGGGGTACTGATCGGCTGATATGGCCCAACCTGTCTGGCCTGCGCGCTACCGCATCGACCCGGAAAGCCTGCGCGAGACGATCGAGAACCCGGCCGAACTGACCCTGTGGCTCGACGCGGCGCTGGCGCGGACCCCGCCCGCCGATCCCGAGGACGAGCGCGCCCACCGCACCGCCATCGGCGTCGCCGCCCGCCTGCTGGAACGTCTCGACGAGGCGGAAACCCAGCTGGGGCGCGCGGTCGAGCTGGCCACCCGCCCGCGCGACGCGGTGCTGGCCCGGGTCCGGCTGGCCCACGTGCACCAGTGGCAGGGCCGGTTCACCCTGGCCGAATCGGAGTTCCGGCACTGCCTGCGCGACGCGCACCTGGCCGGTGATCAGGTGCACGTGGTCTACCAGCACGCCGGGAAGTGCGCCTACGACGCCGGGGACTGGGTGCTGGCGCGGGAACGGTTCGCCACCGCGATGCGGCTGCGGCTCTACGGCGGTGACGAGGAGCTGATCGAGTCCACCAGGATGGCGCTGGACGCCGCCGACGCGGCGGTCACCGCGGCCAGGGTGGGCGCCGAACTCGACCGGCTGGTGCCCGCGGTGCACAAGCTCACCGCGACCCGGCTGGCCCCGGCCATCTTCGACCGGCACGGGCTGCCGCCGCACGCGGGCACGCTGGTTGAACTGGGCCTGCTCGGGGTGTCGAAACCGGTGCCGCTGGAGGTGGTGCGCGGGCTGCACCGCTACGTCTCCGGGCTGGACGCGCGGCTGGACGCGCTGGTGGCCGCCGGCTGGCTGCTCAAAACGGCCAAAACGGTCGTGGTCAGCTCGCGCGGGCGGGCGCTGCTGCGCCAGTTGGCGGTCGCGCAGGCGCAGACGGCCCGCACCCTTTGGGGCGAACCGGTTCTAGGGAAGTCACTAGCCGACGAGATCGTGCTCGGCGCCGTCGGCACCTCCGGCGGACCGGTGTTCGACGCCGTGGCGAGGCTCGCCGAGCACAATCCCGATCCCGGGGTGGCCGGGGATCTGTTCCACCGGCTGAACGCGCTGCGTCACCACCGGGCGGACGGGCACGCGGCCGCGTGGCAGGCCGACGGGCACACCGTGCGCTCGGTCCGGCGGCTGGCGGCGGGGTCCCCGGAACGCGTCCGGATCGACGCGCTGACCGACCGGATCGCCGCCCGCGCGTTCCGGCCGTTGTCCCACCAGCGCCGCACCGAGGTGCTCAGCGTGCTGCGCGGCCTGCGCCACGAGCCGCTGGTGTGAAGCGCTCCTACGAGCTCTGGTCCGGCGTCTGCGCGTACTTCTCCCGCAACCGGGCCTCGGCCTGCTCGTCGGTCTCCTCGGGCGGTTCCTGCGCCTCTCGTTCCTTGATGCGCTTGTCCGCGCGCCGGATCGCCCACACCACCACGATCAGCGCCAGGCCCCACAGCGGATAGCCCATGGCGATCTTCGCGAAGGCCAGCCAGCCGGTGTAGTCCTCCTCGTAGAGCCAGCGCTGCACGATGAACCGGGCGCCGAAGACCGCGGCCAGCGCGGCGGTGGCCAGGTCGTAGCCGTAGACCGAGGACTTGTCCTTCTTCCACTTCATCGGCACCCGGTTCATCACGCTCCACAGCACCCCGACCAGGGGGTACCGGAACACGATGGTGAGCGCCACGATGCCGAAGCAGACCAGGCTGAACCAGATGCCGACCAGGAAGAAGCCCTTGGCCGAACCGGTGCGGTAGGCGATGAATCCCGAGATGGCGATGCCGATGAAGCCAGAGATGGCCGGCTTCAGCGGCTCCTTGCGGATCGCGCGGAAGACGACGAAGAAGACGCCGACGCCGACCGCGCTCCAGATCCCGGCCGTCAGCCCGGCGAACGAGTTCACCAGCACGAAGACCATCACCGGGAAGGACGAGTAGAACAGCCCGATCGCGCCGCCCATGTCCTCCCAGACCGTGGGCATCTTGCGGTCCTGCTGCTTACCCTCGCCGTCGGCTTCCTGGGGCTCGGTTCGCGGGTTTTCGCTCACGGTGTGTTACCACTCTGCTCGAGGTGCACGGACACGCACGGCGTCAGGAAGTGGTCTGCAACTCGTAGTACGGGTTGTAGAGCACCTTGCGGCCGTCGCGGTCCGCCATCCTGCCACGTGCCTTCACCGTCCGCCCAGGTTCGATGCCCGGGATGCGCCGTCGGCCGAGCCAGACCAGGGTCACCCCGTCGGTCCCGTCGAACAGTTCGGCCTCCAGGGTGGCCACCTCGTTGGAGGGGCACAGCTCGACGCTTCTGAGCCGCCCGAGCACGGTCACTTCCTCACCCGACCGGCAGTCGCAGGCGCGGCGCGCGCCGGACTTCTCGGATTCCTGGGAGAGGTCGTCGGCGTCGAGCTCCTCGACGTCGGTGGTCAGCTTCCGAACCAACCGGCTGAAGTAGCCGCCGTCTTTGGCGGGCATATGCGGTGCTCCTGTGCTCCGGGGCCCCCGACTTGAACGGCCCGTGCCTTACCAGCGTAGCTTTTCCCGGCCAGGAAAACCGATTTCACCCCAGGATCGCAACGTGACCTGCACGACCGCCCTTCTGTTGCCCGGCACCGGATCCGACGAATTTTTCGTCCGCTCGGCGTTCGCCGGGCCGCTGCGCGCGGCCGGGATCACGCTGGCCGCGCCACCACCGCCGTCCGACGGCACGGCGCTGATCGAGGGGTATCTGGCCGCATTCGAGGCAACCGCGGTGGAATCCGGCGGAAAACTGCTGGTCGGCGGGGTTTCACTGGGCGCGCACCTGGCGGCCGAATGGGCCCTGCGCCACCCTGAACGGTGTTCGGGGCTGTTACTGGCGCTACCCGCGTGGAACGGCGTTCCGGACGGCGCCCCGGCTTCGGTCGCGGCCCGGATTTCGGCGGAAATGGTGGAGCGGGACGGTCTCGACGACGCCCTGCGGACCGCCACCGACGGCGTCGCACCCTGGCTGGCGGCGGAGTTGCGGCGGGCCTGGCCCCGGCACGGCGCCGGTCTGGCGGCCGGCCTGCGGGCCGCGGGCGCCCACCCCGCGCCGACGCTGGAAGCGTTGGCACGGCTGCGGGTTCCGGTGGGGATCGCGGCCTGCACCGACGATCCCGTGCACCCGGTCGCGGTCGCCCACGCCTGGGCGGCGGCGCTGCCCCGGGCGCACGTGTGCGAAACCACGCTGGCCGCGCTGGGCGAGACCCGGGAAGCACTGGGCCGCGCCGCCGTCGAAGCCTGGCAGCGGGCGAGCGCCCTCTAGCCCCTGTCACGAATGTGGCTTTCGAGATATCCAGCGTCCCGAAAGCCACCTTCGTGACGTCGGCCTAGCCGCCCTGCTGCTGGGCGATGTGCTGCTGCACGGCTTCCGGCAGCTCGATGGTCAGCGGCGTCCGCACCGGCATCGGGGCGTCACCGCGGTCGACGATGGTGTGGCGCACGATCTCCCGCAGCACGTCCGGCGCGGCGGCGGCCTGCGACTGCGGCCCGGCGATCACCCCGCGCAGCATCCAGCGCGGCCCGTCCACCCCGATGAACCGCAGCGCCACCTCGCCGACGATCGCCGAGAGCTCCAGGCCCCATTCGCCGCGGCCCGGCTGCACCTTCGCGCCGTCCGCGCGCAGCTGCTCGGTCAGTTCCCCGCAGACCTCGGTCCACAGACCGCCGGACTTCGGTGCCGCGTACCCGCTGACGGTGACCTGCCCCACCGGCGTCACCACGTGCACCGCGCGCACCCCGCCGCTGGCCTGGTCCATCTCGACCTGCACCTGCGCGCCCTCGGGCACCGGCACCCGCACCGACCCCAGGTCGATGCGCGGGATCCCGTCCTCCGGGGCGTCGGCGACGTCGTAGGGCCCGGTCGTCTCCTCGGGCTCGAGGTACGACTCGTCTTCGCCGTCGTCCGGCTCGGGCGCCGCGTGCCGTCCCCTCGGCCGCTCGTCCCCGGCCTCCGCGCGCCGCTTACGTCCGAAAATCCCCACTACTTCTCCGTTTCCTCACCGGCGGGTACGCCGGAGCTCAACACCGCGTGGCCGCCGGTCGACCCGTAACCGCCGCCACCCCGCTCGGTCTCCGGCAGCTCCGCCACCTCGACGAACCGCGCGTGCTCGACGCGCTGCACCACCAGTTGCGCGATCCGGTCCCCGCGCGTCAGCTTCAGCGGCTCCCGCGGGTCGTGGTTGATCAGGCAGACCTTGATCTCCCCGCGGTAGCCGGAGTCGATCGTGCCCGGGGTGTTCACCACGGACAGCCCGGCCCTGGCGGCCAGCCCGGAGCGCGGGTGCACGAACCCGGCGTAGCCCTCGGGGAGCGCGATCGCGATCCCGGTTCCGACCACCACCCGCTCCCCCGGATCGAGCACCACGTCCGAGGTGGTGACGAGATCGGCACCGGCGTCGCCACGACGGGCGTAACCGGGCACGGGAACGCCGGGATCAACCCGGGAGAGGAGTACCTGCACGCTGGACACGGGCCGCGAGACTACCCTGAACCCGTGACCGAGAGCGCGAACGTGGCCGAAGAACGGGCGAGCAAGATCACCGGCGAGGTGCTGCACTCCGAACGCCTCTACGTCCCGTGGTGGCTGTGGCCGCTCCCGCTGGTGGGTGGCGGCCTGCTCGCCGCCGAGATCCACATGGGCTATCCGGGCGTACGGGCCTGGCTGCCGTACCTCGTGGTGCTGCCGCTGGTGGTCGCCCTCCTGCTGAGCATGGGCCGGACGAAGGTCCGGGTGCTCGCCAAGGAGGAAGGACCCGAGCTGTGGGTGGGTGACGCCCATCTCCCCGTCCGGTACGTCGGTGAGGTCGAGGTCATCCCCAAGAGCGACAAGCGCCGGGCGCTGGGCCGGGACGCCGATCCCGCGGCCTTCGTGGTGCACCGCGGCTGGGTCGGCCCGGCACTGCGGATCCAGCTGGACGACCCCGAGGACCCGACGCCGTACTGGCTGTTCAGCACGCGCAAACCGGAAGCGCTGGCGAAGCTGCTGACCGCGCACCGGTCCGCCTGATGTGCGGAACGGGGCGTTACCGGCATCCCACGCCGATAACGCCCCGTTCACCGAAACGCCCCGAGAATCCCCTGGTGGTACAGCCTCACGCGCAGTCGCGGCAGATCATCCGCCCGCCGCTCTCCTCCGCGAGCCTGCTGCGGTGGTGCACCAGGAAGCAGACCGAGCAAGTGAACTCGTCGGCCTGCTTGGGCACCACCTTGACGGTCAGGTCCTCCCCCGAGAGCCCGGAGAGGTCAGCCCCGGGCAGCTCGAAGTTCTCGGCCGTCGCGTCCTCGTCCACGTCGACGACACCGGACTGGTTCTCGTTCCGGCGCGCCTTCAGCTCCTCCAACGAGTCTTCGGCCAGCTCGTCGGCCTCGCTGCGGCGCGGAGCGTCGTAGTCGGTCGCCATTGTCCCTCACCCCTGCGATCAGCTTCGAATGTCAGTGGCCGGACCCCGGGACGTACCCGTGGTCCTCCGTGCCGCTGGTTAACGTTCCAGCGCCCCTGTTTGTGCCCGGCGAATCCCGTGAGCCAGATCTCTTTCTCGCGCACGCTGGGTGGCCGGAGCCCGCAGAGGGTAGCTCATGGCATACCCCGCACCGAAACCCGTCACCCCTGTCCGTGCCGAAGTCACCCGTCAGGAGGAGTCGGGGGTACCCGGGACTAGGCTGCTCCGGTGGCGGCCGGTCACCCGGCGTGTTGCCTCCTTGCCCGGCCCCGGCCGGCGTGGTGCGATTCTTTTCCGTGCTCGTGCGGGCAACCCCGGTGCCGCTTCCGGCGTCCAGAAGACGTAACGCCTAGTCTGAACGGCACAACGGTGGGTGGCGCATCGCGCGAGTTCTGCGCTCTGGGAAGGGGCAGGTCAGTGGCGTCGGGGAACGGGAAGTCACGGCTGTATCGCAAACGGCGGCCGTGGCCCGCGCTGATCGTCATCGGCGTGCTCGGGGTGATCGCGATGGGCGTGTGGATCAACGCCCTGCTCACCAAGGACGACATCAACGACGCGATCCGGTGCGAACCGGCGCCGGTGGCCCCGGAGGGCGTGACCTACACCCCGGTGGCGCACGACGCGCTCGACGACACCGCGCCGATCCCGCCGGGCAAGATCTCGCTGAAGGTGCTCAACGCCGGCGGCACCCGCGGCCAGGGCGCGATCACCACGGCGACGCTGCGCGAACTCGGCTTCACCGAGGCCGCGGACCCGGCGAACGACCCGGCCTACGAGAGCACCGAAGCCAAGTGCCGCGGCCAGATCCGCTACGGCGAGAACGGCCGCGCCGCCGCGCGCACGCTGAGCCTGGTGGACCCGTGCGTGGAACTGGTGGAGGACAACCGGCAGGACGCCAGCGTCGACCTGAGCATCGGCACCAAGTTCGGCGACCCGCGGCCGAACCAGGCCGGGTTGGACATCCTCAAGGAGCTGAGCGACTGGTCCAGCAAGAACCAGGAGTCGGACTCCGGCGGCAACGAGCAGTCCACCGGGCAGACCGCCCCGACGATCGAGAAGGACCGCCTGGCCGCGGCCCGCACCGGCTACTGCTGACCCGCTGAGAACCCGAAGGTGGATTTCGGGGCACTGCTCTCGGCCGGAAGCCACCTTCGTGTCCCTGTGCTCAGATCCGGGCGCTGCCGCCCTCGGCCAGTGCCGCCCGCAGCGCGTCCGCGATCGGTGCCGCGGCCGCGAAGGTGAGGTCCTCCCCCAGGTCCGGCGCGGACCCCGGCAGGTGGACCACCGCCCCGGCCTCGGTCGCCAGCAGCGCACCCGCGGCCCAGTCCCACCGGTTCAGCCCGTGCTCGAAGAAGGCGTCGGTCCACCCGGCCGCCACCGCGCACAGTTCCAGCGAAGCCGCACCACCCCGCCGGATGTCCCGCACGCGCCCCAGCAGCGACGCCACCAGCCCCGCCTGGCGCGTCCGGCGTTCCCGGTCGTAGGCGAAGCCCGTGCCCACCAGCGCCAGCTCCAGGCGCTCCGGCGTGCCCGCCCGCAGCGGCCGCCCGTCCAGGTACGCCCCGCCGCCCCTGGTGGCCGTCCAGCGGCGCCCGCTGACCGGTTCGACCACCGCACCGGCCACCGACACCCCGTCCACCTGCGCGGCCAGCGAGACGGCGAACCAGGGGTAGCCGTAGAGGAAGTTCACCGTGCCGTCGATCGGGTCGACCACCCAGGTGACCCCGCCGTCGGCCAGTTCGCCGCCGTCCTCCTCGCCGAGCACCGGCTCCCCCGGCCGCAGTTCGGCCAGCCTGGCGCGGACGAAACGCTCCGACTCGCGGTCGACCGCGGTCACCACATCGGTTTCACTGGACTTCGTGTCCACCAGCACGGATCCGCCGGCGAGCACCTTCTCCCGAGCGGTCAGCACCCGTTCGGCGGCCTCGGCGGCGACCCGTTCCGCGGTCACCGTCAGTTGCGTCGATATCGACTCCATAGCTCCCACCACATCATGCGAACCGGTGCCGTTACAGTCACCCGAGCGACTTTCTGAATCGAGAAGGAAGGGACCACGCCCATGACGGCGACCCGAGGGTTCGGCATCGACATCGGCGGCAGCGGGATCAAGGGCGCCCTGGTCGACCTGGAGAACGGCAAGCTCATCGGCGACCGGCTCCGGATCGACACGCCGCGCCCCGCCACCCCGGACGCGGTGGCGGACGTGGTGGCCGAGATCGTCGGGGAGTTCGGCTGGGCCGGCCCGGTGGGGATCACCCTGCCCGCGGTGATCAAGAAGGGCGTCGCGATGACCGCGGCGAACATCGACCCGAGCTGGATCGGCACCGACGCCGACGCGCTGTTCGCCAAGCGGCTCGGGCGCGGGGTGGACGAGATCGCCATGCTCAACGACGCGGACGCGGCGGGCATGGCCGAAATCCGCTTCGGTGACCCGGCCGCGCGCAAGGGCGTGACCGCGCTGCTCACCTTCGGCACCGGTATCGGCAGCGCGGTGTTCCTCGACGGCAGGCTGGTGCCCAACACCGAACTGGGCCACCTCGAGGTCGACGGGCACGACGCGGAGAAGAAGGCGGCCGCCTCGGTCAAGGACAACGAGGGCCTGTCCTACCCGGAGTGGTCGAAGCGGGTCGACCGGTACCTCTCCGTGCTGGAGAACCTGATCTGGCCGGATCTGTTCATCGTCGGCGGCGGCGTCAGCAAGAAGTCCGAGAAGTGGGTCCCGCTGCTCGAGATCCGCACCCCGATCGTGGTCGCCTCGCTGCAGAACAACGCCGGGATCGTCGGCGCGGCCGCCGCGGCCGTGGAGGGTATCGAGCACTGATCGGGGCGCCGGCGGCACCCCCCTCGCCATGCCCGGGGATGATCGCTTCGCGACGCTGGGAGGCAACGTCGTTACAATGGAACACGGCCCACGGCCACAGCGGGCAAAACCGCAGGCCGAGGGGTGTTCCCCGAATCTGAGGCAGCTGAGGCCGGAGTGTCTCGGCTCGCCATGATCGACCGCTGCGAAAGGGCGTACGTGGCAGCCGCAAGAACCGCAACCCGAGGCGGGACGAAGACGACCAGCGCCGCCAAGGCCTCGCCGGAAGGCAAGGACGTGGATCCCGAGACCCAGCCCGACGGCACCGCCGGGGAGGCGAAGCCCGCCGCTCGCAAGCCCGGTGCCAAGGCAGGCGCCAAGAAGGCCCCGGCGAAGGGAGCCCGCACCAAGAAGGCCGCGGGCAAGGGCGACGAGGCCAAGGGCGCTGAAGGCGAGGGCGTCGGCGAGGAGATCGACGAAGCCGCGCTGGACGCCGACCTCGCCGATCTCGAGAGCGTCGAGATCGACGTCGTCGACGCCACGGTGAGCGAAGAGGCCGACGAGGACGAGCCCGAGGCGGAGGAGGCCGAGACCCCGGCCGCCGGCACCCGCGGCGAGCGCACGGCGGCCAAGGGCGGCAAGAACGCCAACGACCCCGACTTCGTCTGGGACGAAGAGGAGTCGGAGGTGCTGCGGCAGGCCCGCAAGGACGCCGAGCTCACCGCGTCGGCCGACTCCGTCCGCGCCTACCTCAAGCAGATCGGCAAGGTCGCGCTGCTCAACGCCGAGGAGGAGGTGGAGCTGGCCAAGCGGATCGAGGCCGGGCTCTACGCCGCCGAGCGCGTGCGCACCGCCGAGGAGGAGGGCGAGAAGCTCACCACCCAGATGCGGCGCGACCTGAAGTGGATCGTGCGCGACGGCGAGCGGGCGAAGTACCACCTGCTCGAGGCGAACCTCCGCCTGGTGGTGTCGCTGGCCAAGCGCTACACCGGTCGTGGCATGGCGTTCCTGGACCTGATCCAGGAGGGCAACCTCGGCCTGATCCGCGCGGTGGAGAAGTTCGACTACACCAAGGGCTTCAAGTTCTCCACCTACGCGACCTGGTGGATCCGGCAGGCGATCACCCGCGCGATGGCCGACCAGGCCCGCACCATCCGCATCCCGGTGCACATGGTCGAGGTGATCAACAAGCTCGGCCGCATCCAGCGCGAGCTGCTGCAGGACCTCGGCCGCGAGCCGACTCCGGAAGAGCTGGCCAAGGAGATGGACATCTCCCCGGAGAAGGTGCTGGAGATCCAGCAGTACGCCCGGGAGCCGATCTCGCTCGACCAGACCATCGGCGACGAGGGCGATTCGCAGCTCGGTGACTTCATCGAGGACAGCGAAGCCGTGGTCGCGGTGGACGCGGTGTCGTTCACGCTGCTGCAGGACCAGCTCCAGTCGGTGCTGCAGACCCTGTCCGAACGAGAGGCGGGCGTGGTCCGCCTCCGCTTCGGCCTGACCGACGGCCAGCCGCGCACTTTAGACGAGATCGGGCAGGTGTACGGGGTCACCCGGGAACGCATCCGGCAGATCGAGTCGAAGACCATGTCGAAGCTGCGCCACCCGTCCCGCTCCCAGGTCCTGCGCGACTACCTGGACTGACGGTTTTCGAACCGAAGGGCCGTTGCCTCGCGACTGCGCGGGACAACGGCCCTTCGGTTGTGCGGGCACAACGCTTTCAGAGAACGCCATAGTGCGCCGCGAGTTCCGCGAAGTGGCGTCCGCGCCTGCGAGTAGCCCGATCCACCAGCCCGCGCATGACCGTGGTCCCGAGTGGCTGGCGCTGCACCCAGTCCGGTGCGAGCTCCCGGGCCTCGCTCACCAGCCCCACGGCCGACCGGTCACGCCGGAGCTGAGCCGCGGCGTGAGCCAGGTGCAGCCGATGGCCGGCCTCCCAGAATGCGGGCACCGGGCCCCGTGGTCCGGCGATGCGATCCGCGAGCCGGAGGGCGGTCTCCGGATCCCCGAGCCGAACAGCGTGGTCCACGGCCTGGAAGGCGGCGACCCGGGGGCCGAAGATGGCGGCCTCGGTCGCGGTGTCCCGACCGGCTCGCAGCGCTGCTGATTGCGCGATGGCCAGGAGGTCGTTGGCGCGGTCGCCGCTGCCGGAGCGCAGTGCGGCGTGGGCGGCGTTGAACAACAGATTGCCGAACACGCCCGCCCGGATGGTGTCCCGGTCGAGCATCCTGGGTTCGATCCGCTCCGCGGCCTTCACCGCCACGCGTTCGGCCTCTTCCGCGCGTCCCTGCTTGATCAGCGCCCACGCGAGGTAGCGGAGCGAGATCGCGGAGTCGATCTCCGGCTGGTCGGACTCGCGGGCAGCGATCAAGGCGCGTTCAGCGGCGGTCCACGCGAGGTCGTCCATGTCGAGCCGTCCCGCGATCCCGGCTCCGAGCCGATAGGCCGTGGACAGCAACTGCTGTGCGGCGGCGTTCGCGTCACCGGTGGTCACGTGCACGAGGCGTCGGGCGTCGGCGAGAAGGACCGGCAGGGCGTGCAGCAGTTCACCGTGGCGACCATCCACATAGGCGCGCCAGGCGGCGTGGCCGGCTTTGGCCAAGATGGCCGGGTCGCTGACGTCGTCGGTGTCGGCGAGCTCGTCCAAGCCGGGCACCTCGGCACTTGCCGTGATGGCTTGCCTCAGATTCGCGATTTCGGCATCCCGCACCGCATGAGCTGCGGGCAGCAATCCGAGCAACGCGTCCGGGGTGACCGCCAGCACCCGTGCGAGTTTCGCGACGGTGGCGGGGCGGGTGGTCCGCCGTTCGCCGCGCTCGATGCGCCCCACGGTGTCCACTCCCACCGAGGCAGCCGCCGCCAGCTCCTCCTGCGAGAGGTTGCGTGCCTTGCGGAAGCGCGCCAGGTTCTCCGCCAGCGGGCTCGACACCGTTCCCTCCTCGACGTGCTCAGTTCGGCACGGTCGTCGCAGGATGACCGGCTTCGCAGAACACGGTCGCGCCGATGTCCGCCGCGCGCAAGGCCGTGCTGATCCGGGCGTGCAGCGTGGGCTTCACCAGCGCCTCGGCTTCGCCCAGCGTGTACAGCCCGACGGACTGGATCTCCGGGTCGGTGGACCGGATGTCGCCGACTTCACCCTCGGTGATGAGGCCGCCGTCGAACACGAACGCCAGGCCCTCCGGCATCACTCCCTGGGTGCGGATGTGGTCGATGACCAGCAGCTTGCCCAGGGTTCGGGTGATGCCGAGTTCCTCGTGAAGTTCACGGGCCGCCGTCGCCCACGGTGCTTCCTCCGCCTCGACCGCGCCGCCCGGGATCTCCCATTCGGGCTTGTACGTGGTCTCCACCAGCAGCACGCGCGACCGGTCATCACGCAGCAACACGCCGGCGGCTGTGCGCTTCCGGTTGAGCGAAGCCGCGTACTCGCGGAAAGGCAAGAGGTCCACGGTGTCGCAGGCTACCGCTCCCAGCGGATCACCACTTTCCCTGCTCGAAAGGCAGAGAACGGGTGGCCGCCGCCGGGAACACCTGCTCGGAGGCGGTGGTTTCGCCGGTCAACCAGGTCGACGCTGGGAAGGTCTTCGCGGCCAGCCGACACGCGAGGCAGCAAGTGACCTGGCGCGAGCGCCACCGGCCAACCAACCGAGGAGAACCAGTGAACGCTGTCCTGACCCGTTTCGCGACCGGCCGCGTGCTCGTGCCAGCCACCTTGTTCGACCGGCTCGCCAGCCGGATCGTCGCCGAGGAACAGCTGTCGCGTGACCTGGCCGAGCGCATCGTGGAGCAGGCGCTGGCGTTCCTCGCCGCGTGCGCCCGCAACACCGGTGCGCCGTTGGGGCCCAGCGAGCTGGTCGACATCGGCTGGCACACCTTCATCCTCCACACGCGCGACTACGCCGACTTCTGCGACCGGATCGCAGGCCGCTTCCTGCACCATGTGCCCACCGAAGACGGCGACCCGGCGGCGACCGGCGAAGCCGCCCACACCACGCTGATGCGCGCGGTCGCCGCGATCGAGCGTGCTGGATACGCTGTCGATCCCGAGCTGTGGCCCGCCGCCGGCGGGAAGTGCAACGTGGACTGCTCGCAGTGCAAGAACGGCTGCTCCGACGACCCGCCACCCGCCAGCTGAGGACGCATGCTTCACACCTGGGACGACCTCCCCACCGCCGTGCGCGCCGCGATCGAAGCCGAGGCCGGATCGGTCACCGACGTGGAAGTGCCGGCGGCCGGGCGCAACTCCGACTTCGCCGCCACCCTGCACACCGGCCACGGCATGGTCTTCTGCAAGGGCATCGCCGACGCCGGGGGAAAGCGCGGGAGGATGCACCGCCACGAGGCGGACATCAACCCGTACCTGCCCCCAGCCGTCGCGCCCCGGCTGTTGTGGCGGGCCGAGGCCGATGACTGGCTGCTCCTCGGCTTCCAGCACATCACCGGCCACTACGCCGACCTCTCACCGGACTCGCCGGACCTGCCGTTCGTCGCCGAAGCCGTGTCCACAATGGACAAGGAGCTGGCCGCCTGTGCCGCACCGGGTGTCCCGGAGCTGGCCAAGAAAATGGCGTGGCTGTCGGGCTGGCGGCGGCTGCGTCACCAGCCACCCGCCGAGCTGGACCGGTGGAGTCACGACCGGCTCGACCTGCTCGTGGCCTGGGAGGCCGACGGCGTCGACGCGGCAGCCGGGGACAGCCTGGTGCACACCGACCTGCACCCGCTCAACCTCCTGGTCGACGACCGCCGGGCGTGGGTCATCGACTGGGCGTGGTCCCACACCGGCGCCGCCTGGGTCGACGCCGCTCACCTGGTCGTCCGTCTCATCGACCAGGGCCACTCGCCGGACGCCGCGGAGAGCTGGGCGGCCACGACAGCCGCCTGGTCCGCCGCCTCGGCGGAGGCGCTGACCGCGTTCTCCGTAGCGCTGCTCGGCACGTGGACGTACTTGCAGCACACCGACCCGCTGCCGATGCGAGCCAGGCTCACGACGACGGCCAGGCGGTGGGCCGAACACCGACTGGCGGTCACCGAGCGTTTTACGGGATGACCAGTCCGGCCGTGCGCAGGGCTTCTTCGACGCGCAGCCGTTCCAGGTCGCGGTCCATGCCCTCCCGCAGGGACTCCAGGCGGTGCGGGACTTCGAGCACCTCGCAGGCTTCGACCAGCAACGCGTCGTAGGCCTGCCGGGTGCCCGTCCGGCGGGCGGCCGGGGTGCCCGGCCCGTACGCGGCGAGGAGCCGGTGGACCCGGCGGAGGTCAGCCGCGAGGGTCTGCAGCGGCGGGTGCGCGGGCGGCGCCGGAACGGGGAAGAACCGTTGCCGCACATAGCGAATCGCCCGTGGTAGGCGCAGGAGGAGCCAGAACAGCAGCGTCGGCGCGATGGCCACGAGCCCGTACAGCAGCAGGACGCCCATGCCTCATCCTACGACCGCCGCGCGTATGCCTCCCGCGCCGCCAGATCCTACGACCGCCGCGCGTACGCCTCCCGTGCCGCCAGCATTTCCGGCAGGTGCTTCGCCGCCCACTCGCGGCAGGCGGCGATCGGCCCGAACAGCGTGCGCCCCAACGGGGTCAGCTCGTACTCCACCCGGGGCGGCACCTCCGCGTAGACCGTCCGCACGACCATGCCGTCGCGTTCCAGTCCCCGCAGGGTCTCGGTGAGCACCTTCGGCGTCACCCCGCGCATCGGCACGCGCAACTCCGAGAACCGCCGCGGCCCGTCCTCCAGGCAGATCAGCACCATGCCCGCCCACTTGTCCCCGATCCGGATCGGGGTTTCGGCGCTCGGGCAGGCCGGGTCGAACATCTCGGGATCCAGCTCTCGCCTCACCCGATCGAACATACCCGGCCCGCCCGCCGCTACGCCGCCAGTTCCAGCGACGGCCAGTCCGCCAGATCGGCCCGCAACTGCCGGTCGTGGCTGGCCACCACCACCGCCACCGGCGTGCGCTGGATCGCCTCGGTCAGTTCGTCGACCAGGGTCACCGACAGGTGGTTCGTCGGCTCGTCCAGCAACAGCACGTGCGGCGCGTGCAGCAACAGCAACGCCAGCGCGAGCCGCCGTCGCTGGCCGGTGGAGAGCCGGTTCACCGGTCGGTTCGCGTCGGCCGGGGAGAACAGGCCCAGCCGCTTCAACGGCACCACCGCACCGGCGCTCAGCTGACCGCGGGCGACCAGTTTCGCCGCCCGCCGCTCGTACAGCGCGGCCGCGCCGATCGCGGTGTCCGGGAAGTCGGATTCCTGCGACAGCAAGCCGATCCGGGCCGAACCGGCCCGCCACACCGCGCCGGAAACCGGTTCCAGCCGGCCGGCCAGCACGTTGAGCAGGGTCGACTTCCCGGCCCCGTTGGCGCCCGAGATCAGCAGACGGTCCCCTGTGGACAGTGCGATGGCCTCCCGCAGGGCCAGCCTGCCGGGCACCGCCACCCCGGACGCGGTGAGCACCACGCCCTGCCCGGTGCCGGTCAGGTCGGGGCAGGCGAAGCTCAGCCGCTCCGGCGGGGGCGGGACCCGCCGCCCGGCCAGTGCCTCGATGCGCCGCTGGACGCTGTGCAACTGACCGGGCGCGCGGGTGGCCCGCTGGTGCTTGTTGGTGCCCTTGTCCGGGCGCCACGACGAGATCAGCCGGTTCGCCGCCGCCTTCGCGTCGTGCTCGAGCCGTTCGGCCTCACCGGATTCGAGCGCGTACCGCTGTTCCCAGCGCACGCGTTCGGCCGCTTTCTCCCGCTTGTACTCGGTGTACCCACCGCCGTGGACCTTCGGCCCACCGCCCGCGGTCGGATCCAGGTCGAGCAACGAGCCGCACACCTCGTCGAGCAGCATCCGGTCGTGACTGACCAGGACCACGGCACCGGGGTACTCGCGGATCCGGCCGGTCAGGTAACCGAGCGCGGCCGCGTCGAGGTGGTTGGTCGGCTCGTCGAGCAGCAGGATGTCGACGCCCTCGGCGAGCAGGCAGGCCAGGCGGACGCGGTAGCGCTGCCCGACGGACAGCTCCGCGAGCCTCCGGCCCCGGTCGCTGGGTGCGCCGAGTCCGGCGAGCGCCAGGTCGGCGCGCCGTTCGGCGTCCCAGGCGTCCAGTTCCTCGGCACGGGCGAGCGCGGTGTCGAAGCGGTCGTCCGCGCCGGGTTCCCGCTCGGCCAGTGCGGCCGACGCGGCATCCAGCTCGGCCAGTGCGGCGCGCGCACCGGCCAGCGCGATGTCCAGCAGGGAGGCGACGGTGTCGTGTTCGGCGAACGGCAGCTCCTGCCCGGCCAGCGCGACCGAGCCGTGCCGCGACACCGTGCCGGTGTCGGGCGGCAGCTGGCCGGCCAGCAGGTGCAGCAGGGTGGTCTTCCCGCTGCCGTTCTCGCCCACCACGCCGAGGCACTGCCCGGCGCTGACCACCAGTGAGACGTCCTCGAACACCGGCTGGGCGGCATAGGTCTTACCCAGGTTCTCGGCCTGGAGATGGGCGGATTTTCGGGTGCGTGACAAGGTTCCACTCCGATTTCGGGCCCGGGGCGCGCGGACGCGCGGAAGCCACCGGGAAAGTTCCGGTCGATGACGACGGAAGAGCCCGCGCTCGCGGAAGAGCCGCGGCGCCGGGCGGCCGATTTCAGAGGTAGAACTGGTAAGCCATGCGAGCGAGCATATCGGACGGTCACGACACGGCCAACGTGATTACCGCCCCGCGCCGCCGAATGGGCGAAAATGGGCGGGTGGAGCCCTCCCCGCCGGCCAGCCCGGTCCCGTCCGACCACCTCGACGGCCTCGCCACCGTGCTCGACCTGGTGCGCGGCGGGGCCGCCCGCACCCGGCCGGAGCTGGGCAGGCTGTCCGGGTTCGGGCGCACGGTCATCACCCAGCGGGTCGGCCAGCTGACCGGCTGCGGACTGCTCGAAGAGGGCAGGCTCGGCCCGTCCAGCGGCGGCCGCGCCCCGCGGGAACTGCGCTTCCGCGCCGAGGCCGGGGTGGTGCTCGCCGCCGAACTCGGGGCCACCAGCATCGCCACCGCCGCCACCGATCTGACCGGCCGCGTGCTGGCCAGGCGCGAGGAGCCCGGCGACGTGGCGCTCGGCCCGGACGCGGTGCTGGACCGGGTGGAGGAGCTGTTCGACGAACTGCTCACCGAACTCGACGGCGGCGCGCCGGTCTGGGGCATCGGCCTCGGCCTGCCGGGTCCGGTCGAGTTCGCCACCGGGCGGCCGAGCGCGCCGCCGATCATGCCCGGCTGGGACCGCTACCCCGTGCGGGACCGGCTGGCCGCGCGCTACGCCGCGCCGGTGTGGGTGGACAACGAGGTCAACGCGATGGCGCTGGGCGAGCTGCGCGCGGGCGCGGCACGCGGGCAGCAGGACATCATCTACATCAAGATCGGCACCGGGATCGGCGCCGGGCTGGTCTCCGGCGGGCGGTTGCACCGCGGCAGCCAGGGCTGCGCCGGCGACATCGGGCACGCCGCGGTGGCCGACGACCCGGTGGTGGTGTGCCGCTGCGGGAACACCGGGTGCCTGGAGGCGTTCGCCGGCGGGGCCGCGCTCGCCAGGGACGGCAGCACCGCGGCGAAGGAGGGCCGCAGCGAGTTCCTGGCGAACCGCCTCGCCGAACGCGGTTCGCTCACCGCGGCGGACCTCTCGACCGCGGCCCAGAGCGGCGACCGGACCTCGGTGGAGCTGCTGACCCAGGCGGGCAGGCTGGTCGGCAGCCTGCTGGCGACGCTGGTCAGCTTCTACAACCCGGCGCTGGTGATCGTCGGCGGTGGCGTGTCCGGCGCGGGCGACCTGCTGCTCGCGACGCTGCGCGAGACCGTCTACCGCCGTTCGCTCCCGCTGGCCACGCGTGAACTGCGGATCGCCAGGTCCACTTTGGGTGACGAGGCGGGGCTGGTCGGCGCGGCGTTCATGGTGATCGACGAGCTGTTCGCGCCGGAACGGCTGGCGCACTGGATCGACACCGGCTCCCCCGCCGGCCGCCCGGCCCTGGTCGAAATCCCCCGCTGAGCCGAAGCCTCGTCCTGACCGAACCCCCGCTGGGCGGAAATAGCACCCGCCCCGGCGCGAACATCTGTGTACGGTGGTGAACATGGATGTTCACTTCGGAACGCGCAAGTCCACGCTCGGCATCGCGGCGGACGTGCTCGCGCTCGATCCGACGGCCTCCCTCTCGGGCATCGCCGAGGCGGCGGGGATCGGGCGGACGACCCTCCACAAGCGCTACCCGAAGCGCCAGGACCTCCTGCTCGCGGTGGCCCGCGACTCGATCGAGCAGATCTGGCAGGCCCTCGACGAAACCGGGGTGACCGCGGACGGACCGGTGACCGCCGAGACCCTGCGCAAGTTCGTCGAGGCCTCCGTCGAGCTCAGCTCCCGGATCGCGTTCCTGTTCCGCCAGCCCACGCTGGACCCGGTCAAGGAGATCGAGCTCGCCATCGACCGGCTGGAGGAGACCGTCGACGAGTTCATCGGCCGCGCCCAGCGCGACGGCCTCCTGCGCGCCGACCTCCCCGCGTGGTGGGTGGCCGCCTCGCTCAACTCCGTCACCTACGCGGCGTGGGAAAGCGTCGTGCGGGGAAAGCTCGCGCCGCGCGACGCGCCGAAGCTCGCGCTCGACACCGCGCGCACCGGGCTGGGCGTGCGGTGAGGAGCCTGGCCGGGTTGCTCTCGGCGACCGCGCTTTCCTTCACCGGCAACAGCATCGTCTCGGTGGCGGTGCCGTGGGTGGTGCACGCGCGCACCGGCAGCGCGACGCTGGCCGGGCTCGCCGCCGCCGCGGCGATCGCGCCGGTGGCGCTGTCGGCGGTGTTCGGCGGGGCGTTGATCGACCGGCTCGGCCGTCGTTCCTGCAGCATCGGCGCGGACGTCTGCAGCGCGCTCGCGGTCGCCGCGCTCCCCCTGCTCGACGCCACCGCCGGCCTCGGCATCGGGCTGATCCTGGTGCTGGTCGCGCTCGGCGCGGTGTTCGACGGGCCGGGCAGCGCGGCCAGGGAGGCGCTGCGGCCGGATGTGGCGCGGCACAGCGGGATCCCGCTCAGCAAGGTCAACGCCTGGGGCGAGGCGGCCGAAGGGGCCGGCGCGCTCGCCGGGCCCGGCCTCGGTGGCGTGCTGCTGGTGACCCTCGGCGGGTTCGGCACGCTGTGGGTCGCGGCGGCGATGTTCGCGCTGGCCGTGGTGGCCACCGTGCTGACGCTCCCCCGCCACCTCTCCCCGCCGCCACCCGCCGAGCCGGAGCCGTACCTGCGCTCGGTGGTGGCCGGACTGCGGTTCGTGGTGCGGGAACCGGCCCTGCGCGCAGTGGTGCTGACCGGCACGATCATCGTGCTGTTCCTGGCACCGTTCCAGTCTGTGGTGCTCACCGTCCACCTGCGGCAGACCGGGGAGGCCACCGGTTACGGCACGGTGCTGGCCGCCTTCGCCGCCGGCGGGATCGCCGGTGCGATCGGCTACGGCCTGCTCGGCGACCGCCTCCCGCCGCGGGCCGGGCTGGTCGCCGCCGTCGGTGTCACCGGGGTGCTGCTCACCGCTTTCGCCGCGCTGCCACCGGTCGGCGTGCTGGTGGCGCTCGCGCTGGTGGCCGGGGTGGTTTCCGGCCCGGTGAACCCGATCGCCGCGTTGATCATGCAGGCCCGCACCCCGGAACACCTGCGCGGGCGGGTGATCGGCAGTTCCGCCTCGCTCGCGCTGGCCGCCGGTCCGCTCGGGCTGCTGGTGTTCGGGCCGCTGGTCGACTTCGGCGGCCCCGGCCTCGGTTACCTGGTGATCGGCGCGGGCTGCCTGCTCGCCGCGCTGTACGCGGCCACCGCCCCAGGACTTCGCACGATCCCGTCCGACGACAAGCAAGGAGCACCACCGTGATCACCTTGTCCGACGCCCGGCTGTCCACCCGCATCGCCGCCGAGCGCGCCGGCGCCTGGCTGCTGCGTGCCACCGGCGACGAGTTCGCCCGGTTCGACAGCCCCGCCAACCGCGCCGACCCGTACCCCGCCTACGCCCGGCTGCGCGAGCGGAAAGCCTTGTACCGCAGCAAACTCGGCTTCCGGGTGGCCGTCACCTTCGAGCACTGCAACCTGGTGCTGCGCGACCGGCGCTTCGGGGTGCAGCGGGCCGACGGCGGCCAGCCGAAGTTCTTCGACACCATCACCATGGCCCGCGGCCCGGAGATCGTCCTGTCGTTCCTCGAACTCGACCCGCCCGAGCACACGCGGCTGCGCGCGCTCGCCCGCCCGGCGTTCGGCCCGGCCAAGCTCGACGGCTACCGGCCGCTGATCGAGTCGATCGCGCACGACCTGCTCGACCGCGCCACCGAGGACGGGGGCTTCGACCTGATCACCGATTTCGCCGGCCCGCTGCCGATCCGGGTGATCAGCGAACTGCTCGGCATCCCGGACGTGAACGCCGAGCGCTTCCTCGCCTACGGCCGCGTGCTCGCCCAGGCGCTCGACGGGATCAGTTCGATGCGCCAGGTCCGGGAACTGCGCACCGCCACCGACGAGATGTACACGATGTTCCGCGCGCTGATGGCGGCCAAGCGCGAACACCCGGAAGCCGACGTGCTGACCCAGCTCACCGAAGCACACGACGCGGGCAAGCTGACCGTGCCGGAACTGCTGGCCACCTGCGAACTGCTGCTGGTGGCCGGTTTCGAAACCACCGTCAACCTGATCGGCAACAGCGCGCTCGCACTGCTCTCCCACCCCGACCAGTGGGCGCTCCTGCGCGAGGACCCCGGTCTGGCCAGGGCCGCCGCCGAGGAGACGCTGCGCTACGACCCGCCCGTGCAGTCGACCGCCAGAGTGGCGCACGAGGACCTCGAACTCGCGGGCGAGCGCGTCCGCGCGAACGAACTGGTGTTCACCATGCTCGGTGCCACCGGCCGCGATCCGGCGGTGTTCGCCGACCCCGAGGTCTTCGACATCACTCGAACGCCGGAACGCGAGCACCTGGCCTTCTCCAGCGGGATCCACTACTGCCTCGGCGCCCCGCTGGCCAGGCTGGAAGCCGAGATCGCCTTGCGGGTACTGGCCGAACGGCTGCCGGAGCCGGCGCTCGACGGCACCCCGCGACGGCGGCCGAGCGCCGGAATCCGAGGCCTGCTGCGATTCCCGGTCCGGAACGCACCCGGAAAACGGCTGTCCGTGCCCTAGGGTGACAAGGGTGCCTGCGAAAGAACCGTCCCCCCGGCGCGTCTACGGCGGCCGCTCGGCGGCCGATCGCCGAGCCGAACGACGCGGCCGCCTGCTCGAAGCCGGCCTGGAACTGTTCGGCACCGAGGGCTACCCGGCCAGCTCGATCGAGAAGCTGTGCGCGGCGGCATCGGTGTCCACGCGCAACTTCTACGAGGAGTTCAGCAGCCGTGAAGCACTGCTGATGGCCATTCACAACCAGGTGATCGAATCGGCGGTGGCGGCGGTCGCCACCGCCTTCGCCGAGGTCGACGACCAGCACGTCACCGACCGCATCGAGCACGCGGTGCGGGCCTACATCACCACCACCGCCGCCGATCCCCGCCGGGCCAAACTGTCCTATGTGGAGATCATCGGGGTGAGCCCGGCGGTGGAGGCGCACCGGCTGGCCTGGCGCACCCGCTGGGTGCAGATGCTGGTGGCCGAGGCCAAGCGCGCGGTGGCCCGCGGCGAGGCCGAGGAACGCGAGTTCGGCCTCGGCGCGGTGGCGTTGATCGGCGCGGTGAACGAACTGGTCTTCCACTGGTCCACCGACGGCTACCGGACCCCGCTCGACGACGTGATCGCCGAGATCGTCCGGATGGCCAAGGCGGTGATCATCACCCCGGGAGGGCGGGCAGCTCCGGGCTGAACAGCCAGTCGTGGAAGAACTCCGCGAGCGGGCGGCCGGCGTGCTCCTCGGCCAGCGCGGTGAAGTCCGCGGTGGTCACCGTCGCGTGCCGGTAGCGGCTCGCCCAGTCCTTCAGCAGCGCGAAGAACACCGTGTCACCGAGGAGTTTGCGCAGCGCGTGCAGGGTGAGCGCGCCGCGCTTGTACACGCGCTCGTCGAACAGGTTGGCCACGCCGGGATCGCCGATGCGCAGGTCCGCCGGGCGCGCGGCCAGCACCGCGTGCCACCGGCGGGCGTGCGCGTCCTCGCCGAGCCCGCCGGATTCGGCCGACCACAGCCATTCCGCGTAGGTGGCGAAGCCCTCGTTGAGCCAGATGTGCTTCCACTCCGCCACGGTCAGGCTGTTGCCGAACCACTGGTGCGCCAGTTCGTGCACGATCAGCCGTTCGTGCGTGCCGCGGCCGTCGAGCAGGTTCGCGCCGAACACCGACAGCCCCTGCGCCTCGATCGGCTCGTCGAGCTCGTCGTCGGTCACCACGACCACGTACTCGCTGAACGGGTACGGCCCGAAGAAGCCCTCCAGCGCGTCCATCATGTCCGGCTGGCGGCGGAAGTCGCGGTCGAACAGCCTGCGCAGCCGGGCGGGCACCGCGGCCAGCTGCGGCACCGGCTCGGCGGCCAGCACCAGCTGCTCGTACCGTCCTATGTGGACGCCCATCAGGTAGCTGGCGGTCGGCTCCGGCCGCTCGAACACCCAGGTGGTGGTGCTCGCGCCCTGCCGCTTGGCGAGCAGGTTCCCGGTGACCAGCACGGTGTAGGCCGAGGAGGTGGTCACCGAGATCCGGTAGGCCGCCTTGTCCGAGGGGTGGTCGTTGCACGGGAACCAGGACGGCGCGCCGACCGGCTGGCTGGCCACCAGCGCGCCGTCGGTCAGCTCGTCCCAGCCGATGTCACCCCAGTCCGGTGAGGTGATCGGCCGCGGGTTGCCGGTGTAGCGGATCTCGGCCATGAACGCCGAGCCCGACGGCAGCGAGCGCTGCGGTTTGACGTGCAGCTTGCCCGCGCGCTGGGTGTACTTCGCGGCCTGCCCGTTGACCTGCACCCGGCCGATCCGGAACCCGGTCAGGTCCAGGCTGAACCGCGACAGCGGCTGGGTGGCCACGCCCTCGATCACCGCGTGCCCGGCGAGCCGGTTCGGGCCGACCTTGTAGTCCAGGTCCAGGGTGTAGCGGGTGACCCGGTAACCGCCGTTGCCGTGTGCGGGGAGGTACGAATCCGGTGAGGTGTCCGCGCCGGGCGCGGGCTGCGTCGACTTCGCCGCACTCACCCCCGGCGCGCTCCCTTGACCGGCCAGGCCGCGATCGGGTTGCCCAGCCAGCGAGAATCAGCAGGTACCTCGTCCCCGCGGGTGACCAGCGAACCCGGTCCGACCGTGGTGCGGGCGCCGATCCCGGCGCCCGGCAGCACGATACCGTGCGGCCCGAGCGTGGCTCCCTCGTGCAGGCTCACCCCGTCCATGCTCATGATTCGATCATGGAACAGGTGCGTCTGGATCACGCACCCCCGGTTCACCGTGGCGCCGTCGCCGAGCGTGACCAGGTCCGACTCGGGCAGCCAGTAGGTCTCCAGCCAGACCCCGCGGCCGATCTTCGCGCCCATCGTGCGCAGCCACATCGGCAGCAGCGGCGTACCGCTGACCCCGCCGACGAACCACGGCACGGCGAGCACCTCGACGAAGGTGTCGGCGAGTTCGTTGCGCCAGACGAACGAGCTCCACAGCGGGTGCTCGACCGCGCGGAACTTCCCGACCAGCGTCCACTTCATCACCGTGGCGGTGGCGGCGGCGGTGACCCCGGCGGCGAACAGCACCGGCCCGGCCAGCAGCAGCGTCCAGCCGAGGCCGACGGTGGTGACCAGCGCGGTCAGCGCGGCCAGCACCAGCACCGACAGCGCCGCGCCGCACATCACCGGCACGATCCGGCACAGCTCGATCAGCCCGCGCGCCAGCTTCAGCCGCGCCGGCGGGGCGTAGGTGCGGCTCGCGTCCCCGGTCTCCACCGAACGCCGCAGCGGCATCGGCGGCATGCCCAGGTAGGACGAGCCCTTCTTCGCCTTGAGCGGGGTGGACGACAGCACACCGACCAGCCCGCGCTTGGGCACCGACCGCCCCGGCGCGGTGATGCCGGAGTTGCCGAGGAAGGCCTGCTTGCCGATGCGGGCGGGTGCGACGTGCAGCCAGCCGTGGCCGAGTTCGTAGGTGGCGACCATGGTGTCGTCGGCGAGGAAGGCGCCGTCGTCGACCTGGGTCATCTTCGGCAGCGCGAGCACCGTGGACACCTCGGCGCCGCGGCCGACCTTCGCCCCGAGCAGGCGCAGCCAGACCGGGGTGAACAGGCTGGCGTACAACGGGAACAGCCCGGTCCGCGCCATGCCCATCAGCCGCTCGGTGGTCCACACCTGCCAGGCCGCGCGGCCGTGCACCGGGTGGTAGCCCTCGACCATGCCGACGCTCAGCGCGCGCACCCCGGCGAGCACCAGCAGCGCGTACGCGGCGAAGTAGGCCACGGTCGCGAGCGGCACCATCCCCAGCGCGCCGCCCAGCGCCGCGCCGAGGCTCGCCGTCCCGGCGACGCCGTTGGCCAGCAGCACCAGCGCCGGCACCGCGGCCACCGCGGGCAGCAGGCCCAGCAGCAACGAGGTCAGCCCGTAGATCGCCGACCAGCGGCGGCGGCGCGGCGGTCGGCTCGACGGCCACTTGAGCGCGTCCTTGCCGCTGCGCTCGGCCGGGGAACCGGCCCAGCGCTGCCCGGCCGGGACCGCGCCGCGCACGGTCGAACCGGCCGCGATCTCCGCGCCCTTGCCGATCCGCACCCCGGGGAACAACGTGCTGCGGGCGCCGATCCGCGCGTCCGCGCCGATCCGGATCTTGCCGATGTGCACCACGTCGCCGTCGACCCAGTAGCCGGAGAGGTCGGTCTCCGGCTCCACGGCGGCACCGCGGCCGAGCTTGAGCAGGCCGGTCACCGGCGGCGGCGAGTGCAGGTCGGCGTCCTTGCCCACCTTGGCGCCCAGCGCCCGCGCGTAGTGCGTCATCCAGGACGCACCGGCGACTTCGGCGGCCCCGCTGTACTCCGCGAGCTTCTCCGCCGTCCACAGTCGCAAGTGGACACTGCCGCCACGCGGGTGGCTGCCGGGCCGGACCCCGCGCAGCAGCATGCGCGCGCCACCGGCCGAGATCGCGATGCGCCCGGCCGGGGTGAACAGCAGCAGCCAGGCCGCGCCGAGCAGCCACCAGGACACCGCGGGCGCCCAGGACAGGCCGCCGAACTCGGCGAGCACGGTGGACAGCGCCGCGGCGACGGTGGTCCAGCGCAGGCCGGGCAGCGCCATCAGCGGCAGCATCAGCAGGCTCTGGGCGATCCCGGCGCGCCGCGGGGTCGGCGCGATCTCGCGCCGCTTGGTCTCGGCGGTGCTCAACTCGTCGAGCATCGCGGCCAGCGAACCCAGTTTCGGGTGCTGGTAGATGTCGGCCACCGACACCGACGGGTGCCGGGTGCGGATGCGCGCGATCAACTGCGCGGCGGTCAGGCTGCCGCCGCCGTTGCTGAAGAAGTCGGCCTTGCCGCTGCGCACGGTGACCCCGAGGATCTCCGCCCAGCCCTCGGCCAGCCAGGCCTCGGTGGCGGTCAGCCCACCCTGGTTGTCCGAAGTGGACTGTTCCGGCACGGAGGGCAGCGGCCAGGGCAGCGCGTCGCGGTCGACCTTGCCCGAGGTCCGCGTCGGCAGGTCGGTGACCGGCGCCAGCAGCGGGACCAGTGCGGCGGGCAGGCTTTCGCGCAACTGCGCGGTGGCGGCGTCGATGTCGAACTCGGCGCCGTCGCGCGGCACCACGTAGCCGACCAGGATCTGGTTGCCCGCCTTGGTCTTGCGGATGGCCGCGGCGGCACCGGCGATCTCCGGCAGCGCCTGCAGCGCGGCGTCGACCTCGCCCAGTTCGATGCGGCGGCCGCCGAGCTTGATCTGCTCGTCGGCGCGGCCGAGGAAGAGCAGGCCCTCCGGCTCGGCGCGGACCACGTCACCGCTGCGGTAGGCACGGCGCCAGCCGAGCGCGGGCAGCGGGGCGAACTTCTCCGCGTCCTTGGCCTCGTCGAGGTAGCGGGCCAGGCCCGCGCCGCCGATCACCAGTTCGCCGGTCTGGCCCATGCCGACCAGCTCACCGCGCTCGTCGACCACGGCGAGCTGCCAGCCGGCCAGCGGCAGGCCGATCCGGACCGGGCCCTCGCCGGTCAGCTGCGCGGCGCAGGCGACCACGGTGGCCTCGGTCGGGCCGTAGGTGTTCCACACCTCGCGGCCCTCGACGGCGACCCGTTCGGCCAGTTCCGGCGGGCAGGCCTCGCCGCCGAAGATGAGCAGGCGGACGTCCTCCAGCGCGTCGGCGGGCCACAGCGCGGCCAGCGTCGGCACGGTGGACACCACGGTGATGCGCTGCGCGACCAGCCACGGGCCGAGGTCGACGCCGGTGCGCACCAGCGAGCGCGGGGCCGGGACCAGGCAGGCGCCGTGGCGCCAGGCCAGCCACATTTCCTCGCACGAGGCGTCGAAGGCGACCGACAGCCCGGCGAGCACGCGGTCGCCGGGACCGAGCGGCTCGTCGGTGAGGAACAGGCGGGCCTCGGCGTCGACGAAGGCGGCGGCGGACGAGTGGCTCACCGCCACACCCTTGGGCTTGCCGGTGGAACCGGAGGTGAAGATGATCCAGGCGTCGTCACCCGGCGCGGGCGAGCCCGCCCGGCCGGCCGGCGCGGCCAGTTCGGTGATCGAGCCGCCGTCGCCGAGCACCACGCACACCCCGGCCTCGCCGAACACCAGCTCGGCGCGCTCGTCCGGGTCGTCGGCGTCGACCGGCACGTAGGCCGCCCCGGCCGACAGTACGGCGAGGATGGCGATGTACAGCTCCGCCGTGCCCGAGGAGATCCGCACGCCGACGCGGTCGCCCGCGCCGATGCCGAGCGCCGCCAGCTTGGCGCGGAGGTCGTCGACCTCCTCCGCGAGCCTGCGGTAGGTCAGCACGGTGCGGCCGTCGTCGAGCGCGGGCGCGCCACCGTGCCGCGCCACCGTCGAGGCGAACACGTCGAGCAGGGTGCGCTCGCTGGCGGCCAGGCCGGACCAGTACAGCGCGCGATCGAGAACGGGCGCGGCCGAGGGCGCGACGGTCACCTCGGCAACGCAGGCAAAAGGTCGATGATCAGCGGTCAGGGTCACTGAAGACCTTCACTCACCTTTCCGACGAGCGTCGTTCGGGCCTGCTCTCCCGAATGAGGCGCCCGTTGTCCAGGCCGACCAGAATACGTCAGGTGAACGCCCGGTATCCGCAGGGTCTCGGATTTATGTCGGAGATCACCCGGCCAGGTAGTTCAGGAACGGTTCACCGGCTTCTTGCCACCCGTCTTGGGTTTTTTCTCCCGAACTCGCACGTTGATGCGCACCGGACTGCCGGTGAAACCGAAGCGCTCCCGGAATTTCCGCTCGATGAAACGGCGATATCCGGCCTCCAGGAATCCGGTGGTGAACAGCACCAGCGTGGGCGGCCGAATGCCGGCCTGGGTGGCGAAGAGCACCTTCGGCTGCTTGCCGCCGCGCACCGGCGGCGGGGTGGCCGCGATGAGGTCGGACAGCCAGCCGTTGAGCTGACCGGTGGACACGCGCTGGTCCCACGACGCGAGCGCGGTCCGCAGGGCCGGGGCCATTTTCCGGACCGACCGGCCGGTCAGCGCGGAGATGTTCACCCGTTCCGCCCACGGCACCCGGACCAGGCCGCGCTCCAGCTCGCGCTCGAGCTGGTGCCTGCGGTCCTCATCGACCAGGTCCCACTTGTTCAGCGCCAGCACCAGGGCGCGCCCCGCCTCGACCACCATGGTCAGCACCCGCAGGTCCTGCTCGCTGATCGGCTCGCTGGCGTCCAGCAGCACGATCACCACCTCGGCCGCGTCGATCGCGGTCTTGGTGCGCAGCGAGGCGTAGTACTCGGTGCCGCTGGCGGTCTGCACCCGCTTGCGCAGGCCCGCGGTGTCGACGAAGCGCCACGGCTCGCCGTCCAGCTCGACCAGCGAGTCGACCGGGTCGACGGTGGTGCCTGCCACCGAGTCGACCACCGAGCGCTCCTCGCCGGTGAGCTTGTTCAGCAGGCTCGACTTGCCCACGTTCGGCTTGCCGACCAGCGCCACGCGGCGCGGCCCGGCCGGGCGGTCGGCGTCGCGCGGGGCCTCGGGCAGCGCCTCGACGATGGCGTCGAGCAGGTCGCCGGAGCTGCGCCCGTGCAGCGCGCTGACCGGGAGCGGCTCACCGAGGCCGAGCGACCACAGCGACGCGGTCTCGGCCAGCAGGCGCTCGTCGTCGACCTTGTTCGCGGCCAGCAGCACCGGCCGCTTCGAGCGCCGCAGCACCTTGGCCACGGCCTCGTCGGTGGCGGTCGCCCCGACCGAGGCGTCCACCACGACCAGCACCGCGTCGGCGGTGTTCATCGCGATCTCGGCCTGCGCGGCCACCGAGGCCTGCAGCCCGCTGGCCTTGGGCTCCCAGCCGCCGGTGTCCACCACGGTGAACCGGCGACCGGCCCACAGCGCGTCGTAGGCGATCCGGTCCCTGGTCACGCCCGGCGTGTCCTGCACCACCGCTTCCCGGCGGCCGAGGATGCGGTTGACCAGGGTGGACTTGCCCACGTTCGGCCTGCCGACCACGGCGAGCACGGGCTGCGCCTGGCCCGTCTCCTCGTCACCCTCGGCGCCATCGGTGATGTCGCCGTCCAGCACCGCGAACTCCGACTCGTCGGACCACGTGCCGTCTACCTCGGTCATGCCTGCTCTTTCCGTCCCTGCGCACCGAATCCGTGCGCTTCGCGCCACTCGTCGAGCGCTCGTACCACCGCGGCGAGCTCGCCGCGAAGCTGTTCCGTCGCCGTTTCCAGGCCGGCGCGGCCCTTGTCCACGGTCACCGTGAACGGTTCGCCCACCAGGATGTCCACCCGGGGCCGGAACCGGCGCCCGCCGTGCTCCGGCTTGCGGGTCCCCCTGGTCGCCACGCCGATCACGGTCGCCCCGGACGCGCGGACCAGCCAGGCGGCACCCCGCTCCGCATTGTCCACGTCGCCGGCGCCGCGGGTGCCCTCGGGGAACACCCCGACCGCACCGCCGCCGCGCAGCACCGAGACCGCGGTCAGCAGCGGCGCCCGGTCCGGCGCGCCCCGCCGGACCGGGATCTGGCCGAGCCGGCGCAGTCCCCAGCCGGCGGCCCCGGTGAACAGCTCCTGCTTGACCAGGAACGCGCAGCGGCGCGGCAGCATTCCGTAGATCAGCTGCGGTTCCAGCATCGAGCTGTGGTTGGCGATCACCAGCAGCGGGCCGGTCCTCGGCACCCGCTCGGCGCCGTGCACCCGCACCCGGAACCCGGGGCGGAAGCCGTAGCGGCCGATCAGCTTGCCGGCGTCGTGCAGCCAGGGCACCGCGCCTTCGGGCAGGGCCTCGTCCCGCTGATGCACCATCGCCCCATCCGTGCTCGTGACCTCTGGTTCGAGGCGTGTCCAGTCGCTTGTACACTAAGTGAATCCCCGACGTGCACGACGACCGAGGTCAGGAACGCCTGTGAATCACGATGCTGGACATGGCATCTTCGCCGTCGTCGGCCTCGCCGGAACCGGTAAGTCCAGTGTGGTGCAACTCCTGCACGAGCTGCTCGGCGTCCCGGTGGTCTACTTCGGCGGTGTGGTGGTGGCCGAGGTCAGCAGGCGCGGGCTGAAGGTGACCGAGGAGACCGAGCGCGTGGTGCGCGAGGAACTCCGCGCCGAGCACGGCATGTCCGCCATCGCCCACCTCGCCAGCCGCGACGTCGACGAGCACTTCCGCGCGCACGACGAGGTCATCATCGACGGCCTGTACAGCTACGCCGAGTACGAGCTGCTGCACGAGCGCTACCCGGACCAGCTGAGCCTGATCGCCGTGCACGCGCCCCGCGCGGTGCGGGAGGAGCGCCTCGCCCACCGCCCGGTGCGCCCGCTCACCCCGGCTGAAATCCACTCGCGCGACCTGCGCGAGATCCGGACCCTGGACAAGGCGACCGCCATCGCGCTGGCCGACCACCACCTGGTCAACGACGGTTCGATGGCCGATCTCCGCCGCCACGTCGAGCGCACCATCGCCGAGATCCGCGAGCGCCGCGGCGTCCGCGCGGTCGGCTGAGCGCACCCCGCCCCTTCGGTCCACAGTGGACTTGTTGACCTGATAACCCCCGTCACCCGGTAGATGGGTTACCGTGGACAGGTGAACGTGGAAGTGACTCCCCTGCCCGGAATCGGCGTGCGCAAGGACTTCGCACTCCGCAGCGGGCGACGGGTGGGTGTGGTGAACCACCGGGACGGGCAGATCGAGCTCATCGTGTCCAAGTCCGACGATCCCGACGCCTGTCTCGCCGCGCTGCCGCTGACCATCGACGAGGCCGCCGCGCTGTCCAACCTGCTCGGGGCGCCGCAGCTGGTCGCGCAGCTCAAGGAAGAGCACGCCGACCTGCCCGGCATCAACACCAAGCAGCTGCCGGTCGCCACCGGCTCGCCGTTCGACGGCCGCACCCTCGGCGACACCGCGCTGCGCTCGCGCACCGGGGTGTCGGTGGTCGCGGTGATGCGCGCGGGCCAGGTGCACCCCTCCCCCACCCCGGACTTCACCCTGACCGGCGGCGACCTGATGGTCACCGTCGGCACCTCCGAAGGGCTGCAGGCGGCCTACAAGATCCTCAAGAACGGCTGAGGGTCGATCACCTGACGTTGTACCTGAATTACAGAGGCTGGAGAACGTGGACCACACCGCACTGGCCCTGATCGAGCTCGGCGGCGTGTTCTTCGTCCTCGGCGCGCTCGGCAGGCTGGCCGGCAAGATCGGCATGTCGCCCATTCCGCTGTACCTGATCGGCGGCCTCTGCTTCGGCCAGGGCGGGCTCATCCCGCTCGGCGACATCGGCGACTTCACCCACCTCGCCAGCGAGATCGGCGTGGTCCTGCTCCTGCTGCTGCTGGGACTCGAGTACTCCGCCGCCGAACTGTTCACCGGGCTCAAGCGCTCGTGGATGGCCGGTCTGCTGGACATCGTGCTCAACGCCGCGCCCGGCGCCGCGGTGGCGCTGCTGCTGGGCTGGGGCCCGGTCGGCGCGCTGGTGATGGCCGGGGTCACCTACATCTCCTCCTCCGGCATCATCGCGAAGGTGCTCGGCGACCTCGGGCGCCTCGGTAACCGCGAAACCCCGGTGGTGCTGTCCATCCTGGTCTTCGAGGACCTGGTGATGGCGCTGTACCTGCCGATCCTGACCGCGGTGCTGGGCGGGGTCAGCCTGCTCGGCGGCGCCAAGGCGGTCGGCATCTCGCTGCTGGTGATCACCGTGGTGCTGCTGATCGCGCTGAAGTTCGGCCGGTACGTCTCGGCCGTGGTGGACAGCCCCGACCGCGAGGTCTTCCTGCTCAAGGTGCTCGGCGCGGCGCTGCTGGTGGCCGGCATCGCCTCGGCCATGCAGGTCTCCGCCGCGGTCGGCGCGTTCCTGCTGGGCATCGCCATCTCGGGGTCCACCGCGGAGAACGCCACGCACATGCTGGAGCCGCTGCGGGACCTGTTCGCCGCGGTGTTCTTCGTGGTGTTCGGGCTGAACACGAACCCGGCCTCGATCCCGCCGGTGCTGGGCTGGGCGGTGGCGCTGGCGGTGGTGACCACGCTGACCAAGGTGGCCACCGGCTGGTGGGCGGCCAGACGCCAGGGCGTCGGCCGGATGGGCCGCGCCCGTGCCGGTGCGGCACTGGTGGCGCGCGGGGAGTTCTCCATCGTGATCGCCGGCCTCGCCGTCTCAGCGGGCGCGGTCACCGGGGAACTGGCCGCGCTCGCGACCGCCTACGTGCTGCTGATGGCGATCCTGGGCCCGACCGCCGCCCGCGTGGTCGAACCGATCGCCAAGGCCCTCACCAGGAAGACCCGGACCCAAGCCGCCGTCTCCGCGAGCTGACGGAGCCGCTCCACCGCAGTGAATGTGGCTTTCACAGCACATTCCGCTGTGAAAGCCACCTTCACTGCGCCTGGCCCTGCCTCCGCTACATGCCCACCGAGCTGTGCAGCGAGCCGACTTCCTTGCGGGTCAGCGCGCGCAGGTGCCCGGAGCGCAGGTTCCCGAGGTGGATCTCGCCGACCGAGGTGCGCACCAGCTTCCGCACCGGGTGGCCGACCTCGGCCAGCATCCGGCGCACGATGTGCTTGCGCCCCTCGTGCAGCACGATCTCCACCAGCGTCCGCCCGGCCTGCATGTCCTTGACCCGGAACTCGTCGGCGCGCGCCGGGCCGTCCTCGAGTTCGATCCCGGCCCGCAGCTGCTTGCCCAGCCCGCGCGGCACCGTGCCCTCGACCTCGGCCAGGTAGGTCTTCAGCACCTCGAACGACGGGTGCATCAGCCGGTGCGCGAGGTCGCCGTCGTTGGTCAGCAGCAGCAGGCCCTCGGTGTCCGCGTCGAGCCTGCCCACGTGGAACAGCCGCTCGGCCCGGTCGCGCACCAGGTCGCCGACGCAGGGCCGCCCCTGGTCGTCGGTCATCGTGGTGTGCATGCCGCGCGGCTTGTTCAGCGCCAGGTACACCAGCGTCTCGTCGAGCACCACGCGGGTGCCGTCGACGCGGATCACCACGCGGTCCGGGTCGACCCGGCGCCCGAACTCGCGGACGATCTCGCCGTCCACGCTGACCCGCCCCTGGGCGATCAGGTCCTCGGCGGCCCGCCGCGAGGCGACGCCGGCCTTCGCCAGCACCTTCTGCAGGCGAACACCTTCGTCGTTAGCCGATGTCATCGATCGAATCCACTTCAGGCAGCAACGGAGCGATGGGCGGGAGATCGGTCAACGACGAGAGCCCCAGCCGCTCCAGGAACAGCTCCGTCGTCACGTACAGGTTGCCACCCGTCTCCGCGTCGGTGCCGGTCTCCTCGACCAGGCCGCGCGCGAGCAGCGTCCGGATCACCCCGTCCACGTTCACCCCGCGAACGGCGGCGACCCTGGCCCGGGTGACCGGCTGACGATAGGCGATGACGGCGAGCGTCTCCAAAGCGGCACGGGTCAGCTTGGCGCGCTGCCCGTCCAGCAGCAGTTTCTCCACGAACGGCGCGTAGGTGTCGCGGGTGAAGTACCGCCAGCCCTCGCCGACGCGGCGCAGGTCGATGCCGCTGGCCCGCTCGGTCAGCGCGGTCGACATCGACTGCAACTTCGAGGTGACCCGCTCGACCGGCTGCTCCAGCGCCCCGGCCAGCGACTCCTCGTTCACCGGTGAGTCGACCACCAGCAGCAGCGATTCGAGCGCCGCCTCCAGCACCGCGTCGTCGGTGAGGTCGGGCGAACCCGACCCGCCGCGGACCGCGACCAGTTCCTCCTCCGGGTCCGGCGCGTCCACGTCCAGCATCTCTTCGGGGTTCACCCGTACTCCTCGTCCTCACTCCGCGCGCGGTCCTGCTCGGCCGCCGCGCTCGCCTGCTCCACCGACCCGCCGGTCCAGCGCACGTGCAGCTCGTCCAGCGCCTCGAGCTGCTCGAACTGCACGCTCGACTCGCGGTAGAGCTCCAGCAGCGCCAGGAACCGCGCCACCACCTCGATGGTGTGCTCGCAGTCGGCGACCAGCGTGGTGAAGGTGGCCGTGCCCGCCTCGGCCAGCCGCAACCGCAGCAGCGCGGCGTGCTCGCGCACCGACACCTTGCCCATGTGCAGGTGGTCCAGCGACACCGTGGGCGGCGGCTTCGGCCGGAACACCGCGAGCGCGATCTCGGCGAACTTCGCCGGGTCCACGCCCAGCATCACCTCCGGCAGCAGCCCGAGGTAGCGCTCCTCCAGTGCCACCGAGCGCGGGTACCGGCGCAGCGCCCCGGCCTCCAGCTCGGCGAACAACGCGGCGACCTGCTTGTAGGCCCGGTACTGCAGGACGCGGGCGAAGAGCAGGTCGCGGGCCTCCAGCAGGGCCAGGTCGTCCTCGTCCTCGACCTCGGCGGCGGGCAGCAGCCGCGCCGCCTTCAGGTCGAGCAGGGTCGCCGCGATCACCAGGAACTCGGTGGTCTCGTCGAGGTCCCATTCCGCGCCCAGCGCCCTGGTGTAGGCGATGAAGTCGTCGGTGACCTGGTGCAGCGCCACCTCGGTGACGTCCAGCTGGTGCTGGGAGATCAGCTGCAGCAGCAGGTCGAACGGGCCCTCGAAGTTCGCCAGCCGGACCTTGAACCGCCCGGCCGCGCCCTCGTCCACCGATTCCGGCTGGGGTTCGGGGGCCCCGGCCGGCTCGGTTTCGGTCATCAGCCGCCGGCCCCGCTCTCGGCGGCGTCGTCCGAGCCCGCGGCGCGGAGCCGGTGCACCAGCACCGAGTCCTCGCCGAACTCGTCGAAGTCGGCCAGCAGCACGGCGACCGCCTCGCGGACCAGCCTGCCGCGGTCGACCACCAGGCCGTGCCCGCCGCGCAGGGTGAGGCGGGCGTGCTCCATGGCGAGCAGCTCGTCGCCGGAGACGTACACGGTGATCTTCGCGTCGTGCTTCTGCCGCGGGGTGCTGGACCGGGCGGCCTTGGCCCCGCGCACCAGCCGCCGCGGCGGCTCGGGCGCGGGCTCCGGCTCGGCCTCGCGGGGCTCGTTCGGAACGGTCAGTTCGAGTGCGTTGCTGCTGCTGGTCAGGCGGAACAGTTCGGACGCGCCGGGCAGGGGAGCTCTCCTGCTCACCGGGCGATCACCTCGCGGGCCAGTGCGCGATAGGCCATCGCACCGGCCGACTTGGGTGCCCACTTGGTGATCGGTTCCCCGGCCACGGTGGTCTCCGGGAACCGCACGGTGCGGTTGATGACCGTGTCGAACACGGTCTCGCCGAATGCCTCCACCACGCGCGCCATGACCTCCTTCGAATGCAGGGTTCTCGGGTCGAACATGGTCGCGAGAATCCCGGTGATGTCCAGCTTGGGGTTGAGGCGTTCACGCACCTTCTCGATGGTGTCGATCAGGAGCGCCACGCCCCGCAGACTGAAGAACTCGCACTCCAGCGGGATCACCACGCCGTCCGCGGCGGTCAGCGCGTTCACCGTGAGCAGGCCGAGCGAGGGCTGGCAGTCGACCAGAACATAGTCGTAGGTGTCCATGACCGGTCTCAGCACCCTCAGCAGCGTGTGCTCGCGGCCGACCTCGGCGACCAGCTGCACCTCCGCCGCGGACAGGTCGATGTTGCTCGGCAGCAGGTCGACGTTCTCCACCCCGGTCGAGCGGACCACGTCCAGGATGTTCACCGACCTTTCCATGATCACGTTGTAGACGGTGTACTCGAGTTCGTGCGGCTGGATGCCGAGGCCGACCGAGAGCGCGCCCTGCGGGTCGAAGTCGACCAGCAGCACGCGGCGGCCGTATTCGGCCAGCGCGGCACCGAGGTTGATGGTCGAGGTGGTCTTGCCGACCCCGCCCTTCTGGTTGCACATGGCCAGGATGGTGGCCGGGCCGTGCTTGTCGAGCAGGGGCGGCTCGGCGATCTCGCGGTAGGGCCTCCCGGTGGGGCCGAGCCGGTCGCGTGCCTTCTTGCCGTTGAGCGGTGGAACGAGAGCCTCCGAGTCCAGTTCGTCGTCGGAGAGCGTGTCTCCTTCGATCGCGATGGTCATCTTGCTGAGGCTCGCGGCGGCAGAACCTGCGGACTCCGACGCTCGCTCCGGCGGCTCCGATGTCGACATACCTCGAAAGCTCCTTGCTCAGCGGTCTGCCGGGAGCCTATGCGTGTAGCACGGGGGTGCAAAAGCGGCTCGCCGGGCGTGTCCGCACTAGTTGACCGCCGTCAGCCGACCGGGTGCCAGGGCCATTCGGCGTAGCCGGGCATTTTCATCCCAGTGCGCGGGGGTGCGCGGTGGCATAGATCTCCCGCAGCGTGTTGACCGTGACCAGCGTGTACACCTGCGTGGTGGTCACCGAGGCGTGCCCGAGGAGTTCTTGGACGACGCGCACATCCGCCCCACCTTCGAGTAGATGCGTGGCGAAGGAGTGACGCAGCGTGTGCGGCGAGACCACGGCCTGGATGCCGGCGCGTTCGGCGCTGGTCTTGAGCACCTGCCACGCGCTCTGCCGGGTCAGCCGCCCGCCGCGCGCGTTGAGGAACACCGCCGCGCTCCCCCGCCCCCGCGCGGCGAGTGACGGCCGGGCGCGCACGAGGTAGGCGTTGAGCGCCTCGACCGCCGGGCGGCCGATGGGCACCAGGCGCTGCTTGCCGCCCTTGCCGTCGAGGCGGACGGTGCGCTCGTCCTGGTCGATGTCGTCGAGGTCGAGGCCGACCGCCTCGGAGATCCGGGCGCCGGTGGAGTAGAGCAGTTCGAGCAGCGCGCGATCGCGCAGCGGCCGGTCGCCGTCGGCGGGGGGCGTGTCGAGCAGCTTGAGCACCTGGTCCACCGGGAGCGCCTTGGGCAGGCGCTTGGCCGCGGCCGGCGGGCGCACCTCGCGCGCGGGGTCCTGCTCGGTGATGCCGTCGGCGTGGGCGAAGCGGTGCAGCCCGCGCACGGCGACCAGCGCCCGGGCCGAGGAGGAGGCCGCCAGCGGCTGGTGCTCGCCGTCCCCCTCGCGCAACGCGACCCCGAACGCGGCGATGTGCTCGGGGCTGACCAGGGTGAAGTCGGTGACCCCGGCCGCTTCCAGGTGCGCGGCGTAGCGGCGCAGGTCGCGGGCGTAGCTGTCCAGGGTGTTCTTGGCGGTGCCCCGCTCCACCGTGAGGTGGTTGAGGTACGCCTTGATCACACCGGCTACCGGCCTGGGCACCGCGCCACTCTAGAGCAACGAACGCGACTCGACACCGTGGATTCGGCCCACATACCACTGCGGCTTCCATTACCGTCGGTGAGGTGAGCACATCGCCAGATCCGGATGCCGTGCGCATCGGCACCTTCGAGCGGGAGCAGTGCGTCAACGCGCTCGGCGACCACTTCGCCGCGGGCCGCCTCGAGACCGACGAGTACGAACAGCGGGTGACCGCCGCGCTCGGCGCACAGACGAAGGCGGAGCTGGTCCCGTTGTTCGCCGACCTGCCCGAGCCGCACCCGCCGGTGCTGCGCCCGCCGGGGCCGCCGCCGGTACCGGCCTACGGGCAGTACCCGCAGCCGGTCTACGGCTACACCCCGGCGGCACGCGGCCTGTCGGACAAGTCGAAGCTGACCACCGGGCTGCTGCAGATCCTGCTGCCCTTCGGCATCGGCCGGTTCTACTCCGGGCACGTCGGGATCGGCCTGGCCCAGTTGCTCGTGGTGCTGGTCACGTGCGGCGCCGGCGTGCTCTGGCCGATCATCGACGGCATCGTCATCCTGGCCAACGGCGGCTACGACGCCCAGGGCCGCCGCCTGCTCGACTGACCCCCGGGCGAGGTGGCCACCGTCACCCGGGGGCGAGATCGGCGGCTACCGGGCGGCGAAGCGGTGCGGCCGATCCCGCCACGGCGCGTCCGCCGGACGGGTCTGGGCCGCCCCCGAGAGCACCGCGTGCGCCGCCAGCACCCCGGCCACGGTCGCCCCGTTGACCAGTTCGCCGTGCAACGCCATCCGCACCGCCTCGGCCAGCGGCACCTTGCGGATCACCAGATCCGCCTCCTCCTCGCCGAGCACCTCACGGTCCACTTCGGACAGATCGCGGGCCAGGAACACCCGGACCACCTCGTCGGTGAACCCCGGCGACGCGGCCACGTCGACCAGCGTCTCCCACCGCTCGGCCTTCAGCCCGGCCTCCTCGACCAGCTCACGCGCCGCCGCCACCACCGGCTCCTCGCCGGGGTGGTCGGTCAGCCCGGCCGGCAGCTCCCAGATCCGGCGCCCCAGCGGGTGCCGGTACTGGTGGATCATGGTCAGCGCGCCCTCGGCGTCGAGCGCGGCCACGGCCACCGCGCCGAGGTGCTCGACCACCTCCCGCCGGGCGGTGCCCCCGCCCGGCATGGCCACCTCGTCCACCCGCAGCCCGACCACGCGTCCGATGTGGACGTCCTCAGTGGACACCACGGTGAACTCGTGGCTACCCGGTGCGGTCACGAGGAAGCGCCGACGGTCGACTCCGGCAGGGCCACCGGCAGGCGGTCCGCGGTGCGGTAGGCGACCACCGCGCGGATGAACGAGTCGAACAGCGGGTGCGGCCGGGTCGGCCGGCTCTTCAGCTCCGGGTGCGCCTGCGTGCCGACGAAGAACGGGTGCACGTCGGCGGGCAGCTCGACGAACTCCACCAGCCGGTCGTCCGGCGAGGTGCCGGAGAAGACCAGGCCCGCGTCCGAGAGCTGCTTGCGGTAGCTGTTGTTCACCTCGTAGCGGTGCCGGTGCCGCTCGGAGACCTCGGTCTGCCCGTACGCCTTGGCCACCTGCGAACCCGGCTTCAGCTTCGCCGGGTACGCGCCGAGGCGCATCGTGCCGCCCATGTCGCGCTCACCGGCCACCACGTCGCGCTGGTCGGCCATGGTGGAGATCACCGGGTGCTCGGTCTCCTCGAACTCGGCGGAGTTCGCGCCGGCGATCCCGGCCAGGTTGCGCGCCGCGTCGATCACCATGCACTGCAGGCCCAGGCACAGCCCGAGCACCGGCAGGCCGCGGGTGCGCGCGTGGGTGATCGCGCCGACCTTGCCCTCGATCCCGCGCACGCCGAACCCGCCCGGCACCAGCACACCGTCCACATCGGACAGCAGCGCGGCCGCGCCGGACGGCGTGGTGAGCTCGTCGGAGGCGACCCAGACGATCTCCACCTTGGCGCGGTTGGCGAACCCGCCCGCCCGCAACGCCTCGGTCACCGACAGGTACGCGTCGGGCAGGTCGATGTACTTGCCCACCACGGCGACGCGCACCGTCTCGGCCGGGTTGTGCACGCGGTCGAGCAGATCGCCCCACACCGTCCAGTCCACGTCGCGGAAGGGCAGGCCCAGCCGCCGCACCACGTACGCGTCGAGCGCCTCGCGGTGCAGCACCTTCGGGATGTCGTAGATCGACGGCGCGTCCGGGCAGGCGACCACGGCCTCGGTGTCCACATCGCACATCAGGCCGATCTTGCGCTTGAGGTCGTCCGGCAGGTCCCGGTCGGCCCGGCAGACCAGCGCGTCGGGCTGGATGCCGATGTTGCGCAGCGCGGCCACCGAGTGCTGCGTCGGCTTGGTCTTCAGCTCGCCCGACGGCGCCAGGTACGGCACCAGCGAGACGTGCAGGAAGAAGCAGTTGTCGCGGCCGACGTCGTGGCGCACCTGGCGGCAGGCCTCCAGGAACGGCAGCGACTCGATGTCGCCGACCGTGCCGCCCACCTCGGTGATCACCACGTCGGGACGGCGGTCCTCGGCGTCCGGCTCGGCCATCGCCAGGATGCGCGACTTGATCTCGTCGGTGATGTGCGGGATCACCTGGACCGTGTCGCCGAGGTACTCGCCGCGCCGCTCCTTGGCGATCACCTGCGAGTACACCTGGCCGGTGGTGACGTTCGCCGAGCCGTTGAGGTCGCGGTCGAGGAAGCGCTCGTAGTGACCGATGTCCAGGTCGGTCTCCGCGCCGTCCTCGGTGACGAAGACCTCGCCGTGCTGGAAGGGGTTCATCGTGCCGGGGTCGACGTTGAGGTACGGGTCCAGCTTCTGCATGGTCACCCGCAGACCCCGCGAGGTCAGCAACTGGCCGAGGCTCGAGGCGGTGAGTCCCTTGCCCAGTGAGGAGGCGACGCCCCCGGTCACGAATACGTGCTTGGTCGTACGTGCTTGAAGCACCAAGGAGACTCCCGTGTTCAACTAGTCCTCACCGTCTGCCGGTCAGAACGCACACTCGGCCACCGGCGCTTCGCGTCCCGGCGCAGGAGTGTCGTCCACGGGCTTTTACGCTAACACGAGCGGCGGCGAGCGCCACCGCTGCCACACCCGCGCACGGAAGCCGAGGGGTAGGACACATGGCCGAAGCCGAGACCTGGACCGCACCGGAGAGTTCGCGATCACTGGACGCGACCGTCCGGGTACCGGGCTCGAAATCGCTCACCAACCGGGCCTACGTGCTCGCCGCGCTCGCCACCGGGCCCACGCTCGTGCGCGAGCCGCTCGTCTCCCGCGACACCCGGTTGATGCTCGGCGCGGTGTCCGCGCTCGGCGGTGGTTTCGCGGAAACCGAGGAGGGCACGCGGATCCACCCGATCGAAGCCGGTTCCGGCGACGCCACGGTCACGCTCGGTAACGCGGGCACGGTGGCGCGGTTCACCCCGGCACTGGCCGCGCTGGGCGGCCGGACGGTGCGGTTCGACGGCGACGAGGCCATCCGCCGCCGCCCGCTCGCGCCGCTGCTGGGCGCGCTGTCCGCGCTCGGCGCCCGGATCGACGACGACGGCCGCGGCGCGCCGCCGTTCACCGTGACCGGGCACGGCGGGCTGGCCGGTGGCGAGGTGGAGCTGGATTCGTCGGCGTCGAGCCAGTTCCTGTCCGCGCTGCTGCTGGCGGGCCCGGCGTTCGGCGAGGGGGTGCGCGTGCGCCTGACCGGCACGCCGCCGAGCGAACCGCACATCGAGATGACGCTGGACATCCTGCGCCGCTTCGGTGCCGCCCCGGAGCGCTCGGGCACCGAGTTCTTCGTGCCGCCCGCGGCGCTGTCGTGCCCGGACTTCACCATCGAGCCGGACCTGTCCACCGCCGCCCCGTTCGTGGTGGCGCCGCTGCTGACCGGCGGGTCGGTGCGGGTCGAGGGCTGGCCGTCGTACACCACGCAGCCGGGCGACTGGCTGCGCAGCCTGGTCGCCGAACTCGGCGCGAAGGTGGAACTGGACGAGGCGGGCCTGACCGTGACGGGCACCGGCGACTTCGGCGGCGGGCAGTTCGACCTGCACGAGGTCGGCGAGCTGACCCCGGTGATCGCCACGCTGCTGTGCTTCGCGGACGGGCCGTCGGTGATCAGCGGGGTGGCGCACCTGCGCGGCCACGAGACCGACCGGCTGGCCGCGCTGGCCACCGAGCTGTCGGGCCTGGGCGCCGGCGTCACCGAGACCGAGGACGGCCTGCGGATCACCCCGGCCCCCATGCACGCGGGCGTCTTCCACACCTACGACGACCACCGCCTGGTCATGGCGGGCGCCGTCGCGGGCCTGCGCGTCCCGGGCGTTCAGGTGGAGAACCCGGCCACCGTCGGCAAGACCTTCCCCGGCTTCGTCGACGCCTGGACCACCCTGCTCCACCCCTGATCGAATGCTATGAGTGGGGCATTACTTGCAATCAACGCAAGTAATGCCCCACTCATAGCGTTGGGCCGGGGTCAGCTGCCTTCGCGGTTCACGCCGGGTGCCGGGCTCTGGGCGTTGCCCGCGATGCCGTAGCGGCCCGCGTTCCCGTCCAGCTGCTCCCGCAGGGCCAGCACGGTGACCACCCGCCCGGCCGCGGTGTCCACGTTGTCCACAGTGGACAGGATCGAGGTGGCGGAGGTGTCCGCCCGCACCACGCCCAGCGCGCCGGTGCCCTCGGCCGAGGCCAGGTCCCCGGCCAGCACGGTGCCCGCGCCCGACCGGTCCAGCTGCGTGGCGAAGCGCGCGACGGTGGCCGCCCGGTCCCCCGCGCCGTCACCGGTGGCCTTGCCGCCGACCAGCACCACGGCCTCCTGCGCCGGCTTGACGTCACCCGCGGTCTTGACGAACCCGCCGTCGGACAGCCCGCCCAGCGCCGCCGCCAGTTCGTCCGGAGTGGACTGCGGCTGCGCGGAATCCTTGTTCAGCAACAGGGTCGAGCCCAGCAGCGCCCCGGCGAGCGTGCCGGGATCACCCGCGGTCGGGAAGCTCACCCCGGCCGGCTGCAGCCGGGTGACCACCTGGCGCAGCTGGTCGGCCTTGGCCGGGTCGGCGAACGACTGGGTCAGCTGCACCTCACCGGTCACCGTCGCGCCCGACTGCCCGATCAGTTCCTTGAGCGCGTCCCGGTCGGCCGGTTTCGCGTCCTCGGTGGTGACCAGCACGACCGAGCGCTGGTCCAGCTGCCCGGCCACGATCTTCGGCCCGACCGAACCGGCGAAGGCGTCGGAATCGCCGAGCCGCGCGGTCAGCGCGTTGCGCTCGGCCTCCAGGTCGGACACCTGGCGGCCCAGTTCGGCCTTGTCGTCGGACAGCCCGGACAGCAGCGGCCCGTTCAGCGCGGTGGAGCCCAGCACCACGCCGACGGCCAGCGCCAGGAAGGCCGCCGCGATCGAAACGATGTGATAGCGCAGAGAAATCACGTGAAGAGCCCCTTGACCCAGTTCGTGAAGGACCGCCAGGTGTCGGCGATCCAGTCGAGGTAGACCTCACCGGCGTCGGAGACCAGCAGCGCGGCGGCGACCACGGCGAGCGCGGCCAGCACCAGGAACAGGATCATCCCGCCGGAGACCCGGCCGCGGTGCAGCGTGGCCACGGCCTTGCCGTCGACCAGCTTCGTGCCCAGCTTCAGCCGGGTCAGGAAGGTGGACGGGTTCGAGCCGGACCGCCCGTGGTCGAGGAACTCGCGCAGGGTTGCCTGGAAACCGACGGTGACCACCAGGCTGGCCTCGTGCGCGTCGGCCAGCAGCAGGGCCAGGTCCTCCGCGTTGCCCGAGGCCGGGAAGGTGACCGCGCCGATGCCGAGGTCCTGGATGCGGGCCACCCCGGGCGCGTGCCCGTCCGGTTGGGCCGGGACCACCACCTCGGCCCCGCACTTGAGCGTTTCCGCCTCGATGCCCAGCGGGTCGCCGACGATCACGTCGGGCGTGTGGCCCTGCGCGATCAGCGTGTCCGCGCCGCCGTCCACCCCGACCAGCACCGGCCGGTGCTCCCCGATGTACTTCTTCAGCTTCTTCAGGTCCTCGGCGTGCCCGTTGCCCGCGGCCACCACCAGCACGTGCCGGTCGCGCAGCGACAACCGCAGCTCCGGCACGCCGACCCCGTCCAGGATCAGCGTGCGCTCGCGGCGCAGGAACTCGATCGTGTTCGCCGAGAAGGCTTCCAGCTGGGTGGACATCCCGGCCTTGGCCTCGATCATCTGGTCGGCCACGCTCTCCCGCGTCTGCCGCGTGCCCGAGGCGACCTTGCGCTCACCGAGGTAGACGCTGTCCTCGTGCAGGCGCAGTTTGCTGCCGTCCTTGACGTTGCGCAGCACCGAGCCACCGGCGGAATCGATCAGCGGGATCCCGGCGGCGAGCAGGATTTCCGGGCCCAGGTTCGGAAACCGGCCGGAAATCGACGGCGAGGCGTTGACCACCCCGGCCACTTCCGCGCGCACCAGCGCGTCCGCGGTCGCCCGGTCCAGGTCGAGCTGGTCGAGCACGGCGATGTCACCGGGGGAGATCCGGCGGAGCAACTCCCTGGTGCGCCGGTCGACCCGCGCCACCCCGGTCACGCCGGGACGGGTTTCGTCGTTCCGCGAGAGCAAGCCGGTGAGCTTCATGGGACCGATGGTGACAAATGGGCACGTGAGAAGGTGGCCGCCACGCCGGTACGCATTTCGAGAATCCAACGATCGGTGTGCGGTTCACCCTCGGTATCCCCCGCGCCGGGGAGGGATCACTATTTCGTGCGCTTTTTCTTCGATCCTTTCCGGCCGTCGCGCGGGAGCCTGCTGAACGAGTACTTGTCCGCGTCGGCCGCGGCGAGCAGTTCCTCGGCGTGCGCCCGGCCGGTCTCGGTGTCGTCCATCCCGGCCAGCATGCGGGCCAGTTCCAGCACCCGCTCGGACTGCTGCAGCACCTTCACCCCGCTGCGGGTGATGCCGTCGGACATGCCCTTGTCCACCACCAGGTGGCGGTCGGCGAACGCGGCCACCTGCGGCAGGTGGGTCACCACCAGCACCTGGTGGCTGGTCGCCAGCCGGGCCAGCCGCCTGCCGATCTCCACCGCCGCGCGGCCGCCGACCCCGGCGTCCACCTCGTCGAACACCAGCGTCTGCACGGTGTCCGCGTGCGCCAGCACCACCTCGATGGCCAGCATCACCCGGGACAGCTCACCGCCGGAGGCCGCCTTGTGCACCGGCAGCGGCGGCGCGCCCTTGTGCGCGCGGAGCAGCAGTTCGACCTCGTCCACCCCGTCCGGCCCGGCGTGCACCTTCCGCCCGTCGACGGTGAGCGCGTGCGGGTCGGACTCGTCGACCTCGCGCACGCCGACGGTCACCTCGATCTGCGCCTGGCCCATCGCCAGCCCGGCCAGCTCCGCGGTGATCTCCCCGGCCAGCTCGCCCGCGGCCACCTTGCGCGCGGCCGAGAGCCGCGCCGCGTGCTCGCCGAGCTGCTTGGCCAGTTCGTCGCGGCGCGCGGCCAGCTCGGCCAGCGCCTCCTCCGAAGTGTCCATCGTGGACAGCCGCTCGCGGGCGTCCTCGGCCCAGGCGAGCACCCCGTCGATGTCGGCGGCGTACTTGCGGATCAGCTTCTTCAGGTCAGCCTGCCGGGCCAGCGACTGCTCCAGCCGCGCCGGGTCGGCCTCCAGCGATTCGAGGTAGCTGCCCAGTTCGGTGCCCACGTCGGCGAGCAGCACGGCGGCCTCGGCCAGCCGCGGCTCCATGTCGCGGAGGACCTGGTCCTCGGCACCGGCCAGCCGCCGCTGCGCCTCGCCGACCAGGCCGAGCGCGCCGGGCGCCTCCAGGTCGCCGTCCTGCGCGCCGGACACGGCGTGGTGCGCCTCGGTGGCCGTCGCCCGCAGTTCGTCGATCGCGGACAGCCGCTTGATCTGCTCGGTGAGCTCGGTGTCCTCGCCCGGGGTCGGCTCCACCGAGCTGATCTCGGTCAGCCCGAGGCGCAGCATGTCGGCCTGCTGGGCCAGCTCGCGCGAACGCGTGGTGCGGTCGTTCAGCTCGGCGACCACCGCCTGCCACTCCTCGCGGACGGCCCGGTACTGCTCCAGCGGCGCGGCCACGGCGTCGCCGGCGAACCGGTCGATCACCGCGCGCTGCTCGGCCGGGCGCAGCAGGCGCAGCTGGTCGTTCTGGCCGTGCACGGCCAGCAGCTGCTCGGACAGGTCGCCCAGCACGCCGACGGGCACCGAGCGCCCGCCGAGGTGGGCGCGCGAGCGGCCGTCGCTGGCCACCGAGCGCAGCGCGATCACCCCGCCGCCGTCCTCGACCTCGGCACCGGCGTCGCCGACGATGTCCAGCGCGACCTTGCCGGTCACGCCCTCGAACCGGCCCTCGACCAGCGCTTTCCCCGCACCGACGCGGACCTTCGACACCTCCGCCCGTCCTCCGGAGAGCAGGTGCAGCCCGGTGACCACCATGGTCTTGCCCGCCCCGGTCTCGCCGGTGACCACGGTGAATCCCGGGTGCAACTCGAGCAGGGCGTCCTCGATGACCCCGAGGCCCTGGATGCGCATCTCGGCCAGCACGCCACCAACCGTAGTGCCCCGTCCGGGCGACGCGCGCCCGGCACTCGCAACAACGGCGAAGTTCCTGGTGAAAAGCGCGCGAACGGGCCGTCAGCGTGGTTGGTGGCGGTCGCGCTCGCGCCAGCTCTTGACCGGCAGCGCGAACTTGTGCACCAGCCGGTCGGTGAACGGGCCGTCCCACAGGCGTGCCAGCCGCACCGGCACCCGGCCGGCCACCACGCGCACCCTGGCCCCGCGCGGCAGTTCGATGTGCCGCAGCCCGTCGCAGGTCAGCACCGCCGTCGAGCCCTCGGGATCGATGCCGACGGTGATCACCGAGTTCCGCGAGACCACCAGCGGGCGGGAGAACATCGCGTGCGCGTTGCTGGGCACCACCAGCAGCGCCTCCACGTCGGGCCACATGATCGGGCCGCCGGCGGAGAAGGCGTAGGCGGTGGACCCGGTCGGGGTCGCGCACAGCACGCCGTCACAGCCGAACGAGGACACCGGGCGGCCGTCGACCTCGATCAGCGCGTCCAGGATCCGCACCCGCGAACTGCGCTCCACGCTGGCCTCGTTGAGCGCCCAGGTGCGGGCCACGATCTCGCCTTCGACGGCGACCGTGACGTCCACGGTCATCCGTTCCTCGACGCGGTAGTGGCCCTCGACCACGCGCCGCACGGTCTCCTCCAGCGCGTCGGAGTCGGCCTCGGTGAGGAAGCCGACGCGGCCGAGGTTCACCCCGAGCACCGGCACCCCGGCCGGGCGCGCCAGTTCCGCCGCGCGCAGCAGGGTCCCGTCACCGCCGAGCACGAACACCAGCTCGGTACCGGCCGCCGGATCGTCGTCCGGGGCCACCACCGTGCACTCCGGGGCGTGCCCGTTGGCCTGGACCAGCTGCCGGACCTCCTCGTCGGCCACCCGCAGCCGGATGCCGGCGGCCGCCAGCTGCGCGGCGACCTCGCGGGCCGCGCCCGCGGTGGCGTCGCGGTCGGGGTGGACGACGAGCAGAACCTCACGCCGAAGCGTCACGAAGGACCCTCCTGGACCGCGGTGCGGACCAGCTGGTCCACGTCCACGGTCGACTCAGCGGCGGCACGCCGCAACCAGATGAAGAACTCGACGTTGCCGGACGGGCCGGGCAACGGGCTCGCGACCACCCCGCGGGTGGTCAGGCCGGTCTCGGCCGCCGCGGCCGCCACCGCCAGCACCGCCTCGGCCCGCAGTTCCGGATCGCGCACGACCCCACCGCTGCCCAGCCGGTCCTTGCCGACCTCGAACTGCGGTTTGACCATCGGCAGCAGATCCGCGCCGGGGCGCGCGCACGCGGCGAGCGCGGGCAGCACCAGCTTGAGCGAGATGAACGACAGGTCCGCCACCACGAGGTCGACCTGGCCGCCGATCAGCTCGGGCGTCAGGTTCCGCACATTCGTCCTGTCCAGCACGACCACGCGTTCGTCGGTGCGCAGGCGCCAGTCGAGCAGGCCGCGGCCGACGTCGGCGGCGACCACCTGGGCGGCACCCCCGCGCAGCAGCACGTCGGTGAACCCGCCGGTGGACGCGCCCGCGTCCAGGCAGCGCCTGCCCTCGACGATGAGGCCGCCGGATTCGAACGCCTCGATGGCGCCCAGGAGTTTGTGCGCGCCCCGCGAAGCCCAGCCGGGGTCGTCCTCGTCGCGCACCACGATCGCGGCGGCGGCCTCCACACCGGTGGCGGGTTTTGTGGCGACCATGCCGCCGACGCTCACCTTGCCCTGCGCGATCAGCGAACTCGCCTGCTCACGGGAGCGGGCGAGGCCGCGGCGCACCAGCTCCGCGTCGAGCCGTGCCCTGCGGGCCATCGGACTCAGACCTTGTCGATGCTGGAGAGCGCGACGGTCAGCTCGGTGTGCACCGCGTCGAAGCGCTCCACGTGCTCGGCGAGCGGGATCCGGTCCAGCTCGGTCAGCCCCGACACCGCCTCGTCGATCCCGCCGCGCGGGTCGATCGGCTGCGGCTGCGACTGCTGTCCCGGCGGCCGCGGGACGGGGTGGTTCTGCTCCTGCACCCCACCACGCTAACCGATGAGGCCGAGTTCGCTGAGCGCGCCCTTCGCGGTGTCGTCGAGCGGCTTGACCTCGGTCGCGCCGGTGTCCCACGCGGTCGCGCACAGCGCGCGCAGCAGGTCGACCGGATCGCTGCCGCCGTCGGCCCGCACCTGCAGGACGCCGTGCTCGGCGGTGATCGCCCAGCCCGCCTTCGGCGCGATGCGCGTCTCCTCGGCGGAGTCGCGCAGGCCGGTGATGTCGGCGGCGAGGAACCGCGCGCGCTCGGCCGGGATGGCGGCGATCAGGCTGGCCGGGGTGTCCACGCCGGTGAGCACCACCAGCGCGTCGAGCCCGGCCGCCACCGCACCGGCGATGTCGGTGTCGAGCCGGTCCCCGACGACGAGCGCCCGGCCCTGGGCGGCGGTCCGCATGAGCGGGGCCTCCGGCTTGCCCGCGACGATCGGCTCGCGGTCGGTGGCGCTGCGCAGGGCGGCGACCATCGAGCCGTTGCCGGGCAGCAGGCCGCGTTCGGCGGGGAGGGTCTTGTCGACGTTGCTGGCCACCCAGAGCGCGCCACCGCGGATCGCGAGGCACGCTTCGGCGAGGTTGGCCCAGCCGGTGTCCGGCGAGTGGCCCTGGACCACGGCCTCGACCTGGTCGGAGTGCTCGCGCACCGGTCGAAGTCCGACGGCTTCGACCTCGTCGCACAGCGCCTGCGCGCCGACGACGAGCACGTGGGCCCGGGGTGCGAGGCGCTCGGCGAGCACCTTCGCGGCGGCCTGGGAGCTGGTGTGCACCTCGTCGGGCTGGGCGTCGATGCCCATGCCGTTGAGGTGGTCGGCGACCGCGGCGGGGGCCTTGGAGGCGTTGTTCGTGACGAACCGCACCGCCGTGCCGGCGGCCCGCGCCTCACCGATCACCTCCGGTGCGCCGGGGATGACCCGCGCGCCGTGGTAGACCGTGCCGTCGAGGTCGAACAGCAGTGAGTCGTAGGCCGCCAGCAGCGCGTCACTCACCTTCGGCCTGCCCCAGCTCGGCGGCGCGCTCGGCGGCGTCGGTCAGATCGTCGTCGTCGGCCTCGGCGGCGTGGAGGAACCAGCTGACCGCCTCGTCCCGGCGGCCGGCGGCGAGCAGGTTGTCGGCGTAGGCGTAGAACAGGCGCGCGCTCCACGGCTCGCGCTTGCGCGCGTCGAGGTCCTCGCCCTGCAGGGAGACGACGGCCGCGTCGAGCTGCCCGAGGTCGCGGCGCGCCCCGGCGGTGACGATCTTCAGCTCGATCTGCACGTCCTTGGACAGGCGGCCGGTATCGACCTCCTTGGCCAGGTCGAGCGCGCGCTCGGCACGGCCGAGGGCCCGCTCGCAGTCCGCGATGATCGCGATGTGCGCGTCGCTGCGCGTCATCCGGCGGACCGCGCGCAGTTCGGTGAGCGCCTCGGCCCACTTGCCGGAGTGGTAGGCGACGAGGCCGAGCGCTTCGCGCACGATGGGGACGCGGGAGGCTTTCGCCTTGGCGTACTTGGCGTGCTCGAAGGCCGCGTCGGGGTCGGTGTCGATCAGCCCGCCGGCCGCGACGAGGTGCTTGCCCACGGTCTCGGCGAGCGCCTTGGGCAGGGTGCGCAGCTCGCGGCGCGCTTCCTCGTCGAGGTCGGAGAACTCGATGTCCTCGGGGAGTTCGGGCGCCTCGAGGAGTTCCCTGGCCAGAGCGGCGTCGTCCATCTCCTCGTCACGACGGCCACGCGGCTTGAACCCTTCGCGGGGCTTGTAGCCGCCGCGATCGTCCCGCTTGAAGCCACGGTCCCGCTCGAATCCCCCCTCGCGCGGCTTGCCGCCCCCCTCGCGGGCCTTGAACCCACCCTCACGGGGCTTAGCACCCCGGTCTTCGCGCGGCTTGCCCCCTTCACGCGACTGGTAACCCCCACCCTCACGGGACTTGGAGTCACCACCTTCGCGAGGCTTGTAGCCACCCCGGTCCTCCCGAGGCTTGTAACCGCCACGGTCCTCACGCGGCTTGAAGCCACCGCGATCATCGCGAGGCTTGTAACCGCCGCGGTCCTCACGGGGCTTGAAGCCGCCACGGTCACCGCGGTCCGAGCCACCCTCGCGAGGCTTAAAACCACCCCGGTCGTCACGCGGCTTGTACCCGCCTCGATCGTCACGGGACTTGAAGCCGCCGCCACCTTCACGCGGCTTGTAGCCACCCCGGTCCTCCCGAGGCTTGAACCCACCACGATCGTCACGAGGCTTGTAACCGCCCCGGTCGTCGCGGGGTTTGTAGCCGCCGCGGTCGTCGCGGGGTTTGTAGCCGCCGCTACCCTCGCGGGGCTTGTAGCCGCCGCGATCGTCGCGAGGCTTGAAGCCACCGCGGTCATCGCGGGGTTTGTAGCTGCCACCGCCTTCGCGGGGCTTGAAGTTGCTGCCGCCTTCGCGCGGTTTGTAGCCACCCCGGTCTTCACGCGGCTTGAACCCACCGCGATCATCGCGCGGCTTGAAGCCGCCGCCCTCACGGGACTTGTAACCGCCGCGGTCATCGCGCGGCTTGTAGCCACCCCGGTCGTCGCGGGGTTTGAAGCTGCCCCGGTCGTCGCGGGGTTTGTAGTTGCCGCCTTCGCGGGGCTTGTAGCCGCCGCGGTCGGGGCTGCCTTGGCGCTGGGGGCGACCACCACCACTGGTTCGGCTGCCGCCTTGTTGCTTGCCTCGGGGACTCGAGTCGCGCCGCCGCGGGCGACCGGCCTCGCGGTCGTCCTCAGAATCGCGCCGACCGAACTCGGACACCTGTCCTCCTAGCAGAGACCTCGAAAGTGGGAAAGGCCCACACGGGGGCCAGCACACAACTGTATCTGGCCGGGTCCGCCGCCCCTCCGGCGCGGTGCCCAACGGCCTGAACAGCACGAAAGCGGGGTCCCAGCCCTCTCGGACTGGAACCCCGCTTCCTCACGTTAAGTTCGGCGGCGTCCTACTCTCCCACACCCCTTCGAGTGCAGTACCATCGGCGCTGGCAGGCTTAGCTTCCGGGTTCGGAATGGGACCGGGCGTTTCCCCGCCGCTATAACCACCGAAACACTACGAAACAAACACACTAGTGTCGTAACACGTGCTCTGGTGTGGTGTTTCAGAGCCGTAGAGTGGATGCGAAGCACCTTTGTAGCAAGTCCTCGGCCTATTAGTACCAGTCAACTCCACACATTACTGCGCTTCCATTTCTGGCCTATCAACCCAATCGTCTCTTGGGGGCCTTAACCCACAAAGGGGTGGGATACCTCATCTAGGAACAGGCTTCCCGCTTAGATGCCTTCAGCGGTTATCCCTTCCGAACGTAGCTAACCAGCCATGCCACTGGCGTGACAACTGGCATACCAGAGGTTCGTCCGTCCCGGTCCTCTCGTACTAGGGACAGCCTTCCGCAAGTATCCTACGCGCGCGGCGGATAGGGACCGAACTGTCTCACGACGTTCTAAACCCAGCTCGCGTGCCGCTTTAATGGGCGAACAGCCCAACCCTTGGGACCTACTCCGGCCCCAGGATGCGACGAGCCGACATCGAGGTGCCAAACCATGCCGTCGATATGGACTCTTGGGCAAGATCAGCCTGTTATCCCCGGGGTACCTTTTATCCGTTGAGCGACACCCCTTCCACCAGGTGGTGCCGGATCACTAGTCCCGACTTTCGTCCCTGCTCGACCTGTCAGTCTCACAGTCAAGCTCCCTTGTGCACTTACACTCAACACCTGATTGCCAACCAGGCTGAGGGAACCTTTGGGCGCCTCCGTTACTCTTTGGGAGGCAACCGCCCCAGTTAAACTACCCATCAGGCACTGTCCCTCACCCAGATCATGGGCGTAGGTTCAGATTCCCAATCCGGCCAGAGTGGTATTTCAACAACGACTCCACACCCACTAGCGTGAGCGCTTCACAGTCTCCCACCTATCCTACACAAACCGAACCGAAAACCAATACCAAACTATAGTAAAGGTCCCGGGGTCTTTCCGTCCTGCCGCGCGTAACGAGCATCTTTACTCGTAATGCAATTTCGCCGGGCCTGTGGTTGAGACAGCCGGAAAGTCGTTACGCCATTCGTGCAGGTCGGAACTTACCCGACAAGGAATTTCGCTACCTTAGGATGGTTATAGTTACCACCGCCGTTTACTGGCGCTTAAATTCTCAGCTTCACCCCCCAAAAGGGAGTTAACCGGTCCTCTTAACGTTCCAGCACCGGGCAGGCGTCAGTCCGTATACATCGAATTACTTCTTCGCACGGACCTGTGTTTTTAGTAAACAGTCGCTTTCCGCTGGTCTCTGCGGCCACCCACCCCTAGCCTGTAAAAAGCTTCAGGATGTTTGGCCCCCCTTCTCCCGAAGTTACGGGGGCATTTTGCCGAGTTCCTTAACCACAGTTCACCCGATCGCCTTAGTATTCTCTACCTGACCACCTGTGTTGGTTTGGGGTACGGGCCGTGCACGCACTCGCTAGAGGCTTTTCTCGGCAGCATAGGATCACTCTACTTCACCTCAATCGGCTACGCATCACGTCTCAGCCTACATGCCATGCGGATTTACCTACATGACGGCCTACACGCTTACACCAGTACTACCATTCACTGGCGGAGCTACCTTCCTGCGTCACCCCATCACTTGACTACTACAGAATCAGGCCCCACGCTCCACAATGACGCTCCATCCGAAGACTTCACATCACGCTTTGGGTGGTTAGTATCAACTGCCTCATCAGGGACGCACGTGCTCGGGTACGGGAATATCAACCCGTTGTCCATCGACTACGCCTGTCGGCCTCGCCTTAGGTCCCGACTTACCCTGGGCGGATTAGCCTGGCCCAGGAACCCTTGGTCATCCGGCGGCAGAGTTTCTCACTCTGCATTCGCTACTCATGCCTGCATTCTCACTCCCACACCCTCCACCGCTGGTTTACACCGCGGCTTCCCTGGATGCAGGACGCTCCCCTACCCATCCATACCACTAGACAAGAACCCGAAGGCTCAAGCCGATGTATCGCATGAATGACACAGCTTCGGCGGTGTGCTTAAGCCCCGCTACATTGTCGGCGCAGGACCACTTGACCAGTGAGCTATTACGCACTCTTTCAAGGGTGGCTGCTTCTAAGCCAACCTCCTGGTTGTCTGGGCAATCCCACATCCTTTCCCACTGAGCACACACTTAGGGGCCTTAGCTGGTGTTCTGGGCTGTTTCCCTCTCGACGACGAAGCTTATCCCCCGCCGTCTCACTGCCGCACTCTCACTTCTCGGTATTCGGAGTTTGGTTGACTTCGGTAACCCGGTAAGGCCCCTAGGCCATCCAGTAGCTCTACCCCCAAGAAGAAACATGCGACGCTGCACCTAAATGCATTTCGGGGAGAACCAGCTATCACGGAGTTTGATTGGCCTTTCACCCCTACCCACAGCTCATCCCCTCAGTTTTCAACCTAAGTGGGTTCGGGCCTCCACACCGTCTTACCGGCGCTTCACCCTGGCCATGGGTAGATCACTCCGCTTCGGGTCTAGACCACGCGACTCAAACGCCCTATTCAGACTCGCTTTCGCTACGGCTACCCCACACGGGTTAACCTCGCCACGCAGCACTAACTCGCAGGCTCATTCTTCAAAAGGCACGCCATCACCCTTCACAAGGCTCTGACGGCTTGTAAGCACACGGTTTCAGGTACTCTTTCACTCCCCTCCCGGGGTACTTTTCATCTTTCCCTCACGGTACTAGTCCGCTATCGGTCACCAGGAAGTATTTAGGCTTACCGGGTGGTCCCGGCAGATTCACAGCAAATTCCACGAGCTCGCTGCTACTCGGGAACACCATCACACAACACCCACACAGTTTTCGCGTACGGGACTCTCACCCACTCCGGTCCACCATCCCAGGTGATTCCACTAACCATGCAGCATCGCGCCAGAAATGTCAGTTTCTGGAAGACAGGTCCCACAACACCGCACACACAACGCCTGACAGCTTGACATGCGCACGGTTTAGCCTCATCCGCTTTCGCTCGCCACTACTCACGGAATCACGGTTGTTTTCTCTTCCTACGGGTACTGAGATGTTTCACTTCCCCGCGTTCCCTCCACACACCCTATATATTCAGGTGCGGGTAACACCACATCACTGGTGCTGGGTTTCCCCATTCGGACACCCTCGGATCTCAGCTCGGTTGACAGCTCCCCGAGGCTTATCGCAGCCTCCCACGTCCTTCATCGGCTCCTGATGCCTAGACATCCACCATGTGCTCTTAACAACTTGACCACAAAGATGCTCGCATCCACTCTACAGTTCTCAAACACCACACCAGAAACAACACCAGCGTGCTGCCTCAGGACCCAACAGCGTGCCAGCAAACAATCTCAAACCCAGCACCCACGACCGCGTTCCACGCTCCGAAGAGCAGTACTAACCATCGCCGGCACCCAGCCATCGACCATAACCAGTAGTTCCACAATTCCTTGAGCAACCAAGGCAAGTACACGTACGGCACTTACACCCTGGCCACTCCCAACCACGATGGGCCGGGATGTGTTGCTCCTTAGAAAGGAGGTGATCCAGCCGCACCTTCCGGTACGGCTACCTTGTTACGACTTCGTCCCAATCGCCAGTCCCACCTTCGACCACTCCCTCCCCGAAGGGTTGGGCCATGGGCTTCGGGTGTTACCGACTTTCATGACGTGACGGGCGGTGTGTACAAGGCCCGGGAACGTATTCACCGCAGCGTTGCTGATCTGCGATTACTAGCGACTCCGACTTCACGCAGTCGAGTTGCAGACTGCGATCCGAACTGAGACCGGCTTTAAGGGATTCGCTCCACCTCACGGTATCGCAGCCCTCTGTACCAGCCATTGTAGCATGTGTGAAGCCCTGGACATAAGGGGCATGATGACTTGACGTCATCCCCACCTTCCTCCGAGTTGACCCCGGCAGTCTCCCACGAGTCCCCGGCCGAACCGCTGGCAACATAGGATAAGGGTTGCGCTCGTTGCGGGACTTAACCCAACATCTCACGACACGAGCTGACGACAGCCATGCACCACCTGTACACCAACCACAAGGGAAGCCCTATCTCTAGGGATGTCTGGCGCATGTCAAGCCCAGGTAAGGTTCTTCGCGTTGCATCGAATTAATCCACATGCTCCGCCGCTTGTGCGGGCCCCCGTCAATTCCTTTGAGTTTTAGCCTTGCGGCCGTACTCCCCAGGCGGGGCGCTTAATGCGTTAGCTACGGCACGGACAACGTGGAATGTCGCCCACACCTAGCGCCCAACGTTTACAGCGTGGACTACCAGGGTATCTAATCCTGTTCGCTCCCCACGCTTTCGCTCCTCAGCGTCAGTATCGGCCCAGAGACCCGCCTTCGCCACCGGTGTTCCTCCTGATATCTGCGCATTTCACCGCTACACCAGGAATTCCAGTCTCCCCTACCGAACTCAAGTCTGCCCGTATCGACCGCAAGCTGAAGGTTAAGCCTCCAGTTTTCACGGCCGACGCGACAAACCGCCTACGAGCTCTTTACGCCCAATAATTCCGGACAACGCTCGCACCCTACGTATTACCGCGGCTGCTGGCACGTAGTTAGCCGGTGCTTCTTCTACAGGTACCGTCAGTCACCCTTCGTCCCTGTCGAAAGAGGTTTACAACCCGAAGGCCGTCATCCCTCACGCGGCGTCGCTGCATCAGGCTTGCGCCCATTGTGCAATATTCCCCACTGCTGCCTCCCGTAGGAGTCTGGGCCGTGTCTCAGTCCCAGTGTGGCCGGTCGCCCTCTCAGGCCGGCTACCCGTCGTCGCCTTGGTGGGCCATTACCCCACCAACAAGCTGATAGGCCGCGGGTTCATCCCATACCGCCGGAGCTTTCCACCACACACCATGCGATGCGCAGTCATATCCGGTATTAGACCCCGTTTCCAGGGCTTATCCCAAAGTACAGGGCAGATTACCCACGTGTTACTCACCCGTTCGCCACTAATCCACCCCGAAGGGCTTCATCGTTCGACTTGCATGTGTTAAGCACGCCGCCAGCGTTCGTCCTGAGCCAGGATCAAACTCTCCAACAATGAATTTGATCTAGACTATTCTAGTTATCTCAAAGGAAACCCCGACGAGGGGGTTTCAATATAAGCTCTACTGGCTTAGTTCACTAGCACACTGTTGAGTTCTCAAGCAACACACTACGAGGTTTTTGGCCCCGGAGCAGTGTACCCAACGTCGAACCACTCGGATTCAGTGGGGGCAACTACTACTCCGGATTTGGGACCACCCACTCTACCACACGAGGTGGGAGCTTGGTTCGTGTTCCCGGCGGCCGCCCGGTCTCCCTGGCGACGAAGAGAACATTACACGGCCGTTCCGGGCCGGAATCAGGGGGGGTCCCTTAACGGGGAAACGGCTGGTCAAGCCCCTGATTCCGGCCCGGGCGCTCAGTGCGCCGCCGCGACGCCCGCGATGTTGCGCTTGCCCCGGCGCACGACCAGCCACCGCCCGTGCAGCAGATCGCCGGCCGACGGCTTCCACTCCTCGTCGGTGACCTTCGCGTTGTTCACGTACGCGCCGCCCTCCTTCACCGTGCGGCGCGCGGCGCCCTTGCTGTCCACCAGCCCGCCGGCCAGCAGCAGCTCGACGATGGTCGGCTCGTCGGACAGCTTCACCTCGCCGCTGGGCACCTCGGCCATCGCCGCGTCCAGCGTGGACGCCTCCAGCTCGGCCAGCTCACCACGGCCGAACAGCGCCTGGCTGGCCGCGATGACCTGCCGGGTCTGCCCAGCGCCGTGCACCAGCGTGGTGAACTCCTCGGCCAGCCGCTTCTGCGCGGCACGCAGGTGCGGCCGTTGCTCGGTGTCCTCGGCCAGCGCCGCGATCTCCTCGGCGGTCAGGAAGGTGAACATCCGCAGGTACCGGATCACGTCGGCGTCCCCGACGTTGACGAAGTACTGGAACCACGCGTACGGCGAGGTCATCTCCGGGTCCAGCCACAGGTTGCCGCCGCCGGTGGACTTGCCGAACTTGCGGCCCTCGGCGTCGGTCACCAGCGGCGCGGTCAGCGCGTGCACGCTCTTGCCGTCCACCCGCCGGATCAGGTCCACCCCGCCGACCAGGTTGCCCCACTGGTCCGAGCCGCCGACCTGCAGCGTGCAGCCGTACTCGCGGTTGAGGTGCAGGTAGTCCTGCGACTGCAGCAGCAGGTAGCTGAACTCGGTGTAGGACATGCCGTCGGTCTCCAGCCGCCGCTTCACCGTCTCCCGGTTCAGCATGGTGTTGACCGGGAAGTGCTTGCCGACGTCGCGCAGGAACTCCAGCACCGACTGCGGCCCGGTCCAGTCCAGGTTGTTGGCCACCACCGCGCCGGTCGGCGAGTCGTCGAAGTCCACGAACCGCTCGAGCTGACCGCGGATCCGGCCCGCCCACTCGCCGACCACGTCGAGCGTGTTCAGCGTGCGCTCACCGGTGTCGCGCGGATCACCGATCATCCCGGTCGCGCCGCCGGCCAGCACGATCGGCCGGTGCCCGGCGCGCTGGAACCGGCTCAGCATCAGCAGCGGGACCAGGTTGCCCGCGTGCAGGCTGGGCGCGGTCGGGTCGAAGCCGCAATAGAGCGTGAGCGGTCCCTGGTCCAGGTCTCGCCGCAGGGCGTCGACGTCGGTGGACTGCGCGATCAGGCCGCGCCAGGACAGTTCGTCAAGGATGTGCTCACTCACGCACTGAATGATCCCTCACCAGCGCAATCGGTTTCCGGGCGGGCTCACCGCCCCGGCCGCACCCGGCCGCCCCGCCGGTAGGTCGACACCGCGGGTGAACCGTCCACCCAGAACCGCCACGGCGTGTCCATCGCGGCGGCCACGCCGACCCGCGGGCCGGTGCGGATCTCGCTGGTGGCAACGCGCTCCCCGGGCAGCAGCCGGACCGGCGAGTCCGGGTCGAGCAGATCCGCGCCGTTGTGCGCGCGGTCGAGGCCCAGAGCCGACGTCAGGATGGCCGGGCCGTTCGCCACCGCGGCCGAACGCGCCTTCGGACGGCGGGCGCGGACCACGTCGGCGCCCTCGACCACCTCGGCCGCGCGCAGCAGCACCGCGCCCGGCACGCCGTCGACCCCGCACACCACGTTCGCGCAGAAGTGCATGCCGTAGACGAAGTACACGTACAGGTGACCCGCCGGACCCCACATCACATCGTTGCGCGGGGTCCGGCCGCGGTAGCAGTGCGACGCGGGATCGTCGTGCCCGCGGTATGCCTCGACCTCGACCAGGCGCACCCGGACCGTGCCGTCGGGACCGTCGGCCTCCAGTTCGCAGCCCAGCAGGAAGGGTGCCGCGACCACCGGGTCGATGGCCAGTTCGTCCGCGGTGACCAGCCGTCCCGTCACCGCAGCACCACCGTGCCCGACGCGGTGCCCAGTTCGGCGACGAGCGCCGGCGCGGCGGCCTCGGTCACGTCGAGTTCCGCACCCAGCGCGGCGAGCACGCGGCCGAGGCGAGCCGGATCGGGGTGCTCCCCGCGCAACGACACCAGGGTCGTGCCGGTCGCGGCGGTGCGCGACGGATGCGGAGTGTCACCCCAGCCGATCACGAACGGGGCCAGCCCGCCCTCGTTGTCCGGCGGGAACGCGAGCCGCCAGGACAGCAGCACCCCGTCGGGGCGGCGGCGCGACATCGGGACGGCGTCACCCGGTTCGTGCCCGGCGGCACGCGCGCGATCGAGCGCGGCGTCGAGGTCCGGCACCTGAATCGCCCAGGTCACCAGCTTGGGCCCGGTGAGTTCGTCGACGCCGAACGGGCGCGGGGTCGCCGGATCGGGTTGCTCCGGATCCGGGCCGATGACCTCCAGGAACGCGTTCTCGCCGAGCGCGGCGAGGTGGTTGCGCGTGCCGAGCCCGGGGTGCGGCCCGCCGGGACTCAGCGCGATTCCCCGTCCGGCCAGTTCCTCGACCGTCCGGTCCAGGTCCGGTGTCGCGTAGACCAGGTGATCCAGCACCGCTCTCCCCTCATGCCGTCGGGAAAATCTTAACCAGGAGCTGTTTTGAGCAACCGCTCAACTCGCGCTACGGTGAGTTGAGCACTCGCTCAAGACGAGGAGGGGCAATGGCTCCGATCCAGGTGAAGACGCTGATCAGGGCCGAGTTGGCCACGGTGTGGGCGCACACCCAGGACCCGGCGCTGCACCAGCGGTGGGACCTGCGGTTCGCCGAGATCGAACCGCTGGAACCCGGCCGGTTCCGGTACACGAGCCAGTTCCTCGGCGTGCGGGTGACCGGGCTCGGCACGCACGCCGGCGAACGCCACCGCCCGGACGGCGGCCGCACCTCGGCGCTGCGGTTCCGCTCGGCCGACCCGCTCTCCCTGATCCGGCAGGGGTCGGGCTACTGGCGGTACGCCCCGGGACCCGACGGCGTCGCCTTCGCCACCGGGTTCGACTACACGACCCGCTGGGGCGCCCTCGGCCGCGCGGCCGACCGGGTGTTCCGGCCGGTCTTCGCCCGGCTCACCGCGTTGTCCTTCGACCGGCTCCGCCGGTGGCTCGAGGACGGCATCGAACCCGAACAGCAGAGGAGCGGCCTTGACCATCTTCGAACGAGCTTTCGGTACTGACTTCGCCCGCCTGCACCCGAGGGTGCGCCAGCGGCTCAACCTCGGCACGGCGACCGGGATCGGCATGCTCGGCCACGGCGTGATGGACCGGATCTGGCGCGGCCCGGTCTACACCGCCCCGTTCCTCCGGCTCGGCACCACGCGGCACATCCTGTTCCCCGAGCAGGGCGAGAACGTGCCGTTCACCATCGAGAACTACCCGTACGTCGACTCGTTCGGGCGCGAGACGATCTCGTTCGTGCGCACCTTCGACCTGCCGGGGAAACGACGGCGGTTCGACGCGCAGATGGTGTTCGACCCGACCTGCGGCCGGATCGTGGACTACCTCGGCACGCACCAGCACGTGGCCACCGAGCTGCGGCTGAAGGTGCGGGAGGACGGCGGTTTCCGGATCAGCTCTGGCGAGTTCCGGTTGCGGGAAGGGCCCCTGCGCACGGTGCTGCCGGCGCGGGTCAGCGGCACCGCCACCGTGGACGAGTGGTTCGACGAGGAGATCGGGCAGTTCCGGATCCAGGTCGAGGTGACCAACCCGCGGTTCGGCCCGGTGTTCGGCTACCACGGCCGGTTCGCCGCCTCGTTCGTCGAACCGGGGGTGAGCGGCGCGGTGAAACCCCTGCGCGAGAAGGTGTTGTGGTGAACACCAAACAGCGGCTGATCGACGGGGTGCTCGCGGTGATCCGCGAGCAGGGCATCACGGCGGTCTCCGCGCGCTCGGTGGCGGCCGCCGCCGGGGCCAACCAGGCGCTGATCTTCTACCACTTCGGCAACCTGGAAGAACTGATCGCGCAGACCTGCGTGCAGACCACCGAAGTCCGCGTGGCCGCCCACCGCCCCCGGTTCGCCGAGGTGCGCTCGCTGGCCGAACTGCTCGCACTCGGCCGCGAGATCCACGAGGCCGAGCGTGCCGAGGGCAATCTCGCCGTACTGGCGCAGACGCTCGCCGGCGCGCAGGGCGGCGGACGGCTCGCCGAGGCGACCAGGGAAGCGCTGGGCAAGTGGACCACCGAGGTGGAGAGCACGCTGATGCGCGTGCTCTCCGGTTCCCCGCTGACCGAGTTCACCGATCCGGCCGGGCTCGCGCGGGCGACCTCGGCCGGTTTCCTGGGGCTCACCCTGTTCGAAGCGGTCGACGCCGAGGGCGGCGAGCAGGCGCTCGGTGCGCTCGCCCAGCTCGCCGCGCTGGCCGACGTGCTGGAGAGCCTCGGCCCGGTGGCCACGAAGGCGCTGCGGGCGAAACTCCGGTCGGCGGCGAAGTCTCGCGCTACTTGAGCCAGTCGCGCAGTTCGCCGATCCGGTGGACCAGGCGCTCACGCTGCTCGGCGACCCGCACCGGCGCGGTGCCGCCGCGCGCGTCGCGTGACGCGACCGAGCCCTCGATGGTCAGCACCTCGCGCACCCGCGGGGTGAGCGTGGGGTGGATCTTGGCCAGTTCGTCGTCGGTCAGGTCCTCGAGCCCGGCTCCCCTGCCCTCGGCCACGCGCACGCACTCCCCCGCGGCCTCGTGCGCCACGCGGAACGGAACGCCCTGGCGCACCAGCCATTCCGCGATGTCGGTGGCCAGGGTGAAGCCGGCCGGCGCGAGTTCGGCGAGGCGGTCGGTGTGGAAGGTGAGCGTGCCGAGCATGCCCGCGAGCGCCGGGAACAGCAGGTCCAGCTGCTCGACCGAGTCGAACACCGGTTCCTTGTCCTCCTGCAGGTCCCGGTTGTAGGCCAGCGGCTGCGCCTTGAGCGTGGCCAGCAGGCCGGTCAGGTTGCCGATCAGCCTGCCGGACTTGCCGCGGGTCAGCTCGGCCACGTCCGGGTTCTTCTTCTGCGGCATGATCGAACTGCCGGTGGCCCAGGCGTCGTCGAGGGTCACGTAGCCGAATTCGGCGGTGTTCCAGATGATCACCTCTTCGGCGATCCTGGACAGGTTCACGCCCAGCATGGCCAGCGCGAAGGCGAACTCGGCGGCGAAGTCCCGCGAGGCGGTGCCGTCGATCGAGTTCTCCACCGAGGTGTCGAAGCCCAGCTCCGCGGCCACGGCCTCCGGGTCGAGCCCCAGCGAGGAACCGGCGAGCGCGCCGGAACCGTACGGCGACTCGGCGGTGCGCGCGTCCCAGCCCCGCAGGCGGCCGATGTCACGCAGCAGCGCGTGCGCGTGGGCCTGGAGGTGGTGCGCGAGCAGCACCGGCTGGGCGTGCTGCAGGTGCGTGCGGCCGGGCAGGATCGCGTCGGCGTTGCGCTCGGCCTGCGACACCAGCGCCTCGACCACGTCCAGCGTGCCGGCCACCATCCGGCGCGCGGCGTCACGCAGGTACATCCGGAACAGCGTGGCGACCTGGTCGTTGCGCGACCGGCCGGCCCGCAGCTTGCCGCCCAGTTCGGCGCCCGCGCGCTCCAGCAGGCCGCGTTCGAGCGCGGTGTGCACGTCCTCGTCGGCGATCTCCGGGGTGAACGCGCCCGAGGCCACGTCCTCGGCGAGGGTGTCCAGCGCGGCCAGCATGCCGGTCAGCTCTTCCTCGGTGAGCAGCCCGGCCGTGCGCAGGACCCTGGCGTGCGCCCGCGAACCCGCGATGTCGTAGGGCGCCAGCCGCCAGTCGAAGTGCGTCGACAGGCTCAACGCCGCCATGGCCTCGGCCGGTCCGCTGGCGAACCTGCCGCCCCACAGCTGGACCGGCTGCTCTTTCCCGCTCACTCGCTCACACTCTCCCGTCGCTGGTTTGCTTCGCCGCGCACCCTACTCACCGTCCGAAGTGGACGAGCGGTCCGCCAGCTCGGCGAACTTCTCCGCCAGGCCCTTGCCGGTCAGCGGCTCGCGCGCGATCACCGCCACCGTGTCGTCACCGGCGATCGAGCCGACCACCTCCTCCAGCGCGGCCCGGTCGATCGCGCTGGCCAGGAACTGCGCGGCGCCCGGCGGGGTGCGCAGGACCATCAGGTTGCCCGAGGCGTCCACCGAGACCATCAGCTCGGCGAGCAGCTTGGCCAGCCTGGCCGTGCCGCCCTGCACGCCGCGGACCGGGCTGCCGTCCTCCGGGATCACGTAGACCGGCGCGCCCGAATCGGCGCCGCGCAGCTTGACCGCGCCCAGCTCGTCGAGATCGCGGGACAGCGTGGCCTGGGTGACCTCGGTGCCCTCGGCGGCCAGCAGCTTGGCCAGTTCCGTCTGGCTGCGGATGGCCATCGTGGACACCAGTTCGATGATCCTGGCCTGCCGGGCCGCCCTGCTCATCGGCGTCGCTCGTTTTCGAGCAGCCAGACCAGCAGCGCCTTCTGCGCGTGCAGCCGGTTCTCCGCCTCGTCCCACACCGCGCTGGCCGGGCCGTCGAGCACCTCGTCGGTGATCTCCCAGCCGCGGTGGGCGGGCAGGCAGTGCAGCACGATCGCCTCCGGCGCGGCCCGCTCCAGCAGCGCCGCGTTGACCTGGAGCGAGCGGAACGGGCCGACCCGGTCCAGCCCGTCGTTCTCCTGGCCCATCGAGGTCCAGGTGTCGGTGACCAGCACGTCGGCGCCGTCGACCGCGGCGTGCGGATCGGTGAACACCGTGGCGCTGCCGCCGGTGTCGCTGGCGCGGTGCTTGGCGTCCAGCATGACCTGCTGGTCCGGCTGGAAGCCCTCGGGCGAGACCACGCGCACGTTCATCCCGGCGGTGGTGCCGCCGAGCAGCAGCGAATGCGCCATGTTGTTGGCGCCGTCACCGAGGTAGACCAGGTTCAGCCCGGACAGCTTCCCCTTGCGCTCGCGGATGGTCTGCAGGTCGGTGAGCACCTGGCAGGGGTGGAACTCGTCGGTCAGCGCGTTGATCACCGGGACCGAGGAGACCGAGGCCATCGCGTCCATGCGCTTCTGCGCGAAGGTCCGCCAGACCACGGCGTCGACGTAGCGCGAGAGCACGCGGGAGGTGTCCTCGATGGTCTCCTCGCGGCCGAGCTGCATGGACCGGCCGTCCACGATCACCGGGTGCCCGCCGAGCTGGGCGATGCCGACGTCGAAGGAGAGCCGGGTGCGCGTCGAGTTCTTCTCGAAGATGGCCGCGACCGACTTGCCCTCCAGCGCGCGAGAGCTGAGCGGCTCGGCCTTGAGCCGGTCGGCCAGGTCGAGCACGGTGAGCTGCTCGTCGGGGGTGAGGTCGTCGTCCCGGAGGAAGTGCCTTGGCATGGTTGTTCAGTCCTGGGTGGTGGTGCCGAGCGCGGCGGGCAGCGCGGCCAGGAAACCGGCCGCCTCCTCCGCGCTCAGGGTCAGCGGGGGAGCCAGTCGGACGGTGTCGGGCTGGATGGGGTTGACCAGGTAACCGGCGTCCTGGGCGGCCTGGGCGACCGCCGCCGACGCCGGTTCGGCCAGCGTGATGCCGAGCAGCAGGCCCTGCCCTCGGACGCCGGTCACCAGGGGGTGGCCGAGCTGGTCCACACCGGCGGCGATGTCCTTGCCGAGTGCGGCGACGTGCTCGTTCAGCCCCTCGGCGGCGATGGTGCGCAGCACCGCGAGCCCGGCCGCGCAGGCCACCGGATTGCCGCCGAAGGTGGTGCCGTGGTGGCCGGGGCCGAACAGGTCGGCCGCCGCGCCGACGCCGATCACCGCGCCCAGCGGCAGGCCGCCGCCGAGGCCCTTGGCCAGGGTGATCACGTCCGGCACCACGCCGTCGTGCTGGTGGGCGAACCACGCGCCGGTGCGGCCGATGCCGGTCTGCACCTCGTCGAGCACGAGCAGCGCGCCCGCCTCGCGGGTGATCTCCCGCGCCGCGCGCAGGTAGCCGTCGGGTGCGGGCACCACGCCGCCCTCGCCGAGGATCGGTTCGAGGAACACGGCGGCGGTTTCGGTGTCCACCGCGGCACGCAGCGCCTCGACGTCACCGAACGGGATGTGCTCGACGCCCGGTACCAGCGGCACGAACGGGTCCCGCTTGGCGGGCTGGCCGGTGAGCGAGAGCGCGCCCATGGTGCGGCCGTGGAAGGCGCCCTCGCAGGCGATCACCTTGGTGCGGCCGGTGCGCCTGCTGATCTTGAGCGCGGCCTCGTTGGCCTCCGCGCCCGAGTTCACGAACAGCACCTTGCCGTCGCCGCGCAGCCCGGCCACGTCGAGCAGGGCCTCGGCCAGTTCCACGGTGACCGGGTTGACGTAGAGGTTCGAGGTGTGGCCGAGCAGCTTGACCTGCGCGCTCACCGCCTCGACCACCGCCGGGTGGGCGTGGCCCAGCGCGTTCACCGCGATCCCGCCAAGAAGGTCCACATAGGACTTCCCGTCGGCGTCCCACACCGTGGCCCCCTCGCCGCGCACCAGCGTGAGCTTCGGCGTGCCGTAGTTGTCCATCAGCGCGGAGCGCCAGCGCTGCTGACCGTCCTCATTGGACTGGATGGTCATTCCGGCTCTCCTTCCCGCAGTACCATGGTGCCGATCCCCTGGCTGGTGAAGACTTCCAGCAGCACCGAATGCGCGAGGCGCCCGTCGATCACGTGCGCGCGCCGGACGCCACCGCGGATCGCGCGGACGCAGGCCTCCATCTTCGGGATCATGCCGCTGGCCAGGCCGGGCAGCAGCTGCTCCAGCCGGTCCACCCGGATCCGATCCACCAGGGAGGACCGGTCGGGCCAGTTCGCGTAGAGGCCCTCGACGTCGGTGAGCACCACCAGCTTCTCCGCGCCGAGCGCGGCGGCGAGCGCGCCGGCCGCGGTGTCGGCGTTGACGTTGTGCACCACGCCGTCCACGTCCGGGGCGACGGTGGAGACCACCGGGATGCGGCCGGCGTTGACGATGTCGAGCACCGCGTCCGGGTTGACCGAGGCCACCTCGCCGACCAGGCCGATGTCCACCGCCTCGCCGTTCACCGTCGCCTGCTTGCGCTCGGCGGTGAACAGCCGCGCGTCCTCGCCGGAGATGCCGACCGCGTACGGGCCGTGCGCGTTGATCAGCCCGACCAGCTCGCGGCTGACCTGGCCGACCAGCACCATGCGCACGATGTCCATGGTCTCCGGGGTGGTCACCCGGAGGCCGCCCTTGAACTCGCCCTCGATGCCGAGGCGGCCGAGCATGGCGCTGATCTGCGGGCCGCCGCCGTGCACCACCACCGGGCGCAGCCCGGCCAGCCGGAGGAACACCATGTCCTCGGCGAAGGCGCGCTTGAGCTCGTCGTCGATCATCGCGTTGCCGCCGTACTTGACCACGACGGTGGCACCGTGGAAGCGCTGCAGCCACGGCAGGGCCTCGACCAGCACGCCCGCCTTCTCGGCGGCGGTGGCCAGGCGTTCGTCGGCGCTGATCACCGATTCGGACGGGGTCACGTCGAGTACGCCGAGTTCTCGTGCACGTAGGCGTGCGTGAGGTCGTTCGTCCAGATGGTGGCCGCGGCCACGCCCGCCTTGAGGTCGACGGTCACGGTGACCTCGCGCGGGTTCAGGTCCACCTTGTCGCGTGGTTCGCCCGGTTCGCCGTTGCGGCAGACCCAGACGCCGTTGAACGCCACGTCCAGCCGGTCCGGTTCGAACACCGCCTCGGTGGTGCCGACCGAGGCCAGGATGCGGCCCCAGTTCGGGTCCTTGCCGAAGACCGCGGTCTTGAACAGGTTGCTGCGCGCGATGGCCCGGCCGACGTCCACCGCGTCCTGCTCGGTGGCCGCGTTCACCACCTCGATGGCGATGTCGTGGTCGGCGCCCTCGGCGTCGCCGAGCAGCTGCTGGGCCAGGTCGTGGCAGAGGTCGCGGAGGAGCTCGCCGAACTCGTTCGGGCCCGGCTTCACCCCGGACGAACCGCTGCAGAGCAGGACCACCGTGTCGTTGGTGGACATGCAGCCGTCGGAGTCGAGCCGGTCGAAGGTGAGGCGGGTGGCTTCGCGCAGCGCGGCGTCGGCGGTGGCCGAATCCACGTCGGCGTCGGTGGTGAGCACCACGAGCATGGTGGCCAGCGCCGGGGCGAGCATGCCCGCGCCCTTGGCGATGCCGCCGATGGTGAAGCCGTTGCCCTGGCGCACGGCCTCCTTGGCGCGGGTGTCGGTGGTCATGATCGCCTCGGCCGCGGCGGGCCCGCCGTCGGCCGACAGCGCGTCGACGGCGGCGTCGATGCCGGTGCGCAGCTTGTCCGCCTGCAGCTGCTCGCCGATCAGGCCGGTGGAGCAGACGACCACCTCGATGGCACCGAGGTCCAGGCGGGCGGCGACCTGCTCGGCGGCGCTGTGCGTGTTCTGGAAGCCCTCCGGGCCGGTGTAGCAGTTGGCGCCGCCGGAGTTCAGCACGACCGCGCGGGCGCGGCCGTCGTCGAGCACGCGCTCGCTCCACAGCACCGGGTTGGCCTTGCAGCGGTTCGTGGTGAACACGGCCGCGGCCACGTCGGACGGGCCCTCGTTGAGCACGAGGGCGACGTCGGGTTTACCGCTGGGCTTGAGGCCCGCGGTCACCCCCGAGGCGCGGAAGCCCTGCGGAGCGGTGATCGTCATGGTGCTACTCCCACGGTGGAAAGTCCGGTGGCCTCGTCGAAGCCGAGGGCCAGGTTGGCCGACTGCACGGCACCGCCGGCGGTGCCCTTGGTCAGGTTGTCCAGTGCCGCGATGACCACCAGGCGCCGGGCGTCGGCGTCCACGGTCACCTGCAGCTGGACCGCGTTCGAGCCCAGCACCGCGGCGGTGCTCGGCCAGCTGCCCTCGGGGAGCAGGTGGACGAACGGCTCGTCGTGGTAGGCCTTCTCGTACTCGGCCCGGATCGCGTCGGGGTCGGTGTCGGCGCGCAGTGGCGCGCTGGCGGTGGTCAGGATGCCGCGTGGCATCGGTGCCAGGACCGGGGTGAACGAGACGGTCACGCGCTCGCCCGCCACCAGGCCGAGGTTCTGCGCGAACTCCGGGGTGTGGCGGTGCGCCCCGCCGACGCCGTACGCGCTGGCCGAGCCCATCACCTCGGAGCCGAGCAGGTGCGGCTTGAGGCTCTTGCCCGCGCCGGAGGTGCCGGTCACCGAGACGAAGTGGGCCTCCGGCTCGACCAGTCCCGCGGCGAACGCGGGCGCGAGCGCCAGCGAGCCGCCGGTCGGGAAGCAGCCGGGGACGGCGATTCGCTTGGTGCCGTACAGCTTTTCCCTGGCGCCGGGCAGTTCGGGCAGGCCGTAGGGCCAGGTGCCCGCGTGCTCGCCGCCGTACCAGCGCTGCCAGTCCGAGGCGTCGCGGAGCCGGTGGTCGGCACCGAGGTCGACCACCAGCACCTCCTCACCGAGGCGCGCGGCGATCTCGCCGGAATGCCCGTGGGGCAGGGCGAGGAACACCACGTCGTGGCCGGCCAGGGTGTCCGCCGTGGTTTCGGCGAGCACCCGGTCGGCGAGTGGCACGAGGTGTGGCTGGTGCTTGCCCAGCCGGTCCCCCGCGCTGCTCGCCGCGGTCAGTGCCCCGATCTCGATCTCCGGATGGACCAGCAGCAGGCGCAGGAGTTCGCCCCCCGCGTACCCGCTGGCGCCGGCCACCGCCGCCTTCACCGTCATACGCATGATTATGCACGCCGACGCAATTCTAAACAAACTGGGGTCGGAGTGGTTTGTTGTGGTTACCCGGGTGGGCCTCCTTTTATGGTCGCGAGTTTCGGTGGGTCGGTGGGTTGGCCAGTGACCCGGCTGCACTGTGACCGGACCTGGCTTCGCGCAGGCCGGACTGCGGGCGGGCCGGACAGTGGCCCCGCACCGGACGGCAGCCGGGCCCGACCGCGGCCGCGCAGGGCTGTGGACGGGCACGACGACGGCCGCGCCGGACCGTGGCCCGCGCGCCGGACGGCAGCCGGGCTCGACTGCGGCCGGGCGAGACTGTGGCCGATCTGACTGCGGCCAGCCAGACACGGGCCGGGCTGGACCGTGTCTGGGCCGACCTGCAGCCGCGCCCGACTGCGGGCGGGCCGAGCCGTGGGCGGACTGAGGCCGGGGCGGGCTCCGTGTGGGCAGCCGGAGTGGCGACGATCGCCTTGGGGTGGCTCGCGGATTTCGCGAGTGACCGGCGATCGCCGCCGTCTCCAGGGCCGCCGAGAACCCGAGGGCGGCAGGAGCCCGCGCGGGGTTACGGGTTCATGGCCGTCACCTCCCGGCGGCTCGGTGGGTCGGGCAGGTAGGCGCCGGGGGCCTCCGGGTCGCAGCCCACCCTGGGGAGGCGGGCTCGGATGCTGCCCGGGCTGCGGCCGAACGCCTCCGCGATGGCTTCGACCGGCTCGCCTGCCAGCCAGCGGCGTTCCAGGTCCTCGTCCAGCGTCGGCGACCAGGGTTGGCCCTGGTGGGCCGGGCGCGGGCCTGGTCTTCGGGCACCGGTGCGGCCGAGGGCACCCGCTGAGCGCAGGGCCTTGGCGAGCACGTTCGCCAGCGTCGCCGCGGCGGCGGCGTCGAGTTCCAGGTGGCCGTCGGCGACGGGTTCGCCCTGCGGCCCGGCGGCACTGACGTCCACCGCCACGCGTGCCTCCGGCAACGAGGTGGCTTCGACGGTGTAGGTAGCGGTTTCGGTCCGGATCTCGGTCCGGTGCTGTTCGGAAACTGTCATGCGCCGGACGCTAGCCACGGGGTCCGACAGTTTCCGGACACCGGCGGTAATCGTGTGGTCGCGGGGTGCGGTGGCGGAAAACTGTCGGGTGGGGTGCTTACAGTGGCGGGCGAGGGGAAGGAGGGGGATGAGCGCAGAACTCGTGGCGGCCGCCAGGGCCGGGCTCGCCGAGCTGGCCGACGCGGAGAAGGCACCGCAGATGCAGCGGTACATGAAGTCGGCGATGCCCTACCGCGGGGTGGCCACCCCGGCCCGGCGGAAGCTGGCGAACCGGCTCTTCCGCGCGCACCCGCTCGCCGACGTCGCGGAGTTCACCGCGGTCGCATTACAACTGTGGCGTGAAGCGACCTACCGCGAGGAGCGCTACCTGGCCATCGATCTGACCGGGCACAGCGCCTACCGGTCCTGGCAGTCACCGGGCCTGCTCGACCTGTACGAGGAGATGATCGTCACCGGGGCGTGGTGGGACTACGTCGATGAGGTGGCCATCCGCCGGGTCGGGCCACTGCTGCGAGCCGAACCCGGTGTGCTGGAGCCGATCCTGCGGCGGTGGGCCGTGGACGAGGACCACTGGCGCCGCCGCACCTCGATCATCTGCCAGATCGGGGCGAAGTCCGCCACCGACACGGCGCTGCTCACCACGGCCATCGAGGCCAGCATCGACGAGCCGGACTTCTTCCTGCGCAAGGCGATCGGCTGGGCGCTGCGGGAACTGGCGAAGACCGACCCGGAGTGGGTACTGGCCTTCGCCGGGAACCACGGCGGCCTCTCCCCGCTGTCGCGAAGGGAGGCGCTCAAGCACCTGAAAAACTGAACAGCCGGTGAGGCCGGCTTCCCGCGGGGTGCGCGGGAAGTCGAGTGACCGCTGGGCCCGGCTCCCCGCGGGAGCGCGGAAGGCTGACGACCGCTTGGCCCCCGGCTCCCCAATTGGGGTGCGGGAAGCTGTGCGGCCACTGGGCCCTGCTTGCCGCTGGTGCGCCGGAAGCTGAGCGACCGCTAGGCCCCCTGGCTTCCCGCGGGGGAGCTGGAAGCTGAGCGATCGCTGGCCCCGGCTCCCCGCGTGTGCGCGGAAAGCGACCGCTGGGCCCTGCTTCCCGCTGATGGGCAGGAAGCCAAACGACCGCTGGGCCCGGCTCCCCGCGGGGTTGCGGGAAGCTGAGCGAGCGCTGGGCCCTGCCTCCCGCGGAGTGCGCGGGGAAGCTGAATGGTCAGGCGCGCAGGGTGACCCCGAAGCGGTCGGCGGCTGCTGCGACTGCGGCATCGCGGGCGGCGGTGGCCTCCTCGGCCTTGAGCGTGCGGTCCGGCGCCCGGAACCGCAGCTTGTAGGCGAGCGACCGCTTGCCCTCGCCGACCTGCTCTCCGGTGTAGACGTCGAACAGCGCGACGTCCTCGAGCAGTTCGCCGCCGCCAGCGCGCAGGATGTCGGCCAGCTCGGCCGAGGGCACCGAGCTGTCCGCGACCAGCGCCACGTCCAGCAGCACCGGAGGGTACGGCGACACCGCGGGCGCCGGGCGGCGCTCGTGCAGCGGGATCGCGTCGAGGTCCAGCTCCATCGCCACGGTCCGCTTGGGCAGGCCGAGCGCTTCGATCACCTTCGGGTGCAGCTCACCGGCGTGCCCGACGGGCCAGTCGCCGACGAACAGCCGGGCGCAGCGGCCGGGGTGCCAGGGCAGCAGGTCCGCCGCCCGCGGCTCCAGTTCCACGCCGGCCGCGGCGGCGACGGTGCGGGCCGCCTGCACGGCGTCCGCCCACGAGGCCTCCTGGCCTTTGCCCCACCAGCCCGGGCGTTCGCGGTGCCCGGTCAGCACCACGGCGACGTGCACCGGCTGCGCGGGCACGGCGGCCTCCAGCGCGGCCAGCTCCTCGTCGGACGGGCGCTCCCAGACGCCCAGCTCGGGCATCGCGACCGGCCGCTCCGGCGGCAGCACGACCTGGCTGATCTGGAAGAGGCCGACGTCGCGGAACCCGCGGGAAACGTTGCGCTGCAAGGTTTCCAGCAGACCGGGCAGCAGCGAGGTGGCCAGTTCGTCCTTTTCGGACTCCAGCGGGTTGAGCACCTTCACCGCGCGGCGGCGCACGTCGTCCTCGGGCAGCCCGAAGGCGTCCCAGACCGACTTCGCCACGAACGGGAAGGGCAGCACCTCGACGTACCCCGCCGCGGCGAGCGAACGCGAAACCGTGCGACGACGGCGCTGGGCCTCGGTCAGCCCGGCCCCGGCGGGCGCGGTCGGCAGCTCCGACGGGATGCTGTCGTACCCCTCGAGCCGGAGCACCTCCTCGACCAGGTCGGCGGGCTGCACCAGGTCGCCCCGCCAGCTCGGCGGCACGGCGGTGACCAGCGCGGCCCCGTCGTCGGAGGTGGCGATGCCGACCTTGCAGCCGATCTGGGCGAGCCTGCGCGCGGTGACCCCGCGGTCGTAGCGCACCCCGGCCACCCGGTCCGGCAGGTTGATCGGCATGGTGATCTCGGCGTTCGGGTGCACCTGACCGGCGTCGGTGCGGCCCGGCTGGATGCGGCCGTCGCCGTACTGGCGCAGCAGCCGCGCGGCCAGCTCCACCGCCACCGGCGGCAGCAGCGGATCGGTGAACCGCTCGAACCGCTTGGCCGCCTCGGAGAACAGCTTGTGCCTGCGGGCGGTCCGGCTGATCGACGGCGGGTCCCAGTGCGCGGCTTCGAGCAGCACGTCGGTGCTCTCGGGGGTGATCTCCGTGCTCGCGCCACCCATGGTGCCCGCCAGCGAGATCACGCCGGAGTCGTCGGCGATGACGATGTCGTCGCCGTCGAGCTCGCGCTCGGCGTCGTCCAGCGTGGTCAGCTTCTCCCCCGGCTTCGCCCGGCGGATCACCAGCTCACCCTGGATCGCGGTGGTGTCGAAGGCGTGCAGCGGGTGCCCCAGCTCCAGCATGACGTAGTTCGTCACGTCCACGGCCAGCGAGATCGACCGCATCCCGGCCAGCATCAGCCGCCGCCGCATCCACCACGGCGTCGGCGCGGAGGCGTCCAAGCCGGTGACGCGGCGCAGCACGAAGCGCGGGCAGCCCTCCGGGTCCTCGATGCGGACCGGCCAGGCCTCGCCCTCGGCCACCGGGACCTCGCTGAGGCCGGGGTCGCCGAACGGCGCGTCGAACGCGTTCGACAGCTCGCGGGCCAGGCCGCGGATCGACAGCGCGTAGCCGCGGTCCGGGGTCGGCGCCAACTCCAGCACGGTGTCGGCGAGGCCGATCACCTCGGCGGCGTCGTCACCGGGACCGGCGGTACCCGGCGGCAGCACCAGGATGCCGGAGTGGTCGTCGCCGAGGCCCAGTTCACGGGCCGAGCAGATCATGCCGTCGCTGATCCGGCCGTAAGTCTTGCGCGAGCCGATGGCGAAGCCGCCGGGCAGCACCGCGCCCGGCAGCGCCACCACGACGAGGTCGCCCTCGGCGAAGTTCGTGGCACCGCAGATGATGCCGCGGGTCTTGATCGCGGTCGGGTCCGGCTCGGCGGCCCCGTCCTCCTCCTCGGGCGCGTGCTCCTCGCCCACCTCGACCCGGCAGAACCGGATCGGCTTCTTGAACTCGGTGAGCTCTTCGATCTCGACCACGCGGCCGATCACCAGCGGACCGGTGACCGCGTCGAGCGAGTGCACGCCGTCGACCTCGATGCCGATCCGGACGAAGGCGTCGACCAGCTCCTGCGGCCCGACGGCCTCGCCGAGTTCGACGTGCTCGGTCAGCCAGCTGACTGGAACTCGCACTACGCCTCCGTTCCGAAGGGAAGGGTGAACCGGACGTCGCCCTCGACCATGTCGCGCATGTCCGGGATGCCGTTGCGGAACTGCAGGGTGCGCTCCAGGCCCATGCCGAAGGCGAAGCCGGAGTAGACCTCGGGGTCCACCCCGCAGGCCCGCAGCACGTTGGGGTTGACCATGCCGCAGCCGCCCCACTCGACCCAGCCGGGGCCGCCCTTCTTCTCCTCGAACCACACGTCCACCTCGGCCGAGGGCTCGGTGAACGGGAAGAAGTGCGGGCGCAGCCTGGTCTTCGAGCGCTCGCCGAACATGGCGCGCGCGAAGGCGTCCAGCGTGCCCTTGAGGTGGGCCATGGTGATGCCCTTGTCCACCGCGAGGCCCTCGACCTGGTGGAACACCGGGGTGTGGGTGGAGTCCAGTTCGTCGGTGCGGTAGGTGCGGCCCGGGCAGACCACGTACACCGGCAGGTCGCGGTGCAGCAGCGTCCTGGCCTGCACCGGCGAGGTGTGCGTCCGCAGCACCAGGCCGGAGTCCTCCTGGCCGACGTAGAACGTGTCCTGCATCTGCCGCGCGGGGTGGTCCTTGCCGAAGTTCAGCGCGTCGAAGTTGAACCACTCGGCTTCCAGCTCGGGGCCTTCGGCGACCTCGTAGCCCATGCCGACGAAAACGTCGGCGACCCGCTCGGCGAGCGTGGTCATCGGGTGCCGGGCGCCCGCCTGCACCTTCTCCCACGGCAGCGTCACGTCGACGGCCTCTTCGCGCAGCACGCGCTCGTCCCGCTCGACCTGCAGCGTGGCGCGGCGCGCGTCGAAGGCGCCCTGGATGGCCTGCCTGGCCTCGTTGACCCGCTTGCCCGCCTCGGCCTTCTCCTGCTTGGGCAGGCCGCCGATCTCGCGGCGGGCCAGCATCAGCGGGGAGTTATCACCCAGGTGCGCCGGCTTGCTCGCGGCGAGGGCGTCGAGGTCCGCCGCCGCGGCGAAGTCCGTGTCCGCGGACTTGACGGCGGCCTGCAGGGTTTCCGGGGCCAGCGCGCCGGCGGTGGCCGGCTCCTGGCTGTCGTTGGCTTCGGACATAGCTCCTCGGCGTCCACTCGGGACGGGTTCGCGGGCGCACGTGCGCGTTCAGCCGCAGAGTCTAGGTGACCGGCGAATCACTCCGCCGGTGAACCCCTGCTCGAAGCGGATTTCTTGAAAGATCAACAGCAGCCCAGTCTAACGGTGTGCCGCCATCGCGCTGGCGTAGAGGCACAAGCTCGCCGCGGTGGCCAGATTGAGGCTCTCGGCCTTGCCGTAGATCGGCACCCGGATGCCCCGGTCGGCGAGCGCGAGCACCTCGGCGGACAGCCCGTGCGCCTCGTTGCCGAGCACCCACGCCGACGGTTCGGCGAGGTCGTCGGCGGACTCCAGGCCTGCCTCGGCGTACCCGTCGGCGGCGAACACCCGGAGCCCGGCCGCCCGGCAGGCCTCGATCGCGGTGGCGACGTCCCGCTCACGCGACACCGGGAGGTGGAACAGGCTGCCGGTGGAGGCACGCACGCACTTGCCGTTGTGCGGGTCGACCGTGTCCCCGGCGAAGACCACCGCGTCCGCACCGGCGGCGTCGGCCACCCGCAGCACGGTGCCCGCGTTGCCGGGGTCGGCGATGCCCGCGAGCACCGCGACCAGGCGTGGCGCGCCCGACAACGCCTCGGCGAGCGGCACGTCGACCAGTTCGCAGACCGCGACGAGCCCCTGCGGCGACACGGTTTCCGAGAGCATCTCGGCCGCGCGCTGGGTGATCGGCGAGATCCGCGCACCCGCGTCCGCCGCCGAAGCGACCAGTTCGGGGTGCTTGTCCCCGGCGGCTTCGGTGACGAACAACTCGTGCACGGTCCCGTGCGCGAGCGCCTCGCGCACCGCCTGGGCGCCCTCGGCGAGGAACCGGCCCGCCTCGGTGCGGCCGGCGCGGGAAGTGAGCCTGCGCGCAGCAACGACCCGGGGGGTCCTGTGGCCCGACAGTGCGGGCGGACCGTCCCCGGGTCGCTGGTTCACGCCGGTGGTGCTCAGGCCGACTTCTTCTCTTCGCCGGTCGTCACGTTCTGCTTGGCCAGCTCGGCCAGCGCGGTGAAGGCGGCGGCGTCGTTGACCGCGAGGTCCGCGAGGATCTTGCGGTCGACCTCGACACCGGCGGCCTTGAGGCCCTGGATGAACCGGTTGTAGGTCACACCGTTCGCCCGGGCGGCCGCGTTGATGCGGGTGATCCACAGCTGGCGGAAGTCACCCTTGCGGGCACGGCGGTCCCGGTAGGCGTAGTTCAGGGAGTGAAGCGTCTGCTCCTTGGCCTTGCGGTAGAGCCGGGAGCGCTGACCCCGGTAACCGCTGGCCAGTTCGAGAGTTGTGCGACGCTTCTTCTTGGCGTTCACCGCCCGCTTGACGCGTGCCACGGGTCCATCCTGTCGATCTCGGGGGGCGCTCGGAGCGCCCCGGGGTGTTCAGAGCAAGTGCGGTCAGCGGCCGAGGAGGCGCTTGACGCGGCTGACGTCGGCCTTGGCCAGCTCGGTGGTGCCTTCGAGGCGGCGGGTCACCTTGCTGGCCTTCTTCTCCATCAGGTGACGGCGGCCGGCCTTCTGACGGCGGATCTTGCCGGTGCCGGTGACGCGGACTCGCTTGGACGTCCCGCTGTGCGTCTTGTTCTTGGGCATATTCATCCTCTTTCGTGCGGCAGCACACCGAATTCACGGTGTGCTGCTGACTGTGCCGGCCCTGGGGGCGAGGTCAGGAATCCGCGGCTTCGGCTTCGGCTTCCTTGGCCTTCGCCTGCGCCTTCTGCGGCTTCACGTTCTTGTGCGGCGCCAGCACCATGATCATGTTGCGGCCGTCCTGCTTGGGCGAGGACTCCACGAAGCCGAGCTCCTGGACGTCGTCGGCCAGCTTCTGCAGCAGGCGGAAGCCGAGCTCCGGCCTGGACTGCTCCCGGCCACGGAACATGATCGTGACCTTGACCTTGTTACCAGCCGCGAGGAAGCGGGACACGTGGCCCTTCTTCGTCTCGTAGTCGTGCTGGTCGATCTTCGGGCGCAGCTTCTGCTCTTTGATGACGGTCAGCTGCTGGTTGCGGCGCGACTCGCGGGCCTTCTGGGCGCTCTCGTACTTGAACTTGCCGAAGTCCATGAGCTTGGCGACCGGCGGTCGTGCCTGCGGGGCGACCTCGACGAGGTCCAGGTCCGCTTCCTGGGCGAGCCGGAGTGCGTCCTCTATGCGGACGATGCCGACCTGCTCCCCGTTGGGTCCGACCAGCCGGACCTCGGGAACGCGGATGCGCTCGTTGATGCGCGTCTCGGAGCTGATGGGGCCTCCTTGGTCCGAGTAATGTTCTGCTCTGCTCGTTCGACCTGGTGCCCACATACCAAAGGCCCCGGCTTCCGCATCTGCATGCGGCCGCGGGGCCCTCGTCCGATCGGCCGCCGACACGTGGTCGGCTGCCTTCGCGACGGCTATGACCGAACAGGGTCACACCGTTTCGCGAGACCGGACCCGGCCGCCTCGAGCGGCGACGCGGGTGGGAGCGGGGCTCCACTTGCCGCCCCCGATCACTCAGGGGCTGGTCGCTCGTGGAAGGGTACCAGACGTGTCGGACAACGCTGGACACCAGCCTCAGAATTCCCCCGGAACGGACGCCGACGGCATCCGCGAGCTCGAGACCATCCCCAGTGTAGAGGTGATCAGCCGGGCCGCGGTGATGCTGATGTCGGCCGGCGCCGAACGCCTCGGCCTCGCCGACGAGGACCCGGACACCAGCCCGCGCCGCGACCTCGACGAGGCGCGGCGGCTGATCACCGCGCTGGCCGGGCTGGTCACGTCGTCGGCGGAGTACCTCGGCGCGCACGCAGGCCCGCTGCGCGACGGGCTGCAGTCACTGCAGAAGGCCTTCCGCGAGTCCTCGGCCGTGCCGGACGCGCCCGGTCAGGGCCCCGGCGAGAAGTACACCGGCCCCGTGCACTGAGTCACAGCCCTCGAGGGACCCTGGTGGTCCCTGTTCGCGGCAGCTAACATGTTAGATGTGAGCAACCTGAAGCCGGTTCGCCGGGTATTGCTGCGCGATGAGGCGTATGAGCTCCTGCGGCGCGCGATCATCGTCGGGGAGCTGGCGCCCGGGCAGCAGTTGCGCGAGCACGACCTGGCCGCCGAGCTGGGTCTCTCCCGCGCACCGGTGCGGCAGGCGCTGACCAGGCTGACCGCCGAAGGGCTCGTCGAGTCGAAGCCGCAGAGCTTCACCAGGGTCGCGCCGCTGGAAAGCGACGACGTGCGCGACGCGCTCGAACTCACCAGGGCGCTGCACGAGTTCGCCGTGCGGACCGCCCGGCTCGGCCCCGCGCACCTGGACCGGATGCGCGCGGCCAACGCGAAGTTCGCCGCCGCCATCGAAGCCCGTGAGGTCGACGCGGCGATCGAGGCGGACGACGAGTTCCACGAGGTCCCGGTCGAAGCCTGCGGGAACCGCGCGGTGGCCGAGACGCTCGACCGCTACACCCCCCTGCTGCGCCGCCTCGAACGCGCGCGGTTCGCGAGCCTGCCCGCGCACCGGTCGGTCCGGCGGCACGAACAGCTCATCGAAGCCTGCGCGGCCGGTGACACCGCCGAAGCCACCCGGATCACCGGCCGCATCTGGGCCGAACTCGGCGACCTGATGGCCGCCGGAGAGGAAAGCTGATGTCCCTCGACTCGTTCCCCCGCCACCCGCTGCTGTTCGGCCCGTCGCCGGTGCACCGGCTCGACCGGCTCACCGCGCACCTCGGCGGCGCCGAGATCTGGGCCAAGCGCGAGGACGTCAACTCCGGCCTCGCCTACGGCGGCAACAAGACGCGCAAGCTGGAGTACCTGGTCGCCGACGCGCTCGCGACGGGGGCCGACACGCTGCTCTCGATCGGCGGGGTGCAGTCCAACCACACCAGGCAGGTGGCCGCGGCCGCCGCGCGCACCGGGCTGAAAGCCGTGCTGGTGCAGGAAAGCTGGGTCGACTGGAAGGACCCGGGGTACGACCGGGTGGGCAACATCCAGCTCTCGCGGCTGATGGGCGCGGACGTCCGGCTGGTCGACGCCGGGTTCGGCATCGGGTTCAAGGAGAGCTGGGAACGGGCGATCGCCGAGATCGAGGCGGGCGGCGGCAAGCCGTACGCCATCCCGGCCGGGGCGTCGGACCACCGGCTCGGCGGGCTCGGGTTCGCGAACTGGATGGTCGAAGTCGAGGCGCAGGAACGGGAACTGGGCGTGCACTTCGACACGATCGTGGTCTGCTCGGTGACCGGCAGCACGCAGGCGGGCATGATCGCCGGCGCCGCGCTGGGCGAGCGGCCGCGCCGGATCATCGGCATCGACGCTTCGGCGAAGCCCGCCGAAACCCGGGCGCAGGTGGACCGGATCGCGAAGGCGACCGCCTCGCTGATCGGCACCCCGCGCGAACCGGCCGAGGTGATCCTCGACGAGCGGTACCACGCCGGGATCTACGGCGTGCCGGACGAGTCCACTGTGGACGCCATGCGCACGGCGGGGCGGCTGGAGGGGATGATCACCGACCCGGTGTACGAGGGCAAGTCGATGGCGGGCCTGATCGATCTGGTCGCCCGCGGCGAAATCCCCAAGGACTCGAAGGTGCTGTACGCGCACCTGGGCGGGCAGCCCGCTTTGAGCGCGTACAGCGAACTGCCGTGAATGTGGCCTTCACAGCGTGACATGCAGTGAATGTGGCTTTCACTGCGGGACGTGCAGTGAAAGCCACATTCACAACGTTGGCTCAGTCGCCGATGACGGCGAGCAGGTCGATTTCGACCAGCAGGCCGGCCGGCAGGCCCACGTAGACCGTGGTGCGGGCCGGGAAGGCGGGTTCGCCGATGAGTTCGTTGTAGGTCTCGTTGAACTCCGCGAAGTGCGCGGTGTCGGTCAGGTACGCCCGCGTCATCACCACGTCGTCCCAGCTCGCCCCGGCCGCCTCCAGCACGGCGGTGAGGTTCTTGAACGTCTGCCGGGTCTGCTCGCCGACCGAATCCCCGACGATCTTGTTCGTCCCGGGTTCGAAGGCGACCTGGCCGGCCAGCTGCAGGATGTTCCCCTTCCGAACGGCCTGCGCGAAGTTCGCCACCGGCGTGGGGGCGTTCTCCGTGCTGATCGCGACCTTGCCCATGTGCCTCATCCTTCCGTGTTCCTCGCTCCCGTCCATCCACTGTGGATGGACGCATCCTCGGCGGCCGAGACCAGGTCCGGTACCAGCGCGAGCAGTCCTTCGTAGTCCAGCAGCACCTTGGGCACCGACAGGCTGGCCGCGGCCAGCACCTCGCCGCCCGCACCGCGCACCGGCGCGGCGATGCAGTGGATGAAGTCCTCGTGCTCGGCGTTGTCGACCGCGTACCCGCGGCGTTCGACCTGCTCCAGTTCGGCCAGGTAACCGGCCGCCGAGGAAATCGTATTCGCGGTCATCCGCACGTAGTCGATGCGGTGAGCCACCTCATGCCGCCGGTCCCTGGGGAACGAGGCGACCAGCACCTTGCCCACCGCGGTGCAGTGCAGCGGCGCGCGTTTGCCCACGCGCGAGTACATCCGCACCGAATGACGGCCCTCGTACTTGTCGATGTAGACCACCTCGCCGTCGTCGTAGCTGGCCAGGTGCACGGTGTGCCCGGTGCGCGCGTTGAGCGCGGACAGCGCGGGCTGCGCGGCGCGGCGGACGTCGTAGCCCTCCAGCGCCTGGTTGGCCAGGTCGAACAACGCGGTGCCGAGCCGGTAGTACCGCGTGCCGTCGCGGCGGACGAAGTGGTGCTGCTCCAGCGTGCGCAGCAACCGCAGCACGGTCGACTTGTGCACGCCGACCTCCTCGGCGAGCTGGTCGAGGGTCTTGTGCTCCTTGGCCATCCCGGCCAGCAGGGTGAGCGCCCGGTCCAGGCTCTGGCTCATGCGCGCACCACTCCCTCGTCGGTCAGCCGGGTCGCCGCCCAGGTCCGCTCGTCGGCGGTGAGCAGGCCGGCGACCACGTCGCGGGGCAGCGGCGGCCCCACGTCGTCGTGCGTGCGCAGCGTAGAGGCCGCCTGGAGGTGGCCGGAGCGCAGCCGGGTCAGCGGGTCCTCCCCGCGCAGGGTGGCGGCGAGGAACCCGGCGGCGAAGGCGTCACCGGCGCCGACCGGCTCGACCACGTCCACCGCCAGCGCGGGCGCGAACACCGGTTCGCGATCGCCTTCGAGCAGGGTGGCGCCACGCGCGCCGTGCTTGATCACCAGGGTCTCCGGTTCCGGCAGGCGCTTGCGCAGCACCCCGGGATCCCCGCTCCCCCAGACGATTTCGGCCTCGTCGTCGCCCGCGAGCACGATGTCGGCCTGGCGCGCGAGCGCGGCCAGTTCGGCGCCGGGGTCGCGGCCGGACCAGAGCTTCGGGCGGTAGTTCAGGTCGAACGAGACGCGCGTGCCCGCCCGCGGCAGGGCCAGCACCTCGCGCACGAGCGCGGCGCAGGTGGCCGACAGCGCCGGGGTGATCCCGCTCAGGTGGATCACCCCGACCGCGCCGAGGTCGAGGCCCGCCAGCAGGTCCGGGCCCATCGCCGAGGCCGCCGAACCGGTCCGGTAGTAGCGCACCGGGCTGCCGCCGGAACTGCTCTCCTTGACGTACAGCCCGGTCGGCCGCGCCGGGTCGACGACCGCGCCACCGACGTCCACGCCCGCGGCCGCGATCTCCTCCAGCAGCGCGCGCCCGAACGGGTCGTCGCCGACCGCGCTGGCCCAGCGGCTGCGCAGGCCGAGTGCGGCGAGGTGGCAGGCCACATTGGACTCCGCGCCGCCGATCGTGCGCTGCCAGGTCCGCACGTGGTGCGGTGGCCCGGCTTCACCAGGGACAAAAAGCGCCATCGACTCGCCGATGCAGAGCACTTCCGGCAGGTTGGACAAACCCGACTCCCCGCGTTTTCTCGCCGTTGACCAGTGGCGACCCGGATGCTACACCTATGCCACGCAATATGCGCAACGCCCGTTGCAACATATGCAACGCTTGGAGGCTGACTGGTGAGCTGCGAGATCAACGAGGCCGCACTCGGGAGCGCCCGGAACGAGACCGTCGACTGGCGATTCAAGTCGATCCCGGCCGCGTTGTCCGGCCGCCGGATCGGTGACGCCGCGGCGGCCAAACCGGACCTGTTCACCGACGGCTTCCTCGGCCCGGTCGTGGTGCTGGCGGAGGACGCGCTCGCGCACAACCTGCGCGAGATGGCCACCTGGTGCGCCGGGCACGGCGTGGAACTGGCACCGCACGGGAAAACCACGATGGCACCCGCGTTGTTCGCCCGCCAGATCGAGCACGGCGCGTGGGGCATCACCGCGGCGAACGCCGGCCAGCTGCGGGTCTACCGCGCGTTCGGCGTCTCGCGGGTGCTGCTGGCCAACCAGCTGGTGGACCCGGCCGCGCTGGCCTGGCTGGCCGCCGAACTGGACGCCGACCCGGCGTTCGAGTTCACCTGCTGGGCCGATTCGACCGCCGGGGTGGCGCAGATGAGCGCCGCACTCAACGGGACGCGGCCGGTGGACGTGCTGGTGGAGCTGGGCGCCGACGGCGGCCGCACCGGCGCGCGCGACCGCGCCACCGCGATCGCCGTGGCCGAGGCCGTGCACGCCAGCCCGGCGCTGCGCCTGGCCGGGGTCGCCGGGTACGAGGGCGCGCTGGCGCACGACGCCAGCGAAGCCAGCCAGGCCCGGGTGAAGTCCTATGTGGACGACCTGCGCGAGCTGGCGGTGGACCTGCACGGACGCGGGCTGTTCGCCGACGTCGACGAGATCATCGTGACCGCGGGCGGCAGCGCCTACTTCGACCAGGTCGCCGAGGGCATCACCACCGGCTGGCCGGCCGGGATCAAGGTTCGCCCGGTGTTGCGCAGCGGCGCCTACCTGACCCACGACGACGGCTTCTACCGCGGCATCTCCCCGCTGGGCGAGCACCCGCGCACCACCGGCGCCGAGCCGTTCCGGTCCGCGTTGCGCGCCTGGGCCCAGGTGACCTCGAAGCCGTCGAGCGAACTGGCGCTGCTCACCATGGGCAAGCGCGACGCCTCCTTCGACGAAGGACTGCCCGAGCCCCAGCTCCGCCGCGGCCCCGACGACCGGGTGGACGCGCTGACCGGGCACACCGTCACCGCGATGAACGACCAGCACACCTTTCTCGCGCTGCCGCCCGGTTCCCCGGTCGCGGTCGGCGACTGGATCGGGTTCGGGCTCTCGCACCCGTGCACGGTGTTCGACAAATGGCCGCTCCTCCCCGTCGTGGACGCCGACGGCCGCACGGTCGTCGACTTCGTCCGCACCTACTTCTAAGGGGCCGCACATGGACCTCGTGATCAGCGGCGCGCGGATCGCCGACGGCACCGGCGCACCACTCGAAACCGGTGACGTGGGGATCGACGGCGGCCGCGTCGCGGCGATCGGCGCGCCCGGTTCGCTCAGCGGCGGCCGGAGGATCGACGCCACCGGACTGGTGCTCTCGCCAGGGTTCATCGACATGCACTCCCATTCCGACATCCAGGTGCTGGCCGAACCGGACCACCTCGCCAAGGTGTCCCAGGGCGTGACCACCGAGGTGCTCGGGCAGGACGGGCTGTCCTACGCCCCGGTCGACGACGCGACGCTGGCCGCCCTGCGCGCCCAGCTCGCCGGGTGGAACGACGACCCGCCCGGCTTCGACTGGAACTGGCGCTCGGTCGGCGAGTACCTCGACCGGCTGGACCGGGGCATCGCGGTGAACGCGGCGTACCTGATCCCGCAGGGCTCGGTGCGCATGCTGGCGGTCGGCTTCGACGACCGCCCGGCCACCGAGGACGAGCTGAACCGGATGCGCGAACTGCTGGTCACCGGGCTGGACGAGGGCGCGGTCGGCATGTCCTCGGGGCTGACCTACACCCCGGGCATGTACGCGAGCACCGAGGAACTGGTGGACCTGTGCGCCGTGGTCGGGCGGCACGGCGGGTACTACAGCCCGCACCACCGCAGCTACGGCGCCGGTGCGCTGGAGGCGTTCGCCGAGATGGTCGACGTGTCGCGGCGCTCGGGCTGCCCGCTGCACCTCGCGCACGCCACGATGAACTTCTCGGTGAACAAGGGCCGCGCGCCGGAGTTGCTGGCGCTGCTGGACGACGCGCTCGCCGACGGCTGCGACATCTCGCTCGACACCTACCCCTACCTGCCGGGCGCCACCTACCTGTCCGCGCTGCTGCCGAGCTGGTCGGCCGAAGGCGGCCTGGAGGCGACGCTGAACCGGCTGGCCGACCCGGGCACCCGCGAGCGGATCCGCGTCGAGATCGAGGAGACCGGTTCGGACGGCGCCCACGGCGTGCCGATCGACTGGGAGGCCATCGAGATCAACGGCGTGCGCAACCCCGACAACGCGCACCTGGTCGGGCACAGCGTGGCCGAGTCCGCGCGCCGCGCCGGGCGCCCGACCGCCGAGCTGTACTTCGACGTGCTGATCTCCGAACGCCTCGGCACCTCCTGCCTGATGCACGTCGGGCACGAGGAGAACGTGCAGGCGATCATGCGGCACGTCACGCACACCGGCGGCAGCGACGGGCTGCTCGTCGGCGCGCGCCCGCACCCGCGGGCCTGGGGGACCTTCCCCCGCTACCTCGCCAGGTACGTCCGCGAACTGGGCGTGCTGGACCTCGCCGACTGCGTCGCGCACCTCACCGGGCGCGCGGCGAAGCGCCTGCGCCTGGCCGATCGCGGTCTGGTGCGCGAAGGGCACGCGGCGGACCTGGTGCTGTTCGACCCCGACGCGGTCGCCGACACCGCCACCTTCGACGAACCCCGGCAGCGGGCGGACGGCATCCCGTACGTCTTCGTCAACGGGGTCGCCGCCATCGACGACGGCCGCGCCACCGGCGCGCTCGCCGGGCATTCACTCCGCAAGCGAGAAAGCACGACCACATGACCGGATTCATCGACTGGCTGCAGCACTCCACGGCCGGCCTGCTCACCCTCGCCGCGCTCTCCATCGCGGTACTGCTGCTGTCGATCATCAAGCTCAAGCTCGAGCCGTTCATCGCGTTGATCGTGGTGGGCCTGCTCACCGCGCTGGCCGCGGGCGTGCCGGTGGGCACCCTGGTCGGGTCCGCGCAGAAGGCCTCGGATTCGCTGCTGGAAAAGGGTTTCGGCGGCATCCTCGGGCACATCGCGGCGATCATCGGGCTGGGCACGCTGCTCGGCGCCATCCTGGAGAAGTCCGGTGGCGCGCGGGTGCTGACCGCGACCCTGCTGCGGGCCTTCGGCGAGAAGCGCGCCCCGCTGGCGATGGGCGTGGCCGGGCTGATCTTCGGCATCCCGGTGTTCTTCGACATCGGCATCTTCGTGCTGGCGCCGCTGGTCTACGTGGCCGCCAAGCAGGGCGGCAAGTCGATCATCCTGTACTGCATGCCGCTGCTCGCCGGGCTCTCGGTGACGCACGCCTTCCTGCCGCCGCACCCCGGTCCGGTGGCCGCGGCCGGGCTGCTCGGCGTGGACCTCGGCTGGGTCATCCTGATGGGCGCGATCTGCGGGCTGCCCGCCTGGTTCATCGGCGGTGTCCTGTACTCCTCGTGGATCGGCAAGAAGATCGTGCTGCCGGTACCCGAGGAAATGCTGGTGGAGAACGGCGACGACGAGCACGAGAACCCGCCGTCGCTCGGCCTGGTCGCGTTCATCATCGCGGTCCCGCTGGTGCTGATCCTGGTCGGCACGTTCGGCAGCATCTGGCTGCCCAAGGACTCGACCACGCTGTCCGGCATCGCCGCGTTCATCGGCACACCCGCGGTGGCGCTGACCATCGCGGTGCTGCTGGCCTCCTGGCTGCTCGGCACCCGGCGCGGGATGACCGGCAAGCAGCTGAGCGAGCTCTCGGCCACCGCGCTGCGGCCGGTGGCGATGATCCTGCTGGTGGTCGGCGCCGGTGCGTTCTTCGGCGCGGTGCTCTCGGCCACCGGCATCGGCAAGGCCGTCGCCGGTTCGCTGGACAGCGCCGGGCTGCCGGTGATCCTGGCCGCGTACGTGATCAGCTGCGGGATGCGGATCGCCCAGGGCTCGGCCACCGTGGCGATCGTGACCACCAGCGGCATCATCGCGCCGACGGTCACCGAACTCGGTTACTCGCAGGTGCAGCTGGCCCTGCTGGTGGTGGCCATCGCGGCCGGTTCGATCATCGCCTCGCACGTCAACGACGGCGGGTTCTGGATCGTCTCGCGCTACTTCGGCATCTCGGTGGCCGACACCCTGAAAACGTGGACAGTGCTGGAAACCGTGCTCTCGGTCGCCGGTTTCGCCGTTGCCGCACTGATCATGGCGTTCGTCTGACGCAGTACCCAAAAGCCGCCACAACGATTCACACAACAAAAGGAGTGGATGGATGGTGGGGTTCGATCGCCGGAAGTTCCTGGGGGCCGTCGGCGCGGCAGGCGCCGTCGGCGTGACCGGCATGCTCACCGGCCGCGCGGCCGCGAGCACGGAAAGGGCGGGGTGCGTGGTCTACCTCGGCAGTTACACCACCTGGGGCCAGCCGCCGGGCGTCGGCCTGCAGGTGGCCACGCGGGGCAGCGGTCCCGCGCTGAAGCTGGGCGCGACCGTGCCCGGGGTGCCCGACGCCTCGTGGCTGGCGGTGTCGAAGGACAAGCTGTACTCGACCAACGAGCTGGTGCCGGACGGGCAGGTGACCACGCTGAGCGCGGCGAACCCGCCGAAGGTGCTGGGCAGCCAGTCGGTCGGCGGCGCGGGCACCACGCACCTGTCGGTGCATCCCAGCGGGAAGTTCGTGCTGACCGCCAACTACACCGACGGCACGGTGTCCGTGCTGCCCATCCAGAGCGGTGGCAAGGCGGGTCCGCCGACCGACGTGGTCAAGCACAGCGGCGGGGAACGCGAAGCACACGCGCACCAGGTGGTGACCGATCCCAGCGGCAAGTGGGTGGTCGCGGTCGACCTGGGCACCGACTCGGTCTACGTGTACAAACTGGACCTCGGCACCGGCAAGCTCAAGCTGAACCAGCAGCTCAAGCTGCCGTCCGGGGCCGGGCCGCGGCACCTGGTGTTCCACCCCAACGGCAAGTACGCCTACGTGCTCGGTGAACTGCGCGCGGAGATCACCGTCGCCGCGTGGGACGCGAACGCGGGCAAGCTCACCGCCGGGGCCGTGGTGCCGACGGTGCCCTCGACCGCGCCGGTCCCCCAGTACCCGGCGGAGATCGCCATCTCGCGGGACGGCCGGTTCGTCTACGCCTCGAACCGCGGTGAGGACACCATCGCCACCTTCGGCGTCGGCGCGGGTGGCGCGGAGATCAAGCGGCTCGGCGAGAACGCCACCACCGGTGGTGCCTGGCCGCGGCACTTCACCCTCGACCCGTCGGAGCGGTGGGTCTACGTGGCGAACCAGCGCTCGAACACGGTGACCTGGCTGCCGCGCGACCCGGCGACCGGCCTGCTCGGTAAACCGGCGGGCTCGCTCGCGGTCAACCACATCGCCTTCGTGCTCTTCCGGTAACTGAACGCTATGAGTGGGGCATTACTTGCATTGAACGCTAGTAATGCCCCACTCATAGCAATCCCCGGGTGGTCTAGACCCTTGTGTGGGCGGGGGCACAGTTCTACGATTCGTTGCTAATAGCGAAACGCCCATTGCGAATAGTGCAACGGAGTGCTTGATGAACAGAAGACTCAGCCGCGTGGTCGCGGCGGTGGCGCTGGCCGCGGGGCTCACCGCCTCCGCGTGCGCGCCCACCCAGTCCAGCGGTCCGGCCGAAGGCGGCGACGAGCAGACCGGCCCCCTGCGCGTGTGGTTGTTCGACGAAGCCAAGCGCCAGCCCAAGGAAGCCGTGGTGAACGAGGCGATCGCCGAGTTCGAGGCCGCCCACCCCGGCGTCAAGGTCGAGGTGCAGTGGGTCGCCGTGGAAGGCCGGGCGGACAAGTTCTCCGGCGCCTTTAACGACCCGAACAACGCGCCGGACGTGGCCGAGTTCGGCAACACCGACGCCGCCAGCTACGCCGAGACCGGCGCCTTCGCCGACCTCACCGCGGACATCCAGGGCTGGGCCGAGGGCGCCGACCTGCTGCCGACCGTGCTCGACACGGCGAAGGTGGACGGCAAGGTCTACGGCCTGCCGTGGTTCACCGGCATCCGCGCGCTGTACTACCGGACCGACGTGTTCACCGAACTCGGCCTGCAGCCGCCGAAGTCGATCGCCGAGCTGACCGAGACCGCGCGCAAGATCCGCCAGGCCAAGCCGGACCTCTACGGCATCTCGGTCGGCGGCCAGTACACCTACGCGATGCTGCCGTTCCTGTGGGCCAACGGCGGCGAGATCGCCCGCCAGGACGGCGAGCGCTGGTCCGCCTCGCTCACCTCGGGTGAGGCCAAGGCGGGCGTGCAGGCCTACGCGGACCTGATCAAGCCGGACATCTGCCCGCCGGAACAGTGCGCCAACCTCACCGGGACGCAGAGCGTGCAGGCCTTCTCCGGGGGCAAGGCGGGCATGACCGTCGGCGGTGACTTCAACCGCAAGGCCGTCGAAGAGGGCATGAAGGACAAGTACGCGGTGGTGCCGCTGCCGGGCAAGGACCCGGGCTCGATCGCGCCCGCCTTCGCCGGCGGCAACCTGCTCGGCGTGTTCGGCGCGACCAAGCGCAAGACGCTGGCCGTGCAGTTCACCCAGCTCCTGGGCAACGCCAAGTACCAGGCCAAGATGTACACCGCGATGGGGAACCTGCCCACGCTCGGCAGCGTGCAGCAGCAGCTGGCCACCACGGACCCGTTCCTCAAGCCGTTCGCGGACACGCTGACCGCGGGCACCAAGTTCGTGCCGGCCACCCCGGCCTGGTCCAAGATCGACGCCCAGAAGATCCTGCCCACCGCGGTGCAGCAGATCGTCACCGGGGAGCAGAACATCGACGGCGCGCTGGCCGGGGCGAGCGAGCGCATGAACAACGCGTTCGGTTCGTAGGGGCCCGATGGCGACGCAGATCCTCCCGGTCCCGGCCCCGCGCGGCGGCGATCTACCTGCTGCCCGCGGCGATCCTGCTGCTCGCGGTGCTGGCGTACCCGATCTACCAGCTGGTGCTGATCTCGTTCTACGACTACGGCCAGGCGCAGGCGGCCGGGCGGGCACCGCTGGAGTTCATCGGCTTCGGCAACTACACCAAGCTGCTCGGCGAGGCGCAGTTCTGGACCGTGCTGGTCAAGACGATCGGCTTCGCCGGGGTGTGCGTGATCGGCAGCCTGCTGGTCGGCACCACGCTCGCGGTGCTGGCCAGCCGGGTGCGCGCGCTGCCGCGCATGCTGTTGTTCATCGCCGCGCTCGGCGCCTGGGCGACGCCGGCGCTGGCCGGGTCCTACATCTGGCTGTTCCTCTTCGACACCGACTTCGGCCTGGTCAACGAGGTGCTGTCCGGGCTGGGCTTCGAGTCGATGGCGAAGCACTCGTGGACCTTCGACACCTACAGCGCGTTCGGGCTGGTCGCCGCCGAGGTGATCTGGTGCTCCTTCCCGTTCGTGCTGATCACCATGTACGCCGGGATCAAGGCGATCCCGGAGGAGGTGCTCGAAGCGGCCACTTTGGACGGTGCGTCGTGGACGCGGATCGCCACCTCGGTGATGCTGCCGATCCTGCGGCCGGTGCTGATGATCGCCACCATCCAGTCGATCATCTGGGACTTCAAGGTGTTCACCCAGATCTACGTGATGACCAACGGGGGCGGGCTGGCCGGGCGGAACCTGGTGCTCAACGTCTACGCCTACCAGGAAGCCTTCGCCGGGGCCGACTACGGCCTCGGCGCCGCGATCGGGGTGGTGATGACCTTGCTGCTGCTGTCGATCACCACGCTCTACGTCCGGTCGCAGAAACGGGAAGCGGGGCTGTTATGACGGCGACGGCGACCGCGCCGCCGGTGGTGCGGACCCCGGCGCGGGCACCGCGGAAGCGGCGGCCGCGGCGGCCGGGCAGGCTGATCGCCGAGATCATCACCGTGGTGGTGGCCGGGATCGTGGCCTTCCCGCTGTACTGGATGGTGCTCTCGGCGCTCAAACCGGCCGGGGAGATCCAGTCGGCGAACCCGCGCCCGTGGACCTTCTCCCCCAGCTTCGACAGCTTCGAGCGGGTGCTGGGGTCGGCCGGGCTCGGCCGGTACTTCGTGAACAGCGTGATCGTCGCGGTGGTGGTGGTCGCGCTGTCGATGCTGCTGTCGTTCCTGGCCGCGGTGGCGCTGACCCGGTTCCGCTTCAAGGGCCGCACGGTGCTGCTGGTGATGTTGCTGGTGGCGCAGATGGTGCCGATCGAGGCGCTGACCATCCCGCTGTTCTTCCTGATGCGCTCGGTCGGGGACGTGGCGCCCGCGTTCGGGCTGAACGAACTGGGCTCGCTGGTGCTGGTGCACCTGGCCTTCACCCTGCCGTTCGCGATCTGGATGCTGCGGGGCTTCGTCGCCGCGGTGCCCGCCGAACTGGAGGAGGCGGCCACCGTGGACGGTGCCAGCCGGTTCCGGTTCACCTGGCAGATCCTGTTCCCGCTGGTGGCGCCCGGGCTGGTGGCGACCAGCGTGCTCTCGTTCATCCACGCCTGGAACGACTTCCTGTTCGCCAAGACGTTCATCATCTCCGACACCAGCAACCAGACGCTGCCGCTGGGGATCCTGGTGTTCTTCAAACCCGAGGAGAACGATTGGGGCGCGATCATGGCCGGTTCGACGCTGATGACCATTCCGGTGCTGGTGTTCTTCCTGCTGGTGCAACGGAAACTGGTCTCGGGCATGGCGGGGGCGGTGAAGGGGTGACCGGCTTCGACGGGTTGCTCCCCCGGCCGGTCTCGGTCTCCCCCGGCACCGGCGTGTCCACTGTGGATACCGTGACGCACCGCGAGGACGCGGGCATCCCGGCCGAGGGCTACCGGCTGGAGATCACCACGGACGCGATCACGCTGAGCGCGTCCGACGCGGCCGGGCGGTTCTACGGGATGCAGACGCTCAAGCAGTTGCGCGGTCCGTCCGCGTTCCGCGCCGCCGGGTTCACCCCGGACCCGGTGCCCTGCGGCGTGGTCGTCGACCACCCGCGGTTCGCCTGGCGCGGCTGCCTGCTCGACGTGGCGCGCAACTTCCGCACCAAGGCCGAGGTGCTGCGGTTCCTCGACCTGCTCGCCGCGCACAAGCTGAACGTGCTCCACTTCCACCTGACCGACGACCAGGGCTGGCGGCTGGAGATCCCGCGGTTCCCGAAGCTGACCTCGGTCGGTGGCTGGCGGCACGGGTCGATGGTCGGCAGGCACGACGGGCCGGAGCGGGACGGGCGGCCGCACGGCGGTTTCTACACCGCCGACGACCTGCGGGAGATCGTCGCCTACGCGGCCGAGCGGCAGATCACCGTGGTGCCGGAGATCGACGTGCCGGGGCATTCGCAGGCGGCCATCGCGGCCTACCCGGAACTGGGTGGCGGCGAGCCGGTCGAGGTGTGGACCTCGTGGGGGATCAACCCGCGCCTGCTCGACCCCACGGAGTCCACAGTGGACTTCTACCGCGAGGTGCTGGACGCGGTGCTGGAGATCTTCCCCAGCGAGGTGATCGCCATCGGCGGTGACGAGGTGCCGGGGGTGACCGAGCGCCACGCGTGGTTCGTCGACCGGATGATCGAGCACCTGGAAAGCCGGGGGCGGCGGGCGCTGGGCTGGGACGAGATCCTCGACGGCAAGCCGGCCACCTCGGCGATCATCGGCTCGTGGCGGGGTGAGGAGGCCGGGGTGGTCGCCGCCTCGGCCGGGCACGACGTGGTGATGTGCCCGGAGCAGCACGTGTACCTGGACCACCGGCAGGCCGACCACCCGGACGAGCCGATCCCGGTCGGTTTCCTGCGCACGCTGGCGGATTTCTACGCCTACGAGCCGTATCCGGCGGAGATGCCGGAGGAGGCGCGGCCCCGGGTGCTGGGGGCGCAGGCGCAGGTGTGGAGCGAGCACCTGGACACCGCGCGGCGGGTCGACTACGCGGTTTTCCCGCGGCTGTGCGCTTTCGCCGAGGTCGTGTGGTCCAGCGGCCCGCGTGACTTCGACGAGTTCTCGGCCCGGCTCACCGAGGCCCACCTGCCCCGGCTGGACGCATTGGGCGTCGAATACCGCCCACTGGACGGGCCGCACCCGTGGCAGACCCGGCCCGGGGTTCCCGGCCGCCCGCGCTGAGCGAGCCCATGTCACGAAGGTGGCTTTCGAGACGTCGCGCGTCTCGAAAGCCACCTTCGTGACATCAGCTTCGGTTAACTCAGGCGGGCTTCGATGCCGTCGAGTACGCGGGAAAGGCCGTAGTCGAAGCTGTCCTCGCGTTCTTCGGTCAGGTCGGCGTCCGCGGTGGATTCGACGAACAGCCGGTGCAGGCGGGGGTAGGGCGCGGTCGCGGCTTCCACCGTCGGCCGGAGGATGTCGCCCCACTCCCGCTCGGTCTTCCCGCTGCGCGCGAGCATGCTCAGCCACGCCGCCTCGGTGATGCCCATGCCGATCACGAACGAGAACATCGCGCCCAGCGCGCGATCCGCCTCCGGCAACGAGAACCCGGCGTCCTCGAACAGGCCGATCATGCCGTCGTTCAACGACATCACGTTCGGGCCGAGGTGCGAGAGCCCGACGTTGCCCAGCGCCGAAGCGATCCACGGGTGCCGCACGATCATCGCGCGCACGCTCCGCGCGCAGCCCACGGCCGCTTCGCGCCACCCGCCCGCGCCGATCTCGGGCACCTCGATCTCGCCGTAGACCTCGTCCACGACCAGCTCGATCAGCTCGTCCTTGTTCGCCACGTGCCGGTAGAGCGAGGTCGCCCCGGCGTTCAGCGCCTTGCCGAGCGTGCGCATGCTCAGCGCCTCCAGCCCGTCGGCGTCGAGCAACCGCACCGCCTCGGCCACGATCTGCTCCCGGCTCAGCGCCGGTTGCTCGCGCCCGCGCCGGGGCCGCGTCCACACCGAGGCCACCACTTCGTCACCCGTCATGGCCCGCACTGTAGCGCACGGTGTGCGCATTGACGTACGGCGAACTCGATGCGTACAGTGTTCGCATTACCGGAACAACGTACGCAGGAGCATGCGATGACCTTCGACCTCACCCGCTGGCAGACCCGGTTCGACGAGCTGCGCGCGGCGCACCAGGTACCCGGCGCCACGCTCGCCGTGCTCGTCGACGGCGAGATCCACGAACTGGCCAGCGGTGTGCTGCACAACGGCACTGGCGTCGAGGCGACCACCGATTCGGTGTTCCAGCTCGGCTCGGTGTCCAAAGTGCACACTGCGACGCTGGTGCTGCAGCTGGCCGAAGCCGGGAAGCTGGACCTCGACGCCCCGGTCCGCGACGTACTGCCGGAGTTCGCGGTGGCCGACGCCGAGGCGACCAAAACCGTGACCGCGCGCCAGTTGCTGACCCACACCAGCGGCATCAGCGGCGATTTCACCCTGGACACCGGCAGAAACGACGACTGCCTCGAACGCTACGTCGACGCCTGCGGCGAGGTCGGCCAGGACGTCGCGCCCGGCGTCGCGATCTCCTACAGCAGCACCGGGTACAACATCCTCGGCCGCATCATCGAAGTGCTCACCGGCCAGAGCTGGGACGACGCGCTGCGCGACCGCCTGCTCACCCCGCTCGGCATGACCAGTTCGGTGACCCTGCCCGAGGACGTGCTGTGCTTCCGCGCCGCAATGGGCCACGAGGGTGAGGAACCCATGCCCGCGTGGACGCTGATCCCGCGCTCCGGCGGCCCGTACGGCGGCACGCTGTGCTCGACCGCCGCCGACGTGGTCCGGCTGGCGAAGCTGCACCTCGACGGTGGCACCGCACCGGACGGCACCCGCGTGCTCGGCGCCGCGAGCGTGGCCCAGATGCAGCGGCACGCGGTCGACGTGCCGGACCGGTGGACGGTCAGCTCCGACGGCTGGGGCCTGGGCTGGACGCTCTACGACTGGGACGGCGTCACCGGCTACGGCCACGACGGCGCGGCCACCGGCCAGTACTCCTACCTGCGGGTGTTCCCGCACGCCGGGGTGGCCGCCGTGCTGCTGGCCAACGGCGGCCACTCCCGGCACCTGTACGCGGACCTGCTCGGTGAGCTGCTCGGCGAACTGGCCGGCGCGCGGATGCCCGCCTCGTTCGCGCCCGCCGAGCAGCCGCCTGCCGTGGATTTCGCCCAGTACCACGGGATCTACCGCCGCGAAGGCGTGGAGCTCACCGTGTCCTCTGTGGACGGAAAGCCGCACCTGCGGTACGCCTTCGTCGGCGGCATGGCGCACTTCGCGCCGCCGATGGAACTGGACCTGGTGCCGGTCTCGGAGACCGTGTTCGCCGCCCCGGGGCTCGGCGCGTTCGCCGGGGACTGGATGCCGATCGTGTTCGCCACCCTGCCCGACGGCACGCTCTGCCTGTACTCCGGCATGCGCGCCGCGCCCCGGGCCTGATCAGTTCACGCAGGGCGCGGCGCCACCCGGCCCGGTCCCCGGGCCGCTCTCCGGCCCGCCACCCTGCACCCCGCGGAACAGGTTGTCCACAAAGGACTTCACGGCGGCCGGATCGGCCTCCAGCACGGACATCCCGTTGACCTGCCGCTCGCCGAGCGTGGGCATGACGGCCAGGTCACCGGCGCCCCGGACCCGCGAGGCGAACTCCCCCACGTCCCACGCCGGGTCGGTGCGCACGTTGCCCTGCACCAGTTTCGCGACGTCCGCGGGAGCGCCGGACAGCTTGCCGACCAGGCTGCCGAGGAAGGCGCGCTGCCGGGTGGTGCGATCGAGGTCGCCGTTCGGCAGGCCCACCCGCTGGCGCAGGAAGTTCAGTGCGCGCTCGCCCGAAAGCGTTTGCGCACCGGCGGGGAACGACGCGCCGGTGCGCGGATCGCTCGTCGCGTTCCGCAGGCAGACCTCGACCCCGCCGACCGCTTCGCTCAGCCGGGCGAAGCCCGCCATGTCGACGACGGCGTGGTGCGCGGGCTTCACCCCGGTCAGCGCCTCCACCGCCGCGGTGAGGCCCTCGATGCCGCGCTCGGCGTAGGTCGCGTTCAGCTTCGACTGGCCGGTCCAGGTGTCGCGCGGCAGCGACACCCCGCGCACCACGCCGTCCGCATCGAGCCTGGACAGCACGATCGCGTCGGCGTGCCCGTTTTCGTCCGTGCCGACCAGCAGGACGTCGGTCCCGGTGGGGGCCGCGGCCACCGGCGCCACCGGATCGGCGGACGGCTGGACCACCACCACGGTGACCACCACCGCCGCGGCGGCCGCCAGGCCGGCCACCACCACCGGCAGCACCGGCCGGCGAGGGCGGCGCTCGCGCCGGGAGCGCATCCCGGCCAGCACCTCCTCGGCGGGCACCGCCCGCGCCGCCTCGTCGGCGATCGCCTGGCGGATCAGCTGTTCCTCGTTCATCGCGTCACCTCCGCGGGAATCCGGCTGTCCGCGCGCAAGGTGCCGAGCGCGCGGGAAATGTGGCTGCGCACGGTGCTTTCCGTGCAGCCGAGCACCTGGGCGATCTCCTGGTCGGTGCAGTCCTCGTAGAACCGCAGCACGAGCGCCGCGCGCTGGCGGCGCGGCAGCACGGCGATCCGCGCGCGCATCGCGTCGCGTTCGGCGTGCTGGACCGCCGGGTCGCCGACCGGCGGGGTCAGCGCGTCGAGCGTGCGCTGCGACGAAGCGATGTCCCTGGCCGCGCGGCGGTGCCGCCACGACAGGTACTCGTTGGTGACCATGCGCTTGACGTAGAGGTACGGCGCGTCCATCTGCTCGATCCGGGACCAGCGGCGCTGGGCGCGCAGCAGCACGTCCTGCACGATGTCCTGGGCGAGGTGGCGGTCACAGGTCACCGCGGTGGCGTACCGCAGCAGCCGATCGAGCCGATCGGCGGCGAACTGGTCGAACCCGTCCGGCACCACAGCTCCCTTCTGCCTGGTTGAACTGGGCGCACGGGAAACCCCGCCGGGCACCGCGGTTGTTGAACGATGTGACCGGCATCACGCCGGGCGGTACCAGACCTCCGGCCTGCCCACCTGCCCGTAGTGCGGTTCCCGCCGCGCCAGCCCGCTGTCGGCCAGGTACTCCAGGTACCGCCGCGCGGTCACCCGCGACACCCCGACCACGGTGGCCGCCGCGCCCGCCGACAGCCCCTCGGCCGCGGTGGCCAGCGCCTCGGTGATCGCCTCCAGCGTCTGCGCGCTCATGCCCTTGGGCAGCGCGTGGTGGTCCGGGGTGCGCAGCGTGGCCAGCACCCCGTCCACGTCGGCCTGTCCGCTGACCTCACCGGATTCGGCGAAGCGGTCGCGGAAGCGCGCGTACCGCTCCAGCTTCTCCCGCAGCGAGGCGAAGGTGAACGGCTTGAGCAGGTACTGCACCACGCCGACGGACACCGCCGCCTTCACCACCGCCAGGTCCCGCGCGGAGGTCACCGCGATCACGTCCACCGCCACCCCGGCCGCCCGCAGCGCCCGGCACACCGCGAGGCCGTGGCTGTCCGGCAGGAAGAAGTCCAGCAGCACCAGGTCGACCGGCATCCGCTCGCAGGTCCGCAGCGCGTCCCCGCCGGAGTGCACCACCGCGACCACGGTGAAGCCCGCGACGCGCTCCACGTAGCGCCGGTGCGCCTCGGCCACCACCGGGTCGTCCTCGACCACCAGCACCCGGATCAACGGGCACCCCGCTCGGGCAGGCGCACGGTGAACACCGCGCCGACGTCGCGGCTGACCTCGATCGTGCCGCCGTGGCGGCGCACCGCCTGGCCGACCAGGGCGAGGCCCAGCCCGCGCCCGGCCGGGCCGTCGGCGGGCTTGCTCGACCAGCCGCGGCGGAACACCTCCTCGGCGCGGTCCGGATCGATGCCGGGACCGGTGTCCGCGACCCGCAGCAGCAACTCGCCGTCCTCCTGCCGCACGGTCACCGAGACCGTCGGCCTGCCCTGGCCCGCGCCGGCGATCGCCGCGTCGATCGCGTTGTCCACCAGGTTGCCGAGGATCGTCACCAGGTCGCGCGTGTCCAGTTCGCCGGTGCCGGAGTCCATCGCGGTGTCCGGGGTGAGCGTGAGCTCGGCGCCGCGTTCGCTCGCCTCGGCCGCCTTGCCCAGCAGCAGGGCCGCGAGCACCGGCTCCGACACCGCGCCGACCACCTGGTCGGTGAGCTGCTGCGCGATCTCCAGCTCGGCGGTGGCGAACCGCACGGCCTCCTCCGGCTGTCCCATCTCCACCAGCGAAACCACGGTGTGCAGCCGGTTGGCCGACTCGTGTGCCTGCGACCGCAGCGATTCGGCGAACCCGCGCACGGTGTCCAGCTCGCCGGTCAGCGTCTGCAGTTCGGTGTGGTCGCGAATGGTCACCACGCTGCCCAGCGAGCGCTCGCGCGAACGCACCGGCTGCGCGCTGAGCAGCAGCACGCCGGTGTCGGTCACGTGGATCTCGTCGGACCGCGGTTCCCCGGACAGCAGCGCCGCGACCAGTTCGCCCGGCAGCCCGGTCTCGGCCACCGGGGTGCCCTGCACGTCGGCGGGCAGGCCGAGCAGCGCCCGCGCGCCGTCGTTGATCAGCGCGATGGTCCCGCGGGCGTCGATCAGCACCAGGCCCTCGCGCACGGCGTGCAGCACGGCTTCGTGGTAGTCGAACATCGCGCTCAGCTCGGACGGTGCCACCCCGCGTGTCTGCCGCTTCAACCGCGCGCTGACCAGCAGGCTGCCCGCGAACCCCACCGCCAGCACCAGCCCGGCCACGGCGAGCACGGTGAGCACCCGCTCGCGCAGTTCCGCGCTGATCGTGCTGACCGTGATGCCGACGCTGACCAGCGCGATCACCCGGCCCGGCTCGGCGGTCACCGGCACCACGACGCGTTTGGACGGTCCGAGGGTGCCGGTGTAGGTCTCGGTGAACACCTCACCCCGCAGCGCGGCCGCGGTGTTGCCGACGAACGGCTGGCCGATCAGCGCCGGATTCGGGTGGGTGTAGCGGATGCCGCCGGTGTCCATGATCGTGATGAAGTCGACCCCGGTGTCCGCGCGGACCCGCTCGGCGAACGGCTGCAGCTCGGCGCTCGGGTCCGGCCCCAGCACCGCGGTCCGCACGCTCGGCGAGTCCGCCACGGTGACCGCCACCGTGGTGACCTCCTCGGTGGCGCGGTCCTCGGTGGCCCGCTCGGCGTCCACATAGGCCAGCGTCACCCCGCCGCCGACCAGGGCCGCGACCAGCACCACCTGCACGAGCAGGAGCTGGCGCGCGAGGCTCCACCGGTTCGACACGCCCACATACCAGCACACCGCCCGCGCGGGCCGTCGATGTGGCGCGCTTCGTGAACGAAATGAACACAACCGTGACCCCGCTCACGCGGGTCCGCATAGTCACCGGAAACCTTGACGCAACTTGGAGGCAACGGTGCCATCAGAACCGACGACCACCGCCGGCTCGGCTCCGCCCGGCAAGCGCCGGGATCGGATGCACTACCTCTACCTGGCCGTGATCGCCGCCGTCGTGCTCGGCGTGGTGGTCGGCTTCGCCGCGCCGGATCTGGCCAAGGAGCTCAAGCCGCTCGGCACCGGGTTCGTGAACCTGATCAAGATGATGATCTCGCCGATCATCTTCTGCACCATCGTGCTCGGCATCGGCTCGGTGGCCAAGGCGGCCAGCGTCGGCAAGGTCGGCCTGATGGCCATCGTCTACTTCCTCGCGATGTCCACCTTCGCACTGGGCATCGGCCTGGTGGTCGGCAACATCCTGCACCCAGGTGAGGGGCTGAGCCTGTCGCCGGAGGCCGCCGCGAAGGCGCAGCAGCAGGCCGAGGGCTCCGAAGGCACGGTCGACTTCCTGCTCGGCATCATCCCGGAGAGCCTGGTCTCGGCGTTCACCGAGGGCTCGGTGCTGCAGACCCTGCTGGTCGCCCTGCTCGCCGGGTTCGCGCTGCAGAAGATGGGCCGCGCCGGGCAGCCGGTGCTGCGCGGCATCGAGCACATCCAGCGGCTGGTCTTCCGCATCCTGGCGATGATCATGTGGGCCGCGCCGGTCGGCGCGTTCGGCGCGATCGCCGCGGTGGTCGGGGAAACCGGCTGGGACGCGCTGAAGAGCCTCGCCGTGATCATGCTCGGCTTCTACGCCACCTGCCTGCTCTTCGTGTTCGTGGTGCTCGGCTCGGTGCTGTGGTTCGGCGCGCGGGTCAACCTGTTCTCGCTGCTGCGCTACCTCGGCCGCGAGTTCCTGCTGATCGTGTCGACCTCGTCCTCGGAATCGGCGCTACCGCGCCTGATCGCGAAGATGGAGCACCTCGGCGTGAGCAAGCCGGTCGTCGGCATCACCGTGCCCACCGGGTACTCGTTCAACCTCGACGGCACGGCCATCTACCTGACCATGGCGACGCTGTTCATCGCCACCGCGCAGGGCAGCCCGCTGCCGGTGACCGAGCAGATCTCGCTGCTGGTGTTCATGATCATCGCGTCCAAGGGCGCGGCCGGGGTCAGCGGCGCCGGGATCGCCACGCTGGCCGGTGGCCTGCAGTCGCACCGGCCCGAGCTGGTCGACGGCGTCGGCTTCATCCTCGGCATCGACCGGTTCATGTCCGAGGCCCGCGCGGTGACCAACTTCGCCGGCAACGCGGTGGCCACCGTGCTGATCGGCTCGTGGACCAAGGAGTTCGACCGCGGCCAGGCCAACCGGGTGTTCGCCGGGCAGGACCCGTTCAACGAAGCCACCCTGGTCGACGACCACAAACCCGCCGACGGTGACGAAGCCACGCCGGAGCGGGAACCCGCGGCGGTGAAGTAAGCCCTCCCCCGACACCGCCGCGACTGACGCGGTGCGAGCTTCCCCCAGGGCTCGCACCGCGTCAGTCCTTTTCAGTCGTGTTCGGCGGCGAACTCCAGCAGCCGCTTGACCGCCCGCTCGGGCTGCTCCCCGAGCAGCGCGTGCGTCGCCTCCGGCCACAGCTCGACTTCGGCGCGGGGGAACAGCGTCCGCGCCCGCTCGGCCGCCGCCTCCGCGTCGTGCACCACGCTCCTGCCGCCGAGCAGCGCCAGCACCGGCAGCTGAACCGCGCGCAGCACCTCGTCACCCGGGTAACCGAGGAACGGCAACCCCGACCGGTACTCGCTCATCCCGGTGAGCAGCACCCGGGTCGAAGGCTCGTCCAGCCACGGCACACCGCCCGCGGTCCAGCTCAGGAACCGCTTCATCGCCGCGTCACCGGGCAGCAGGTGCGCCACGGTCGCCCCGGCGAAGAACCGCTTGGTGAGCTTGCCCAGCGTGTTCGCCGGGTCGAACAACGCGATCGAGGCGAGCCTGCCCGGGAAGTGCCGCGCCTGGTTCAGCACCTGCCAGCCACCGGCGGACAGCCCCGCCAGGTGGAACCCGGTCAGGCCCAGCTCCTCGAACACGTCCTCCAGCGCCCGCGCGCGATCGGCGCCGTCGCGCATCGGCACGGTCTGCACGCTGGCACCCGGTTCGCCGAGCGTGTCCACGGTGTAGACGGTGCGCTCGGCGAGCAGGCCGGGCAGGTTGGGCGCCCACATCGCCGAACTGGCGTGCGAGCCGTGCAGCAGCACGATCGGCGGGCGCCCGGACTCGCCGTAGCGGTAGACGCGGACGGTGCCGAACCGGCTCGGCACGTCCAGCTCCACCCGCTCCCCCGGGCACTCGCGCATCGCCTCCTCGTACGCGGCGAAGTAGCGGGCCCGTCCCCCGACCGTGGTGAAATGACCGATTCTCCCCATGGGAACCAGTCAATCAGCTCTTCGGCGGCGCGCCCACCCGTCGCACCAGGCCCCGCCTGCCGCGGCGCATCATCAGCGCGTGGTTCGCCCGGAACACCGGCGCGGCCACCGGCGACAGCCGGCGCAGCAGCGGTTTCGCCGCCACCACGTGCTGGGTGATGTCCAGCCGGGTGGCGCCGTCCTGGGTGGAGAGCAGGCAGCCGAGCGAACCCACCAGGTCACCGCGCAGGTCCACCCGCAGCCTGCCCTCGCGCTCGTTCTCCTCGGCCCTGGTCATGGTGATCGTCAGGGCGTAGGGCAGCCGCGCGCGGCAGACCAGCTCCGCGGTCTGCTCGTCCACCTGGCGCACCGAGCGCACGTCGGGCCACCACTCGGGATAGGCCCCGAGATCGACCAGGGTGGCGAACACCGGCCGGACGGGGGCCCCGACCAGCCAGGTGTCGCGGAAGCGGTAGTCGTTCAGCCGCACGCGGCCATTATCGCGGGAACGATCAGACCACCGGCAAGATCTCCCGGAGGAACTCCCCGGTGTAGCTGCCCTCGGTCGCCGCCACCTGCTCCGGCGTGCCCTGCGCGACCACCGTGCCGCCGCCGGACCCGCCTTCGGGGCCCATGTCGATCAGCCAGTCGGAGGTCTTGATCACGTCCAGGTTGTGCTCGATCACGATCACCGAGTTGCCCTTGTCCACCAGGCCGTTGATCACGCCGAGCAGCTTGCGGATGTCCTCGAAGTGCAGGCCGGTGGTCGGCTCGTCGAGGATGTAGACCGTCTTGCCGGTCGACCGCTTCTGCAGCTCGCTGGCCAGCTTGACGCGCTGCGCCTCACCGCCGGACAGCGTCGGCGCCGGCTGCCCGAGCCGGACGTAGCCGAGGCCGACGTCGACCAGGGTGGCCAGGTGCCGGTGGATCGCCTTGATCGGCTCGAAGAACTCCGCGGCCTCCTCGATCGGCATGTCCAGCACGTCCGAGACGGTCTTGCCCTTGTAGTGCACCTCGAGCGTCTCGCGGTTGTACCGCGCGCCCTTGCACACCTCGCACGGCACGTAGACGTCCGGCAGGAAGTTCATCTCGATCTTGATCGTGCCGTCGCCGGCACACGCCTCGCAGCGCCCGCCCTTGACGTTGAAGGAGAACCGGCCCGGCTGGTAGCCGCGCACCTTCGCCTCGGTGGTGGCCGCGAACAGCTTGCGCACGTGGTCCCAGACACCGGTGTAGGTGGCCGGGTTCGACCGCGGGGTGCGGCCGATCGGCGACTGGTCCACCCGCACCAGCTTGTCCACGTTGTCCAGGCCCTTGATCCGGGTGTGCCGCCCGGGCACCTGGCGGGCGCCGTTGAGCTTGTTCGCCAGCACGGTGGCCAGGATGTCGTTGACCAGGGTGGACTTGCCCGAGCCGGAGACGCCGGTGACCGAGACCAGGCAGCCCAGCGGGAAGGACACCTCCAGCCCGCGCAGGTTGTGCTCGCGCGCGCCGACCACGGTGAGCTGGCGCTTGCGGTCGATCGGGCGGCGGATCTCCGGGATGTCGATCTCGCGGCGCTTGGACAGGTAGTCCCCGGTCAGCGACTGCTTGTTCTTCAGCAGCTTCTTGTACGGTCCACTGTGGACGATGTGGCCACCGTGCTCGCCCGCGCCGGGGCCGATGTCGACCACCCAGTCGCTGGAGCGGATGGTGTCCTCGTCGTGCTCGACCACGATCAGCGTGTTGCCGAGGTCGCGCAGCCGGGTCAGCGTCTCGATCAGCCGGTGGTTGTCGCGCTGGTGCAGGCCGATCGACGGCTCGTCCAGCACGTAGAGCACGCCGACCAGGCCGGAGCCGATCTGCGTGGCCAGCCGGATGCGCTGCGCCTCGCCGCCGGACAGCGTGCCGGAGGCGCGGTCCAGCGAGAGGTAGTCCAGCCCGACGTCGAGCAGGAACTGCAGCCGGGCCTGGATCTCCTTGAGCACCGCGCCGGCGATCATCGACTCGCGCTTGCCCAGCGACAGGCCGTTGAGGAACTCCGAGGCCTCGTCCACCGAGAGCGCGCAGACCTCGGCGATCGAGCGCGGGCCGTGCTTGCCGTGCTCCAGGGTGACCGCGAGGATCTCCGGCTTGAGCCGGGTGCCCTGGCAGGCCGGGCACGGCACCTCGCGCATGTAGCCCTCGTACCGCTCGCGCATGTACTCGGACTCGGTCTGCTCCTGGCGGCGTTCGAGGAACGGGATGACGCCCTCGAAGTTGGCGTAGTAGGAGCGCTGGCGGCCGTAGCGGTTGCGGTAGCGGACGTGCACCTGCTCGTTGACGCCGTGCAGCACCGCCTTCTGCGCCCTGGCAGGCAGGCGGCGCCACGGGGTGTCCATCCGGAAGCCGATGGTCTCGGCCAGCGATTCGAGCAGCCGCTGGAAGTACTCGGCGCTCTGGCCGCCCGCCCACGGCGCGACCGCGCCCTCGCCGAGCGAGAGCTCGTCGTCCGGCACCACCAGCTCCGGGTCAACCTCCTTGCGGATGCCGATGCCGGTGCACTCGGGGCAGGCGCCGTAGGGCGAGTTGAAGGAGAACGAGCGCGGCTCGAAGTCCTCCACGGCCAGCGGGTGGCCGTTGGGGCAGGCCAGGTGCTCGGAGAAGCCGCGGATGCGATGCGGGTCGTTCTCGTCGAGGTCGACGAACTCCAGCTCGACCAGCCCGTCGGCCAGGCGCAGCGCGGTCTCGATCGAGTCGGTGAGCCGCTGCTTGGCGCTGGTCTTCACGGTCAGGCGGTCGATCACCACGCCGATCTCGTGCTTTTCCTGCTTCTTCAGCTTCGGCGGGTCGGTCAGCGAGTGCACCGCGCCGTCCACGCGCACGCGGGAGTAGCCCTGCTGCTGCAGGTTGGCGAACAGGTCGACGTACTCGCCCTTGCGGCCGCGGACCACCGGCGCCAGCACCTGGAAGCGGACCCCGGCCTCCATGTCGAGCACCTGGTCGACGATCTGCTGCGGGGTCTGCTTGCTGATCGCCTCGCCGCACTTGGGGCAGTGCGGCTTGCCGGCGCGGGCGTAGAGCAGGCGGAGGTAGTCGTAGACCTCGGTGATGGTGCCCACCGTCGAGCGCGGGTTGCGCGAGGTGGACTTCTGGTCGATCGACACCGCGGGCGAGAGGCCCTCGATGAAGTCGACGTCGGGCTTGTCCATCTGGCCGAGGAACTGCCGGGCGTAGGCCGAGAGTGACTCCACGTAACGCCGCTGGCCCTCGGCGAAGATCGTGTCGAAGGCAAGGCTCGACTTGCCCGAACCGGACAGGCCGGTGAACACGATCAAGCTGTCCCGCGGCAGGTCGATGTCGACACCGCGGAGGTTGTGCTCACGGGCACCGCGAACAACGAGGCGATCAGCCACGCGAGGTCCCTTCACTGGATTCGGAACGGCCGGGTATGAGGCGGCCGCCGTCATGCTAGGTCGCACCACCGACAGTTTCGGACACTCGAGGTCCCGCCTGGTGGGGCTGCGAATTCGCGCCGGGTTCGAGAGTACGTGCCCCCGCGCGGCGGTTTCGATCGGGTGAGGTGATTCGTACTAGAGTTCGAGCCGTGAACGTCGTGGACACCTACACCGGCCATGTCGAGCCGGGCGGCGACGCCGCCCGCCGGACGCTGCCGAAGCTGACCATCACGAAGCTGTCCGTCGGGCCGATGGACAACAACGCGTACCTGCTGATCTGCCGGTCCAGCGGGGAGGCCCTGCTGATCGACGCGGCCAACGACCCGGAGCGCATCTCGGACCTGATCGGGCACGGTCCCGACCGCCCGGCGCTACGCACGGTAGTGACCACGCACCAGCACGCCGACCACTGGCAGGCGCTGGGCGCGGTGGCCGGGGCCAACGGCTCGAACACCGCCGCCCACCCCGCTGACGCCTCGCCGCTGCCGGTCCCGCCCGACTTCCTGGTCGAGCACGGGGACAAGCTGACCGTGGGCGAGTGCGAGCTGGAGGTCATCCACCTGCGGGGCCACACGCCGGGCTCGATCGCCCTGCTCTACCGGGACCCCTCGGGCCACCCGCACCTCTTCACCGGGGATTCGCTGTTCCCCGGTGGGGTCGGCAAGACGGGCTCGCCGTCGGATTTCGAGTCGTTGATCAACGACGTGTCGTCCCGGATCTTCGACGAGCTGCCCGACGAGACGTGGTTCTACCCCGGCCACGGCGACGACTCCACGCTCGGCGAACAGCGCCCGCACCTGGAGGAGTGGCGTTCCCGCGGCTGGTGAGCTGTCACCGGAGCCCCCCATTCGACTGGGAAGGCCGGTTCCTCGCCGCGGCGGTTCTGCGCGATGGTGACCACGTGCCACCCCTCCTCGGCGAGCGACGGCACGGCGGCCTCGATCGCGGCGTGCTTGTCGAGCACCACGTCGGTGGGGACGCGGCGCGCGTGGCCGCAGGCGCACCGCTTCGCCGATCGAGCGGCGTTGCGGGCGAGCACGGTGGCAACCGGCGGCTGATGCACGACGGCGACCGTGCGCGCACCATGCTCGGCGGCGAGCACCAGCAGCCGCCGACGGGCTGCGACGTCGGCTGAGGTGGCGTCCCACAGCACGACCCTGTCGGCGGCCAGCGCGGCACTCGCCGCAACGGTGGCAAGTTCCAGCGCATAGGGCGAGGCGGCCTGGTTCATCAGGCACCCACACCACGACACGGCGGCGCGCATCCGGTCGAGGTTGACCACCACGGCGTGCGGATTTGCCTCGCACCAGCGCGTGCGCCACGTGCTCTTGCCGGCGCCGGGCGCGCCGATCGTGGCCACGAGGGTGGCGCCGCGGTGGTTCGTGGTCATCGCTGCTTCCGATCGTCAGTGCCTGAAGCCTCCATCACCGCGGCTTGGTGGACACCTTCCGGGCGAACCATTCCTCGGGCCAGAAGGTGTCACCCAACGTCAGCTGATCGAAACGCACGCAGACGGTTCCGGGGGTGTCCTCGGAATCCCAGACGGCCGACACGGTCCGGCCGCGTTCGTTCCCCTGCCGGCTCAGCCAGTAGATCCTGTCACCCGCCCTGAGCTGGGAAGCCGGTACGACCTCCCGGTTCGACGACCGGCGGGTACTCGGGCGCCCGACCCGCGCGTCGAAACCGTATTCCGCGGCCGGCCGGGGACATCGCCAGACGATCCGGAACTGCTCATCGATCGGCAGCGCGGGTGCGCCCGCGTGTACTTCTTCGACCAGGTAGAACGTGACGAGCCGACGTGCCTCGTCCGACATCTCCCGCCACGGTTTCGAGAGCGCTTCGGCGCATGTCCCGGCCTCCAGTTCCTTGGCGAGGATGGCCAGCTCGTGGTCGGTCGCCATTTGGGTGCGGAGCTTCTCGATCGACCGGGTCAACGCGTCGGGTTCGATCCGAAGGTGGTGTTCGACTCGTCTGGCCACATAGTGGTCTCGGGCGTCGATGTTGGTGTTCAGCGGCGGATCGCCGACGGCGGGTTCGCGAGCCCACTGAGCCGCGTCGAAGCAAGCCGCCAGCCACTGGGCCTCCGCTGTGCTCAGTATCGTGTCCGCCACCACGGACATGCCGGGAAGCAGGCCTGGACGGCCCTGGGGGTGGAAGTTTTCCGGGCCGATGTACTCCGGGTGCCAGTCAAGGTCGCTGTGGAGCAGGGTGGCGAATCCCTCACCCCGGCGCTGCCAGAAGATCAGATCCTCGCCGTACACGTTCACGTGGTGCTGCACGATGTCCGACGGACCGAACTCGACGCCCGCCATGTCGCCCAACTGGGCCTGGATGATCCGGTTGCCCCGATAGCGGCTCAGATAGCTTCTGACCTCGGCGACGAAGTCCGCCAGGGACTCGTCGTCCAGTTTCTGGTCCTGGCTGATGGTGATCGTCTTGAGCACCTCGCCGTGGCGCCGCGCGAACAGCAGTTGCTTGGTGACATTGGCCCAGTACAGACCGTCGGTGTCCGGGTCGTGCACAACGCAGAGCACCGGGAGGTTGCCATCGGCCCAGACGCCGCCGTGGTCACCGACCGGCACGGCGTACCCCTCGGCCCTGCGCCACGAACGGCCGCCCTTGACCTGGATCTTGACCATGTCGCCGGTGACCTCACCCGCCTGGGTGAACGTGACGTGCTGGTTCTCGCCCTGCGTCAGGCACCTTCGGCAACAAGCCCTCCAGGATCGTGGTGCGAGGCGACCGAGTCACTCGTTTCGATGCGTCGGCTGGGTGCGCCTTCCCCATTCCGTAGCGCTTTGGCCGGTCGGTCAGTCTCCATATCGTTGGGTGACAACAAAAGCCGTTCCGGCGAGCGCGTCGCCGACCGGGGTTGCGGCCCAGGCGGCCAGCACGTCGGCCTGCCCGTCACTCCGGTCCAGCAGCGCGACGATTTCCTCGACGGCGGGTGGATCGGACCGGGCGCAGTCGAGCACCGGTTCGCCGGTGTCGCCGTCGGTCCGGTTGTCCGGCACCCATCGGCACAGCTCGACGTTCCAGGCGGGCCGGTCCGGGATCGGGGCCTGGACGTTGAGGAAGTATCCGCCGTCGCTGTAGGGGTCGTCGCTGATCTCGAACCTGTCGATGAGCAACTGCGCTTCGCCGTTGGATGTTTCCGCGTGGGCGTCGAGGAGCAGGCGCAGATCGGCGATGGCGCGCGCCAGCTGGGTTCGGTCCAGCTCTCGCTCCAGGTTGTCCAGGGCTTCGCGATCAGCTGGGTCGAGGATGGCCTCCACGAGCGGAGCCTGGAACTCCCAGAACCGACGCTTCTCCGGTTCCGACGGCTCGATTCCGTCGGTGTACTCGGCCAGTTCTTCTTGCAGCGCACGAGATTCGGCGGCCAACTCCGCCCCGACCGCGGTCCGCACGGGCGCCGGGACGGCGGCGAGGGCGGTGTCGAGATCGGCCAGGGCGCGGTGCAGGAGCGCCATGGCTTGCTCGTACCAAAGGCTGTGCGCACCCTCGATCAGGTGACGGCGGGCACCCGGATCGGTCAACGCGGCGAGGTGGCCGGCCGGGTAGCTACGAAAGTGCCCGCCCCGCTCGTCCCACACGCTGACGGGAACGGTGGCACAGGCGGAAATCCGGTTCAGCGCGTCGACGATCGGGGCGGCGAGCGCCGCGTCCTCCACACTGGTGACGGTGAGCGACACGACACCGTTCGATCCGCGGTACGTGGCCAGGATCTGCTGCTTCCCGCGATTGGCGTGCTGCGAGTAAATGGTCATAGGTACGCCCCTCAGAAGTCCCGAGAACAGGGGGCGGTGGCGCAGGTGCTTTCCCGCGCTCCATGCCAAGGAAGTCGGCGGTGGCCCAGGTCCGATCCCGGGCTCCTTACCTGACCGACCACGGTACCGAAGCACCGGCACGCTGGATAGCGTGAATCTGATTGGTCAGACCGAGGCGGGCTGAAACACTGAATTGTGGATCTTAACCGGGCGCTGTCGATCATCGACTCACCTGCCCTCCTGCGCGGGCAGAGCGATGATGCACTTCTACACCGGGTCACCGAAGCAGCCGAGTTCGTCCCCTCCGACAAGGCCCTGTCACCAGCACGCGGCCTGCACGGCGGAATCCGCCTCCGGCCCGCGGAAGCTTTGCACCAGCTGTCCTACGTGACCCAACCGCGCTACCACGCCAACCTGCTCGACTTCTACGCGCAATGGGCCCTCACGCGTTACGTGGGTTTCTTCGACCACGAAGAAGCGGACAAGTCCATCCCGCCGGGGCTCACGGTGAGTGAAGCCGGTCGGCGAATCGTGGGTAATCAGCGGCGGGTGACGTCGGAAGAGATGGGAATCGCGTTCGGCGCGGTGCTGGCCACCCGCTGGCTCCAACGGACCGTCGGCGCCAGAGTTCCGATCAGCATCGTCGACATCGACGCCGCGCTCGACGATCGGGTCATCTACGCGGGCGGCGCGCGGCAGGTGGTGCGGAAGGTGGCCACGACGCGTCCCGACTACCTCCTCATCGCCCAGGATCCTTCGGCAACGCACCGGTTCGTGATTCGAACCTTGGAGTGCAAAGGGACCAAGACGCGGAGTCACGCGGTGAAACAGATCGCGAAGGCACTTACCCAACTCGGCGGCGTCTCGGTCGGCGGACGGGTGCCGACCGGCCTCGCGACGAGCGTCATCCCGAACGATCGAATGAGTTATCTCGCGCTCGACCCCGATGAGGGAGACGAGCTTTCGCACGTGGTCGATCCGGCCACCATCGAGCAATCCCGCGGTTTCCGGCTCACTGACGACGTGGCGGATTGGTCGCCGACCGCACTGGCCGCCGCGTCGGTGCGGGCGGCCTGGGCGACCCTCGCGGACTTCGGGGGCAATCTGGGGGCGCTCGAGCAATGGGCGCCGACGGTCATGCTCGACCGCCTCGACCGCCAGTCACGGGATCGCACCGACTTCGACACCCCATACGGGCTGGCACGCGGCACCAGGGTCACTTTCACCTTCGCCGGGCGGAGTTTCACGGTCAGGTACGGGATCGACGCCGCCATCGACCGGCAACTCAGCAACGGCAGCGCCGGAACCATCACCGAAGCCCAAGCGGCGTTCGCGAGGCGGTTGTCCCAACAGGACCGCCCCGTGGAAGCCGGCAGCGGAGAGTCGTACTCGGCCACCGCGGATGGATCGATCTTCGCGATCAGGATCGACTGAACCCGCGGAATTCGCGGTCGACCGAGTGCAGTTTTGCACCCGCCGAATGCTCTGTTCGAGGGTTGATGACCTTGCGTGGTCGCGTTTTCGGGAATCGGCGGGGTGTCCACTATCGCCACGGAAGCCGAACGTTAAGGAGGTAGCAAAGCGGAACAGCACAACGCTTCAGTTCAACTGGTTGAACCGAAGCAGAATGCCCGGCGCGGACTGAACTTAGCCCGGCACTCCTTCGGTGACGTCCAGGGCTTCATTCCTGACGAGCAGGGCAACGACATCGCGATCTCCATTGCCTGCGTGCGCATGGCGAAGACCGCGGAGTTCAATTCGCTGGTCGACGTCGGCGGCACGGGGAACGTGTCGCCGCCGGCGGCGGGCTGGTCGGGCTCGCGGGGATCGAGTTCACCGGGCGCTACTACGACTCCCGGCGGGACGGGGCGCTGGTGGTGGTCGCCGAGGCGGCGCCGGCCGCACGGACGAGCAACTCGTGCACGACGCGGCCGACATCGCCGATGAGTTTCCGCCGCCATGAGGCGACCCCGCCAGCCCCGTCGGTCAGACGACCAGCAGCAGGAAGGTTTCCGACACCGCGCTCGCGTACAGCGTGGTGGCCGGGTGGTAGGCGCGCAGCGTCAACTGCGCCGAAACGCTGAACGACAGGCTCAGCGAGAACGAGCTGTTCGGCCGGCACGAGGTCGAGCGCAGGTCCACCCACACCCCCGCCTGCAGGCTCTGGATGATGACCGTCTCGGCCGTTTCCGCGCGGGCCGGTATCTCCAGCGAGCCACGGACGCGAACCTTCTCGTTGACCTTGACCCTGTCCTTGTCGGCTTTCGCGTGGACCTTCACCCCCTTGAGCACCTCGGCTCCGGCCGGGTGGAGCGGCGCCGCCGCGGCGGCGGTCGCCGGGACGCCTGCGAGCAGGAGGCACCCGGCCACCAGCGTGATCAGTCTGCGGGAGAACTTCGTCGATCGGTTCATGATCAGAAGTGCAGCACCACGAACCCCGAGCAGCGCCGAAAAGCCCCCTAACCGGTGACGGCGGACTACCCACCCAGGTGACGGTTGCACCGAGTGCAGGGATCGGCGCACCGGCTGCGGCATCCGGAGGGTAATTCCGCCGAAAGGTCCACGGAGAACGATCTTCGACCTACCGTGGCCGAGCGGGAACGGGGTGTTCGGGGAGGCCGCGTGAATCTGAGCAAGCACGCCACCAGGCTGGTGGCGCAGGAGGCGTCCGAGCGGCTGAAGCGAGCGCTTCCGGGCCTCTCTCCCCTGCGCCGCCGGGTGTTCGAAGGACTGCTCGTGCGAAGCTCGTCGCTCCTCCTGCGACGCTCCCTTCCGGCCGACGACGACACCAGGGCCGACGCGTTCCTGTTCGGCCCCACCGGGGTCTACGCCATCGTGGTCACCGACCACCCGCCCGGCGAAAGCGCCACGCACGCGATCCGCCGCCACGCGGAGGAACGGCTGGCCGGTATCCGCGACCACCGCCACCAGGTGGTCGCCGGCACCGCCGTCCACCTGGTGCTGATCAGCACCGGCCGGGGAACCGCACCTTCGCACCGGAACGCCCGCCCGTACTGGGAGCTCGGCGAAACCCAGCTCGACGAGCTCTTCCGGCGCGACTCGGCGCACTTGACCCGCAGGCAGGTCGACCATCACCGCACAGGCGGCACAGCGCCTTCCCGACTACGCCGCGCTCGAGGTCCGCCCGCCGGAACGCGCACCCGAGCCCGACGGGCTGCTGGTCGCCGAAGAGCTCACCGCCGACCAGGTGGCGGCGGCCCAGGCCGGGGCGTTCGACTCCTGGCTGACCTTCCTGCACCCGCACCAGCTGGAGATCGTGACCCGGCGGTACCACGGCCCGGCCCGGATCAGCGGCCCGGCGGGCACCGGGAAGACCGTGGTCGTGCTGCACCGCCTCCGGCACCTGGCCCGGCGCACCACCGGCCCCCTGTTGTTCACCACCTTCGTGAAAACCCTGCCCCCGGTCATCGAAGCGTCCTTCCGGCGCCTGGCACCGGAGGTCGCCGAACGGGTGGAGTTCGTCAACCTGCACGCCTGGATGAGCCGGTTCCTCAGCGCCCGCGGTCATCGGCTCAACGTCGACTCCGGGCAGATCACGACCGCGTTCTCCCGCGCGTGGGGACCGCGCCGCGAGGCACTGGAGCGGGCGACCCCCGGCCAGGAGTACGCCCGGACCGAGGTGGACCGGGTCATCAAGGGCCGCGGCATCACGTCATTCGACGAATACGTGGGTGTTTCGCGGCGGGGCCGCGGGCGCCTCACCGCCGGGCAAAAGGAACTCATCTGGCAGCTTTACCTCGCCTACCAAGAAAAACTGGCCGAACGCGGGATACACGACTACAACGACATGGTCGGCATCGCGACGGCCGAACTGGCTGAGCGCCCCTTGGCCGAACCCTATGCGGCGGTGGCGGTGGACGAGGTCCAGGACATCACCCTGGCCGGGCTGCGGTTCCTGCGACAGCTCGCCGGTGACGGTCCGGACCGGCTGCTGCTCGTCGGCGACGGGCAGCAACAGGTCTACCCGGGCGGCTGGCGGCTTTCCGACGCCGGGATCCCCATTCAGGGCCGCGGTGAAGTCCTGCGGATCAACTACCGCAACCGTGCCGGGGTGCTGGAGTTCGCGCAGCGCTTCGACGCGAACAACCAGGTCGACGATCTCGACGGCGCCAACGGCGTCGCCCTGCTGGACGTCGAATCGGTCAACTCGGGCGGGACCAGCCTGACCTGGCGCGGGCCGAGGGCGGACGTCGGCGCCGCCCTGCGTGCGCGGCTCGATGAGCTTCCCGTGCCGCTGGGCCGGACCGCGGTCGTGGTCTTCCACCACCAGGATCTGTCGCTGTGCACCAAACCGTTGCGCGAAGCCGGAATTCCGATGACCCAGCTCGACAAGTACCGCGGTGAAGCGGACGACACGCTGAAGGTGGGCACGGTCCACCGCGCCAAGGGCTTGGACTTCCAAGCCGTGCTGGTCGTCGAAGTCACGGACGAAGCGGCCGACGACGAGCAGGAACAGTTGCGCAACCGGCAACGCCTCGTCGCGGCGACGCGCGCCCGGGATTTCCTCTGGTGGGCGGTCGTCACCGAGGACTCCCCCGCCGAGGAACCCGCCGAGCGCGAATGCGTGCACGAAATGCCGATCGAGTGGTGTGCGACCTGCAAGAAACCGCCCCTCGGCACGCTCCCCCACGGCTACCGCACGCAAGGCGGCAACGCCTACCACAACGATCCGCGGTGCGACTGGCTGAAGAAGGGGCAGGACCGGTCTCACCGGCAGGGCAAGAACGTGCACGACAAGGTCCCGATCGCCTGGGCTTCGGTGAATCCGGGAGAGCTCGAACCCTGCGAATTCTGCTGCACTCCCCAATGGCTGAAACGGCACCAGCGCGATCGATAGACTCGCCCGGCGACGGGTTGGCAACGACGAGGAGAGTGCGTGAGCGTCGAGGCGACATTGCTCCGGATCGGCACCTCGATCGCCAAGTCGGCCGGCGGGGCCTGGCTGCGGACCCGGCGGTCGGACGCCGAACGCAAGTTGAGCCTGGTCGAGCTCGTGGAAGCACGCCATCTCGGCCTGGTGCCGCAACGCAGGCTCGTCCGGCAGCTCGAGCAGCTGGCGGAAACGGTGGCCGAGCGCCTTCAGCCACTCGTACTCGCCGAGTTCCGTCGTCTGGACGACAACGAGCGGACCGCCGCGCTGAACGGCGTGGCTCAGGCGATCGACGCGGCGGACCTGTCCGATGTGCGCGTGCTGGGCGCGGGCGTCTCGTCGACCGCGGTCGAACGCCTCGTCGCGCCGTCCGCCGCCACGGTCCGCAGGCAACTGGGGCTGAGCGAAGCCGGCGAGGGCTTCTTCGACCTCGTGCTGCGGGAGGTGATCGCCTACCTGACCGAGGTGATCTCGACCCTGCCCAGCTTCCAGGGCCGGGCGTTGAGCGAACTGCTGGAACGCGACAACGAGATCATCGACCACCTGCGCGAGATCCTCGACCGGATGCCCGAACGCGGGGCGCTGTCTCCCACCGACAACACCGCCGAGTTCGAACTCGAATACCTGCGCGAGGTTTCGCGCAAGCTCGACCAGGTCGAGCTGTTCGGCGTGACCACTTCGCGGCCGACCCGGCGGTATCCGCTGAGCGTGGCGTACGTCGGTCTCATGACTTCGACCGGTGACAGCGACGACGAGGACGACGAAACCGTGGAAGCGGCGCTGGCCGGGAGCCCGCGGACGCTGATCCGCGGTGAGGCGGGGTCGGGCAAGACGACCCTGCTGCGGTGGCTCGCGGTGAAATGCGCCCAGGGCTCACTGGAATCCTCGCTGTCGTCCTGGAACGGTCTCGTTCCGTTCTTCGTGCAGTTGCGCCGGTACGCCGACAAGGACCTGCCCACCCCGGGCGAGTTGCTGTCGACGGTCGCCTGGCAGCTCAAGGACCACATGCCCCAGCGGTGGGCGTGGGACGTGCTGTCCTCGGGCCGGGGACTGGTGCTCGTCGACGGCGTGGACGAGGTGCCGGAGCAGCGACGCGGCATGGTCCAGGAGTGGCTTTCCGACCTCGTCGGCGCGTTCCCCAAGTCGCGGTACGTGGTGACCTCCCGGCCACCGGCGATCGCCGACGGCTGGCTGGACGGCGAGGGCTTCACCGCGGCCGCGCTGCAGCCGATGTCGCGGTCGCACATCGGCGCCTTCGTCCGGCACTGGCACGACGCGATTCGCGTGGACTCCCCGCCAGGCGACCAGTCCGACCTCACCGCCTACCAGGGTTCACTGCTCGCGGCCATCGACGGCAACCAGGCGCTGCGGATGCTGGTCACGAATCCCCTGCTCTGCGCGCTGGTCTGCGCCCTCAACCACGACCGGCGGTCGCAGCTGCCCCGCGGCCGGATGGACCTGTACCGCACCGCGCTCGACATGTTGCTCAGCCGCCGGGACACCGAACGGCGGATCCCCGACGAGACCCGCGTGGTGCTCAGCCCGTCTGAGAAACTGCTTCTGCTGGAAGACCTCGCGCACTGGTACACGCTCAACCAGCTGACCAACGCCTCCCGGGAGCGGGTCGTCAACCGGCTGACGGCCTGCCTGCGCCAGATGCCGGGCAAGGACCTCGACGCGGGGCACGTCTACTCGCACCTGCTCCTGCGCTCGGGGCTGCTCCGCGAATTCAGCGCGGGCCAGGTCGACTTCGTGCACAAGACGTTCCAGGAATACCTGGCCGCCAAGCGGATCGTGGACACCGACTCGATCGAAATGCTGGTGAACCACGCTCACGAGGACTCGTACCGCGAAGTGATCATCATGGCGGTCGGGCACGCGCGGCAGCGTGAGCGGGAACAGCTGCTCAGCGAAATCCTGGCGGCCAGCCGGAAACCCGGGTTGCCCGCCAAGCGCCGCAAGGGGTTGCAGTTGCTGACGATCGCCTGCCTGGAAACCACGACCCAGCTGAGTCCCGCCCTGCACGAGGAGATCATCGCCCGCCTTCGCGAGGTGATCCCCCCCGCGCACCGCGGACGAGGCTCGCACCCTCGCAGCCATGGGCAACGAAGTACTTCCCCTGCTCCGGACCTCCGGTCGGCTGAGCGAGGCAGAGGCCGCGGCGACCGTGCAGACGGCAGGTCTGGTGGCGGGACCGCGTGCGTTGCCCGTGCTCGCCGCCCTTGCCCGCGACGGACGCGGGCCGGTGGAACGGGAACTGGTCCGGATGTGGAGCTATTTCAACCCGGAGCACTACGCCGGCAAGGTGATGGCCGCCGCCCCGCTGCTGGACGGTGACCTGCGCGTCGCCGATCCCAGGGTGCTGCCCGGAGTTCCGCTCGTTCCCCACCTCGTCAGTTTTTCGGGCGACTTCACCGGTTCGTTGAGCGAAAGCGAGGAGCACCTCCTCGCCACCAACGAGAAGCTGAGGGCGCTGTGGCTCACCGACAACCCAGGGCTTGAATCGTTCGCGTTCCTCCGCGGCCACCAGCGCATCGCGGAACTCCAGGTCCGGAACGCGCCGAAATTGAGCGACATCAGCGCGATAGCGAGCATGCCCGCCCTGCGGTCCATCGCACTGGAGTCGTGCCTGGGGGTGACCGGAATCGACGCGCTGCTGGAATGCGGGCGCCTCGAGAAGCTCAGCGGGGAGAACTACACGCTGCGGGAAGCGAAGACCCTGCTCGCCGAGCTGACGAAGCTCCAGACTTTCGGGATCCGGCGCTGTCACGCGATGCGCGTGCTCGCCGACCTCGGCGCGCACGACCAGCTTCGGGGGCTGCACCTCGACGCGTGCAGCGATCTGTCCACTCTGGCCGGTCTGGACGACCTGCCTTCGCTGACCAAGCTGACCTTCATGGACTGCCCGGAACTCACCATCTCCGGTGCCCACCTGGCGGCGTCCAGCCTGCGCTCACTCACCCTGCGCTGGTGCGGCGGTGTGCGCGACCTGAAACCGCTCAGGGAAATGCGCGAGTTGCGCAGCCTCCAACTGCAGGGGCTCACCATCGACAGCCTGAAACCGCTGGCCGGGCTGGAGAAGCTCCGCACGCTGGCGGTGATCGACTGCGAGTGGATCGACGATCTCAGCCCGCTCGCCGAGCTCCCGTCCCTGCGCTACCTGAACCTGCAGCGCACCGGGCACCGGCTCGATCTCGGGCGGTTGGGCCCGAAGCAGGACCTGATCGTCACGCACAGCGGCAATGCCTACAACGGGAGCGCGCTCGGAGTCTCCAGCACCGTTACGGTCAGCAGCACCGAGCGCCTTCCCGACTAGGTGCGGCGGGCGCGGGCCCTTCGCTTTCCCTCGTGCATGGCCTGCACTCGGGCGATCGGAATCGTGTGGCCCTCCTCCACCAGATCCGCCGGAAGGCTTTGCGGCTCAGGCATTTGCGCTGCCCACGGGTCGGCATCACCGAGCAGGTTCAGTGCGGTGTGGACGGTGAAATCCGCGGGCTTCACGCGATCCAGGTCGTCCCAGGAAACCGGGAACGAGACCGTGGTGCCCTCCCGCAGGCGCGGGCTGTACGCGGCGACGACCGTCGCGCCGCCGGCGCGGGTGGAGTCCAGGAAGACCTTGCCCTCCCGGTCTTCGCGGATGAAGGCCGTGGTGGCGAGCACCGGGTCGATGCGCTCGGCGCGGGCCGCCAGTGCGCGGGTCGCGGCGGCGACGTCGTCGATGGCCTGGTCCGAGGCCAACGGTACGAAGATGTGCACACCCTTCGAACCGCTGGTCTTCACCACCCCGCGCAGGCCGTCGTTCGCCAGCGCCTCCCGGACCAGGAACGCCGCCCGGACCACCACGTCGAAGTTGTCCCCGGCCGGCGGGTCCAGGTCCAGCACCAGGTGCGTCGGGTGGACGCGCCGCTCGGCGAGGCTGAGCAGCGGGTGGTACTCCACCGCGCGCTGGTTGGCGAACCACAGCAGCGTCGGCCGGTCGTCGCACAGGGCGTAGGAGACCTCGCGCTTCGAACTGTCCGCCCACAGCGCCACGGTCTTCACCCACTCCGGCGTGTTCTTCGGAACGTTCTTCTGCATGAACGGCGCCCGCCCGCGCAGCACCCGCACCACCGACAGCGGCCTGCCGCGCAACCCGGGGATGATCCGGTCCGCCACGGCGTCGAGGTAGTCGACGAGGTCCCGTTTGGTCGCCCCGGACCCGTCGAAGAGCGGCTGATCCAGGTTGGTCAGCGGCACCCCGTCGCGCTCTTCCTCCGCAGCCATCGGCCCACCTCGTCCGGTCAGGAACTCCTGCGCACACGATAGGTCAGATGCTCGGCGGCCGGGGTGGAAACCGAGCCGACCCGGTCGAGCCGCAGGTGCGTGCCGTCCGGGAACAGGCGCGTGCCGCCGCCGAGCACCACCGGCGCCACGTGCAGCACCAGCTCGTCCACCAACCCGGCGTCCAGGAACGCGCCGCAGGTCTCGCCGCCGCCCATGATCACCACGTCCTTGCCGCCCGCGACCGCGTGCGCCTGCTCCAGCGCGCTCTCCAGACCGTCGGTGACGAAGATGAACCGGCGCGACAGGCGCACCTTCTCCGGCACCGAATGGGTGAGCACGACCACCGGCGGCGCGTCGCTCTGGTCGCGTTCGGCGCCGTAGCCGACCTCGTCGTTCCAGCCGTTCGGCCCGTCGATGATGTCGAACAGCCGCCTGCCCATGATCACCGCGCCGGACCGGGCGTAGGAGGCGTCGAGCACCTCCTTGTCCCGCTCGTTCGCGCGCTCGCCCATCGCCCACAGGTGCAGGTCGTCGCCGCCGACGCCGAGGCCCTGCTGCTCGTTGGCGTCCGGACCGGTGACGTAGCCGTCCAGCGACAGGGAGATGTCCACCACGACCTGCCCCCTGGCCGGGCCCACCAGCGCGGCGAGGCGGTCCATCGAGTCGCGGATGCCGTGCTCCATCCCGCTTTCCACCATGCTGTCGCGGGCTTCGACGGTCGGGTAGACGCTGCGCATGGACAGCCGGGTGCGGCCGCCGTCGAGGCTTTCGAAGGTGGACGACTCCAGGCTGACGTTGCCGGGCCAGCCCTCGTACTCGAAGGTGCGGACGATGGTCTCGTCCGCCACGACGGTGTGGAAGACGCCGTTGAAGTAGTGCTCGCCCTCGCGGTCGACGTGCACGTACCGGTAGCGCCCGCCGGGCCGCGCGTCGTGTTCGAACACGCGGATCTCGACCTCGCGCGGCCCCAGCCACTGGGCCACCAGCTCCGGGTCCGTCGAGGCGCGGAAGAGCAGCGCCGGCGGCGCGTCGAACTCGCGGACCACCTCGATGAACGGGGTGCCGGGCTGGGCGGTGATCGTGGTACCGGTCATCTCGAGCTCCTTTGTCAACCAACTTGTTTATCAACGATTGCGTTGACCATAGGCCGCCACGTGCACGGCGTCAACCCGCGGCTGGGATGTGATGACCCCGTGACGCCATTCGCGCCACGAATGGAGCAGTGCGCGGTTACGGTGTCCGGAACCTGGCGGAACAAGGCGAAGGGGAGGTATCGGATGCCCGTGTTCCTGATCCGGCTCATCCGCCGCGTCCTCGGTTCCCGCGTCGGGCTGCCGCCGCTGGCCGTGGTGCTCTTCGTCTTCGCCACCAGCTGGCCGTTGATGGTGCTGGCCGAACCGGCGGGCAGCGACCTGGTGCACCCCGCCAACTTCTGGTGGTGGTTCGTGGTCACCGCGTCGACGGTCGGCTACGGCGACTTCTACCCCGAGTCCACCTGGGGCCACGTGGTCGGCGGGTACGTGATCATCGGCGGGATCGCCACGCTGACCACGCTGTTCGCCCAGCTGGCGTCGATGATCGAGAAACGGAGGGGCCGCCGCATGCACGGATCCGGCACGCTGGAGGTGGACGGCCACGTGGTGGTGCTCGGCTACACGCCCGGCCGCACCGAGCGCATCCTCGACGAACTGCACTCCGACGCCTCGCTCCGGCTGGTGCTCGCGGCGTGGCCGGAGGTGGAGGCGAACCCGCTGCCGGAGCGCACGGTCGAATTCGTCCGCGGCGACCTCACCGCGGAGAGCGTGCTGCGCCGGGCGTGCGTGCACCGGGCTCGGGCCGTGCTCATCGACGCCCGCGACGACAACGAGGCGCTGGCCGTGGCGGTCACGGTCGACCACCTGAAGACCGGCGCGCACGTGGTGGTCGCCCTGCGCGACCTCGACCGGGCGGCGCACTTCCGGTACGTCAGCGATGCGCTCCACTGCGTGCAGTGGCACAACCCGCACATGCTGACCGAGGAACTGCAGGACCCCGGGATCACGCAGGTCTACGAGGAACTGATGACCCACGGCGGCAACGGGAACACGTACTCGCTGCGGCTCCCCGACGCCACCGCGTTCGGCGACTGCCAGACGGCCTTGGGGCGCCAGCACAACGCGACGGTGCTGGCCGCGCGGACCCCGGACAGCCTGCTGGTCAGCCCGTCGTGGGACACCGCGCTGCCGGCGGGAACGGTGCTCTACTTCGTGAGCCGGAACCGGATCAGCGCGAGCCAGTTGCGTGCCGCCTTGCGCGGACAGCGCACCGGGATCGGGAGCGACTAGCGCTCAGGAGTTGGTCTCCAGGTCGGCCTTGAGCTCGGCCAGTGCGGAGATCTGCTGCTCGGTGTACTTGTCGATCCAGCGGTTGTGGATCAGCCGGATCGGCACCGCGTTGAGGAAGTGCAGTTTCTCCCGGCCGGACCGCTTGGTCAGCACCAGGTTCGCCTCTTCGAGCACCTTGAGGTGCTTCATCACACCGAACCGCGACATCTCCAGCTCCGACTCCAGCTCGGTGAGCGTGCGCCCGTCGCGGGCGAAGAGCAGGTCGAGCAGGAACCGGCGCGTCGGGTCGGCCAGTGCCTTGAACACCCGGTCGTCGTCGGTCATCGGACCAGGATACGTGACCGAAAGGTCACACGCCACCGTGGCTCATTTGCGGGTTTCGTTGAGGTAGTTGTAGATCGTGTACCTGGTCACCTCCAGCTCGGCGGCCAGGAAGTCCACCGAGTCCTTGATCAGGAAGAACCCCGCCTCGTCCAGCTCGCGCACCACCGCGGCCTTGTGCGGCTTCTTCATCAGCTCGACCGGGATGGCCACCTTCTCCACCGCCCGCTCGATCAGGAACCGCTGCAGGCTGTCGACGTCCGGCGGGAAGCTCTCCCGCCGGACCGCCGCGGTGTCCTCGGCGCCGGTGGTTTCGCTGTTCACGCACAGGCAGCCGACCGCGGTGCCGCTCGCGTCGCGCAGGAACATCGTCGACGACCGGATCGGCCGCCCATCCGGGCCGTGCGTCTCGTAGTTGATCAGGTCCTGCGTGGTACCGCGGCGCACCAGGCCGAGCAGCAGGTCGGTCATCGGCCCGCCGGCGTCCCGGCCGGTCAGCCCGCCCGCGATCGCCACGATCGAATCCGGCAGCCGTGACAGGTCGTGCAGCACCACCTCGTTGCCCGGCCCCAGCATCGCGGCGAGCCCGTCCACCGCCGGGATCAGCGCCGAGAGCACGTCGTCCACCTCACCCGCGACCCGCGATGGCGGACCGCCCACCGCGACCGCGGGCCGGGCCAGCCGGGAAAGGGTCAGCCGCAACGCTTCGGCGGCACCGGCGTGCGTCGAGGCGTGCGGGGAGAGGCGGACGTGCTCCGGGCGCACGGTCGCGGTGATCCCGTCCGCCTTGAGCGCCGCGCCGACGCGTTCGCTCGGCACGTCGCCGAGGGTGAACGCGAGGATGCCGCCACGGCGTTCGGTGGCGGAGACGATTTCCCCGCCGCACGACCGGATCACCTCCTCCAGCTCGCCGACCCGTTCGGCGATCCGCGCCTCGATCGCGCCGACCCCGGCCTCCTCGACCAGTTCCAGCGCGGCGGCGAAGGCACCCGAGGTGACCGGGCTCAGGTTGCTGATCGACCACGAAGCCGCGGTGTCGGCCGCCGGGTGGATCTCGTTGTCGAACAGGCCGGGGTCCCGGGCCCCGGTCCACCCGGACAGCAGCGGGTCCATGCGCTCGCGCGCCCGGTCCGACAGCACCGCGAACCCGGTGCCCCAGCCCGCGCGCAGCCACTTCTGCCCACCGGCCACCAGGACGTCGGCCACCTCCCACGGCGCTTCGACCACGCCGAAGCCCTGGATGCCGTCGACCACCAGCAGCCGGTCGCCGACCGCCTCCCGCAGTGCGCCGAGGTCCGCGCGATAGCCGGTGCGGTAGTCGACCGCGCTCACCGAGACCACGGTGATCTCCGGCGTCAGCGCCTCGGCGACCGCCTCCGGCGTGACGTGCCCGGGGGGCAACCAGCGCACCTTCGCCCGGCCGCCCTGTTCCGCACGGGCCCACGGGTAGGTGTTCGCCGGGAACTCGCCCGCGGACACCAGCACCTCGCCGGTGGCGTTGAACGCAGCCTGGAACAACCCGGTGCTGGTGTTCGGCACCAGCACCACGTGGTCGGTGTCGGTGCCGCACAACCGCGCCACCGCCGCCTTCGCCCTGACCTCCTGCAGCATCAGGTCGTCCACAGTGGACTGACCGGCCTTGACCGAGCGGTCCAGCAGGGTGGCGGTGGTGTCCAGCACCGCGTGCGAGGGCGGGCCGAACCGGGCGAAGTCCAGGTAGCCGGGCGTTTCGTCGAACTGCACCAGGTAGCGCGCGGAGATCCGGTTCACGGCAGCACCCGCGCCAGGAACTGCCGGGTGCGCTGCTCCCGCGGATCGCTGAGCACCTGGTCCGGCGGGCCGGTCTCCACCACGGCACCGTCGGCCATGAACACCACCTCGTCGGCGGCTTCCTTGGCGAAGGCCATTTCGTGCGTCACCACCAGCATGGTCATCCCGTCCTCGGCCAGCCCGCGCATCACCTCGAGCACCTCCCCCACCAGCTCCGGGTCCAGTGCGGAGGTCGGCTCGTCGAACAGCATCAGCTTGGGGCGCATGGCCAGCGCCCGCGCGATCGCCACGCGCTGCTGCTGCCCGCCGGAGAGCTGCGCGGGGTAGTCGCCAGCGCGATCCGCGAGCCCGACGCGGTCCAGCAGCGCGAGCGCGGTCTCCCGCGCCTCCGCCGGGTCGACGCCGCGCACCCGGACCGGGCCCTCCACCACGTTCTGCAGCACGCTGCGGTGCGCGAACAGGTTGAACCGCTGGAACACCATGCCGATGTCGCGGCGCTGCTTGGCCACCTCGCGCTCACGCAGTTCGTACAGCTTGCCGTGGCGCTCGCGGAAGCCGATCGGCTCGCCGTCCACCCACACCTGGCCGCCGTCGATCGGCTCCAGGTGGTTGACGCAGCGCAGGAAGGTGCTCTTGCCCGCGCCGGACGGGCCGAGCAGGCAGACCACCTGTCCTTTTCGGACGGACAGGTCGATCCCGCGCAGCACCTCGGCCGAGCCGAACCGCTTGCGCACGCCGACCGCGCGCAGCAACGGGTCCTCAGATGGCATCTTTCCCCCTCCGCAGCGGCACCGCGCGCAACGCCCGCGCCGCCCGTGACCACGGCCCCGCCGCGACGCCCGCCCGGTCGGCGGCGCCGAACGCGCGTTCCAGGTAGTGCTGCCCGATCCCGGCGACGGTGACCACCACCATGTACCAGATCGCGGCCGCCAGCAGGGTTTCCATCACCAGCAGGTTGTTCGACGAGATGTTGTTCGAGGCGTGGATCAGCTCGGTCACCCCGATCACCGACGCCATCGAGGTGGCCTTGAGCATGTTGATGAAGTCGTTGCCGGTGGGCGGGATGATCACCCGCATCGCCTGCGGCAGGACCACCCGGCGCAGCGTGGTGGCCGGGGTCATGCCGATCGCCTTGGCCGCCTCGGTCTGCCCGCCGTCCACGCTGTTCAGCCCGGCGCGCACGATCTCGGCCATGTAGGCGCTTTCGTTCAGCGTCAACCCGAGCAGGGCCGCGACGAACGCGCTGACCAGGACGTTGGTCGGTTCGTGCAGCAGGTAGCCGCCGGTGAACGGCAGCGGGATCGAGATGAACTCGAAGACCAGCGCCAGGTTGTACCAGATCAGGATCTGCAGCAGCACTGGCAGCCCGCGGAACAGCCAGATGTAGACCACGGCGAACCAGCGCGCCACCGGGTTCGCCGAGCGGCGCATCAGCGCGACCACGATGCCGATCACGATGGCCAGGCCCTGCGAGATCACCGCCAGCAGCACGGTGTTCAGCAGGCCGACGGCCATCACCCGGTACCAGAGGAACTCCGGCACCGACTCGTAGTCGATCTTCGCCTGGGCCAGCGCCACGCCGAGCGCCGCGAGCAGTGCCAGGATGATCGCGCCGCTGACCCACCGGCCCCAGTGGCGGAGCCGGACTATCGGCAGCTCAGTGGTTGCGATCGGACGCTCGTCGGGGGTATTCGGTGGATCCAGGTTTCCGCTGGGCGTGCGGCCGGGAGACCTGCGTACCGGAGTCGTACTCGGGTCTTCCGGCCGTGCGTCCAGCGGGAAGCTGGGCCGCCGAGACCCTCGGCGAGCGTCCGATCGTGACCGCTTATCCGCCGCCATTGAGCTTCACCTCGCCGACCGCGCCCTGCTCGACGCCCCACGCGCGCAGGATCTCGTTGTAGGTGCCGTCGGTGACGAGCGCCTGCAGCGCCTTCTGCACGCTCTGGGCGAGTTCGGCGTTGCCCTTGTTGACGCCGATGCCGTAAGGGCCGCCGTTGATCGGCTCGCCGGGGATGACCTCGAAGAACTCGCCCTCGCCCGCGGTCTTCGAGATGTAGACGGCGCTGGGCAGGTCGTTGAGCACCGCGGCCACGCGGCCGGTGCGCAGCTGGTTCTGGTTCTGCGTGTCGCTGTCGGTGGCGGTGACCGTCACCTCGGGCTTGCCGCCCTGCTTGCACTGTTCGCTCTGCTCGGTGGCGAACTTCTGGTGGCTGGTGCCCTGCACCACGGCGACGGCCTTGCCGCACAGGGTCTCCGGGCCGTTCACCCCGTCCGGGTTGCCCTTGCGGACCATGATCGTGATGCCGGAGGTGAAGTAGTCGACGAAGTCGATCTGCTGCTGGCGCTCGGCGGTGTCGTTCATCGCGGCCATGGTCAGGTCGATGCGGCCGGACTGCAGGCTGGTGATCAGCGAGCTGAACGCCATGTCCTGGTGGGCGACGGTGAGGCCGAGCTTGGCGCCGATCGCCTTGGCCAGGTCGACCTCGTAGCCGACCGGGGTCTTGCCGTCGGCGGCGTAGAAGTTGTTGGGCGCGGACTGCAGGTAGGAGCCCAGCCGCAGGGTGCCGGACTGCTTGACGGCGGCCGGGAGGGCCGCGTTGAGCTGCTCGTCCTTGGTGATCTTGGCGAGCACCGGGGCGGTGTCCGGCACGCCTGCCGAGACGCCGGCGCCGGGCTGCTGGGCTTCGCCGCCGCCGGCGCCATCCGGTCCGCCGCCACAGGCGGTCAGGACCAGCGCGAGCAGCGCGAACGCAGGCACGAGTTTTCGAGCGGGCATGGGCCACCTCCGCGACCAGGGGAAATGCTGGAGCAGGACGCTACAACTCGTTGTTGAAGACGTCAACCAAGAGTTGAAATTGCCCTGTCCGCAGTCCCCGCGGCTGATGGCTGGGTGGCCAGCAGCCCGCGACAGGCCCGGCGGCCCGGCACCGCAGCCGACAGGCCACAGCCCGCGGCAAGCAGCCGGGCCCGCAGCCAAAGCCGGGCCGAAATCGGCGACCAGAGGCCAGAGGGGCACCCCGTCGGCCTGTCGTGCCGACGGCAGCAGTGCGGCTACCTCAGTCGATCGCCTCCCCGCGGCGGGCGCAGGAGGTGGCGGGCGGGCGCCCCGAGCCGCCGCGGCGTCGCCAGTCGTCGAGGACCAGGTGGACGACGCGGCGCGCCTGCACCGGGATCTCCACCGGCACCTCGGCCTCGGCATCGACCGCGGCGAACTCCCAGTTCGCCACCCCGCCCCCGATGATCTCGGCGTAGCGCTCGGCGGCCAGCCTGCTGCGGAACCGCACCCGCTGGCTGGTGATGCGGCTGGTGATCTCGACCGCCATGACGCCCTCCCGAAGCTGGAGCCGGCCCCGATCTTCCCCATCGGAGCCGGCCCGCACAGTAGAACACATGTTCGATCGGGACGCGAGCCCGGGTTGTGCCAGGCTGGCCCCATGCCGATCCGACCAGCCGCCGCCGGGGACGAGCTCGGCGTGGCCACCGTGCACGTCCGCTCGTGGCAGGCCGCCTACCGCGGCCTCCTGCCCGACGACTTCCTCGACGGGCTGCGCCCCGAGGACCGGGCCGCCCAGTACAACTTCACGTCCGGCCGGACCAGGCCGATCGTGGCCGTCGACGAAGACAGCGTCCGCGGATTCGCCGCGTTCGGGCCCTCACGAGACAGCGACAACGAAGGCGAGCTGTACGCGATCTACGTCCACCCCGACCACTGGGGCGGCGGCCACGGCCGGGCCCTCATCACCGAAGCACGCCGCCTCCTCGCCCAGCACTACCGCAGCGCGATCCTGTGGGTGCTCATCGGCAACGACCAGGCCCACCGCTTCTACCTCGCCGACGGCTGGACCGAGGAGAAAACCACGCGCACCGAGCAGATGTTCGGCGCAACGGTCAACGAGACCCGCTTCCGCCGAACCCTGCCCTGACAACGGATCAGTACCGGCCCGGCGCCGCCACCACCACCGGGTCCACGTTGTGCCCGGCCACTTCGACCACCGGTGCGACACCACCCAACTCAGCCGTCCGGTACGTGCCCGACAACCGCAGCGTCTCCCCCGGCCACAGCGTCACGTAGTTGTCCGACCAGTCCGTCGGCAGGACCTCCGGCCCGCCCGCCCCCTTGCGCACGGTCGCCTTGACGAAGAAGGCGACCTGCCCGCCCGTGGCGGTGTTCGTCAGCGTCACGTCGGTCCGCGTCCGATCACCCTCCACAGTGGACTTCGCTTGCGCGCTGATCGTGCCCTGGGGCAACGCGTTCAGCCCGGTGAGGTCGGCGTACCCCGACTGCGGTGTGTGGTACCAGGTGGAACCGGCGTAGTCGAGCGTGTCCGCCTTGGTGGACAACCAGTACACGTTGCGGTCGAGCACCTTGCCCGCGCTGTCGGTGAGCAGCAGGCGGGTGAAGTAGGTGGTGGACAACCCGGCGGGCTGCGGCAGCGAACCCACCCGCACCGAACCGTTCGCCCTGGCGTCGACCGGGCGGACCTCCTTCGCCTTCCGCGTGCCGTCCGCGTTGAAGACGGTCACCTCCACGCGCAGCCCCGGCACCGCTTCGAGCCCGGTGTTGACCACAGCCAGCGATTTGTCGTCATAGGAATACTGGACGTGCAACGGGCGCAACGCGGTCTTCGCGCCGAAATAGGAACCGGCGGTGTCGAGGTAGTAGTCGTACAAGTGCCAGTACACGGTCGGCCAGGCGTTGTTGAGCATCCAGTAGATGACCCCGGTGGCCGGTTTCGCGGGGTCCGACCAGTCCCGCCCGAACGCCTCGAACTGCGCGCGGTTCGTCTCGTAGTTGGCCAGTTGCGCCTTGCGCACCAGGTCTTCCGGGTTCGCGGGCTTGCCGTAGCGGCGGTCCAGCGCGGTACCCCAGAACGACAGCTTGTTGAAGGTGGTGCTCGGCGACAGGTGGTACTGCGTGGCGGTGTAGTCGGTGAGCTTGCCGATGTCCTCCGGGGTGAGGAACTTCTTCAGCTCCGCCATTTCCGGAATGGTCGGCCCGGGCCCGATTTCCGAGGCGAACCCGAACGCGCCGCCCTTCTGCTCGTGGTACCAGTAGTTCGGCGGCTCCCACCAGTACGGGCCGTCCATCTTCATTCCCGGACTGCCCAGCTGCGGCGAGCTGATCGCCTTCGCCGAGGAGATCACCGGCAGTTTCCACTCCGCCCGGTTCAACGCGTCGAGATAGATCTTCTCCAGCCCGGCGCCGGGCGCGGCGTCACTGCCGATCATGAAGCCCAGCATGCTCGGGTGGTTGCGCACGCGTTTCGCTTCGCTTTCGGCGGACTTTCCGGCGACGAGGTTGTCCTCCGCGTCGAACGAACCGTAGTTCTCCCATTTCGAGCAGCATTCCCAGCCGGTGAGCAGCATGATGCCGAGCTGGTCCGCCAGTTCGTAGAACTCGTCGTTCTCCGGCTTCCCTTCGAGCCGGATGGTGTTCATCCCCATCGACCGCACCAGGTTCAGCTGGTCACCGATGCGCCGCAGATCGGTGCGCAGGAACAGGTCCGAGGCCCAGCCGCCACCACGCACGAGGAACGGCTTGCCGTTGACGGAGAATTCGCGCGCGCCCTGGTTCAACCGCGAAGTCACCTCGCGGATGCCGAACTTGGTCTTCACCGCGTCGGAGAGTTCGCCGCCGACGGTGGCGTCGAAGCTCGCTTCGTACATCGGCTGACCGCCCATCGTGAACGGCCACCAGACCTTCGGCTGCGCGATCTTCAGCGCGGGCGTGTCGGCGGGTGAGAAGGTGATCGTCCGCGTTTCGCCAGGTGCCAGCGAAAGGGCGCGGCTGAGCGGGATCGTGCCGACCTTGCCGGTGATCTCGGTGGTCACCGGTTGCGCGGTGTTGTTGCGGACTTCGGCCCTGACGGTGACGTCCGCGCTGCCGAGGTCCGGCAGCGGCAGGTCGCCGTCGGCACGGAGGTCGCGCAGGGAAACCGCGCCGCTGCGGGTCAGCTGCACGTCGCGGAACAGCCCCTGGTTGCGGTCCGGCGGCAGCTGCGCCCAGTCGATGAAGTGGATCGCCAGGTCCTGCTGCGGGTCGGCGGGCATCGCCTTGATCGCGATCGCGTTGTTCCCCTTGCGCAGCAACGAGGTCACGTCGAACTCGTGGGTCGGGTAGGCACCGATGACCTGATCGGTCCCGGCGACCTTGACGCCGTTGAGCCAGACCTCGCCGCGCGCGATGATGCCGCCGTTGAGCTTGAGGAAGGTGTGCGCGCCGGGTTGCGGATCGGCGGTGAAGGCCTTGCGGTACCACCACGGCACGGTGAACTCCGAGCGCGCCGCCTTCTGCAGGTTGGTGCCGTAGTTGACGTCGCCGTACTTGCCGTTCGCGACCAGTCCGGCCAGCACGGTGGAGCGGGCGGGCGCCGGGTACCAGCCGCTGTCGTCGTATGCGGGCTGCGAGAGCGCGTCACCGCCGGCGGTGACCACCTTGCTGGTCTGCAACCGCCAGTCGGGCACGGTGGTGGTCTGCCCGGGCGCGGCGGGCGCGGACATCGGGGCGCCCGCGGGCGCCGGTACGACGGCCGTCTGGGCGGACAGGAGGGGGACGAACACCGCCAGTGCGGCGAGCAACTTCGGCAAACGGCGCATGGCTGCTCCCGGGAGTCATTGGTCCAAACCACCCTGGAACACTTTCCGATTTCCGTGCAAGCGGCCGCCCGGGCTACCTTCGGCACCGTGACGATGCCCGAGGAACCCGCCGAGCCCGAGTACCGCCAGCGCCGCTTCACCGCCCCGCCGGGCGCGGCCGACCTGCTGCTGATCCGCCACGGCGAATCCGCGCCCGCCCGCGCGAGCCGCCCGTTCCCGCTGGTCGACGGCCAGGGCGACCCCGAACTCGCGCCGGACGGGCTGACGCAGGCCGAACTGATCGCGAAACGGCTCGGCGACGAGCACTTCGACGCGCTGTACGTGACGACGTTGCAGCGGACCGCGCAGACCGCGGCACCGCTGGCCGCGCGGCTGGGGCTGACCCCGCGGGTGTGCCCCGAGCTGCGGGAGGTCTTCCTCGGCGAGTGGGAGGGCGGGGTGTTCCGGCAGAAGGTGGCCGAGCGCGACCCGCTGGCCGAACGGCTGTGGGCCGAGGAGCGCTGGAGCGTGGCGCCCGGCGCGGAGGACGACGAGGCGTTCGCCGCGCGCGTGCGGACGGGGATCGAGCGCATCGCCGCCGAGCACGCCGGTCAGCGCGTCGCGGTGTTCACCCACGGGGGCGTGATCGGGCAGGCGCTCGCGCTGGCGGCGCGGTCGAGGCCGTTCGCCTTCGTCGGCGCGGACAACGGGTCGATCTCGCAGCTCGTGGTGCACGGTCCGCAGTGGATCGTCCGGCGGTACAACGACATCGCGCACCTCACCAGCTGATCCGCCCGAACGCCACGAACTCCACGGTGGCCAGCACGGCGACCGACTGCGCGGCGAGCAGGCCGATCAGCACCAGCAGCTGCGCCACGCCGGCCTGCACCGGGCTCGCGCCGCCGAGCAGCATGCCGACGTACGCGCCGGGCAGGGTGACCAGGCCGACCGTGCGCGTCTGGTCGAGGCCGGGGATGAGGGCATGGCCCGCGGACGGGCGGCAGATCTCCAGCGCGGCGGCGCGCGGCATGAACCCGAGCGCCAGGGCCGCCTCGTACTCGCCGTGGCGGGTCTTGAGCTCGTCGAGCGCGCGGCGGCCGGCCTGGGCGGTGGCGGTCATCGCGCCGCCGATGACGATGCCGGCGATCGGCACCACCACGATCGGCTTCCACGGGACGACGCCGGTCGCCAGCACCAGGGCGAGCACCGGCACCACCCCGGCGGCGATGGCCGCGGCGAACCACGGCCAGCCGCCGGGCGCCGCCACGCGCCGGTAGGCGGTGAACGAGGCCACGGCGAACATGAACAGCACAAAACCCGCCGTCCACCAGCCGGAACGCAGGATCGCGGTGATCACCAGCGAGACGGCGGCCAGCTGGACCACCGCGCGCACCGCCGCGATCAGCACCGACCAGCCGGACCCGAGCCCGCCGCGCCACACCACGGCGGCCGCGACCAGCACGAAGAACCCGAGCACGACGGCGAGCAGGGGTCCCGCCTCGATGGCTGCGTTCACAAGGTGATCCTGCCGGACACCGGCGCCCGGCGCCGCCCGCGGTGAATGTGGCTTTCACAGCGGATTCGGCAGTGAAAGCCACATTCACCGCACATCGGGCGGTGTGGACGCGGGCTGGGTGCGCCGCATGCCGTGCTGGCGGCGCTCACGGCATGCGGCGCTCGGAAAGTGGTTACCGGCTGTGCGAGCAGGTAACCACGTTCTTGGCCACTGTCGTCGACTTCTGCGAGACCACCTGGCCGTCGACCACGATGCGGCAGGTGAGACTGCCCGCCGCCGGGTTCTGCGCCGAGATGCTGAAGTACCCCGAGCTGGGGGTCAGCTGCTCCAGCGTGCGCGACCACGGCAGTTCGGCGCTCATCTCCTGCGCCACGGTCAGCTCGTTGCCCACGTAGGTGATGTTCCGCGCGCCGTTGTCCCCGCTGAGCTCGTAGGTGACGTACTTCGACGGCGTCGGCGGCACCACGGGCGCCACGTGGTCGGCGCGCACGCGCGGCTGCTGCTGGTTCGACCTGGCCGGCCGCTCCCCGGCGGTCACCTGCAGCACGATGCTGGCGGCGCCGACCACGGCCACGCCGAGCACCAGGGACACCCCGCCCAGCAACCGGCGCGCTCGGCGCTCGGCACGCAGCTTCGCCGCTTCGGGGTCCTCGGTCGCTGTCACAGGTGCCGCTCCCCACGTCACCGCGCCCCAGGTCGGGCACGCTGTCTAATACTCGCTTAATCGCGTTGGCCTGTTACCCCCGAAGGTCGGAATATTTGAACATTCACTCTTTCGGGCGTTCTGCGGTCCGCACGATGTTGCGGACCATGCCGCCGAACACCAGCCCGTGGAACGGCGCGACCGACCACCAGTACAGGTGCCCGGCCAGGCCCTTCGGCACGAAGACCGCCCGCTGGCGGTAGGTCGAGCCCGACTCGGAAGGCTCCACCGCCAGCTCCAGCCACGCCTGCCCCGGCACCTTCATCTCCGCGCGCAACCGCAGCAGCTCGCCGCGTTCGATCGCCTCCACCCGCCACCAGTCGAGCGCCTCGCCGAGGTGCAGCCGCTGCTGGTCACGGCGTCCGCGCCGGAGGCCGACCCCGCCCGCCAGCCGGTCCAGCCAGCCGCGCACCGCCCAGGCCAGTGGGAACGAGTACCAGCCGTTGCTGCCGCCGACGCCCTCGACCACCCGCCACAGCGCCTCCGGCGAAGCCGCGCACGGTGACCGCCGGTGATCGGTGTAGACCGAGCCGCCGCTCCACTCCGGATCCGACGGCAGCGGCTCGGCTGGCGCGTCCGGCACCGACGCACCCGCCCAGTGCGTCGGCACCTCGGCGTCCCGGATCCTGGCCAGGGCCAGCTCAACCGCCCGTTCGTAACTGACCAGGCCCTCCGGCGGCGCGGGCACGTACCGCTCGATGTCGTGCTCGCGGCAGACCATCTCGTGCACCAGTGAATCGATCAGGGGCCGGGCGATCCCGCGGGGAACCGGCGTCACCAGGTTCACCCAGTGCGACGAAAGCCGGGGCGTGAGCACCGGAACCGGCACCATCACCCTCCGGATTAATCCGGAAACAACGGCGTAGCGGCGCATCAACTCCTGGTAGGTGCACACGTCCGGGCCGCCGATGTCGAAGGTCCGGTTCACCTCGGCGGGCAGCTCCGCGCAGCCGGTCAGGTAGCGGAGCACGTCCCGGATGGCGATCGGCTGCACGCGGTTGTGCGCCCACTTCGGCACCACCATCACCGGCAGCCGTTCGGTCAGGTACCGCAGCATCTCGAAGCTGGCCGAGCCGGAGCCGAGGATGATCGCCGCCTGCAGCACCGCGGTCGGTACGCCGGAGCGCAGGAAGATCTCGCCGACCTCCGCGCGCGAGGCGAGGTGGTCGGACAGCTCCTCGCCATCGGGTTTCAGTCCGCCGAGGTAGACGATCCGGCCGACGCCGTTGTCGCGGGCGGCTTCCGCGGTGAGCAGCGCCGCCTGGCGGTCGATCCCGGCGAAACCCTTCTGCGAGAGCGAGTGCACGAGGTAGTAGAGGACGTCGACGCCTTCGGTGGCCGCGTGCAGGCTGTCCGCGTCGAGCACGTCCCCGCGCACGATCTCGACCTCACCGGCCCACGGCACATCCCGCAGCTTCGCCGGATCCCGCACCACGCAGCGCACCGAGTGCCCCGCTTCCAGCAGACTGGGGACGAGTCTTCCCCCGATGTAACCGGTAGCCCCGGTGACCAGACAGCGCATTCTCGCCATTCTCGGGCACCGGAAGCGATCCGGCAGGGTTCAGCCGAGCCGGGACAGGTCGGCGTTGCCGCCCGAGACGACCAGCACGGTCACCCCGCCCTCCGGCGCTTCGACCACCCCGGTGCGCAGCGCCGCCAGGCAGACCGCCGACGCCGGTTCGACCAGCAGCTTGCTCGACTCGACCAGCTCGCGCCACGCCGCCCGGATCGCGTCCTCGTCCACTTCGACCACTTCGTCCACATAGGCCTGGACGTGCGGAAGCGTGTGCTCACCGGAGAAGGGTGCGCTGAGCCCGTCCGCCACGGTCGCCGACGGGTTGCCGATCCGCACCACCTCGCCGGCGGCCAGCGCCTGGCCCATCGCGTTCGAGGTGGCCGGTTCCACGCCGACGACGCGGGCCGACGGCGCCAGCTTGCGCACCGCGGCGGCCACCCCGCTGAGCAGCCCGCCCCCGCCGACCGGCACCAGCACCAGATCGGGTGACGGCCCGTCGGCGCACAGCTCCAGCCCGGTGGTGCCCTGCCCGGCGATCACCTCGGGCAGGTCGAACGGGTGCAGGATCGGGAAACCGTGCTGCTCGGCCAGCTCGTCCAGCGTCCCGGCGAGGTCGTCGGTGCGCACGATCTCCCCGCCGAACCGCTCCACGTTCGCCACCTTGGACGGCACCGGGTCGCTCGGCATCGCGACGATCACGCGCACCCCGAGCCGTCTGCCCGCGTAGGAGATCGCGGCGGCGTGGTTGCCCGCCGAGAAGCTGACCACGCCCTCGGGCAGTTCACCCCGTTCCTGCCAGGTGAGCAGGGCGTTCAGCGCACCGCGGACCTTGAAACTGCCCGCGTGCTGGAGGTTCTCGGCCTTGAGCAGCAGCCGCGTGCCGAACTCCTCGGACAGCCGCTGGTTGCCGACCAGCGGGGTGCGCAGCACCAGTCCGTCGATGCGGGCGGCGGCGTCGAAGATGTCGTCGATGGTCACCAGAGCCACGTCCCCGACGGTACCCCGCGAAATTGTCGGGGGTCCGGGGCATGATGGCGGACGTGTACCGCGAACTGCCCGCACCCGCCCCACTGCGCTCGGTGGTGCGCTGCCGGTGGCTGTCGGTGGCCGGGGATGCCAAGCGGATCGTGCCGGACGGCTGCCTCGACCTGATCGCCGGTGGCGGCCGGGTCTTCGTCGCCGGGCCGGACACCGAGGCCTGGTGGTCGCGGCAACCGCCCGGGACCAGGCTGCACGGCCTGCGGTTCCGGCCCGGGCACGCGCCGCGGGTGCTCGGGGTGCCCGCGGACGAACTGCGCGACCAGCGGGTCGACCTGGCCGAACTGTGGGGTGCGCGCGGGCGGCAGCTCACCGAGCGCGTGCTGAACTCCCCCGGCGACCTGCTCGAAGTCGTCGGCGTGCCGGACGACGACGCGGATCCGGCGCTGGACGTGGTGCTGGCCAGGCTGGACCGCGGGGTACCCCGGGTCTCCGCCGCGCTCACCGGGCTGGACCTGGGAGCCCGCCAGTTCCGCCGCCGGTTCGGCGCGGCCGTCGGCTACGGTCCGGCCACCTACCTGAGGGTGGCGCGGCTGCGGCGGGCGATCGAGCTGGCCGGGGAGGTCCCGGATCTGGCCGGTCTCGCGGCCGAAGCCGGATACGCCGACCAGGCGCACCTGAGCCGGGACTGCCGCGAGCTGACCGGTGTCACCCCGTCGGCGTACTTCCGTTCTGTTCAAGACGGGGCCGCGCGGCCGCGCCTACGGTCTTCGGCATGAACACCGAAAACAAGGTCCGGGCCGGGGAGTTCCTGGCCACGCACGCACGCTTGCTGGAGCGGCGGATCGCCGAGGTGCGCGGTGGGGCGCCCGAGGCCGCGCCCGCGGTGATCGCGGCGCTCGCCGCCTACCGCAACCCCGACGGCGGGCTCGGCCAGGCGCTGGAACCCGACGTCCGCGCGCCGGGAAGCCAGCCCCTGGCGGTCGATTTCGGCCTGATGGTGCTGGCCGAGCTGGTCGAGGCGGTGCCGTCGATCCGTGATGAGGCGCGGGAGTTCGCCGCCGGTCTGCTGCCCTACCTCGAATCCGTGGCGGCGCCGGGCGGTGGCCTGCCCATCGTGACGCCGTCGATCGCCGCGCACCCGCGAGCCGAGCACTGGGGCTCCGGGGAGTTCCCGCCGGGGCTCAACCCGACCGCGAACCTCGTCGCCCGGCTGCGGGCGCTCGGCTTGTCCTCGGCCTGGCTCGACGAGGCGGATCGCTTCTGCCGCACCGAAATCGAGCGCGCGCTGGAGGGGGAGCTGGACGCGCACACCGCGATCAACGTGCTGACCTACCTGGAGAGCACGGACGAGAAGGAGCTGATGGCCGCGTTCGAGGCCAAGGTGCCGGAGCTGACGCTGTTCCACCTCTACCCCGGTGCCGGTTACGGGCTCACCCCGCTGGATTTCGTGCCGAGCCCGGAAAGCCCGCGGGCCCGGCTGTTCCCGCGCGAAGCCGTCGAGGCGCATCTGGACCGGCTCGAAAAGGAGCAGCAGGACGACGGCGGCTGGCCGGTCGCCTGGGCGCCGCCGGGGCCCGCGGCCGAACTGGAATGGCGCGGTGTGATCACCCTGCACGCGATCAGTCAGCTCAACGCCTATGGCCGCTGAGTGATCCGGCGGGCCGGTGCGGCCGACGCGCCCGCCGCGGCCGAGGTGTGGTTGCGCTCGTTCGCCACGCTCGGGGTCCGGCAGGCGCATCCGGCCGACGAGGTGCGCGCCTGGTTCGCCGGATTCGTGGTGCCACGGCTGGAAACCTGGGTGTCGGTGGACGACGGCTCGGTCACCGGGCTGCTCGTGCTGGACGGGCCGGAGCTCGCGCAGCTCTACCTCGATCCGGACCGGCGCGGGCAGGGCCTCGGTGACCGGTTCGTGGCGCTGGCGAAACGACAGCGGCCCGATGGCCTGGAACTGCGGACGTTCCAGGTCAACGCACCGGCGCGGCGGTTCTACCGGCGGCACGGGTTCACCGAGGTGGAGTGGACCGACGGCAGCGGCAACGAGGAAGGCGAGCCGGACGTCAAGCTGGTCTGGTCGCCATAGCTCCTGGTTATCACGGCAGGTCTTCGACGGGCCCGCGGTCCGGCGTCAGGATGGGGGGCATGAACCTCCCCTCCCGCTCGCTCGGCGGCCTCGACGTCTCCGCCATCGGCTTCGGCGCGATGGTGCTCTCCCCCGGCATGTACGGCGAGATCGACGACCGGACCGCCGCCCGCGCGCTGAACCACGCCGTCGACGCCGGGGCCACGCTGATCGACTCCAGCGACGGCTACGGCGTGGACGGGCACAACGAGAAGCTCATCGGTGAGGCCGTCCGCAGTCGCCGCGACGAGGTCGTGCTGGCCACGAAGTTCGGCTTCCGCGTGCCCGAAGGCGCCGAAGCACACGCCTTCCCGGTGAACTACGCGTTCGGGGAGCTCGCGGTGAACGCCGAACCGCGGTACGTCCGCGGGTACGCCGAGCAGAGCCTGCGCAACCTCGGCACCGACCGGATCGACCTGTACTACCCGCACTTCCCCGACCCGGCGGTGCCGATCGAGGACACCGTCGGCGCGGTGGCCGAACTGATCGGCGCCGGGCTGGTCCGGCACCTCGGTTTGTCCAATGTGGATTCCGCGCAACTGCGGCTGGCGCACGCCGTGCACCCGGTCAGCGCGGTGCAGGCGCAGTGGTCGATGTGGCAGCCGATCGAGCCCGAACTGCTCGCCACCGCGCGGGAGCTCGGCGTCGGCGTGGTGGCCTGGAGCCCGCTCGGCAGCGGTTTCCTCACCGGTCAGGTCAATTCGGTGTCCACATCGGACTTCCGCAGCAACATCCCGCGCTTCGACGCCGCGAAACTGGCCGCCAACAACGACAAGTACGCCCCGGTGCGCGCGGTCGCCGCGGAGATCGGCGTCAGCCCGGGACAGCTCGCGCTGGCCTGGCTGCTGCACCAGGATCCGGCCGTGGTGCCGATCCCCGGTTCGCGGACGCCCGCGCACATCACCGAGAACCTCGAAGCCGCGCGGCTGGTGCTCACCGGCACCACGCTGGCGCGAATCGACGAAGCACTTCGCGAGTTCGCGCCAGCCGGTGAGGGCAGCCTGCGCTGACGGTCAGGAACAGTGGTACTGCGTGGGAATCGCCGACTCGCGCCCGACGATGGTGCGCTCGTCGTCGCTGAAGCCGTTCACCAGGAACTCGCCGGCGATGGGCTGCTCCACGACCGCGCCGCCGCGCCAGAGCACCACGCCCCTCGGTGAACCGCCGTAACCGGCGATCGTGCCGTTGCCGCCGATGGCCGCCGCGTCGGTGATGCCGCCGCCGAAGGCGCGGACCACCTTCCCCTGCGCATCCCACTCGATCGCGCTGCCTCCGCTCGCCCCGACGACGCGGCCGTCCCGGAGGTCGTGCGGTCTGCTGTAGGTGGCGGTGCCGTGCGGGACGAGCACTCGCCACTGGCCGTCGACGTCCAGCACGGAACCGCCGCCCTCGCTGGAGGACGTCAGGATGAGCACGCGGCCCTGTTCGTCGAGGTCCGCGAGGCTGGTGGGCTCATGGGGGAACTCGCGGTAGGTGCCCGGCGCGTTCGCCGGCCACACCACCAGCCAACTCTGGTCCGCGTTACTGGCCCACCCGGCGATGTCGCCGGCGTTGTTGACCTGCCAGGCCGAGTAGCTGCGCCACGCGGGATTGGCGGGCAGCGGGGTGGTACGGCCGTCGTGGGTGGCGGTGATGCCGATGAACCGGTTGTCGACGATGGTGTCGCCGACGATCAGCCCGGCGGCGTTGACGTCGCGGAAGTGCGGGAGCAGCTCGTCGGCGCGGTAGACCACCTTCCCGCGGTCCCAGAGGGTGGCTTTGGCCTCCCAGACGCCCTCGCCCTCCCAGGCCTCGAACCCGCTGACGCCCACCGCGTACCGGCTGCCGTCGTAACCGAAGATCTCGCCGACCTCGTCCCCGGCGGGGATCTCCCACGCGGTCTTCTGCCAGGTGCAGGCTGCCGTCTCGGCCGTGGCCTGGCCCGCGGGCAACGTCACCAGCGCGGCACCGAACACGGCGGCCGCGAACACCCGTCTCAACTTGTGATTCGACATGCGCCCATTGGCGGGCAACCGGCTATAACCGGCCTATACCTGTGGCCCGTATCCGCCCAGTGGATTTGCAGCCGTGAATACCTGCCCGAGCCGGGTAATTTCGCGGGGGCGTCGCGCCAGTACCGAACAGGTCGGGCTGGTGGCAGGAAGGCGGACGGTGATCGACGAGGAGAGCTTTACCCGGCGCTACGCCGAATTGCATCCCCGGGTGGTGCGGTACGCGTTGCATCGCGCTTCCGCGGACGCGGCCCACGACGCGGTGGACGAGGCATTCCTGATCGCCTGGCGCAAACGCGCCGAAATCCCGGAGAGCCGGGTGCTCCCCTGGTTGCTGGTGACCACGCGGAACGTACTCGCCGATCGGCGGCGGCGCGGGCGTTACCAGGACGCGCTCACCGCCGAGCTGGCGCGGCTGTCGGCCCTCGCGGATTCGGGGGACGTCGGGGCGGCCGTGGTCGAGCGGATGACCGTGCTCGCCGCGCTGGCCGAGCTCGCCGCCAAGGATCGGGAGGTGCTGGTCCTGGCGCAGTGGGACGGCTTGACCACGCGAGAGGCGGCCCAGGTCAGTGGCTGCTCGGCGGCCACGTTCGCGGTCCGGCTGCACCGCGCGCGCCGCCGGTTCACCGATGTGCTGGCCCGCCTGGACGCGGCACCGCACGCCGACGCGCAAGCTCCGATCGACGGGAAGGTCGTGTGATGAGGACCCGGGTCACCGAAGCGATGGAACGACTTTCGGCCCAGGGGCTGCCCGGGCCGGCCCGCAAGGACGTCCCACGACGACGCGTGCTTCTCACCGCCGGGGCCGCCGTGCTCGCGGCCGCCGCCGGCACCTTCACCTTCCGTGGTACCGAATCGGCCCCGCCGCTGCTGCAGTTCTCACCCACGGCAGTGGCTTCCGACCCGGCGACGCTGCTGCACGAACTCGCCGCACGAGCGCGCCAGCACGGCGGTCCGCCCGGATCCGGCGGCGTGCTCTACTCCGAACGCAGCCAATGGCTCTTCGTCACGAAGCTCGACGTCCACGGCCGGGACCTCGGCAGCGAACTGGTCGAGCGCACCATCCAGACCTGGCTGGCGGCCGACGGCACTGGGCGCGAACACCAAAATCCCGAAGACGGCCACGGGCCACCGGCGATGGAGCGCCCACTGTCCGCACAGGGCCTGCTGCCGGGAACCGATCAGGAAGCGGCACTTCGACAGGAGGGACAGGGCAAATCCGCGGAGTGGTGGCTCGAAGCGACCTTGCGCTGGGGTGCGCAGCTGCACGTGCCCGCGACCGCCGCGGCCTACCTGGACGTGCTCGCCGAACAACCCGGGCTCACCGTCGAAGGGCACACCACCGATCGGCGCGGCCGGGCCGCGGTTGCCGTGTCGGCGCACTCCTACCAGCCTGACCGCGGGTTTCCCGATCAGCGCCGCTACCTGTTGATCGCCCCGGACACCGGGCAGCTCCTGGCCACGGAACTCGTCGCGACGACCGCCGAGGGAAATGACGTGCCCACCACCGTCGGGTACCTCCTGTGGAACACGACCGGCTTCGTCGCCGATCTCCACAGCCGGCCGTGAAGTCATTCGGCCGCGCGTTGCTCCGCGGCGAGGAAGTGCGCGATTTCGCTGGTGGCCGGGTAAAGCGCGCGGTAGCGCTGGTAGAAGCGCTCGTAGACCTCCCCGCGTCCGGCGTCGGGGCGGACCACCGAGCGCACCGGGTTCCACGCGCCGATGTCGGGTGACCAGCCGAGCGCGACCGCGGCCAGGTAGGCGTCACCGAGAGCGGCGCCCACGGTCTCCGCCGGGATCTCCTGCTCGATCCCGGTGACATCGCTGACGATCTGCGTCCACAGTCCACCTTGGACACCACCGCCGACGGCGACCAGCCGCCGCGCGCGGCCACCCGCGTCGGCCATCACCTCGAGGTTGTGCCGCACGCCGTAGGCGATGCCTTCCAGCGCCGCCCGGTACAGCTCGCCGATGCCGTGTCCGGTGGTCAGCCCGGCGAACACCCCGCGCGCGTCCGGATCGAACAGCGGCGTGCGTTCCCCGGCGAAGTACGGCAGCATCAGCAACCCACGGCTGCCCGCGGGCACCTCGGCGGCGGCCGACACCAGCTCCCCGAAGTCGCGACCGGCCAGCTTCCGGAGCCAGTCGGTGATCGCGCCGGAGGTGGCCATGCCCGCCGCGAGCGAATAGCTGCCGTCGCTGACCCCGCGCGTGGTCCACAGCCCCGGATGCGGGTTCGGGTCGGCGAGCAACTGGATCAGGAACATGGTCGTGCCGTACATGACCATGGTGTCGCCGGGCTCGGTCACGCCGACGCTGGCCGCCTCCGCCCAGGCGTCCACCGTGCCCGCGGTGACCGGAAGTCCTTCCGGCAACCCGGTTTCCGCCGCCGCGGCGGCGGTGACGGTGCCCGCGATCTCGGTCGGCCAGCACAACCGCGGCAACCGGATCCCCGGCGCCACCGCCTCCGCCCAGTCACCGGCCCAGTCCGCCGCGCGCAGGTCGTACATCGGGTCGGACTGGCTGGCCGAATGGTGGTCCAGCACGTACTCCCCGGTCAGCCGGTGCACCAGGTAGGAACTCGCCATCAGGAACAGCCGGGAGGCGCCGAACACCTCCGGCTCGTGCCGGGCCAGCCAGCGCCACTTCGGCCCGACCGCCTGTGAGGACAGCACCGTGCCACCACGTTCCACAATGGACTCGGCGCCGAGTTCGGCGGTCAGCTCGTCGATCTCGCGGCTCGCCCTGGTGTCCACGCCGTAGAGCACCGCGGGCCGCAACGGCCTGCCCTCGGCGTCGGCGGGCAGCAGCACCGGGCCGATCCCGCTGACCCCGAGCCCGGCCAGCGGCCGATCGCCCGCCGCCGCGGCCAGTTCCCCGGCGATCGCGGTGAAATCCCGCCACCACACCGATTCCGCGTCGTGCTCCACCCAACCGGGATGCGGCTGGGAGGTTTCGTGCGGCCTCGACGTGCGGGCCACGATCGTTCCCCGCGCGTCGACGAGCACCCCCTTGGAACTCGCCGTGCCGATGTCGATGCCGAGCAGAAGCCCGTCAGCGCCATTAACCACGCGTCCATTCCTCCCACCGCACGCCCATCAACTCCGCCGCCGCCCGCAGTTCCGCCCGGAGGTCACCGGGCACCGCGTGGATGTGGTTCGCCCCGAACCGGCTCAGGAACGTCTCCGCCGCCACGTCCAGCCGCGCGAAGGCGTGCGGCCATTCCGGCGTCGACTGCCGCACGAGTTCCTCCGTGGTCCGCTCGTCATAGTTCTCGAACGTACCCAGCATCACCTGCAGCCGGTACTGGCCATCCTGCCGGGTGAGCCTGCCCAGCGTCATCTCCCCCGGCGCGGCCACGTGCTGCACCGACGCGCCGCCCGCCGGGAAGAAGAACACCTCGGGGTAGAAGTTGACGTGGCGCAGGTTCTCCGCCGGGTCCGCGCTGCGGGCGGCGTACCAGGTGGCGTGCTGGCCGGAGTTGCAGAGGTCCCAGATGTCGCGGTCGGCGTGGTAGTGCCGGACGTCGGCGAAGAGCACCGGGTCGCCGGAGAGCCGGTGCATCAGCTGCATGGTCAGCGCGCCGTCCATGTCGGCCTCGGTCGCGGTGACGTGCACGGGTTTCGGGCCGTTCCAGTCGTACGGGTCGTTGAGGAAGGCCTCGGTGACGTCCATCGTGGCGAAGCGCTCGGTCAGCTCCGGCTGCCCCTTGATGCCGGAGAAGTCCAGCTTCCGCTCCTCGATGATGTCGCGGACGGCCAGGTACGAGCGGATTTGGCGCTCCAGCAGTTCCGGGGTCAGTTTCTTGCCGTCGTAGTGCACCCCGGCCGCGTGCGCCTCGATCCACTCCCTGGCCCGGCGCGCCTCGCCCGCGTCGGCGGTCTCCGCGCGGGAAACCAGTTCGTACTGGTCGATCTCCTCGACGTCGATGCCGAACTGGCGCATCCACTGGTCGGTGTTGGCCACCGCGGTGTTCATGCCCATCGGGCGCCCGCCGAACCGGCCGAAGGTGGACCCGCGCAGGTCGGCGACCGCGGCCGCGGCGGTGGCCAGCACCCCGATCCGGGTGATCACCCCGGTGTCGTCGGGCGCACCCCAGAGCCGCACGTGCTCGCGGCCGATCTGGTCCAGCGCGCCCCCGGCGGCGAGCATGCCGACCAGGCCGGGTTCGGTCGGGTCGGTGCTGGCCAGCAGCACCAGCGGGCCGGGGGTGGCGTCCGCGGCGAGCATGGAGAAGTGCGGGAAGCTCCAGACGGGGTAGTGGAACACCGTGACATCCACCCCGGCCGCGGCGATTTCCCTGGGTACGGAGACGGCCAGCGCGTTGTCGGACAACGGTGCCGCACCGGTCACCACCTGGTGGCCCGCTCTGGTCAGCGCGCTGACCAGAGCGTCCAGTGTGGACTGGATGAACGCGGCGTTGCGCTCGTGCACGTGGCCGCGTCCGTCGGAAACACTGAGCACACCGATCCGGGCCACCGGGTCCTCCAGGCGTCGGGTTGGGCGGGGGGGGCGCTCTGGGTAATCGTTTACTCAAGACGCTATTGTGCGGGTTGAGTAGTGTCAATAGCCGCCGCGGCACGAGGAAAGGGGGCCCGCCATGGCGACCATCAGCGACGTGGCGGCCAGAGCAGGCGTGTCCACCGCGACCGTCTCCAGAGCGCTGAACGGGAAGTCCACTGTGGACCCGGCGCTGGCGGAGAAGGTGCGCGAGGCCGCCGCCTACCTCGGCTACCAGCCGAACGGGCTGGCCAGGAACCTCCGGCGGCAGGAGACCGCGGTGCTCGCGCTGGTCATCTCCGACGTGGAGAACCCGTTCTTCACCGCGATCGCGCGCGGGGTGGAGGACGTGGCCCAGACCGCGGGGTACTCGGTGGTGCTGTGCAATTCGGACGAGAACGCCGAGAAGGAGCGCCGGTACCTCGACGTGGCGTTGCAGGAGCGGGTGGCCGGGGTGGTGCTCTCGCCCACCGGCGGCGACACCGATGTCACCGGGTTGCTCGCCCGCGGCACGCCGGTGGTGGCGGTGGACCGGCCGCTGCACGCGGTCGATGGTGACCAGGTGCTGGTGAACACCCGGTGCGCGGCCGACGAGGCGACGCGGCACCTGCTGGCGGCGGGGTACCGGCGGATCGGCTGCCTGACCGGGCCGGAGGGCGTGCGCACCGCGGACGATCGGCTGGCCGGGTACGAGAGCGCGATCGCGGCGTCGGCGGCCCAGGAGACCACCTGCGTCCGGCGGTGCGAGCTGCGCACCGCGCACGCCAAGGCGGCGGCACTGGACCTGCTCGACGACGCCGATCCGCCGGACGCGCTGCTGATCGCCAACAGCACGATGGCCATCGGCGTGCTGGAGGCGCTGCGCGAACGCGGAATCCGGCCGGGCAGCGAGTTCGGCCTGGTCAGCTTCGACGACGCGCCGTGGGCGGCGTTGCTCGATCCGCCGCTGACCGTGGTGGCGCAGCCCGCTTACGAGATCGGGAGCATCGCCGCTCGGCTGCTGCTCGACCGGATCGCCGACAGCACCCGGCCGCCGGAGGCCCGGGAACTGGCCGCCGAACTGATCGAACGGGACAGCAGCCACCGCTGACCCGGCGGCTGGTCACCAGCCCGCCCGCGGCGGCGGCGGCGATTGGCCACCGAAGCGGTGGCGAGGCGGGTAGCCAGCCACCGTCGCGGCCGCCGGGCCGTGGTCAGCCACCCGCCGCCGGACCGGGGTGGCACCAGCCACCCGTCGCCGGACCGGGGTGGCACTAGCCACCCGCCGCCAAGCCAGACCGGCGATCACCCGCCGACGCGACGGCCGGGCTGGTGGCCAGCCACCGCGAAAACCGAGCGCTGCGGCTGCCGAGCCGAGGGCCAGCCACCATCGCACCAGGCGGAGCCGGGGCAGCCATCGTCGCGGCAGGCGGAGCCGAGGGGGCAGCCACCGTCGCGACAGGCGGAGCCGAGGGGGCAGCCACCGTCGCGACAGGCGGAGCCGAGGGGGCAGCACCGTCGCGGCTGTCTGGCCGCTACCACCGCGGCGGGCGAGCCCCGAGTCAGCTCCCCGCGTTCAGCCGCGCGTAGACCTCCGCCGCGTTTTCCGGGGTGACTCGTTCGATCGGCAGGCCCTGCACCTTCGGCACCTGCTGGCAGTCGACCAGGATCTTGCGGGCGGCTTCGACGGCCTCCTTGCCGCCCGTCGGGTAGACGAAGGTGGCGGCCAGCCTGCCCGCCTCCACCGCCTTGATGCCGCCCGCCTCGATCGGCAGGCCGTCGATCCCGACGATCTTGATCCCGCTCAGCCCGGCGTCCTGCGCGGCCAGGTACGCGCCCTCCCCCATCGGGTCGTTGTGCGCGTAGACCACCTGGATCCCCGGCGTCCCCTTGAGCAGCGCGTCGGCCTGCTGCCGCCCCCGGTCCCGCAGCCAGTCACCGTCGGCGCTCGCCACGATCTCGATGTTCCGGCCCCCGATCCCCAGCTTGAACCCGTCGCTGCGCTCCTTGGCCGGGCTCGACCCGGACAGCCCCTTGATCTCGGCCACCCGGCCCCCACCGGGCAGCAGCGTCTGCGCCACGAACTCCCCCGCCTTGCGGCCGATGTCGAAGTTGTCCGCGCCGATGAACGAGGTGAACGAATCGCCGTTGACCTTGCGGTCCAGCACCAGCACCGGCACGCCCTGCTCGTAGGCCTTCTTCACCACCGAAGTCAGCGGGGTGGCCTCGTTCGGGCTGATGATCAGCAGGTCGATCTTCTGGGTGAGGAAGTTCTCCACCTGCTCGACCTGCTTGGAGTTGTCCTGCTGCGCGTCGGCGAAGTTCACCGTGAACTGGGGCACGCCGGCCGCGGCCTGCCGGATGTCGGCGTCCATCCGCTCGCGGTACGGCTCGGCGACATTGGCCTGGCTCACCCCGATCGTGTACTTCCCGCCCGCCCCGCCGCACGGCTTGGGCTCGGCCGGACCACCACCGGCGTTCTCGCTGGTGGTGCCACAGGCGGCAGCCACCGTAGCCACCAGCGCCACGCCCACCAGCAGTGAAAGCGCGCCACGCGCTCGTTTCGGCATGAGTTCCTCCCTCTACCCCACCGCGGCCGGCCGCAGGCGCTGCAGCCCCGCGGCCGCCACGATCACCAGTCCGATGATCAACAGCTGGACGTTCGAATCCACGTTGTTCAGGGTCAGGATGTTGCGCAGCACCCCGACCAGCAGCGCCCCGGCGACGGTACCGACCACCGTGCCCCGCCCGCCGGACAGGCCCGCCCCGCCGATCACCACCGCGGCGATGGCGTCCAGCTCGGCCATCGACCCGTCGTTGGGACCGCCGTAGTTCAACTGCCCCGCGTGCACGATCCCGGCCAGCGCGGCGAGCAGCCCGCACAGGCCGAAGACCAGGATCTTCACCCGGTTCACCGGCACCCCCGACAGGCGCGCCGCCTTCTCGTTGCCACCGATGGCGTAGACGTGCCGGGAGAACGCGGTGACCCGCAGCAGCAGCGCGGCCAGCCCGGCGACCACGGCGAAGATGAGCGCGGGGATCGGCACCAGCCCGTTGAACGTCCGCTCGCCGAGCAGGGAGAAGGCCATCGGCGCGCGGCCAGGCGCGTCCCCGTAGGCGATCTCCACCCCCTGCCCGCCCGACCAGATCCGCGCCAGCGCGCGGGCGATCTGCATGCCGGCCAGCGTGACGATGAACGCCTGGATGCCCAGTTTCGCGGTGACCACGCCCTGCAGCAGGCCGAAGACCAGCCCGGCGGCGAGCACCACCAGCACCGCGGGCAGCACGCCGAAGTCCTGGCGCACCAGCAGCACCGCCGCGCCCACGCTGGCCAGGCCGAGCACCGAGCCCACCGAGAGGTCGATGCCGCCGACCAGGATCACGAAGGTCATGCCGACCGCGAGGATGCCGATCTCCGACATCGCGCGCACCACGTTGAACAGGTTGCCGCTGTCGAGGAAGAGCAGTTCGCCGTCGCGGACCGGCGAGAACACCACCGCCGCGACGAACACCAGCACCAGCCCGAACAGGCTCTGGAAGCGGAACAGCCAGGCGATCATCCGGCCTCCTCCCGCGAGTCCGGTGCCAGCGCCTCCGCCTCGCCCATCGACGCGGCGAGCAGTTCGGCCTCGCCGGCTTCGGCGGTGTGCAGTTCGCGCACGCTCCGCCCTTCGCGCAGCACCACCACCCGGTCGCACACCCCCATCAGCTCCGCGAGTTCCGAGGACGCCAGCAGCACGCCGACGCCCTGCCCGGCGATTTCGGACAGCAGCTGGTAGATCTCCGCCTTGGCACCGACGTCGACGCCGCGGGTCGGGTCGTCGAGCAGCAGCAACGCCGGTTCGGTGAGCAGGTTCCGGCCGAGCACCACCTTCTGCTGGTTGCCGCCGGACAGCGAGCCCGCCGGAGCGGCCAGCCCGGACAGCTTGATGCCGAGCCGGTCCGCGGTGCCCAGCGCGGCCCGGCGTTCGCGGGCGGGCGGCACCACGCCGAAGCGCCCGATCCGGTCGACCACGGACAGCACCGTGTTCGCCAGCACCGAGTGGTCGAGCGCCAGCCCGGACGTGCGGCGGTCCTCCGGCACGAAGGCGATCCCCCGGCGGAGTGCGTCCCGCGGCCCTTTCGGGTGAACCTCCGTGCCGTGCAACCGCACGCTGCCCGTCCGACGGCCGGGGGTGCCCACGCCGTAGAGCGTCTCCAGCAGTTCGGTGCGTCCGGAACCGAGCAACCCGGCCAGGCCGACGATCTCCCCTTCGGCGACGCGCAGCGAGATCCCGGCGGGTTCACGCCGGCCGGGTATCGGGCGGCGCGGGCGCAACACCAGGTCGTCCACCGCCAGCAGCTCGCGGCCGCCCGCCGCGCCGGTCTCGGTGTGGAACAGCAGGTCCACCCGGCGGCCCACCATCGCCTCGGACGCCTGTTCGGCGGTCATCTCGCGGGCGTCGAACTCGGCCACCACCTGGCCGTTGCGCAGCACCGTGGCGCGGTCGGCGACCTGGCCGATCTCCGCCATGCGGTGCGAGATGTAGACGATGCCGACACCGTTCGCCCGCAGTCCGGCGATCACCCGGAACAGCCGCTCGGCCTCGGCGGGCGGCAGCGCGGAGGTCGGCTCGTCCATGATCAGCACGCGCGCGTCGAGCGAGAGCGCCTTGGCGATGGTGACCAGCTGCTGCTCACCGGTGCGCAGGTGCTCCACCGGCCGCTTCGGGTCGAGGTCGACGCCGGTGCGGGCGAGCAGGTCGCGCGCGGTGGCCAGCATGCGCCGCCGGTCCAGCGCGCCGATCCGGGTGCGGGGTTCCCGGCCGAGGAAGATGTTCTCCGCCACCGAAAGCGCCGGGACCAGGTCGAGTTCCTGCGGGATCATCGAGATGCCCGCGCGCTGCGCGTCGGCCGGGCCGGCGAAGCGCACCGGCTCGCCGTCGATCCGGATCTCGCCGTGGTGGCCGCCGACCTCGCCGGCGAGCACCTTCATCAGGGTGGACTTCCCGGCGCCGTTCTCGCCGAGCAGCGCGTGCACCTCGCCGGCGTGCACGGTGAAGTCGGCGTCCCGGATCGCGCGCACCCCGCCGTAGGACTTGCTGATGGCCGTCATGGCGACCAGCGGTGCTCGATCGGTCATGCCCGTCCCCTGCCGGCAGGTGGCCTGAGAAATCGATTACCCGAAGCTAGGGGCCCTCGCCGGGGGTGTCAAGTACGGCCCGGCCGCGGGCCGACAGGCGGTAGCCGACCTCCAGGCTCTCGGTCAGGCCCAGCTCCTTGAGCTTGCGGACGTCGGCCTTGAACACGGGCGTGGCCAGGCCGAACCGCTCGGCCAGCTCCGCCGCGCGCACCCCGGGACGCGCCGCGATCTCGGCGAGGAAGGCCCGCGTCCACGGGCCACGTTTGCTCGTTGCGTCCTTTTTGTTCAACTTGCTGAGCAATTCGGACAATTGCTCACCGGCGGGCACCTCGTCCCGCAGCGCCACCCGCGGATCCGCGCCACCGGGCCCGAGTTCCATCCGGAAGACCTGTCCGTCCGGCCGTCCACTCAGGAAATGCCGCAGTTCGGCGGTGTTTTCGTAGCCCGCCCGCCGGGCATCCTCTTCGGAGATGTCAGCGACAGCGACCGGATCGACCGAACGCACGGCCACCACGCCCAGCGCGGTGCGCAGGGTTCCCCCTGCTCGGACGGTGGGGCGGCGCCAGCGACGGAAGGCGAGCGTGACTTCCCCCGCCATGATGCGCTCGAGCGTCACTCGCGGAATAAGCACGAGCCTCCTCCGTCACGAACCGCCAAAGGACTCTGGACAACCGCACCCGGGACGGTCAGACTAACCCACGTTCGTCTACCGTACGTGTTGGGTTATGTGCGTTCTGTGTCGATCTTTGGTGACTTGACACACAATAGCGGCACGAAAACGCACGAACCCGCACACACAGGATAGTCTGGGTGCATGTCTGTGGCGCTGGAGACCGTACTGGCGAAAGCCGGGCTCAAGGTGGACGCGACCGAGTTCCTCACGCACGTGGAGGACGCCGCTCGCAAACTGTCCCCGCCGAATCCGGACCCATCGGATTATTTCTCCGCCGAGCAGCGCGACGCGCTCATCGACGTCGGGCTGGACCTCGCGCCACAGGCGGAGAGCGAGCCGGACATGCGGGCCAGGACGGTCGCCGCGCACGCGGTGCTCGCCGAGTCCTCGCTGACCGTGCTCGCCGCCGCCGAACGGCTGGGCGTGGACGACAGCCGCATCCGGCACAAGATCAAGGACCGCAGGCTCGCCGCCTGGAAGGCGCAGGGCGGCTGGCGGCTGCCGTCGTGGCAGTTCACCTCCTCCGGGCTGCTGCCCGGGCTGGACGTGGTGCTGCGCGCGGTGCCCGAGGACCAGCCGCCGCTGGTGGTGGCCGCGTTCATCAGCACCCCGCAGCCCGATCTGGTGATCAACGACCGGCCGGCCACTCCCCGGCAGTGGTTGCTGGCGGGTGGTGATCCCGAGCCCGTCGCCCGGCTGACCGAGACCTTGGGCACCCCCGCCTGACCGCGTCTCGAGAGATCACCTGTCCGCACGAGAAAGTGTTGAACCCCACGCATGGCCAGGCTCCCCCTGCCACCCGCGCGTGCCGTCCTGGTCAGGGAACTGCGGCGTACCGAGGACGTCGTCGCGGTGCACCCGGCGACCAGGCTGGTGCGCATCTTCACCGCGCACGGCAACCACCCGCAGCAGTGGAACTCGTTCCGCTACACCGGTCCGCTCCCGCACGGCCGCTTCGACCAGCAGCGGCCGGGCCGCGGCGGCGTGCCGGTGACCGACCAGAAGAACGGGGTGCTCTACTTCGGGCTCACCGTGCGCACGAGCGTCGCGGAGGTGTACCAGACCACGTCCACGGTGGACCGCAAGACCCGCGGCCCGCGCCTGGTGGTGGTCCGGCCGACGCGCACGCTGCGCCTGCTCGACCTCGGTGGCCTCTGGCCGACCAGGGTCGGGGCGTCGCAGGAGATCTCCAGCGGGCCGAAGAAGATCACGCAGGCCTGGGCGCGCGCCATCCGCTCGGCCTTCGGCGACCTGGACGGCCTGTGGTATCGCTCGTCGATGGACTCGGGTGACCCGGCCCTGTGCCTGTGGGACCCGCCGGCGGGTGGCGCGCTGCCGTTGAAGCCGGAGGTCCTGCTTCCGCTGGACCACCCGGGGCTGGACGTGCCGCTGGGCCGCGTCTGCCACGAGCTCAACTACGACATGGTCAACTAGGCGCTCACCACGACGTCGCGGTCGTCGAACCCGGCGACCACCCGCAACCGCCCGCCCAGCGCGGCGATGTAGCGCCGGACCGTGTCCAGTTCCATCTGGGCGAGGTCGCCGTTCTCCAGCTGGCTGACCCGCGGCTGGCTGACCCCGATCCGCCGGGCGAGTTCGGTTTGGCTCACCCCGGCCTGCTCGCGGAGCTGCGCCAAGCGGAAGCCGACGAGGTGGGCCTCGGTCACCTCTTTCGCCCGGGCACGCGCGGCCTCCACGTCCCGGCCCGCGGCGCGGTCCCTGGCGTTCTTCTCCGCCTTGACTTCCCGCCAAGATCGGCTCATGTCCCCGCCTCCTCCAACCGGCGCAGATGCCGTTCGTATCGCCGTTCCGCGACCGGGATGTTCGTGCTGTACCAGCCTCGCCAGTCGCCTGCCTTGTCCCCGGCCACCAACAGGATCGCCCGCCGGCGGGAATCGAAGACGAACAAGATCCGGACCTCGGTGTTCCCCGAGGAGGCTGGGCGCAACTCCTTCAGGTTGTGGTACCTCGCTCCCTTGATCCGGTCGACCAGCGGGCGCCCGAGCGCGGGCCCCTGATCGGCGAGCAGGTCAATGGCTTCTTCGACCAGATCCGCACTGACCGGATCCGCTTCGCACAACCCGGAGAACCACCGGTCGACCTCCGCGTGCAACTCGATTTCCCAGACCACTCCCGAACCATAATGCAGTCCTTATAGGTCGAGCGCAAGCTCACTCGCACGGGTGGCCGGAAGTTACGGCAGTAAGCGCGAGTAGCGGATCTCCACCGCTGACCCGTCGGCGAACTTGGTGGATTGGGTCACCTGGTCACACAGCCACCCGTGGGCTTCGTAGAACTGGCGCGCCCGGGCATTCCGCTCGAACACCCACAGCACGGCGTGCCCGAAGCCGCAGGCAGCCAGGTGGGCGATGGCGGCTTCGTGCGCGGCGTGCCCCGCGCCGGTTCCGTGCCATTCCGCGGCGGCGTACAGCGCGCCGAGCATGCCCGGCGAACCGTCCCCCAGCACGCCCGCGTAGGCGCCGATCTCCCCATCGGCGTTGACCGCGACCAGCATGGTGCTGCGGTCCGTCGACGCGGCGATGCGCGCGGCGAACATCTCCTCCCACTCCGGCCGCCGCAAAGAATCGAGGTGGTCGTCGGGCAGGATGCCGCGGTAGGCCGTCCGCCAGCCGTCGAGGCAGATCGCCGCCAGCCGGTCGGCATCGGCGGCGACAGCCCGGCGGACGGCCCACCTCACGCTCATCCCAGGTGCCGCCCCCACCACTCGAGAACCGCTTCGAACCGCTGCACCCGGTGCCGCGGCCGCCCGGACCGGCTCAGCTCGTGCCCTTCACCGGGGAACAGCAGGAACTCCGTCTCCACCCCGTTGCCCCGCAGCGCCACGAACAACCGCTGCGCCTGCTCCACCGGGCACCGCCAGTCCTCTTCGGAGTGCACCACGGCGAACGGGATGCCGATCTTCGCCGCGTAGGTGAGCGGGCTGCGTTCCCGCTGCACCTCCGGATCGGTCCCCACGTAGCACTCGACGAACTCCCACCCGATGTCCGAACTCCCGGCGAACGAATCCCACGCGTTGACCGCGCGCTCGCTCCACGCCGCGCGGAACCGGTCGCCGTGGTGCGCGGACAGCCACGTGGTCATCAGCCCGCCGTACGAACCACCCATCACACCGACCCGCGAAGCGTCCAAATCGGACCGTTCCAGCGCGGCGTCGAGGAAGCTCAGCAGGTCCGTGACGTCCACAGTGCACAACGCGCGGACGATCGCCCGCCCGTGCGACTCGCCGTAACCGGCCGAACCACGCGGGTTCGCCATCACCACCGCGTACCCGGCCGACGCGTACACCTGGGCCTCGTCGAACAGCGACCACTCGTACGGCGCGAACGGCCCGCCGTGGATCACCAGCAGGACCGGGTGCGGCCCCTCCCCCGCCGGCAGCACGACCCAGCCGTGCACCGGGTGCCCGTCCGCCGCGGTGGCGGTCAGCTCGACCGCCGGGCGCACGTTCTCCCGCAGCGGCGCGGAGAAGTCGGTCAGCGTGCGGGCCTCGCCGTGCTCCAGCAGCACCACTTCCCCGGAGTCCACCGGCGAAGCCACCACGGCGGCGACCCGGTCACCGTCCACGGAGAACCCGCGGACCGCGGCCTTCTCGCCGAGCAGGCGGCGCAGCCCGGCCAGTTCAGCCTGGTCCGCGTCGGACGGCACCGCGCGCAGTTCGGCCGCGCCGCGCGTGCGGACGACCACCAGCACCTCGTCACCGAGCACCGCGGGCCTGCCCGCACCGGCGTCGGTGTCGACGGTCTCGGCGTCGGTCAGCCGCCGCGGGGTGGCCGGTTCGCCGTCGGTGCGCAGCGGCGCCGCCCAGAGGCCGCGGTTGCGCACCATGTCGGGACCGGTGAACTCGATGCCGTGGAAGTAGACGACGCCGTCCGCGGTGACCAGCGGCGCCGCCGCGTCGCCCGCGGTGCGGACGGCGAGCACCGGCTCACCGCCGGCGACCGGCACGGCGTAGAGATCGGCGTTCAACGTCTCCACCCGGCCCCAGTCGCGGGGCGCGACGACCAGCACGAACTCGCCGTCCGGGGTCCACTCGGGATCGTGGACGTCCACCTGCTCGTCGGTCAGCGGGGTCAGCTCGACCGGCTCCTCGACGGAACCGTCCACCACGAACAGCCGTTGTGGACGGTCGCGCAGGAAGCCGATGTCGTCGATCCGGTAGTCGAACCGGGTGATCCGGCGCGGCGCCTCGGCCGCGGCCTCGACGGTCTCCCCGTCGGCGTCGGGCGTGCCGTACCGCCCGGCTTCGGGAATCCGGGCGGTGAAGGCGATCCGGCGCGAATCCGGCGCCCAGCGGAAGCCTTCGACGCCCAGCGGCACGTCGGTGACGCGCTTGGCTTCACCACCGTCGGCGGGCATCACGTGCAGCTGGGCGCCGCGTTCGCCGGTCACCCGGAGAAAGGCGACCTGCGTGCCGTCCGGGGAAATGGCGGGCTCGCTGTCGCGCGGGCCGTGGGTCCACGGCCGGTCACCGCCGGCCGGGCTCACCCGGCGGACCACGCCGTGGGCGCGGTTCGCCTTCAGATCGGGCCGGGACAGCCCGGTCAGCAGCAGATCACCGTGCAGAGCGGGCGAACGAGGTGCGGTCAGCAGTTCGATGTCAGTGGGAAGCACGATGCCGACCGTACAACTTCCGCCCGCTCCGGCGGGGGATCAGCGCTCGGGCTGGGCCGCTTCGGCCTCGCGCTCCTCGGGTGACTTGGCGTTCAGGTCGAGGTTCGGGCCCTGGACCGACTCCGGGTCCTTCTTGGCCTTGCGCAGGCTGAGCACCGTGGTCAGGGTCAGCACGGTGACGATCACGCCGAGCGAGACCCAGTTGTTGATGTCGAGCCAGTCCGGCACCAGGTGGTACTCGTGCAGCGCGTGCAGGAACAGCTTGGCGCCGATGAAGCCGAGGATGATCGCCAGCCCGTAGGACAGGTAGACCAGCTTGGTGACCAGGCCGCCGAGCAGGAAGTACAACTGCCGCAGGCCCATCAGCGCGAAGGCGTTGGCGGCGAAGACCAGGTACGCGTCCTGGGTGATGCCGAAGATGGCGGGGATGGAGTCGACCGCGAAGAGCAGGTCGGCGCTGCCGATGGCGACGATCACCACGAACATCGGGGTGATCCAGCGCTTGCCGTCGCGCTTGACGAAGGACTTGTGGCCCACGTAGTCGTCGGTCACCGGGAAGATCTTGCGGACCCACTTGGTGACCGCGTTCTCGTGGTATTCCTCGTGGTCGTCGTTGCCGCGCACCATGCTGACCGCGGTCCAGATCAGGATCGCGCCGAAGAGGAAGAAGACCCAGACGAACTGGGCGATCAGGGCCGCGCCGACGGCGATGAACGCGCCGCGCATGACCAGCGCGAGCAGGATGCCGATCAGCAGCACGCGGTGCTGGTGGATGGCGGGCACCTTGAACGAGGACATGATCACCATGAAGATGAACAGGTTGTCCACGCTGAGCGAGTACTCGGTGATGTAGCCGGTGAAGAACTCGACGCCGGGGTCGTGCCCGCCGAAGATCCACACCCCGATCCCGAACAGGACCGCGCAGGCGACGTAGAAGGTGACCCACCGGGCGGCTTCACCGGTCGTCACCTGGTGCGGCTTGCGATCGACGACAACGAGGTCGATGGCGATCAGGACCAGCAGGCCGCCGATCGTAGCGATCCATAGCCACAATGGAACCGTCATGAAAACTACCCTCCGGTATAGCGGGGACGACCAACCACTACCCGGAGGTCTCTTCCACCGGTGCGGAACCGGCCGATGGCGCCGGGCGTCACTGAGGACGGCCGTGCTGACGACGCCATCGCGAAGGAATACTCCCCTCCACGTGCTTGACCATCTTGGCCGTTGAGCGGGTCGAACGCCAGCCAGGGTCACCGGTGTCACCGTTTTGCCTGGCGTAACCTGCGTCACGTCCAGGCAACCTGATACCCACAGGACACTCTCAGCAAACGTCCCATACGGTCACTGCGTGCCCCCACTTCCACTACTCCGAGATACGCCACCTCGGCGTCGCCGGGTGATCGCACTGGTGCTGGTCGCCGTGGTCGCCGCGGCCGGTGTGCTCGTCTGGTCGCAGACCGGTGAGGAAGCCTCGCCGATCCGCACCGAAGATGCCACCGTCGAGGTCGCCGCGGCGCCCGGTTCGCCCGATCGTGTGCGCCTGGACACCACGCTGTACCTCCCCGAGGTGACGCCCGCGCCCGCGGTGCTGATGCCCCACGGCTTCGGCGGCAGCAAGAACAGCGTCGCCGCCGACGCGCGCGAAATGGCCGAACGCGGGTTCGTCGTGCTGGCCTGGTCCGCGCGCGGGTTCGGCCGTAGCACCGGGCAGATCGCGCTCAACGACCCCGATTACGAGGTCGCCGACGCGCAGCGCCTGCTGGACAACCTGGCCGAACGGCCCGAGGTGCGGACCGACGGGCCCGGTGACCCGCGCGTCGGGGTCACCGGCGGGTCCTACGGCGGTGCGCTTTCGCTGCTGCTCGCCGGGATCGACAAGCGCGTGGACAGCATCGCGCCGGTGATCACCTACAACGACCTGAGCCAGGGCCTGATCCCGAACTCGGCGACCCCGGCGGCCGCCGCGGCGGGCACCCCCGCCGAGAACGCGTTCGCCCCGGACGGGGTGTTCAAGCGGTCCTGGGCTGGCATCTTCTTCTCCGCCGGTTCCGGTGGCGCTTCCTCCGGGGAACCGGGCAACGAGGCACCCGAAGCCGGGCAGGAGCAGGACGACAGCGGCTCGACCGGCGGCGGCATGGGTGGCGGCCAGGACGCCGCGGCCGCCGCCGGGGCGATGGCGGGCGCGCCCGGTGGCCAGGGCGGACCGGGTGGTCCCGGTGCGCCGCCCGGCGCGGGCGACCCATGCGGGCGGTTCACCGAAGCCGTCTGCCGCGCCTACGCCGACGTCGCCGCGACGGGTAAGGCGGGGCCGGAGACGCTGAACCTCCTTCGCCGCGTCTCGCCGGTGTCGGTGACCTCGAACATCACCGCGCCGACGCTGCTGGTGCAGGGCGAGCGCGACACCCTGTTCGGGCTGGACCAGTCCGACGCCACCGCCCGCCAGATCGCCGCCACCGGCGGCAAGGTCAAGTCGATCTGGTTCGCCGGCGGGCACGACGGCGGCCGCCCCGGCCCGAAGCTGCGGGCGCAGATCGGCGACTGGATGGCCTTCCACCTCAAGGGCGAGGGCAGCGACCCGGGCACCGGCTTCGCCTACGACGTCCAGGGCGCGCTGCGCACGGACGGCGCGCCGTCGGTGCGCACCGTCGAGGCCCCGGCCTACCCGGGCATCGGCGCGCCACCGGCCGAGCGGCGGCAGATCCCGCTACTGGGCCAGGAACAGCCGATCGTGAACCCGCCGGGCGGCAATCCGGCGGCGGTGAGCGGCATTCCGGGGCTCAACGGGATCGCCGCCGGCTCCTCGCGGCTGGCCGGGTTGTTCTCGGTCGAACCGCCGGGCCAGTCCGCGCGCTTCGCCTCCGCGCCGGTCGAGTCGCAGGTGCTGGTCGCCGGATCGTCGACGGTCCGGCTGCGCGTCGCGGCGAACGGCCCGGTCCCGCCCGAGGGCGCGGTGCTGTTCGCGAAGCTGTACGACGCCAGCCAGGACGGCACGCGCACGCTGCCGGGCAACGGGGTCGCCCCGATCCGGATCCCGGCGCTGCCCGCCGACGGTTCGGCCGCGGAGGTCACCGTGACCCTGCCGCCGATCGTGCGGCCGGTCGAGGCGGGGCATTCGCTGGTCCTCGTGGTCAGCACCACCGACCAGGCGTATGCCACGCCGGTGCAGCCGGCCACCTACCGGGTTTCGCTGGCCGAGGGCAGCGCGCTCGGGGTGCCGGTGGTGCCGGGTACCGCGGTCAGCACCGGCTGGCCGCTCGGGCAGGTGCTCGGCATCGCCGGCACGCTGCTCGCCGCGCTGGTGGTGGCCGTGATCGCGGGCATCCGGCGCAAGCGGTCGCACGTGCTGGACGAGGAACTGGCGGACACGCCGCTGGTGATCGACAACCTGACCAAGTCCTACCCCGGCGGGCTCACCGCGGTGAAGGACCTGTCCTTCCGGGTGGAACCGGGTCAGGTGCTCGGCCTGCTCGGGCCGAACGGCGCCGGGAAGACCACCACGCTGCGCATGCTGATGGGCCTGATCTCCCCGAGCGCCGGGTCCATCCGGGTGTTCGGGCACAAGGTCACCTCGGGGGCGCCGGTGCTGTCGCGGATCGGCTCGTTCGTCGAGGGGTCCGGCTTCCTGCCGCACCTGTCCGGCCAGGACAACCTGCGGCTGTACTGGGACGCCACCGGGCGGCCCGCGGACAAGGCGCACTTCACCGAGGCGCTGGAGATCGCCGGGCTCGGCGACGCGGTGCACCGCAAGGTCCGCACCTACAGCCAGGGCATGCGGCAGCGGCTGGCGATCGCCCAGGCCATGCTCGGCCTGCCGGAGCTGCTCGTGCTCGACGAACCGGCCAACGGGCTCGACCCGCCACAGATCCACCAGATGCGCGAGGTGCTGCAGCGCTACGCCGCGACCGGCCGCACCGTGGTGGTGTCCAGCCACCTGCTCGCCGAGGTCGAGCAGACCTGCACGCACGTGGTGGTGATGCACCGCGGCAAGCTGGTCGCCGCGGGCGAGGTCAACGACATCGTCGCGGCGGGTGGTGAGGCGACCTTCCGGGTGGACCGCCCGGACGCGGCCGCCGAGACGCTGCGCGAAGCCGGGGTGACCGAGGTGGTCACCGAAGGCAGGCTGGTGCACGCCGATCTGGCGGGCATGGACCGGGCCGACGCGGTGGCCGTGCTGGTCAAGGCCGGCATCGCGGTCGAGCAGGCCGGACCGCGGCGGCGGCTGGAAGACGCGTTCCTGCAACTGGTCGGAGAGGAGGCGAACGCATGAGCAAGGCGGAGAAACTGGCCGAGGCCAACGCCGCGGTCGACCACGGCGTGCACACCGATCCGGCCGCGCTGCAGGAACTGACCGACGCGGCCAGCGCCGAGCCCACCGAGGTGGGCGCGGACGGGGCCGTGGCGGGGTACCGGGCCGGGCGCACCCTGCGCCTCGGCGTGGAACTGCGGCGGCAGCTGAAGCGGCGGCGCACGCAGCTGGTGCTCGGTTTTGTCGCGCTGCTGCCGTTCATCCTGGTGATCGCCTTCGAAATCGGCGAGGCGAACCCGAACCGGCGCTCGGGCGGGTTCGTCGACCTGGCCACCGCCAGCGCGCCGAACTTCGTGGTGCTGGCGTTGTTCGTCTCGGGCACGTTCCTGTTGCCGATGATCGTCGCGTTGTTCTTCGGGGACACCATCGCCAGCGAGGCGTCGTGGTCGAGCCTGAAGTACCTGCTCGCCATCCCGGTGCCGCGGCACCGGGTGCTGCGGCAGAAGGCGATCGTCTCGGCGCTGCTCTCGGCGATCGCGCTGGTGCTGCTCCCGCTGGTGTCACTGCTGGTCGGGGTGGTCTGGTACGGCGCGGGCGACGCGATCAGCCCGACCGGTGACGCGGTCACCTTCGCCGACAGCCTGCTCGCGCTGGGCATGTCGATCGTCTACATCGTGATCCAGCTGGCCTGGGTGGCCGGGCTGGCGCTGCTGCTCAGCGTGCTCACCGACGCGCCGCTGGGCGCGGTCGGCGGTGCGGTGCTGGTGGCGATCGTCTCGCAGATCCTGGACCAGATCACCGCGCTCGAGGACCTGCGGAACTACCTGCCGACGCACTACTCGTTCGCGTGGATCGACCTGATCTCCACGGACATCGACTGGTCCAACATGGCCAGCGGGGCGTTGTCCTCGGTGCTGTTCGGCACGGTGTTCGGCCTGCTGGCCGCGCGCCGGTTCGCCACCAAGGACATCACCAGCTGAACCCGTTCCCGGCCCCGGTCGTCCCCCGTGGACGGCCGGGGCTTTTCGCGTCCGGATAGCCGATTGCCCACCGCGGCCGGGTTCTGTGAGGATTCGGCGATGCGCAGGTTCGGGGCCGCGGTGGCGGCGTTGCTGATGGCGGTCGTGCTGGTCTCCCCCACCGCGCACGCGGCCGAGGACATCGGTTCGGCGTTGAAGCGGGTGCCGGGGCTGACCGTGGTCTCGGAGGAACAGGCGCCCGAGGGGTTCCGGTTCTTCAAGCTGACCTTCACCCAGCCCGCCGACCACCGGAACCCCGGGGCGGGCACGTTCGAACAGCGGCTGACCCTGCTGCACCGGGACGTGCGCGCGCCGATGGTGATGTACACCAGCGGGTACAACGTGTCGGCGAGCCCGAACCGGTCGGAGCCGACGCAGCTGGTCGACGGGAACCAGTTGTCCATGGAGTACCGGTACTTCACGCCGTCGCGGCCGGAGCCCGCCGACTGGGGCAGGCAGCTGACCATCTGGCAGGCGGCCACCGACCAGCACCGGGTGGCGGCCGCGTTCAAGGCGTTGTACGGGGCGAACTGGCTGGCCACCGGCGGGAGCAAGGGCGGCATGACCGCGGTGTACTTCCGGCGGTTCTACCCGTCGGACGTGCAGGGCACGATCGCTTACGTGGCCCCGAACGACGTGGTCGACGGGCTGGATGGGTACGACCGGTTCCTGTCCACTGTGGGCGATGACCCGGCGTGCCGGGAGGCGTTGCGCGCCAACCAGCGGGAGTCGCTGAAGCGGCGGGACGAGCTGGGCGCGCTGGCTTCGGCGGAGGCTTCGGCGAAGGGGTACACCTTCGACGTCGTGGGGTCGCAGGACAAGGCGATGGAGATCGCGATCATCGACTCGTACTTCACCTTCTGGCAGTACCAGAAGCAGGCGGACTGCGCGTCGGTGCCGGGGCCTTCGGCGTCCACGCAGGAGATCTGGGACTTCTTCGTGCGGGTGGAGAGCCTGAACACGTACGCGGACCAGGAGCTGGCGCAGTACGTGCCGTACTACTACCAGGCGGCGGTGCAGCTGGGCATACCCGCGTCGTACGAGCGGCACCTGCGGGACCTGCTGCGCTACCCGGGCTCGAACGTCGCGGCGACGTATGTGCCGGATTCGGTGCGGTTGCCGCGGTTCGACCACCTCGCCATGCCGGACGTCGACTTCTGGGTGCGGTCGCGGGGTTCGCGGTTGCTGTTCGTGGACGGGGAGAACGATCCGTGGAGCGCCGAGCCGTTCCGGCTGGGCTTCGGTTCGCGGGACTCGTACCGGTACGTGGTGCCGGGCGGAAACCACGGCTCGAAGATCGGACAGTTGCCGGCTGCTGATGCCACCGCGGCCACGGACACGGTCCGGCGGTGGGCGGGTGTCCCGGCTCCCACCGCGCGCTTGGACACGACGGGTCTCGATGCTGATCCGCTGATGGAGAACCGGCCGCGGCTCTAGCGGTTCAGGTGAGCCGGCCCGCCCGGTGCAGGTGGTCGAAGATGATCTGGTCAACGGGCGAAACGCGCTCGCGGTCGGCGTAGGTCAGCCAGGTGAGTTCCTCGATCTCGCTGCTGGGGGCCAGGCTTCCCCGGTAGTCGGCGGTGTAGCAGGTCATCCGCACGGTGGTACCGGTCGCGTGGCCGTGTGCCTGGCTTTGGAAGGTGCCGACGTACACCGCGCTGGCCGGCGAGATGGCGACGGTGAGTTCCTCGTCGATCTCCCGGACGAGGGTCTGGACGTCGGTCTCGCCGGGCTCGCGCTTGCCGCCGGGGAGGTAGTACACGTCCTTGCCCCGTGAACGCGTGCTGAGGACCTTGCCGTTCTCCAGCCGGATCCACGCAATCTTGTCGATCACCGTCATGGGTGCGCCTTCCTCCCCGCCCGCTCCCATGATCTTGGCGTACCGCGGCCCACCACGGGGTGACGGGCACAGCCCGGGATCACCGCCCTCGGGCCTGCCTCAGGCCCAGTGCGGCGCAGGCCAGTGCTACGGCGTGGGCGCGGCGCGGGTGCGGGGCGGGCGGCAGCGGACCGCTGCACGAATCGACCGGTCCCGGCGGGGCGGGAGTGCGCCCCGCGGGGGCGCCCCGCGGTGAGCGGCACCACGGTGGGTGGCACCACGGTGGGTGGCACCACGGTGGGCGGCACCACGGTGAGCGGCACCGGGCCACCCACCGCGGCCCGGCGTTCGTCGCGGGGAGGGCGGGGAGCTGCCGAGGCGTCGGTTACTTGATGCCGGCGGCGTCCATGCCCCGCAGTTCCTTCTTCAGGTCGGCCACCTCGTCCCGCAGGCGGGCGGCCAGTTCGAACTGCAGGTCCCGCGCCGCCTGCATCATCTGGTCGGTCATCGACTGGATCAGGTCCGCCAGCTCCGCCCGCGGCATGCCCGCCACGTTCTTGTCCACCAGCACCCCGGAGCTGCGGCCGCCCCCGCCCTGCTCCGGCTTCTTGCCGCGCGAGGCGTTGCGGCCCGAACCACCGACGGCGACCTCGTCGGTGTCCTCCGCCTCCGTGTACACCCGGTCCAGGATGTCCGCGATCTTCTTCCGCAGCGGCTGCGGGTCCACCCCCCGCTCGGTGTTGTACGCGATCTGCTTCGCCCGCCTGCGGTTCGTTTCGTCGATCGCGTGCTGCATCGAGTCGGTGATCTTGTCCGCGTACATGTGCACCTGACCGGACACGTTTCGCGCGGCCCGACCGATCGTCTGGATCAGCGAGGTCCCGCTGCGCAGGAACCCCTCCTTGTCCGCGTCCAGGATCGCCACCAGCGAAACCTCGGGCAGGTCCAGCCCCTCCCGCAGCAGGTTGATGCCGACCAGCACGTCGAAGTCGCCCGACCGCAGCTGCCGCAGCAGCTCGACCCGCCGCAGGGTGTCCACCTCCGAGTGCAGGTACCGCACCCGGATCCCCAGCTCCAGCAGGTAGTCGGTGAGGTCCTCGGCCATCTTCTTGGTCAGCGTGGTGACCAGCACCCGCTCGTCCTTCTCCGCCCGCTCGCGGATCTCGTGCACCAGGTCGTCGATCTGGCCCTCGGTCGGCTTGACCACCACCTCCGGATCGATCAGCCCGGTCGGCCGGATCACCTGCTCGACGAACTCCCCGCCGGTCTGCCCCATCTCGTACGGCCCCGGCGTGGCCGACAGGTACACCGTCTGCCCGATCCGGTCGGAGAACTCCTCCCAGGTCAGCGGCCGGTTGTCGGTGGCGCTGGGCAACCGGAAGCCGAACTCGACCAGGTTCCGCTTGCGCGACATGTCGCCCTCGAACATGCCGCCGATCTGCGGCACCGTCACGTGCGACTCGTCGATGACCAGCAGGAAGTCGTCCGGGAAGTAGTCGATCAGGGTGGCCGGGGCGGATCCGGCCGGGCGGCCGTCGATGTGCCGCGAGTAGTTCTCGATGCCCGAGCAGAAGCCGACCTGGCGCATCATCTCGATGTCGTAGCTGGTGCGCATGCGCAACCGCTGCGCCTCCAGCAGCTTGCCCTGCTTCTCCAGCTCGGCCAGCCGCTCCTCCAGCTCGGCCTCGATGCCCTTGATCGCCTTCTCCATGCGCTCCGGCCCGGCCACGTAGTGCGTGGCCGGGAAGATCCGCACCTCGTCCAGCTCCTGCACGATCTCGCCGGTCAGCGGGTGCAGGTAGTAGAGCTTGTCGATCTCGTCGCCGAAGAACTCGACCCGGATCGCCAGCTCCTCGTAGGCCGGGATGATCTCCACGGTGTCCCCGCGCACCCGGAAGGTGCCGCGGGCGAAGGCGATGTCGTTGCGCGCGTACTGCACGTCGACCAGCGCGCGGAGCAGGGTGTCCCGCTCGACCTCGGCGCCGACCGCCAGCCTGGTCGACCGGTCCAGGTAGGACTGCGGCGTGCCGAGGCCGTAGATGCAGGACACACTGGCGACCACGATCACGTCGCGCCGGGACAGCAGGTTCATCGTGGCCGAGTGCCGCAGCCGCTCGACGTCGTCGTTGATCGACGAGTCCTTCTCGATGTAGGTGTCCGTCTGCGCGATGTACGCCTCGGGCTGGTAGTAGTCGTAGTAGCTGACGAAGTACTCGACCGCGTTGTGCGGGAAGAAGTCGCGCAGCTCGTTCGCCAGCTGGGCGGCCAGCGTCTTGTTCGGCGCCATCACCAGCGTGGGCCGCTGGACCCGCTCGATCAGCCAGGCGGTGGTCGCCGACTTCCCGGTACCGGTGGCACCGAGCAGCACGACGTCCTTCTCCCCGCCGGCGATGCGGCGCTCCAGGTCGTCGATGGCGGCGGGCTGGTCGCCGGCCGGCGCGTAGTCGCTGACCACCTTGAACCGCCCGTCGGCCCGGGGGACCTCGGAGACGGGGCGGAACTCGGACTGCGCCAGCACGGGGTGTTCGGTTGCGAAAGCCACGGGTCCAGGGTAGGCGCACCCACCGACAGTTTCAGATCAGCAGTCGCAGCCGCAGTCACAGCCGTCGCAGCTGTCACACCAGGCGTCCTTCGGCTTGCCGCTCCACGCCCCGGGGTACGGGTCGCGGCAGCAGACCTGGCAGCTGCAGCACTGGTAGAAGGCGACCAGGCAGCCGAACACGGCGTTCCGCCTGCGCGGCGGCACCCGGAACTTCGGCACCCAGCAGCAGCCGCCGTCCCCGTCGTGCGGGCCGGGACCGCGTTTCTTCTTCTTGGGCGGCTTGCCGCCGGGACCGGTCGCCCCTGGCGGGGGCTGCTGCCCGTACGGCCCGTAGTGGCCCGGGTGCCCGTACGGCGACTGCGGCTGCCCGCCCGGGTGGTGCGCCTCGATCTCCAGGTGCCCGAAGGTCCGCCGGACCGCCTGCTCCAGCTCGTGCACGAGCAGCGCGTGCACCAGCTTGCCGTTTTCGAAGGTGGCCTCCCGCATGGCCAGCCGGACACCCAGCACCGCGTCGTCGCAGTGGCGGCGCACGTCGGCCACCGTCGCGCCGGTGGCCAGCAGCGGGTTCCACGCCCCGGTCTCGGTGTCCTCCGCCAGGTCCTCGACCGCGTCGAGCAGGTGCGCCGCGCGGCCGAAGAGCCTGCCCACCTCGGTCAGCGGCGCCACGTTGCCCGGCCGCCCGGCCAGCACCGCGGTCTGCGCGAACGCCGCCGCCGTGGCTTCCTCGGTGGGCTCGGTGGCCAGCAGGACCGGGTCGCCGAGGCGGACCGCGCGCTCGACCTCGCCCTGCCGGTCGACCGCGTCGAGCAGCACGGCGGTGTCGAAGCCGATCCGCGATCCGGTGCGGCTGCCCTGCTCGGCCCAGCGCGAGGCCACCCGGCGAGCCGCGCCCGCCACCGCGCGGCGGCCGAAGGCGCCGTCGCCGTCCTCGACGTGGTCGCTGACCTTGGCCGAGGCGAGCACCAGCGAGACCGCGGCCGCCAGCTGCGCCCCGGACCCGCGGGCCACCGACGTCGGGCGCATCGCGCGCAACGGGCACGGCCCGGCGTCGCGCCGTCCGTCCGCCTTCGGTGACTGCGCCTCGACCAGCGCCGAGATGACCAGGCCGTCGTAGTTGGTGACCACGCGCGCCAGCTGCCCGTGCTCGTCGCGCAGGGCCAGGCACAGGCCGCACAGGTGGGCCAGCCAGTCCGCGTGCAGGCCGTCGGACAGGCGGTGGCGGCAGGGCCGGATGATGCCGAACATGTGCTTCCCCTCGATCTTCCCGCGCCGACCTTAACCGGGAAGATGGGCGCATGAGCCCACATCCGCCCAAAGTGGAGACCTTCGATCCGGACAAAGCCGCGAACATCGACAACAAGGGCATCGTCCGCGAGGTCGAGCGCTTCCAGGTCGAGCCGTACGGGCTCTACATGGCGCGCCCGGCACCCGGCCGCGCGCAGTTCCACTACCTCGAATCGTGGTTGCTGCCCGCCCGCGGGCTGCGGGTCACCGACTTCTGGTTCAGCCCCGGTCACGAACGCGACCAGGACTTCTACCTCGACGTGGTGGAGGTGGAGCAGGACGGGCGGATCTGGCGCGCCACCGACCTCTACGTCGACATCGTGCTGCGCGACGGCGTCCGCCTCGAAGTGATCGACACCGACGAACTGCTCGAAGCCACCGTCGCCGGGTTGATCACCGAGAAGGCGGCCCAGCGCGCGCTGGAGACCACCTACGCCACCGTCGAGGGCCTGGCCGCGCACGGGTACCACCTGCGGGACTGGCTCGCCACCACCGGGGAACACCTGACGTGGCAGCGGAAATGACCGACTGGCCGTCCACTGTGGAGGATGCGGTGGCTGTCCAGGAGCGCCTCGCGCCGTCCGTGGTGCGCGAGGCGCCCGCGGGGTTCGCACCGCGCACGGCGGCCGGTCTCGACGTGTCCTACGGGGACGTGCTGCGTGCCGCGGTGACCGTGCTGGACCTGGACACACTGGCCGTCGTCGACCAGGCCGTCGTCGAAGGTGAAGCCGGATTCCCTTACGTACCGGGGTTGTTCGCCTTCCGCGAGCTGCCCGCGCTGCTCGACGCCCTCGAGGAGCTGACCACCGCACCGGACGTCCTCGTCTGCGACGGCCAGGGCCTGGCCCATCCGCGGCGCTTCGGCCTCGCCTGCCACGCGGGTGTGCTGACCGGCCTGCCGTCCCTGGGCGTCGGCAAGAACGCGCTGGGCGCCTACGAACCGCCCGCGCCCGAACGCGGTGCGTGGTCGGAACTGCGTGACGACGGTGAGGTGGTCGGCCGCGCGCTGCGCACCCGCGACGGCGTGAAACCGGTGTTCGTCTCGATCGGGCACCGGATGGACCTGGCCACCGCGTGCTCGCTGGTGCTCCGCCTGACCCCGCGCTTCCGCCTGCCGGAGACCACGCGCACCGCGGACCGGCTCTCCCGGGGCTGACCCGCCGCTCCACCGATCGGTGGAGGCGCGGCGACCGCCGGTGGACCGGTGTTCTGGCCGCCGAGGCGATCCGCGCGACCCCCTTCCCGCGCGAACCTGTTCGCACACAGGAAAGGGGACGCGCGAATGCCGATCATCGAGGTATCCGGGCTACGCAAGCGGTATGGGGACAAACTGGCCGTCGACGGGGTCTCGTTCACCGTCGAACGCGGCGAGATCTTCGGCATCCTGGGGCCGAACGGGGCGGGCAAGACGACCACGGTGGAATGCCTGGAGGGGCTGCGCGAGGCCGACGAGGGCACCATCTCGGTGCTCGGGCTCGACCCGCGGCGCGACACCGCCGAACTGCGCCAGCGCCTCGGCGTGCAGCTCCAGGAGAGCGAACTGCCGGACAAGCTGAAGGTGCGCGAGGCGCTCGACCTTTACGCCTCCTTCTACCGGAATCCCGCCGATCCGGCGAAGCTGCTGGCCGATCTCGGGCTCTCGGACAAGAAGGACACCGCGTACAAGAAGCTCTCCGGCGGGCAGAAGCAGCGGCTGTCCATCGCGCTGGCGCTGATCGGCAGCCCCGAGGTGGCCGTGCTCGACGAGCTGACCACCGGGCTGGACCCGCAGGCCCGCCGCGACACCTGGGAGCTGATCGAGGGCATCCGCGCCCGTGGCGTGACCATCGTGCTGGTCACCCACTTCATGGAGGAGGCCGAGCGGCTCTGCGACCGGATCGCGGTGATCGACGCCGGCCGCGTGGTGGCCATCGACACCCCGGCCGGGCTGGTCGCGGGCGTGAACGACGAGCAGCGCATCCGGTTCCGCCCGTCGGCGGCGATCGAGGACGAGGCGTTCACCGCGCTGCCCGAGGTGCGGCGGGTGGAGCGCCAGGGCGGGCAGGTGGTGATCACCGGCAACGGCAACGTGCTGCACGCGGTCACCGCGGTGCTGGCCAGGCGCCAGGTCATCGCCAGCGAGCTGCGGGTGGAACAGACCACTTTGGACGACGCCTTCGTGGCGCTGACCGGCCGGAAACTGGAGGACGTGTGATGGGCGCGCTGGCGAAACTGACCGCGGTCGAGGCGAAGCTGTACCTGCGCGATCCCGGCACCACGGTGGTGGTGCTCGGCATCCCGCTCGCGCTGCTGGTGGTGTTCGGCCTGGTGCCGGGCGCGGGCGAGCCGTCCGAGGAGTTCGGCGGGCAGGTCCCGCTGGACACCTTCATCGCGCCGCTGGCGGTGTCGATCCTGCTGGCCATCCTGGCGGTGACGGCGTTCCCGGCGATCATGGCCATCTACCGGGAGAAGGGCGTGCTGCGCCGCCTGTCGGCCAGCCCGGTGCCGCCGGCGCGGCTGCTCACCGCGCAACTGCTGGTGAACCTGGCCGCGGCACTGGTGGTGCTGCTGCTGATCGTCGGCTTCGGCGCGCTGGTGCTGGGCATGTCGCTGCCGGCCAACTTCGCCGGGTTCGCGGTGGTCGCGGTGCTCGGCACCGCGGCGCTGTTCTCGGTCGGCCTGCTGATCGCGGCGCTGGTGCCGACCGGGCGGGCCGCGAACGGCGTCGGGACCGCGGTGTTCTTCCCGATGCTGGCGCTCGGCGGGGTGTGGGTGCGCAAGGAGGACCTGCCGGGCTTCCTGCAGCCGGTGGCCGACGTGCTGCCGATGGGCGCGACGTTCAACGGCATGCGCGAGACCTGGGCGGGCGGCAGTCCCGAGCTGCTGCAGCTCGGCGCGCTGGCGCTGGTCACGGTGGTCTGCGCCGGTCTCGCCGCCCGGTTCTTCCGGTGGGAGTGAGCCGATGACGATCACCCGGGAGCGGACGGCGGACCCGGTGCTCCGGCCGTTCGCCACAGGACCGGTGTTCGCCGTGGCGGGCGCGATGGCGGCGGTGCTGCTGCTGGTCAACGGCGGTTACGGCTACTTCGGCGACGAGCTCTACTTCCTGGCGGCCGGACGGCATCTCGACTGGGGGTATGCCGACCAGCCGCCGGGGCTCCCGCTGCTCGCGCACCTGATGGACCTGCTGGCGCCGGGTTCGGTGTGGGCGTTGCGGCTGCCTTCGGTGCTGGCGATGGTCGTGTCGGTGGTGTGCACCGCGCTGATCGCCAGGGAACTCGGCGGCGGCAGGCGGGCGCAGGTGCTGGCCGCCGGCGCGTTCGCGGTCAGCATGCAGTTCCTCGGCAGCGGCCACTACCTCGCGACGTCCACCATGGACCCGTTCCTGTGGACGGTGCTGCTGTGGCTGCTCACCCGCTGGCTGCGCACCCGGTCGGACGACCTGCTGCTCTGGGCGGGCGTGGTCACCGGGCTGGCGCTGAACGTGAAGTTCCTGGTCCCGGCGTTCTGGGTGGTGGCGCTGGCCTTCGCCGCCTGGCTCGGGCCGCGTGACCTGCTCGCCCGGCCGAAGCTGTGGTTCGGCGCGGGGATCGCGCTGCTGATGGCCGTGCCGACGGTGGTGTGGCAGGCGAACAACGGCTGGCCGCAGCTGGAGATGGGCGAGGCGATCGGGGACGAGAACCCGGACAAGCTGGCCGCCGCGCTCTCCTTCCCGGTCCTCGCGCTGGCGACGGCGGGCGTCGGGGTCGGGCTGGTGCTGGTCCTCTACGGACTGTGGCGGCTGCTGCGCACGCCGTCCCTGCGCTTCCTCGGGTGGACCCTGCTGGTGCTGACCGTGCTCTTCGCGGTGACCGGCGGCCGCTTCTACTACGTGGCGGGCCTGTTCCCGCTGTGCTGGGCGGTCGCCGCGGTCCGGCTCGAGGCCGGGCAGGCACAGCGCTGGTGGCGGTGGATGGCGACGTGGCCGGTGTACGCGCTCACCGCGGTGATCGCCGTGCCGTCGACGCTGCCGGTCCTGCCGGCTTCGGTGCTCGACGCCAACCCCGGCCTGCCGCGGCCGATCTTCGCCGACGCCGAGCGGGGCTGGCCCGAGTTCACCGACGCGGTCGCCGCGGTCTACCACTCCCTGCCGCCGGAACAGCGGGAGCGCACGGCGATCGTCACGCAGGTGTACTGGCAGGCGTCCGCGCTGGACCACTACGGCCCCGAACGCGGGCTGCCGGAGCCGTACAGCGGCAACCGCGGTTACTGGACGCTGGCCACACCACCGGCTTCGGCGGACACCGTGCTCTACGTCGGCGCGGACAGCCCGGTGCTGCGCACGCACTTCGCCCAGGTCGTGCCGGTGGGTGCGGTCGACACGAAGCTTCCGTCGGCCCCGATGTTCACCCAGGGCGCGCCGCTGTGGCTGGCCACCGGCCCGTCGTCACCGCTGCCGGAGTTGTGGCCGGCGTTCCGCGACCTCGCGCTGTGACCGTGGCGGATAATGCCGTGGTGGAGACCAAGGCGAAGCCCAGCTGGGTGGGGGTGTCGGAGGACACGCCCACCCACTGGAGCCCGTGGGCGATCCGGCTGGAGCGGTGGTTCCCGTACTTCATGCTCGGTCTGAGCGTGGTGATCCAGCTGACCACCTCCACGCACTCCGCCGAACACCAGCGCGTCACGCTGCTGCTGGCGGGCGTGGCGCTGTGCTGGGTGGTGCTGACCGACACGCTGCCGCGGCTGCGCGCGCCGGACAACCGCTGGCTGCCGGTGCTCTCGATGGCCGGCCTGCTGGCGCTGGCCGGGGTGCTGATGGCCAGGGAGACGCTCTACCTGCTGTTCCTGATCGTCGGCTTCTTCCACGCCTTGCGCCTGCGCCCGGTCTGGCTGATGCTGCTCGGCCTGCTGGCCACCTCGGTGCTGATCAACAGCCTGGCCTCGGGCGGGCCCGACGAGGCGCTGCTCACCAACCCCGAGCTGTTCATCCCGGTGGTGCTGGTGCAGACGCTGGCCATCGCCGGGGGTTCGCTGATGGGCGACAAGCTGATGGAGCAGAGCGCCAAGCGCCGGGAAGCGATGAAGAAGCTGGAAGCCGCGATGACCGAGAACGCCGGGTTGCACCGGCAGCTGCTCGCGCAGGCCAGGGAGGCCGGGGTGCTCGACGAGCGGCAGCGGCTCAGCCGCGAGATCCACGACACGCTGGCCCAGGGCTTCACCGGCATCATCACCCAGCTCGAAGCCGCCCGCAGCGATCCGGCCGAGCGCGAGCGGCACCTGGCCACCGCGACCGCGCTGGCCAGGGAGAACCTCGCCGAAGCGCGGCGCGCGGTGCACGCGCTGCGGCCCGAGGCGCTGGACTCGGCGAAGCTGCCGGAAGCCCTGCGCGGGGTGGCCGGGCGCTGGTCCGAACGCTCCGGGGTGCAGGTCGAGTTCACCACCACCGGCACGGTGCGCCGGTTGCACCCGGAGGTGGAGGCCACCCTGCTGCGGATCACCCAGGAGGCGCTGACCAATGTGGACAAGCACGCGGCGGCGGCCCGCACCGGCCTGACGCTGTCCTACATGGAGGATCAGGTGACCCTCGACCTGCGTGACGACGGGCGCGGGTTCGACCCGGCGGCCCCGCGGCCGGACGGCTACGGGCTCAGCGGGATGCGCCAGCGCGCGGAACGGCTGGCCGGGGAACTGCACGTGGAGTCCGAGCCGGGCGCGGGCACGGCGATCTCGGTGAACCTGCCCGCCATCACCGCCCCGGAGGAAGAATGATCAAGCTGCTGATCACCGACGACCACCCGGTGGTCCGCGACGGCCTGCGGGGCATCTTCACCCCGGAGCACGGGTTCGAGGTGCTGGGTGAGGCCGCCGACGGCGCCGAGGCGGTCGACCTGGCCGAGCGGCTGCGCCCGGACGTGGTGCTGATGGACCTGCGGATGCCGGGCGTGGACGGGGTCGCCGCGATCACCGAGCTGGCCAAGCGGGGCAATCCCGCCAGGGTGCTGGTGCTGACCACCTACGACACCGACTCCGACGTGCTGCCCGCGATCGAGGCCGGCGCCACCGGGTACCTGCTCAAGGACTCGCCGCGGGAGGACCTGTTCCGCGGGGTGCGGGCGGCCGCGCGCGGCGAGTCGGTGCTCTCCCCCGCGGTGGCCAGCCGGATGATGGCGCAGATGCGCGCCCCGGCGAAGGAACCGCTGAGCGGGCGCGAGCTGGAGGTGCTCGGGCTGATCGCGCGCGGATCGACCAACAAGGACGCCGCGGCGAAGCTGTTCATCAGCGAGGCCACGGTCAAGACGCACCTGCTGCACGCCTACGCGAAGCTCGGGGTGAAGGACCGGGCCGCGGCGGTGGCCGCGGCCTACGAACGCGGCCTGCTCACACCACGGCGAGGGTGACCGGGCGGCCGGGGTCGGCGCCGCGGTGCAGGCCCGGCGGGTCCTCGGGGTCGTGCGGGAAGCCCGCCCCGGCCAGTTCCTCGGTCACGTCGGCGTTCGCGGTCAGCCGGAGGTCGATCACGTCGGGTGCCTCGGTGCCCGGTTCGGCGGTCGGCCCGACGTGCTCGATGTTCTCGCCCTTGGCCCCGACCGCCGCGCGGATCCGCGCGATCGCCCGCTCGGCCTGCACCGGCCAGGTGTCGTCGTGGGGCACCGGTTTGAGCGAGGGCCGCGGGCGCACCCGGCGCAGCCGGACGTTCGCCTCGAACGGCACGATCCGGTCGGCCCACAGCCGGTCCACTTCGGACAGCACGAGGTCGGGGGTGCCGCCGTTGTCCAGCCACACGTCGGCGACCAGGCGGCGCTGCTCGGGGCCGGCCTGGGCGGCGATCCTGGCCCGCGCGTCGGCCTCGGCCATGCCGCGGGACTCGACCAGCCGCCGCACCCGGACCTCCGGCTCGGCGTCGACCACCAGCACCAGGTGGTAGTGCGGGGCGAGGCCGTTCTCCACCAGCAGCGGCACGTCGTGCACCACGATGCCGTCGGCGGCGGCCTGGCCCATCAGCTCGGCGGTGCGCGCGCCCACCCTGGGGTGGACGATCGCGTTGAGCCGCCGCCGCGACTCGTCGTCGGCGAACGCCTTGGCGGCCAGCGCCGGGCGGTTCAGCGAACCGTCCTCGGCCAGCACGTCCTCGCCGAACGCGGCCACCACCTCGGCCAGGCCCTCGGTCCCCGGTTCGACCACCTCGCGGGCGAGCCGGTCGGCGTCGATCACCAGCGCCCCGTGCTCGGCGAGCCGGGTCGCCACCGTCGACTTGCCCGCACCGATCCCGCCGGTCAGCCCCACACGCAGCATGGCCGCATTCAACCAGCTCACCCCCGGTGCCACGGTGAGTGGTCGTTACCGAACCGATTTGGGTGACACGCCGCGCGAGTGCGCCGGAACGACCGGCACGTTGCGTACGGTGCCGGTGATCGATTCACGGAGGAACGATGCCCGCGAGCAAGCACACCGGAAGGCACCGGCTCGGCACCCCGGGCCTGGTGCACTGCGTCCGGCATCGGCCGGTGGCCGAGGCACTGGTGGAGTACCGCCGCACCTGGCTGACCGCGTTGCTCGTGCCTGCCAAGCACAGCCTCGCCGGGTTGAAGCGGCGGGCGCGCGCCGCCGCCACCATCGATCGCATGTGGGCGCCCGCCACCACCTGATGGGTTATGTTTCCCCGGCGGGGCCGAGGAAACGGGGACAGTCATGGCGGCACGGGAGGGCGCGGCGCGATCGGCCGCCGAGACCAGGGAGCGGTTCCTGCGCGCCGCCATCCGCGTGCTGGCCGAGCAGGGCGTCGCCGGGCTGACCGTGCGCAACCTCGCCGACGCCGCCGGCTCCTCCACGATCGGGGTGTACAGCCGGTTCGGCGGGCGCGCCGGGGTGCTCGACGCGCTGTACGAACGGGCCTTCGAGCAGCTCGACGCGGCGTACGCCACGCTGCCGCCACGAACGGGTGACCGGCGGGCGGACGTGCTCGCCCTCGCGCTGGTCTACCGCCGCTTCGCGCTGGAGAACCCGGCCCGGTACGCGTTCATGTTCGAGCGCCCGGTGGCCGACTTCGACCCGGACCCGGCGCTGCGGCTGAGCGTGCTGCGGTCCAGTTTCACCCAGGTGGTGGACCGCGCCAGCCCCGAGGGACTGTCCGCTGAGGACGGCAGGCGGTACTCGTACCTGCTCTGGACCACCATGCACGGGCTGATCAGCGTGGAGCTGACCAACGCCGCGCGCAGCCCGCTGCCCGGCTGGTTCGTCGACCCCGACGACCAGGCCCGCGAGCAGGTCTACACCGACGGCGTGCTGGCCATCACCACCGGACTGGACGCCCGGTTCGGCTGACCGGTCGCGGTCAGGTTCACCCACTCGGATTCATGAATTGTTGACGTGCTGGTTACACGCGGAATAGCCGGCTATTTCGCGGCGGCTTGCCGAGCACTTGGCCGCCACTTGGCTGCGGCTTGACCCCCAGGTCAGCCCCGTTGACGTGGTGGCCAAGGCCAACCTAAATTGACCCGGCATCACACTTCTGAGTTCATCGCCGCCACTCACGAGTGATGATTTCCCGGCGGACCGGCACAGCAGGTCACGCAAAGCAGGTCACCCCCCAGCACTGGTCGACATTGAGGAATTTACGGTGAATTCGGTGAATACCCGATCGGCGGCCGGCCTCGTCCTCGCACTGGGCCCCCGCGGCTTTTCCGGCGCTCGGCTCGTGGCCGCGGCCTGCCAGGCCGGCGCGCTCGGCGTGCTGGAACTCGGCGCGCGTGGCCGCGAAGAACTCGACCGCACGGCGGGCTGGACCTCGCGCGAGTTCGGCGTGCGCCCGGTTCCGGGGTGCGAACTGCGGCCCGGCGACCTGCCCGAGCGGGCGCGGACGGTGCTGGTCGGCGCGGATTCCCCTTGGGAGATTGGGGAAATCCCCAGTGATTTCGTGGTATTGGCCGAAGTCACCAGCCTCGAGGAAGCCGAGCGGGCCCTCGCCGCGGGAGCGCACGGGCTGATCGCGCGCGGTCACGAGTGCGCCGGGCCGGTGGGCGAGCTGAGCACGTTCGTGTTGCTGCAACGCCTGGTCGAAGCCACCGGGGCACCGGTGTGGGCGTGCGGTGGCATCGGCCCGCGGACCGCCGTGGCGGCGATGGTCGGCGGTGCTGCGGGCGTGGTGCTCGATTCCCAGCTGGCGCTGCTCGAGGAAACCGGGTTGCCCGCCGGAATCGCCGCCGCGCTGACCGGAATGGACGGCTCGGAAACCACCGTGGTCGACGGCCGCCGCGTGCTCCAGCGCGGTGGGCACGTGCTGGAAATCGGGCAGGACGGATTTCTCGCGCGGAAATTCGCCGACCGCTGGGGCACCGTCCGGGCCGCGATTCGCGGTATTCGCGAAGCCGTGAAAAGTGTGAATTCCGGGTTCGGCGCGGAATTGCCGATTGCCCAGGGCCCGATGACCCGGGTGAGTGATCGCGCCGGATTCGCCGTCGCGGTCGCCGAGGCGGGCGCATTGCCGTTCGTCGCGCTCGCGTTGTCCGGCCGCGACCAGACCCGCGAACTGCTGGCGCGCACGAAGGCCACGATCGGCGACCGGCCGTGGGGCGTCGGCGTGCTCGGGTTCGCGCCGGAGGAGACCCGGTCCGCGCAGCTCGAAGCCGTGCACGAGCTGCGGCCGACGCACGCCATCGTGGCCGGTGGCCGTCCCGCGCAGGCGAGCGCGCTCGAAGCCGCGGGCATCCGCACCTACCTGCACGTGCCCTCCCCCGGGCTGCTGGCCCAGTTCCTGCGCTCGGGCGCGCGGCGATTCGTCTTCGAGGGCGCCGAATGCGGCGGGCACGTGGGCCCGCGCACCAGCTTCCCGCTGTGGGAGGCGCAGCTCGACACCCTGCTCGATTCCGGCGACCTGGACGGGGTCGAGGTCTACTTCGCCGGCGGCATCCACGACGAGCGCTCGGCGGCGATGGTGGCCGCGATGGCCGCGCCGCTGACCGGGCGCGGCGCGAAGTTCGGGGTGCTGATGGGCACCGCGTACCTGTTCACCGAGGAGGCCGTGGACCACGGCGCGATCCTGCCCGCGTTCCAGCGGGAGGTGGTCGCCGCGACCGGGACCGCGTTGCTGGAGACCGCGCCCGGCCACGCCACCCGCTGCGTGCGCAGCCCGTTCACCGAGGACTTCACCGGCATCCGCGACCGGTTGCGGGCCGAAGGCGTGCCGGACAAGCAGGCGTGGGCCGAGTTGGAGCAGCTCAACGTCGGCAGGCTCCGGCTGGCCAGCAAGGGCGTCGAGCGCGTCGGCGACGAACTGCGGCAGGTCGAGGAAGACCGCCAGCTCGCCGAGGGCATGTTCATGGCCGGTGAGGTCGCCGTGCTCCGGTCTTCGGTGACCACGCTCGCGAAGCTGCACGAGTCCGTCAGCACGGGGGCCGCCGCGTACCTGGGCGAGAGCACGCGACGGCTGCGCGGTGAGGAAGCACCCGAGCCGGTCGCGAAACCGCTGGACGTGGCGATCGTCGGCATGGCGGGCATGTTCCCCGGTGCCGCCGACCTCGCCGAGTTCTGGGCGAACGTGCTGGCGGGCACCGATTCGGTGACCGAGGTGCCACCACACCGGTGGGATCCCGCGGTGCACTACGAATCCGGCGCCAGCAAGTCCAAATGGGGCGGCTTCCTGCCGGAGATCCCGTTCGACCCGCTGCGGTACGGCATTCCGCCCGCGTCGCTCGGCAGCATCGAGCCGGTGCAGCTGCTCGCGCTGGAGGCCGCGCGGCGCGCGCTGGACGACGCCGCGCTCGGTGCGTTCGACCGCACCCGCACCTCGGTGGTCTTCGGCGCCGAGGCGGGCAGCGACCTGTCGAACGCGGCCACCCTCGGCGCGGTGCTCCCGTCCTATGTGGACCAGGTGCCGTCCGCGCTGGCCGGGCAGCTGCCGGAGCTGACCGAGGACTCGTTCCCCGGCATGCTGGCGAACGTGATCGCCGGGCGGATCGCGAACCGGCTCGACCTCGGCGGCGCGAACTACACCGTCGACGCCGCCTGCGCCTCCTCGCTCGCCGCGCTCGACGTGGCCTGCAAGGAACTGGTGGCCGGGACCAGCGACGTGGTCCTGTGCGGTGGCGCCGACCTGCACAACGGGATCAACGACTACGTGCTCTTCTCCTCGGTGCACGCGCTGTCGCCGACCGGCCGCTCGCGCACCTTCGACGACTCGGCCGACGGCATCGCGCTCGGCGAGGGCGTGGCCTGCCTGGTCCTCAAGCGACTGTCCGATGCGGAACGCGACGGCGACCGGGTCTACGCCGTGGTCAAGGGGGTCGGCAGCGCGAGCGACGGCCGTTCGCTCGGGTTGACCGCACCCCGGCCGGAAGGACAGCGCGCCGCGCTGGAGCGCGCGTACACCTCGGCCGGGGTCTCCCCGGCGGCGGTCGGGCTGCTCGAAGCCCACGGCACCGGCACGGTGGTCGGCGACCGCACCGAGCTGACCACGCTGACGAACGTGTTCACCGAAGCCGGTGCCGCGCCGTCGAGTTGCGCGCTCGGTTCGGTGAAGTCCCAGATCGGGCACACCAAGTGCGCGGCGGGCCTGGCCGGGCTGATCAAGGCGGCGCTGGCGCTGCACACCGGGGTCAAGCCGCCGACGCTGCACGTGAGCAAGCCGAACGCGGCGTGGCAGGCCGAAACCAGCCCGTTCGAGTTCCGCGCCACGCCGAGCCCGTGGGCGTCGGGCGAGCGGATCGCCGGGGTCAGCGCGTTCGGCTTCGGCGGCACGAACTTCCACGCCGTGCTGACCGCCCACGACGAGGGCCCGCCGCCGCGGCACACGCAGGACGCGTGGCCCGCTGAACTGTTCCTGTTCCGGGATCCCGCCGACGCGGAGAAGCTGCTGGAGCAGGCCCGCACGGGTCACTGGCGGCTGCGCGACCTCGCGCTGGTGGCGGCGCGCCGGTCGGACACGCGCACCGGCCCGATCCGGATCGCGGTGGTGGCGAGCAGTGTCGGTGAACTGGTCACGCGGTTGACCGAGCCCGTGCCGGAGCCGCAGGTCACCGGCGACATCGCGTTCCTGTTCCCCGGGCAGGGCAGCCAGAAGCCGGGGATGCTCGCGGAGTTGTTCGTCAACTTCCCGGAACTGCGGCGGTACCTCAGCCTCGGTGAGCGCTGGCTCGGTGACCTGTTCCCGCCCGCCGACTTCGACCGCGACGCGGCGGCCGCGCGCAAGGCCGCGATCACCGACACCCGGGTGGCGCAGCCGACGCTCGGCATCGCCGGGCTCGCGGTGGCCGAGCTGCTGGCCCAGGCGGGTGTCCGGCCCGCGATGACCGCCGGGCACAGCTACGGTGAACTGGTCGCGCTCAGCGTCGCGGGCGTGCTCGATCCCGCGACCCTGCTGGAGCTGTCCGCCGCGCGTGCCGAGTCGATCCTGGCCGCGGCCGGGGACGATCCCGGCACGATGGCCGCCGTCTCCGCCGGTGCCGACGCGGTCGAGTCCGCACTGGCCGGGCTCGACGTGGTGACGGCGAACCGGAACTCCCCCGGGCAGACGGTCATTTCCGGGCCGACGACCGAAGTGGACAAAGCCATCGAGGTGCTGCGGGCAGCGGGGTTCAGCGCGAAGCGGATCCCGGTCGCGTGTGCCTTCCACAGCCCGGTGGTGGCCGGCGCGACCGGCCTGTTCGCCGACGTGCTGGCGGACCACGAGGTCGGCACGCCGCGGCTGCCGGTCTGGTCGAACCGCACGGCGGCCGAGTACCCGGCGCACCCGGACGAGGTCCGCGCCGAACTGGCCGCGCAGATCGGCGCCCCGGTCCGGTTCGCCGAGCAGATCGAAGCGATGTACGCGGCCGGTGCCCGGGTTTTTGTCGAAGCGGGACCGGGGTCGGTGCTCACCAAGCTGACCGCGGCCGTGCTCGGTGACCGTCCACACCAGACGGTGACCTGCGACGGCGGGCTCCGCGGTTTCCTGGAGGCGCTGGCCAAGCTGGCGCTGGCCGGGGCCGAGGTCACCGCGAGCCACCTGTTCGACGGCCGGGACGCGGTCACCGCGCAACCCGCGAAGCGTCCGGGGTGGACGGTCGACGGGCAGCTGGTGCGGACCGCCGACGGCAGCATCCCGGCGGGCGCACTGCGGCCCGCGCACCGAGTCCAGCTAGCCAGCACCCAGGAGGCACCCGTGACCGGAGCCGACGCGCTCATCGCCGAGTTCCTGCGCAGCAGCCGGGAAATGGTCGCCGCCCAGCGCGACGTGCTGCTCGGTTATCTCGGCACGCAGCAGGGCGTGCCGTCCCTGCCCGCGCCGGTGCTCCCGGCCCCCGCGCCCTCCCAGCTCGCCGTCGCCACCCCCGAGCCGGTGCCGGAGGTGGCGGAGGTGACGGCCCGGGGTGCGCTCGACGTGATGCAGGCCGTGGTCGAGATCATCGGTGAGCGCACCGGTTACCCCGCCGACATGATCGAGCCGGACCTGGACCTCGAAGCCGATCTGAGCGTCGACTCGATCAAGCGCGCCGAGATCGCCGGTGAGCTGGCGGTGCGCCTCGGCCTGTCCTCCGGTTCCGACGAGGAGTTGGAGGAACTGTCCAAGGCCAGGACCGCGGCTTCGATCGCCGAACTGCTGGAAGCCAAGCTCACCACCCCGGCCACGGCCCCCGCACCCGAGCCCGAACTCGAAGCCGGTGGCGTCGCGCCCAAGCGGTTCGAACTCGTGCCCACCGCGCTGAACGGCACCCCGGCGACCCCGGACGGGCTGGCGGGCCGGTCCTTTCGCCTCCTCGGCGGCGGCGCCCACGCCGACCGCCTGAGCGCACTGCTCACCGAACACGGCGCCCACCCCGGTGAGTCCACTGTGGAGTTGTTGATCCACCTCGATGCCTTCACCGGTACGGATCCGCTGTTCCCCGAGGCGTTCGGCACCTTCCGCGAGGCACTGGCCGGGAACCCCAGCACGGTGATCGCCGGTGTGCCCGCCGGGCTGACCGAACGCACCGACGGCCTGCGCGGCTTCTTCCGCACCCTCGCCCGCGAGTACCCGGAGAGCGCGATCCGGCTGGTCGAGATCGACGGCGAGGACCCGTCCGACGCCATCCTCGATGAGCTCCTGACCGGTGAGGGCGCGCCGGTGGTGCTGCGCTCGCCGGCCGGGCGGCAGTCGCTGGAACTGGTGGAAACCCCGCTGGGCCTGCTCGGCTCGACCGGCGCCGGACCCGCCGGGGACGGCGCCGCCGAAGCCGCCGCGCTCGGCCTGGACTCGGATTCGGTGGTGTTGCTGGCGGGCGGCGGCCGTGGCATCACCGCGCACTTCGCCGAGACCCTGGCCGCCGCGAGCCGCTGCCGGATCGAGCTCGTCGGCCGGACCTCGCTGCCCAGCGGACCGGAGGACCCGGCGACCGCCAGCGCGACCACCCTCGCCGAACTCCGCCGCGCGCTGGCCGCCCCCGGCCGCACCCCGGCCGAGGTCGACCGCGAGGCGAACCGCCTGCTCGCCCAGCGCGAAGTCGCCGCCACCCTGGCGAAACTGGCCGAGTTCGGCAGCCAGGCCCGCTACCACGCGCTCGACGTCCGCGACGCCGAAGCCGTGCACCGGCTGGTCAAGGAGATCCACACCGAGCACGGCAGGCTCGACGGACTGGTCTACGCGGCGGGCGTGATCGAGGACAAGCTGCTGGCGGAGAAGGACCCGGAGTCCTTCCGCCGGGTGTTCGACACCAAAGTGGACGGTGCGAGGGCGTTGCTGGCGGCCGGTGCGGAACTGCCGGTGGCACCTCGGTTCGCGGTCCTGTTCGGCAGCATCGCCGCGGTGCTCGGCAATCGCGGGCAGTGCGACTACGCGGCGGCGAACGACGCGCTCGAAGCCATCGGCCGCCGATGGTCCACGCCCGAGCGGCGCGCGCTGACCGTCCACTGGGGACCGTGGGCACCCGGCGGCACGCACGGCGGCATGGTCTCCCCCGAGCTGATGCGCTCCTACCAGCGGCGCGGGATCGGCCTGATCGACCAGGAGGAGGGCGCGCTCGCCCTGCTGCGCGAACTGGCCTGGGGCGAGGATTCGGCGCGGTCCGTGGTCTACAGCGCGTCCGAGTGGTGAGCACCGTGACGCCCGTGGCCATCGTCGGCATGTCGGTCCTGCTGCCCGGCGCGCCCGACCTGGCCACCTACTGGCGCAACATCACCGGCGGTGTCGACGCGATCAGCGAGGTGCCCGGCGGACGCTGGGAAGCCGGCGGATCCGAGGTCTACTGCCGTCGCGGCGGCTTCGTCGACGGTGCCGAGATCGACGTGACCAAGTTCGGGATCATGCCGAATTCGGTGCCCGGCACCGAACCCGACCAGCTGATCGCGCTGCGGGTGGCGGCCGAGGCGCTCGCCGACGCGGGCGGCCGCCTGCCGGACCGGCAGCGCGCCGGGGTGATCCTCGGCCGCGGTGGCTACCTCACCCCCGGGCTGGTCCGGCTCGACCAGCGCGTGCGCACCGCCAGGCAGCTCACGCACACGCTCGGCGAACTGCTCCCCGAACTGGGCGCCGACCAGTTGGAGCGGGTGCGCTCGGCGTTCACCGACGCGCTCGGCCCGCACTCCCCCGAGTCCGCGATCGGCCTGGTGCCGAACCTCGCCGCATCCAGGGTGGCCAACCGGCTCGACCTGCGCGGCCCGGCGTACACAGTGGACGCCGCGTGCGCCTCCTCGCTGATCGCGGTGGACCACGCGGTGCGCGAACTGGCGAGCGGCCGGTGCGACCTGATGCTCGCCGGCGGTGTGCACCACTGCCACGACATCACCCTGTGGAGCGTGTTCTCCCAGCTCAAGGCGCTTTCGCCGAGTGAGCGCATCCGGCCGTTCCACCGCGAGGCCGACGGCATCCTGATCGGTGAGGGCACCGGCGTGGTGGTGCTCAAACGGCTCGCCGACGCCGAGCGCGACGGCGACCGGGTCTACGCGGTGATCCGCGGCAGCGGGGTGGCCAGCGACGGGCGCACCGCCAGCCTGGTCAACCCCGACTCCGGCGGTCAGGTCACCGCCGTGCGGGCGGCCTGGCGGGCCGCCGACCTCGACCCGGCGTCGATCGGCCTGCTGGAGGCCCACGGCACCGCCACCCCGGCCGGGGACGGCGCCGAACTGGCCACGCTCGCGGAGGTGTTCGGCCCGGCCGACGGGCCGCGCGCGGTGCTCGGCTCGGTCAAGTCGATGATCGGGCACACCATGCCCGCCGCCGGGGTGGCCGGGCTGGTCAAGGCGGCGCTCGCGGTCTACCACGGCGTGCTGCCGCCGACCCTGCACTGCGACGACCCGCACCCCGGTCTGGCGGACACGCGTTTCCGGACCACCGGCCGTGCCGAGGAGTGGACGGGCCACCGGCTCGCGGGCGTGAACGCGTTCGGCTTCGGCGGGATCAACGCCCACGTCGTGCTCGAACAGGCGGGCCGGGCCCAGCCGGTGGTCGAAGTCCGTGAGCCGGAACGCGCGCTGCGCCTCGCCGCGTCCTCTGTGGACGAACTGGCCCGCGCGCTGGAAGGTGAACCGGTGACCGGCGGCACCGGTCCGGTGCGCCTGGCCGTCGCCGACCCGACGCCGAAACGCCTTGCCACCGCGCGGAAGGCCGTCGCCAGGGGCAAGCCGTGGCGGGGGCGCAACGACATCTGGTTCAGCCCGGAGCCGCTGCTGTCCGGTGGCGGCAAGATCGCGTTTGTCTTCCCGGGGCTCGAGGCCGAGTTCGAGCCCCGCGCCGAGGACGTGGCCGCGCACTTCGGCCTGCCGTGGTCGGCGCCGGACGCCTCGGTGCTCGGCGGGCACGGCGCCGGGGTCTTCCAGCTGGGCAGGCTGCTCGACGCCGCGTTGCGCCGGATGAACGTGGTCCCGGACGCGGTCGCCGGGCACAGCGTCGGCGAATGGACCGCGATGGCCTGCGGTGGCATCTACGACCAGTCCGCTGTGGACGAGTTCCTGGGTTCCTTCGACCCGGCCGGGTTGCGGGTGCCGGGGCTGGCGTTCGCGGTGATCGGCACGTCGGCGGCCGAGCTCGCCCGCGTGCTGCCGCCGGAGGTCGTGCTGTCCCACGACAACGCGCCGAAGCAGGCGATGGTCTGCGGGCCGGCCGGGCCGGTGGACGAGCTGGTGCGGAGCATGCGCGCGGCCGGGGTGATCAGCCAGGTGCTGCCGTTCCAGTCGGGTTTCCACACGCCGATGCTGGAGCCGTACCTGGAGCCGATCCGCGCCGCCGCCGACCGGTTCGAGCTGCACCGGCCCGCGGTCGGGGTATGGTCGGCGACCACCGCCGCGGAGTTCCCGTCGGCGCCGGGTGAGGTGCGCGAGCTGTTCGTGCGGCACCTGCTCGAACCGGTGCGGTTCCGGCCGATGATCGAGGCCATGCACGCGGCCGGGTTCCGGGCGTTCGTCCAGCTGGGTGCCGGGCAGGTGGGCTCGCTGATCGGCGACACGCTGGCCGGTTCACCGCACCTGGTGGTCGCGGCGAACTCGGCCAAGCGCCCCGGCCTCGCCCAACTGCGGCGGGTGGCACTGGCACTGTGGGCAGAAGGCGGCGACCCGGACCTGCTGGAGACACCGCAGCCGACGGCATCTCGGCACGGGACCGTGCCGGGCGAGCTCGACACACGGCGGCCGGAAGCACCCCGGCGCAAGACCGTGCCGATCAGCCTCGATACGCCGATGGTGCGCCTCGGTGGCTCCGTCCGCCTAAAACTGGGCCAGCAGCCGAACCTGGGCGGTCCGTCCGAACTGGACTCGCTGGCCCACGCTTCCCCCATCGCCGCCGAGTTGTCCGCGTTGATGCGCGAGACCGCGAACACCGCGGCCGAACTGCTGGCCGCGAGCAAACCACCCAGCCTCCGGGTCTCCGTCGACGCGATGCCCTACCTCGCCGACCACTGCTTCTTCCGCCAGCGCCCGGACTGGCCCGACCTGGAGGACCGCTGGCCGATCGTGCCCGCCACCACGGTCATCCAGCACCTGATCGAGTTCGCCGAGCGCGCGGTGCCCGGCACCAGGGCGATCGGCGTGCACGACGTCCGCCTCTCCCGGTGGCTCGCCGCCATCCCGGCCACCGAGATCCCCGTGGACGTCAAGGTGACCGCGCCCGGCCGGGTGGCGGTGGAGCTGACCGGGTACGCCCGCGCCGAGATCGAACTCGCCACCGGCTACCCCGCGCCGCTCGCGTTGTGGCGGCCGGGCGCGGAACGCGCACCGGAGATGACCGCGGCCCAGCTGTACGACGAGCACTGGATGTTCCACGGCCCGCGCTACCAAGGTGTTTCGGAACTGACCGCGATCGGACCGCGGCACGTGCGCGGGGTGCTGACCACCCCACCGGCACCGGGCGCGCTGCTGGACAACGTGGGCCAGCTGCTCGGTTACTGGATCATCTCGCACCACCCGGAGCGCGACGTGGTGTTCCCGGTGCAGATGCGGCGGATCCGGTTCTTCGGCCCGCACCCGGCCACCGGGGAGCGCCTCGACTGCTTCATCCGGATCACCGCGCTGACCGAGTCCACATTGGACGCCGACGTGCAGCTGTCCGCCGGTGGCAGGCCGTGGGCGGAGATCACCGGCTGGCGCGACCGGCGCTTCGACAGCACGCCGCACACCCGCTCGGCCGACCGCTTCCCCAGCCGCAACACGCTTTCCGTGCCCGAGGAAGGCGGCTGGGTGGTGCTGCGCGAGCAGTGGCCGGATCTGGCTTCACGTGAGCTGATCATGCGCAACCACCTCGGCAAGGCCGAGCGCGCGGACTACGAACGCGTGCCACCACGGGAAAAACGGCAGTGGCTGCTGCGGCGGATCGCGATCAAGGACGCGGTGCGGTGGTGGCTGTGGAACCGCGGCGAGGGCGAGCTGTTCCCCGCCGAAATCCAGGTCACCGGCGAAACCACGGTGACCGGGGCGCACGGCCGGGTGCTGCCACCCCTGACCGTCGGCGCGGCCTGCCACGGCACCACCGCGGTGGCCATGGTCGACCCGGGCGGCACCGCGCTGGACCGGATCGCCGCGCAGGCGGCGGAGGAAGGAGCTGGGGTATGAGCACCGAGCGGATCCTGGCCGAGATCACCGAGATGATCGAGGTGGTGCTGGCCGACTACGGCACCGGGGACGTGGAGATCGGCATGGACACCCTGTTCACCGACGATCTCGAGATGGAGAGCATCGACCTGGTGGCGCTCGCGGGCCAGCTGCAGGAGCGCTACGGCGAGCAGGTCAACTTCGCCGAGTTCATCGCCGGGCTGGAGCTCGACGAGATCATCGGGCTGACCGTCGGCGCGCTGGTGCGGCACGTGGAGGGTTCGCTGGTGGGGGCGGCCCGGTGAAGCTGACCGCGAACGGCATCGGCGTGCACGTCCAGCGCCTCGGCAGCGCCGGAAAAGGCTCGCCGGTGGTGTTCCTGCACGGCCTCGGCACGGACAGCCTGGCCAGCTACTACTTCACCCTCGGCCCGGCGTTCGCCGCGGCCGGGCACGACGTGGTGATGTACGACCTGCGCGGGCACGGCCGCAGCGAGCGCCCGCCCGCCGGGTACCGGCTGGAGACCTTCGTCGACGACCTCACCGCGCTGCTCGGCGAGCTGGCCGTCACCGAGCCGGTGCACCTGGTCGGCAACTCCTTCGGCGGCACCATCGCCTTCGGCTTCGCCGCCCGCCTCCCGGGCCGGGTGGCGTCGGTGACGATGATCGAGTCGGAACCCGCGACCGCCGCCTGGGCCACGAAGATGGCGGCGAACCTCGGCCGCGCCCGCGAACAGCTGGCCGACGAAGCCGCCTTCGAGTGGATCACCGCGAACCACGGCGCGCACACCAGCAGGCTGGCGCGCTCGGCCGGAAAAGTCCTGCGCTCCAGCACGCTCGCCGACGACATCCCGGCCAGCGCGGTGCTGACCCCCGGCGAGATCGCCGCGGTGACCGCGCCGGTGCTGGCGATCTACGGTGCCGAGTCGGACCTCGCCGAGCAGGCGCCGGTGCTGGCGGAGCTGCTGCCGGTCTGCCGGACCGTGGTGGTGCCGGGCCAGCGGCATTCGGTGCTGGTCGAACGGACCGAGCTGACCAGGGAACTGGTGCTCGGCTGGGTGCGCGAGCACACCCTGGTGGAGACCGGATGAGCCGGTTCCTGCTGGTGGTGCCCCCGCTGGTCGGGCACGTCAACCCGGTCGTCGGGGTGGCCGCCGAGCTGACCCGGCGCGGGCACGAGGTGGCCTGGGCGGGGCACGGTGAACTGATCACCCGCCTGGCCGGCGCGGTCCGCGCCTACGACTGCGCGCTGCCGCCCGCCACCCCGCGCCCGCCCGAGCTGCGGGGCGCGGCGGCGCTGAAGTTCCTGTGGGAAGAGGGCTTCTTGCCGTTGGCCGCCGCCATGGCGCCGGGTGTGGAAGCGGCGATCGCCGACTTCCGGCCGGACGCGCTGCTGGTCGACCAGCAGGCGGTGGCCGGTGGCCTGATCGCCGACCGCCTCGGCCTGCCGTGGCTGACCTCGGCCACCACCTCCGCCGAACTGACCGATCCGCTCGCCTCGATGCCGAAGGTCCGGGACTGGGTGCTCGACCGGCTGGCCGGGCTGCGGGCGTCGATCGGCGATCCGGCGAGCACCGCCGATCCCCGCTTCTCCCCGCACGGCGTGCTCGCCTTCACCACCGCCGAGCTGGCCGGGGAGATGCGCGGGGTGCACTTCGTCGGGCCGTCCATCACCGACCGCGAGTCCGAAAAGGACTTCCCGTGGGAGTGGCTCGACCACCGGCCCACCGTGCTGGTCACCCTCGGCACGGCCAACGTCGACGCGGGCGCCCGGTTCCTCACCGAATGCGCCGCCACCGGCGTGCGGGCCGTGGTCGCCGACCCGGCCGGGGTGCTCCCGTCGTCGGACACCGTGCTGTCGCGACCGCACGTGCCGCAGCTCGAACTGCTGCCGAAAATGGACGCGGTGATCTGCCACGGCGGGCACAACACCGTCTGCGAAGCGCTCTGGCACGAACTGCCGCTGGTGGTCGCGCCGATCCGCGACGACCAGCCGGTGATCGCCGAGCAGGTGGCCGAGGCGGGCGCGGGTGTGCGGGTCCGGTTCACCAAGGCGACCGCGGACCACCTGCGGGTCGCGATCAGCACCGTGCTCGACCCCGGCAGCGGCATGCGGGCCAACGCGGCCCGCATCGGCCGGTCCTTCCGCGCGGCCGGTGGCGCCGCCGCGGCAGCCGGGCACCTGGAAGCCCTGACCACGGCGGGAGTGCGCGCATGACCGAGATCGACCGGCTCCGGCCGGGTTACCAGGCCGACCTCGCCGGCGGGCTCGACCGGTTCTTCGAGCCGCGGTCCCCGGCCTGCCCGTGGTGCTCGTCCGAGCGGTTGTCGGTCCGGCTGCGCACCAAGGACTTCCTGCAGCACAAGCCGGGCCGGTTCACCCTCGACCAGTGCCAGGACTGCGCGCACATCTTCCAGAACCCGCGGCTGAGCCCGGCCGGGCTGGAGTTCTACTACCGCGACTTCTACGACGGCCTCGGCGAGAAGCAACTCGCCGGGCAGTTCGAAGGCCGTGGCAAGACCTACTTGGGGCGCGCTTCGGCGGTCTCCGGCTTGGTCACGCCGTCGAACTGGCTCGACGTGGGCACCGGGCACGGCCACTTCTGCGAATCCGCGCGCGAGGTGTTCCCGGAAACCCGGTTCGACGGGCTGGACCTGTCCGACGGGGTGAAGCTGGCGGAGGAGCACGGCCGCGTGTCCACCGGGTACCGCGGGTTGTTCGTCGAACTGGCCGACGAGCTGGCGGACCGCTACGACGTGGTCAGCATGTACCACTACCTGGAGCACAGCACCGCGCCGCAGGCCGAACTCGATGCCGCGCACCGCGTGCTGCGCGACGGCGGGCACCTGGTGATCGAGGTGCCCGATCCGGAGAGCCGGTACGCCCGGCTGCTCGGGCGCCGCTGGCTGCCGTGGTTGCAGCCGCAGCACCTGCACTTCGTGCCGTTGGCGAACCTGCGGCAGCGCCTGGAATCGCTCGGCTTCACCGTGGTGCTCGAACAGCGGGCCGAGGCGCACGACCCGATCGACCTGGTGGCCGCGGCCTGGCTCTCGCTCGACGACCTCGCCCCGCGCGAGGACGCGCCGTGGCACCCGCGCTCCCCCGGGCGATTCCGCCGGATCGCGCGCGGCGGGGTGCTCCTGGCCGGAGCGCTCGGGGTGGTGCTGGCCGCCGTCGCGGACCGGCTGGTGCGGCCGTTCGCCGGGCGCGCGCGGCTGTCCAACGCCTACCGGATGGTGGCGCGCAAGGATTCCTGACGGCGTTCGCCGATGGCCAGCGCGGCCAGCCGGACCAGCGGGTGCATGCGGTAGGTGAAGTACCCGGTGCCCGGCTGCGGGCGGTTCTCCTCGACCTCGATCAGCTGCAGTTCGACCAGCTGCTCCAGCCGGGACTCCGCGGCCCGCTCCCCGATCAGGCAGGCGCGGGCGAACTCCGGCACCGACACCGCGGTGACGAAGAGGCCGGCGAACCGCTGGAACGCGTCGGCCTGGTCGTCGTCGAGCAGCGACGAGGTGCGTTCCACGCTGGCCAGGAGGTCGAGCCTGCCCGCGGACAGCTCGCCGAGGCGGTCGCCCGGCGCGCGCAGGCGGTGCACCACGCGCGAGATCGACCAGTGCGGCCGCAGCGCGAGCCGGGTCGCCGCGCCGATCAGCGCCGCGGGCAGGCCGCCGCACAGCTCGGCCAGTTCGGTGGCGGCGTCGGGTTCCCGTTCCACCTGGGCGCCGATCATCGTTTCGAGCAGGCGGCGCGAGTCCGCGGCGGACAGCGGGCGCAGCGTCACCGCGAGGCCGTTCGGATCGGCGATCCGGCGGCGGCACCCGGCGAGCACCGCGCTGCCCTCGCCGCCGGGCAGGAGCAGGGAGAACTGGTCGGCGGCGGTGACGTTGTCCAGCACCACCAGCATCCGGCGGCGGGCGGTCCAGCTGCGGAACAGGTCCGCGCGCTCCTGTTCGCTGGCGGGCAGCCAGCAGTCCGGGCCGCGGATGGCCCGCAGGAACCCGGCCAGCACGTCGCCGGGCGACTCGTGGGCCAGCAGGTCGGCGTACACCTGACCGTCCGGAAAGGACTCGCGGACCTGGTTCGCCACGTGCGCGCAGAGGGTGGAGGTGCCCACGCCCGGTCCGCCGGCCACGGTCACCACGGCCAGCTTCGCGGTTTCCCGCAGTTCGCCGGCGATCCGCTCGGCCTCGGTGTCGCGGCCGATCACCTCGACCGGGTCGGGCAGCAGCTGCGCGGGCGGGTGCCACCACGACTTGGCGCGGCGGATGCTGGTGCTGCCGGGTGGCTGGTCCTGGTTGACCTCGCCGTCGAGCAGGTCCTGGTGCAGGCGGCGGGTGGAGGCGCTCGGCTCCAGGCCGAGCTGGTCGATCAGGTCGGTGCGCAGGCGCTGGAACACGCTCAGCGCCTCCGAGCGCATGCCCGAGCGGTGCAGCGCGAGCATCAGCTTGGCGTGCAGGCCCTCGTGCGTCGGGTACTCCTGGACCAGCACGCGCAGCTCGCCGATCAGGTCGAGGTGGCGGCCGAGCACCAGGTCGACCTCGATGCGCTGCTCCAGCACGCTCGCGCGTTCCTGGCGGAGCCGGGCCACGTGCGGGGCGAGCACCTCGCCGGGATCGAGGTCGCAGAGGGGGCCGCCGCGCCACTCCTCCAGCGCGCCGCGGAAGGCGGCGGAGGCTTCTTCGAGACGACCGGCGTCCAGCTCGGCGCGGCCCGAGCGGGCCAGCTCGGCGAAGCGCGCGATGTCGAGCGTGTGCTCGGGGAGGTTCAGCGCGTAGCCGACGCGGGGCCGGTGGACCACGGTCCCGCTCGCCGAGCGCGGCTCACCGGCCAGCATGCGGCGGATGTTGGAGACGTAGACCTGGAGCGTGGTGCTGGCCTTCGGGGGCGGGTTGCCGCCCCACAGTTCGGTGCGCAGCTGTTCGGTGCGGACCACCTTGTTCCAGTTGACCGCCAGTAGGGCGAGCAGCTGGCGCACCTTCGGCTGTGATGGCGTGACCAGCAGGCCATCACGCACGACCTCGAGCTCGCCGAGGACCCGCACGCCGACAGTCATTCACCCACCCCGAATCAGCGGTCCGAAGATCCGACAACCCGCGAGCACCGGCGGTGCGGGTGACGACAGGCGGCACGTCCCGCTGTCATCCCTGAGTATTACGCCGGATCGGGGCCGCGTCCATCACCATCACCACGGAACGCACACTAGTGAATACTTCCGGACACGCAAATTTCCCACCATCAGGGAGTCCATCACTCGTAGGTACCCAGCGCCGATCAGCCGCGGGCAACTACCTCCCCCGGGTGAGCCGGGCTTTCTCTCGCGCTACGGAGCCGCCGGGTGCAGTGAATGTGGCTTTCACTGCGGAATCGGCAGTGAAAGCCACATTCACTGCACCTGGCGAGGGCGCGAGCGGCGGCGCAGGTGGCGCGGGGGGCCGTGCGGGGGGTGCGGGGGCTGTGCGGGTGGCGCGGGCGGCGATGCGGGTGGCGCCGCCGGGGTCACGAGCGCCGGAGCCGCGCGGACGGCGGCAGCGGGCCGCGGGATGGACACGGGCGGACCCCGGAAACGGGGAAGCCCCGGAACCCTGAACGGGTCCCGGGGCTTCCCGGTCGGAACCGTGGCGTCACGCGCCGCCGGAGAGCTTCTCGCGCAGGGCGGCGAGCTGCTCGTCGGAGGCGAGGGTGCCACCGCTGCTCTTCGAGCCGGAGTCGGCCGGGGCGGAGGTGTAGCTCTGCTCCCCACCGGACGGGTCGCCACCGGTCGCCGCGTTGGCGGCGGCTTCGGCGTCCTGCTCGGCGGCCTTGGCGATCTGCTTCATGTGCGCCTCGTAGCGGGTGTGCGCCTCGGCGTACTGGCGCTCCCACTCCTCACGCTGCTTGTCGAAGCCTTCCTGCCACTCCTGGGTGTCCGGGTCGAAGCCCTCGGGGTAGATGTAGTTCCCCTGGTCGTCGTACTCGGCGGCCATGCCGTACTGCGTCGGGTCGAACTCGGACTCGGTGGTGAAGCCCTCGTTCGCCTGCTTCAGCGACAGCGAGATGCGGCGGCGCTCCAGGTCGATGTCGATGACCTTGACCATCACGTCGCCGTTGACCTGCACGACCTGCTCCGGGATCTCCACGTGGCGCTCGGCCAGCTCGGAGATGTGCACCAGGCCCTCGATGCCCTCCTCGACGCGCACGAACGCACCGAACGGGACGAGCTTGGTGACCTTGCCCGGCACGATCTGGCCGATCGCGTGGGTGCGGGCGAACTGGCGCCACGGGTCTTCCTGGGTCGCCTTCAGCGACAGGGACACGCGCTCGCGGTCCATGTCCACGTCGAGCACCTCGACGGTGACCTCCTGGCCGACCTCGACCACCTCGGACGGGTGGTCGATGTGCTTCCAGGACAGCTCGGAGACGTGCACCAGGCCGTCGACGCCACCCAGGTCCACGAAGGCACCGAAGTTGACGATGGAGGACACCACGCCCTTGCGGACCTGGCCCTTGGCGAGCGCGTTGAGGAACTCGCTGCGCACCTCGGACTGGGTCTGCTCCAGGTAGGCGCGGCGGGACAGGACCACGTTGTTGCGGTTCTTGTCCAGCTCGATGATCTTCGCCTCGAGCTCGCGGCCGACGTAGGGCTGCAGGTCGCGCACGCGGCGCATCTCGACCAGCGACGCGGGCAGGAAGCCGCGCAGGCCGATGTCCAGGATCAGGCCGCCCTTGACCACCTCGATGACGGTGCCCTTGACCGGCTCGTCCTTCTCCTTGAGCTCCTCGATGGTGCCCCAGGCGCGCTCGTACTGCGCGCGCTTCTTGGAGAGGATCAGGCGGCCTTCCTTGTCCTCCTTCTGGAGGACCAGGGCCTCGACCTCGTCGCCGACGGTGACCACCTCGGCCGGGTCGACATCGTGCTTGATGGACAGCTCACGCGAGGGGATGACGCCCTCGGTCTTGTACCCGATGTCGAGCAGCACTTCGTCGCGATCGACCTTGACGATGGTGCCTTCGACGATGTCGCCATCGTTGAAGTACTTGATCGTCTTGTCGATCGCGGCGAGGAAGTCTTCCTCCGACCCGATGTCGTTGATGGCGACTTGCTGCGGGGTGGACGCAGTCGGGGCGGTGGCGGTGTCGATGGTCATTAGGCGGGTTGCTCCGGTAACGGCTTGGGGATAGTAGGTTTGCTGTTTGCGCGCGCACCGGGAAACCGGACGAGCGATTCTGCTGCGTTCCCGAAGAAATCGGCCACGTGCATCACCGACGGCTGGTGCGCGACCCGGACCCCAGCACGGAGGCCGGAGGGAGAGGTAGCGCGAACCCACTGCGCTAGTGAGTATCCTACGCGGCCCACTGGGCAGGGCACAAACAGGGTCCACACACGTCGTCGGCTATGGCGCCTGCGGGAGGATGAGCCGGTGAACTCCCCGCCCGCTGATCGTCACGACCGCGCCGAAGAACGCCTCGGCACCGCCGCCGTCGCCTACCGCGAGGTGGGCTCGTCGGAGGCCGCCGCGGCCAATCTGGCCTGGTGGGACGCCGATGCCGACGACTACCACGCCACGCACGGCGAGTTCCTCGGCGAGGCCGACTTCCTCTGGTGCCCCGAGGGCCTGCGCGAAGCCGATCTCGGCCTGCTCGGCCCGGTCGACGGCCGCCGGGTGCTGGAGGTCGGCTGCGGCTCGGCGCCGTGCGCGCGCTGGCTGACCGCGCAGGGCGCGCGCACGGTGGCGCTCGACCTGTCCGCCGGCATGCTGCGCTACGCCCGCGAGGCCGCCGAGCGCACCGGCATCCACGTCCCGCTGGTCCAGGCCAACGCCGAGTACCTGCCGCTGGCCGACGCCAGCTTCGACGCGGCCTGCTCGGCCTTCGGCGCGGTGCCGTTCGTGTCCTCGGTGGACGCGGTGTTCGCCGAGGTGCACCGGGTGCTGCGGCCGGGCGCGCCCTGGGTCTTCGCGGTCACCCACCCGATGCGCTGGATCTTCCCGGACGACCCCGGCCCCGGCGGGCTGACCGCCACCCAGCCCTACTTCGACCGCACCCCGTACGTCGAAGTGGACGGTACGGGCACGGCGACCTATGTGGAGTACCACCGCACGCTCGGCGACTACGTCCGCGGCCTGGCCGGGGCCGGGCTGGAGCTGCTCGACCTGATCGAGCCGGAGTGGCCGGAGGGGCACACCCGCGTCTGGGGCCAGTGGAGCCCGTTGCGCGGCAAGCTCTTCCCCGGCACCGCGATCTTCCGGACCCGGAAGCCGGGGTGAGCTTCGCCGGGCTGGACCCGCTGCTGCCGGAGGCGAGTGCCCCGGCGGGAGAGCGCGTCCACGCCCGCGTCCGCGACGGCCGCCAGGTCAGCGCGGTGCTCTACCGGAGCAAGCTGCCTGCCGGCGCGGTGGAGCGGCTGTTCTCCCCCGCCCGCACCTGGGAAGTCACCCCGCTGCTGGACGCCGGGGACGTGGCCGGGCTGCGCGCGCTGCTGCCGACGGTCCGGGTGCGCCTGCTGGCCGAGCGGCCCGGCCCCGATTCGGCGTGCGTGCTGGCGTGGCCGAGCCTGGACGCGCCGGTGGCCGGGGTGCTGCCCCGGCACGGCTTCCTGCCGCGGACCGCGATCGGCGTGCGCACCAGCGCCGACCCCGGCACCGACACCGGCACCGGCACCGGCACCGGCACCGGCACGATCGCCCACGGCACCGGCCACAGCCACGGCCCCGGCACCGACCCCGGCACCGGCCACAGCCACGGCCCCGGCACCGGCATCAGCACCACCAGCACCGGCCACGCCGGATCGTCGGGCCCGCCCGGCCTGCTCGTGCGCCCGGCGAAGGAAGCCGATCTCGAGGAACTGCTCGCGCTGGAGGTCGCCGAGCTGCGCTACGCCGCGCTGGTCGGCACCGCGCGCCCGCTCGACAACGCCGCCCGCCTGCTCGAACCCGGACTGCGGCGCCTGCTGGCCGAGGGCCACGTCTGGCTCGCCGAGGCGGACGGGCTGGCGGTCGGCATGGCGAGCACCCGCTGCGTGCTCCCCGAGGCGGGCGGCCCGCTGGCCAACCGGCTGCCCGGCGGGCGCTGGGGGTACGTCTCCACCCTCTCGGTGGCCGAGGACAGCCGGGGCCGCGGCGTGGGCCGGGCGCTGATGGCGGTGGCGCACCGCGCGCTGGCCGAGTCCGGCGTGCGCGGCACCTTCCTCTTCTACAACCCGTGCAACCCGCTCTCCTCGGTGTTCTGGCACCGCCAGGGTTATCGTCCACTGTGGACCATCTGGGACGTGACCCCGGCGGGGGAGATGAGGGCATGACCGAACTGCACGCGGTGACCGCCGACGGCGAGCGCGTGTCCGCCGTGCTGCGCCGGGAACGGCACGAGCCCGGCTCGCTGGAACTGCTGTGGTCGGCCGAGCGGGTGTGGCGGCTGTTCCCGGAGATCGGCACCACCGGGACGGCGGGCATGGACGCGCTGCTCCGGGCGTGGCGGGCCGAACTCGACACCGAGTCGCCCGGTGAGGACTCGGCCTGCGTGGTGACCTGGCCGAGCCACGACGCCGAGGCGATCCGCGCCTTCCTCGACCACGGCCTCGCCCCGGTCACGGCGCTGGCCACGCGCACCGGCCCGCCGGACACCTTCGGCCAGCCCGGCGTGACCGTCCGCCAGGCGCGGCCGGACGACTTCGCCGCGGTGCTGGACCTGGCGCTGGAGGTCTTCGACTACTCCGCGCTGGTCGCCCTCCCGCGCCGCGAGCACACCGAGGAACTGCTCGCGCCGCGGCTGCGGGCCAAGCTGGCGCAGGACACCGGCACGGTCTGGGTGGCCGAGGTCGACGGCCTGGTGGCGGGGCTCGCCGACTGCTCCTGGGTGGACGTGGCCGGGGAGGCCGGGGCCGGCGAACTGCTGCCGCCGGGCAGCTGGGGCTACCTGAACAACGTCGGCACCGCGCGCGAAGTGCGCGGGCACGGGATCGGGCGGACACTGGCGGCCGCGGCGCACGCGTACTTCCACGAGCGCGGGGCGGCGGGCACCTACCTCTACTACAACCCGCCCAACCCGCTGTCCTCGGTGTTCTGGCACCGACGGGGCTATCGTCCACTTTGGACGATCTGGGAGGTTCGCCCGGCCTCGCTGTTGCGGTAGTCACTCAACCGGGGTGTTCTGCCCGGTTGAACTTGCCCACTCCCAGCTCCGGGCCTACTTTTGCACTGACCAGTCAGTTCAAATACCGGGAGCCCCCGTGCAGGTTCACGCCGATCGCGTGTCCGTCACCGGACCGCACGGCACGTTGTTGCCACCGACCTCGTTGACCGTCGCCGCCGGGCAGCTGGCGGTGCTGCACGGCGAGCCGGGCGCCGGGCTGACCGCGTTCGGGCTGGCGCTGGCCGGGCGGTTCAAGCCGGCCACCGGCACGGTCACCGGGCCGTCGAAGCTGCGCGAGGTCTCGGCCGTGGTGGACGCACCCGGGGTGAGCGAACCGGACGGCGCGCTGAGCCTGAGCGTGGTGGTCGGCGAGGAGCTGGCGCTGGCGCGCCGCCCGTCGGCCAAGGAGGACGTGCGCCGCTGGCTGGCGGCGAACGACGTCGGCCCGTTCGCGGACACCCGCTTCGAGAACCTCGCCCCGGTGGTGCGCACCCGGCTGCTGACCGCGCTCGCGGCGAGCCGGAAGGGCGTCGAGCTGCTGGTGCTGGACACCCCCGACCGGCACACCAGCGACGTGGAGAGCTGGTCGTCGCTGGCGGTGGAGCACGCCGAACGCGGGCTCGCGGTGGTCGTGCTGAGCGCGACCACGCCCGTCTCCGCGCTGCCGTTCACCCCGGCCGTGGCCGGTGAGCTGACGCAGCCGGAACCGCGGCAGTGCGCTCCCCTGCCCGAGCCGGAGCCGGAAGAAGACCCCGAAGGAGAAGAGCAGTGAGCAGCGTCCGGATCGCCCTCAACGAACTGCGGAGGCTGAGCTCCGGGAAGCTGCCCAAGCTGGCGATGCTCGCGCTGGTGCTGGTCCCGCTGCTCTACGCCTCCTTCTACCTCTACGCGAACTACGACCCGTACGGCAGGCTGAACAAGCTGCCCGCCGCGGTGGTCTCCGCCGACACCGGCGCCACCGACAGCGAGGGCGTGCAGCGCAACGTCGGCCGCGAGGTGACCGACGAGCTGGTCGGCTCCGGCACCTTCCAGTGGCACGAGGTCTCCGCCGAGGAGGCGCAGGCCGGCGTCCGCGACGACCGGTACTCCTTCGCCATCACCATTCCCCGCGAGTTCTCCACCGCGCTGCTGTCCACCGGCAACTTCCAGCCGCAGCAGGCGACCATCACGCTGACCACCAACGACGCCAACAACTACCTGTCCGGCACCATCGCCGACCAGGTGGCCGAGCAGGTGCGCGCGACGATCGCGGAGAAGGTGGGCAGCGAGGCGGCCGGCCGCTTCCTGGTCGGCTTCTCCACCATCTACGGCAAGATCGAGGAGGCTTCGCGCGGCGCGACCCAGCTCGCCGACGGCGCCGGGCAGCTGGTCAGCGGCCAGCAGCAGCTCGCCGACGGCGCGAACCAGCTCAACACCGGCAGCACGCAGCTGTCCACCGGGCTCAACACGCTGCGGGACAGCACCGCGCAACTGCCGTCGAAGTCGCAGCAGCTCGCCGACGGCGCCAGCCAGGTCGCGGCGGGCAACGCGAAGGTCGCCTCCGCCGCGCAGGTGGCCGCGGGCGCCTCCACCGACCTGCAGAACTCGCTGGACAACGCGAACGGCCAGCTGGCGCAGGCGTTGCGCAACGGCGGGCTGAGCGAGGACGAGGTCCAGCACGCGCTGAGCGTGCTCGGCACGCTGCGCAAACCGGTCGACGACGCGAACACCAAGATCCAGCAGGCGAACAGCGACCTGAGCAAACTGGCTGACGGCGCCCGCCAGGTCTCCGAGGGCGCCGCGCAGCTGGCGTCCTCGGCCCCCACCCTGGTCGACGGCATCGGCAAGGCCGCCGACGGCGCGAAGCAACTGGTCGACGGTTCGGCGAAGCTGGCCACCGGTGAGCAGGACGCGCTCAAGGGCAGCACGCAGCTGCGCGACGGCGCGAACCAGCTCCGCGACGGGCTCGGCGCCGGGCTCAAGGAGATCCCGAACCCCGACGACCCGACCCGCCAGGCCACCGCGAACACCATCGCCGACCCGGTGGCGGTCAACTCGGTCGGCGTGGCCTCGGCCGGGACCTACGGCGCCGGGCTGGCCCCGTTCTTCATCTCGCTGGCCACCTGGATCGGCGCGTTCGTGCTGTTCCTGCTGCTGCGGCCGCTCTCGACCAGGGCGCTGACCGCGGGCGCGTCCCCGCTGCGGGTGGCCTTCGGCGGCTGGCTGGCTTCGGCGCTGCTCGGCGTGGCGCAGGTGATCGTGCTGTTCGGCGCGGTGACCTGGCTGGTCGGCATTCACGTGGCGCACCCGCTGGGCGCGATCGGCTTCGCCGTGCTGGTGTCGTTGTCGTTCACCGCGATCGTGCACGCGCTGAACGCGCTGTTCGGCGCGGTCGGCAAGTTCCTCGGCCTGGTGCTGCTGGTGCTCCAGCTGGTCAGCGCGGGCGGCACGTTCCCGTGGCAGACCATCCCGGACGCGTTGTACCCGCTGCACATCGTGCTGCCGATGGGTTACGCCATCGACGGGTTCCGGCACCTGCTCTACAGTGGGGCCTCCCTGCAGATCCTCGGCGACATCGGCGTGCTGCTGGCCTATCTCGTCGGCGCGCTGGCGGTGTCCGCGTACGCCGCGAGCAAGCGTCGCATGTGGACGGTGTCGCAGCTGAAACCGGAGCTGAGCCTGTGAGTGCGAGGGCCGACGCCACGCGGCGCCGACTGTTCGAAGCGACGCTGAAGCTGGCCACCGACCGCGGGCTGGTCGGGCTGACGGTGGACGAGATCGCCGCCGAGGCCGGGGTGGCCAAGGGCACCGTGTACTACAACTTCGGCAGCAAGGACGGGCTGATCGACGCGCTGCTGCGCTACGGCGTCGGGCAGCTCGCCGACCGGCTGCGCGCGGGCACCGCCCCGGCGGACCCGGTCGAGGCGCTGGAGTCCCAAGTGGACGGTGCGCTCCGGTTCATCGCCGAGTACCCGGGGTTCTCGCAGATCCTGGTCAGCGAGATGTGGCGGACACCGGGCCAGTGGCACGAGACGCTGACGCTGCTGCGCGAGGAGATCATCTCGATCGTCAAGGAGCAGCTGCAGCGCATCGCCGACGCGGGACGGCTGCCCGACGGCGTGCAGATCCCGACCGCCGCGGCCGGGTTGTTCGGCACGCTGCTGGTGGTGGCCCTGGACTGGCAGGTGTTCCAGCGGCAGCGCAGCCGGGACGAGGTGCGCGAGTCGGTGATGGTGCTGATCCGCGGCCTGGCTAAGTAATTGACGGAGAAGACCCCCACGGCACCAGTAGCCGTGGGGTGCCGGAGCCGTCGGCCGGGACCGCCCAGATGTCGGAGCCGCCGTCGCGCGGGAGTTCGTAGGCGATCGTCCGCGAGTCCAGCCAGACCACCTGGTCGTCGATGCTGCGGGTCTCGGCCAGCGGCGTCTCCCGCATCGTGGTCAGGTCGAGCACGTACTCGCGCCACGGCCTCGCGGCATCGTCCGAGACCCGCTTCTTGACCGCCAGCCGCGTGCCGTCCGGGGACAGCGACGGGCATTCGGCGTTCTCCACCAGGGTCCGGGCGGCCCAGGCGTCGTAGTCGCCTTCGAGCAGGTGGGTCCGCCCGGCCGTGGACACCGTGGCGTAGAACCGCTTGCCGTCGGCGGTGAACCCCGCGCCCCAGACGTTGACGTCCTCCGCCTGGTACGGCTTGCCGTCCACGGTCAGCGGGATGCCCTCGATGTTGCTCAGGTACGCCTGGTCGCGGCGGTCCTGGATCGCGGTGCGGGTGGAGAACCCGCTGCCCTGGGTGTACGAGTCGCCGGTGACGAAGGTGGTCCAGGTGGCCATGCGGCCGCCGGCGGACAGCTTCGCGCGGCTCGGGATGCCTGCGACCTCGACCCGTTCGGTCTCGCGCAGGCGGTCGTCCACCCGCAGCGCGACCGCGCTCGGCATCAGGCCGGGCGCGGTTGCCAGGCAGATCCCGGTCCCGGCCTCGGTGAAGAACCGGTCGCACGAGAGCGGGCTGATCCGCCGCGGCCCGCCGGGATCGGCCAGCGGGACCGAGGAGACCTTGCCGTGGTGGGGTCCCGGCGCGGTGGTCCGGAACAGCAGGCGCCCCGGCTCGGCCAGGTCCACCTGGGCGGTCGCGTCGACCGCGATCGTCACGTCCGGCCGGGCGTGCTCCGGGTTCCCCGCCATCGCGTCCAGCGTGTAGACCGTCGCCGCCGCGCCGAGCAGCGCGGTGGCACCGAGTGCGGTGGCCACCTTGATCCCGAGCCTCATGCCACTCCCCTTCCCGTGCGCAACGGCCGGGCGATCAGCGCCGCGGCCACCACCACCGCCAGTGCCGACACCGCGAGGACCAGCGCGGTCTCCCTGCCCCACACCGTCCAGGCCGCGCCGAACAGCACCGAGGACGCGAGCTTCGCCAGCGCCTGCCCGGTCTGCAGCACGGCCATCCCACTGGTCCGCAGCCCGGCGGGCAGCAGCGGACCGGCCGCCGCCATCAGCACCCCGTCGGTGCAGGCGTAGAACAGCCCGTGCGCGGCCAGGCCCGCGACCACCAGCCACAGCCCGTCGGCGGCGCCGAGCAGCAGGACGTAGGCGCCCAGCAGGGCGATGTGCCCGGCGACGAACACCCGCCACCGGCCGAGCCGGTCGGCCACCCGGCCCATCGGCACGGCCAGCAGCAGGTACACCCCGGCGGTGCCCAGCGGCAGCACCGCGAACCAGGCGGGTTCGATGGCCAGCCGGTCCTGCAGCAGCAGGTAGACGAAGGCGTCGCCGACGGTGGCCAGGCCGAACACCGCCGCCCAGCCGCAGATCCGCCGGAACCCCTTGTCCCGCAACAGCCCGAACGCCGACCGCAGTGAGGCCGACCGGCGGGGCGGCGCCGGCTGCCGGTGGTCGCGGACGAACAGCACCAGCAGCACCACGCCGAGCGAGGCGATGCAGAAGCTGACGAAGAACACCGCCTGGTACCCGCCGGTCACCGCCCACAGCAGCAGGAACGCCACCAGCGGCCCGAGGAAGGCGCCGACGGTGTCCATCGCTCGGTGCACGCCGAACGCGCGGCCGAGCGTGCCGGGGTCGCTGCTCAGCGAGATCAACGCGTCCCGGGGGGCCGTGCGCAGGCCCTTCCCGGTCCGGTCGGCGGCCAGCACCAGCCCCATCGAGGTGGCCGATCCAGTGGCCCCGAGCAGGCCGAGCTTGGCCACGGCGGAGATGCCGTAACCGAGCCCGGCCATCAGCTTGCGGCGCTGCCACCGGTCGGCGAGCGTGCCGCCGACGATCCGCACGAACGCGGTCACCCCGGAGTACAGCCCGTCCAGGATGCCGAACTGCAGCGGGGAGAACCCCAGCTGCAACACCAGGTACAGCGGCAGCACGGCGGTCACCATCTCCGAGGAGACGTCGGTGACCAGGCTGACCGCGCCGAGGGCGAACACGTTGCCCGCCACCCGGCGCCCACTACGTCCCGGCTGGGTGTCGAGGCCGGTTTCCCGCGCCGATGCGATGTACACGGTTGCCTCCCCCGATCAGCGGCAGGTGTAGGGACCCGCCTTGTCGAGGAGCTTCCCGTCGGTGCCGATGATCTCCCACGAGTAGGTCTTGCCGTTGGCCACGAACTTCATCACGCCGTGCTTGGCGAACGACTTCTCCACCCCCTCACGCGGTTTGATCTGCGTGTACAGGCTGTCGCCGCCGATGCCGACGATGGCCGAGCGCACGCCGTTCGCCTCGTCGACCCGGCCCTGGGAGTTGAGCGGCTTGATCCGCTCGTAGTGGTGGTCGTGCCCGCCGAAGACCACGTCGGCCCTGGCCTTGACCATCTCGTCCCACAGCGGCGCGATGGCCTTGTTGTCGCCGTACTCGCCGGAGTTGAACCGCGGGTGGTGCCAGTAGCCGACCACGCACGACCGGGTGTTCTTCGCCAGGTCGTCCTTGAGCCAGGCCACCTGCTCGGCGGTGTTGCCGTCGGTCACCGGATCGGAGTCGAGCGCGACGAAGTGGAAGTCGCCCACGTCGAAGCTGTAGTACGGCTTGCCCTGCGGGGTGGCGATCGAGCCGAAGTACGCCTTGTACCCCTTGAGCTGGTCGTACCACTCGTGGTTGCCCGGGGTGGGCTTGGTGATGGCCTTGAACTTGCCCCAGGTCTTGTCGTAGTAGGTCTGGAACTCCTTCAGCGTGCCGTTGTCGTACTGGTTGTCGCCGACGGTCAGCACGTGCTGCGGCTTGATGCCGGCGACGAGTTCGGCGGTCTTGGAGTGCTCGGACGGCAGTTCGCGCTTGGCGATGTCCCCCGCGATCACGAAGACCGTGCCGCCGGTGCCGTTGCCCGGCTGGGTGCTCGCCTGCACCTCGGCGCTCGGCGCGGAGAGGTTGCCCGCCGCGTCGCGGGCCCGCACCGAGTAGGTGAACGCGGTGCCGGAGGCGAGGGCCGTGTCGGTGTACCCGGCGGTGCTGGTGGTGCCGACGACGTTGCCGTTGCGCAGCACCTCGTACCCGGTCACCCCGACGTTGTCGGTCGACGGCGTCCAGGCCAGGGTGATCGTGTCGGTGGTGGCGGCGGTGGCCTTCAGCCCGGCGGGCGCGCTGGGTGCCTCGATGTCACCGCCGCCGGTGCGGGAGCCGTGCACCTCCAGTTCCCAGAGCGAGTAGCCGTAGGCGGTGGCGCGCTGGGTGCCGAGCACCCGCACGAACCGGGCCGAGGCGTCGAGCCCGGTGACCTCGTCGACCGCGCCGTCCGACCCGGTGACGGACTTGACCGTGGTCCACGCCTTCCCGTCGGCGGACACCTGGACCTGGTACGCGCTGGCGTGGGCGGCCTCCCAGTTCAGCTTCACCCGGCTCACCCGCGCGGGCCCGCCGAGGTCGACCGCGATCCACTGTGGATCGCTGCCCTCGGCACTGGCCCACCGGGTGGTGGTGTCGCCGTCGACGGCGAACCCGCCGCCGAAGGTGGCGTCCTCCACCGACGAGGTGGTGGTGGGTTTCTGGTGCGACAGCAGGGTTTCGGCCAGCGTCTCACCACTGGCGGCGACCACGGACTGCGCCAGCAGCGCGGCCAGCGCGATCGGCAGGCCCCTGACCAGCAGGGTAGATCGGTTCATCTGCGCTCTCCTGGGGGTGCGGGCGGCGGAAAGCGGACGGTGTTCAATTAGTTAACAAAGTTACCAGTTTGGGTAACGTAACACCGTTGCCGATTCCCGATCAAGAGCGCGCGAAAACGCCCCCACCACCGGAGCAGCGGGGGCGTTCGGTCCGGCGCGTTACCGCACGTAGGGGCGGTTGTGCCCGATCTGGTGCACCGAGGTCGGGCGGTCCTCCAGCGCCCGTTCCACCGCGTCGAGCACGCCCGCGGCGATCTCGGCGTGGCTCAGCGGCCGCCCGGTCTGCTCCGAGATCGCGCCGAGGCGCACCTGCTGGGTGGGGTGGACCGCGAGCAGCGACTCCGCCTCGCCCGCCTTCACCGACGCGGCCTCCCGCACCTCCACCACCGGGGCCTCGGGGCGCAGCAACGGCTCCACCACCCCCATCACCGCCCGGCGGTAGGAGTCGTGCACCCAGGCCACCAGCAGGTCCGCCGGTCCGCCGAGCGCCTCCTCCGCCTTCTTCGCCAGTTCCCGTGGACGTTCCCATTGCGCTTCGACCCAGATGGCCCGGCCCAGCGTCGCGGTACCGCCCTGCGGCCGGTGCCCGCGCGCGCCCATCGACAGCCGGGCGGCGATACCCGGCTCGGGCGGGCGGCGGCCGATCGGGCTGTACCGCCTGCTCGGCAGGACCACCAGCCAGCCGTCACCGGTGAGGGATTCCGCGACGCCGGCCAGCATGCCGGTGCCACCGAGGATCAGCGCCTTTCTGAGCACCATGCCCGTCACGCTACTCGCGAGCGGAAGCCCCTGCCGTCCGGCGAAAGGCTTGTTTACCGCGGCGAAACGCGGTCAACCGTCCACACAGAGTCCCCAGTCCTTCGCTTCGTCGAATTCCCGTCGCTCGGTGAGGCTGAACCAGTTCCCGGAGTCGTCTCGGAATACACATTCCACTCCGTACGGTCGGTCAGCCGGTTCCTGCAGGAAGTTCACCCCGCGCGCGGAAAGCGTCTCGAAGGTCCCGCGGCAGTCGTCGGTGTCGAACACGCCCATGCCGAGCACGCCCTTGGCGATCAGTTCCCGCAACTGCTTCTCGGTTTCCGGGTCGTGCTGCGGCGGCCCCGGTTCCATCAGGGTGAACTCCAGCCCGGGCTGCCCCGGCAGGCCGACGGTCAGCCAGCGGAACCGGCCGTCCATCTTGACGTCCTGGCGCACCTCGAAACCGAGCTTCGCGGTGTAGAACTCCTTGGCCGATTCGTAGTCCAGCACGTAGATGCCGGCGTGCGACAAATTCTTGATCATTTCCTGCTCCCGTCCAGCGCTCTGGCCCGAACGCTAGTCGCGCCCGCCGCCGGATGGCTTATCCGGAAGTGATGTCCTTTCCGTCCTTTCCGGATTGGTTCCCCGCGACCGGCCTGGTCCACATCATCAGGTAGCAGCCGGGAATGGGCGGGGTGCCCCGCTGACGGGCCCGCGCGCGGTAGGCGGTCGGGCTTTCCCCGGTGATCTCGGTGAACCGGCGGCTGAACGTGCCGAGGCTGGAGTAGCCCACCAGCAGGCACACCTCGGTCACCGTCAGGTTCGCCGAGCGGAGGAGGTCCTGGGCGCGCTCGATCCGGCGGCGCGCCAGGTACGCGCCGGGCGTCTCGCCGAAGGCCGCGGCGAAGGTGCGGGTGAAGTGCTCGCGGGACCAGCCCGCCACCTTGGCGAGCTGGTCCACGTCGAGCGGTTCGGCGTAGTGCGCGTCGATCCGGTCCTTCGCCCGGCGAAGGTGCCCCAACGCATCGACGCGCCCGCTCATCGGCTAATGCGCCGCGTCGTTCCAGGAGCGGCCGTAGCCGACCGAGACCTCCAGCGGCACGGCCAGTTCGTAGGCCGCGCCCATCTCCTTGCGCACCAGTGCTTCCAGCTCGTCGTGCTCGCCGTCGGCCACTTCGAGCACCAGTTCGTCGTGGACCTGGAGCAGCACCCGGCTGCGCAGCTTCGCCTCGGTCAGGCCGCGGTGCACGTTGAGCATGGCGACCTTGATGATGTCGGCCGCGCTGCCCTGGATCGGCGCGTTGAGCGCCATCCGCTCGGCCATCTCGCGGCGCTGCCGGTTGTCGCTGTTCAGGTCGGGCAGGTAGCGGCGGCGGCCGAAGATGGTCTCGGTGTAGCCGACCTTGCCCGCCTCCACCACCACCGACTGCAGGTAGTCGCGCACCCCGCCGAACCCGGCGAAGTAGTCGTCCATCAGCCCGCGCGCCTCCTCGGTGGAGATCCGCAGCTGCGCCGAGAGCCCGTACGCCGACAGCCCGTAGGCCAGGCCGTAGTTCATCGCCTTGATCTTGGCCCGCTGCGCCCCGGTGACCTCGCCGGGCTCCACGCCGAACACCTTCGCCGCGGTGGCCGCGTGGAAGTCGAACCCGGACTGGAAGGACTCGATCAGCGCGGCGTCCTCGGACAGGTGCGCCATGATCCGCATCTCGATCTGGCTGTAGTCCGCGGTCATCAGGTCGGTGTAGCCCTCGCCGACCACGAAGGCGTCGCGGATGCGGCGGCCCTCCTCGGTGCGGATCGGGATGTTCTGCAGGTTCGGCTCGGTGGACGAGAGCCGCCCGGTGGCCGCGATGGTCTGGTACAGCGTGGTGTGGATGCGCCGGTCGTCCGCGATGGACTTGATCAGCCCCTCCACCGTGGTGCGCAGGCGGGTGGCGTCGCGGTGTTCGAGCAGGTGCTGCAGGAACGGGTGCTCGGTCTTCTCGAACAGCGTCTGCAGCGCGTCCGCGTCGGTGGTGTACCCGGTCTTGGTGCGCTTGGTCTTCGGCATCTGCAGCTCGTCGAACAGCACCACCTGCAGCTGCTTCGGCGAACCGAGGTTGATCTGCTTGCCGATCACCTCGTAGGCGGCGTCGGCGGCCTGGTGCACGCGGTTGGCGTAGTGCGCTTCGAGCTCGGTGAGCTGCTCGATGTCGACCGCGATGCCCGCCGCCTCCAGCTCGTTGATCACCTCGAACAGCGGCAGCTCGATCTCGTCGAGCAGCTTGGTGCCGTTCATCTTGCCGAGTTCCTCGTGCAGCGCGCCGGTCAGCTCGGCGATCGCGCGCGCCCGCACCAGCTCGGCCTGCACGATCTTGGCGTCGGCACCCTCGGCCCCGTCCAGCAGGGAGAGCTGCCCGTCGCCCTCGTCGGTCTCCGAGCGCAGCTCGCGGCTGAGGTAGCGCAGGGTGAGGTCGTCCAGCTCGAACGAGCGCTGACCGGGGCGGACCAGGTAGGCGGCCAGCTCGGTGTCGGTGCGCAGCCCGGCCAGTCGCCAGCCGCGGCCGAGCAGCCCGTGCACGGCCACCTTCAGCGCGTGCCCGCTCTTGCCCGCCTTCTCGTCGGCGAGCCAGGCGACCAGCGCCTTCTCGTCCGCCTCGTCCAGAGTGGACAGATCGAGGTAGGTGCCCTTCCCGTCCTCGGCGGCGAAGGCGATGGACAGCACGTCGGCGGCCACCGAGGCGCCGGTGGTGCGGAACGACAGCCCGGTCACCGTGCCGGCCGGCGCGTGCTCGGCCAGCCACCCGCCGATCTGCCCCGGCTCCAGCGCCGCGCCGGTGACCTCGAAGCCCTCGTCGGCCTCGGGCTCGGCGCTGGACAGCGTGGCGAACAGCCGGTCGCGCAGGACGCGGAACTCCAGCTCGTCGAACAGCCGGTGCACCGCGTCGCGGTCCCACGGCTTCAGCTCCAGCTCCGGCGGGGTGGCCTCCAGCGGCACCTCGCGGACCAGCTCGGTGAGCTGGCGGTTCAGCGCGACCGAGCTGAGGTGGGCGCGCAGCGCGTCCCCGGCCTTGCCCTTGACCTCGTCCACCCGGTCGATCAGGTCGTTCAGCGAGCCGAACTGCTGGATCCACTTGGTCGCGGTCTTCTCCCCCACGCCGGGGATGCCGGGCAGGTTGTCCGACGGGTCCCCGCGCAGCGCGGCGAAGTCCGGGTACTGCGACGGCGTGAGGCCGTACTTGTCCGAGACCGCGGCCGGGTCGAACCGCACCAGGTCCGAGACGCCCTTGCGCGGGTAGAGCACGGTGACCGCGTCGGTGACCAGCTGCAGCGCGTCGCGGTCGCCGGTGCAGATGAGCACCTGGTAGCCGAGCGCCTCCGACTGCGTGGTCAGCGTGGCGATGATGTCGTCGGCCTCGTAGTTCTCCTTGGTCAGGATCGGGATGCCCAGTACCCCGAGCACGTCCTTGACCAGGTCGACCTGCCCCTTGAAGTCGTCCGGGGTGGCCGAGCGGCCCGCCTTGTAGTCGGCGTAGGCCTCCGAGCGGAAGGTCTGACGCGAGAGGTCGAAGGCCACCGCGAGGTGGGTCGGCTGCTCGTCGCGCAGCAGGTTGATCAGCATCGAGGTGAACCCGAACACCGCGTTGGTGACCTGGCCGGTGGTGGTGCGGAACCGGTCGGCGGGTACCGCGAAGAAGGCGCGGTACGCCATCGAGTGCCCGTCGATGAGCAACAGGCGGGGTGTGTCGTTCGCTACTTGGGTGTTCTCGGCTGGGCTCACGGGAGCGAGTCTAGGGTGAGACCCCGACACTCTAAGGAGGCACGGGTGCCCGAGCAGGGGGCGGCGATCACCGCCGAGAAGTTCCAGATCGATCCGCGGTGGGCGCAGCAGCAGCTCAACGACAAGGTCGGCATGAAGCTGCTGGAAGTGACCAAGGAACGCGTGGTCGGCACGATCCCCGTCGAGGGCAATCTCCAGCCGTACGGCCTGCTGCATGGTGGCGCCAACGCGGTGCTCGCCGAGGCGCTGGGCTCCACCGTGGCCGCGGTCAACGCCGGGCCGGAGCGCGCCGCGGTCGGCCTCGAGCTGTCGTGCACGCACCACCGCGGGGTGCGCGAGGGCCTGGTCACCGGGGTGGCCGTCCCGCTGCACGTCGGCCGCAGCACGATCACCGTGGAGATCGTGCTGACCGACGACGCCGGCAAGCGGACCTGCACGGCGCGGCTGACCTGTGCCGTCCGGGAGCGCCCGCCGGGCTCCTGAACTGGGTAAGTTCCCTGGTCATGGACCTCGACCTGGGGCAGGTGCGCGCCTTCGTCGCGGTGGCGGAGCACCAGAACTTCACCCGTGCCGCGCAGAGCCTGTTCCTCACCCAGCAGGCGCTGTCCAGGCGCATCGGCAAGCTGGAGGACGCGCTGCCCGGCGCGTTGTTCCGCCGCACCAACCGCGGGGTCGAGCTGACCGACGCGGGCCGCCGGTTCCTGCCGCTGGCCCGCGAGCTGGTCAAGCTGAACGACGAGGCGGTCGTGGCGGCCACCGGGGAGCAGCCGCGCCTGCGGGTCGACGTGATCGACCACCGCCTCTCGCCGCTGTTCGTGCTGCGCCGGTGCTCGATGGCCGATCCGGAGCTGCGCGTCGAGCGCAGCACGCGGCAGGGGCTGGTGCACAGCTTCGAGCCGCTGCTGGCCGGTGAGCTGGACCTGGCCTTCGGCTGGGCCGGCGAACCGGGCCGCGAGCTGCCCGCCGGGCTCGCGCAGCGCCTGGTCCGGCTGGAACCGCTGGTCGCGCTGCTGCCCCCGGAGCACCCGCTCGCCGCGGGCGAGGCGGTCCGCGTCGAGGACCTGCGCGACGAGGGCGTCTGGCTGCCTTCGCTGGCCGGTCCCGGCGAATTCCGCACCTTCCTGCGCACCAGCTTCGGCGGCTGGTCGGTGCCGATCGACGATTCCGGGGTCAGCTTCGACCTGCGGCACACGCTGGAGCAGACGCGGTACGGCAGGCCGCGGGTGACGCTGGCCGGTGCCGACATGGAGCTGGCGTCGGACCTGAACCTGCGCCGCCTGCCGTTCGCGCCGTCGCCGCTCTACCCGTGGTCGGTGGTGTGGCGGCGCGGCGAGGAGTCACCGGCCCTGGTCCGGCTGCTCAAGCTGATGAGCCTGCTCAGCCGGAAGGAGGGCTGGTGCTCCTACGACCCGGACCGCGACTGGCTGCCCGAAGGCACGCTCACAGGCGGGCGCTGAACCACGCGGTCAGCTCGGCGTCGACGGTCGCCGCGTGCTCGTTCGGCGTGCCGTCCTCCTCGGCCAGCGCGTGCCCCATGCCCGGCACGGTGACCAGCTTCGAGGACCCGCCGAGCGCCCGGTGCAGCGCCGCCGAGGGCTCCCGGAACGCCACGTCGTCGGCGTCGCCGACCACCAGCAGCAGGTCCGCGCCGAGTTCGGCGGCCCGGTTCACGTAGTCGTAGTGGTCCGCGACCGCGCGCGAGCGGTCGGTCCACGGGTAGCTCATGCCGTAGAAGCGCTCGTTGCGGCCGACCGCCGGGGCCAGCTGCACCACCGGGCTGATCACCGCGGCCGCCGCGATCGGCACCTCGGCGCAGGCCAGCACCTCCAGCGCCACCGTCGACCCGGCCGAGCCACCGGCCACGCCGAGCGGGCCGTCCGCGATGGCGAACCGCTCGCGCAGTTCCGCGACCGCCGCCGGGAACTCGTCAGCGGCCTGCCCGGTGACCGGCTCCATCACGTTGAGCACGTAGTCTTCGCCCGCCAGCCGGAAGAACTCGTCGAAACCGCCTTCGGGCAGCCGGTCGCCCGACATCGGCAGTCCGAAGTAGACGCGCCAGGCGTCGAGCCCACGCATCGGCACCGCTTCGGCCATCGCCGCCTCCGAGGCGGGCGGCTCCATCAGGTGCCAGGTGACCACGAGCGGGGCCGGTCCGTCACCGGCCGGCGGCAGGGCGACGAACGGGACACCGGCAGCCACGCCCTGGACGGCGTTCGAGGTGGTCATCTCTGCGTTCTCCTTCGCTGTTTTCCTTGTTGTGTATAGGAAACAGCCTGCGGAGCCCGCACGTCCAACAGCTTTCCACACCCCAGCCACAACCACCGGTTGTACCTCCAATGCTATGAGTGGGGCATTACTTGCATTCAACGCAAGTAATGCCCCACTCATAGCAATCAGTCGGAGCGTCAGCCGACGCCGAGGTAGGCCTCCTTGACCGACGGGTCGGCCAGCAGCTCCTGGCCGGTGCCGGTCTTGGTGATCTGCCCGGTCTCCAGCACGTACGCCCGGTGCGCGCGCGAAAGCGCCTGCTGGGCGTTCTGCTCCACCAGCAGCACCGTGGTGCCCTGCTTGTTGATCTCGGTGATGATCCGGAAGATCTGCTGGATGAACTGCGGGGCCAGCCCCATCGAGGGCTCGTCCAGCAGCAGCAGCTTCGGCTTGGCCATCAGCGCGCGCCCGATCGCGAGCATCTGCTGCTCGCCACCGGACATCGTGCCGCCGGTCTGCGTCCGCCGCTCCGCCAGCCGCGGGAACAGCTCGAACACCCGGTCCAGGTCCGGCTGCAGGTTCTTCCGGTCCTTGCGGGCGTAGGCGCCCATGTCCAGGTTCTCCATCACCGTCATGCCGGGGAAGATCCCCCGGCCTTCCGGCGCCTGCGAGATGCCGCGGACCACCCGGAGGTCGGCCCGCAGCTTGGTGATGTCCTCACCGGCGAAGGAGATCGACCCGGCCGAGAGCGGCCGGATCCCGGAGATCGCGCGCATGGTGGTGGACTTGCCCGCGCCGTTCGCGCCGATGAGGGTGACGATCTCCCCCTCGGCCACGGTCAGCGTCAGCTCCGACACCGCCTTGATCCGTCCGTAGTGGACGGACACTCCGGAGAGCTCAAGCAACGTCATCGTCTGGCACCCCCAGATACGCCGCGATCACCGCGGGGTTGTCCCTGATCTCGGCGGGGCTGCCGTCCGCGATCTTCTTGCCGAACTCCAGCACCACGATCCGGTCGGTGACGCCCATGACCAGCTTCATGTCGTGCTCGATGAGCAGCACGGTGTAGCCGTCGTCGCGGATCTTCTTGATCAACCCCATGAGCTCTTCCTTCTCCTGGGGGTTGAACCCGGCGGCGGGCTCGTCGAGGCACAGCAGCTTCGGCTCGGTGGCCAGCGCCCTGGCGATCTCCAGGCGGCGCTGGTAGCCGTAGGGCAGGTTCCTCGCCTTGTCCGCGGCGCGGTCGGCGATGCCGACGAACTCCAGCAGCGCCATCGCCCGCTCGACCGCGGCCTTCTCCTCCTTGAAGTGGCGGGGAAGGCGCAGCAGCGCGCCGAGCACGCTGGTGCGGTGCCGGGCGTCGGTGCCGACGACCACGTTCTCCAGCGCGGTCATCTCGCCGAAGAGCCGGATGTTCTGGAAGGTCCTGGCGATCCCGAGCTGGGTGATGCCGTGCTTGGAGACCTTGCCCAGCGGCTTGTCCTCCAGCAGCACCTGGCCCGAGGTCGGCCGGTAGACCCCCGTCATCGCGTTGAAGCAGGTGGTCTTGCCCGCGCCGTTCGGCCCGATCAGCCCGAGGATCTCCCCGCGCTTGATGTTGAACGACACACCGTCCAGCGCGACCAGGCCGCCGAAGCGCACGGTCAGCTCGCGCAGTTCGAGCAGGGTCTCACCGACCTCGACGGCGATCTCGCGGTCCGGGGCGACGACCTCGGCGACCTCCGCGTCGTGCGCGGCCCGCTCCTCCGCCGTCATGTGCTCCAGCTCGGCGACGATGCCGCCCTCGGCGACCACCTCCGGGCCGGTGTCCCCGTTCCGGGGGCTGTCCGAGGGGTTCTCCGGTGTGGTCATCAGCGCGCCCCTCCGTTCTTCTCGACCACCAGCGCGGTGTCGCTGGAGACCTGCTCACCCTTGCCCAGCAGGCGTTGGTAAGCGAGTCTGCCGTAGGTCAGCAGGCGCTGGCGCGCGCCGAGCAGGCCCTGCGGGCGGAAGATCATCAGCACGATCAGCGCCAGGCCGAAGATCAGGAACTTGTACTCGGCGATCACCAGGAAGCGCAGCGGCACGTAGGCGACCACCACCGCGCCGAGGATGACGCCGACCTTGTTGCCCGATCCGCCGAGGATCACCGCGGCCAGGAACAGCATCGAGGTGACCACGTCGAACTTCTGGTTGTTCACGAAGCCGATCTGCCCGGCGTAGAGCGCGCCGGAGAGCCCGCCGATGGCCGCGCCGATGACGAACGCCCAGATCTTGAACTTGAACGTGTTCACGCCCATGATCGACGCCGCGTCCTCGTCGTCGCGGATGGCGATCCAGGCGCGGCCGACGCGGCTGCGCTCCAGGTTCCCGACCAGGAACAGCACCAGGATGATCACCGTGACGGTGAGCCAGTACCACGGTGTGCCGTCGGTGTTGTTGAACAACGCGGAACCGTCGTCGTTGGTGCCCGGCGGGTGCCCGACGCCCTGGAAGCCCGACTGCCCGCGCAGCGGGTCGACGTTGTCCGCGATCAGGCGGACGATCTCGCCGAAGCCGAGCGTCACGATGGCCAGGTAGTCACCGCGTAGTCGCAGTGTCGGTGTACCGAGGATGACCCCGAAGACCATGGTGATCGCCATCGCCAGCGGGATGACCGCGAGGAACGGCAGCTTCTGCAGCGGCGAGTCCGGGCTGGTGAACAGCGCGGCCACGTAGGCACCGATGGCGAAGAAGCCGATGTAGCCGAGGTCGAGCAGGCCGGCCTGGCCGACCACCACGTTCAGGCCGATGGCGACCAGCGCGTAGCGGGCCACCTCGAACATGGCGATCTGGAAGTCGAACCCGGGTTCGGTGGAGATGATCGGCGGGTTCAGCACCGGCAGCGCGTAGATCAGCGCCACCACCGGGATCAGCACGAGCCACTGCTGCGGCCGCGAGAGGTTGCTCCACCACTCGCCCAACGAGCGGCGGCTTGCGGTGTTTGGCGTCGTCATACCCGTGCCTTCCCGAGAGACTCACCGAGGATGCCGGTGGGACGGAACATCAGGATCAGCACCAGCAGCACGAACGCGACCACGTCGCGCCACTCGCCGCCGAACAGGGATTGCCCGTAGTTCTCGGCGAGCCCGAGCAGCAGGCCGCCGAGCAGCGCGCCACGCAGGTTGCCGATGCCGCCGAGCACGGCGGCGGTGAACGCCTTGATCCCGAGCAGGAAGCCGCCCTGGTAGGACGCCCCCTGGGGGTTCTTCATCATGTACAGCAGCGCGGCGGCACCGGCGAGCAGGCCGCCGATGAGGAACGTGATCACGATGACCCGCTCCTTGTTCACGCCCATCAGCGTCGCGGTGTCCGGGTCCTGCGCGACCGCGCGGATACCGCGGCCGAGGCGGCTGCGGTTCACGAACATGTCGATGCCGACCATCATCACGATCGAGGCCAGCACGATGATGATGGTGATGTTGGTGACGCTGGCGCCGAAGAGCTCGAAGACCTCCTGCGGGCGCAGCAGCCGGATCGCCTGCTCGGCGTTGCCGCCGCGCCAGATGAAGATCAGCTGCTGGAGCACGAAGGAGGCGCCGATCGCGGTGATCAGGAAGACCAGCCGCGGCGCGCCCTTCTTCCGCAGTGGCCGGTAGGCGACTCTTTCCAGTGCCACCGCCGTACCGCCGGAGACCACCATCGCGGCGACCAGTGCCAGTAGGAGGAAGCCGATCAGCTCCATCACCGGCAGGTCGGGCGTGGCGCCGGGGCGGAAGCCGAGGGCGTAGAAGACGAACCAGGTGGCGTAGGCGCCGTAGATGAACACTTCAGAGTGCGCGAAGTTGATCAGCTTCAACACCCCGTAGACCAGGGTGTAGCCGAGCGCGACCAGGGCGTAGATGCTGCCCTGGGAGAGGCCTTCGACGGTGCTGGTCCAGAACTGGTCGCCCAGCGCCCCGAGGTCGAACTTGATCCAGCTGTCCTCCTGCGCGAGGAACAGCGGTAGTGCGTGGTTTATGGACACACTCGTTCTCCATGTGGTTCCGGGGTGTGCTCGCGACGGGATCGAACCGTCGCGCGCACACCCCGGTTACAAAATCGATTTGCCGAGAGCGGCTCTGCTACTTGATCTCGGTGTTCCGGACGATCTTCCCGTTCTCGACCTTGTAGGTCCACACGGTGGTGGCGGCCAGCTCGCCGGTCGCGTCCCACTTGAACTTCTTGGTCAGGCCCTGGCCGTCGTAGTTCTTGACGTAGTCGAGCAGCCCGGCGCGGTCGGTCTTGCCGGAGTCGATGCCCTTCATCAGGATCGTGGCGAGGTCGTAGCCCTCCGGCGCGTAGGTGCCCGGGTCCTTGCCCGAGAGCGCCTTGAACGCGTTGCTGAACTCGGTGAACTGGTCCGCGGGCACGCACGGGCAGGTGAAGTACGCGCTGGCGGCGGCGTCACCGGCGCCCTTGACGAACTCGTCGTCCTTCACGCCGTCCGGCGCGACGAACTTGGCGGTCACGCCGGCGTCGTTGAGCTGCTGCGCGAACGGCGCGGCCTCGCGGTAGTAACCGGCGTAGAAGACGGCCTGCGGGTCGGCGCCCTTGACCGCGTTCACCGTGGCGGCGAAGTCGATCTGCTTCGACTTGACCTTCTCGTTGCAGGCGACCTTGCTGCCCAGCGCGCCCTTGATGGCGTTGGCCAGGCCGATGCCGTACTCGGAGTCGTCCTCGACGACGCAGACCTTCTCGGCCTTGAGCTCACCGGTGATGAAGGTGGCGGCGGCCGGGCCCTGCGTGTTGTCGTTGCCCAGGCCGCGGAAGAAGGTCTTCCAGCCGTTCTGGGACAGGCCGGGGCCGGTGGCCGACGGGGTGATGGAGACCAGGCCCGCGTCGTTGAAGATGTTGCCGGCGGCCTTCGACTCACCGGAGAACGGCAGGCCGATGACGCCGAGGATCTGCGGGGTGTTCACCATCTGGGTGACGATGCCCGGCGCCTTGTCCGGGGTGCCCTCGGTCTCGAACTCCTTGAGCTCGATCTTGCAGCCCGGGTTGGCTTCGTTGTGGCGGTTCACCGCGACCTTGACGCCGTTGAGGATGTTCTGGCCGAGCGCGGCGTTCTCACCGTTGATGGTTCCGGCGTACGCGATGGCGGTGCCGGCGGCGCAGGTGGCCTTGCCGTCGCCCTTGGGGTCGGCCGCGTCGGCGGCCTGGGCGGGAGCGGTGGCCTGCGGGGCCGTGGGGGTGTCCCCGGTGGACCCGCCGTCGGTACGCGCCGAACACGCGCCCAGGGCCAGCGATGCGGTCGCTGCCAGCACCAAAACCCGCGTGAGTCGTGCTCTTGACACTCGTTCCTCCAAATGCCGACGAACCACCGGAACGGCCGTTCGTCCTGGACCTGACTGGGCGCTGAACCTAGTCGTCCCTCGCCGCGTTGCACAGCGTCACGAAGCTGGTTGTTTCCACATCGTGACGGTGGTCACCGGTGTTAACGGAGGCTTTATACCCGATCATCGGGTTGCAACGAACGAGTGGTAACCACAAGTGACAATTTAGCCAGTAATCCAGTGGGGTCGGCGCTCAGCCGATCCCCCGAACGACGGCTTCCGCCACGGCCTTCATCGTGGTGCGGCGGTCCATCGCGGTCCGCTGGATCCAGCGGAAGGCGTCCGGCTCGGACAGTCCCTGTTCACTCATCAGGAGGCCTTTGGCCCGATCGATCACCTTGCGTGTTTCCAGCCGGTCGGTCAGCCCGGCCACCTCGGACTCCAGCGCCTGCAGTTCGGCGAACCGGCTGACGGCCAGTTCGATGGCCGGCACGAGGTCCCGTTTGGCGAAGGGCTTGACCAGGTAGGCCATGGTGCCGGCGTCGCGGGCCCGCTCGACCAGGTCCCGCTGGCTGAAGGCGGTCAGGATGACCACCGGCGCGACCCGGTCGCCGGTGATCTTGGAGGCCGCTTCGATGCCGTCCAGCTTGGGCATCTTCACGTCGAGGATGACCAGGTCGGGCTTGAGTTCGGTGGCGAGCTTGATGGCCTCTTCGCCGTCGCCGGCCTGGCCGACCACCTCGTATCCCTCTTCGCGGAGCATCTCGACCAGGTCGAGGCGGATCAGGGCCTCGTCCTCGGCGACGAGCACTCGACGCTGTGGGGCGGTGGCGACGCCGTTGGCCTCGGCAGCCGGTTCGGTCACCGGTGTCCTCCTGCGAGCTCGAAGGGGTGGAAGGTGCGGCTTGCCGCGGGTTCCGAGCGTACCGTCAGCGGAACCGATTGAGAGATGGCGTTCACCACGTGTGCGACCAGGTCACGCAGGTTTAACATGATTCAGCGCACAGTGGGTTTTCACCCCATCGGCCCCACTGGTAACCCTGTTGCGCTGGGCTCGGCCCCATCCCGTAAAGTCTGGCGGCGCCGCCCCCGTAGCCCAATCGGCAGAGGCAGCGGACTCAAAATCCGTCCAGTGTGCGTTCGAGTCGCACCGGGGGCACCACGCCTGACCTGGCGTTACAACTGAAGACTGATCGACGTTGTTGATCATTGGATGCGGCCGTGGGTGCGAGTACACTCACGGCCATGAGTCGTGCTGTGGAGGGCCGCTCACGGGGGCGGATCGAGGAACGTGGGAGCAGCCTGCGCGTAGTCGTCTACGCAGGCACCGACCCGGTCACCGGCAAGCGCTCCTACCTGCGGGAGAAGGTCGACGGCACGGATAAAGCGGCCCAGAAGCGCGCCGAGAAGGTCTTGAACCGCCTGCTCACCCAGGCCGACGAGCAGCGGGCGCCCAGTTCGTCAGTGACTCTGTCCTATGCCCTGGACGAGTGGATGCGCCTGACGGAGATGCAGGACAGCACCCGCAAGACCTACGAGGGCTACATCAAGCGGACCATCAAGCCAGCCCTCGGCGAGCAGCCCGCCAAGAAGGTCACCGCTCGCACCCTCGAAAGCTTCTACAACGAACTACGCCGCTGCCGCGCGCGATGCGACGGCAAGCCGTTCATCGAGAAGCACAAGTCTCTTGAGGCAGACCACGACTGCCAGGCCGCGGAATGCCGGGCGCATAAGTGCCGCCCCATGGCCGCGTCCACGGTCCGCCAAATTCACGCCATCCTGAGCGGCACATTCGGCGCCGCGAAGCGCTGGGGCTGGCTCAACGAGAACCCAGCCCTCATCGCCCGGCGCCCCAAGCAGAAGGCTCCGGAGCCGGACCCACCCACCGCCGCCGAGGCAGCACGCCTGGTCGAAGCCGCCTTCAAGATGGACGCCGACTGGGGCACCCTCGTCTGGCTAGCCATGACGACAGGCGTCCGGCGCGGCGAGTTGGTCGGCCTACGTTTCTCCCGCGTCGACCTGGACGCCGAGGTCATCGACCTGCGGTTCAACTGGGTCGGTGGCAAGGAGAAGGACACCAAGACCCACCAGAACCGCCGCATCGCCCTGGACTCCGAGACCGTCACCCTGCTCCGGGAGCACCGGAAGCGCGTCGAACAGCGCCTCAAGAAGCTGGGCACCAAGTTCCACGAAGACCTCTTCGTCTTCTCGGGCAGCAAGACGCCGGACCACTCCGAGCCCTACTCCCCCAACGCCGTCACGCAGCGATACAAGGACATGGCCACCCGCCTCGGCATCAAGACTCACCTACACGCCCTGCGCCACTTCAGCGCCACCGAACTGCTGTCCGCCGGAATCGACCTGCGAACCGTCGCAGGCCGCCTCGGCCACGGCGGCGGCGGTGCTACGACGCTGCGCGTCTACGCCGCATGGGTCGCTGCCTCGGACCGTAAGGCCGCCGAGATCCTCGGTTCCCGCATGCCGAAGCCCCAAAGAAAACCATAGCGTGTCGAGCTTCCTCGAACTCCTGTTCGCCGTATTCTGGCTCTATGCACGAAGCGAAACGCAAGCATGACAAGATCAAAAAGGGTAAGTCGACCGCCCGAAGACAAGAGTCCGACAGGCCAACTACCTCAAAGTCCGCTGAAGACAGCAAGGATGCGATCACACTCGGCGACGCCAAGAACCCGACTGAGGACATGGTCAACCTCAGAGGACTGTTCGCCACCTACAACGGCAACCTCCACTGAAGTCCAAAAAGGAACACCCGAGTTAGCAGGTCGGGAATGACCACGTATGGCGATTCCGGTGCCAGCGGCTCGACGCGGGGCGCGCTGCATTCGACTGCGACCGGTCCGCTGACCTCCACACACGTCGAGGGTGACAAGTCGTAGCGGGAGTTGTCCCGTACCGCCGGCACCGGGTTTCCGACGGCGTCGATTTTGCGTCATTGCGAGTTCGGCGATCTCGTCGACGGCCGCGGCGCTCCGGACGTAAACATGCCGCAAGGAACCACCCCAGGGAAATCAACAGGTCAGGCCCGGCTCGCACCCCCGGCACCCGGCGTCCGGACCACGGATGGCTACGATGCCGTGCAGGTGTGCCGGGAAGTCTGGTCGGCGGCAGCAAAGTCGCACCCAGCGGAGGGCCACCTTGAGCACCGACCACCCCAACGGCGCGTAAGCCCATGGAAACGATCATCGTGCTCGCCGCCACGCTGGTGTTACTCGGCTTCGCCCTGCTCCCCCAGCGGCTGCCCCGGTTGTTCGCGGTGCTGGGCTGGTGCCTGATCTGGTGGGACGCCACCCTGGCGCTCACCTGGCACGACTTGACCGGCGCCGTCGTCGTCACGCTCGCACTGGCACTCACGCGCCGACGACTCCGCTAAGCCTCGACACCAAAGTCCACAATGGACTAGGCAAATCCGAGCGCGGCCGTTGTTGCGCCGGCACCGACGCGCGGCCTAGAGTTAGGGCAGTCGTACAGGACGATCGCCCAGGAGGTATTCGCCGATGACTTCTCCCGCGGCGGAACGAGGCCAAGAGGTGCGCGAGCGGCTACTGGCAGCCGCGGTCGAGCTCATTCCCGAGCGCGGCTGGCCGGCGGTGAGCACGCGAGTGCTGGCCGAACGCGCCGGAGTGACCCCGAGCGTCGTGCACTACCACTTCTCCTCGATGCCCGCGCTACTGAACGAGGCGGCAATCGGCCGAATGCGCGAAGTACTGTCCGAAATGGACAATGCATTCGACGCCGCGGCCGACCCGGCAGCGGCGATCGAGGAGATCCTCGCGTCCCTGGACCAGTACTCCGGAAATGATCGGACGTCGCTGCTGTTCATCGAGGCGTATCTGGCGGCGACGAGGGACGAGGAGCTCCGCGAGCGGATTGCCGGGGTGGCCGGGGAGTTCCGGCAGCGGTTCGGCCAGTGGCTGAGCGAACGCGGAGTACCCGCGGCCGAGGAGACCGCGGCCGTGCTGATGGCCTCGGTCGACGGACTGCTCCTGCACCGCGGCCTGGGCTCGGTCCCGCGTACCGCGGAGGTGGCGGCCGTGCTGCGCCGGCTCACCGCCGATGCGAAGGAGCCGGGATGAAGACGGTGATCTGCGGCGCCGGGATCGCTGGGCTCACCCTGGCGGCGCGGCTGTCGGACCTCGGCGGCGACGTCGTGCTTCTCGAACGCGCGCCGTCCCCTCGGACGCACGGGTACATGATCGATTTCTTCGGCCCCGGCTACGACGCGGCCAGATCGATTGGCCTGCTGCCCGCACTCGAAGACATCGCACACCCGATCACAGAGGCGTGGTTCGTCGACGCGCGCGGGCGGCGCCGCGCCACCGTGCGCCCCACCTTGTTCGCTCACGGCCCGCTACTGAGTCTCATGCGGCCCGACCTCGAACGCGTGCTGCGGGACCAGCTGCTGGACACGGCCGATCAGCGCTTCGGCGTCAGCCCTGTCGCGGTCGCCGAGCGCGGAGACCGCGTGCTGGTCACTCTGGACAACGGCACGGAACTGGAGGCCGATCTCCTGGTGGGCGCCGACGGCATTCATTCGGCCATCCGGCGGCTGGTGTTCGGGGACGAATCTCAGTTCTTCCGCTACCTCGGCTTTCACACCGCCGCCTACACCTTCGACTCCCCCGCGATCAGTACCGCGGTCGCCGGACGAGCGTGCCTGACCGACACCATCGACAGCCAGATGGGCTTCTACGCCCTGCCGGCCGGCCGCGTCGCCACATTCGGCATACACCGGACTCCGGATCCGACGCTGCCGGACGACGTCCGCGCCGCGGTGCTCGACGCCTACGCCGATTTGGGCTGGCTGGTACCTGACGCGCTCGATCGGTGCCCGCCATCCGCCGAGCTGTACTACGACCAGGTCGCTCAGATCGAGATGCCGCGCTGGAGCAACGGGAACGTCGTGCTGGTCGGCGACGCGTGCCACGCCGTCTCCCTGCTGGCCGGGCAAGGTGCGTCGCTGGGCGTGGCAGGTGCCTATCTGCTCGCCGACCAGTTGGCCAGGCGGCCAATCAGCCAGGCGGTGCTGGAATACGAGCGGCTCTGGCGCCCGGTGGCCGAGGAGAAGCAGAAGACCGGCCGCGCCGCCGCACGCTGGTTCCTGCCGGGCTCGGCGTGGCAGCTCCCGTTGCGCCGTGCGGCCTTGCGAACAACGCACGTGCCGGTGCTCAACCGCCTGATAGCGGCGAGCGTAGCCGGGAAACCCACCCCGCTCATCCGAAACCTCCCTGCTGCCAACAAAAAGTGAGGATGCCTTGGCACTGTTCGACAGCTTGCCGACCGGGTTGCTGCGAATCGCGTTCCGCGGCCCTGTCTGGCTTTACCGGATGCGCCTGGGCTCGCTGCTCGGACGCCGGTTCGTCTACGTGGCCCACCGCGGTCGCAGCAGCGGACTACGACGCGAAACCGTTGTGGAAGTGGTCGGCCTCGATGACACCGAAGTGTTCGTGGTATCCGGTTACGGCGAACGGGCCGACTGGTACCGCAACCTGCAGGCCGCACCCGCTTTGGAGATCCGGCTCGCGGGCCACCGCTACCAGCGGCCCGCGCAGCGGTTCCTCACCCGTGAGCAGACCGTGGAACTGCTCTCCAGCTACCGTCGGCGGCACCCGCGCACCTGGCGCCGCCTGGCTTCCGCATTCAGCCTGCCCGCCGAACCCACCACCGGCCAGCTCGACAACGCCGCAGAACGCCTTCGCTCCGTCGCGTTCACCCTCGATTCCGTGAGGTCGCCGCAGGGTGCGTGAACGTCGCCTCGGAACGAACAGGGTGACAGCGATGCTCCCCAGGGGCCGCGCGGGCGCGGCGTTGTAACGTTGTGGCGCGCGGTTGAGACCACAGCTGAGCGTTATCGACACGGCGACCGGCCGGGTCGGGGCTCATCCCGATGTGGAGGCTGCGCATGCCCGAAGACATCGACCCAAGCTGTGGAGACAGTCTGCCGCTGGCGGCGTTCTCGTTGGAGCCGCTGGACGACAAGTGCGTCGTCGTGGTGGTCGGCGGTGAACTCGATATTTCGAACACCGGGGAACTCGGCGATCTGCTCAGCCAGGCCCAAGCGCTCAGCCCCCAGGTACTGGTGGTGGACCTTACCGCTGTCAGCTTCTGCTCCTCGACCAGCCTGGGCGTGCTGATCAACGCCAGCGCCGCGGCCAAGACAGCCGGGACGCGCTTCGGGCTCGTGGCACCCCATCGCCCGGTCCAGCGCCCGATCGAGGTGTTGAACCTCGGCCCTTACCTGCCAGTCCACAACTCCGTCAACGCCGCTCGCCGTTCGTTGTCGTGAGCGGGGGGGTGGCCGCCCGTGGTCTGGACGACCACCCCCTGCGACCGGTGTCGAAGCCCCGGGACTCCCCCAGCCGTCTACGTCGTGTACCCGGCGGCGGAGCCCTTTACACCATTCGCCCCATCGGACGGCCCGAACCGTCCAGCGTGGCAAGCTCACCACGGTCCAGGGGACGGAACGGAGGATTCCATGGCCGATTCAGTGATCGCGGTGGCCCAGGATCTGGCCGAGATCGGCAGGCTGGTCGACGACGCCGATCTCGACACCGCGCTGTCCCGCTACATCGACCGCGTGGTGGCCACCGTGCCCGGCTGCGACCACGCCGCGATTACGGTGCGCACCACGCACGGACCCGAGCCGGTGAGCACCAACCTGCCCGCCGCGGTCACCGAGAACAGCCACCGCCCCACCGTCGCTGTCGGGCCGATCGGCGAGGTACTGGCCCACCGCGAACCCCGCTACCTCACCGACACCCGCACCGACGAGCGCTGGCCCGCCTACTCCGCCTTGCTGCGACGAGCGGGACTGCGCAGCTGCCTGGCCCTGCCCCTCCCCGCCCAGCGCGCGCAGAGCGCCGCGTTCAGCCTCTACTCCCGCACACCCAACCAGTTCGGCACGGTCAGCCACGACCTCATCCTGATGTTCACCCTCCACGCGGGCACGACCTTCGACAACGTCACCACCTACCACGACTGCCGCTCACTGATCGGCCAACTGGAAACCGCGCTGGACAACCGCACCACCATCGGCCGCGCCCAAGGCCTGCTCATGCGCCACCACGACATCACCACCGACGACTCGTTCACCCTGCTCCGCATCATCTCCCAGCGGCACAACACCAAGGTGCGCGACATCGCCGCCCAACTGGTCACCGCCCAGGACAACGGAAAACTCGAACCGGTGCTGGACGCGCTGACCGCCGACCTGTCCGGTCGCTGAACCGTCACCCGGGATGGCCGGTGCCCCCGGCGTTGAGCGGCCCTCCCAGGCGACACGATCATGTTGCCGCTCCGGCGTCCCGGATCACCAGAGCAGAGGGCGTCGATCCCAGCCGGGAACCAGCAGGAAAGCGGCGCGGCACGGCCAGAGCCTGTCCCCGGAACCCAGCTTGAACCTCGGGGACCCGGGTTCGAACCGCACTAGCGTACTTATTTCCGAGGCTTCAAAACCCACCCATTCGGGCCTCCGAGATGCCGAGAACAGGCACCCGAGCCACCGGCACCGGCATGCTGGCCAGGTCCTCTTAGCTGCACCGCAGCATCTGGCCGCCCTCTCCGAAGGCCGTCATCGCGGTCACCTGGTTGCGCAGCAGCACGCCGAACGCTGCGCCGAGGATCGTGCAAATCGCCATCAATGCCGCCATCCTGAGCAGGAACTCCATCACCGCGGGCGTTGGCAGTCCGAGACTGATACCTCGCGCAGCGGCGGCCAGTGCTGTCCCGGAACCGTCGACGGTAACCGTGATCAGACCGTAAGTCAGCCCGCCATCGCGTTGACGCCGAGCACTGTCCAGCGCCTGAGTGCGCCACACCGCACTCGGCCGCGTCAGCGGCCATCGGCGAACCCGGCCTACGAGAGAGCGAGGCGGAACCAATCTCCGGTGGTGTTCGACGGTTTGCCGGATGTAGAGCTGCGCCCCGACCTGCTTGTAGGTCAGGCCTTCCACGACGAGTTCGGCGACCTGCCGTTCGCGGCGGCTGAGTTCCACCTCCGGGGTGATCACCGAAGTGGTGCCTGCCGCGTCCTCGCGGCCGCGGCCCTGGAACTGGCGGGCCGTTTCCAGCAGCCGGGTCATCGCCTGGCGGTCGCTGGTGCGGATCGCCGCCTGGCCGGCCAGCCGCGCGGCGTCCCAGACGAAACCCAGGTCCCGCAAGCCGGACGCGGCCGCGGTGCCCTTCGTCATCGGCGCCATCGCCGGGCTGGTGGTGATGTACCTGCGGCGGTCCATGATGGAATCCGAGCAGTTCGAAGCCGAACAGGCCCGCCGGGCGACGGCACCGGCCCGGCCGCGGCTGCTCGCCGTGCTCGGTCTCGGCATCGGCGGCACCGTCGCCTTCTACACCTTCACCGCCTACCTGCAGAAGTACATGGTGCTCACCGCGGGCATGCCCAAACCGACCGTCGCCCTGATCAGCTTCGTCGCCCTGTTCCTCTTCATGCTGCCACCCGTCGCCGGAGCCCTGTCCGACCGCTGGGGCCGCCGGCCGATCATGTTCGGCTTCTCCATCGGCGGCATGGTCATCACCGTTTCGCTGATGACCATCCTCGGCAAGACCGGCAACCCCTGGATCGCCTTCCTCCTGATGCTCACCGCACTGGCCGTGCTCACCGGCTACACCGCGCTGTCCGCGATCATCAAGGCCGAAATGTTCCCGACCAGCGTGCGCGCCCTCGGCGTCGGCCTGCCCCACGCACTGGTCACCGCGACCTTCGGCGGACTGTCCGAACCGATCGCGCTCTGGTTCAAACAAGGGGGCAACGAGAGCGGCTTCTACTGGTGGGTCACCGGCTGCATCGCGCTCACCTTCCTCGCCACGCTCTTCGTCCGCGAACCCGCCCGGAAGTCCACTTTGGACCCACAGCACACAGCTGATGTGGACAACCACGCCGAACACGTTCACGCTGTGCGAGAAGGAGCCTGATGACCACGCTCGGCTCCCTCCCGGTGTTCCTGCCGGGCCGCTGTCACGCCGGAGCGAACTCGCGGGCCACCTGCGGTAGAGCCGCGCGCACGCTGCCGTTGTGGTCGACCGCGCCGACGTCGGTCAGCTGCTGCTGGGCTCCCTTCGCCACGAGTTGCGCTTGGCAGTACTCAGCATGGGTGAACGCGACATCCCGGTCACCGGCGGCGTGGAACAGGTGCACGGGCACTTCGGGCTGCCAGTCGCAGGTGGTGTCCAGCGGCCGCAGCCGGTCCGCCAGCACCCCGGCCGGCTCCCGCACCCGTGCCAGGAACTGCTCGGTGAACAGGTCCTTCGCCACCGGCGGCAGTGCCTTCGCGATCTCCTGCGTCTGGTGGTCACCGTCGAAGAGGGTCTCCACGTTGGCCGCGTACGGCTCGCGGAACGCTTCCGACGGCGAGTCGTAGAGCCCGTACATGCGGTCCCACGCGGTGCTGAAGTACGCCAGGTAGAGAGCTGCCTTGTCGATCTTGTCCGACGCGGCGTCCGCCTCGAACCGGCTCAGGTGGAACGGCCCGGCGATCGGCGCGAGCCCGCCCAGCGAGAACGCCGGATCAGCACCGTCCTGCAGCGCGCGGCCGAACAGCATGGTGGCCGGGCCGCCCTGGGAGAAACCGCTGACCCGCACGCGTTCGTCAAAGGTTCTGCCCTGGCCGCCGGCAACCTCCTTGGCCGCCCGCAGCCCGTCCAGCGCGGCGGAGACGGTGGCTTCGGGGTGCCCGTATGGATGGGTGCCGGGACCTTCGCCGAGCCCGAGGTAGTCCGGTGCCGACACGGCCTGCCCGGTGGCGGCGAACAGCAGTGCCGCCACCCGGTCGGTGGATTCGTCCTTGACCGACGCGACGTCGCCTCGGTAGACGGTGGTGCCGTGCAACCAGGACACCACGCCCAGGTCGCTCCGGTCGTTCTTGGGGAAGGCGACCAGCTGGCTGGCCGTGGTCGGCTCGCCGGTGGTGCCGACGGTGCGGTAGACCACGCGCTGGGCGGTCACGCCGAACCTGACCGGCGACGCGTCGATCCCGATCGCCCGCAGGCGATCGGCGACTTCGGCCTGGGCAAGATCGGCCACCGGCACAACAGAGACCACGCTGCCGCGTCCCGGCTCGGACCGCTGCTCCGGTTCGGCAGTGCCACAAGCCGCGGAGAGACTGGCGACGGCGACCAAGCCGGCCACGAACTTCTTGAGGTGCTTGCTTTTCACGTGATCATCTTTGGCTCCGGCCGCCCATGGCGGCCAGCAGGCGCTCCCCCGGATCGGACCTGGGGACAGCCCTACCCCGCAAGTGGAATATTGGGTTGTTCCCGGAGCGCCTGGCGTACACCATGGCCGACGGTGGTGACCTGCTCCGCCACTTCGCCGCCCGCGGCAACCGGCGCATGAGCCACCGCGCGCACCGGCCTCAGCCGTTCTTTCCGGTGATCGTGGTGCGCGCCAGGTCCACGGTCCGCTGGTTGAGGTCGCGCTGGTGCTCACCGGCCGGCAGGTGCTCGGTGTTCCACCGCAGTTGCCGGTAACCGAGGTGCTGGGCCACCGCGGGCAAGGACAACAGCTCGATCACGAAGACCAGCGCAGCGGAGATGCCCAGCACGACCAGCGCGACTGTCAGTGCAGTAGCGGAACCGGACGCGGCCAGACCGGCGGCGAACGGCACCGCCATCCCGGCGGACCGCTGGGAGCCGCGGGTGAGCGTAGTTCGGGAGTTGGCGTTGCTCGAAGCCATGATGTCCTCCGCAGTCGAGGGAACGTTGCGGATGCCTGGGAATCGAGACCGCGCTTACTCCCCCTCTCATCCGGAAAAACTTTGAGACTTTCTGTTCGGCCTGTTCAGGAGGGGTGACATGGTGGAGGTGTCCAGTGGCGGGCAGCCGTCGGACGTGCGGGAGCCACCGGATGCGGAACTGGTCCGGCGGTTCCTGGCGACCAGCTCACCGACCGAACGCCAAGCCATCTTCTTCGCCATCTACCAGCGTCATGAAGCGTTGGTGCTCGGCGAGTGCGCGAGCAGGCTGCGCGAACCGCACTCCGCCCGCGACGCCGCCGCGCAGACATTCCTGATCGCTTTCCAGAGCCTGGGCCAGGTCCGGGAAAGCCTCGCGGGCTGGCTCCGGACGGTCGCCAAGAACATCTGCCTCAAGGAGTTGGAGCGGCAACGAAGAATCACCGCGTCTCCCGAGTTCGAGGGCGAGGACGAACCCGGCGCCTACGAACAGGGCAGCAAAGCCCGCCGGGCTCAGGTCGACCGCTTGCTCGACGCGGTGGTCGCCACGATGACCGAACGCCAGCAGAACCTCTTCCACCTGTCCTTCCGGGAAGGGTTGCGCGGCACGGCACTCGGCGAGCGCCTCGGCGTGTCACCGGCGCAGGCCAGCCGGCTCAGCAGCGAGCTGGTCCCACTGCTCAACGACGGGTTCGGCGCGCTCATCCTGGCCCAGGAAGGCCGACCGCACTGCGCGCGCCTGGCGCAGATCCTCGACGAAGCCGACTGGAGCGGGGAGAATTTCACCAAGCAACTCCGCGAGCGGATCGCCCGTCATTTCAACAACTGCGAAATCTGCGACGACTGCACCACCTGCCAGCACCAACGCCGACGCCTCACCGGCACCTACGCGCCGGTCCTGATCCCCATCCTGATCGCCCCCGAGGTGCGCGACCTCGTCGAAAACCTCGCCATCGCACCGGCCGCACACGCCAGCGAGCCCGCCGACCGCCCCCCACCCGGCCGCAGCAGCCGTCCCCGGCCACGGGCACGGCGGGCTCTTCAGGCCACCGCCGCCCTCGCGGTCATCGCCCTGATCACCCTCGTTGTGGTGCTCACCCGCCCCAACGCGCCAGCGCCCGTCGCGGCACCACCTACCACCACGTTCCGCCCGATCGCCTTCACCACACTGTCCGGCGCGCAACTACTCCGCGCCCCCGACGCCGAGCCCGAAACCCTCATCCCCGACGACCCCTTCTACGTCGCCGGTGACGTCGTGTTCTCCTCGGACGGTAACCAGGCGGCATGGTGGATCAACCATGCCGAAAGCGGCGACGTCGTACTGCGAGACCTGAGGACCGGAACCCAGCACAGCTGGCCCTGCACCGGGTGCGAGAGCGCATTCCTCGGCACAGAACTGATCGGCACCAGCAAGACCGACACCGGACTGGTGAGCTACCCCGCCGACGGCGGACCACCCACGCCCCTGATCATCAGCGGGCTGCCCACCCGTCCCGCGGACACCGTCGACGAAAGCCCGCACCTGACGATGCTCACCGCCCGCGCGGAGAGCGGCACCACCGTCTACGCCATCACCCGGGAAGGCGACGTCAGTGGCGAGCTGCGCTACACCGTCCACCGGATCAACGAAGACCGCACCGCGACCGCCGTTCTCGACACCGCGGACAGCATCACCGCCCTCGCTCTGAGCCCGGACGGCAGCCGTCTCGCACACATCGCCCGCCACCACGAACCACCCACCTACGCCGAAACCCAAGTCCTCACCCTGATCGACACCCGAACCGGCACCACACTGGCCCGCACCGCACTGGAACCCTCCTGGGCCATCGGCGACCTCACCATCGCCCCGGACGGCACGGCGACCGCCGTCGCCATCGCCCAACCCAGTCCTGGACAAGAACCGAGCTCAACAGCCTCCGCCCGCACGTACCGCTCCAGCGACAGGTCCTGGACGTTCGAAGACAACGCTCGCCCGTTCCTCACCGACGTCGGCGGCGGCTGGCAGACCAGCTTGACCTACACCGCCACCACAACGAACTCCACCATCGCCGCCGGCACGCTCACCCTCTCCAACGGCACCACCACCCGCACGGTCGCCGAGAACGTCACACGACTCCACCCCTCATAAGCCAACGGTTGCACTGGCCTAAACCGCGGTCCGAGGCGTACACGGGTCGGTGTGGACTCGGCGCACCGAGCACGGAACAGTTCGCCGCGCGCGGCCTCCTTGATCTCCCTGCCCGGACCAGTGCGCCCGGCAGTCGTCCGCGCCGGTCGGCGGCCAGTCTGGCGATCGCTCATGAGCGGTACCCGGTGCTGCGCACACTCACTTTTGTCCGCAGGTTTCCCAGCCGTTCCCGGCGGAAGATCGTGCCGACCAGCGCCGTGGCGGTGACTCCGCCGCCGTGGTCAGCCGACCCTGGGGATGAAGCGGAGCCCGGTGTGGAGGCCCCGCGGTCGGCCAGGTGCCGCGGGGAGGTCTGCGAGGAGACTGGTCCGGCCGTAGAAGCCGGTGGTGTGCCGTGAGCCGACGCCCTTGGGCAGGAACAGGCCGGGGGCCACCGCTGTGTAGGTGTCCGTCGACGAACTGGGCGATCCGTAGGCAGCCAGGATGCGATCCAGGTCCTCGTCGGCGGTGTAGGGCGGGGTGGTCGTCCGAACGATCAGCTCACCGTCGTGGCAGCTGGTGCGCACGGACCGGTGGAACGCCGCGTACTCGCCGGCCATCTCCGGGTCTGCCGACGCCGAAGCCGGAGTGAACGGTGGAGTGGCCTGGCGCCCGGTGAGGTGCTCGATCACGGTGGTATGCAGCGTGTCGTTGAGCAACGTGTTGGGTCCGCTGACGAAGCTGACAACAACCGCGTTGTGCTCCGGGACGATGCAGAAGCTCGACGTCCCCCCAGGAGACCCGCCGCCGTGCCAGGCAGCGGTCGTTCCGGCGATCGGGGCCAGCCACCAGCCGAGCCCCATCGGCGGTGTCTGAGGCAGTCCGAGGTCGACGCCCTTGGCCTGCATCTCCGCCACCAGTTGCTCCGACAGCACCCGCCGGCCATCGGGGGCCAGGCCACCGGCAAGATGCGTGCGGCCGAAGGCGATCATGTCGCCGACGGTCACGATCGGAGTCGCACCGGCTCCGCCTGCGGACTCCGGCAGGCTGAACAGCGTCGTTGCCCGCAGTTTTCCCGGCTCGTCGGTGGCAAACGCGCCGATCGCGGTGGGCCGCAGGAACGCCTGGGTCTGCACCGCGGTGGCGTCGGTCATGCCGCACAAGTCGAAGAGTTCGGCCTGAATCGCCCGCTCGTACGGCAGCCCGGTGCAACGCTCGATGATCCGTGCGGCGAGAACGAACCCGGGATTGGAGTAGTGCACACCGGCACCGGGCTCGAAGACGCAGCCGAAGTCCGCCAGCTGGGAGATGTACGAGCGCGTCGCGTCCCGCCCTCGTACCGACGCGGGCATCAGGTCGTCGGCGTCGATGCCGTTGGTGTGGTTGACCAGCATCCGCACGGTGATGGCATCGGCCGCGTCCGCCTCGGCGAGGGTGAACTCGGGGAGGTAGCGGCGCGCGGGCGCGTCCAGGTCGACCGCGCCGGCGTCCACCAGGCGCAGCAGGACCGTCGCGGTCAGCACCTTGGTGACCGAGCCGAGCAGCCAGCCGGTGTCCGTCAAGAACTCCTGGCCCGTGTTGAGGTTCGCACAGCCGTGGGCGAGAGAGAACTGATCGCCGCCCACCGCGACACCGATCACCGCCCCGGCGACACCTGTCGCGGGCGACTGGGCATCGAGGATGCCGGCGATCCGGTCACGCAGGGAATTCAGAGCAGTCACGGTTGGTCCTCCCGGTGTCAGGCGGGCTCGGCGGAGGCGACCGCTTGGAGCTCGACCTTCAGGCTGGGGAGAGCAAGGGCCACCCCCAGTGCGTAGCGGGCGGGGTGGTGCCGGGCGAAGAACTCCGCGTAGACGCGATTGAAGCCGTCGATGTCGGCCACGATGTCGGCCAGGTAGACCCGCACGATCCCGACCTGGCCCAGCGATGAGCCGGCGCTTCGCAGGACGGCCTCCAGGTTGCTCAGCGCGACCCGTGCCTGCTCCTCGATCGTCTCGCCGACCACTTCGCCGGTGGCCGGGTCGATCGACAGGACGCCGGCGGTGTGCACCGTCCCGTCCATGCGGGCCGCGGCCGACAGGGGCAGGTTCCCGTAGTCCAGCGCGTTTCCGACGCGGATCAAGTCAGTGCTCATCGTGCCTCTTCCATCCTTTGTGGAATCGTTGAGGGGTGAACGGCCGCAGGACGCCGGGAGACCGGCCCGTGGCGATCAGCTCGGCGAGCGTCTCGCCGGTGGCCGGTGCGAGGGTGATGCCGAGCATGGCGTGCCCGGTGGACACGTAGACGTTGGCATAGCGGGCCGATCCGCCGATGACGGGAAGACCGTCGTAGGTGAGCGGGCGCATGCCGCCCCAGACATCCTCGATCGGGCCGCCGGCCCAGTCGCCCAGGTAGGTCCGCGCGTGCTCGGCGATCGACCTGACCCGGCCCTGGTGGATCTTCTCGTTAAGCCCGCTGAGCTCCATGGTCCCGGCGATGCGGGTGCGGCCGTCCTCATAAGAACTGACTCCGACCTTCACGTCGCCGAAGTACAGCGGGTGGGCGGGCGGGTTCTCCGTGCGCACCGTGAAGCTGTACCCCTTGGCACCTTGGACCGGCAGGTCCACGCCGAGCTTGCGGGCCAGTGGCCTCGTCCAGGCGCCGGCGGCGAGCAGGACACGGTCGGCTTCGATGCGCTCGCCGTGGGAGATCGCGGCGACGACCCGGTCGCCCTTCGTCTCGAAATCCGTGACCTCCAGGCGCTCCCGGATGACCGCACCCCCTTGACGCAGCCGGTCGGCCAGCCCTCGGGTGAGCGTCTGCGGGTCCACGTGTCGTTCGCCGGCGAGCAGGAAGCCCGCCGACACGCGCTGCGAGAGCGCCGGTTCGAGCTGGTGCACGGCGGACGAGTCGAGCGGGGCGTCGGGCACCTCGTAGCCGAACCTCGCCATTTCCCGCAGCGAGGCGAGTTCGTGCGCCGCGCCCTGTTCGGTCAGGAATGCGAACAGCAAACCCTTCTGCCACATGGCGAACTCCACTCCATCCCGCCGGAGTTCGTCGAACAGCGGCATCGTCCTGCGGTTGAGCTCCGCCATCGCAGCGAGCCCGGCCGCGTGATCGCGGCGGTTGCAGTACCGCCAGAAGCGCCACAGCCACAGCGCCAGTGCCGGGTCGGGCCGGGGCGGGATGAACAAGGGGGAGCTCGGCTTGGCGATGTTGCGCAGCGCGTACTTCCGGACCGACGGCGCCGGGATGGGCCCGGACAGCACGGGCGTGACCCAGCCGGCGTTGCCCCGCGAGGCACCGTCTCCGACGTGGCCGCGATCCAGCACAACGACCTCGGCACCCGCGCGCTGCAGGAAGTAGCCGGTCGCGAGGCCGATGGCTCCACCGCCCACGATGACGACCCGCTCACCAGCGGCCATGGCGGTCATGAACGTTCCCTTCGGTCGGCACGTCCGTGGTAGAGGAACTGGGCGTGGCCGGCTCCGTCGTCCCCGACGAACGTGTACGGCTGGTAGTAACCGGTTGCCGGATCGATGCGCGCGACGAACGTCTCGCCCCGGTACGGCAGCAGTTCGTTCTTCGACGGGCGCTCGCCCATCTCGGCGAGGATCCCTTTCGGCGTGCGCTCGATCCACAGTCGGCCGGCATCGTCCCCGCTCACCACCGTGTCGGTGACCATCGACGTGTACTCGCCCACGAACCGTGCCACCTCGACCGGCGCCGGGCCGGCGGCCGGGGCGGGCAGGGGCGGCACCACCACGTCCGCGAGATCGTGCAGCACCCGAGCCATGACCTCCTGGTACAGGTGCAGCGCCCGGCCACCGTTGGCCGACAGCGCGACGGCGACACCGCGGTGCGGGACGACCCGGAGGTAGGCGTTCTGGCCGATGGTGGCGCCGTCGTGGCCGAACACCGGCCCACCCGTCCAGTCGTAGAGCAACCAGCCCAGGCCCAGCGCGTCAGGCATGAGCCCGTGGTCGGGCGCCTGCACCTGGGGCTCGCGCATCGCGAGCGCCGACTCCGGCGACAGCACCGGCGTGCCACTGTCTGCCACGAGGTGCCTGTGGACGAACGTGAGGAGCTCACGCGGACTCATCGCCAGTGTCGAACCAGCCGGAGCGTTCGAACGCGGGAGCGCCCAGACCGGTGCTGGAACCGGTTCCGCGTCCAGGCCGGGCTGCACGTGCCCGATCGCGGCGCGGTAGCGGATCGCGTCGTACGGCCCTGCTGCCGCGTGGGTCAGGCCGAGCGGTGCGATGAGGTGCTCGCGCACGCAGTCGTCCCAGCACTTGCCCCGCAGCACCTCGATGATGCGGCCGAGCACGCAGAAGCCGGCGTTGTTGTAGGAGAACCGCTCGCCCGGGGGAAAGAGCTGCGGAACGTCCGAAAGAGACGCCACGAGCCTTTCCACGGCATCGTCGCCGGGTCCGGTGTCGGTGAAGACGTCACCCTCGAAACCCGCGGTGTGGCACATGAGCTGCCGGACCGTGATCCCGGCCGCGGCCTGCTCGTCCCCGACGGTGAAGCCCGGCAGGTGGGCCCGCACCGGATCGTCGAGACCCAGCAGCCCCTCGTCCACCAACTGCATCGCCAGCGTTGCAGTCCACACCTTGGAAATCGACCCGATCTGGAACAGCGAGTCCACTGTGGAGTCAACGCCGGTGCCGGTGTTGAGCACGCCCGCCGCGTGGTCGGTCACCTCGCCATCGGCGAGCACCGCGACAGCGGCGCCGGGAATCCGGTGCTGGGCAAGAAGTTCAGCAAGGCTCTCGTCGAGCCAAGCCGCGGTGTCGGCAAGTGTCGGCATGAGCAGCCCCTCTCAGGCGTGGGCCGTCATGACGTCCCGAAGGACTCGCAGCACGTTCTCTCCCAGGATCTTCCGGATGTCGGACTCGGCGAAGCCGCGCCGCACCAGCGCCTCGGTGATCTTCGGCAGGTCCGACGGACGGGCGACCTCGGCGTGTGCGGCGGTGGCCGCGAGGTCAGGCGGAATGATCCAGCCACCGAAGACCTGCTGGTAGTAGTCGTCGATGAAGTCGGGGCCGAGCCCGACGTGGTCGATGCCCGCCACGTCGGCGATCCGCTCGATGTGGTCGACGACCCGGTCGGCCGTGGGGTGCTGGGCGTCGATGAAGAACGGGATCGCCGCGGCCACCCCGATGACGCCACCGAGCTGGGCGATCCGCTTGATGTGGTCGTCGTGGAGGTTGCGGTGGACGTCGGTGATGCCGAGGCAGGCCGAGTGGGTCGCGAGAAACGGCCTGGTGGCGAGTTCGAGCACGTGGTCGACCCCACCGATACCGAGGTGGCTGATGTCGAAGACGATGCCCAGGTCCTCCAGCTCGCGCAGGGCCTCGATGCCTTGCGGGGTGAGGCGGCCCCGTGAAGTCGTGTCGAGGCCGCTGCCATCGGCGAGGAACGTGCGGCCAAAGTGCGCCATCGACACGACCCGGACCCCCACCCGGTGAAGAGTGCGGACGAGCGCGACATCCTGCCCGATTCCGTGCGCTCCCTCGAGCGCGATGACCAGGGCGATCTTGCCGTCGGCGACCGCGGAGTCGATCTCGGCGCCGGTCAGGCAGACTGCCACGTCGTCACTGTGCTCGGCGGCGAGTCGATGGATGCGCTCGACGAGCAACAGGGTGCGCCGCAGGCCGCCCTCGGACTGGAAGGCCGGTTCGAGGCAGATGGGCAGGATCTGGACGTCGACTCCCCCGGCACGCAGTTCGGGGAGCCAGAAGTCCCTGAAGTGGCCGGGCTGATCTCGCTGGTCGAAGTGGTCGACCAGCAGGATGAGGTCGTTGTGGCAGTCCACCACCACGGCGTCCTGGTGCAGAGGCATGCCCGCAAGTGTAGGAACCGATCCACCCGAACGGATGCGCAGAATGTCGCACTACGGGGGCCTATGTTCAACACCTGTCGCATCAGATGTCGCCGAGAAGCCTCGCCGCCTTGATGCCGAGATGCAGCACGAGGCGGAGTTCGCCGTCGCTCAGGTCGAAGCCGGTGAGCTCTTCGATGCGGCGGAGCCGGTGGTAGATCGTCGCCCGGTGCACACCGAGTTGCTCGGCCACCGCGCGGGAATCTCCCGCACGGTCGAGGAACGCCTCCGCGGTTACCAGGAGCGCGGAATCGGCGTCGAGGAGTGCGGTGATCGCCTGCGCGACCCCCATGCTGCGGAGCTGCTCACGCGGCAGAGCGGCCAGCAGGGCGTAGATCCCCAGCGCGTCGTGGCGGGCGACGGGCCGGAAGACCGGGATGACGTCGGCGACCCGGATCGCGTCGAGGGCCTGCTGGTACGAGGTCGCGGCGTCGGCCAATCGCGCCGCCGGACGGCCCACCCCGGCGACCACGGCCCGCCAGCGCTCGGCGCGCCCCAGCCGCTCCACCGCGGACGAGCACAGCTCGTCCGCGAGCCGGGGGATCCGCTCCAGCGCGCGCTGCGTCACGACGAGCAACCCGTGGCCGGGGCGGATCAGGACCATGCTCTCGCGGACCGGCATCGCCATGGCTGCCGCGCGTAGCGCCGCTCCGAGCGCCAGCCGGTCACCCTCTTCCACCTCCTGACCAGCTATCGGCAGAGGTGCGACGACGATGACGACCACGCCCCCGCGCGCCGCGAAGAGACCGGATTCGACGAGCCCACCGGCAGCGAGAGCGCGAGCCACGGGATCCTCCGACGTCAGATCCCGGAGGAACTCCCCGACACGGGCGTCGTGCAGCTCGCCGAGCGCCCGCTCGCGGAACAGCACCTCGGCGGCTTCGTCGGCCGCGGCCCCGGCGAGCTCAAGCCCGGCATCGTCCACCGGCTCCTCGGCGTCAATGAGCCACAGGTAGCCGAACTGAACACCCTGGAAGCGGATCGGGATGGCGACCCGCGGCAGCAGGTCGAGCTCCGCCGAAGCAGGAAGGCGAACCGGCCCGTCGGCACGAGGAAGCCGAAACCGCCGCAGCCAGGCGACCGCCTCCGGCGGGGCCTCACGGGTCAGGATCACCCGCGCTCGCATGTCGTCGATCGGACCGGCGTGCGCACTGTAGGCGAGCAGCCGGAAGTGGACGTCGTCGACCGCGACCGCCCGGCCCAGCTGCCGAGCCAGTGTGTCCACCACCCGCTGCAGGTCTTCGCTCACGCCGGTGAATGTAACCCGCCCGCCGTCAGCGCGTCCCAGGCAGACAGGACGGGCAGGACGGCAGGCGCGCACCGTGGTGGAGGAATCGCTTGTACCGGCCTTCTTCCTCAGTCTGCTCGGGAAGGTCCGCGGTCAATAGCGGCCGTTCGGGAAGCGTGTCAAGGTCCACGCGGGTGCCGCCCTTGATGACCGCGTGAATGCTCTGGTAGTTCTTGGCGCCCTGCAACGGATCCCGGTCGAGCACCACCAGGTCGGCGCGCTTTCCAGCTTCGAGCGTGCCGAGTTCGTCGTCGACCCGGTACGCCTCGGCGACGTTGCGGGTCGCCGCCCGCAGCAGGTCCATCGGCGACATGCCTTTCTCCTCCATCGCCCGCAGCCAGGTGAAGTGCCCGGTCGCCAGCCGTCCGAGCGCTTCGCCTTCGGGCAGCCCGTTCCAGGTGTTCTTGATCATCGGCTCCCGCATGACCTCCGGCGCGAGAATTCCCCCGTCGTTGGCCATGAGAATGGTGGCCCCGGATTCGACCAGGTGACGGCAGTTGGCGTCGGCGGCCTTCCACATCGTCCATTCGAGATCCGAAATGGACTCCTTCAGCGTCGAAAGACCGTTGTCGGTCAACGGGAAGAGGACGGCGCCGCAGTTCCGCTCGGCGAACGACTCGAGCGTCTCCTTGGGAATCTCGGTCGGCCCGGTGACGTTGCAGTGCTGGATCAGATCGCAGCCCGCTTCGAGTGAGAGCCGCAGCCCCTCGACCGACGAGGTGTGCGCCTGCGCGGTCACCCCAGCACGGTGGGCTTCTTCCACAATGGCCCGCTGGGTGCGCCCCGAGAACTGCAGGAAGGCACCGGCCGCGGTCGCGCCGTGCTCGTTCGACGCGAACTTGACGAAGTCGATGCCACGCCCGATGTACTCCCGCACCTCCTCGCCGACGGCCTCGGGCGTCAGCCACATCAGGTGCCGGCCGGTGTTCTCCACCCACGTCGCGTTGACCCGGTCGACGAAGTAGGAGCTGCCGACCCCGCTGATCCGTCCGTCGAAATCCCCGGAGAACGGACCGTCGAACCCGATGATGTTGCCGGCACAGCGAATGCGGCTGCCCACGACCTCACCCCGGTCGATCCGGTCGCGAACGGACATGAGCACACGACGCGGCCCCCAGGTGTCGAACACCGTGGTCATTCCGCTCTTCAGCGCGACTTGCGCGGCCTCGATGATCAGGTCCTCGTACCGGTCCTCATAGCGGACGAGGGTTTCGAGGAAAACGCTCATCAGCAGGTGCACGTTGGCGTTCATCAGCCCTGGAATGACGTACTTCCCGCTGAAGTCCACGGTTTCGGCGTCCGCGGAGATCTCCTCCGGTCGGCCGATCGCCACGATCCGGCCCTCGTCGATCAGGATGGCCTGGCCGTCGATTCCCTTGTCGGCAACGCCATCGATGATGGTCGCACCGGTCAGCAACTGAGGCATGTGTTCTTTCCTTTACTCATTCGAAGCGGGCAGTTCGACCGGGAAGCGCGGCGCCGGCGATGACCGCCCCGACGCCGACCACGGTCGCCATGAGGAAGACCGCGCTGAAGGACGACCAGGTGGGCAAGGCCGTCCCCGGAACGGGGTCGCTCGCCAGGACGCTGCCCGACACCTGCACGCCCACCGTCGCGCCGATCGAGCGCACGACCAGCAGCAGGCCGCTCGCGCTGGCCATCCGCTCAGCGGGCACCGCCGACGACACGATGTTCATCGCCTGGGTCAGGCCGATGCCGATGCCGAGCCCGGCAAGCCCGGACGCGAACGCCAGCACGACGCCCTCGTGGCGGGCCAGGAAGAGGACCGCGGCGGAAGCGACGATCGGCAGGCAGGACAGCACCAGCACCATCTTGGCGCCGAGCACGCGTTCCAGCAGCCCGGCCAGTGGCGCCGACGCGGCGGCGACCACGCCCAGCGGGATCAGCAGCAGCCCAGCCGTGCTCGGCGTGTCGCCGAGCCCGTACCCGGTCGAGGGAGGCGCGGCGACGATCGTCGGGAGTGAGAGGAAGACCGCGTACGTCGCCCAGCCGACGGCGAACGCGACGACGCAGGTGATGATCACCGACCGGCCACCGGAGCGAAGATCGATCAGTGGCTGCCGGACCTTCAACTCGACCACCACGAACACGGCCAGCAGCGTCAGGCCCGCAGCGCCGAGCGAGAGGAACTCCGCCGACCACCATCCCCACGACGGGGACTGGGTGAGACCGATGAGCACCGCGAGCAGACCACCGCTCAGCAAAGCCGCGCCCACCCAGTCGACCCGGACGTCGCCAGTGGGCGGCCGGGCGGCCGGAAGTACCGGCACCGCCGCGGCACCGAGCAGGACCAGGGCGGCCAGCGGGAGCCAGTAGAGCCAGTTGTAGGGCAGTGCGGTCAGGAGCGGGCCGGCCAGCAACAAGCCGATGACCGAACCCAGTCCCGACATGCCGACCACCAGGCCGTTGCCGATCCTGGCCCGCGCGGCCGGCTGGGTGTCCCGCAGAATGCCGAGCGACAGGGGAACGAGTCCGAGCCCGGCGCCCTGGAGCACCTGACCGATCGCGAGCACGACGATCGACGTGGCCACCGCGCCGAGGAGCGTGCCCACCGCGACGATCCCCAGTACGACGAGGAAGACCGCCTTCTTGTCGTAGATGTCGGCCAGCCGTCCGACCAGCGGGGTCGCCACCGTGCCTGACAGGAGCAAACCGGTGAAGACCCAGGTGATCGACGAGGCGGAGGCGCCGACCCCGTCCTGGATCAGGGGCAGTGCCGGAACCAGCATCGACTCCAGCACGGTGTAGACCAGGATGACCAAGCCCAGCACGGCGGTGGCGGATGCCCCGGATTTCGGTCCGTTCTCGACGGTGAGCGCAGATACCGACATGGATGTCTCCGGATGGGTGAGCGAGCCTTTCGACGGGGTGTGGCACAGCGCTACCCGTGCGGGGAACGGGAGGTGCACGCTTGGGGAACAGTTGCCGGACCCCGGGTTGATGCACCAGTGTCACCGCTCACCGCGACCGCCACCTATAGGAAAATGTCGAATCACGCCATCGCATATACGTCACCTGTCGCACCGCCTCTAGCCAAACCGCCTGCCTGAGGCACCGAAGTGTCCAGCCCGGTGGTGCGGTGCTCGCCGGCGGACTGCCCGGCGACGGTGACGTTGTCCGGATCACCGGCGAAGGCGGCGGCGTTCTCCTGCACCCAGTGCAGGAACGCCACCTGGTCGGCGAAGCCGAAGTTGCCCGATCCGGCCAGGCCGGGGAGGCCGAAGTTGCCGAGCGCGCCGAGGCGGTAGTTGATGGAGACCACCATGACCCGGCCGCGTTCGGCGAGGCGGCGGGCGTCGTAGTCCGAACCGCTGCCGGTGGTGAAACCCGCGCCGTGCCACCACACCACGACCGGCAGGCGTTCGCCGGGGGCGACCTCGCTCGGGGTGGTCACGTCGAGGAAGAGGCAGTCCTCGTCGATCGGTGCGCCGGGCGGGGCCGAGGCTGTGCTCTGGGGGCAGCGGGATCCGGGCGCGGTGGCCTGCGTGTCCCCTTCCCACGGCGCGGGCTTTTCGGGCAGCGTCCAGCGGCGCGGCCCGAATGGGGCCTGCGCGTAGCGGATTCCCTGGAACTGCCGGGTGGTCGCGTCCGCGCGGCCCGCTACCTGTCCGCTGGTGGTGGTGACGGTGGTCGGCGCGAGTTCGGGAACGGGCTCGGGCTCGGCGCAACTGGGCCCGGCCCGATGTCACGAACGTGGCTTTCGGGACGCAGGATCCCGAAAGCCACTTGGGTTCATGGGGTCGTTGCAACACCGGTTGTGATCGGAGGTTGTGATGGCGGGTCGGGTGCCGTTGGGGCGGGGTGTGCGGGTGCGGTTAGGGCGGGCGGAGCGGCCAGTGCTGTCCCGGAGCCGGAGACAGTAACCGTGATCAGGCCGTAGGTCAGGCCCGCCATCGCGTAGACGCCGAGCTTGGCGGCGAGCACTGTCCAGCGCCTGGGTGCGCCACACCGCACTAGGCCGCGTCAGCGGCCATCGGCGAACCCGGCCTGCGAGAGAGCGAGGCGGAATCAATTTCCGGTGATCAGGGAGCGCAGGGTACCGAGTAGTTCCCCGCGGTCGGTGATGCCGGTTTTACTCCGGATCCGGGCCATGTGGTGTTCGACGGTTTTGCCGGAGATGTAGAGCTGTGCCCCGACCTGCTTGTAGGTCAGGCCTTCCACGACGAGTTCGGCGACCTGCCGTTCGCGGCGGCTGAGTTCCACCTCCGGGGTGGTCACCGAAGTGGTGCCCGCCGCGTCCTCGCGGCTGCGGCCCTGGAACTGGCGGGCCGTTTCCAGCAGCCGGGTCATCGCCTGGCGGTCGCTGGTGCGGATCGCCGCCTGGCCGGCCAGCCGCGCGGCGTCCCAGACGAAACCCAGGTCCCGCAAGCCGGACGCAGCCGCGGTGACCCGGTCGGCGTCGGGTTGCCCGGCGAGCACGGACAGCCAGGCGCCGCCAGCCTCGGCGAGCGCGGCCGGATAGCGGCCGGCGCCAGCCACCGACTCCAAAGTGGACAGCTCGGCGCGGGCAGCGTCGGCGTCGTCGGTGACGATCGCGGCGTAGAACCTGCTCCACGCCGTCGCCGTGGCCCACAGCGGCGGGTTTCCCAGCGCCGCCAGGGTGGTGGTGATCTGCTCGGTGGTCAGCGCGAACGAGGACCGCTCGCCGAGCCGGGCCGCGGCGATGGCGATCTCGTTCAGCGGCAGCAACAGGAACAGGTTCACCGGATTGCGCAGCAACGCCGGGTAAGCCCGGCTCCACGCCCGTCGTAACGCGGGCAGGTTGCTGGAACGGCGGGCGATGCCCAGTTCGAGTGCGGCAGCGAACAGTTCCTCGCGGTTGTCCAGCCCGGCACCAGCCTGCCGGGCCCGCTGGGCCGCAGCCGGGAGATCACCGCGAAGCAGGGAAACCCAGGCCAGCAACAGGTGATGCCGCGCGGCGAAAGATTCGCCCGCCGCGGCGGTTTCGAGAATGGCTTCGGCGGGACCGAGTTCGCCCCAGTGCATGGCCGCGATACCCGCGAGCGCGGCGGGCGAGTCCGGCAGCAGTGCCGCCGGGTTCTTCGGGCGCACCAGATCGGCGGCGCCGAACAGCGTGGGCAGGGCTCGCGCCGGAGTGTCCGAAATGGACTCGGCCAGTCCGGTGCCCAGGCGCTCGGCGATGGCCGTGGACAGGGTGGGGACGAGCGCCGGTGCTGGTGGCCCCGTCGCGCGTCTGCCCACCGCAGTTTCCGCGACGACCGCGAAGTTCGCCGCCGCGGGCACACCCGCGAACCGGAACAGCTCGGCGCTGCGCACCAGCTCTCCTCGCCGGCCGAGAACCAAGCCCGCGATCAACGCGCCTTCGGCCTGGCTTTCCCGGTGGGCGCTGGAGAGCAGTTCGTCGCTCAGGCGCAGTGCGGTGTCGAGGTCGCCGGCCAGCGCGGCGGCACGCGCCCAGTTCGCGACCAGGTCCGCCGACCGCGGCCCGGCGGCGGCCGCCGCGGCGAAGAACTCGGCGGACAACCGGGGCACGGCGGTTTCCTCGGCAGCTCGGACGAATACCTCGGCGGCGGTGGGACCGGTGATCTCGACCGCGAGAAACCTGCCCGCGAGGTCTTCGACGGGCTGTCCCGAACGCAGTTGGATCTCGGCCATCCGGTGCAGCACCTCGACCCGGCGCGGTGCCGGGCAGAGCCGCCGGATCGCGTCCGCGGCGACCGGGACCAGCCTGCCGTCGTGCCCGAGCAGCCCGGACGCCCTGGCCAGCTCGACCACCGCCGCCCGCCCGGGCCCGAACAGCGCGTCGAGCAGATCGGTGTCCGCAGTGGCGCCCGCTTCCGCGGCGATCAGGTAGCGCAGGACGTCATCGGGTAGCAGGGCGAGGTCCGAGCGGAAGCCGTCGAGCCCGTCGAGACCGGCGATACGCGCGACGAACCGCGGCACCCCGCCGGTGTGGCGGTGCAGCCGCTCGATCCGGTCGTCACCGAGTTCCGTGCCGTGCGCGGCGGCCAGTACGCCGGTCTGCGCCGTGGTGAGCGGGCCCAGTGGCACCACCTCACCGATCTCGGTGGCCAGCGCGCGCAGGGCCGCCGGGCGCGGGGCCGGGCGCTGGGTGAGCACCACCCGCGGATAGCCCGACCGCACGACTTCCCGTAGCCGGTTCAGCTGGTGGTCGCCGAGCAGGTGCGCGTCGTCGATCACCACCGCGCTGCCGTGCCGGTCCCCCAGATCGCGTGTGGTCAGAGCGACCGCGTCGAGCACCTCGAATCCGGCGGCGGTGTAGGCGGCGGAGACCTCCGCGATGAGCGTCGACTTGCCGTAGCCACCCGGAGCGGAGACCACGGCCCGCACGACCGCCTTCGGGGTCGTGCGCACCTGCTCCACCAGGCGGTCCACCGCGCGGCCGGTGACCGCCTGCCCGACCTCACATCGCATGCTGTGCGCCTCCACCTGTCCGTCCGCTTCCTTGCCCCCGGAATTCGGAGCCACGGGCGGCCCGGTTCGCCCGATTCGGTGAAAACCTCACGGAACGCAACCCCCATCGCCCTAGGGGGGTCGAGGACTCCTCCCCGGATGGCGGCATCGGGACAACTGGGAGTGAGCACCGATGTGGCCGGGGCGAGCCCACGCCTAGCTTGATCTTCGAACCCCGATCCCCCGAACAGGAGAAGTTCCTTGCCCGACCAGAACCTGTACGACTTCGCCCTCAACCTGCTCAACAACCCCGACGCCCAGTCGGCCTTCGACGCGGCGCCCCAGGACGTGCTCAACGACGCGGGCCTCGGCGACATCACCCCGGGCGACATCCAGGAGATCCTCCCGCTGGTGCTCGACTCCACGCAGGCCCAGGGGATCGACTCCCTCAGCCAGGGCCTGTCCCTCGGCGACGGCGGCGGCTTCTCCCCGGTCAACGACCTGGCGCAGAGCCTCGACTCGGCGATCAGCGGCGGCGACGTGACCGGCGCGGTGAGCGGCGTGACCGAGAACATCGGCAACGGCGACCTCGGCATCGGTGGCATCAGCGACCTCGACGGCATCACCGGCGACCTGACCGGCGTCGACGGCATCACCGGTGGCCTCAACGGGCTGGACGGCCTCGACGACGTCACCGCGGGCCTGACCTCGGTCGGCGACCTGACCGCCTCCGCCGGTGACCTGACCAACTCGCTGCAGACCGGCGACCTCGGCATCTCCGACGTCGTGGAGACCGGCCCGGCCGCGGTCACCGACACCGTCGGCGACCTCAACGTCGGCCAGGTCAGCGAACTCGGCAACATCGGCCAGGTCGCCGGTGACCTGGGCACCATCGACGTCGGCGGCGTGCTCAGCGGCAACGACGTCGACTTCTAGGCGAGGTCGATCTCCAGTCGATCGTGCACGATGCCTTCGGCCAGGTCCCGCACGCCGCGGCCCTGGCCGAAGGCATGTGCGCGCAGGAGCGCGAACGCGTCTTCGGCGCTGAGGTCGTGCTGTCCGGCGATCTGGCTGATCGCGAGTGCCACGGTCGAGTAGTGTTTGAGTTCGCCGCGTTCGACGGCGGTGACGGCGGCAGGCAGGCCGGTGCCCGGGTCTTCGAGTGCGTCGGCCAGCAACTCGACGAGGATGGTCGAATCCAGCTGCCGCCGGATGCTCAGCGGGCCGGTGGTTCGCCGGTAACCGCTGAGCACGGCGACCGGTTCGTCACCGCAGACGATCGGCCAGCAGAACTGCGCGGCGAGGTGCTCGGCGCAGGCGAAAGTGACGTAACCAGGCCAGTGCCAGCGCACGGCGGCCAGATCGGGAACGTAGATGGCACGTTCATCGGTGAAGGCCGCCATGGCAGGCCCGTCGCCCATCCCGTATTCCAGCTCGGTCAGGCCCCAGGCCCAGTCACTGGTCGCCACGATGGGTTCCCGGATCCGGGAGTCGAGGAAGAGCGACAGCGCCGCGGCGTCGAGGCCGAGTTCGCCGACCAGCACCGCGCACACCGAATTCGCCCGGCTCCACAGCAGACCGGACTCCGGCAGGCCGATGATGGCCCGCCGGAGCTGCTCACGCCGATTGCTGTCCACTGTGGAGCCGGGCGGCAGGGTCAGTTGGCGGCGCTGGTGTTGACCTCGCCGTTGACGCCCTTCGGGAAGAAGCCGCCCGAAGTGGCGGCCTTGTTGGTCAGGTAGACGATGTTGAGCACCTGGCCTGGCGAGCGGGAGAACGCGACTCCGTTCGCGTCGGCGGGCACGATGTTGGCCTGTCCCTTGCCATCGACCACACCCTGGTCGAGATCGGTGGCCCCGTCGAGGCTGTCCCGGGCGTTGGACAGCTTGCCCGCGGCCTCCTTCAGATCGCGGCCGAGCAGACCGAGGTCGAGCAGTCCGCCGCGGTGTTCGTAGAGCGCGGTGCGGATGTTCGCGGCGTGGTAAGCCTCGACGGCCAGAATCCCCGCCGCGGCCTCCAGGTAGGTCTTGTTCGTGATCAGCGGCGCGGCGCCCTTGTAGGCGGTGACGCCGACGTCTTCGAACAGGAAGGCGGCGAGCAGGAAGTTCTCCTCGCAGCCGAACGGGTCGAACGGCTTGCCCGGCTTCACCAGGCCCGCGGCCTGCGCGGCCGCGGTGAAGCTGCTCTGCAGATCGATCGCCGGACGACTCACCGCGGCCGAACCCAGTGCGGTGCGCAGGAAAGCCACGTGTGCCTTCTCGTCCCCGGCGATCTCCTGCGCGTACTGGCGGGCCGCTTTTGTCTTGAACCGCACGGCTTTCCCGCCGGTGACCCCACCGGGGGTGCCGGTGCCGCCGACGAGTGAGTCCGGCAGGCCCTTGCCGGTGGTGGCGTAGAGGTAGAACTCGGCTTCCAGGTATTCCAGGTTGAGCGCGAAGTTCAGCACCGCGGCGTCACTCACCTCGGCTCCCGGTGCCTGCCGACCCGCCTGCTGGGCCGGTGCGGCGGCGGCCGCGGGCGTCACGAGCCCGTTCAGGGCCCCCGCGCCGACCACCCCCAGCCCGGTCATGCCCGCGGCGTGCAGGAACCGCCGCCGGTCCTGCTCGTTCTCCGCGCTCCGGTTGATCATCGACGCCGCATATCGCTTGCCAAACACCTGACGATCTCCTTTCGGCCCGGGACCGGGGTGATCCCTGGGCGGGCCGGCGACGGCCGATCATGCAGGCGGGGTGGAGCCACGCCGGTACTGGAAGTTCGATACCGCGGCGGGAGCGGATTGGTGGCGCCGCCGCTGTGGTCGCGGAGTGATGGGCGGCCACAGCGGCGGCTTCCGGGTGCCCACCCCGCCTGCTCGGGGCACCCGGTCAGGACGCTGCGGCGGCAACACGGGGGTGGAGGTTGCCGCCGCAGCTGGTTCGGGCGGGTTACTTGTTGGTGCCCGGCATCATCACCTTGTCGATGACGAAGACGGTGGCGTTCTTGGTGGGGATGTTGCCGCACAGCACCTTCGCGCCGTTCACCGTCATGTTCTCGCCGCTGCCCTCGATCTTCAGCGGACCACCCGCGGTGTTCAGGCTCTCCAGCGAACCACCCGCGGCCTCCAAGCCCTTGGCGTCATAGCGCTTCGGCACGACGTGGTACTGCAGGATCGGCGCCAGCTCGTCCGGCTTACCGGCCAGCTCGTTGAACTTCGCGTCACCCAGCTCGGCGAAGGCCGGGTCGGCCGGAGCGAACACGGTGATCGCCTCCTGGCTGTTCAGCGTGTCCACCAGGTTGGTGGCCTTGACCGCGGCCACCAGCTTGGTCAGCAACGGGTTGGTCGAAGCGGCGCTGGCCACCGGCTGCGGACCCATCGAGTCCAGCGAACCGGGCTCACTGCCCTGCGGCAGCTGCGAACACGCCGGGCCGAACACATCGGCGTTGGTCGTCACACCTTCACCCGCACCAGCGGTGGGGCTGGACATCGGCGGCGCCATCTCGCTCGACGGCGCCGGAGCCGGGGTTCCGGTGCTCCCGGAGGACGCGGTGTCGCCGCTGTCGCAGGCGGCCAGCGAGAGGGCGGCCACGGCGGTGATGCCGATTCCGGCAATGCGAAGCTTGTTCACGAAAATCACTCCATTGGATTACACAGGCCCTGCTCCGGCCTGTTTTCTGGTGGTGATTCGGAGTCGCCAGGACTCCGGTTTGGTGTGGTGCGGAAATATTTCTCAGCGGGCGGTGAAGTTGATGACGTGCCAGCCCGTTGCGCCGTCGGGAACGGTGCCCATGCGCTGGTCGGTCTGGGTGTAGCCGGATTTGTCGGTGGCCCGGCAGATGACCTGGTGACTGCCGGGCGGCACGTCGAACTCGTGCCACCACATCCGCCAGGTGTCCGGGTTGACTTCCCTGGTCAGGGTCGCTTCCTGCCAGGCACCGCGGCTGATGCGCACCTCGACCTTGGCGATCCCGGTGTGCTGCGCCCAGGCGACGCCGCCGACGCGGACCTTGCCCGCGGGCAGCGTTTCGAACCCCTTCGGGAAATCGATCCTGGACTGCGTTTTGATCGGCGCCTGCTCCGCCCAGCTGCGCTCGAGCCAATAGGCACGGCGAGCCGCCCAGGTGGTGATCTCCAGATCGACCACCCATTTGGTGGCCGAAACATAACCGTAAAGACCGGGCACCACCATCCGGGCCGGAAAACCGTGCTCCACCGGCAGCGGCTCACCGTTCATCCCGATCGCCAGCATCGCACCGCGCCCCCGGTCTAGCGCCGCGGCCACGGGGGTACCGGCAGTCCAGCCGTCCACACTGGTCGAGAACAACTGCTCGGCACCCGGCCGCACCCCGGCCTCGGTCAGCAGGTCCGCCAGGTCCACGCCGACGAAGTTGGCCGTGGACACATAGGTGCCACCGACCTCATTGGACACACACGTCATGGTGATCGTGCGTTCGACCAGCGGACGGTCGCGGATGTCGGCGAAGCTGTAGGTCCGCTCGTTGTCCACCATGCCGTGGATGCGCAGACTCCAGTCCTCGGTGCGCACCTGCGGCACCGACAGCGCCGTGTCCACCCGGTAGAAATCCTTGTTGGGAGTCAAGAAGGTCGGGGTCCCCAGCTTCGCGAAGTCGGCGTCAGCCGGGATCGCGGGTGCTGTGCGGGCGGGAACCAGCTGTCCGACCGCGGCTCGGGAAGAGGCGGCGTCACGGGCCCCGGCCAGTAGTTGCCCGCCCGCACCCGCCACTCCCGCACCGACCACCACACCCGCTCCGGCGACCAGGAAGCTCCGGCGCGAAGTGGCCCCGCTTTCGGCGTGCTCCTCCCCGGAAGCCAGGGCCATTCGGTGGAGCCACAGGAAGATCCCGGTTCCGGCCAGCAGGCTGGCCACCGGCGCGAGCAGCGCGACGCCGCTCAGGTCGGGCCGCTGGTAGACCGCGACCGTTCCGACAAGTCCGAAAAGGATGATCGCGACCGCGCCGGGCACTGGGGTGCGGCGCGAGAGGATCCCGGCCAGCGCCGCCAGGACCACCATCACCACGGCCATGCCCAGCAACAGCACCAGCTTGTCGTAGGTGCCGAAGGTGCGGACGGCGTAGTCCTTCAGCTCCACCGGGGTCAGGTCGATCGCGCCGTTGCCCACCGCCAGGTACGGCGAGGCGTTGATGCTGATAAACGCCGCCACCAGGTGCCCGGCCGCCAATGCGGCGGCCAGTGCCAGCACCCCGAGCAGAGCCGCCCGTACCACGCCTAGCCGAGGTGTGGCGGCGTCGGCGGACGAGTGCTTCGAGGCGTTCATACCGGTACTTCGGCACCGGGGCCTCCGGCGGATGGGTCACTCGATGTGATGACCCTGTCAGGACAAGGAAATCATCGTGACCGCGGGTGTTGTCGGCTCCGGCGAACCACCCGCCGGTTCGGCGGTGATACCGACCCGGTCCGTGCCCGTCGGCAGATCCGTCACGACCGGCGGCATGTGCTGCCGTACGTCAGGCTGGAGCAAGCCGGCCGAGTGCGGGCCCGCCGATCCGATCAACCACACCTGGTACACCCGCGAACCGTCCAGCGGCGGCAGGTTCGCGGGCAGCACAACGGCCTTGCCCTGGCTGCGGGAAAGCACCACGGTCGTGCCGCCTTCGTCCTCCGGATCGCGCAGGGTCGCCGCGTCCGGCGCGCTCAGCACCATTCCCGCCGGGTCGAACTGCGGCTGGGCGATACCCACCTGCGGCACTTCCTCGCGGCCGATGTCGATCCCCAGTGACAGTGCGGCCACCGCCGCCGCGGCGGCGCCCAGCAGTGCCAGCACGGTGCCGCGCTTCTTCCGCGTCCCGGCCACTTCCGCGGCGGGAACCCGCGGGGGCGACTGGCGGACGCCGCGGATGTGCGCGAGCACCGCTGCCTTCAACTCGGCGGTGGGCTCCACGGCCGTCGCGGCGCCCAGCCGGGCGGCGGTGGCCCGCAGTTCGCGGACCTCCATCGAGCAGGCCGCGCAGTCGAGGAGGTGGCGTTCGAACGCGGCGCTTTCGAACGCCGACAACGCGTTGAGCGCGTAGGCGCCGGTCATCGTGTGCAGATCGGCGGTCATGACGTCACTCCCAAGCAGTCTCGCAGCCGGATCAGTCCATCCCTGATGCGGGTTTTCACCGTTCCCGGTGGGGTCTTCAGCACCACACCGACCTCGCGGTAGGTGTAGCCGTTGTAGTAGGCGAGCACGATGGATTCGCGTTGCAGGTCGGTCAGCGCGCCCAGGCACCGGCGCACCCGCCGCTGGTCGACGTTGGCGAAGGTCGCTTCGCTGACCTGGTCGAACGGCCGCCGCACGTCCATCCGCCCGGCCCGGTCGTCCCGGTCGAGTGCGGCCTGGTGCGACCGCACCCGGTCCACCGCGCGCCGGTGGGCGATCATCAGAACCCACGACAGTGCCGCCGCCCGGTCCTCCTCGTACCGCGCGGCTTGGCGCCACACCTCCAGCAGCACCTCCTGGGTGACCTCCTCGGCCTGCGCACGATCCCGCAGCACCCGGACCACCACGCCCATCACCGGCCCGGCGATCACGTCGTAGAGCGCCTCGAAAGCCGCCTCGTCACCACCGGCCACCCGCCGCAGCAACTCCTCCGGCCCAGGCGCTGCCTCCCCTGGCTCAGCTGTCGTCACCGGCACCCGCTTGTCCACGCACTGCCTCCGCTCGTCACCACCGAGGCCGGGCGGTCGGTGTCTTCGCTGGTCATTCGCCACCGAAAGGGAACCGGATTGGTCCACACCGCACGCCCGGCCCAGCGGGCTCAGCCGAGGAAGGCGACGCCAACCGGTTTGGTCAGCAGCGGCGAGACGACCTTCGCGTGCCCGGAGCCGAGATCGATCCTCACCAGCGCGGGCACCAGGCCACCGAGGCGGACCGCGGCGACGGCCTGGTTCCCGGCGCCGATGTCGAAGCCGTTGACCGAGGTGACGTTCACCCCGAGCCGCCCGACGGTGAACAGCTGGCCGGTGTTCGGGGAGACCGGCGGTGTGACACCGGGCGCGGTTCCTTGCAGGACCAGGGTGTCCTTGGCCGAGTCCACGCCGTACAGCGCGGTGGTGGTGGCCCCGGCCACGCTGTTGGTGTAGCCGGAGGCGGCGACCTGCGGCCGCGCGCCGGCGTGCCGGTCGCCCGGGGCGTAGGCGAGCGCGCCGTCGGTGGCGGCGACCGCGCCGGTGTCCGGGTGCAGTCGCAGGTTCTGCCCGGTGTCGGTGACCAGCCGGATCCGGTCGACGGTGGGGTTGAAGTCGAACCCGGCCGCCTTGCCCGCGAGCGGCACCGGGGTGCCGATCCCGGTCGCCTTCCCGGATCGCGCGTCCACGGTGTAGAGCTGGCCCGAGGCGCCCAGCGCGTAGACCACGCCGTTGGCCGGGCGCACGTCGATGCCGATCAGGCGGTCGTGCTTGGCCAGCCCCTTGACCTGGACCTTGTGCTTGATCAACAGCGGGTTCTTGGCATCGTGCCGGGTCAGCAGCCCGCTTTCGCCGAGCACGAGCAGCCCCGGCCCGGTCGTGCCCGATCCGGTGGCCGACGCGGTGGCGGTACCGAACCCGGTGGCCAGGATCGCGGCCACGGCCGCGACAGCGGCGGTTGTCTTGCGCATCACGAGTCTCCCTCTCGACTGCTGGTGGTCGGTGCCTCCGGGGTTCGGCCGCCGGCCCGTTCGCGTTCAACCGCGAACGGAATTCACCCGGACTGAACGCGGCGGCCATCGGCTCCGAATACACCGCGACGGCAGCGGAAGGGGTCTTCGATGGGCAGATTCGCGGGCGGGCGCCGGGCCCGCCCGGAACCCGGGCTCGCCGACGAGCAGTCGCTGCGCGACGCCTACCAGGCCCACGGCGCCGAGCTGTACCGGTTCGCGCTGCGACAGCTGCACGACGACGGCGCCGCGCAGGACGTGGTGCAGGAGGTGTTCCTGCGGGCCTGGCGATCCTCCGAACGCTTCGACGCGGCGGCGGGCAGCCTGCGAGGATGGCTGTTCGCGATCGCCCGGCACGTGGTGATCGACGAGATCCGCCGCCGCACCGCCCGCACGACCCGCGACGCCGCGACCGCGCGCACCGAGTTGGAACCGGGCTTCGACGAGGACAGGATGAACGCCTGGGTGGTCGAGGAAGCGCTGCGGCGCATCAGCCCGGAACACCGCGTCGCGCTGGTGGAAACCTACCTGCGCGGGCGACCGTATCCGGAAGTGGCCGCCGAGCAAGGGATCCCGCCCGGCACCCTGCGCAGCAGACTGTTCTACGGCCTCAAGTCGCTGCGGGTCGTGATGGAAGAGATGGGAGTTGAGCCGTGATCGAGGACACCCACCGCGCACTGCGCGAAGCACTGGGCGCCTACCTATCGGGCCAGCTCACCGACCCCGAACGCGAGCAGATCGACGCCCACCTCGCCGGCTGCGCACCCTGCCGCGACGAACTGACCGCACTGAGCACCGTCGCCCAGCGACTGTCCACAGCGGACCCCGACCAGTTCGGCGCACCCGCACCCGCTCCCCCGCCGGAACTCGCCGACGCCGTACTCGCCCGCGTTCGCGCCGAACGACGACGCCGCGCACCGGTGTGGGCCCTGCCCGTCACCTCGGCAGCCGCGGCCGCGGTACTCGGCATCGCCCTCGGCTGGCAACTGCACCCCGACCCGCCCGCCGTGCCGCTGGAGAACGTCACCGTGCAGGCCACCGGGCAACCGATCCAGGCCGCCGCGCAACTCGTCCCGCACACCTGGGGAGTCGAGATCAAACTCACCGGCAGCGGATTCGAACCCGGCCGCACCTACCGCGTAATGATCACAGGACCCGGCGACCAGCGCGTCCCCGCCGGCGAATTCATCGGCACCGGGCCCGCGGAAATGCGCTGCAACCTCAACAGCTCCATCCTGCGCACCAACGCCACCGGTTTCCAGGTAATCGACGCCGACGACCAGGTGGTGCTCACCTCACGATTCTGAGCAGCCGTTGTGGCGCGCCGAGCCCGCGATCGCGAGGCTTCCGCACACGCTCTCACCTGCACGAACGAGTGCATACGTGAACTCGCCGGTGATCGACCAACCCGGGTGGCCAGCGGTCCCGAATCCCCCGAAAGCCGGTCTCGATGTCCGGAGGTGTTCGAGGGAGTGCCCGCACAGGCCCCACGCGCCAGTGATCGCGCGGCGACGGTCCGAACGGCCGTCGCCTGCCGCGTGCCTTCCTCCTGGGGGACGAACCTTCGGGGCGCCAGCCACCCGCCATTGCCTGAGGGCGGGCTGGAGGTAACGCACCCGACGAGATGAGGTGATCGCGCCATGGGCGCGAAAGAAGAACTGTTCGACGGCGAACCGGTGATCGAGTTCGCCGCCGGATCCGACCGGCGCGACTTCCTGCGCTGGGCCGGTTTGGTCGGCGTCGGCGCCACCCTGGCGGTCGGCGGCGGACTCGGTGCCGCCACCGCGCTGGCCGCACCGGCTCCGGCTGCCGGCAACGGCACGCAGAAAGACGCCAGCGACATCGGCATCCTCAACTACGCACTCACGCTGGAGTACCTGGAGGCCGACTTCTACACCCGCGGCCTGGAAGCCGGTCTGCTGCGGGGCCGCACGCTGGAACTTGTCAACCCGATCCGCGACCACGAGGTCGCGCACGTCGCGGGAGTGACCGAGGCGATCACGATGATGGGCGGCACCCCGGTCCCCAAGCCGAAGTTCAAGTACCCGCGAGCCACGTTCCTGTCCCAGGTCACGTTCCTGCGGCAGGCGTCGAAGTTCGAGGAACTCGGCGTTACCGCCTATCACGGTCAGGTCCCGCTGATCCATTCCGCCGATGTTCTTGGTGCCGCTGCCGCGATCGCCGGGGTGGAGTCCCGGCACGCGGCGATCCTGGCCGGGCTGAACTACCGCAACCCGTTCCCGCGGCCGATCGAGGCGAACAAGGACAAGGACGAGGTCCTGGCCGAGGCCGGCAAGTTCATCGACAGCGGGAAATGAGGACAGCGACCATGAACAGGCTCGAATTCGTCAAAGGCCAGGCCGAGCACGTCAACGCCACCACCGCGGCCACCGCGCTCGGCAACCGCTGGGCGCTGGCCTCCCCGGGGGGACTTCGCCGACGACCTCGAAGTGCTCAACTACGCACTACTGCTCGAGTACCTCGAGGCCGAGTTCTACCGGCAGGGCAACCGCAACGTCCAGTTGCACGGGCTGGAGCAGGTCTACCTCAAGCAGGTGGAACGTGACGAGGCCTATCACGTGAAGTTCCTGACCGACACCATCACCAAGCTCGGCGGTACTCCGGTGGAGAAGCCGACGGTGGCCTTCGGTGACGCTTTCCGTGACCGGAAGTCCTACCTCACGACCAGCCACGTCTTCGAAAACGTCGGCGTCGGGGCCTATCTGGGCGCGGCCGGCTTCCTCAAGGACAAAACGATTCTCCAGGCCGCGGCCGGAATTTTCGGCGTCGAAGCCAGGCACGCCGCTGTGGTGGGCAACCTGCTCGGGCTGCCCGCCGAAGGCGGGGTCTACCAGGGGCCATTGGAGAAGCCGAAGACGAAACAGGAAGTGCTGGACGCCGTCTCGCCCTTCCTGCCCGGCTAACCTGCTGAAACCAGTCCACAGCGTCGCCGCTGCGCGCAACTCATGGCGTGGCGGCGACGCATTTTGTCACCGTGAGTGGTCGGCCGAAAGGCCAACTTGGTCTGGTACCCCGTGAAAAACGGTGCAAACATCAAAATCCGCCGGATATTTTTCTTCCTCACCACCCAACCGATCGGGTGACGGTGCCGAATTCCTCGCGTTAGGTGCTCCCGATCGGACAGAAGGGAGGTGAATCCGAAATATGCAGATGACCAGTGCGGAACCTCGATTCGAGCCGGTGCTGCGGTGGTTGCTGGTAGTAAGCGGCGCCGTGTTCGGAATGTTGATCATGGGCTTGCTGCTGGCCGGCCCGGCATCCGCGGACGAGCGGGACGACAGCTTGTTGTCGCCCTTGACCGAGACTGCGGAACCGCTGGTGAGCGCCGTCGAGCCGGTCACGCGATCGGTTGCCGAACCGGTGGCGGAGGTCGTCGAACCCGTCGCCACCGCCGCGGAACCGGTGATCGAGCCGGTGCGCCCGGTGCTCGACGCGGTGAAGCCGGTGGTGAAGCCCGTCGTGGACGTGGCCGAGCCGGTGACCTCGGCGGTGGGCCTTGACCCGGTCACCCAGCCGGTGACCAGCGAAAGTCCGCGTGCGCAGGCCCGTCAGGACCTGCCGGCGCCGGAGCAGGCCGTCGAACAGCCGGTCACCGAGCCGGTAGCTGAACCAGCGGAGGCGGTGTCGCCACCGGTGATCCTGCCCGCCGACACCTCGGCCCCGGCGCTGCGGCAGCAGAGTTCCGCGGACAAGGCGCAGCAGGCTGCCGGCGGCTTCAGCCGGCAAGGCCCGGTACCCGCTGATCAGGCGGTGCCGGGAAGTCCGGCCTCGGCCCAGGCCGGAGGCGGTTCGTCACCGCGGCACGATCCGGCCACCGCGGCGTGGGGCGCGAATTCTCCGGAAACGCATTCCGGTTGGCACTCGCCACCACGTGGCTCGTGGCCGCCGTCGTGGTTGTTCTACGACGACCTCGACCATCCGAGTTGAGCAGGTCCTTTTCCTCGCTGACCACTCGTAAAGCAACGGAAAGGACAAGCGCATGCACAGGTATGTGCGCCGCGGCCTGATGGCCGCGACCATCACGGGCGGGTTCATCCTGCTCGGGGTGGGCTCGGCCAGCGCCGACTCCCAGGACACGGGACTCGGCCTCGGCGGAGCGCTCAACTCGATCACGTCCACGGTCTCCGGTGACACCACCTCCGGGGCGAACGCCGGCGACGGCGGTAACTCCGGCAACGGTGGCGAGGCCACCAGCCACAACTCGGCCAAGTCCGGCAACTCCGGTGACTCCGGTGACTCCGGTTCCACCGGCGGCAACTCGGCCTACGGGCTGTGCGTACTGGCCGAATGCCACACCACCGTGGGCTCGGGCGACTCCGGGAACACCGGCTCCACCGGTGACTCCGGCGACGCCACCAACGTCAGCGACACCCAGGGCGGAAATTCCGGCCAGGGCGGCGACGGCGGCAATGCCCAGGCGACCGGTGCGGGTGCCAACTCCGCCGAGCAGGGCTCGCACCGCAAGGGCGACTCCCGTTCCTCGGGTGACACCTCGGCCGACGCCACCGCCGGCAATGGCGGCGACTCCGGTGACGGGGGTGCGGCTGAGAGCAGCAACAAGGCTGTCAGCGGCGACTCCGGTAACTCCGGTGACTCCGGTTCCACCGGCGGCAACTCGGCCTACGGGCTGTGCGTACTGGCCGAATGCCACACCACCGTGGATTCGGGCGACTCCGGGAACACCGGCTCCACCGGTGACTCCGGCGACGCCACCAACGCCAGCAACACCCGTGGCGGCAACTCCGGTGCCGCCGGTGACGGCGGGAATGCCGCGGCCATCGCCGACGGCATGAACCAGGCCACCGGGCACGGGCGGGGCGGTGACGCCACGAGTGGTGGTGACACCACCGCGACCGCCGAAGGTGGCAACGGCGGCGACTCCGGCGATGCCGGGAACGCCACCAGCGACAACACCGCCACCACCGGTGGCAGCGGCGACTCGGGTGCTTCCGGGTCGACCGGGCACAACTCGGCCCTGGTGCTCAACCTGGGTGAGAACCGCGGCTGGCACCACGACGGCCGCTTCCACACCCAGAACACCAGCACCACCGAGGTGAGTTCGGGCAACTCCGGTGACACCGGCTCCACCGGCAGCACCGGCGACGCCACGAACGTCAGCGACACCCAGGGCGGTCACTCCGGTCAGGGTGGCGACGGCGGCAACGCCGCCGCGACCGCGACCGGCGCCAACACTGCCGAATCCGGCCACCAGCGCCACTGGGGCCAGACCGGCCGAGGCGACCACCGTGCCGACGGTGACACCGAATCCGAAGCCGTCGCCGGCAACGGCGGCAACTCCGGCAACGGTGGCAACGCCGACAGCGGCAACACCGCGAAGTCCGGCACCACCGGTAACTCCGGCGATTCCGGCGACACCGGCGGCAACCTGGCCGTCACCTCGCCGGGCTCCGAGCGGAGCCACCACAGTGGACACTCCACTGCGGACACCACGGTGAACTCCGGGAACTCGGGCGACACCGGCACCACCGGCGACTCGGGTGCAGCGGGCAACGTCAGCCACACCCGCGGCGGCAACTCCGGTGACGGCGGCGCGGGCGGCCACGCCCACACCACCGGGCACGGGCACAACCTGGTGACATCCCTGCTCTGAGGCAGGGCGAACAAAAAGGTGGGGCACCGGCAACCAGCCGGTGCCCCACCTTTCAGCTGCGCTACTGGTCCGGTTCGCCGGCGACGCCGGCCCCATGCTTTCCGCGGATCAGTTCGCGGTCGTGGGCAGCCCGAAGAGGCTTGGCAGATTGTCCCCGAGGAACCAGGTGAGGGTGTGGATCCGATCGTCGCGCGGGGTGAGTACGAGCAGTCCGGCCGGGTGTTCGGCTGTCTGGCCGACCTCGGTGAGGTAGCAGCCGAACGCGGGTTGGGTGTTGGCGCGGGTGGCGACCAGCCGCAGCCGGCGGTGTCCGCGCCAGGCGCCGAAGACGGTGAGGAGGCCGGCGATCGCCGCTGGTCCTTGGTATTCGTGGGGTGCCGGTGGCATGTTCAGCCAGGCGTCGTCGGTCAGCAGCGTGATGATGCCGTCGATGTCACCGTTGGTGAACGCTTCGGCGAAGCGCTGGGTCAGGTTCTGTTCCTGGGGTGAGCCGGGGCGGGTGAGCTGCTCGGGGTCGGGCCGGTGTTGCCGCAGTTGCGCGCGGGCGCGCTGCAGCGTGCCTTTGATCGCGGTCGTGCTGGTCCCGAGCATGGCCGCGACTTCGCCGGCGGGATATCCGAGGACGTCGCGCAGCACGAGCGTGGCGGCTTGGCGGGGCGGAAGGTGTTGCAGTCCGGCGATGAAGGCCAGTTCGACCGCTTCCCGTAACTGGTACCGGGCCTCGGGCCCCGGCGTGCGGTCGGCGATCTGGTCCAGCAGCGTGTCCGGGTAGGGCTGCAGCCAGGTGACCTCGCTGCGGCGGGTGGGTTCGGGCGGATCGAACGCCGGCTTCGGCTCGGGCGGCCGTCGGCGCCCGGCGGCGCGCAGTGCGTTGAGGCAGCGATTGGTGGCGATGCGGTACAGCCACGCCCGCAGCGAGGCCCGGCCCGCGAAGCCATCGAGGCCGCGCCAGGCGGCGACCAACGTCTCCTGCACCATGTCCTCGGCATCGGAGAGCGAGCCGAGAATGCGGTAGCAGTGCAGGCGCAGCTCGTGCCGGTGCGGTTCGACGAGCTCGCGAAACGCCTGCTCGTCGCCGCTTCGGGCGCGCTCCAGCGTGTCCTGGCTCACCGCGACATCCTGTCACGGCGCCGCCGGGACCGTTCCGTTTCCGGGGCCGACGGTGTCTCAACCGGAGAATGATCGCGACACCCGCGCGGTCCCCGACACCAACGGAGAACACCCGCAGATGACCGACAACATCACCCACACCCCCACCGACGACCTCACCACCGTGCTCGACGTGGTCGGCGACCTGGTCGCAGCCGTGCGGAACGACCAGTGGGACAGCACCACGCCCTGCCCGGAGTGGAGCGTCCGCGAACTGGTCAACCACATGGTCATCGGCAACCGCCTGTTCGCCGGCATCCTGCGCGGCGAAGCGGCCGTCGCACCCGGCGCATTGGACCCCAAGGCCCGCGACGCGCTCGGCACCGATCCGGTGGCCGCCTACCGGGACGCCGCCAAAGACCTCCTGGCCGCATTCGGCCAGCCAGGCGTGCTCGACCGGATGTTCCAGGTGCCCGTCGGGCTCGTGCCCGGCATCGCCGCGCTACACCTGCGCGCCGTCGAAGACCTCGTCCACGGCTGGGACCTCGCCCGAGCGACCGGCCAAGAACTCGAGATCGACGATGAGATCGTCGAGCGGGAACTGGAGTTCACCCGGGCCAAGCTCGCCGACGTCCCGCCCGATCGCTCCCCGTTCGCCCCGGCGAGGAGGATCTCCGACGACGCCACACCACTCGACCGGCTCGCCGCCCTGCTGGGCCGAGTGGCCGGGCCTGTGCACTAGCTCAGGTGCGGTCGGGCGCTGGGCGTGGCGGGCGATCAGTCACCGCTCGCGCCCGGGCGGAGGCCGGAGTGGACAGAAATCCGATGCTGGTGGCGGTCAATGAGGTTGATCGAGCGCTGTGCGCCGAGGCTGAACTGGAAAGCTCTCACACGAACAGGACGATGCCCGCCGCCCGTTCGCCCGGCCGATGCAGCTGCCGCCCGCCGCGGCCAGAAGCCGCCGTCACCGCCGTCATTGAGGGCGGCTCTCGATGGGACTTGTGGGATACCGGCGAATCTTGGGCAGCTTTCTCCGTGCACTCGACGCCGGTGTCGACGCGTTGCGAGGCACTTCCGAAGAACGCGCCGCGCGATACTGCTCGCTGCTGGCGGGCCCTCGGGTAGCTCGCGCTGTTCCCAGTCGCAGAGCCTGTCTTGTGCGTGAAGGGAGGCACAATGAGGAGAGCTCCTTTACACTGCAAGATCATGTGAGGGAGGTGCGCAGCATGGCTATGCCGAGCAAGACGATCGAGCAATGTCGGGAACTGCTAGCGCCGGGCACCACCATTGAGCACGTGCTGCCGGGCACGATGGTCATGTCGGCGGGCGTCGGCCGAGCCGCGATGAATGTGATACTCGCGATCAGCCCTGCGGAGATCATCGTCTTTCGTGTCGGGATGGTGAGTAAGTATAAGCCTGCACAAGTCTGGTCGCGTGTTTCCCGGAACCGCGGCCGAATCACCGTCGAAGCGGTTGGTTCGCTGCTGACGTGCGACATTGGCGAGCTGACTGTGGAGATCGACGATGAGTACGCTCCGGAGCTCCATGCCGCTGGTGTGGAAGTCGCTTCTTCCTGAGGTCTCAGGATGCCGCAGGCGTGTCGCCGTGGCGAATCCGGCCTGAGCCCCGGCCTATAGAAAAGGTAGCCGGGGGAGAAGAGGGGTTTACAGCCAGTCGCGTTCATCGGCCACTCGCAGAGCCTCCATCCGGTTGCGGGCGCCGGTTTTGGTGGTGGCCCCGGACAGGTAGTTCCGGACGGTGCCCTCGGCGAGGTACAGGCGAGCCGCGATCTCGGCCACGGTGGCGCCGGAACGGGCGGCGTTGAGCACGTCGCGTTCGCGGGCAGTGAGCGGCGATTCGCCGGCCGCCAGCGTGGCCACGGCCAGCGCTGGGTCCACCACCCGCTCGCCTGCTGCTACCCGCCGGATGGCGTCGGCCGCTGATCCTCAGCTGACACGCGAGCCAGTGCGCGCGCTGAACCGGAACTCGATGGTGACCGGCAGGTCCGCCAGGTCCAGGGCTTGCCGCAGCCGCGGCAGGCCGTCGGAGGTGATTCGCTCACGGATCTCCCCGAGGTCGGCCTCTTGTTCACTGGTGATCACCAGCGCCAACACCGGCTGTTGCCGGGATCCGGTGAGCGTGGACTTGGCCTGGAGCACCCCGGAGTAAGTGCGGAGTTCCTCGGTGAAGGGCGCGACCGCGGTGTCGGCGTGCAGTTCGGTCCGGCCGCGCGCGGGGCTCGACTCGAAGTTCCAGGTCTGTGTTCGGGGCCGCCGGGCGAGCTGGGCCAGTAGCCACCGCAAGGTCAGCAAGCCCAGCACGACCGCACCCGCGGCGACGACGTAGAAGACCCAGGCCGGTGGCTCGGCGGTACCCGGTACGAGCGGCGACGCCGGGTCCAGCAACCCCAGGAGACCGAAGTGGATCCCGAGGCCGAATCCTCCGGCGGCGAGCAACAGCACCCCGGTCAGGGCGAGGAGAACGCGATTGAGCCGAGCTGGGCGGTTGAGGCTGGTCATGCCGACTCCCTTGTGGTGCGGACCTTGACCGAGACCGTGGGCCTGCGGGCGGGCGTGACGTGGTCGAGCCGCTGCTCGACCGTGGCGGCGACAGCTTCGGCCAGGCCGTCCAGCTGCGTACGCGCGGTCTTGGCGCGCACTTTCACGCGCCGTGAACCGACAGTGACCGAGGCGCGTGAGATGCCGTCGACGTTCGCCGCTGCCGCTCGCAGCGTGGACCGGTAGCCGGCGCGGGCGGCGCCGGAGTCCGGAGTGCCCGCCAGCGCCAGCACGGTTCTCTTGCCGGGCAGGATCGCCGCCAGCAAGAGAACCAGCCCCAAGGTCGCGGCTGTTCCCGCCACCAGCGCGGTGGTCAGGTCGGTCCATCGGGTGGCGTGCACCGCCGTGGCGATCGCCCGGTAGTCCAGCCATGGCTGGTCGCCGGTGAGCCGCTGCACTACCGTGATGACCACGAGCACGCACGCGGCCAGCAAGATCAGCGCGGTCACGGTCGCCGGCAGGGATCGGCGTGGGCGACGGTTCATTCGACCCTCCTTGCCGCGGTGGCGTTGGGGTGCAGGGCGGTCACGGTGATGTCGACCCGTCGCACCGGCATCCCGGTCAGTCCGCCGACGCGGTCGATGAGGTGTTCCCTGGCGCGTTCGGTGGTGGCGGCGACCGGAGCCGGGTACGTCAGCGAGAGCCGGACATTCAAGTCCACAGTGCCGTTCCTGACCTCGGCGTCCACTTTGGCCGTACGATCGAGGTGCTCGGTGCCGAGGCTGACGCCGAGTACTCGTCCCGCCGCACCGCCGACGCCGTCCACTTCGAGCACGGCGTGGGCGGCGAGCCGGCGGACGGCCTGCTCGGCGATCGTCAGCTCGCCGCGTTCTTCCGCGGGCGTGTGCGTCGTTGCGGTCATCGCGGCTCAGCCCCGATCGCGGCCGGTGAGCTGGGACAGATCGAGCTTGCCGTCGAGGAACCGGCCGACGAGCAAGCCGAGGGCACCAAGCACCAGGACGATCAGGAAGGCTCCGAATCCGCCGAAAGCGGCGGCAAGACCCAGCGCGAGGCCGGCGAGCAACCCCCATTGCGTGGCGTTCACGGTATTTTCTCCTCTTCTGGTTCTTCCGCTGTCCGGTCCGGCCCGTCGACCAGATCGGCGATGAACACGTGCACAGCGCGCTCTGGCCTGCCCACCGCCGCGCGCACGGAGGCCGCTACCTCGGTTGCGGAGAACGGGTATCGCACGCTCACCGCGATCGTGAGGTCCTCGTCGCGCACGCGGATCCCGGTCACCCGCCGGCGAGCGGCCAGGGTGGCGATGTCGCCGAACCGGCCGCCGTGCAGGCCCGCCACGTCGGGCAGCGCCAGCACGGCGGCGGCGATCCGGTCAGCCTCGGTCTCGGGCGTGGTCACTCGACACGGGAGTTGTCAGTGGGAGCGTCCTCTTCGGAGGGCAGGTGGAGGTCGCTGACGTTGATGTTCACCTCGACCACTTCGAGCCCGGTCATGCGCTCGACCGCGGTGATGACGTTGTACCGGACCGACCGGGTGACGTCGGCGATCGAAACGCCGTACTCCACCACGATCTGCAGATCGACCGCGGTCTGCTTCTCCCCCACCTCGACCGACACGCCTTGCCCGGCCGAGGCGGTCGCGCCCGGGATGCGCTCGCGCAGCGCCGAGAACGCGCGGGCGGCGCCACCGCCGAGGGCGTACACCCCGGAAATCTCCCTGGTGGCCAGGCCAGCGACCTTCTGCACCACCACGTCGGCGATGGTCGTCACGCCTTGCGCACTGGCGAGCGCGCCTCCAGCACCGTTCACGACCTCTGCCGAAGTGCTGCGAGCCGGGGCCTTCGTTGCGGTGTCAGCCATCGTGTCTCTCCCTCTCGTCCCTCCGGCTACCGACCGGACTTCGTTGTTCTCACCACCAAGACACGGCGAATTCGGAAACGTCACGACCCGATCGAGTGGTGACGCTCACACAGGAGTGCGCGTGACGATCACCGGCTCCACGGTGTCGAAGAAGCGCTTCGCCCGGATTCACGGGCGAACCGACTATGAGAAGGAGACGAACATGTCGATGGGCGACAAGATCGGCACCAAGGCCGACGACCTCGGCGGCAAAGCGAAAGAAGCCACCGGCGCGCTGACCGGAAACGAGCAGCTGCGCGACGAAGGCAAGGCCGACCAAGCCAAAGCCGGGATCAAGGAGGGCGTCGAAAAGGTCAAGGACGCCGTCGGTGACGCGTCCGAGAAGGTGAAGAACGCCTTCACCAAGGACTGACGGGACTTTCGGTGCCGCGGAGTCACCCACGGCGGCTACAGCCGCGAAGTCGTGGTGAAGGAGCGTTTCGTTTGCCGGATCCCCGAAGGAATCGGCCTCGACGAGGCCGCGCCGCTGCTGTGCGCCGGGATCACCACGTATTCACCACTGCACCAGTGGGGCGCCGGACCGGGCAAGAAGGTCGCCGCGGCGATGGGTGCCGAGGTCACCGTGCTGAGCCAGAGCCTGAAGAAGCAGGAAGACGGCCTCAAGCAGCTCGGCGCGACGCACTACCACGCCACCTCCGATGACTCCACGTTCGAGGATCTGGCCGGGTCCTTCGACGTCATCCTCAACACCGTCTCGGCGAAGATCCCGGTGGACGCCTACCTGGGTCTGTTGAAGGTCGGTGGCGCGCTGGTCAACGTGGGCGCTCCCGCGGAACCCCTGTCGTACCAGCAGTTCTCCTTGATCATGGGCAACAAGTCGATCGCCGGTCCGAAGATCGGCGGCATCGCCGAAACGCAGCAGATGCTGGACTTCTGTGCCAAGCACCATATCGGCGCGGAGATCGAGGTCATCGGCGCCGAGGACGTCGAATCCGTCTACGAGCGGGTGACCAACAGCGAGGTGCGGTACCGCTTCGTCATCGACACCGCCACGATCGGCGCGTGACGCGTTCGGAAGCCTTGGCCGTGGTGGATTGCCGGGATCGCTGTGAAATGTCGTACCGCTTCACAGGGTGTGCGACCCGGAAAAGCATGGGTACAAAGGAGTTGTGGCCGCACGGGAAATGAGCGGCTCACAACCCCCATGAAGAGGAGGAACGTCCTATGCGGACAATCCGGCGTGCAATGGTCGCAGGAGCGCTCGCCCTGCCGCTGACGGTAGGAGCCGCCGGTATCGCCTCGGCCGACGGGTACTCCCACCAGGAGATTAGCGCGGGCGCCGACGGCGCCGCCACCCACAGCGTCTCGGCCAACGCCGACGAGCAGGGCTCGAGCTTCCACGAGTCCGCCACCTCGGCCAACCGGGACGGCGTGGCCACCGAGCACACCAAGGCCAACGCCGACCGCGACGGCGGCGACTTCGAGCACCAGCGCGGCAGCGCAGGTGAGGACGGCGTGCGCAACGAGCACACCAAGGCCAATACGGGCAACAGCTCCGACGAAGGCGTGCTCAGCGGCGTGATCGGCGGCCTCGGCCTCTGATCCACCCCGCGTCGCGGGTGGGGCCTGGTTCGCGCATTGCGCGGGCGAGGTCCCACCCGTTCTGCCGACCTTCCGTCCTGCTCGCGCGGCGAAAGCGGGGTAGCGTCGAACTCGATGCGAGTACTAGTCACTGGCGGAGCGGGGTTCATCGGCTCCCACATCGCGGATCTTCTTGCTAAGCAAGGACATTCACCGGTGCTGCTGGACGTGTTGCTGCCGCAGGCCCATGCCGGGCGGCGCGCTCCGGACATCGGGCACGAGGTGGTCGAGGGCGACGTCCGCGATGCCGGAGTCCTCGGCACGGTGCTGCCGGGAGTGGATGTGGTGTGCCATCAGGCGGCGATGGTCGGCCACGGTGTAGACCCGTCGGACGGGCCGGAGTTCGCTTCGCTGAACGACTACGGCACCGCGGTGCTGCTGGCGGCGATGTACGAACACGGGGTGTCGTCCCTGGTGCTGGCGAGTTCGATGGTGGTCTACGGCGAAGGTCGTTACCGCTGCGGTGAACACGGCACGGTCGAACCCGGTCCGCGCCCGGCCGAGGCGATCGAGGCGGGCCGGTTCGATCCACCGTGCCCGCGCTGCGGTGCCGCGCTGGAACCCGGGCTGGTTCCGGAGGACGCCCGGCTGGATCCGCGTAGCACCTACGCGGCCACCAAACTCGCGCAGGAACACCTTGCCGGGGCCTGGGCACGGCAGACCGGTGGTGCGGTGTGGGCGTTGCGGTACCACAACGTGTACGGCCCGCGGATGCCGCGCGACACGCCGTATGCCGGTGTCGCGTCGATCTTCCGGTCCGCACTGGAATCGGGCGAGTCGCCGCGGGTGATGGAGGACGGCGAGCAGCGCCGCGACTTCGTCCACGTGTCCGACGTGGCGCGGGCGAACATGCTGGCGCTGACCGCCGACCCACCCACTGGCCGGTGCGTACCGGTCAATGTCTGTTCCGGCGAACCGCACACCGTCGGCGACCTCGCCGGGACGCTCGCCGAGGCGATGAACGGACCGGCTCCCACCGTGGTGGGCGGGGCGAGGCCGGGCGACGTCCGGCACGTGGTCGCCGATCCGGCGCGGGCGGCAGAGGTACTCGGGTTCCGTGCGCGCACTTCGTTCGCCGAAGGCGTGGCCGAGTTCGCCCACGCTCCCCTGCGCGAACCAGCATCACCACACCGTCCACAGTAGATGGTTGACCAGGAGCGCGAGCAGTGCTTGGGCGATGAGCCAGTAGCGGTGCTGGGTGCGGGGTAGCAGCGCGCACGGCAAGATCAGCCAGATCGAGAACGGTAGCCAGATCCGTTCGACCTCGGCTTTGCTCATTCCGGACAGATCGGCGGCCAGTACCGCGAGCAGGGCAGCCGCGCTCAGCCACAGAACCGCTCGCGGGGCCTGCCGGGGCCCGGCGAGCAGGCGGCGCAGACCGGCGACGACAGCGGGCCCGATGGCGAAGAGCAGCGCGGCGAGATTGGCCCAGACGAAGTAGGAGTACGGCCTGGTCTTCGCCACGCTTTCGGCGTAGACGACCTTCACCAGCTCGAACCCGTCCAGCCACCAGAACCCCGCCAGCGCGAAAGCGCCGACGACGATCACCACTCCGGCGGCCCCGGCCAGCACTGGACGCCACCGGCGGGCCAGGCCGAGCACGGCCAGGGCGACCACGCCGCCCACGACCAAGCCGTAGGACAGGAACAAGGCGAACCCCAGCAGCAGGCCACCGGCCAGCGCGAGCAGATCGGCCCGAACCCCCGCCGCGGGGGCGCCGAGCGCGAGCAGCGCGACGCCCCAGGCGAGCACTCCGGCGAACAGCCCGTCCGCGGAGACACCGATCCACACCGCGCCCGGGAACAACACGGCGAACGGCAGGATCGCACGGGCGGCGTCAGCCGCTCCCAGCGCTTTGGCCGTGATGGCCACCGCCACTCCGGCCGAACTCCCGATCAGCACGCACACCAGCCCGGTCGCGGCCCCTCCGCCGAGCCCGATCCGGTCCAGCCAGGTGAACGACAGCAGTGCACCGGGTGGATGGGCACCGACGTGCATCGACCACGGCCGCACCGAATCGTTGAGGATGTGCGCGTCGAATTCGGCGAGCATTGTACCGATGTCGGCCACCCTCGGCACATCGCGCAGATATTCCACGTCCGTGGACAACCGGCCCGCGATACCGCCCTCGAAACCGTCCACCCACGCGAGTGACAAAGTCCACGCCGATGCCATCACCCAGGCGGCCGCCAGCGCGACCGGCCAGCGCGATCGGCTCGCGACCGCGGGGCCGGCGATGATCACCACCAGAGCGACGAGAATCGCGGCCGGCGTGCCCGGGCCGACGTGCGGCAGCCAGCGGGCCAGCAGTGGGGGCCACCAGAGGAAGATGTCGACGCCCTGGTCCAGCAGCCGGCGTCCGGCCAGCGCCGCGGCGACCACCACGGCGGCCGCACCGAGCACCGCGGCCAGATCGAGGTACAGATTCCGGCGCGCGGATTTTGTTGAGGTCGCCAACAATATGGATCCGGACGCGGGCATTCCGCATATTGTAATTCCGGTCGGCCAATTTCGCAGCGCAGCGGAGATTAACCCGGAATTTCACTCATCCGGCAATCTGCGGTCGGCACAGGTACGAATTAGCGATATGACCTTCGTCGAAGTGGTGTTGCCCTGTCTCGACGAGGCAGAAGCGCTACCCGGGGTGCTCGAGTGCGTGCCCGACGGGTATTCCGTGCTGGTCGTCGACAACGACTCGACCGATGGCACCGCCGAAGTGGCCCGCCGTCTGGGGGCCCGTGTGGTGGTGGAACCGCGGCGGGGCTACGGGGCCGCCGCGCACACCGGGCTGGTCGAGTCTCGCGGCGAGGTGGTGGCGATGCTCGATGCCGATGGATCGCTGGATCCTGGGCAGCTTCCCGAACTGGTGGCGGCCGTGGTGGACGGGGCGGCCGATCTCGCCGTGGGCAGGCGCGTGCGCTCGGGTCGTTCGGTCCAGCCGTGGCACACCCGAGCCGGCAACGCGGCGCTCGCGGCGTTGTTGCGCCGCCGCGGCGCACTCGTGCACGACTTGCCCGCGGTCCGGGTGGCGCGGCGCAGCGCGCTGCTCGAACTCGGCGTCGAGGACCGCGCCTTCGGTTATCCACTCGAACTGCTCCTGCGCGCGGCGAAAGCCGGATGGGCCGTGCGCGAATGCGATGTGACCTACCGGCCGCGCACCGGCGGAAAGTCCAAAGTGTCCGGTTCGCTGCCGGGCACGCTCAAAGCCGTCCGCGACATGTCGAAGGTGGTGCTGCGAACATGACCCCGCACATCCTGCTCGTGCTGGCGAAGGCGCCGTGCGCGGGAAAGGTCAAGACGAGGCTGTGCCCGCCCGCGAGTCCGGTCCAGGCAGCACGCATCGCGGCCGCGGCCCTGCTGGACACGCTGGTGGCCGCCCGCGCCGTCCCAGACGCCAGGACGGTGGTCGCACTGTCCGGGGACCTCGCCGAGGCGGAGGAGGGCGTCGAGATCGCGTCTCTTATCAACGACCTGCCCGTGTACTCCCAGCGCGGCGATTCCCTCGGCGAGCGGATCGCGGCCGCGCACGCCGACGCCGCCTCGCGCTACCCCGGCCTGCCCAGCCTGCAGATCGGCATGGACACACCCCAGGCCAGCCCACGGCTGTTGGCGGAATGCGCCCGGTCACTCAACGCTCCCGGTGCCGACGCGGTGCTCGGCCCCGCCACCGATGGCGGCTGGTGGGTGCTGGGCCTGCGAGATCCGCTGATCGCGGCCAGCATCGCCGACGTGCCCACCTCCCGCGACGACACCGGCCGCCGCACCACCACCGCGCTGCGCGCCGGTGGCCTCCAAGTGCGAGAGGTACCGACATTGTCCGATGTGGACACCGCGGAGGACGCCGTGCGGGTGCGCGACCTGGTGCCGGGCAGCCGCTTCGCCAACGCCGTGGCCGGGCTGCCATGCCCGTGACCGCCGCTTTCGACGTAGCGCTGGCGGGCGAAGCGGCCGACCTGCACCTCGACGACGGACGCGTGGTCGGGCTGTCCACCCCGCGCTGGCACCGGCGTGCCTGCGCCGGGGACCGCTGGCTGGTCCGGCGCTGCACCGGCGCCACCCTGGACCTGGGGTGCGGGCCGGGCAGGCTGGTCGAAGCGCTGTTCGAGGCCGGGGTGGCCGCGCTGGGCATCGACTGCTCACCGGTCGCCGTCGACCACTGCCGAGCACGGGGAGTACCAGCGCTGTGCGCGGATCTTTTCGGTGCGCTGCCCGCCGAGGGGCACTGGCGGCACGTCGTGTTCGCCGACGGCAACATCGGCATCGGCGGCGATCCGCACGGCTTGCTCCGGCGCGCCGCCGAACTGCTGCGCCCCGGCGGCAGCGCATTAGTCGAGGTCAAACCGGGCTGGGACGGGCTCTGGCAAGGCCAAGCCCGGCTGAGCAGCTCGGAGCACGAGACCGGTATCTGGTTTCCCTGGGCCGTTCTCGACCTGGAGACGATCGGCGCCCTGACCCGCGGCACCGGGCTGCGGCTCACCGAAGTGCACCGGGGACACCGCCACTTCGCCCGCCTGACCAGGCAGGGCTGAGCGATGGCCACGCGGTACGGCTTCCCGGCCCGGTTCTGGGCGTGGCTGGCCAGGCACCGCCCGCCCGGACCGTTCCGGCCGCGGACCTGGCGCAGCCCGGTGCGCGGCCCCTGGCTGACGTCGGTGCTCGCGGTGGTGCTGCTGATCGCGCTGCCGATCGTGACGATCACCGGCCTGCTCTCCTACGCGGCCTACGCGCCGCACCTGGGGCAGGCGATGCCCGCTGACGTCGGCCTGCTGCGCCTGCCCTACTTCGACTGGCCGACCGATCCGCCCTGGCTCTACCGGCTCACTCAGGGACTTCACGTCGTTCTCGGCCTGGTGCTCGTCCCCGTGGTGCTGGCCAAGCTCTGGTCAGTGGCACCGAAGCTGTTCACCTGGCCACCGGCCCGCTCACCCGCGCAGGTCCTCGAACGGCTCTCGCTGCTCCTGCTCGTCGGCAGCGTGCTGTTCGAGATCGCCACCGGCGTGCTCAACATCCAGTACGACTACCTGTTCGGGTTCAGCTTCTACACCGCGCACTACTACGGCGCCTGGGTGTTCATCGGCGCCTTCATCTGCCACGTCGCGCTCAAACTCCCGCTGATGATCCGCGCCCTGCGCAGCCGCTCCCTCCGCACCGAGCTCAAGACCTCGCGCTCGGCCACCACGGTGGAACCGCGCACCCTCAGCGACCTCCCACCCACCGAGCCCGACATCCCGACGATCAGCCGCCGAGGAATGCTGGCACTGACCGGGGGCGGTTCCCTCCTGGTGCTGGCCCTGACCGCCGGGCAGACCATCGACGGTCCCCTCCGGAACACCGCGCTGCTGCTCCCCCGCGGCCGCGACCTCGGCGACGGCCCGAACGACTTCCAGGTCAACCGCACCGCGACCGCCGCCGGCATCACCCCGGCCGCCACCGGAACCGGCTGGCGCCTGACGCTGACCGGCTCAGGCCCGTCCCTCGAACTCGACCTCGCCCAACTGGCCGCCCTGCCGCAGCACAGCGCAGTCCTGCCGATCGCCTGCGTCGAAGGCTGGTCCACCACCCAGCGCTGGACCGGCGTCCGCCTCGCCGACCTCGCCCGGCTCGCCGGAACCCCGGAACCCACCGGCGCTTTCGTGCGTTCACTCGAGCAAGCGGGACCGTTCAGCCAGGCAGCGCTGCAGGGCAACCAGGTACGCCACCCCGACGCGCTGCTCGCGTTGCGGGTGAACGACGCCGAACTCAGCATGGACCACGGATTCCCCGCGCGCGTGATCGTCCCGGCACTACCCGGGGTGCACAACACGAAATGGGTGCGGTCCATCGAATTCCGGAGCACCTGACATGTGGCGAGCCTATGACGCACACCCCGCGCACCTGCTGGTGACCGTCGGCTGCCTCGCCCTGGGCGGCTACGTCGTGCTCCAAGTCCCAGCCGACCCCACTTCGACGACGATGGCGTGGTGGTTCGCGGGCGCGGTCATCGCCCACGACCTGATCCTCTTCCCCGCCTACACCTTCGTCGACCGCACCGCCCGCGCCGTGCTCGGCAGCCGGCCTGCCACCGTCAACTACCTTCGCGTGCCGACGCTGGCCTCCGGACTGCTATTCTTGCTGTTCTTCCCCGGAATCCTCGAACAGGGCCGCGAAACTCTGCTCGCCGCCACCGGCCACGGCCACCAGCCTTACCTGAGCCGCTGGCTCGTGCTCACCGCCATCTTCTTCACCACCAGCGCCGCCCTGTACGGATCACGCTCCTGGCGGCTCCGCCGCAAAAGGCGTCCACAAAGGACTTAAGTGTTGAAGTAACCCACCCACGCGGCCCACGACGCGTCTTCGCCTGGGACGTCAGGCGGGATCTGCCCGGTCACGGTGCCATGAAGCGGCGGCTCGAGTGCTCAACGGCCAGACCATGAGCACCGTGGTCCCGGCGGCTGCGGTGGTCACCGTCGCCTGCGGCGCAAGCCTGCGGATGAGCGGCAGGCCACGCCCGCCGAAGGACAGCGGCGGGCCCTCGCGCCAATGACCGAAGTCGGTGACCTCCACCGTGAGCGAACCGTGGCCCAGCCGCGCGGCCAAGGTCATCGTGCCGTCGTCCCGTCCGGGGTAGGCGTGATCGACGGCGTTGGCCATCACCTCGTAAGCTGCCAGCCTGACGTCCTCGGCCAGCAGGTCCGGCAATCCGGCGCCGGTCAGCCAATTTGTGAGCAGCACCCGCAGTAAGCTCGCCTGGGCCGCGGATGCCGCGACCTCCCGCTCCAGGGACAAAACGACCAGTCGTTCAGTCTCTTCCGTGGCAGCATCGGACATCCACATCCTCCCCGCTGACGTTCGCCAGAATTCTTTACCCAATTCCCGAAGAACCAAACCTCACCAGGGAAAACGCCACTTTTTGCGCACGCTCTCTCGCTGATCGTGACATAAGAATCGCCACGGCGGACGGCCCGCCATCGCGGCGCCGGAACGTCAGGCAACCGCAAGGCTTCGTCGTCACGGCAATGCTCCGGCCGCTGTTACGTTCGCACTCGGAGGACGTTGACCGAGGAGGACTTCTTTCATGCGAGGGCTGTGTGTTCTCGCGCTGGGCGGGCTGGTCGTGCTCGCCGGGTGCGGCACACCAGACGGGGCGAAGCCAGGCACCCGACCACCGCCGCAGACGACCACGGTGACGGCGAGCGGCATTTCCGCCTGCCCCGCCGCCCAACTGTCCGGTGCGCTCCGCCCAGGCTCCCCCGACCTGGGCCGGCGCGACGCCACCTTGGAGGTGACGAACCGCGGTGAAACGACGTGCGTGATCGACGGCTACGGCGATCTGCGCCTGCTCGGCGCGGACGGGCGGACGGTGCCCACCGACGCCTGGCGCCAACCCCATCCGATCGCCACGGAGGTGGTGCTGGATCCCGGCGAGGCTGCCGTTCGCGAGCTGCGCTGGTCGGCGACGCCGAGCGAAGGAGAACCCGAGGAGGGGCTGTGCCAGCCGGTGGCGGTGCGGCTGGAGGTGACCCCGCCGGATCAGGCGGAGAGCTTCGGCGTGCCGTGGTCGCTGGGGCCGGTCTGCCGGGATGGCTGGATCGGCGGTGGCGCGTTCACCGGGAGTGGCGCCGGTGAACGCCAGTAAGTTAGCGGAGGCCGCTCCCCTGGAGGTACCCCACCGGCCACGCGGCTGCTCGTCGAAAAAACCATCACCTGATTCGCGAAGCGCTCGGCCGACGAGGTTTCGAGGTGGTCGAAGCGGGTGCCGACAACTACGTCACAAACCGCTGGTCGCCGGAGATCTGCAGCGCCGGACGAGGGCGTGGTTCGGCGGCGGCAACCAGTTCATCATCGACATGCCGAAGGCGACGTGAAAACGAATAGTCAGGCCGCACCGGAACTCGTCATGAAGGTGGCGGGTGAACTGGCCGCGGAATTCGGCGGAACCGTCACCGCGGACGGCATAACCGATGTGGTGACGGCCGCCCACCGCGACCTCCACGGCCAGATCGTTCCCGAAGCGATGGCCGAGATGCTGCACCGGCTCGCCCGGTTCCGGCTCCAGCGCCTGGCCGGCGGACTCCGCCGGTGACCGCTGGCGTTTCCGACGTTGAACGATCCCGGTTCCGTCGCCCAACTCGCGCCGGACCGGCGGTGGCTACGACGGCCACCGCCGGCACGATGGGGCTACCCACCGCCGATTTCGGCAACCCCGGGACGCCGACCTGGTGGCCCCGCACTGCCCACTCAACCGGCGGCATGCCGGTTTGCCGGGAGTCGCGTGGGTAGCCCGGGGGGATGAAGGCTGAAACTTTGATCGACACCGCGATGGACCGCAGTGTCGTCCTCGGCTACGGCAAGCCCGGCCTCTGGGTGCGGCGCCACCTGCGCGACTGGCCCGCGGACCCGCCGCGCATGGACGGCAAGGTCGTGCTGGTGACCGGAGCCGGTTCCGGCATCGGGCGGGCAGCGGCAGCGGGTTTTGCCCGGCTTGGCGCGTCGGTACGGGTTCTCGGCCGTGACGGGTCGCGAGCCAGGGAAGCCGCCGGTCTCACCCGGGCCGACGCCGGTGGCGGCGAGGTCGAGCCGGTGAGCTGCGACATCAGCAAGCTGTCGGAACTGCGCGAGTTCATCGACGGCTTCCTCGATCGGGAAACCCGCCTGGATGTGCTCGTCAACAACGCCGGGGTGATGCCAGACGAGCGGGAGCACACCGAGGACGATGTCGAGCTGACCTTCGCCACGCACGTGCTCGCGCCGTGGGTGCTCACCAACGGCCTGCTGCCCCTGCTGCGCGCGGCTGCGCCGTCGAGGGTGATCAACGTGACCTCCGGCGGGCAGTACGACCAGCCGATCCCGGAGGACGATCCGCAGTCCGAGGACACCGAGTACGGGCCGAAGAAGATCTACGCCAGGACCAAGCGCGAACAACTGGTGCTGACCGAGCAGTGGGCGGAACAGCTGCGCGCGGACGGCGTCCACGTCCACGCGATGCACCCGGGCTGGGCCGACACCAAGGGCGTGCGCCAGTGGCTGCCGCTGTTCCGGGCGGTAACCCGCCCGCTGATCCGCACACCCGGCCAGGGTGCGGACACCATCGTCTGGCTCGGCGCCGCACCGGACGCCGTCGAGACCACCGGCCTGCTCTGGCACGACCGGCGGCCGCGTCCCACCACCTACGCCCTCGCTGCCGACGCGGACGACACCGGCGCGCGGCAACAGCTGTGGAGCCACGTCTCCGCGCTGGCGACGCGCGGAATGTCTCGCTGAAATCAGCGAGCCCCTTGGCGAAGGGCCGCACGTGGAGGCTACGCGGGCTGGATATCGTCCCGTTCGAAGATCGGTTCAGCCCTGGTGCAGCGCCAGGAGCAGCGCGGTGTAGAGGATCGCCAGGTCCGGTCGCGGCGGTGACCCGCGGCCACCGCGTTTCGGGGCAAGCGCGACCGAGATCGCGGCGTCCCCTCGCGTTTGCCCGCGCTGCCGCCGGGTATCGCCGATGTATGTCCGAGGTTGTTGTCACCGGAGCCACTGGAACCTTGACGTCGTCGAGGTCGACGTGCGCACCGACGACCTGGATTTCACCGGTGCCGACGCGAGGGTGCAACTGGCCCGGTTGCAGGAGGACCCCATGAGCAAAGCGAAACCCCTCTATGTCCACCGGCACCTGTCCGGAGTGGACTACCAGACGAGCCGGGATGACCTGGTGGCCGCAGCGGACGAACGGGGCCGACGGCCGCGCCCTGGAACTGCTCGGCAGCCTCCCGGACCGCCAGTACGACGGGCCCAGCGGTGTCAGCCACGAGCTCTCGGTGCGGAGGTGACCTCGCCATGAGCAGCCCGGTGGAGGTACCCGCGCGCACGATGGCAGACAAGCTCCTCGCGCAGTACCGGACCAAGCGCACCGACGATCTCGCCGAGTCCCTGGCGTTGCTGGTTTCGCTGGATCCTGAGCGGGTCGCGTGCTCTCTGGTGGTGGGTGAGTTGCTGGCGGACTGCGCCCACCGGGTCCGGCAAGGACAGGAAGACCCGCTCGGCGACGAAATCTTCAGCGTGTTCGTGCGGACCGAGCCGGGTGATCCGGTCGAGATCGATGCCGTGTCCGCCGGCTGTCGCGCCGCGCTGCGCGCCATCGTGGCCCACCTCAACGGCGATCTGTTCGACCGGGACCTGCAGGTGTCGTTCGCCGTCGGTGGGTCGCGCCACGACATGCTGCGCGTGATCGTCCAATGCGTCTGCTGGGTCGTCGATCTCGAAGCTGCCGAACCCGGGCCGGTGGAGCTGAGCTGCCACCTCGGGTAACGGCGCCGACCAGGAAGACAACGAGCTAGGAGGCAATGATGAAGGCAGTGGTGTGGCACGACATCGGGGACATCCGCCTCGACGAGGTACCCGATCCGAAGATCCTCGAACCCAGCGACGCGATCGTCCGCCTCACCCGCAGCGCGATTTGCGGCACCGACCTGCACATGGTGCGCGGCACCATGCCCGGCATGGTGCCCGGCACGATCCTCGGGCACGAAGGCGTCGGCGTGATCGAGGAGGTCGGCCCGGCGGTGCGCGGTTTCGCCCCCGGCGAGCGCGTGGTGATCCCGTCCACCATCGGCTGCGGCACCTGTTCCTACTGCCGCGCCGGCTACTACGCCCAGTGCGACAACGCCAACCCCGGCGGCGGGACCTGCTTCTTCGGCGGTCCCGAAGGCACCGGGCCGGTCGACGGGCTGCAGGCCGAGTACGCCAGGGTGCCCTTCGCCATGACCTCCCTGGTGCGCATCCCGGACAACGTCAGCGACGACCAGGCGATCCTGCTCTCCGACATCTTCCCCACTGCCTGGTTCGGCGGCCGACTGGCCGAGGTCGGCGAAGGCGACAGCGTGCTCGTGGTCGGCGCCGGCGTGGTGGGCCAGTTCGCCATCGCCTCGGCCAAGCGCCAGGGCGCCGGGCGGGTCTTCGCCGTGGACGGCCTGCCCTCCAGGCTGGACCTGGCCCGCCGGCAGAACGCCGAGGTCATCGACTTCAACCAGGAGGACCCCGTCGCGCTGGTACGTGAGCTGACCGGCGGGATCGGCGTGGACCGGGTCATCGACGCCGTCGGCATCGACGCGCAGCAACCCGCTTCCGGCAACGCCGACTACGAGGAGGAGCGCCGCGTCGCCGCCCCCGAGAGCGGGCAGCGGGGTGACCAGTGGGTGCCTGGCGACGCGCCCTCCCTGGCCATCCGCTGGGCCGTTCAAGCGGTGGCGAAGGCAGGCACGATCGGTGTGATCGGGGTCTACCCACCCGGCTTCGACCGGTTCCCCTTCGGTGAGGCGATGAACAAGAACCTCACCCTGCACATGGGCAACTGCAACCACCGCCGCTACCTGCCCGGTCTGCTGGGCATGGTCAGCACCGGCTCCTTCGAACCGACCGACTTCATCACCCAGCACGAGGAACCGGACTCCGCGATCGAGGCGTACAAGACCTTCGACCGCCGCGAAGAAGGCTGGCTCAAAACCGTGCTCGACGTTTCCGGATGACTTCTACCGCGAAAATTCCTGGACCGAAAGGACGCATGCGATGGTCAACCGGATACGGCTCGAGGCGGATGCCCAAGCCCTGCCTTGCAAGAGCTGCGGTTTCCCAACCCTGCGCGTGGCCGCGCTTCTCGCCGACAACGGCACCATGCTCGGCCGCATCCGGCAAGTCAGCGCCATCTTCTGCCTGCGCAATTCCGAGCAGAACGGCGAACTCATCCTCAAACTCGCCATCGATCCCGAACACCGAGTCAGGCGCGTGCTTGCCGGTGCTGTCGCTCGCGCCTCCGAAGCCGGTCAACTCGGACTGACCGAGGTACGAGGCATCATCGCGAAGGACCCGCGACACAGCGTCCGCACAGCCCTGCCGCAGTAAGCGACGAGAGGCAGGCGTCGCCGGGCGACGCCTGTCATCCGCGCTGGCTCTACTCGACACGGACCTGCCGACCCGGCTCGTGTCCCGGAGCTCCGGGTCATGACTTCGCCGCCGAACCGCGCCGCGGCATCTTCAAGGGGACCCGCGTCTCGATCACCAGCGGCCTGGCCACTGGCGTCAGGCTGACCTGCGAAAACGGCTCAACCGGAGCGGATCTGGAATCCGTGTGCTTCCGAGGCGAGTCGGACCGGGGGCACGTACAGCATCTACACTTCCGCGCTGGTCAGGCGCGTGGTGTGTGGATGCCATGGTTTCGGTGATCCTTTCCGCCGTGTCGGCGATCTGGGGCAGGTCATCGGCCGGTAGCCGCATCTCGATGGCGACGGTGTCTCCCCCGCCTTGGAGGCGGAGGCTCAGGCTGGTGGCTTCGAAGAGGTCGCGCAGCAGCGCGTGGGGTGCGGCGGCCAGGTTGAGCGCGAGGTAGGGCAAGGCGTCGAGCAGGGCTTGCTCGTCCGGCCTCGGCGGAGCGGTTCCGTCGCCGGCTTCGGCGTCGAGCGCGGCGAGCTCGGCCAGCTTGGTCTTCTTGTCCTTCGCCAGGTCGTTGTAGCTGCCGCGCAACGCCTGGGTGAAGGGGTCAGCCGGGTCGCCCTGGCGAGCCTGAACGAGCAGGGACTGCTGCTGGCGGTCGACCTCGGCCAGGGCTCGCTCCAGCCGGGCGCGCTTCGCCTCGTGTTCGCGATGGGCTGTGTCGTCGGCCCCGGCCAGGTCCGCGGCGAGGATGGCGCGCCGCTGCTCGCCGAAGACGCGGTCGGCGAAGAACCGGGTGATCGCGGCGAGCAGGGCGTCTTCGCGGAGGTAGACGGTCTTCGGGTGGCCTTCGTACTTGTCCGGCCTGCCGCGGTTGTTGTTCCGCGGCCAGCACTTGTAATACACGTACCGGTGAGCGGCGTCGCCGAACATGCGACGGCCGCAACTGCAGAAGACCATGCCCCGGAGCACGTTGGTCCGCCGGGCCGCTGGGTGGGCGCTCTGGGCGTTCCCGTCGCGCGAGCCGCGCTTGGCCGCGCGGCGCGCGTTCAACTCGTCGTACATCGGCTTGGCGATCAACGGCTCGTGCACGGGCTCGTTCGACCAGACCCACTTGATCGGATCGTTGATCTTGCTGCCGCTGCGCGAGCGCCGCGCCCGGCGGTTGTAGACCTGGTAGCCGGTGTACTTCGGGTTACGCAAGATCTCGTAGACGCTGGTCTTGCCCCACGCTCCGCGCGCCCGCGTCTTGTTGGGCGGCTCGGGCGGCGGATACTTGACCGGGTCGACGTTGAGGCGCTCGGCAATCGTGTCGTAGCCCAGGCCCTCGTGGAACCGCCACATCGCGATCTGGGTGACGGTCTCGCCACGCACCCCGTCGGGCTCGAGCCGGGACTTGGTCAGCCCCTTGGCCGCCTTGGCTGGGTTGGGGTGCCGATAGGTCTTGGCCCGGTAGCCGTAGCACGGCTTGCCGATGTTCCAGCCCTCCCGCACGTGCGTACACAGCCCGCCCCAGGACTGCTCGAGCGTGTTGAGCACCTCGTACTCGGCCACACCCTGGTTGATCCGGCGCTGCAGCACCCGCTGAGCCCGACTTCCCGTGATAGCGATCGGCTCGTTCGCCGCGAACAACGAAACGTCGACTTGCTCCAGCGCCCGCTCGATCGAGATGCCCTCAAACGCCCGGCGCGCAATTCGCGCGATACTCTCACAGATCACCACATCGAAACGGCGGTTAACGCTCGCCGCTTCGGTCAGCAAATCCGAGATACCGCCATCGCGTGCGATCGGAATATCGAACTTCTCGTAGTTCCCCTTCTTGCCACGAGACCCCAATTCCATGCGGCCGGATTCGACGTCATAGAAATGCGCGACCACTACCCATGATTCGGGGATCGCTGTCTTGCAATTGCCGAGCTGACGGATCAGCGACTGACGAGGATCTTGCTGTTCCTCGGTGGATGTCCGCCCGATGAACGCGACACGCACCTCGTCGCGCAGCAACGCCGTGGGCAGCCCCAGCGGGGATACCGCGAAGTCGGACAGCTGAAATTCTATGACAAGCCATCTAAACATTTACTTCACAGACGAAAACGGCCTTGACTGGCACCGAAGCCATGATGGGGCACTGACTCAACTGGAGAAGGCCAAAGACCTCTCCTCCGCACTAATTAGTCGGCGCGGCGCTTGCGAACAGAATCGCGGTACAAACTCGTCGAGGTACTACCGGCTGAACATCAGGCCTTGGCGTCGGACGCTGGGCTGATGCGGAGCCCACCAGCCTACCGATTCCAGCGATCCTGCCCTCCTGACTTCCCAGTTCAGTTTGAATCGTGGCCGCATCCCAGCCAGGGCGACACTCCGGACAGTGTCGAGTCCACGGGCCGTTATCGACCGGTATGATCATCACGGTACCAATTGAAGCGTCACGGCACGCGCCGGCATCTGGTGCAACACAACGATGTTCAGCGGCCATCAGCTCCACGAGCGACCCCATTCGACTCGGCCGATGGTTCATCGGCTGGATGGGTCCATCCGTTCTTGGGCGCCTGCCGCTCATGCGAGTCGGTCAGCAGCGCATCAGCAAACTGCTGTCCTCGTTCAGCCTCGCTGAATCGCGCCATGATGTCGCGAACGACGTTGCCCAACATGACCAGCTGTGGCGGTGTCAACTTGTCGCCGAAATCGATGAGCGACTTCGCCGCCCGCACCCAACCACTGTCAGGCTCCCATTTTCGCACCAGCTCCACCAGCCGGTCCGGGTCTCCAGCAGGTGAGGATCCGGTAAGCCGCGGCGACGGCGGCAGCAATGTGAACAGCTCGGCCGCAGCTGGATCCCGCAGACACTCCTCTCGAAGGAACCGCATACGCGCTTTGATCTGCCGGTGCGCCAGTTCGTCGAGTTCGAGTTCGTGGCGGGCATGTTGCACTCGCATCGCCGCTTCCAAGTCCTCCGGGCGCACCCGGACAACTACGGTCCCCTCCCGGAACTCTGCACCCGGCACCGAGAAGGGAATCCGCTCCATAAGCCGGTTCGCCAGCAGTTGCCGCACCGCTTGCCACCGCACCAGCGAAGACTGGTTCGTGACATCCTCGAACGCCGCTCGGACATGGTCGGCGCCAGCCGTGCCAACCTCACCGTTCTGCGCTGCGTTGGTTATTGCGACACCAAAGAACCGAATCTGGACATCGAAATAGAGTCCGCGATCCCGACTCGGGAGATATTCCTGGTGCTCCCACCTCTCATACGGCTCACGGTCTCGATTCCGCCATCGCGTCATGCCGAGCTGCCCGAAGTCGCGCCGTGAGAAGCCATGAAGTCGTCGTCCACCTTCCCGGTGATGATCGTGTAGAGCTGCTCGCGCTGCTCCGCCTCAGCCGAAGGAAGTTTGCTCCACTGGCGCACCAATCCGGTCAAGCGGTTCCGCGGCGACTCCTCGCCGGCGATCTCCGGACCCCGCACCGCCCGGCACAAGATGTCGGCGATCCGACCGCGATATTCCGGGAACGCGACCGCTGCCTCGAGCCAGAACGGCAGCACCTCTTCAAGGTGGTCGTCACTGTTGCCCGGCGCCAGCAAGCTGCGCCAACCGCGGGCGAGGTCGTTGACCGCGGGCGCAGGCTCCTCTCGCTCGGCAGGTTCGATCAACAACGACGGCTGCCGCGAGTTGGCCGGAGAACTCATAAGTGCGAGCGTGCGGAACGACTGCCGGCCGGCGGCAGCGGTCTTGTCGTCGCCACACCATCCGATGACAGCCGTGAACAAGGCGAACCGAACAGTCTCGTCGTCCCATAGCGTCTGCACGGCCTCCTTCACGGCGCCGACAACGCGCACATCGTCAGAGTTCGCCGCATGCTTCAGCCGGATGAGGGCCTTGCCCGTGTACTTCCTGCCGAACTGCCGGGAGCAGACCTCTGCCACGGCCAGTTTGCTGGGCTGCTTGTTGCCCGGTGACGCGTTCGCCCAGGTCAGCAGCATCGGGTGAATACTGCGAGCCGTGCTGGGCTGCACCGCCGCGTGATCAAGGACATCGACGAACTCCGACCACACCACCCCTTGGTCGTACCACTCTTCCGCGATCCGCGTGAGCGGCTGGGCCCGTCCCTGCCGGACCGCCCAGTCGACCGCCAGCTGGGAGATACGGGCCGCCAGCGCGCGTCGCTGTACCTCAGTGAGAGATTCGAGGGCCTCGTGCTTGTGTGACTGCACAGCTCGCTCGGCCAACCAGTCGAGAAACAACTTGCGCGATAATGGCCTATCGACCCAGAAGTACTGCAACGCCGCGTCGTCCCAGCCAACGCGATCGAACACCACCGTTCCATCTTTGGCGAGGCTCGCCTCCACCGCATCGACCAAGTCGATCACGCCAGGCACGTCCTGCCCGGTCGGCGCCCTTCGTCTGTGCTTCTCCCCCAGCGTTTGGCCCAGATCGGTGGCTCCTGTGTACACGTAGGCAACAGGTGCGCCCTTCTGGACAGCCGCTGAGATCAGAAAGTTGCGTTCGATGCCGGTCCGCCCCTGCGCGCGATGCCACGCAAGCAGCCGCTCGTGCCAGTTCAGGCGGGCTTCGACGACCACCTCGACGCGCTTACTGAACAGCGAGTCGTCGCCGCGCACCAACCCACCCTCCGCGCCGCGGTCCACTTTCCGTACGCCATCGTCCTCCAACGCCGACTCTGGCATCTGCTGCGCGGCGACGATGAGCTCGACGATCTCCTGTACTTCTGCCGGGATCTGGCCGGTGATCAAGCCCGCTACCTGCCGGTCGGCAAGCCATTGCTCGACCGGGATCTGGCTGTCTCGCACCCGTAAGGCTCGGCGGGCGATCTCCCGCGGGTCGACCTGACCGTCCCGGACGGTGACAACGTCTGGAACCTGCGCTTCGGCGCGGTTCCACTGCTCGACGCTCATTACCATCACCATCCAGCAGGATTGGCTGCGCAGCCGCTCCTGCAGTGCACGCAGGCTGCTGCCGAACGTCGAGTGCAGCTTGAACTCAGCCTCCTCGGCGGGAACCTCGACCACGTAAGCCCGGTCACGGTGTGGTGGCAGCTGCCTGACCGGGAACGTCGACCCGCCACCGAAGCTCAGGGCACCGACCTTGACCCCGCGCTCCTTATGGATGGTGGCCAACAACGCGTGCGCTGTAATGAACCGGCCGCGATCCTGATCCAGGGCGACGACCATCAGATGTGAGTCCATCCACTCAACGACACGGTTGCCGAAGCCAGCCGGAGGCGCGAAGAGCTCCAGCACGGCGGTCAGGTAGTCCTCGTCCGCGTCGAACCGCTCAAGACTCTCCTGCAGATGGTTGACAATTTTGATCGCAGTGTTTTCGCCCGCGTTGGAGTTCGCGATCGCCACTGCCCTGCCTGCAGTGGCCAGTGCGTCCGCAGTCGCTGCCGCCGCGGTCGATGACACCGCATCCACCTCCGACAGAGCAGCCGCAACTGCTTCATCGGATGCCTCACTGACCGTCGCCGCCGGTTCCGCGCCGCCTGGTTCGGAACCAGCAAGCCCGCGCCATGCCACGACGTCCGAGCGATGGCCATCCGGCCGCGCCGGCTGTGGCTCCGGCCGGCCCCGGCGATCGTCGCGGAATACGCTCATCCCAGCCTCCGCTCGATCCGCATTCCGGTCACCTCACCGCCAGCCTTGACCGTCCTCGTGCGGACTCGCACATCGGCACGCCCGGTTTCGCCGATCTCATCGGCGACCAGCCCTGTCACCGTTCCCTCAACGTCGTCGCTTTCCACCTCCACCGCCACACCAGCCCGGGCCACAGCGGCGATGTCGATGGGCCGCCCCTCGATGCGCTGCAGTTCGCCCAGCACAGTCTCCAAATGCCCGACTAGCTTCGCGTCGTCGGACCGCAACGGCAGGCCATGCTCGTCGTAGACCTCTAGCGCATTCATCGCACGCCTCAGGTTCTCCACCGACTCGCGCTCAACCGCAGTTCCGCCGAGCTCTTCAGCCTCGTCCTCCGCTTTGTCCTTGACCGCGTTACGTCGATCCAGAAATGTGCTCGCCCGATCGAAAAGAAACTTGAACGCGGCCGCCATCATCGGCCCGGTCATGGTCGCCAAAGACACTGCGTCCGTCATACCGCCCCTCTCCATCCCCTCGTCGACCAGCACGGTCAGCCCGAACAGCCTGACGCCGGATCATGCGAAGGACAAGCATTGCAGACGTTCACCACCCAACAAGATGCATTTGACCCTAATTCTTCCTTAAGTTGCTCGTCGAGCCGAACCCGGCCATCTTTGACAAAAAGTGGACATGGAGATGAATAATCGCAGGCATGCACGTGCAGGTTCACGACCGCCCAGATTCGGGGTCATCCAGGAAAAAAGCCAACGCCACAGGCTGCCAGCCTGTTCGAACTACCGGCACCACTTCAAACGAGCAGCTCAGGCAAGTTCGCCTCTGACTGCAGCTCGGTCGACCGCGCCAGGTGCGGCGAGCTGCTCGGCGCGGACGACAGGGAGGACAAACGGTGCCGGTTCAGCCGCCCAGAAGTCGATTAAGTCGATGACTTCCTCGCAGGTCCGGTGGCCGAGCAGGGACCGCGCCAGCAAGTTCGGCCAGACAGCACGAGCCGCTGTCGGATACCAGTCATCCGGCTGCGGCCGCATCCCCGTCGTTGCGACCCGCACCCTCGCATCGGAGTATCGCGGCACTTCACCTCTGTCTGACGGCGTCATCCGGGCCTGACCGCCACCGAGCGTCCTGCCCCTGGGGACGGCGATCACCGGCCTCGCCTCGACGACACGGTTGCCACAACCGCAGCCTCCATAGGGCTGTACTCGTTCACCAACTCAGCCGCTCTGCGTGCGATGCCGCGCCCGGGCCTGCGACAGCTGTGCGCCGGCGCCGAACGTCGAGTCAGCTCGCAGAGCCGAGCAAACCCATCCTCCCCAGCAGGACAGAGACCTGTTCGGTCGCGAGCCTCATTGACTCAGGACCACGCAGGTCTCCGTCCGCGTGCGGATGGAGACCGAGTATTGTGGCTTCGCCTTGCTGAGGCACCGATTCGATCGCGCCGCGCAAAAGATCCTGGGCCGCGGCCAGGAGATCAATACTCCAACGCTCTACCGCCTCGTCACCGGTATCGATTTCCTCCACCCTTTCGGTTCCGGTGAGCACCCCGTCCTCGGCGAGCAGATCCAGGCTGGATTCCAGCCAGGGCTTCCCGTCTCCCAGCCGCACCCGCCGGGTAACCGGGTCGTATTCCACCCGCGCGCAGCGCTCGGCCCGACGCAGGAGCAGATCCTCCAAACCGCCGTCCCACGTCGATCGCTCCAACTCGACCCAGCCCGCGCCGGCCATCGTCGAGCCCACGACATCGAGGACCGAGCCGCGTACTCAGCGAACCCCGTCGCCCCCTACAACTGCAAGTACGCCTCAGCAACTTCACCCCTGGCCGGTCATGGCGCCCGACGTCTGGCCGGCTTCGCTCAGCCACGACAACAGGGCGTTGAGTTCCGGCTCGATCGTCTCGACGCAGCCTCCGCGATGACACCAGTCCGGCCCGGGGCACGAAAGCGTCACCCGGTGCACGGCATCGATCGGATCCGTCCCCGCTCGGGACCGGGTGACGCACAGCAGATGACTGTGGAGTCGCCCCGGATATTTGCGCGAGATCTCCGCCAGCTTCCGCTGCAGCCGCTCTCGCTCAGCCTCCCGCTCGACCGCGTCGAGGATGGCGTCCTCACGCAAGTACAGGGCCTTCTCGTGTCCGACGAGCTTGTCCGGTCGGCCTCGGTTTGTGCCGGGCCGGCAGAGGTAGTAGGCGCGCCATCGCGCAGGTCCGAGACCATGGTCCACATGACTTGCGCCATCCGGGGTAGTTGTCGGTTCCGGGGGTACGGGGCGCCGAGTGTCCCGGCGGGTGCGAACGGCTGGGACGGTTGCGGGCAATACCAGGTGTGAAGATAACCGGGGTGGTGCTCGTGGGCGATCTCGAGCGGCCAGATCTGTGCGGTCCAGACGCGGACCGGTTGCTGCCGGCTCTGTTCGACAGCCATGCCTCGCCTGCACGCCCACCCGGCACGCAGGCTCGACGCCGCCACGGCGGACGGCTTGGTCGCGGAGACGTTCCTGGCTGCCTGGGCCGTCAGGGGCTTCGAGGACGTCAGCCCTAAGGGCGGCTGATGGCGCTCGGTGCCGACGACATCACCGGCAACGTGCTGGCCGGTCCGGTGACCACGCGGGCGATCGGCACGCTCGCGCTGAGGGACAACCCGATCGATCCGAAGCTCGGCGGCGTGCTCCTGTCGAAGGCGGGGTGAGGTGGTGACCGAGTCCGCCATCACCTACCAGATCGTCGGCCGGCGCGGCGCCACACAGTAACTGCCACCGCTCCGCTGTCCTCGCCGGCGTCGAGGTCATGGGAGCTGGCCGGACTGGCTCCGTTCCTGCCGGGGCCGGATCATCCCGAGAGCACGCTGGAGCACGGTTCGCCTGAATGCGGACCGTGGTTGAGCCTGCCGATTTTCGATAGGTGATGCACTTTCATGCCCGCGATTCTTACGCGGCGGCTTTGTGCTGCCGCCCTGCTGACCTGTTTGCTGGCGCTGGCGATTCCGTTCGCTCCGGTGCGCGGTGACGACGTACACGTCTCCTGGCCCAGGCCGGGGGAAAGCGCGGCGTCCACGGTCGCGATCTTCCAGCCATATCGTCCGCTGTCACTCGATGTTTCGCTTTCGTGTGCCGCCCTCGCGCATCAAGGAGTGCTTTTCTCGACCTTCCCGCCCGATTCCGATCGGCTGCGTGAATTCGGGCTCCTGCTCACCGGTCGCGATCAGCAGTTGGTAGTGACCACGGGGGGCCGTGACCACGCGCTCGGTCAGCCGCCGGGCACGGACTGCACTTACCTCTTGCAGGCCGGGGAAGGCCGGTTATGGGTGAGCGTGGACGGTAACGTGGTGCTCGATCTGGCGGCCCCGGTGCCACAGATCGCCGCGTTCGTCACCGACCTGCCCGCGCACGTGCCGGTTTCGGCGTCCGCGCGGGCCGATGCCCGGTTCCAGACCTCGCCCACGCCACTCAAGTACGCCCTCCTCGCCGGATGCGTTATCGGCGTGTTGTGCTGCCTGGTACTGGGATTCCGGCTCCTGGGTGCCACGGGGAGCCGACCGGCGCGGGCCCCGGTCCGTCGCGATCTGCTGTGGACCGCGGCGGTGACGCTCGGCGTCGCCGGCTGGGGTGTGCTCGGCGCGCAATCGGTGGACGACGGCTGGTTCCTCGGCATGCACCGCAATCTCGGCCCATCGGGCTTCGTCGGTGACTACTACCTCTTCCTCAACGCCTCCGAAGTGCCGGCGAGCCTGCTGCAGCACGTTTTCGCGCCGCTGTTCTCGCTGTCCTGGTCACCGTTCGCGCTCCGGCTCCCGGCCATCACCGCCGGGATCGGGATCTGGCTGCTGGCGCTGGGCATCGTACGGTTGCTCCCGGTGCGCCTGCCGCGCTGGCTGCTCGCGGCCGCGTTCGCCGTCGCGTGGATGCCCGGCGGGGCGGCCTTGCGCCCGGAACCATTCGTGGCCCTGTGCTTCGCGGTGTCCGCCTACGCCGCGGTGCGCGCCACGGTCACCCGGGCCGACGCCTGGCTCCTGATCAGCGCCCTGGCCACCGGGATCGCCCTGGCCATCACCTCGACCGGCATCCTCGCCGCCGTCCCGCTGGTCATCGGCCTGCTCGGTGCGCTACGCCGCACACCGCGACGGCGCTGGCTCCTCGTCGCGGCGGTGGTCGCGGTTGCCGCCAGCTGCTCGCCACTGATCTTCGCCGAGACGGGCCTCGGCGGATTCCTCGACTCGGCAGCCACGCGATACTGGTACGGGGCCAGCCTTTCCTGGTTCCACGAGTTCGAGCGCTACCAGATGCTGCTCGGCTCGCACAACGCCCCGGAGTTCTTCTTCGAACAGCACCCCTTCCGCCGGCTACCGATTCTGCTCGCTGCCGCGGTGTTCACCATCGTCGTCGCACTGCGCCTGCGCGACCGGGATGGCGGGGTCTTCACCGGCGTGCTCGCGTGGCCGTTCGCCTGGTTGCTGGGCGGGCTGGCGTTGCTCGTGTTCACCCCCACCAAGATCGGTTCCCATTTCAACGTGCTCGTGCTGCCGGTGACCCTGGTTCTCGCCTGCGGCCTGGCGCTGCTGCCCACCGCGTTCACCCAGAACTCGGCGGGCTGGATCGTCCGCGGCGGCTCGCTGTTCCTGATCGTTCTCGCGGTCAGCGTTTCCTTCCACGGCCCGAATTCGTGGTGGGGATACCACCGGATCGCCATGCCGATGCTCGACGTGAGGCTGACGGTCCCCCCGGCGATCCTCGTTCTCATCGGTGTCCTCGCCGCTCTGGCACCCGCGGTACGCGCGACCCGTGACGCGGTGGCGTTACCGGCCAGACTGGCCGGGCACACCGCGATCACCCTCGCCCGGCTGGCTGTGCTCGCCATGCCCGTGATCGTCGTCGCGCTGCTGGGCACAGCGACAGCCATCCAGCTCCAGCGCACTTCCTGGGCACCGATCGCGACCACGACAGGCTGCGGTATCGCCGACACCGTCCGGCTGGACTCCGGCGACACCCTGGCCGAGCACCTGGCCAACCGCCCCGGCCCCACACTCGTGGACTGGCCCATCTCGCTGTGGTACCCCTGCGCCCGATTCCCCGCCCAAGCCAACGGACTACTCGAACCGCCGACGAGCATCGTCCCAGCCCCCGGACGACACCGCGGCCACGGCGACCTCTCCCGCTCCTACACCCCGTACGCCGGTCCCTTCGCCCCTATCGGCGAGGTCGCCACCTACACCGAAATCACCTCACGACCGGACTCCACACCAGAGGCAGAACACACGAGTCCGCTGCTGCACGTCGACTACCACTACCCGGTCGGCGCCATCGACATCCGCGTCGAGCACACCGACCGGCCAGGCTGGACCCGGCACCCCAGCTACGCCGACACCCACTACACCGGCCAAGAGCCGCCCCCGTGAGCGGGACCGTTCCAAGATCACGTGCTCGATGCTGTCGGCGGCCGGTGGCTGACCGCGCTCGGTTGTGACCTGGGCCCGCGCGTCTGGACCGCGCGGATCACCCAGGACCAGCAGCGGGTGGTGACGTGCGCGAACGTCCACTTCACCCGTGACGGGAAGGCGAGATTCGCGTGACCGAGCTCGCCGACGGCCGCGTCCTCTCCGCCGTCCGGGTTCCCGGCTCGTCGCGGGCCCGACGGGGGCCCACCTGGCCGTTGCCGAGCAACCGATCAAGCGGCCGGTGTTCCTGGACGCGCGGACCGGAGCAACCGTGGCTGTGGCCGGCCGACCGCCCACTGGGGTCCGACGTGTACCCGGTCGACGGGATCAAGTTCGTCGGTGCCGGCGGTGAACACCTGATCACCATGGACCGGCAGGGTTCCGGGTGTCCTGTGTGGACACCAAACCCCTGCTCGCCGAAGCGGGCACACGGCTCACCCGCGCACTGACCGCGGCCGAACGGCGTCGGCACCGCCTCGCGGATCAGTCAGGCAGCGGAGTCGCGCTCCTCAAATCGTCGCGAGCGTCGAGGCCCGACCGGCGGACGGTGACCTCCACCGGCAGGTGGTCAGAAACCGTCGAGTTCACCGAGGCGGGTCGCTCGGCGGACAACCCGGCGCTGATCCACACGTGGTCGAGTTGCTGTTCCGGTGCCTCCGCGGGCCAGGTCGGCAAGGGGCGTGCGGGCGCGAGCGCGTCATGGAGTTCCCTCCGCAGGGGCGCGAGCCGCGGATCCTCGGGCTCCACGTTGAAGTCGCCGCCGAGTAACCGCAATACGATCTCAGTTGATCGCATTGTGATCTCCTCGGCGGAATAGGCCAGCGCATCGGCCCGCGACCGCCCTGTTCGCCACCCGTCGAGTTCGCGGCATGACGGCACGCCAGGGGCCGATGACGACGCGCCCTCAACATGTCGGGACGAATCTACCGACGACGCCGGACGATTGCGGCAGCCGCCAAGACCCTGCCGCGCGTAGGTCTCGGCGCCCTCCCGGTCACCCGCTGCGCTGTAGGCAAGCGCGAGGTCGACGCAGGCCGACGCGCGGGCGCGGACGAACTCGCTGGGCACGCCCTCGATGACGGCTTCCAGGTGGCTGATCGCCTCCTCCGCGCCGAGGTGGACCAGTGCGTTCCCCCGCCAGCGGTCCAGGTGAGTGCCACCGAGGAACAAGAACGGCAACTCCGGGTGGACCAGCTCGGACGGCCGTAGCTCGTCGGCCTCGTCGAAGGATCGCAGCGCGTTGTCCCCATCGCCAGAGATGGCGTGTCCTTCGCCTTGAGCTGCGGCGAGCCAAGCGCGGAGCAGCCGGGGTGCTCGCTTGCCGATGTCGCGAGCCTCGGCGAACAGCTCCACCGCGTCCTCGACGTTGCCCGCGTCGATGAGCACGAACGCCTGTTCAGCCGTGGCGTGCGCCAGCAGCGCGGCCGACTCGGCTTCCCGCGCCGCGGATTTGGCCTGCTCGTAATGCGCCCACGCCTGCTTGAGCGAGCCGATGTCGAGCGAGGTCCACCCGGCCAGCGTGGATGCCTCGGTGAGCACGCCGGCGAGGGGCGCCCGGTGGCGTTGGAGCAGCGTGTGCCTGATCAGGTCGTCGAGTTCAGAGATCTGTCCTCGCAGCCACTCCAGCCGTTCAGCCGAGCCGAATCGGCGGTCAGCATGCCGCACCCCGTCGACTTCCTGCCGGAACAGTTCGCTGTGCTACGCCCGAGGTGCGGTTGAAGACCTGGGGCGAGATGGAGCCAGTCGGCATCCGTCACCTACCTGGAGGGTGAGGTCGGGAGCCGTCCGGGCCACTCGTCTTCGCTGTCCGGCCGGTGGCATCTGGCCAAGGATGAGAAGTTGCTATATATTTCAGTCATGACTGAAACGTATAGCAACTATTGTCCCGAAGGATGGTCGTGACTGTGCAGCCAGAACCCGTAACATTCACCAGCCTGGGCACCCGCTGCGCGGGCGATCTCTACGTGCCGGACGAAGTGTCCGAGGACTCGCCCGCGCCCGCGCTGGTACTCGGACACAGTGGCGTGATGGTGAAGGAGGCGCTGGCCTACTTCGCTCCTTACTTCGTGGCGGCGGGTTTCGTCGTGCTGGCCATCGACTACCGCACCGTCGGGTCGAGCGAGGGCGAGCCGCGCGGGTTGGACTACCCGGAGCGGCAGGTGGAGGACTTCCGCAGCGCGATCTCCTACCTCCAGACGCGACCGGAGGTCCAACCAGAGCGCATCGGTCTGTGGGGCGTCAGCATCGGCGGCTCCGTCGCTGTCCAGGCCGCCGTGCTCGACCGGCGCGCCAAGTGTGTCGTCGTGCAGAGCCCGAGCGTGTGGAACGGATGGCGCTACCTGGAACGGCTGCTCGGCCGGAACGGGCTGCACTTACTGCGCGACCAGCTCGGTGAGGACTGGCAACGCCGCTACGAGACCGGCCAGAGCGCCCGCGTGCCGCACCTGAACCTGGACCACGACAACGCCAAGGGCGCCCAGGATCTGTCCACCGAGCTGTATCCCACATACCGCAACGAGAAGACTCTCGACTCCACCGAGCATCTGCTCACTTTCGCCCCGGAGAATCTCATCGACCGGCTCGCGCCGACCCCGCTGTTGATGATCGCCAACGGTGGCCACGACCCGTACCACATGCTCGACGAAGCACAGGCCGCCTTCGCCAGGGCCGGGGAGCCCAAGCGACTGGAGGTCCTGCCCTACGACGTCCTCGGCCTCTACACCGGCCCTGGGCTGGAGGAAGCGATGGGCCTGGCCGTTGAGTGGTTCGACCGGTACCTGCGCCGGACCCGGCTGGCCACCACCACCCCGACGCCCACCCGCGAGTCGGTCGCCGCTATGAAACGGTGACCAGCGGACAACAGGGAGGCGCCATGGGCGACGAGCAGCAGGACCAGCTCATGCGGTGGGTGGAACGGGTGGCCACCTTCTGCGTGGAGGAGTGGGGGCTCCCACCGATCACCGGTCGCGTCCTCGGCTGGCTGATGATCTGCGACCCACCCGAGCAGTCCGCCGGCGAGATCGCCGACACGATCCAGGCCAGCCGGGCGTCGCTGACCTCCAACATGCGTCTGCTCACCACCATCGGGCTGGTGCGCAAGGTCCGCCGCCCCGGCGACCGCACCGCCTACTACCGCATCGAGGACGACGCCTGGCACAAGGTCGTCCAACGCAAACTCGACAGCCTCAGCGCCTTCGGCGACATCGCCGAGGAGGGCTTCGCCCTTACGGGCCGCGAAGGTGCCGGACGCATCAAGGCGGCCCAGGAATCCCTGACCTGGTTGCGGGACATCGCCGTCCGTAACCCCCTGAAACACTAGGAAACCCATGCCATCCAAACAACTCGACCTCTCCCCGGTCCAGGAGACGCTGCTGCTCACCCTGTACGCACGAGCACTGGACAGCAAGGCACCGACCCCGATCCTCGGCGACACCCTTGCCGCAGCGGTCGCGAACCGGATCGCCGAGGACACCGGCTACGACTTCGCCAAGCTCAAACTCAAGCCGAGCCTCGTCGCCAGCACCGCCCTCCGCGCCAGGAAACTCGACGACGTCATCCGCCAGTTCATCGCCACGCACCCCGACGCGGTCGTCGTCGACCTGGGCTGCGGCCTCGATACCCGGTTGGCCCGCTGCAGCCCACCCGTCGGCGTCGACTGGTACGACGTCGATTTTCCCGAGGTCACGGACCTGCGCCGGCAGTACCTCCCGGACCGGTCACACCTAGTCGCCACAGATGTCACCGAGCCCGACTGGTCACAGACCCTGCCCGACGACCGACCCGCCATGATCGTGGCCGAAGGCATACTGCCCTTCCTACCCGGCGACTCGTTCCAGACCATGATCCGCCAACTGACCACCCGGCTCCCGACCGGCGAACTCGCGCTCAACGGCTACACCCGCTTCGCCGCCTGGGCAATGAAGTACCACCCCTCGATCAAGGCCCTCGGTCTCGACGCCGCTCAGGGTTTCGATGACCCTCACGAGCCGGAACACTGGAACGCCGGCCTCACCCTCGTCGCCGAGAAACTGCTCACTCGCACCCCGGAAGTGGCCGCGTTCCCGCAACCCGTGCGTGCCCTCACCCGCCTCATGGCCCGCAGCACCGCCATGTCCCGCCAAGGCACACGCATACTCCACTACCGGTTCTGAACAGCACGCCTTGCTACTTCGACCTGAAAAGTCGCGGCGTGGCGATCCCGCTGGCCGGGGGCAGTAAACGAGAGGATGGCCTCGACCCCTTGGGCTGGAAGGGATCGAGACCATCGTGCTCAGCCCAGTAAACGAGCAGCCCACGTTGTGGCAGGCGCTCCTGCCGGCCGAACTGCTCGTGTTGCCGACCGAGCTGGCTCGGGGGTGGACACCCGCATAAAGGTCGCAACCTCGAACACTTCCGCGGATTCGCGGGGCATTTTCGTGAACCTGTGGCCGCGGATCACACGGATCGAAGGCCTATACCGCCGTTTCGATGGCGGTCTCGGGCCCATACAGCCGAATCAGATCGCCACGCGCGACAGGAGAGTGATGACGCGGCGCGCATTCGAAGTAGACATCGAGCAACTGTCGGCAGGTACCTTCGCGATCGCGACCCGAGTGCGCGGTACACGTCGTTCGACTACTGCTTCAACCACTTCCAGCTGCATCGGACAGAGGTCGCGGCCTGGGGTGAGCCTACCGGCATGGAGGCTAGTTGCCTCCAGCTCGGGTTCTATCTCGCCAGTTGGGGAATGCTGCGGGATAGATCGGCATTGACCTGGTTCACCGAACTGCGCTGGATGTTCGTCGTGCGCTCCGTCCGATCGAAGCATCCGACACCTTGGTCACCAAGGTGATGCTCGGTGTCTTCGGCTGCGTCCCGGCGTTCGACACCTACTTCACGAAGGGATTCGGCGTCTCCACCTTCAGTAAGGGATCGCTACGACGGGTCGGGGAGTTCTACCGGGCGAACGAATCGATCATTGATCAGCAGCGCCAGCCCACGCTCGACTCCACCACCGGGCAACCCACCACGCGGCTCTACACCCGAGCCAGGGTCGTAGGCATGATCTTCTTCGCCGAGGTGCCCGCCCCATCGGTCATCTCCTGCAGCAGTCCGCGATCGCTGTAGACGAACTCGACGCGGCGGCCGGACAGGGCGGTGATGGCCTTGAGCTGGTTGGTGATCTCCAGGTTGGTGCCGGGACCGCACCAACCGACCATGGAGGAACTGGCCGACCTCCTCACCGACCTGATCCAGCACGCGACCGGCGGCTGGGCCACCACGGTCCCCCGGACAACTCCGGAGCAGTCAACCTCGAGTCTTGTGGTGGTGCGTTTGCCGGTGTTGCCAACGGGTACCGCCGAGCGTGCAAGGCATCTCCGTCGAAGCCACAGGAGGAACCGTGAGCAAGGCGAACCCCATCGAGATCCAGAAGCACCTGTCCGGGGTGGATTACCCGGCCAGCCGCGACGACCTGGTGGCCGCAGCGCGGTCGAACGGCGCCGACGACAGCACCCTGGAACTGCTCGGCAACCTCCCGGACCGCGAATACGACGGGCCCAGTGGCGTGAGCCACGAGATCGCCGCGCAGGGCTGACTTTGCTCGGTCAACAGAACCCCACGCGGCACAGAACTCGCTCGGGCAGGGCTCGACCGGCCGACGTCTCGGTGACGGCCACCCGTGCCCGACATCGTTCAGTGATCTGAGGCATGAATCTTCGCGGTCGGCGGCCGGGGGCGGTCCAGCTTCCGAGCAGTTGCAGCGCCCCGGCGGTCGGCAAATGCGGTTCGACGGTGTAGACCAGCATGGTCAGGCCGGGTAAGCGGGCATGGCGAAGCTCTCGTAGGTGAAGTCGAGCTCGCCGACGAGCGGGTGCCGGTATCGCTTCGGTCCGACGCGGTCTCGCATTTCGCGCGACTCCGTGCTCTTCGTGGACAACTCCCCGATGAGCGCGAGGAGGCCCTCGTCGTTCGGAGTCTTGCCGGCGGCCGCGCGCAGCAGCGCAACGTTGTTCCGGATGACGAGCCCGCGGTCGCGGTAGAACTCGGGCGAGCGGGGAAACTTCCGCCGCCAGAATCTGCTTGGGCGGGAGCCTGCTTGAACCAATGGGGTGTTCATGAGTAGAAATTCCGCCCGTATTCTTCGGATGGAAGTGTGAAGTCGCCAGGCCGTTCGGTGCGTAGCCGGTCGTAGCGTCGCTGGAACTCTTCGAGGGACTCCCGGAGGCCGCAGCCCAACTCGGCCCGGATGCCTTGGAGTGCCGGGATGATCCTCGCGGCGAGGATGTGTTCGTCGATCGCGGTCCGGTCTTCCACCCGGCCAGTTTGCCGGACGAGCATGGACCCGCCAAACAGGCGCCGCCCAGGGGTGCCCTTCGGCGGACAGGACGCGGGTCTTCAGGACCAGTACAAGTCCATCGAGAATTTCTGGTCGCCCAGTTCCACGTAGCACATGAAGTTGGTGGTGCCGGGGATCTCGCCGTTCCCGCTGTAGTTCCCAGTGACCCTGAGACCGCGCGCACGGCAGGTTTCGTAGGTGTAGAAGTAGTTCTCGTAGTAGGTCGCCCATCCGTTGAGGAGGGCGGATTGCCCGTACTCGGCCTCCGGCGCCGGGCCGGTGGTGTGTCCCGCGGATGCGGTACCCGCGAATCCGACCGTCAAGAAAGCGGCCGACACAACGCAGGCGATGAATCTACGCATCATTCCTCCACGCTCCCGCCAGATTTGAACAGCGCAATTCACGGTAGCGTTCTCCGAGGACACTGTGACGATTGACCTCGATATGTCACACGGATGGCCCAACCTGCCGGGCTCAAGGCGTGGTGAGTGGGCAGGTCACACCGGTGAGGCGTTCCGAGGTGTCCCATAGGCGCCGTGCGAGGGCTGGGTTGCTGGCAGCGGCGGAGCGCCCGACCAGAGCCGGCGATCCGTGCAGTTCGAAGCGTCCGTCCGGGCCGACGTAGCTCGCGCCCGGCAGGTCCTGGGTCGCCGCGTACAGCGAAGGGTGAGCGCCTTCTGCCTCGGTCTGGGCCAGGCATCGGCCGGCCAGGTGGGCGACCTTGACCAGGTACGGGTTACGGCCCTTGGTGCCCAAGTTGGTCGCCGAGTAGCCGGGGTGCGAGGCCAGCGCGCGCACCGGTGACCCCGCCTCGCGGCAGCGGCGCTCCAGCTCCAAGGTGAACAACAGGTTCGCCAGCTTCGACCGGCCGTACGCCTTCGTCGGCGAGTAGCCCGATCGCGCGAAGTCCAGGTCATCGAAATCGAGCACGCCCACCTTGTGCGCGCCCGAAGCCACGGTCACCACCCGGTCGGTGATCCACGGCAGCAACAGATTGGTCAACGCGAAGTGCCCGAGGTGGTTGGTGCCGAACTGCAGCTCGAACCCGTCCGCCGTGCGGCTGAACGGGGTCATCGCCACCCCGGCGTTGTTGACCAGGATGTCGAGCTCGCCCTGCCAGGTCTCGGCGAACGCGCGTACCGACGCGAGGTTCGCCAGGTCCAGTTCCCGCACCTCGGTGGTGCCGGACATTCCCGCCGCCGCTTGTTCGCCGGAGGGGACATTCCGCACGGCGAGCACGGTGCGCGCGCCCGCCGCGGCGAAAGCGGTTGCCGTGCCGCGGCCGACGCCGCTGGCGGCGCCGGTCACCACGACCGTGCGGCCGGTCAGGTCGGGCAGGTCCTCGGCGGTCCACCGGCGCTTCGTCATGATCGTCAGTCTAGGCGGCCACTGCGCGGCCTTTCCGCTGGTGACGACCTACGGCCAGCGATGTCCGGTGGATGACCTGGAGCCGGCACCTCGCCCGGCTGAGAGTGGGGCGGGCAAGGACACCGCGACCCCCGAAAGGCTGACGACCATGGCTCCCCCGCCGGGATACCCGCCGAAGCACGACGCCCCGCCCGCCGCCAGGACGAAGGACGAGAGCGGCAACGACCAACTGAAGCTGACCATGGCGGAATACTGCGCCTGGTACGAATACCTGCTCAACCCGCACGAACACCAGGGCCCCGGCCGCTGGCAGATCGAGGACACCCGCAGCGGTTCCCGCGAACAAGAGGTGAACAAGCGCACCACCGACAAGACGACGGAACCACACCCGTTCGAAACCTGGACCCTCACCTCGGTTCTCGACGGCATCGACCCGCGGGCGCTCTACAACGCGCCCCTCGTGCTCGCCGACAGTTCACCCGGCGTTATCGAGCCGGCGTACAACGGTTTCACCAATGGCTACCTCGTTTCGGGCAGTGGTGCGACGTCCATCGACAGCCAGGCGGGCCGGACCAGCGACACCGAGTACGAGATGTTGCTCCCGCTGATCACCGACTTCATGGAGATGCGCAAGGGCTGGATCGAACCGGGCAACGACAAGGCCCACGACTGGGAGAAGTCCTGGGCCAGGTTCGCGGTCGGCAACGAGAACGTTTTCCTGGCACTGGCCGAAGGCCTGGTCGCCTACCGGGCGTCCTACCTCGAATTCCGCCGGGGGCTGGACGAGGCCGTCAAGCACTTGGTCGACAGCTTCCAGAAGAAGCACGAAGCCCCGGACGGTTCCTCCGTTTCCGGCTTCGTCTGGAAGGTCGTGGCCATCGCGAGCGCGGGCGCCGTCGCGGGAAAGCTCGTCCCCGGCTGGGGGCAGGCGGTGTCCCTGACGCTGGCCGCGGCGGTGGCGGGCTTGACCGAGTACGGCAAGCGGTCGGTCCCCGCGGACACGCAGGAGGTCCAGGATCCCGGCCGCTGGGCCGATTTCGTGATGGCCGCCGACGACGCGGTGCGGACGCGGATGCAGCGCTTCGCCCAGGACATCGACGGCATTCGCGAAAGCATGGAAACCAGGATCGCCGCGATCCGCGACGGCCACCTGACGGACCCGCCCGAGCGCGACGAGTCGATCAAGGACATGCCGCCCACCCGCCGGGAGATCGTTCCCCAGCACCTCAACGACGGCGTGACCCGCTGGCTGGACCCGAAGGTCGCCGACCTGACCGGGAACTGCACCGTGTACCAGACGGCCGTCGACACCCTGGCGAGCGCGGACTGGGCCGTCCCGTCGAGTGTCTTCCCCGAGGTCGCCGCGGCACGGGAGCGGTTCGCCACCCGGGTGCGCGAGTTGGGTCAGGAGGCCGTCGCCAAGCACCGCACCGCCGTGGAGCGGCTGCGGCTGTACGGCGACGACCTCCGCTGGGTGGCGAACAACGCCGCCGCCAACGAGGAAGCCAACCTCCAGATCGTCAACAACCTGCTGGCCGACGTCCAGGGGATCTGACCGAGCGGCTCATTCGCCCGGGTAGCGAACCCCGAGTTGGGCGCGGATCTCGTCCATCGCCGCCATCACCCGGACGGTGGCGTCGAGCGGGAACAGCTCCGACTCGGTTCGCCCCGCGGCGAGGCAGCGCGCCGCCTCGGCGGCCTGGTACCGCAGGCCCGCGTGTCCCGCGCCCGCCACCTGCACGTGTTCGTCGACCAGCCCGCCGTTCCGGTCGTGCAGCCGCACCCAGGTCGGGCCGTAGAACGGACCGCCGAGGTCCAACCGGCCGCCGGTACCGCAGATCGACGCCGTGCCGGGGGTCGTGCCCAGCATCGAGGCGTGCAGTACCCCGTGCGCGCCGGCGGCGTTCGTGACGGTGATGGCTTCCTGGCTGTCGACACCGAGGTCGGTCAGCGCGCCGACGGCCGTGATCGAGGTGAACGGTCCCAGCACGAAGTCCGCGAACGACACCGGGTAGACGCCGAGATCGAGCAGGGCACCACCGGCCAGTTCCGGGCTCGCCAGCCGCGCCGGCCCGTCGGGGTACAGCGGCTGGCCGTGGTCGGCGAAAACCGTGGTCACCTCACCGATCAACCCGTCCGCCAGCGCCTGCCCGACCACGTCGTAGTGCGGCAGGAACCGGGCCCACATCGCCTCCACCAGCAGCAGCTTCTTCGCCTTGGCCAGCTCGACCAGGTCCTCGGCTTCGGCCGCGTTGCGGGTGAACGCCTTCTCCACCAGCACCGGCTTGCCCGCCTCCAGCGCGAGGCGGGCCTGCTGGTGGTGCTCCGAATGCGGCGACGCCACGTAGACGATGTCGACCTGCGGATCGTTCACCAGCTCCGCGTAGGAGCCGTACGCCGAGGCGGCACCGAACTCGTCGGCGAAGGCCTTCGCCCGGTCCAAGCTCCGGGAACCGACGGCGACGATCTCCTGTCGCGTCCCCTGTCGCAGCGCGGTGCAGAACAACCGCGCGATCCCACCCGGCGCGAGGATTCCCCACCGCATCACCGGTGCGTCCATCGGATCCGGCGTGCGCGGAGCGGGCAGTGCGGCCATGGTCGTCGAACCCTTCGTCAGGACGGCGGGGAACTGCACGACCTATCATGCCGCCGTCGCGGCTGGGCAGAATGGCACTCGTGACCGATACCTCGGAACCCGTCCTCGACGTCCCGCCGCCCGCGCTCGGCCGGGTGGTGGCCGGTCGCCCGCACACCATCGGCCGCTTCCAGTTCCACTTCGCCGACCAGCGCTGGGAATGGTCCGACGAGGTCGCCCTGCTGCACGGCTACGAGCCGGGAACCGTGCACCCCACCACCGAGTTGCTGCTCTCGCACAAGCACCCGGACGACCGGGCCGCCGTCGCCGGCACCCTGGCCGCGGCCGTGCGCGACGGCACCGCGTTCTGCAGCCGCCACCGCATCCTCGACACCCAAGGGATCGAGCACCACGTGCTCGTGGTCGCCGACCGGCTCTTCGACGACACCGGCGCCGTCGTCGGCACCGACGGCTACTACATCGACCTCGGCCCCGACCTGGCCGAGCAGCGCCAGCAGATCTTCGACGAGGCCCTGCCCGGCTTCTTCGAATCCCGGGCCGTGATCGAACAGGCGAAGGGCGCGCTCATGCTCGTCTACGGCCTCACCGCCGAACACGCCTTCGCCGTGCTGAAGTGGCGCTCCCAGGAAACCAACAGCAAGCTCCGGGACCTGGCCGCCAAGCTCACCCACGCGCTGAGCACGCTCGGCGGCGGCCCGCTCCAGCAGCGCACCCAGTTCGACCACCTGCTGCTCACCATCCACGAGCGCCCCGACCCACCGGCCCCGGACGCCACCGGCGGGCCGGGCACGCGGGCGTAGGCTGGCCGGAATGCGGATCGGCGAGTTGTCCCAGCGCACGGGCGTGAGTCCCCGTTCCCTGCGGTACTACGAAAAGCAGGGCCTGCTGACCAGTTCGCGCTCCGAGGCGGGGCAGCGCCACTACGCCGAGGCCGAGGTCCAGCGTGTGGCGCTGATCCGGCAGCTGTTCGACGCGGGCATGTCCAGCCAGGTGATCGCGACCGTGCTGCCGTGCGTGGACCTCCCCGGCGACCTGGGCGTCGCCGAGGAGACGTTCACCGCGATGCTGCGCCAGCGCGAGCGGATCGAGGCCGACATCGCGCACCTGATCGAGACCAGGGACGCGCTGGACCTGCTGATCAGCGCCAACAGCAGGCACCGGGCGAAGCTGTCCACCGCCGCGGAGTCCGCCTGACGCTGTGACCCGCGCCTCAGCCGCTTGCCCCTTACACCGATGTCAGCGGTGAGGATGGCGACAGCGCCCGGAAGTACCGGGCCGCGCATCCAGGAGGCAGCGGAAAATGGGACAGGCGTGGGGTTTCGGCAAGCACGGCGGGCCCGAGGTCCAGGAGTTCTTCGAGCGTCCCGATCCCGTCCCCGGTCGTGGTGAGGTGCTGATCCGGGTCGATGTCGCCGGGGTGAACCCCCTCGACCACCTCGTGCGCTCGGGTCTGGTCCCGGGGCTCGACGGCGGGCGCCCGTTCCCCCGCGTGCTGGGCATGGAGGCCGCCGGAACCGTGCTCGCCCGGGGTGAGGACGTCGACGGGCTCGAGGTGGGGGACGAGGTTTTCGGCTTCGCACTCACCGGTGGCGGGACCTACGCCGAGACGACGGTGCTGTCCGCGCAGAACACCGCGCGCATCCCGGCGGGCCTGTCCGCGACCGTGGCGGCCACGCTGCCGGTGGCCGGGACGACCGCGGTGGACGTGCTCGACCAGCTCGGCCTCCCGGCTGGTGCCACGATCCTGGTCAACGGCGTCGGGGGCGGGGTCGGCCTCGCCGTCGCGCGGCTGGCCATCGGGCGCGAGCTGCGGGTGATCGGCACCGGGAGCGCCGCCAAGCGCGAGCACGCCGAAGCCATCGGGGTGCGGTTCGTCGACTACGCCGCCGAGGATGTCGTCACCGCGGCGCGCGAGCTGGTCCCGGACGGCTTCGACGGGATCGTCGACCTGGTCGGCGGCACTTCGCTGCGGACGGTCGCGCCGCTGGCCCGGGATCCCCGGAACGTCATCGCCGTGGGTGACATGTCGGTGCCGGAGCTCGGCGGGCGGTTCGTCGAGCGCCGCCTGGACCGCGAGAACCTGGAGCGGTCGGCCCGGCTGGCGCTCGACGGCGTCCTCGCACCGGTGATCACCGCGGTCCACCCGCTCTCCGACGCCCCCGCCGCCCTCGCCACCGTCGAGAACGGCCACGCCGCGGGCAAGGTCGTGCTCAAGGTGGCCGCGGGTTGAGCCGGTCTCACTCCAGTTCGGCGGCCACCGCGATCATCGCGTCGAGCACCGCCAGCACCTCCGCGCGCGGCTCTGACCGCGTGGTCCGGTGGCGCGCGATGAGCCGTCGCGTGCCCAGGCCCGGCAGGCTCACCGCCTTCGTGGCCTCGCCGAGGTTCTCCCGGGTGGCGAGCGCCGGCACGATGGCGATGCCGAGACCACCGGCGACCATGGACATCGCGACGTTGTAGTTCTCGTAGCTGTGCACGGTCGCCGGATCGGTCGCGAGGCTGCGGCGGGCCCGGTCCGTCGCCGGGTGCGCGGCCGAGCCGTCGTCCACCCCCAGCCACGGCAGGTGCTCCAGGTCGGCCGTGCCGGTCGGGGTCGGCATGGTGGCGGGCACCAGCGCCATCCACGGCTCCTCCAGGATCGGCACGTCGTGGGTGCCGCGCGGGGTGCGGCGCCCGACCGGGCTGTCCGCCTCCAGGGTGAGCAGGTCCACCTCGCCCGAGCGCAGCCGCTGCTGGCCCTCGTCGGGGTCGACCTCCAGGATCACCACCTCGACCCCGGGCAGGTCTTCGCGCAGGCGGTGCAGCATCGGCACCAGCACCGCGCCGATGATCGTCTGGAACGCGCCGATCACCACGGTGCCGGTGACGTCCTCGTTGAGCGCGGCCAGTGCCTTGCGCGCGTCTGTGAGTTCGCCCTCAATCCGCTCGGCCACTTCGGCCAGCACGCGCCCGGCCGGGGTGACCACCGCTCCCCCCGGCTGGCGGTCGAGCACGGCCGTGCCGATCGCGTCCTCCAGGCGCGCGATCTGCTGCGACACCGCGGAAGGCGTCAGGTGCAGGTGGTCCGCGGCCGCCAGCACACCGCCCGCGCGGTGCACGGTGAGCAGCACCATGAGCTTGCGGGGATCGATGTCCATTCAGTAGAGCTTAATACCGGGGCCAGAGAAGTTCGATTGATCTGTACCCAGAGCGTCCGCACACTCGGGGCCATGGAGGAATTGATGTCCGTCGCCGCGTCGGCGGCCGGATGGACCGGAACCTTGTGCACCGCAGCGGCTTACGCCCTCGTGTCACGGCAGCGGCTGACCGCCGACTCGACGCTTTTCCAGGCGCTCAACGTGCTGGGCGGCGTCCTGCTGGCGGTGTCGGCGGCGTCGAGCGGGGCGTGGCCGTCGCTCACCTCGAACGTGGTGTGGGTGCTGATCGGCGTGCAGGCGGTGATCGGGGTCCGGCGGGCGCTGCGCAAGAAGAAGCGCGGTGCCGAGGAGGCGGCGACGCCGCTGGCGCCGGTGGCCTGACCACACCCGGTCGCTGTCAGGAATTCGGGGGCTGTCCCGTTCAGGGGACATGCGCACGAAACAACAGCACCGCATCGTCGTCCTCGGGGCCGGGTACGCCGGGGCCTTCTCCGCCGGTTGCCTGGCCCGCCAACTCCACCCCGATGACTTCGAGATCACCGTCGTCAACGCCGAACCCGACTTTGCCGAACGGCTGCGCCTGCACCAGCTCGCCGCCGGGCAGGAGCTCCGGCACCGGCCGCTGGCGGAAGTGTTCGCGGGCACCGGGATCCGGCTGCGCGTGGCGCGGGTGACCGGTGTCGACGCCGAGCACCGGGCGGTCACCGTCACCGACGGCGAGGGCGTCGACCGGCTCGACTACGACACCCTGCTCTACGCGCTCGGCAGCACGGCCGCCGACCACGGCCTTCCCGGGGTCGGCGAGCACGCCTTCCCCGTGGCCGCGCGGCCGTCCGCGCTGCGCCTGCGCGCCCGGCTGGACGAGCTGGGCGGGGCGGGGAAGGTGCTGGTGGTCGGCGGCAACCTGACCGCGATCGAGGCCGCCACCGAGATCGCCGAATCCCGGCCGGGCCTCCGGGTCAGCCTCGCCACCCGCGGTGAACTGGGTGGCTGGCTGGGTCCGAAGGCCCGCGGCCACCTGCTGCGCGCCTTCGACCGGTTCGGCATCACGATCCACGAGCACACCACCATCGAGCGGGTCGAGCGGGCGGCGGCGATCGCGGCCGACGGCACCGCGTTCGCCAGTGAGGCGACCGTGTGGGCGGCCGGCTTCGCCGTCCACCCGATCGCCGCCGCCAGCGGTCTCGAAGTGGCGTCCACCGGCCAGATCGAGGTCGACCGCCAGATGCGCTCGGTCTCGCACCCGGACGTCTACGTCGCCGGTGACAGCGCCTTCGTCATCGGCGAGAACGGCAGGCCGTTGCCCATGTCGTGTGCCTCCGCGGGATCCACCAGCAAGCAGGCGGTGGCCGCGATCATCGGGGACCTGACCGGGCGCGAGATCGCGGTGACCTCGATGTCCTACGTCGGCAACCACATCAGCCTCGGCCGCAAGGACGCGATCTTCCAGCTGGTCGACGGTGACGCGCGCGGGAAGCCGTGGGCACTGCGCGGCCGGACGGCCGCCCGCGTCAAAACGGCGATCCTCGACGGCGCCGCCTGGGCGCTGAGCCATCCCACCTTCGGGAAACCGGGTCACCGGTACCGCTTGACCACGACTCGGGAGCGCTCGGCCGGCGCGGTCGCCGCCTAGAGTCGTGCTCATGGACACCGCCGCCGTGGCGCGGTTCGAGGCCAGCCGGGACCGGCTGGCCTCGCTCGCCTACCGCCTGCTCGGTTCGGCCGCCGACGCCGAGGACGCGGTGCAGGACGCGTTCCTGCGGTGGCAGGCCGCCGACCGCGAGCACGTCGAGGTGCCCGAGGCCTGGCTGACCAAGATCGTCACCAACCTCGCGCTCGACCGGCTCCGGTCAGCGAAGGCGCGGCGCGAACGCGCGGTCGGTGCCTGGATCCCCGAACCACTCCTCGACGGCGACCCGATGCTGGGCCCGGCGGACACCGTCGAGCAGCGCGAATCGGTGACCCTCGCGGTGCTGACGCTGATGGAACGCCTCTCCCCCGTCGAACGGGCCGCCTACGTGCTGCACGTGGCTTTTTCCTACCGCCACGCCGAGATCGCCGGGATCCTCGGCATCACCGAATCCGGGAGCCAGCAACACCTCCACCGCGCCCGGCGCCGGATCGCCGCCGGTACCGGCCACGGCACCGGCCTCGCCCCCGCCTCCGCGCGCCGGATCGTCAAGGCGTTCGTCGACGCCGCCTCGTCGGGGCGGACCGAGCGGCTGGTGGCGCTGCTGACCGACGACGCGACCGGCGTTTCCGACGGCGCCGGGCTGGGGCTGCCCGCGAAGCCGGTCCGGTTCCCGACCCCGGAGCGGCTCGCGAGCGCGGCACGGGCCTTCAAACCGTCCCCGGCCAAGCGGAGGCTCGTGGGTGGCTCGCCCTCGATCCACGCCGTCGTGGTCAACGGCTGCCCGGCCATGCTCGCCACGCTCGGCGACCGGGTGCTGAGCGTGGTGGTCCTGGAGGTCCGTGACGACAAGATCGCCGGCATGCACGGCATCGCCGCCCCGGACCGGCTCGGCCGCCTCACCGGGGAGTGGCTGCGGCAGGAGCACGACGTGCCGCTGATCGAATCGTGGTGAGGGTCAGCCGGTGCGCAGGATCCGCCAGGACAGGTACAGGCACACGCCGGTGGCGGGCGCGCCGCCGAGCACGGTGGCGGTGATGCCGAGCGCGATCGTCTGCTCGGCGAGGTACAGCGGCACCAGAACGGCCGCGGCGACGGTCGATTTCACCGCGAACAACGCCGTGCACAGCTGATACCGCCGTCGTCGCACGGGATCCCGCCGCCAGGTGAACCGCTCACCACGGGCCATCCCCACCGCCAGCCCGACCGCGGGCCAGCCCACCGCCATGGACACCAGCAGCAGCACCGCGGCACCCGGCTGCCAGAGCACGGCCCACAGGTAGAAGTCGACCGCGCGCCCGGTGCTGCCGGCCAGCGCCGCCGAGAGCCCCACGACGAGCAGCCCGATGGCCGCAGACCAGTACGCCCGGTCGGTGCACACCCGGACCACGGCGAGCACCGCCACCGCGCCGACGGCGATCAGCGCGGAGGCCGGCACCCGGTCGGTCAGCAGGTAGGCGACCAGGAACACCACCCGGGACGCGACGGCTTCGGCGACCGTGCGCCAGCCACCCACCGCGTCGAACAGGGACATCGACTTGCGGGTCAGCACGCTGAAGCTCATGCGCTCGCCGCCGAATCACGTGCCCCGGCCGGGGGAAAGCTGTCCCGGCGCAGCGCGTCTTCGTAGTCGCCGATCGCGGCGAGCAACCCCTGTTCGCCCGTCGCGGCCCGGACCAGTGCGTCGCGGAGGCGCCGCGCGTCCCGCATCGCCAGGTTGCCGCCGAAGCCGGGAGCCAGGTGGATGGCGTCACCGAGGACCGTCACCGAGGAGGCGGGCCACGGCGCCACCGGCGGGATCACCCCGCCCCGCAACGCGACCGTGGCCCGCGGCCACGCTTCGTCGACGACCGACCGCAACGCCGGGGGCAGGTCCGCCGCCAGCACCTTGGCCGCGCCCCACGCCGCCGCCGGCAGTTCGACGGGCCCGAGGCGCTCCCTGACGACGGGCATCGCCCACATCACGTAGTCCTCGACCTCGGCCACGGCCGAGGCGGGCAGTGCGGGCAGCCGCTGTTCCCGTGCCACCGACGGCGGTTCGGTGAACCGCAGCACGCCAAGGGCCATCATCGTGCCGCGCACCCGCGCGCTGGCGGGGTGGTGGCCGATCAGCGCGGGCAACCCGGTTCCGGCCACCGCGCGCAGGGGTGCCGCGCCCATCAGCGTGCGTTTCCCGGTGTCGACCACGCGCACGCCGGGCAGGTACTGGCGGCGCACCGCCGATCCGACGCCGTCGGCGCCGACCAGCACGTCCGCGGTGTCGGTGCGGCCGTCGCGGAAGTGCGCCCTGACGGTGCCGCCTGCCCGTCGCTCGAAGCGCGTGAACTCCGCCCCGAACCGCACCGCGTCCGCCAGGCCGGTCAGCAGGACCGCCCGCAGCAGCGGCCGGTGGGCCTGCCTGCCCGGGCGGGCCCGCACCGGGTGTCCTGGCGCGAGCGGCTGCCGGTGGGCGACCGCGAGCTCTCCGTCCACTTCGGACAGCAGCAGGCTGTGCTCGCGCGGTCCGCCCAGGGTGGCCTCGGCCATGGCGGTGTGTTCCGGTGGCAGGCACTCGCGCAGCGCCGTCCTTCCCCGGTCGTCCAGGTGCAGGCTGATGCCCTGCCTGCGTCTCCCCGGTTCGTCCCGCTCGTAGACCGCGACGTCGATCCCCGCCTGACGCAGCCCGTTGGCCAGCGTCAGCCCGCCGAGCCCCGCGCCGATCACGATCACCCTCATCCGCGCACCCCTTTCTTCATCACCTGATGAAGTTCACCGTAGCGACATTCCGAGAGGTTCTCCACCGGGTGGTGAAGAAACTGCGCTAGGCTCCTCCGCGATGGCGGAAACGACGGAAGACGGTCCCCCCGGACGCCCTGGACGCTGGCGATCCGGCGCGGAGAGCAAGCAACGGATCCTGGACGCGGCCCGCGGCCTGTTCCGCGAGCACGGCTACGGCGGCACGACGGTGCGCGCGGTCGCCACCGAAGCGGGGGTCGACCCCGCGATGGTGTTCTACTTCTTCCGCACCAAGCAGGGCCTGTTCGCCGCGGCGATCGAGATGTCCTCGAACCTGCCCCCCGCCATCGAATCGATCTTCACCGGCGAACTCGGCACCCTCGGTGAACGCCTCGTCCGGACGCTCGTGGAGAACCTGGACGCCTCCGACCGCGCGCCGCTGGTCACGCTCACCCGGTCGGCGACCACCCACGACGAGTCCGAGACCCTGCTCCGCGAGTTCATCGACCGGGAGATCACCGGCAGGCTGGCGGCGCTGATCGGCACGCCGGACGCCACCTGGCGGGCGAGCATGGTGAACGTCCAGATCCTGGGCATCACGGTGGCGCGCTACATCGCCAGGATCGAGCCGATCGCCTCCGCGCCGGTCGGCGAACTGGTCGCCAGGTTCGGTCCCCTCGTGCAGCAGAGCCTCACCGGGCCGTAGGCCGCCTCGGCGCCGGTCACGTGGTCGTCGCTGTCCGCGTTGGGGCTACTGCGTTTCCGGCACGCGGGTGAGCCACGCCACCGTCCACCTGCGACAGATCATCCCCCGGCCGGGTGGTTCTGCCCGCCGGTTTTGACACCACCGGCCCGACGGCACAGGATTCGCTCAGGCGTTCTACCGCGGTCGGCTTCCCCTCGACGGCTCGAGCTTGGTGAGGGTGTTCAGCCGGTGTCGTTCAACGGTGGCGCGGGGTCGCGCTGGAAGGATCTGGCCGCGCGACTGGACGGCCGGGCGGTCGCGGAGGGCATCGAGCGCGACAGCCCGACCTCGAACCGGCGCCGCGAGCTGTACGTGCCGCCACAGGATCTCCAGCGGAAGCCGCCGCCCGCCAGCAGCGCAGCCTCACCCGCGCACGTGCCCTTCGCCGAGCTGCACTGCCGCTCCTACTTCAGCTTCCTCGACGGTGTCTCCTCGCCAGAGGAACTGGTCGAGGAAGCCGCGCGGCTGGGGCTGGACGCGCTCGCGCTGACCGATCTGGACGGCATGTACGGCGCGGTCCGCTTCGCCCAGGCCGCCCGCGAACTCGGCGTCCGCACGGTCTACGGCGCCGAGCTCAGCCTGGACCTGCCCCGCCAGCAGACCGGCGTCGCCTACCCCGAAGGCGAGCACCTGCTCGTGCTGGCCCGCGGCCCGGAGGGTTACCGGCGGCTGTGCCGGGTCATCTCCGCCGCGCACCTGCGCGCCGACGCGGAGAAGGGCCTGCCGCGGTATGACCGCGAGGAGTTGGTGCGTGAGCTGGCCGGGCACGTCAAGGTCCTGACCGGCGGGGATCACGGAGCGGTGCGCAGCGCTTACCTCACCGGTGGCCTCCCCGCCGCCGAACGAGCGCTCACCACCCTGATCGAGCAGTTCGGCCGCGAGCACGTGGTGATGGAACTGATCGCCTACGGGGAACCGCTCGACGACGTGCACAACGACGACCTGGCTGCCCTGGCCGCGCGCCACGGCCTGACCGCGATCGCGTCCAAGGGGGTGCGCTACCACTCGCCGGGGCGGGGCCGCGCGCTCGCGCCGGCCGTCGCGGCGTTGCGAGCGAAGCGCTCGGTCGACGAGATGGAGGGCTGGCTGCGGGCCAGCGACGACGCGTTCCTGCGCTCGGGCGCGGAAATGATCGAGATCTTCTCCCGGTACGAGAAGGTCGTGCAGAACGCCGCTCTGCTCGGTGTCGAGTGCTCGTTCGATCTTCGCCTGGTCGCGCCGCGGTTGCCGCCGTTCCCGGTCGAGGAGGGTTACACGGAGATCACCTTCCTGCGGCACCTGACCTGGGAAGGCGCCGCGCGGCACTACGGTCCGCGCGAGGAGAACCCGAAGGCCTACGCCCAGCTGGACCACGAGCTCGACATCATCGAAGGCCTGGGTTTCCCGGGCTATTTCCTGGTGGTGTGGGACATCGTGCGGTTCTGCGGGGAGAACGACATCCTCTGCCAGGGCCGGGGCTCGGCGGCGAACTCCGCGGTCTGCTACGCCCTGGGCATCACCAAAGCCGACCCGGTGAAGTGGGGTCTGCTGTTCGAGCGCTTCCTCGCCCCCGAACGCGACGGGCCGCCGGACATCGACATCGACATCGAGTCCGACCGCCGCGAAGAGGTCATCCAGTACGTGTACGAGCGCCACGGCCGTCACCGGGCCGCGCTGGTCGCCAACGTGATCACCTACCGCAACCGCTCCGCGGTCCGCGACGCCGCCCGCGCCCTCGGCCACTCCCCCGGCCAGATCGACCGCTGGGCCAAAACCCTGGACGCGTGGGGTTCGCTGGCTTCCGCCCGCGCGGATCCCGACCAGGACATCCCCGACGACGTCCTCGATCTGGCCGCGGGGCTGGAGGGTTCACCGCGACACCTGGGCATCCACCCCGGCGGCATGGTGATCACCGACCAGCCCGTTTCGGAGATCGTGCCGGTGGAGAACGCCCGCATGGCCGATCGCACGATTCTGCAGTGGGACAAGGACGATTGCGCCGAGATCGGGCTGACCAAGTTCGACCTGCTCGGCCTCGGCATGCTCTCCGCGATCCACTACACCGTCGACCTGGTCGCCGAGCACGAGCACACCGTGATCGACCTGGCGCACCTCGATCTGGCCGATCCCAAGGTGTACGACATGCTCTGCGCCGCGGACGCGATCGGAGTGTTCCAAGTGGAATCCCGCGCGCAGCTGGCCACCCTGCCCCGGTTGCGGCCACGCGAGTTCTACGACCTCGTCGTCGAAGTCGCCCTCATCCGCCCCGGCCCCATCCAGGGCGGCTCGGTGCACCCGTACATCCAGCGCCGCAACGGCGGTGAGTGGCAGCACGCGCACCCGCTGCTGGCGCGGTCGCTCGACCGGACGCTGGGGGTGCCGCTGTTCCAGGAGCAGGTCATGCAGATGGCCGTCGACGTCGCTTCCTTCACCGCCTCCGAAGCCGACCAGCTCCGCCGCGCCATGGGGGCCAAGCGTTCCCACCGCAAGATGGCCCAGCTCCGGGAACGCTTCTACGCGGGAGCCGCCGCCAACGGCATCACCGGTGCACTCGCCGACCAGATCTTCACGCAAGTGGAAGCGTTTGCGGGCTACGGTTTTCCCGAAGCGCACTCGATGTCGTTCGCGCACCTGGTCTACGCTTCGGCGTTCCTCAAGCTGTACCACCCGGCCGCGTTCTGCGCGGGCCTGCTGCGTGCCCAGCCGATGGGCTTCTACTCCACGCAATCCCTGACCGCCGACGCCCGCCGCCACGGTGTGCTCATCCACCATCCCGACGTCGACCGCAGCCTGGCCTGGACCACCACCGAACCCGACCCGGACAGCCACGGCGGCGTCGCCGTCCGGCTCGGGCTCGGCGAAATCCGGGGCCTCAGCGAGGAAGTCGCCGCGCGGATCGTCGCCGAACGGCCGTTCACCGGCATCGACGACCTCGCCCGCCGCACCGAACTCACCACCGCGCAACTGGAAAACCTCGCCACCGCGGGCGCGTTGGCGCCGCTGGAACGGTCACGCCGCCGTGCACTGTGGACAGCCGGCGCGGCCGCCCGCGACAAACCCGGGCTGCTGCCGGGGACCAGTGTCCCCGCACCGCCACCGGCCCTGCCCGGGATGACCAAACTGGAACTGCTCACCGCCGACGTCCACACCACCGGCCTGTCCCCCGACCAGCACCCGGTCGACCTGCTGCGCACCCACCTCGCCGACCGCGGGGCCCACACCGTCGCCGCGCTGTCCGAAGTACTCGGCGGAACCCGCGTCCTGGTCGGCGGTGTCATCACCCACCGGCAGCGCCCGCCCACCGCCGGCGGCGTCACCTTCCTGTCGCTGGAGGACGAAACCGGCGTTGTCAACGTCACCGTCTCGCCCGGGTTGGATCGCAAGTACCGCACCATGATCCGTGCCAGCACGGCGTTGCTCGTGCGGGGCATCCTCGAATCCAACTCGGGCGCCCTCAACGTCGTCGCCGACCACTTGGAGCCGCTGTCGGCAAACGGCACCACCCCCTCCCGCGACTACCGATGACGCCGTCGACCGTCGGATGGCGCTGTGGAATCTCCGTTCCTGTCGCCTGGCCGAGGCGCGAGCACGGGTGGCCCGCAGCCGCTGGGCTAGAAGTCCGTGCTGCGTGAAAGCTTCTCGTTGGCGCGTAGCTCCACGAGGGCGTTCTCGTGCATCGCGGTGATGACGTCGTAGCCGGAGTTGCCGAGCACGATCCGGCGCGGCGGAACGGGTGCGTTCATCGCGCTGATCACGGCCCGCACTCCCCGCACGGGATCGCCCTCTTGCTTGCCGTTGTGGTCCACGAACGCCGCCTTGACGCTCTCGACCATCGGCACGTAAGCGTCGACGACCTCGTCGACTGGCTGGTCCTGGAAGCCGGCGAAGGCCTTGGTGCGGGTTGCTCCCGGCTCCACGACGAGCACCCGCACACCGAACGGCTCGACCTCGAGCCGCAGCGTCTCCGACAGTCCTTCGACCGCGAACTTCGCCGCCGAGTAGTAGCCGAACCCCTGCGCGCTGACGAGGCCCGCCACCGACGACATGTTCACGATCCAGCCGCCGCCGCGTGCCCGCATACCCGGCAGGACCGCACGCACCACGTCGACCACGGCGAACAGGTTGAGGTCGAAGGTGCGGCGGATCGTCTCGTCAGGGGCCCCTTCGATCGAGCCGAACCAGCCGCGGCCCGCGTTGTTGACGAGCACGTCGATTCCGCCGAACCGCTCCTCCGCCGCCTTGACCGCCGCACGCACCTGCTGGGCATCGGTGACGTCGAGCTCCAGAACCAGCACGCGGTCGCCATAAGGCTCAGCCCATTCCAGCAGCTCAGCAGGCCGACGCACGGTCACCGCGACTCGATCGCCCTGGTCCAGCGCGGCCTCGGCGTAGGCCAGGCCGAACCCTCCGGGCGTCCCACCAGTGATGAACCAGGTCTTCATGATTTTTTCTCCGTCGAAGATTGAGATGACGTGGGTTCGGTCAGGCCGCGTGGTTGGCGATGACGAGTTCGGCGATGAGGTCGTCCCGCACCGTGAACCGGTAGTCGAGCTCGGCGATGCCGCCGGGGAAGTCGCCTTCGAGTCGCACGGTCAGCACCCAGTGGGTGTCGTCGACGCGGTGGGCGCCGATCTGTTCGGTCGTGTACTCGAACTCGGACCCGGCGTCCCCCAGGAACGCGTGGATCTGCTCCCGGCCGCGGAAGGTCTCGTCCTGGTCGACGACCACCGCGTCCTCGGTGAGGAACGACGAGGCGGTGTCGGCGTCGCGGACGACGTGGGCGGCGAAGAACTCGCGGACGGTGGCCGGGAGCAGCTCGGACGGGAGATCGGTGTGCTGTGTCATGAACCCATCGTGTGAGCTCACGGCGTGGGAGGGTCAAGCCGTGGACTCTCCCCCGGGGAGAGAGTCCAGAATGGAGGGGTGCTGAGCATCGGGGAGTTCTCGCGGCTGACCCACTTGAGCGTGCGGACCTTGCGCCGGTACCACGAGGCGGCCCTGCTGGAACCCGCCGTGGTGGACGAGACCACGGGTTACCGCTACTACGGGCTCGACCAGATCCCGACCGCGCAGGTCATCCACCGGCTCCGCGAACTCGACGTCCCCCTGAGCGACGTGCAGCGGATCCTGCGGACCCCCGACCCCGGTGTCCGGGCGGCCCTGGTCGCGGACCACCTGCAACGCCTCGAGGACGTGCTCGACCGCACCCGGACCGCGGTCGTGTCGCTGCGGCGCCTGCTCCGGCCCGACCCCGCGCCGATCGACGTCGAGCTGCGTGCGGAGCCCGCCCGGACGGTCGCGGCGGTGGAGGCCGTGCTCGGAGGTCGCGACGTGGCGGCCTGGTTCGCCGGCGCGATGGCCGAACTGGAGGCGGCCGTCGGCGCCGCCGCGACCGGTCCGCCGGGCGGCTGCTACGACAACGCCCTTTTCGAACAGGAACGCGGTCACGCGCTCGTCTACCTGCCGACCGCCGCGCCGCCTCGCACCGGACGCGTGCACCCCGCGGTGCTGCCGGCCGCGGAACTGGCCGTCACCACCCACGTCGGCGAGCACGACGGCGTCGAGGTCACCTACGGCGAACTCGGGACCTGGGTGGTGGAGAACGCGATGTCGGTGGCCGGGCCGGTGCGGGAGGTCTACGTCGTCGGCCCTCGTGACTCAAGCGACCCCGCCGCGTGGCGCACCGAGATCGGCTGGCCGGTCTTCCGCGTCACCTGAAGCGGTCGGTGCGAAGCCGGGCCTGGGAACAACAGGGGACGGTGTGAGAAGGAGTCGTTGGCGCTCAGCACGATCGACGGGTCCAGCGTGACTCCGACTACTCCAGCACCGGCTCGACGCGCAACCCGGGATCGGCGACCTGCGCGGCGCGCAGCGCACCGGCCAGCACAGCCCTCAGCATCTCGAGGATCACTTCCCGGATCGAGCGCATCCCCCTCGGTCAGCTAGTTCCTGGCGACTTGGCCGGCCGCCGTCGCGGTGCCGGCGGCGTTCGTTCCCCTCGGCGCGACCTCATGCAGCTTGAGGCGCAACCCTGCCCCACGGTTTGAAGACCGAGAGCACGGTGGCGAAGCTCAGGAGAGCCAGCGCGGTGGCCGCGAGGAACGACACGAACCAGATGTCCGCCAGCGGTTGCTCACCGGTGGAGAGTTCGGTGATGGGCCCCAGGAAGGCCAGCATCATCGCGCAGGCGACGACGTTGAGGGCCAGCTTCACCGCGACCCACCAATAACGCAGGAGCGCCCATTTGGTCGCCAGTCCCAGCAGGAGGCCGGTGATCAGGCAGACCACCCCCGCGATCAACGCGGTCAGCAGCAGGGGAACCACGAAGAAGTCCGCGAGTGCCTGGTACACGGTGGCGCGGTCGTCGCCCGCGCGAGCCCAGCCGATCGCCACCAGGACCACGGCGAGGACATCGATGCCGATCCAGGCGCCCGCCGACACGATGTGCGTGACCAGGATGCTCTTGCGCAACCGAACCGGAACGCGCCAGCGAACCCGGTTCGGCGGAGGTGGCGAGGCGGGCCGGGAGGTGACTTGGGTGCTCATCGTCGTCCTAGTCTGTGGGGCCGGGGTCATTCGACGGTCCGGGCGAGGATGCCGGTGCCCCGCGGTTCGAGCCGGTAACCGAAGCGGTGCCCGACCGGATCGGCCGCCCGCGCGGCGAGAACGGTCCATTCGAGCAGGCGGTCGGTTTCGTGTCGGGTGATGACCACGGTGGTGGCCTCACGCATGCCACTGCCAGTTGGCGCGGTCGTACATCGGCTCGAAGCCGGCGCGCAGCAGGTTGTGCAAGGACGGGTTGTGCTCGCCAGGTCCTTCCGCACCGGTTTCCGCGACGATCCACCGGCAGCCCTCGGCCGCGGCGGCGCGGAGGCGGGCGGCGATCAGCGCGGACTGCGCACCGCGGCCACGCGCGTCCGGGTGGGTGGCTCCGGCGAACATGTGCGCGCATTCGCCGTGGAAGAAGACGCTCCCGACCGCGACGATCCGGTCGGCGTCCCAGACCGCGTACTGCCGCCAGTTCTCCTTGCCCACGAAGGACGCGGCCATCTCGATCAGGTCCGGCGCGGTGAACCCGAAGGTGGTCTGCATGACGGTGGCCCATTCGTGGGCCTGCCAGGCTTCGACCACGCCGATTCGCCAATCCGCGGGCAGCGCGGGAATCCCGGCGTCCGCGGTGTCGAGGTCGCGGCCGAGCTTGACGAACCGGCTGCCTTCGGTGAGGCCCAGTTCCGCGGCGGTGCCGGCCCAGTCGGGCGGCAGCAGGGGCGGCGCGATCATCAAAGATCCTTGCGCCACACCGTGTTCTCGGTAGAAGTCGCAGAGCGGGATCAGGTCGTCGGCGGTGATCGGGCGGCCGGTGCCGAACCCGCCCGCCCGGTTGAAGAAGTAGCTCGGGTCTTCGCGAACGGCGAGTGCCTGGGCTGGTCCGGTCCGCGAAACGCCGAGGCCCAGTGCCTCCTGGACGGTTGCCGGGGCGCTGGTCGCGAAGTCGATGTAGGCCTTGATCTCGGTCAGCTCGGCGACATCGACCGGCACGGTGGTCGTCATGGGTGCTCCCGTTGGTCAGCGTGCGATGGACACGGCGAAGGGGGTGAAACCGTTGCGGCGCAAGATATGCGGGACAACGAGGATCATCGCTTCGGTGGCGCGGGCGGTGGTGATGTCGCCGAGATCCTCGATCCATGCGGAGTCCCAGCCCAGATCGCCGAGGAGTCCGGCGACGGTTTTCCTGGCCCGCTCGTCGTTCCCGGAGAGGTACGCCGTCGGCGGGACGGCCAGTGCCCCGGGCGCGGTCATGACCGTGAACAGCATGGTGTTGAGGGTCTTGACCACCTGGGTGCCGGGCAGGGCGGCCTGGAGTTGTTCGGCAAGGCTGCTGCCGGGATAGCACAGGGCTCCGGGCAGGCCGTCGGCGTCGTCGCGGGTGGCGTTGGAGACGTCGATAAGGATCTTGTCCGCGAGTTCGGCTCGCAGGCCGGTGAGCCGCTCCAGCGTGCTGTCGCCGGGAGTCGCGTTGATCACGATGTCCGCGGTGCGGGCGGTGGTGGCGTGGTCGGCGTAACGGATCGCCGTGCCCGCCTCGTCGCCGTTCTCACGGCGGCCGAGCGTGACGTCGTGGCCCGCCGAGGACAGGGCGTGGGCGAGGCTCGTGCCGACGCGACCGGCGCCCAGGATGCCGATGTTGGTCATGGATTGCTCCTAAAAAGAGAGGACGTCGAGTGCGGCGGCGTGGAGGCCGGGGGCGGCGGCGAGGAAGTCGCCGCTGGCCGCGCTCCAGGGCTTGCCGTCCAGGTCGGTGACGGTGCCGCCGGCCTCGGTGACCAGCAGGGCACCGGCGACGAGACCGGAACGGACGTCGGAGAACTGCCAGAAGGCGTCCATGCGCCCGGCGGCGACGTGGATGAGCTGCAGCGTGGCCGGAACGGACACCCGCACGACGAGGCCGGCGGTGAGCATGGCGGTGACCGATTCGCCGATCCGGCGGAAGGAGTCCGTGCTCTCCCCTGGCCGGGCCTGGCCGGTGCCGATCAGCGCGGCACCCAGGTCGCTCTTGGCCGACACCACCAGTGGTTCGCCGTTGTGGTGGGCGCCGCCGCCGGCGGTGGCGGTGTAGGTGTCGCCGGTCAGCGGGAGGTGCACGACGGTGAGCACGGGCTGGTTGTCGCGGACCAGGGTGGCCGTGACGGCCCAGTCCGGCATGCCGTGCACGTGGTTGATGTTGCCCTCGGCCGGGTCGGCGACCCACCACTCGCCGGGCGGGAGCGCCCCGCCCTCCAGTTCGTCCTCCACCCACCGCGAACCCGGCCGCGCCCGCAGCAGCGGCTCACGCAGGACGGCGAGGACCGCCTCGTCGTTCGCGTGGATCTCGGCGACGATCTCCGTCAGGCTCACCCCTCGCGCCTGTGTCGTGTAGCGCTCCCGCAGGGTGGCTCCGGCGTCCCGCACCGCGGTGGTCACCGCGGACAGGAGCGTCCGGTCGAGGTCGGCGGGCATGACTGTGCTCATCACGTAACTCCCTGGATTTCGTTGGAGCGGAACGCTTTCCGGCCCCGCGCTGTCGAAGTTAGTGAGCCCAACCATTAACAACAAGTGCATGTTCGGCACTTGTACAGTTACTCCCATGCAACTGGATTTGAACCTGCTCACCGCGCTCGACGCGCTGCTGGAAGAGGGCAGCGTGGCCGGCGCCGCCGCCCGCCTCCACGTCACCGCACCGGCGATGAGCCGTTCGCTCGGCCGCATCCGCAAGGCCACCGGCGACGAGATCCTGGTCCGCACCGGCCGCCACATGACGCCCACCACCCGCGCGGTGGCCATGCGCACCGAGGTGCACGCCCTGGTGCAGCAGGCGCACCAGTTGCTGTCCGCTCAGGCGGACCTCGATCTGGCGACGCTGGAGCGGGTGTTCACCGTCCGCTGGCACGACGCCCTCGCCACCGCGTGCGGCACCGGCCTGATCGCCGCGGTCCACCGCGAGGCCCCCGGAGTCCGCCTGCGGCTGACCGCCGAACCCGGTGACGACACCCCCGAACTGCGCCGCGGCGAGGTCGACCTCGCCTCCAGCGCCGGCCCGCCGTCCCTGCCCGACCTCCGTCACCACCTCGTCGGCCACGACCGGCTCGCCCTCGCCGTCCGGTCGGACCACCCGCTCGCCGAAGGGCCCGTGACCGCCGAGCGGTACGCGGCGGCCGATCACGTCACCGTCTCCCGGCGCGGACGCCTGCGCGACCGGATCGACGACGCCCTCACCGCACTCGGTCACGAGCGCCGCGTCATCGCCTCCGCCCCCACCACGGCCACCGCGCTGCAACTCGCCCGGGACACCGACCTCGTGGTGACCCTGCCCGAGGCGGTTACCCGCGCCGCTCGCGACCAGCTCGGCCTGACCACGTTGCCGCTGCCGCTCGACCTCCCGGAAGTGCCCCTCCACCTGCTCTGGCACCAGCGCCACCACAACGATCCCGCCCACGTCTGGCTGCGTGAAACCGCCATCCGGACCCTCGAAGCCGTGCTCGCGCTCCAGTGACGATCACATCCGGATTTCGGTGATCGTCGCCATTCCCGCGACCGGCGAGCGTTCGTGCATGGTGATCGGGTCCCCCGGTGCGAGGTGACGCCAGTTCAATGGTGTGAGCGGGGCGAGCCTGACCGAACCTCGGCCCCCGGGTTCGAGCTCGGGCGCGAATTCGACCCAGATCCTCGCGATGTGCAGATCCTCGTGCGGCCCGGGCGCGGCCCGGCCGATCGCCCACATCGGCCGCAGTTTCCCGTCCCCCGGGATCGGGAGGTGACGGCCCCCGGCTTCGGGTGCGACGAGCTGGAGGTCGGCCTTGACCACGCCGTTGCGGGTTTCCCAGCCTCGCCACCGGCACCAGGCGGCCCGGCGTTCGAGGAACAGCTGCCGGGCGGCCTCGACGAGGAGATCCCAGTATTCGACGGGTTGCCACTCGATTCCGTCGAAGTCCTCGAGAATGCCGAGCGCGAGATCCCACTCGTCCTCGACGAGGTATTCACGGACGTCGGCGGCTACGAGACCGGCGTCGCTTCTCGCGTCGTCGGGGATGAGGTCGGTGGCGCGTCGAAGCAGCTCGGGAACGTGCACGGGACCATTGTCGGCCTTCGCCGCGGCCGCCATAGGTAACGGGGTTCGACCGGCTGAGGTGCGGGAACGCCGTCCGCGCTCAGCGCCCGGCGGCGAGTGTCGAGCGCAGGACGTGGTAGGCCGGTTTGCGCGAGAAGTCGTCCCACATCACCGTTGCCGCGCCTTCCCCTTCGAAGAACACCGGCACCCACGAGTACTTGTCGGTGAATCCCCAGATGGTGAACGAATCGCAGCCGCGGACGTTGAGGCACGCGGAAAGCATGCGCTGGTAGTAGTCGGCCTGCTGGGCCAGTTGCGCGTCGGTCGGCACCCCGCTTTCCGGGAGGTCCATGCGCACGTCGACTTCGGTGATCGCGGTGTGCAGCCCCAGCGCGGAAAAGCGGTTGAGGTTGGTCTCCAGATCCGCCGGGAAACCGTAACGCAGGCTCAGGTGGCCCTGGGCCGAGAACCCGTGCACCGGCACACCCTGGGCGCGCAGTTGCTGGATCAGGGCCAGATAGGCGTCGCTCTTGGCGTTGACGCCCTCCACGCCGTAGTCGTTGAAGAAGAGCTTCGCGTGGGGGTCGGCCTGGTGCGCCCAGCGGAACACGTCGGCGATGATGCCGGGGCCGAGTTCGCGGAGCCAGATGTTTTCGGTGGTGCGCAAGGCCCCGGTCTCGGTGAAGATCTCGTTGGCCACGTCCCACTGCTGGATCTGGCCCCGGTACCGGCCGACCACCTTCCGCACGTGGTCGCGCAGGATCGAGCGCAGCTGGGCCGGGGTGAAGTCGCTGTTCTCCAGCCAATCCGGGTTCTGGCTGTGCCACAGCAGGGTGTGCCCGCGGACGACCTGGTGGTGCCGCTGGGCGAACCGCACGATCGCGTCGGCGGCGGTGAAGTCGTACCGGTCGCGCTCCGGGTGGAGGTACTCCCACTTCATCTGGTTCTCCGGCGAGACCGAGCTGAACTCGGTGCCGAGCAGCTTGCGATACGGCTTGTCCGCGGTGAACGGGTCCGGGTACGGCATCGTCTCGTGGTGCCCGCCGCCGGCGACCGCGGTCCCGATGCGGAAGCCCCGCGGCGCCGCCTCCCGCAGGGATTCGTCGTGGCCGTGCGTGGGCGAAGCCGTCGCGGGCAGGGGGGCCAGGAGCGCCAGCGCGGTCAGCGCGACGGTGAGCAGGCGGAACGGCTTCATCCGAACTCCCGAAAGTTTCGAAAGCGAACGGGAAAGTTTCGGGCGAACTGTAAGTCGCCTTGGTCCGGCCGTCAAGAGCGGTTTTTCGCGGGCGGCCGCCGGGTATCCGGGGCGCTCCCGAGCACACCTCCGAAAGCCCGGCGAGCCGCGGGCGCCGCGGTAACCACCAGCGAACTCGGGGCGCCCGCTTCGCGCGGTTGGCGACAGCCCGGCACGCGGCTGGCGATGGCCGGGCGCCGCTCTGCCCGGGCAAAGAGGCTGCGGCAGCAGCCACCGGCTCGGAGCTACGCCGCGGCCAGGTGCGGAGGCCGCTCCTCCCCGTCCACTGTGGACTCAGCTTGGGCCAGCAGCGCGCCCGCCCGCGCCAGCTGGTCACGGAGCCGGTCGCGCACGTGGTGCAGCCCGGCCACCTCGCGACGAGCGCGCTCGAGTTCAGCCTCCGCCTGGGCGCGTGCGGCGGCCAGGTGCTCGGCGGCCTGGGTACGCGCGGCGGCCAGGTGCTCGGCCGCCTCCTCACGGGCGAGATCGAGCATGCCCCGCAATCGTTCCTGCAGGGCGGCGGCGTCGATCGGCTCGCGGCGCAGCAGGGCGGCAGTTGCCCGCAGTTCGGCGTTCTGGTCGTGCGCGGCCGCGAGGCGCCGTTCGAGTTCGCGACAGCGGGCCACGAGCGCATCACGCTCGTCCGCGAGCTTCGCGTGGGCCAGTTCGGTTTGTCTCAGGTGGTCTTCGACGTCGGTCCGGTCGTAGCCGAACAGCGTGGTGTGGAACATGTTCGTGGTCCAGGGGCACAGCCTTGCCCCGGCCGCGGGGCGGCCGGGGCAGCAGCGAATGGGACTGTCAGGCGTCGATCTGCTTGGCGTCCTCGCGGGAGCCGACCGCGATCTTGCGCGGCTTGGCCCGCTCGGTGACCGGGATGCGCAGGGTCAGCACCCCGCTGTGGTACTCCGCCGCGATGCGCTCGGTGTCGAGGGACTCGCCGAGGAACAGCTGCCTGCTGAACACCCCGCGCGGCCGCTCGGACACGCTGACCTCGACATCGTCGCCGAACTCGGCCTGCCGCTCGGCCCGCACGGTGAGCACGTTGCGCTCCACGTCCAGGTCGATCGTGTCGGCACTGACCCCGGGCAGGTCGAACCGCACGACGTAGTCGTCGCCTTCGCGGTAGGCGTCCATCGGCATCGCGGCCGGGCGCGCGCTGGTGCCCTGGGTGCCGAAGACCTGCTGGGTGAGCCGGTCGAGCTCACGGAACGGGTCGGTGCGCATCAACATCATGTCGTCCTCCTCTCGAGGCCTCCCGTGCTGGGGAGGCGGTTCGTACTTGCTAACGCTCGACTCAGGTTTCCTGTTCCCGCTACGGGAAAATATGTAGCGCGCACTGGAGGTTGTGTCAACCAGTCGCTGCACCTAAGGTGAGTGAACTGCTGCGAAAGGAGGACTGGTGTCAGATCTGGGCAGGCTCGACGACCAGGACTTCCCGGCGTTCACCACGGGACAGGCCGCGGAACTGCTCGGCGTGCAGACCGCCTTCCTGCGCAGCCTCGACACCGCCGACGTGGTCAGCCCCGAGCGCTCGGCGGGCGGGCACCGCCGGTATTCGCGGCGCCAGCTGGAGCAGGCCGCGCGACTGCGGGAGCTGTTCGACCAGGGCCACCCCCTGCAGGCCGCGGCGCGCATCGCCGGCCTCGAAGCCGAACTGTCCGCAGCCCACGAGGAGATCGGCGCCCTGCGCGCCGAACTGGACCGCCACACCGGCGAGAACACCGCCTGACCGGCGAACACCCACCGCCGGTGATTTCGCTCCCGCGACGGGCCACCGATCGGCCGTCATCCGGCGGGCCGGAGTACGCACCGGCCTCCGGCACGCGGCCTTATCACCGCGTTTCCCGGCCCTGACCTGCGGATCCACGGTCCCGACCACGGGCGTGACCGAACTCGGGAAGCAAGAACGCCTGGAGGTCACCCAGCGGCCGCAGTACGGTTGGGAGCGCTCCCAGCTTGCCCTCCCCGCTGCTGGCTTCGTGCGGCCCTGATGCTGAAGGAGAACCACCATGAGTTCGACGGGTCGAGCTCCCCGCCGTCGGCGAAACCCCCGCGCCCGCGCGCTGATCCCCCTGCTCGCGACCGTTCTCTCGGCCGGCGCGCTGGTCGCGCTCGACACCGGTCCCGCCTCGGCGGCGACCGTCGACACGAGCGCCTGGTACGTGCTGGTCAACCGCAACAGCGGCAAGGCGCTGGACGTTTCCGGCGTGTCCACCGCCGACGGCGCGGCGATCCACCAGTGGGCCCGCCACGACGGCGCCAACCAGCAGTGGCAGTTCGTCGACTCCGGCGGCGGTTACTACCGGCTGAAGTCGAAGAACTCCGGCAAGGTGCTCGACGTCACCAACTGGTCGACCGCCGACGGCGGGAAGATCCAGCAGTGGCCCGACCTCAACGGGGCCAACCAGCAGTTCCGCCTCGCCGACTCCGACGGCGGCCACGTCCGGCTGATCAACCGCAACAGCGGCAAGGCCGTCGAGGTGTCCGGCGCGTCGACCGCGGACGGCGCGGCCATCGTCCAGTACGGCGACTGGAACGGGACCAACCAGCAGTGGCAGCTCGCCAGGGTGGACGAGGTTCCCGGCGCCTGCACCCTCCCGTCGACCTACAAGTGGACGTCGACCGGACCGCTGGCGCAACCGAAGCAGGGCTGGGTCTCCCTCAAGGACTTCACCCACGTCGTCCACAACGGCAAGCACCTGGTCTACGGGACCACGCACGACACGGGCACGAGCTGGGGCTCGATGAACTTCACCCCGTTCACCAACTGGTCCGAGATGGCCTCGGCCAGCCAGAACACGATGAACTCCGGCACCGTCGCACCCACGCTGCTGTACTTCGCGCCGAAGAACATCTGGGTGCTCGCCTACCAGTGGGGCGGGCCCGCGTTCAGCTACCGGACCTCCAGCGACCCCACCAACCCGAACGGCTGGTCGGCCCCGCAGACGCTGTCCACCGCGAGCATCACCGGCTCCGGCACCGGCCCGATCGACCAGACGCTGATCGGTGACGGCACGAACATGTACCTGTTCTTCGCCGGGGACAACGGCAAGATCTACCGGTCCAGCATGCCGCTCGGGAACTTCCCGGGGAACTTCGGCTCGTCCTACACGACCATCATGAGCGACACGACGAACAACCTGTTCGAAGCCGTCGAGGTCTACAAGGTCCAGGGCCAGAACCAGTACCTGATGATCGTCGAGGCGATCGGGAACAACGGGCGCTACTTCCGTTCGTTCACCTCGAGCAGCCTGGGCGGTTCGTGGACCCCGCAGGCCACGAGCGAGAGCAATCCCTTCGCCGGCAAGGCGAACAGCGGCGCCACCTGGACCAACGACATCAGCCACGGTGACCTGATCCGCACGAACCCCGACCAGACCAAGACCATCGATCCCTGCAACCTGCAGTTGCTCTACCAGGGCCGCGACCCCAACTCGGGCGGCGACTACGGCCGTCTGCCCTACCGGCCGGGTCTGCTGACCCTGCAACGCTGATCGCCCGAGGCGGCGGTTCGGCCCACGGGTCGAACCGCCGTCTCGCGCGTTACTCGGGCTTCCTCGGCGCCGGTCGCGGGTCCGATCCGCCGAAAGCGGCCACCCGGTCCCAGATCCAGTCGGCCACCGACGCGGCGACGGGCTCGTCCGGTTGTCCCGGCCGGCGCTTGACCAGCGTCCCGAACGCGACGGCGACCAGGTACGCACCGGCGTCGTCGGTCATCACCTGCTCCCAGACCTCGTTCTCCGGCCAGCCGGGGTGCGCCGCCGGATCGGCCTCGATCTCGGCGTCCATGGCGAGGATCTCGGCCGCGGACAGCAGGCGGAACGGCTCGTCCGTCCCCCAGGCGGCACCGGTGCCCGCCTCCTGGCCGTCGTGCCGGGCCACCAGGTGCTTCGCCGCCATCGAGCCGACCTTCTGCCCGGCCAGGTCCTCGGCCCCCGGCCGGAGGGTGGCACGCAGGCCGTCGGGCAGCACGCCGTCCAGCGCCGCCAGCGCGGACGGCAGGTCGACCCCGATCTGCTCGTCGCGGATCTGCCGCCACGCCATCTCGACCGCGCCGGTGCCTTGGATGTCCTCCAGGGTGATGTCCTCGTCGCGTGCCTTCTCCACGATCCGCAGCATCGCCCTGGCTCCCTCGACCAGGCTCTGCGCCACGTCGTCGGTCGGGTCCTCGCGCAGCTGGCGCAACCCGAGTTGTTCGGCGTCTTCGAACCGGTACTGCGCCATGTAGGCGAAGCCGAGCAGCACGGCGACCCAGGAGTCCGCCGCGTTGGCCCGGATGGCCTCCTCGGCCGCGGGCGCGAACCGTTCGGGCGGGGCGAAGCTCCCCAGCAGGTACTCCGCCCGTTTCCGGAGCGCTTCGGAGAGGTCGTCCGGCGCGGTCCGCGAGCACAGTGCCACCGCCTCGTCGAGGTGGCGCCACCCGGCCTCGTGCTCGCCGGCGCGGGCCTGGGCGTGGCCCAGTTGCATCCGGTCGTCCCACTCCTCCTGCTCCTCGGCCACCACGGTGCGCGCCCACCGCAACGCCTCGTCGTGGTTGTTCGCCGTGGTTTCCAGCCGCCGCAGCGACCGGGCCGCCATGGTGAACCACCCGTCGCGGCGACCGGCCACCTGGAGGAACAACCGCCGCGCCTCGTCGAGCTCACCGCACGCGTGACGGTGGTTGCCGAGCGCCATCAGCGCGCTGTTCCGCTCCGGCTGGGCCGCGAGCACCCGCAGCGCCAGCTCGGCGACCTGCGGGTGCGTCGGCTGCGCGGCGAGCAGTTCCCAGGCCAGGTCCAGATCCTTCGCCACGGCCCCGCTCATCGCATGCCCCGCTTGACCCGGTACGCGCGGAGCTGGTCGAAGGTGCCGTCGTCGACGCCGTACTCCAGCACCGGCGCCACCTGGTCGAACCACGACGCCGTGGACGGGACGACGCCACCGGCCGCGGTCAGCACCGCGTCGGTGGTGACCGGCACCAGCTCACCGCGGCTCATCGACTCGACCATCGCCTCCTGCAGCACGGTGGTCGTCAGGTGCGCGAGGTCGGCGCCGGAGAACCCCTCGGTCGCCGCCGCGACGGCGACCACGTCGACCTCGGCGGCGGGCTTGCCGTCCAGCGCACCCTGCACGATCGCCGCCCTGGCGACCGCGTCCGGCGGCAGCACCAGCACCGTCTTGTCGATCCGGCCCGGGCGGCGCAGCGCGGGGTCGATGTCCCACGGCCGGTTCGTCGCGGCCAGGAAGTAGACCCCGTCGTTGGCCCCGGCCACGCCGTCGAGTTCCTCCAGCAGCTGGGTGACGAGCATCCGCATCGCCTGCGACCCACCACCACCGGAGGTCCGCCGTCCGCCGAGCGCGTCGAACTCGTCGAAGAAGATCACGCACGGCGCCGCCGCGCGGGCGTGGCGGAACACGCTCTGGATGGCCTTCTCGCTCTCCCCGATCCACTTGCTGAGCAGGTCCGCGAGCGTCACGTGGATGAAGGACGCGCCGAGATCACCGGCGATCGCCCTGGCGATGAACGTCTTGCCGCACCCGGGCGGGCCGTACATCAGCAGCGATCCGCCCGGCTTCTGCCCGAACGCCGCCGCCAGCTCGGGATTGCGCAGCGGCGCCAGGAACGCGGTGTCCAGGTGCCGTTTGACCTCGGCGAGACCGGCGACGTTGGCCAGCGTCACCGCCGGGCGTTCGGCGTCCCACATGGACACCGCGGCGCCGGTGTCCTGACGGTCTTCGTCCACCGGGACCGGTACCGGTTTCGGCGCGGGTGCCGCGGTTTCGGCGGGCGGCGGGGTCGAGGTGCGCAGCCGCGCGGCCATCAGCCGGGCACGCAGCAGGCGGACCCGCGCCGGATCACCGCCGTGCGCCTCGAACGCCGTCAGCTCGGTGGCGGCGCGGCCCGGGTCCTGCTCCAGCAGCAGCGTGACGAAGTCCTCGCGCAGCGCCAGGTTGTCGGGATCGGCCGCCACCTCGCGCGCGATCACCTCGACGAAGTCGTTGTCCTTGCTCATTCGATTCTCTCTCGTCAGCTCACCAGGTGTCTGTCGCCGGGCCGCCGGCAGCCTGTCCTTCCGATGCCTCGAGCCAAAACGTGAGGGGTGAGCCGGCGCGCGAACTCGGCGGGCTCCGGTGCCATGTCGAACAGATCGCCGCGCTCGGCGTAGATCGCGTTGTCCGGATTCCGGTCTGCGTCCATGTGGTTCATCCCCCTGTCGACCGGCATCCTAGGTCTCGCCGTCCCGGCCGTCGATCATGCCCCCGCCGCGGCGCGGACCAGGGCGGCGATCGCCGGGGAGCGGCTGCTCGACGGCCAGGCGATCACGGTGGTGACCTCCGGCGCGTCGACGACCGGGACGGCGACGTGTTCCGGCCACTGCCAGGCCCGGCTGGAGGCCGGGATGACGAGCAGCGTCCTGCCCAGCGCCACCAGCTGCGCGAGTTGGGACTGCGTACGCACTTCCGGTCCCGGTCCGTCCGGATAGGACCCGTCGAGACGGGGCCAGCGAGCGATCGGCAGGCCCGGCACGTCGCTGACCTCGGCCAGTTCGAGCCGGTCGCGGGAGGCGAGCGGGTGCCGCGCGGGCAGGATCGCGACCTGGCCTTCGACGTGGAGGTCTTCGGTGTCGAAGCCGGCGAGGTCGTCGTAGGGCCGGTGCATGAGCGCCACGTCGGCCCGGCCGTCACGCAGGAGTTGCGCCTGTTCTCCGACCTCGCACAGCAGGACCTCGACCTCGTCCGGGCCGGCCGAGTCGAGGAGTCGCTGCAGCAGTTCGTGGGAGGCCCCGGCTTTGGTCGCGAGCACCAGCGGCCGGTTCGGGAGCCCGGCGCGTCGCGTCCGCCGTGCCGCGGCGGCGACCGCGTCGAGGGCCGTTCGTGCCTCGCGGAGCAGAATCCGGCCGGCGTCGGTGAGTTCCACGCCGCGACGGTCTCGTTGGAGGAGCTGGACTCCGAGCCGCCGCTCCAGCTGGGCGATCGCGCGGGACAGCGGTGGTTGCGCGATCCCGAGCCGGACGGCGGCGCGCCCGAAGTGCAGTTCTTCGGCCACAGCGAGGAAATACCGAAGTTCGCGGGTCTCGAGATCGTCCACCGCACGACCATACCCGGCGGGTATCACAGCCGACCGACTCGATCTTGGACACGGGCGCGCGGCGCGCCGAGCATGAAACACGTGAACGACAAGAAGACCGCGCTGGTCACCGGCGCGAACAAGGGCATCGGCTTCGCCATCGCGCAGGGCCTGGGAAAAATCGGTTTCACCGTCGCGGTGGGCGCGCGTGACGACGCCCGGCGTGGGGACGCTGTGCAACGCCTGCGGGCTGAGGGCGTCGACGCGTTCGGAGTCGCGCTCGACGTCACCTCCGACGACAGCGCCGCGGCGGCGGCCGACACCGTCGAGCGGACCGCGGGACGGCTCGACGTGCTCGTCAACAACGCGGGCATCTCCGGCCGGATCGACGGTGGCACACAGGATCCGACGAAGCTCGACCTCGACGTCGTCCGGGCCGTGCTCGACACCAACGTGTTCGGCGTGATCCGGGTGACCAACGCGGTGCTCCCGCTCCTGCGCCGCGCGGACTCGCCGCGCATCGTGAACATGTCGAGTTCGATGGGTTCGCTGGCGTTGCGGACGGGCCCGATCATGGCCGCGTACGCACCGTCGAAATCCATGCTCAACAGCATCACCGCGCAGTACGCCCGCCAGTTCGCCGACACGAACATCATCGTGAACGCCGGTTGCCCCGGTTACGTCGCGACCGACTTCACCGGCTTCAACGCCCCGCGCACCCCCGAACAGGGCGCCGCGATCGCCCTCCACCTCGCCACCCTGCCCGACGACGGCCCCCGAGGCAGCTTCTTCGACGACGAAGGAGTTGTTGCCTGGTAACCGGGAACGGTCAGCAGGTCGGCCGGGCCGGGTCGGCGGCCCAGCCGAGCAGGCCGAAGGGCGAACCGTCGGTGTAAGCGCGGATTCCGGCCAGCGGGTACGGGATGACCTCCTCGGGGAGGGCGTCGAGGGGGAACCAGCCGACGGCCGAGCACTTGTCCGGTTCGAGGTTGCGGGGTTCCCCGGACCACCGGTGGGTGGCGAAGAAGATGCCAAGCCGTGGCCGCCGGCCGGAGCCGGTGACGTGAAGGGTGTGCACGTGCCGGAGGTCGCCGGGGTCGATGTGGACGCCGACTTCTTCGCGCGCTTCGCGAACCGCGGCGGCGAGCAGGGATTCGCCGGGGTCGAGTTTGCCGGAGGGCAGGTGCCACATCCCGTCGCCGTAGGTGCCGCGGCGGCGGGTGAGCAGGACGTCACCGTCGCGGACGAGCAGGACGTGGGCGTCGATGATGGTGTGCTGGCCGTCCGGCATCCGGGCGCCTTCCTCACTGTCGATGGGGCACGGGAACGGCTTCGCCCACGAGCAGGGCGAAGCCGTCGAGGTGGCGGGCGAGGCTGTACTCGAAGAGCTCGTCGAGATCGGGGGCCGACTCCTCGTGCACCCGAGCCAGCAACGGGAACCGCCCGCTGGCGAACAGTTCCTCGGTCCGCGCCCGCTGCGCCTGCAACCACCTCGCCAGGCTCACCCCGGTCTCCTGCTCGGCCTCCACTTCGTCCGCTGTGGACAGTGCGAGGTTGACCACCAGCGAGTGCAACGCCAGCGCTTCCTGCATCCGCGTCCGCAGCGGGAGGCCGAGCCCGCCGAGAGCGCGCAGGGTCCACTCGGTGTGCACCATCATGTTGGGCGCGAGCGAAGGCCGGGTGAACGAAACCGCCTTGGGCAGCCAGAGGTGCCGCCAGCACAACGACCACTGCCGCCGCGCGATAAGTTCGAGCTTGGCCCGCCACCCCGCCGGACCCGGATCGGGTAGTTCCGCCTCGCCGAAGACCAGATCCGCCATCTGCGTCACCAGATCGTCCTTGTTCGCGATGTGGCGGTAGAGCGACATCGTGCCCACGCCGAGTTCGGCGGCGACCCGGCGCATGGACACCGCGTCGGCCCCTTCGACGTCGGCGATCGCGATGGCCGTGCGCAGCAGGTGCTCGCGGCCGAGCGCCTGCTTGGCGCCACCCGGCGGCCGCGGGGCGGCGGGCGCCTTCGGGCGGGCGGCGGGCCGCGGCCGGCCCGGCGTCGCGCTGACCACCGTGCCCGAGCCCACCTTCGCTTCGACCAGCCCGTCTTCGCGCAGGGTGGCGAGCACCCTGGTCGCCGTCGCGATCGCGATCCCCCAGCGCTCCGAGATCTGGCGGATGGACGGCAGCCGGTCCCCCGGCTGGAGTTCCCCGGACCGGATCCGGGCTTCGAACTCCCCGGCGATGCGCCGGTAGAGCGGTTCCGGCTGAGCCACCGCGTACCTCCTGATCCCGTGCCCAAGTGAACTAGTTCATTTTAACCACACTAGTGCACTTTTTCTTCCCATACAAGCCGAATCTGTTGACCGGCTCCGGTGTCCTAATACACTGTACGCGGCAGATCAATACACTGTACGCAACCTGGTTTGGACGATCATGCACCGCAGCGCACCCCGGCCGGCGCGAACCGCGAGCGATTTCGCGCACCTGTCCCACCGCATCTCCGTGCTCGGCCTGCTCGACCGGCGCCCGATGTACTACGGGGTCAGACTCGGCGCCGTCGCCCTGTTGTTCGCCGGCGGCTGGGTGGCCTTCGCCCGGCTCGGCGATTCGTGGTGGCAGCTGGCGGTCGCCGCGCTGCTCGCCGTCGTGTTCGGACAGATCGCCCTGGTGGCCCACGATCTGGCCCACCGCCAGGTGTTCCGCACCAGGAAGCCGAGCGAGGTGGCGGGCAGGCTGGCCGGGAACCTCGCGATCGGCATGAGTTACGGCTGGTGGATGGACAAGCACACCCGCCACCACGCCAACCCGAACCACACCGAACTCGATCCCGACGTCGATCCGGACATCCTGGTCTGGTCGAAGGGCCAGGCCAGGGCCAGCCGCGGGCTCCCCCGATTCATCGGGAAGTGGCAGGCGTTCCTGTTCTTCCCGCTGCTCACGCTCGAAGGCTGGAACCTGCACTACTCCGGCATCCGCGCGGTTCTCCGGCCGAAGACGAAGCACCGGGTCCTCGAAGCGAGCCTGCTCGCCGCGCACTTCGCCGGGTACTCCGGCGCGGTCTTCACCGTGCTGCCGGTGGAGAAGGCGCTGGTCTTCGTCGTGGTGCACCAGGGCCTGTGGGGCATCTACCTGGGCTCGATCTTCGCGCCCAACCACAAGGGCATGCCCCTGTTCAGCGGCGACGAGCGCCCGGACTTCCTGCGCAGGCAGGTGCTGACCTCGCGGAACGTGCGCGGCGGCCGGTTCGTCGACCACGCGCTCGGCGGGCTGAATCACCAGATCGAGCACCACCTCTTTCCCAGCATGCCCTCGCCGAACCTGCGCCTCGCGGCACCGGTGGTGCGGGCGTACTGCGCGGAAATCGGGGTGCCGTACCACGAAACGGGCCTGCTGGATTCCTACCGGCAGGCGCTGCGGCACCTCCACCACGCCGGCGCCCCGTTGCGCGCCGCCGAGTGAGAAGGGAGAACACGGTGCCGGAACTCACCGTTGCCGAAGAGGTCGTCCTGATCGCCCTCGACGACCAGACCGGCGGAGGCAAGGCACGCCTCGGCCTCGACTGGGCGGTGGCCGGGGCGGCCATCGTCGAACTGGCCCTCACCCAGCGGATCGCGGTGGCCGAGGACGACCTCGTCACCGTGCTGGATCCGGCCCCGACCGGGGTCGGGCACCTGGACGCGGTGCTCACCGGGGCCGATGGGGTGAAGGTCCCGAAACTGCTGCGCCGCACGCGCCACGGCGCACCGGGCCGCACCATCGCCGCGCTCGTCGAACGCGGCGTGCTCCAGCAGAAGCGGACCTGGCTGCTCGGCGTGCTCCCGGCGCACCGCTACCCGGCGGGCGAAGGGGCGGCCGAGGCCGAGGTCCGCGCCAGGCTGACCGGAACCGTCCTCAACGGGCGAACGCCGGACGAGCGCACCGCCGCGTTGATCGGCGTGCTGCACGCCGCGAAGCTGTGGCGCCGCGCGGTGCCCACCGGCGAACGCAAGCAGGTCCGGCGGCGCATGGCCGAGATCGCGAAGGGCCAGTCCGTCAGCCCCGCGGTGCGCAAGGCGATCGTCCGGACCCAGGCGGCCATCGCCGCGATGGCCGCCGCTTCGAGCAGCGGCTGAACCTCCGCAACCCCAACGAAAGGACCAAGAAATGGTGACCGAGATCGAAACCGACTACCTGGTGATCGGCGCGGGCGCGACGGCGATGGCCTTCGTGGACACCCTGCTGACCGAATCCTCCGCGACCGTGACCATCGTCGACCGCTACCACCAGCCGGGCGGGCACTGGACCATCGCCTACCCCTACGTGCGGCTGCACCAGCCCTCCGCCATGTACGGCGTGAACTCCCGCCCGCTCGGCGAGAACCGGGTCGACCGGACCGGCTGGAACGCCGGGCTCTACGAACTGGCCGGCGCGGCGGAGATCTGCGGCTACTTCGACCAGGTCATGCGGCAGACGTTCCTGCCGAGCGGCCGGGTTTCCTACTTCCCGATGGCCGAGTACCAGGGCGGCGGGCGGTTCCACCTGACCACCTCCGGCAAGGAATACCAGGTGAAGGTGCGCCGGAAGATCGTGGACACCACGTACCAGAGCGTGACGGTGCCCGCCATGCGAGCGCCGGAGTTCCCGGTGGCACCCGGCATTCCCGTTGTCCCGCCGAACGAACTGCCCGCCGTGCGCGAACCCCACGACCGGTACGTCGTCGTCGGTGCGGGCAAAACCGGGATCGACGCCTGCCTCTGGCTGCTGGAGCATGGCGTCGCCCCAGCGGACCTGACCTGGATCATGCCCCGCGCCCCCTGGCTCATCGACCGGGCCACGGTGCAGCCGCTCCCCCTTCGCCAGGCCGAGGACATCGCCAAGGAGTACGGCGCCAAGCACGAAGCCATCATGGGGGCCGAATCCGTACCCGACCTCTTCACCCGGCTCGAAGCCGTGGGCGCGGTGCTGAGGATCTCGCCGGACGACCGGCCGACGGCGTTCCGCTGCGCGACCGTCTCGCGGGCGGAACTCGAACAGCTGCGCAAGATCGACAACGTCGTCCGCTTCGGCCGGGTGAAACGCATCAGCGAGACGGAGATCGAACTCGATGGCGGCACGGTCCCGACCGGTCCGCGCGTGCTGCACGTGGACTGCACCGCCGACGCCGTCAAGCAGCTCCCCGTCGTCCCGATCTTCCAAGGTGGACTGATCACGCTGCAGTCGGTTCGCGTGTGCCAACCGGTCTTCAGCGCCGCCCTCATCGCGCACGTGGAAGCGGCCTACCCGGACGAGGCCGAGAAGAACGCGCTCTGCCCCGTCACGCCGAACCCGAAAACCGACGCGGACTGGCTCCGGTTCGCGATTTCGGCGAACGCGGAACAGCTGCGCTGGGCGGGCAACGCGGACATCGGCGCCTGGATGCGGACCTCGCGGTTGCACCCGGACATCGCCCCGCCGATGCCGGAAGACCCGGCCGAACGGGCCGCCTTCGAGCAGCAGGGCGTGGCCATGGCGCGAGCGCAGAACGCGAAGCTCGAAGAACTCCTGCACGCGCACGAAGCGCGCTGATCCCGCCACGACACCGAATTCGACCGAACGAGGGGAACCGATGACCCTATTCAGGAACCGCGCGCCCTGGGCGCTGACCCTGCTGACCACGGTGTGCGCGGAACTGACGTTCACCGCGGTCGCGGTGCCGTTCACCTGGCTGCTCCTGCCCTTGCTCATGGTGATGTACGGGGCCGGGGTGCTGGTGATCCGCGAGGCGGTGGTGCGGACCGGCGGCGGCTGGCCGAGCCTGGTGCTGCTGGGCGTGGCCTACCAGATCACCGAAGACGGCCTCGGCCTGCAGGCGCTGACGAGCCCCGAGATGTACGGTGCCGCCGACTGGGGACTGCGCGCGCTCGGCGTGAACTGGACGTACTGGGAGTCGCAGATCGGCGTGCACGTCGTGCTCAGCGTCCTGGTGCCGATCGGCCTGGTCAACCTGCTCTTCCCGGCCCAGCGGGCCCGGCCGTACCTGAGCAAGAGGGGTTTGCTCGGCGCCGCCCTGCTGGCGGTCGTGGGGGTGTTCGGGCTCCGCTTCCTCATTTCCGCGACGCAGGATCCGGGGTACCAGACCCCGTGGGGCCAGACGGTGGTGTTCCTCGCGCTCATCGTCGCACTCGGGTTGCTCGCGCTGGTGGTCCTGCCCCGGCGCCGCGCCACCGGCCGCCGTCAGGTGGCCAGGACCGCGCCACGGCCGGGCGTGGTCGGCTTGGTGTCCCTGTACCTGACCATGGCTTTCCTGACCACCCTGCTCCCGCTCGGCCTGGGGTCCACCCTGCTGTTCGGCGACCTGATGCCGCCGGTCCTGCGACTGGTGTTCGCCGCCATCACCGCGGTTCCGTTCGGCCTGCTGGTCCGGCGCTGGCAGGCGGCGGCCGACTGGAGCGAGCGGCACCAGATCTGGCTCTTCGGCGGGATCCTGGTTTCGCACACCGCGTTCATGATGCCGGCGTCGCTGACCGCCGCCCTCGTCGGCGCGCCGATCCTCGCCGCGGAGGTGTACCTGCTGATCCGGCTCGCCAGGCACCTCCGGCAGCGGGCGGCCGTCACCGCTCCGATGTGGACGGTGAACCGCTGAACCGGCGTCAGCTCCGGCCGTCGCTCATCGCGTCCGGGTTGTAGGCGAGCAGCTCCCAGCTGTGGCCGTCCGGGTCGTCGACCGCCCGGTTGTACAGCCAGCCCATGTCCTGGGCCTCCCGCGGTTCGGTGCCGCCCGCGGCCAGCGCGGCGTCGGCCAGGCGGTCCACCTCCTCCCGCGAACCGGCGGCCAGCGCGTTGATCACCTCGATCGGACCGTCCGATGTGGACCGCTTGGTGAAGGACGCGAACGTCTCCCGGGTCATCAGCTGCACCACGATCGCGTCGGCGAAGGACACCTGGGCGGAGGTGTCGCCGGTGAAGTCGGGGTTGATCGTCCCGCCCAGCGCCGTGTAGACCTTCTTGCTCACCTCGAGGTCGGTGACCGGCAGGTTGATGTAGATCTGGGTGATCGCCACGACGTCCTCCAAGGACTCGGGCCGGGGGTTCCGGCGTCACCACGAAACCTAGGGGCGCACCGCGACCTCGGTCTTGTACAGGAGCGACAACACCTCGTCGCCGTCGGCTTGCCGCAGCTGGGAGGCCGTCCGGCCGGTGAACCGGGTCAGCGAGCGGGCCAGGTGCGGCTGGTCGTGGTACCCCACCCGCTGCGCGACCTCGACCGCCGCCATCCCGCGGCCCAGCAGCAGCACGGCCTGCCTGGCCCGCTCGATCTGCCGGATCGCGCCCTGCGTCAACCCGGTCGCCGCGGCCACCCGCCGCTGCACCGACCGCGGCGTGACCAAAGTGGTCGCGTCCCCGCGCAGCACGTCGGTGACCAGCGGATCACGCACCAGCAACCCGGCGCGGACCAGGCGGTCCACGAAGACCTCGGCGTTGTCGTAGGCGGGCGTCTCCCACTCCTCGCCCTGCAGCACGAAGGACCGGGCCGTGGTGTGCGGGCTCGACACGGCGGTGTCGACCAGCTTCGGCACCGGCAGCGGAGACAGGAACGCACCGTGCCGGAAGATGATCCCGACCGTTTCGCTCTCGCCCCGCCCCAGCTCCAGCACCGTGGGACCGGTCTCGGGGCCGCGCACCGCCACGTGCGTCTCGCCCCGGTCGCGCCAGACGACGAGCTCCCAGTTCGAGTTCGCGACCGACCGCATCCGCGCCGGGACCGCCCCGGCGACGTCCCCGGCGCGGTAGACGCGCTCGACGTACGGGGACTCGGACGGGCGCTGCTCGACACCACCGGCCACCTCGAGGCTCACGTCGAGAACCTACCCCACCAGTCGTGCTTGTGACCCCAACCAGATCTTGTGTTTCCCCGTCCCGGCCCCCGGCTCCTACCGTGGAAATCGGCAGGAATCCACCGCACCCCAAGGAGAATCATGAGTGAGCCGAACCTGCGCGGAAAGGTGGCGGTCATCGCCGGCGGGGCCAAGAACCTCGGCGGGCTGCTGTCCACCACCCTCGGCGAAGCCGGCGCGAAGGTGGTCGTCCACTACCACGGTGACGCTTCGGCCGTCGACGCCGAGAAGACCGTCGAGGCGGTGCGCGGCGCGGGCTCCGAGGCCGTCGCCGTGCAGGGCGACCTCACCCGCGTCGCCGACGTGCGCCGGTTGTTCGACACCGCGGCGGACACCTTCGGCGGCGCCGACATCGCGGTGAACACCACCGGCATGGTGCTGCGCAAACCGATCCTGGACACCACCGAGGACGAGTACGACCGCATGTTCGGCATCAACGCGAAGGCGGCCTACTTCTTCATCCAGGAGGCCGGGCGGCGACTGGCCGACCACGGCCGGATCGTCAGCCTCGGCACCTCCCTGCTGGCCGCGTTCACCGACGGTTACGCCACCTACGCCGGCGGCAAGGCGCCGCTGGAGCACTTCACCAGGGCCGCCGCCAAGGAGTTCGCCGATCGCGGCATCTCGGTCAACGTGGTCGCCCCCGGCCCGATGGACACCCCGTTCTTCTACCCGCAGGAGACCCCCGAACGGGTGGCGTTCCACCGGTCGCAGGCGCTGGGCAACCAGCTGACCAGGATCGAGGACATCGTGCCGATCATCCGGTTCCTGGTCACCGAAGGCTGGTGGTTCACCGGGCAGACGCTGTTCCCCAACGGCGGCTACACCACGCGCTGAGCCCTACGCTGATCCGGTGGATCTGTACAAGCTCAACCACCTCGTGGCCGTGGCCGAGGAGGGCAGCTTCACCCGTGCCGCGGCCCGGCTGCACCTGAGCCAGCAGGCGCTGTCGACCTCGGTGCGCACGCTGGAGCGGGAGATCGGCGTGCCCCTGCTCGACCGCGGGGCCACCGGGGTCACCGTGCTCCCGGCCGGGCAGGCCCTGATCGACGACGCCCGCGTCCTGCACGGCGTCGCCGGCGCGGCGGTCCGGCGCGCCCGGCGGATCGGCCGGGGTGAACCGGAGCGGCTGCGCATCGGGCACACCCCGGCCGTCACCGGCGACGAGGTCATCTCGCTGCTGCGCGTCGTCCCGGACGAACTGGTCACCGACGTCAACCAGCGCTACCCGGGTGAACTCACCGATCAGCTGCTCGACGGGGAGCTCGACCTCGGCCTGGGCCGCGCGCTGACCCCGGCGCACGGCCTGGTCCGCACCACCCTGACCCGGCAGCGGCTGCGCGTCGCCGTCGCCGCCGGGCACCCGCTCGCCGGGCGGGAGGAGGTCCGGTTCACCGACCTCGCCGGTGAGGAGATCACCGTCTGGGGGTCGCCCGGCCGGTCCGGCTACACCGACCTGCTGCTCAACCTGTGCCGGGACGCCGGTTTCGAACCCCGCGTGCGGCGCAACCCGATCCAGGGCACCCCGCCGGTGACCGCGGTGGTCGGCACCGGCAGCGTCGCCTTCGTCACCGCCGACCCCGGCCCGGCAGCGGGCAACGCGGTCCGCGTCCTCGAGCTGACGCCACCCGCGCACGTACCGCTCCACGCGCTGTGGCCGCAGCACAGCACCTCCGACGCGCGCGACGCCTTCCTCAGCGCCTTCGCCTGAACCGGCGTTCTCGCTCATCGGTCAGCGCGGCCACCTCCGGCCGCCGCACCGCACGGGCTCGGGAACGGTCCCAGCGCCCGCTCTCCCCTCGCGACGGACCACCCGCCGTCGGGCTGCTCCGGCCGGTCCCGCGTACGTCGCGGCGGCGGCGCGGAGGTGCGGTCAAAGCTGGTAACCGCCGCTGGCTTCGATTACTTGGGCCGTCACCCATCGGCCTGCGTCGGAGGCGAGGAAGGCAACCACCTCCGCGATGTCCGACGCCTCACCGAAGCGTCCGAGCGCGGTGTCCGCCTCGATTTCCGCTACCATTCCGGCGTTTTCGCGGACCGCGGCGTTCATGTCGGTCCGCGTCCACCCCGGCGCCACGGCGTTCACCGTGATCCCGCGCGGCCCCAGCTCCATCGCGAGCGCGTGGGTCAGGTTGTTGATGCTCGCTTTCGCCATGGAATAAATGGGAACGGCCTGCATCGGCCGCGTCCCGGCGGCCGAGGAGATGTTGACGATCCGCCCGCCGTCGGCAAGGCGGCTCAATGCCGATTGGACCACAAAAAAAGGTGCACGGGCGTGGACCGCGAAAATGGTGTTCCAGCTTTCCGGCGTGGCGTCCACGAGACCACCCCAGCCCGCGTTCCCCGCATTGTTGACCAGCAGATCGAGCTTTCCGCCCCGCTGGAGGAGTTCACGGTCGAGCGCCGCGAACAAGTCCGGAATGGACTCCGTGTCGAGAAGGTCCGCGTGGAGCGCGAAGGCCCGGCCACCCGACTTTTCGATGGCCTCCACCGTTTCGTCGGCGCCATCCTTGCTCGCGTTGTAGGTGAGCACGACGGTCGCGCCTTCCTTCGCCAGGATCATCCAAGCCGTGCTTTTTCCCGGAAGTACCGCGGTGACGCCCCGACCACGCGCCGGAACGCCGTGCTGAAGGCGCTCTCGGACTCGTACCCGGTCGCGGCGGCCAGTTCGGAGATCGACCGGGTGTCGTTGCGCAGGGCGTCCCTGGCCAGGCTCATCCGCCATTCGATCAGGTAGGTCAGCGGCGCCGTGCCGACCTTGGCCTTGAACGACGCCGCGAACGCCGACCGGGACATGTGGCTGATCGCGGCCAGCTCGTCGAGCGTCCAGCGACGGCCCACATCCGCGTGCATCGCCCGCAACGCCGCCCCGATCCCGTCCTCGACCAGCGCACCGAGCCAGCCCACGGGCCGCTCGGTCCCGTCGGCGTGCACCCGCAGCATGTGCACGAGGATGAGCTGCGCGAGGTGCTCCAGCACCAGGGACCGCCCGACGCCCGCCGACTCCATCTCGGCGACCGTCAGCGCCGACAGGTTCTTGAGCAGCGCGCCACGCGGATCCCCCGCCCGGACGAGCACGATCGGCGGCAGCACGTTGAACAGCACCGACGCGTTGGCCTCCTCGAACACGAAGTCGATGCAGCAGACGTAGGTGTCCTCATCGGCCACCTCGCCGACGCGCACCTCGTCACCCTCCTGAGCGGCGTCACTCGGGGTCACTTCGAGCGCGCTGGCCAGGGCGCCCCGCGACTACGACCGCGCGCTGGCGGTCGTCGACGCGCTCGGGATCGACGAGTTCTACGTCGAGGGCGGCGACCGCGGCAGCATTCCACTGTGGATGTTCGCCGCGCTGAACCCCGGCCGGGTGCTCGGCCTCATCTCGGAGAACGTCAGCCACCTCAACGGTTTCTTCGTCAACCCGGCGATCGACCAGCGGAAGCGGTCCTGGTACATGACCTACTTCCAGTTCGAGGCGGCGGAGGCGGCGCTGCGGGCGGACGACTGGGCGCTCGCCAGGGAGTTCTTCGACTGGCACCCGGACATGGACCTCATCCTCGCCGACTGGGAGCGCCCGAACGGCCTGAAGGCCAGCTGGCTCAACTGGTACCGCGCCACGGTGAACCCCGACACCTCGCCCAGGATGGACCCGCTGCCACCGGTGACCGTGCCCGTCCTGCAGTTCTACTCCATGACCGATCCCTACATCGGGCCGGAGCAGCTGTTCGTCGGCCGCGAGTTCATCGAGGGCCCGCTGACGCTCAAGCGGATCGGCGGAGCCGGTCACTTCATCGCCCGCAACGCGCCCGAGGTGTTCAACCGCGAGGTCCTCTCCTGGCTCGGCGAACGCGAGAAGGAACGGAAGAACTGAAAGGGGACCGCGGCCGCCCGGTGCACCCCGGGCGGCCGCGGTGGACCGTCACCTCTGCCAGGTCCCGGCGCTGGCCAGCTCCAGGAAAATGGCGACGTGCGCGGGCGGGAGCCCGTCCAGCGTGCCGCCGATGGGCGACGGGCGTTCCGCCTTGTCGATCAGTTCCCTTGCCTTTTCCCGGGAAAGGGGTTCGCCCGCGTGTTCCAGGTAGTACTTCTTCTCCTCGTCCTCCGTCAGTCCATTCGGGATGGTGGGTGCGTAGGGCCAGAAGTAGATCGGCGTGTTCGGCTCGACGCGCCAGCTGTCGGCGAGCGAACCGGCGTCGACCACGTCGTACCCGACCGACTCCACGAACCGCGTCACGAGTTCCTTGGCGGCGGGGTCGTCCCCGGCGATCGGCAGGGTCGTCCGCCCGGGGTCGCCCACCGGCCGGGCGTTGAACGACAGGTGGTGCCAGTCGAGGTTGTGGAACGCCTTGACCACCTTCGAATCCCGCAGGTGCCGCTGCACGAGTTCGCTCGACGTCAGCTCACCGGCGTCGAGATCGGCCCGCCGGAATTCACCGGCCGAGGGGTAGTAGTTGGTCTGGTCGATGACCACCTTCCCGGCGAGCTCGCCGGCGGAAAGGGCCTCGAAGTTCGCCAGCGGCAACGGGATCGCGACCAGCTCCCCGGCCTCGATCGCCTCCTCGACCGTGGCGGCGCGGGCGAGCGGGCCGAGTTCTTCGACCAGGTGGGAAATGGTCTCCGGACCACGCGAATTGCTGAGCACCACGTGATACCCCGCCGCGACGGCGAGGCGGGCGAGCCCGCTGCCGGACAGGCCGGAGCCGATGATTCCGATCGTCTGAGTCATCACCGAGTTCTTTCTTCTTGGCTGGTGAGGCGGGTTGCCACGAGTCGATGTTCGGCCCGGCCGCGCGGGGGCACCAGGCGTCCTCGTGCCTGGTAATCCGAGTACCACCCAGCCACCGGAACGGGAGCGCATACTGGTGGCCATGAGCACGCACACGGAACTCGGCACCGCCCTGCGCGCGTGGCGGGAACGCATCGGCCCGGCCGAGGTGGGCCTGCCCGCCGGTGGCAACCGCCGGGTGCCCGGGCTCCGGCGCGAGGAACTTGCCGTGCTGGCCGGGATCTCCGTCGACTACCTGGTGCAGCTCGAACAGGGCCGCTCCGGGAACCCCTCGCCGCCGGTGCTCGGGGCCTTCGCGCGGACGCTGCGGTTGAACGCGGTAGAGCGGGAACTGCTCTACCGCCTGGCTGGTTCCGTGGTGCCGCCGTCGGGTTCGGTGCCGCGGGAGGTGCCGCCCGGGGTGCAGCGCATGATCGACCGGATGAGCGACACCCCGCTGGCCGTGTTCACCGCCGCGTGGGACGCCGTGCAGTGGAACCCGCTGTGGAGCGAACTGTTCGGCAGCCCCACCGGGCCGGCCAACCTGATCTGGGGCTACTTCGCCGCCGCGAGCCCGGCCGGTGCCTCCCGCATCGAACGCGACGCCGCGCACGCCGACGCGTTCGAACGCATGATGGTTTCCGACCTGCGGCGGGCGGCCGATCGCTACCCGGACGACCGGGCGGTCACCGAGTTGATCAGCGGTCTGCGGGAGGCGAACCCGCGCTTCGCCGACCTGTGGGACCGGTACGAAACCCTGCCGATCGGCCGGTCGCACAAGACGGTGGTGCACCCCGAACTGGGCGAGCTCGTGCTGGACTGCGACATCCTCACGATCGAGCGCGCCGACCTGCACATCGTGCTCAACTGGGCGGCGCCGGGCACGGACGCCGCCGAGAAGCTCGCCGTGCTGCGGGAGCGCGTGGCCGCGGCCTGACCAGCCTCACCGGGGCGGGCTGGTGGTCGGGGCGCCGGGCTCGTGGCCGGCTTGTCCGTGTGTCCGGCGTCGTTCCTTCAGCTGCTGCTCGAAGAGGTGGCGGCGACCCTGGGTGAGCGCGTCCCGCACGTCGCGCTCGAGGTCGGTGAAGGTGCGGTAGTAGCCGTCGTCGTACTCCTCGACGATCTGGAAGGTCCACCGTTCGGGGAGCACGTTGAGCCCGATCAGGTCACGTCTGATCCGCTCGGCCCAGTCCGGGTGGCCCGCCCGTTCCAGCAGGTCGGCCGCGTCGCTCAGGCCCAGGTCGGCGGTGCCGGTGAGCTGGTGGAAGGAGTAGAGGTGGCCGCGGGCGCGCTCCACGACCTCAAGCGCCTCGCTCAGCTTGCCGACCGCCTCGACAGTCGCCTCCGACGGCTCGCGATCCGGGAAATCGATCATCCCGCTGGCTTCCCGCTTCCCCGGCCCGCTACACCTCACTTGACCGGGTCGTGGCCCCAGTTCATCAAGGAGTACCGCCAGCTGGTTTCGCGCACGTCGCCGGAGGGGCGTTGCGCCAGGTGGCGGTGGATGTAGCCGACCACCTTCCGCATGTGCGCGTGATCGTCGTCGGTGAGGTCGGCGGACTTGGTCCGGAGGAGGTCGACGATCCGCCTGCCCGAGCGATGGCCCACCGATTCACCGCCGTCGTGCTGACCGACCCCTTTGGACTCGTCGGTGGCAAGCCAGTCCGACAGCTCCTTGGCCGTCATGTTGACGTTGTCGCGGAAATCGCGCTCCACCTCGTCGGTGCTCATTTCCCCGCCTCTCGCTCGGACGAACGCACCCTCGAGTACCCGGCGAGATCGAACCGAACCCCGGCCCATCGCGCTATTGGGCGACGTAACCCCCGTCGACCGGTAGTGCGACGCCGACGACGAAGCTGGCGCCCGGACTGCACAACCAGAGCACGGCCTGCGCGATCTCCTCGGCCGTGCCGAGCCGCGCGATCGGCTGGCTCGCTTCGGATTCGGCGAGGTCCAGCTCGCCCTTCTCGATCATGTCGCTGACCATGGGGGTGTTGATGATGCCGGGGCACACGGCGTTGATACGGATGCCACGCGGCGCGTATTCCAGCGCGGCGCTGCCGGTCAGGCCGACGACACCGTGCTTCGCCGCGTGGTACGACGCCCGGCCGGGAAGGCTGGCCGATAACGGACAACCCGCCGGTGAGGGTTGTCCGGTTTCGCGGTCGGCGAGGATACTCGCTCGACATCCTCGACGCCGTCGAGAAGGCGTTGACCCGGCACTGATCACGACCGGCTGTTCACCGGCTCGGCTTCGGCGGGATGGACTCGCTGGGCGGGCACCGGGGTGTGCCCGCCGGGTTCGGCGTGCCCCATGATCCGGTCGATGGAGGCCAGTCCGATGGCGGAGAGCACAAAGAGGGCGTGGAGGATCGCCTGCCACATCACCGCCTGAGTGTCGACCTGCCCGGTCTCCGGTATCCGGGCGGGCTGGATGAACGTGCGCAGCAGGTGCACCGAGGAGATCCCGATGATCGCGGTGGCCAGCTTGGTCTTGAGCACGTTGGGGTTCACGTGGGACAGCCACTGCGGCTCGTCGGGGTGGCCGCGCAGCCGGATCCGGGACACGAACGTCTCGTACCCGCCGACGATCACCATGATCAGCAGGTTCGAGATCATCACGATGTCGACCAGTTGCAGCACCGCGAGCATCACGTCGCCCTCGGTGAACACCGCGCCGCCTTCGGTGGCTCCGGTGAGCGCCCTGGTCACCAGGTGCCAGGTCTCCACCAGGAAGCGCCACACGTAGACCAGTTGCGCCACGATCAGCCCGAGGTAGAGCGGGACCTGCAGCCAGCGGCTGAAGAACAGCAGTCGTCCCACCCCCGCCGGGCCTCGAACGGATGGGGGAGCACTGCGTGCGGGCATGCGGAACGGCCTCCGGATTCGCTGTGGTGGGGGCGGGCCGCGGCAGCGCGACACCTTGATCAACTTCTTAGCGGGGCCGCCGCCCGGCCGCGCGGCGACCGCGCCGGGTTCCGCCGATGGTGGGTCACCCGCTCGTCACTCCACTGTGGACACAGCAGGCCCGGGCCATTGCTCGCGGCGGCCGGGCAGGCTGCTGCGGCCATCGACGGTCTGGTGCTACAACGGGCCCTCCAGTACTGGCACGGCGGAAGTGAGCACCCATGGCACTGACCGACCGCAAACCACGCGGCCTGCTCCGGCTCCTGCTGCGCGCGCCGATCTGGCTCTACCGCGCCCGCCTCGGCGGGCTGGCCGGGCACCGCCTGCTCTACCTCGCCCACCGCGGCCGTCGCACCGGTGCCCGCCGCGAGGTCGTGGTGGAAACCGTGGCCTTCGACCCGGCCGGGCCCGAAGCCGTGGTGATCGGCGCCTGGGGCGGCACCCCCGACTGGGTCCGCAACCTCGAAGCCGCACCCGCGATCGAGGTTCGCGTCGGCGCGCGGCGGTGGCCCGCCCCGGGGCACCGCTTCCTCGACGCCACCGAAGCCCGGCAGACCCTGATGGCCTACCGGGACGCCCACCCGCACGCCTGGAAGCGCCTCGCCCCGCGGCTCGGCTTCCCTGAGGACCCAGCCGATCCCCGCTGGCCGGACGTGCACGCCATCGCGTTCACCCCGGCGGTCAACGGCCGGACAGCGTCCTGAGCACCACGCTCGCCGACGCCCCCGCCGCGAGCGTCGCACTGGCGTGACCGGCCTCGACCGCCAGCGTGCCACCGGGCAGATCCTCGCGCGTCGACGTCCACACCGTGACCAGCAGCAGCCACCGCACCACCAGGTAGACGAACAACAGCAACCCGATCAACGCGCCGAGCGTGGCCACCGCCGGGGAATGCCCGAGCAACCGCAGGTAGAACCCACCGGCCTGCTGCAACGCGGCCAACCCCACCGCGGCCACGGCGGCCGCCCGCAACCCCTCGGCCACCGGCCGCCGCACCCTCGGCAGTTTGGCCAGGCACCACGCGATGACCAGCCAGTTGGCCACCAGCCCCAGCACCAGCGACCCCGCCACCAGCACCACCCGCGCCCCCGACAGCCCGGCGACCGACAACACCCACGTCCCGGCCGCCCCGGTCAGCGCGGCCAGCCCGAACGACACGACCAGCGCCACCCCGATCCCGAGCAGCGTGCCCACGTCGGCCAGCACCACGCGCAGCATCGAACGCTGGTCCCGGGGCTGCCCGAGCAGCGTGGTCATCGCGTCCCGCAGATTGCTGATCCAGCTCCAGCCCGAATACGCGCACGCGGCGAGCGCCAGCACCCCCAGCTTCCCGCGTTCGCCGACCACCAGGTTCACCACCGCCACGATCTGGTCGCTGACCGCGGCGGGCAGCGACTGGTCCAGCACGTGGTCCAGCTGCCCGGCCAGCGCCCGGTCCCCGGCCAGCACGAACCCCGCCACCGACAACGCGATCATCAGCAGCGGCACCATCGACAACAACGTGAAGAACGTGACCGCCGCCGCGTAGTGGTCACCATCGCGCTCGCGGTACCGGACCATCGTCAGCACCGCCCGGCGCCACCCCCGCGACCCCGTCAGCCGACGCCTCCACCCGCGCATGCGCACTACCTTCCTGACGGCACCCGGTACCCCCATGACACCAGCCGACGGGAAACGTCACGCGGTCAGTCCGGCAGGCTGCAGCTGAACGCGGGCAGCGCACCCCCCGCCGCCAGATCGGTGCTCCAGCGCAGGCAGTGGGTGATCGCCCGGAGCGCCTCCAGCGAGGAACCGGCGACGGCCAGCCCGACCTCCGCGTCCCGCGCGCCGGAATCCCCGTTCAGCTCGGCCACGATCGCGCGCAGGGCCGCCCGGATACCCGGTTCGAGGTCGTCGATGGACACCGGCCGTCCGCCGGTGTCGTGCACGAAGACGGTGAACACGTCCTCGACGCCCAATGGCGAGCTCCTGGCCGCCACCGCGTTCGCGCAGTCCACCACCAGCTCCCCGACCACGGCCGCGGGATCGGTGCTCACCACCAGCGTCAGCTCGGCGGCCAGTGCGTCGGTGTCGGCCGCCGCGGCCAGGGTGCGCAGGCGGTCGGCGATGCGTCGCACGCCTTCGTGTTCCACCTTCCAGCAATGCCCGCCCACGACGTGGTTAAACCTCCCGGCGACCGGCGGGCGCGCACTATCGTTGTGCCCATGGAAGACGCCCGGATCCGGGCGGACGCCGCCGCGGTGGTCCGGCTCGGCGGCGACCTCGGCGTCGCGCGAGCATCCGAGGTGCGCGCCCAGCTGCACGAGGTCGTCGAACCGCTCACCCCGCCGACCTCGCTGGTGGTCGACCTCAGCGAGGTGAGCACCGTGGACGCGGCGGGCACCCGGCTGCTCACCGAGCTGGGGGCGCACTGCCAGGCCAGGGGCGTGCGGCTCTGCCTGATCTGCAGCCCGGACTCCCCCGCCTACCAGGCCTGCACCGCGGCGGGCCTGGCGATCACCGACGCGCTGTCCGGCACCCAGCCCGCCGCCGGCACCACCGCGACCGCGTTCTCCACGCTCACCGAGGCGCTGATGCGCGCCCACACCGTCGGCGAAGTCCTCCAGCGCATCGTCGACGCCACCGGTGTCGCTCTCCCTGCGCGGCCGGACCGCGGAACTGCACACCGCGGTGCACACCGATCCGGTGGCCGAGCAACTCGACCTGGCGCGGAACCGCCTCCACGAGGGGCTGGGCTGGGACGCGGCCGCACCGGGCGGACCCGAGTTCGTCACCTGCCACGACCTGCGCGAAGGCGCGCCCTGGCCGCGCTGGGCCCCGATGCCTGTCCGGCGCGCTGAACCTCTACTCCAGCCGGCCCGGCGGGCTGACCGGCACCGATCTCGACCTGGTGCTGCTGCTGGCCACCCACGCCACGCTGGCCATCGCCGAGACCGACGCGGTCAGCCGCGCCGAACTCCAGCGCACCCGGATCCGCGGCGCGCTGGACCGGCGGGACCTGATCGGCCAGGCCAAGGGCATCATCATGGCCCGGCGGGGGCTGGACGCCGACGAGGCGTTCGCCCTGCTGCGGGCCGCCTCGCAGGACCTCAACGTCAAACTGTTCAACCTGGCGGACACGCTCACCCACCGGCACACCGAACTGGACCTGCCCGGCGCGGACCCGCCCTGACCCGCGCTCAGCGCAGGTCTTCGGCTTCGGCGCGGAGCGCGGTCAGGGACTGGCGCACGGCGGCGGTGTCCGGCAGGACGGCGAGCAGCAGCCGGCTCTCGGTCGCCGATCCGGCGGCGAGCATGCGATGTATCCACTCCATGCCCTCCTTCAGCTCGGCGAACGCGTCGGCCGTGCCGTCGCTGCGGGCGAAGTTGCCCAGTGCCGAGCGGTGCATCGCGTCGATCAGCGCGGCCATCGCCATCGGCAGGAACGGCGGGCTGTCGGCAGGCAGGTGGTCACGCAGGTAGGCCCTGGTCAGCGCCACGTACCGCTCGTGCTCCAGCACCTCGCGCCGCCGCAGTTCCGGGACCAGGCGGGTCAGGCGGTAGCGGCGGAGCACCAGCTCGGGACGGCTGAGGAAGTCGAGCAGCGACGCCTCGGTGGCCGCGATGACCACGTCCACCGGCGTCCGGCCCCCGCTGGGCGGCCCCAGGTTGCGCGAGAGCAGCTCCAGGCGGGCGGAGTGATCGGGGAACGCCAGTTCGTCCTTGCCGCCGAAGTGCCGGAACACGGTCCGCCGCGAGACCTGGGACGCGTCGGCGACGGCCTCCACGGTCACGGTCTCGTAGCCCTGTTCCAGGAACAACGCCATCGCCGTCTCGGCGATGCGGTACTTCGTCTCCAACGCGCGGTCGACCGCCACAGGCCCTCCCCTCGTCCGGCGAGTCTAGTGTCCGAACGTGCCGGGACGCGCGGTCGCCGTCGTGTCGCCCGCGTCCAGGTCCATGCTGCGCGGCCACTGGCCCCACCGCGCGCCGAGGCCGGGGTGCTGCGGACTCCCCGTGCGCACGAACACGCGGACGCTGTCGATCATCAGGTCCGACAGCGCCAGCCTGCCGGGCTCGTTGCGCCGGCTGAACGAGAACGCGAAGTACCCCTCGTCGAAGGAGCGGAAGAGGAACGGCAGGTCCATCGCGTGCGCGGCGCCGTAGACCACGTCGAACGGCGCCGGCTGCTGGTTCCAGCCGAACCGGTAGTAGTACAGCCGGTCGTTCCCTGCCTGGCGCAGCGTGTTCATCGAATCCTCGACGATGCCCTGGAAGATGGCGTCGCCCACCTGCGCCGACGCCTCGTTCCAGCCGCCGGGGGCGTCGACGGGCAGGTAGCGGTCGGCGATCAGGTCGCGGGCGGTCAGCGGTGACGGCCGGTCGGGGTCGAAGAAGTACTGCAGGGTGAAGCGGTCGTAGTCGCTCGGGCGGTGGGCACCGATGACCCCGCCGAAGAGCTTGCCCTCCTCCGCGGTGTTGCCCGCCAGGACGGGGATGTCGCGGTACTCCCCCGCCGCGACGGCCGCGCGGTGGTCCACCGGCAGCACGGTGCCGTCGTTGAGCACCCGGGGTGGATCGCCGGCGCGCACCTGGGCGCGGATCAGGTCGTCGGCGGGCAGCGCCCGCAGCCTGGTCACCGCGTCACCGGCGTCCCCCACCGCCTCGGTGACGAACCGATCGGCGTAGGTCCGCGCCGCCGCCGGGGTCTCGAACGACCACCCGCCGCTGAGCGGGATCGCCTTGTGCAGCAACCCCTTGCTCAACGGCGAGACCATCAGCGCCCACACGTTGACCGCGCCGGCGGACTCCCCCATCACGGTCACGTTCCCCGCGTCCCCGCCGAACGCGGCCGCGTTGCGGTGCACGAACCGGAGCGCCTCGATCTGGTCCAGCGTGCCGAAGTTGCCCGAATCGCCGTACGGATCACCGGTCTTGAGCCCGGGCAGGTCGAACCAGCCGAACACGCCGACGCGGTAGTTGACCGTGACCACCACCGCGTCGGCCCGCCGCGCCAGTTCCCGCCCGTCGTACATCGGGTCGGCCGAGTAGCCGACCACGTTGCTGCCGCCGTGCACAAAAACGATCACCGGAAGGTTCCGCCGCGGGGCCGACGGGCGGAACACGTTGAGCGTCAGGCAGTCCTCGGCACCGACGGGTTTCTTCAGCCCGTCGCGGATGTCGAGCCCGTAGTGCGGGCCGCTCGGCGCGGGGCTGAAGAACCGTCCTTCTTGGACACACCCGTTGCCGAACTCACGGGCCTCGCGCACCCCGTGCCACGGGCGGTGGGTCACCGGCGCGCGCCAGCGCAACGGCCCGACGGGTGGCTCGGCGTACGGGATGCCGCGCCAGGACTGGGTTCCGCTCTCGTCGACGCCCTTGACCAGACCGAGGTCCGTGCGCCGCACCGCGGCCCCGTGCGCGCTCGTGGCGGGGGCGGTGACCAGGGTGGCCACCACCGCGAACCCGAGCAGGAGTGCCGTGAACCGCCTGGTCATTTCTCACCGGCCACGGAAACGGCCTGCCGGTCCTCGGAACGCAGGGCCCGCCACAGCAGCGGAATCAGCAGCACGCCGAGCACGGAAGCGCCGATGAGCACGGTGTACTCGTTCCCCCGCCCCTCCGCGAACCCGTACAGGTACGGGCCGACGAATCCGCCGAGCAGGCCGACCGTGTTGATGAACGCCAGCCCCGCCGCCGCCATCAGGCCGGTCATCCGCGCCATCGCGACCGACCAGTAGAGCGGGAGGACACCGACCAGCAGGAGCATGGCGAGATCGATGAGCAGGATGCGCGCGAGGGCGCCGTCGGCGAGGGCGTAGGCGATCGCCACCAGTGCCGTCGCCACGGTCACCAGCATCAGCACGCGCATCTCGTCGCGCATCCGGCGCTGCACCCACGGGATGAGGAGCACGCCGAGGAACGCGCCGATGCCGACGCTGCCGCTCACCAGCCCGATCAGGAACGAGCCCTCGACGTCCAGGCTCTCCACGATGGACGGGAAGTTGTACTGGATCGCCACGCTGTTGACCTGGTTGGCGAAGTACACCGCGGACAGCGCGAGGATGAACGGCCTGCCGAAGGCGACCCGGAAGTTGCCCTTCAGCGTGCTGTGCTCCGGCGCGGTGCGCACCACCGCGCGGTCGGCCAGCACGCTCGCCTCGCGTTCGGTCAGCCACGGCGCGTCCGCGGGCCGGTCGGGCACCAGGCGCCAGACGAACCCCGCGACCACGATGGTGACCAGGCCCTCGACCAGGAACATCCACTGCCAGCCGAACAACCCGCCCGCGCCGTGGAGCTCCATCAGCGCGCCCCCGAGCGGGCCGCCGAGGGCGAGCCCGGCGCACACCGCGAGGTAGATGATGCCGACGATGGTCACCCGCTGCTTCTGCGAGAACCACAGGGTGACGATGTACATCAGCGCCGGGTACAGCCCGGCTTCCGCCGCGCCGAGCAGGAACCGCACCACGTAGAACGAGAACTCGTCCTGCACGAACATCATGCAGGCGCACAACGCGCCCCAGGTCACCGCGATCCGGGTGATCCACCGCCGCGGCCCGACGCGGTGCATGACCAGGTTGCTCGGCACCTCCAGCAGCGCGTAGCTGAGGAAGAAGATGCCCGCGCCGACGCCGTACGCCGCGGCGCTGATGCCCACGTCGGCTTCCAGCGAGGTCTTGGCCAGGCCGACGTTGGTCCGGTCGACGAAGGCCATGAAGTAGACCAGGCACAGGATCGGCAGCAGCCGGAACGCCGCCTTGCGGCTGGCCGCGGCGTGCAGGGCGTCTTCGCTCAAGACGATCTCCAATGACACTGGATGCCATCTGAATGGCACTCGGTGACATTTGACTGTGCCACAGGTCACAGCCGAACACAAGACCCCACTTCTCCCACCGCCGACCTGGACGATCTCGGCGATAAAGTCCTCTTTGGACAAAGCAGCACCGACACTGTCCTGTTAGGACAAACCGGATGACCGCACCTTGACACGAACCCGGCGCGGGGCAACCATTCGCTGGGTGAGGCCACCGGAGATGTCCGTCGTGCTCGACGGCTACTCGTTCTTGGAATGCCCCCGCTGGCGAGACGGGCGTCTGTGGGTCTCGGACTTCTACACCAACCGGGTCGTCGCCACCGACGACCGCGGCGATACCGAAGTGATCGCCGAGGTGCCGGGCCAGCCCTCCGGCCTCGGCTTCCTGCCCGACGGGCGCGCGCTGATCGTCTCCATGCGCGACCGCCGGATCCTGGTACGCGAGGACTCGGGCCGCCTGTCCGAGCACGCCGACCTCTCCGGCGCGGTACCGGCCGCGCTCAACGACATGGTGGTCGACGAGCGTGGCCGCGCCTACGTCGGCAACTTCGGCTTCGACCTGATGAGCGGCGCCGCGCTGCGCGACACCGTGCTCACCCGCGTCGACCCCGACGGCTCGCTCACCACGGTGGCCGACGGCCTGCACTTCCCCAACGGCATGGTGATCCTGCCCGGCGGGGTGCTGGTCGTGGCCGAGACCTTCGCCGGGCGGCTGACCGCGTTCGACATCGACGCCGACGGCGGGCTGTCCGGCAGGCGCGTGTGGGCGGCGTTCGGCGAGCCGCCGGGGACCGAAGAGGTCGAGACCGCGGTGACCCGGCTCGCCGTGGCGCCGGACGGCATCTGCGCCGACGCCGAAGGTGCCATCTGGGTTGCCGACGCGACGCACGCGCGGCTGCTCCGGGTCCGCGAAGGCGGGGAGGTGGCCCAGGAGATCGCCACCAAGATGGGTGTCTACGCGTGCATGCTCGGCGGTGCCGACGGCCGGACGCTGTTCGCCTGCGCCGCGCCCTCCTTCGCCGAGCACGAACGTCGCGCGGCCCGCGAAGCCGAGTTGCTCGCGTGCCGGGTCGACGTCCCGCACGCCGGCCTGCCCTGATCCGTCCCGCCCCGCGATGGAGGAAACCGTTGGACGTAGCGTGCGCCTTCCCGACCACTCTCGACACCCCCGGGCACATCGCGGTGGCCGAAGAGCTGGGCTACACCCGCGCCTGGGTCTACGACACCCCGCAGCAGAGCCCGGACGTGTGGATGACGCTCGCCCTCGCCGCGGCGCGGACCGACCGCATCGGCCTCGGCCCCGGGGTGCTCGTCCCCAGCCTGCGCCACCCGATGGCCAACGCGGCCGCGACCGCCACCCTGGCCGCGCTCGCCCCCGGCCGGGTGGCGATCGCCTTCGGCACCGGGTTCTCCGGCCGCCGCGCCATGGGGTACGGGGCGGTCGGCTGGTCGTTCATGGACGCCTACCTCACCGCCTACCGCGGCCTGCTGCGGGGTGAAACCGTGGCGTGGGAAGGCAAGCGGATGCGGATGCTCCACCCCGGCGGGCACGCGCCCGCCCGCCCGGTCGAGGTGCCGGTCCTGGTCGCCGCGCTCGGGCCGAAGGGCAACGAGGTGGCGAAGAAGCACGCCGACGGGCTGTACACGACCCGGCAGCCGCCGGAGTTCGCCGGCGAGTACGCGTGGGTGCCGTTCCTGGCCTGGGGAACCGTGCTGGACGAAGGCGAGGCGCTGGACTCCGAGCACGCCAGGACCGCGGGCGGGCCCGGCTGGGCGCTGGCCTACCACGGCACCTACGAGTTCGAAGGTCCTGACGCCGTCCGCGCGCTGCCCGGCGGCGAGCAGTGGCTCGCGGTGGTCGACCGCACCCCGCCCGCCGACCGGCACCTGTCCGTCCACTCCGGACACTGCGTCGAGCTGAACGAGGCCGACCGCGCGGCGTGGGACGCGGGCGGCCACACGATCCTCACCGACGTCACCCTCAGCGGCACCGGCGACCAGATCCGGCACAAGCTCGCCGGGCTCGCGGCCCGCGGGGTCACCGAGATCGTGTTCCAGCCCTGCGGCCCGGACATCCGGGGAGAGCTGGAACGCTTCCACGCGGTGGCGGTCAGTTTCCGGGAAGGATCCGGAAACTGACCAGTGCCGCGGTCGCCGCGCCTCGCACCCGCACCGCCACGTACCGGGCGGAACCGTTCAGCGGCACCGTGTCGCGTCGTCGCCGGGGTGTCGCGGGGACGGCTGTGTAGGTGCGCCCGTCGACGCTGGTTTCGAGGACCATGTCCGGTACCGCGTCGGCGGTCCAGGTCAGCTCGGCCTGCCCGAGCGCCCGGACCGCACCGAGGTCGACGACCATCCGGCCGTCGGTGCCCGGCTGCCAGGAGGTCCGGTCGTTGTCGTCGACCGCGGCACCCGGTGCGGACATCCCCGCGGGCAGCGGCTCCGCCGGGAACACCGTGGCCCCGAGCGCGAGGTCGCCGAGCGGGTACGGCCGGGTGGTGCGCGCGGTGACCGTGACCGTCCGGCCGCCGGGAACGGCGACCTGCCGAGCGGGTTCACCGACGGGCTGCACCCGGCAGCGGACCACGTCCCCGGCGGGCGCGGTGAGCCGGAGCGTGGCGGCATCGGCGACCGAGGCCCGCAGGCCGGTCCGCCCGCCGTCGACCTGGACGGTGAACCACGCCGGTTCGACACGCCCTTCCGCCGCGGCCAGCGAAACCGCCAGCGCACTACCGTCCTTTGTGGTCACCTGATCACCGCGGTACAGCGGGACCACGCCCTCCGTCGCCGGTAGCGCGACGGTCGCCGTCGCGGCCGAGCCGGACAGGTTGAACAGGACGAGGTGCCCGTCGAGCACCGAGGTGCGCACGGCGGCGACGTCGGCGACCGGCCGCGCCCCGGCCACGGGCAGCGCGCGGGGATCCGGGTGGCATTCGACCTGCAGCGGTGCCGCGGCACCGTCGGACAGCAGGATCTGGTTGCCGGTGACGGTGATCGGGTGCGGGGAACCGGAGACGGCGAACCCGGCGCGCCCGTCGACGTCGAGCCAGCCGCCGGTGGTGCTGACCGCCGGGAGCGGATGGGTCGCGGCGGTGGTCCAGGAGAGCCCGTCCGGCGAGGTCTCGACGCGGTAGCGGCGGCCCGCCGCGGCTTCCCACGCGATCTTGACCCGGTCGAACTCCACCGCGGAGCCGAGATCGACGGCGAGCCAGCTGTCCGCGCGTGGACGATCCACTGTGGACACCGCCCAGCGGGTGGTGGCGCTGCCATCGATCGCGTACTTCGCTTCCCGGCCCGGTGTGAAGGAGGATGCCGACGCGGTGCCCGTCCTGGCGAGGTCGGTTCCGCCCGCGCCGTCACGGACTTCGAAGGACCACAGGGAATAGCCGTACGCCGGATCCGGGAGCACCCCGAGCATCCGGACGTAGCGCGCGGTCACCGCCGGGAAGGACACCTCGTCGGTCCGCCCGCCCGCCGGGGGCGCCGGCGGGACCGGGACGGTGACCGAGCCCTCGGCCGTGCGGTAGGTACGGCTCCCGGTCAGCCCCGGCATGCCCGGCATGTCGAGGTTGTACACCGACACCGCGCCCTCGCCCGCTGCCAGTCCGGTCGTCGCGTAGACCGCGGCACCCGAGGGCAGGGTGGCGAAACCGGCGTACCCCTGGTCGAACTTCAGCACCGCGGCGGTGCCGTCGAACCCGTCGCGCACCTTCGTCCAGGCCGTGGCGCGCCGTTCGACCGGCTTCAGCGCCGTCGACGGCAGGAGCATCGGCGTGCTGCCGCTGACCCCGAAGAGCCAGTCGTCGTGGCGCGGTTGCCAGGCGAACTTGGTGTAGCCCGGTTTGCTGACCGCCGCCGCCCACGCGCTCGGCGTCCGGTGCGCCAGCAGTCCCGGACCCGCCCCGAAATCGCGGGTGCCCACGGCGTAGGCGTTGAACTCCTCCTGGCTCACCGGCCGCACCGGGTCATTCGCGCGCCACTCGTGCAGCAGGTAGCTGATCGCGATCTCCGCCCGGGCTTCCGGCTCGTACTTGGGCTCACCGGAGAACTTCGTGAGCCGGTCGACCGGCGGGAAGGCCTGGTACGGCTGGAGTCGCTCGGCCAGCTGGGCCTCGGCCCGTGCGGCGTAACGGTCTCCGAGGACCTGGGCGCGGAAGGCGAGCGGGAGCACGTCACGACCGTAGAGGTGCTCGCGGTCGGCCACCATCGGCATCAGCGGCTCGCCCGCGTCGCTCGCCATCAGCAGCATGGTGTGCCACAGCCGTTCGCCGTTCGGCTGCGCGGTGAGCACCTCCGGCAGCGGTTGCCCGGCGAGCAGGAAGTGCAGGGCGTTGCGGCCAGAGGTGCGCCACAGCTCCTCCTGGTAGTGCGGGCCGAACGAGCCGTGGTTCTCGACCAGGAAGGTGTCGTACAGGTTCTCCGCCGTGTTGGCCGAGATCGGCACGCCGTCCACCACCCGCGGGTTGGCCAGGTCCGCCGGCGGCAGTCCGCCCTCGTTGCGGCTCCACTTGCCGAACCACTCCCGCCACGCCGCGGCGCGCGCGTCCGACGGCGCCCACGCGAGGCCCGGGGCCAGCGCCTGGGTGTAGACGCCCATCTCCTCCAGCTTGGTGTCCCCGACGTACCCGCCGGACAACCCGCGCGGCGTCCAGTCGCCCGACATCGGGTCGTTGCCGGTGCCGAGGCTCGCCGTGTACTCCGCCTGGCCGCCGGCTATCCGGTCCAGGTTCGCCCTGGTCTCCGCGTCGAGGTCCGTCCACAGCAGACGGCCGGCGAGCTGGAAGTAGGACTGGAAGGTGGTGTCGAAGAACAGCCGCTTCCCCCATTCGGTCCCGCCGAGCACCCGGTTCGAGCGGGCGAAGTGCCGGATGGTGTCGACGGTGTGCCGGTGCAGCACCTCCCGTTCGACCCCGGCGGCCGCCGCGTCGTAGCCGTCGCGGGTCAGCAGGACCGCGTTGCCGAGCACGACCGCGAAGGTGAAGTCCTTGGCCGGGTAGATGCCCGCGGCCCGGTCGAACTGCTGCTCGGCCCAGCGCGTGTGCCGCAGCAGTGCCGAGTGGTAGGCGGCCGCCACCGCGTCGGGGGCACCGCCGGGCGCCGCACCCGGCCTGGCCCGGGCGGCCGGGGTCACCAGTCCGGTGGCCACCAGCGCGAGGCCGAACGCTTGCAGGACCGTCCGGCGGGAGGGCTCGACGCTCATGGTGCTCCACCTCTGACCTTGGTGACAACGTTGTCAATCGTCGTGAACGCGCGATCGCCAGCCAGATCTACCGGATCACGCCCGGCCACGGCAACCACCGCGGCGATTCCTGGCCGGTGTTCTGGCTTCGTTTGCCGGAGCCGTGGCCGGGTACCGGAGGGGTATGTCCCACGTGATCGTCACCGGCGCGACCGGCAATCTCGGCGTGGCGGTGCTCCGCGCGCTGGCCGGGGAACCGGCGGTGACCTCGGTGACCGGGCTGGCGCGACGGCGCCCGGCGTGGCGGCCGGAAGGCGTCGAGTTCGCCGAGATCGACGTGGCCACCGAGGAACCGGACTTCACCGGCGCCGACGCGGTGGTGCACCTGGCGTGGCAGTTCCAGCCCGCCCGGCACCCGGAACGGACCTGGGAAGCGAACGTGCTCGGCTCCCTGCGGGTGTTCGAAGCCGCGGCACGGGCCGGCGCGACGCTGGTCCACGCCTCGTCGGTGGGCACGTACGCCCCCGGGCCGAAGGACGACCGCGTGGCCGAGGACTGGCCGACCCACGGCTGGCCCGGTGCCGCCTACCCGCGGGAGAAGTCCTATTTGGAGCGTTGCCTGGACGCCTTCGAGCGGGCCTACCCGGAACTGCGGGTGGTGCGGCTGCGCCCGGCGTTCGTGTTCCAGCGGCCCGCCGCACCGGAGCAGCGGCGCATCTTCGCCGGTCCGCTGGTGCCGGGGCAACTCATCCGGCCCGAGTGGCTGCCCGTCGTGCCGGACGTTCCCGGGCTGCGGGTGCAGGTCGTGCACGCCGACGACGTCGCCGACGCGGTCCGCCGCGCGCTGCTGCGGCCCGTGCGGGGCGCGTTCAACCTGGCGGCCGAACCGCCGATCGACGCGCGGGGCCTGGCGGCCCACCTGGGCAAGCGCACCGTCCGGTTGCCGAGGTCGGTGGCGCGGACGATGCTCGCGGGTGCCTGGCACGCCCGCGCGCTCCCGGTCGATCCCGGCCTGTTCGACACGGTGGCCAGGCTGCCGTTGATGGACACCGGCCGGGCCAGGGACCAGCTCGGCTGGGTCCCCCGCGTCACCGCCTGGGAAGCGGTCGGCGAACTGCTCGCCGGGCTGCACAGCGGGGAAGGCCACGCCACCCCGCCACTGCACCCCGATTGATACCCCGATTGATGTTGTCCCGCCGAACCGAGGAGGTCCGCCGTTGATCCCCGTACACGTGCACGGGGTCGCGCTCCTGCCGCCCCACGAAACCCCGGTGATGCTGCTCCGGGAGATCTCCGGGGCGCGGCGGTGGCTGCCGATCTCGATCGGTTCCCCCGAGGCGGTCGCGCTGGTCGCGGCGTGCGAGCAACTCGCCAACGCCCGGCCGGACACGGTCGAACTGATCGGGCAGGTGCTCGCCGCCTTCGGCAGGCAGGTCCAGTGCGTGGAGGTGACGGCGCTGGACGCGGACGTGTTCTTCGCCGAACTCGTCCTCGACAACGGCCTGCGCGTCTCGGCGCGGCCCAGCGACGCCGTGGCCATCGGCGTGCGGGCCGACGCACCGCTTCAGGTGGCCGAGTCCGTCCTGGCGACGGCCGCGACGGAATTGAAGGTGGTCGAGGACGACCCGGAGCAGCAGATCGCGGAGTTCCGCGGGCAGCTCGACGAGGTCACCCCGGAGGATTTCGAAGGTCCGCCGTCCGGTTGAGTTCACCCGAGGTGAGCATGCGGAGGCCGTCGCGCAGCCGGGCGTGCACTTCGAGGATGGACACGTCGAGGTCGTCGGCGAGCTCGTCCACGCTGCGCCCGCCCCAGAGCACCGCGCGCAGCACTTCGCGCTGCGCCTCGGGCAGGGTGTGGTACTCATCGAGGAGGACCGCGTCCACCACCACCTGGTCCAGCACCTCTTTGTCCACACGCGACTCCAGCGCGGTGCGCAGTGCCGCCACCACGTCGTCGCGTTCGGTCCGCGACAGCCGGGGTGACCGCGGCAGGAGGCCTTCGCGGCGCAGCTGGCGGCAGATCCGGACCGAGTCGCGCCGGGGCAGGCCGATGCCCACGGTGACCCGGCAGACCAGCTCGGCCAGCCGATCGGATTCGGGGTGGCGCCCGGTGCGCGGCCACCGGAAGCCCCACCTCGGCGGTGCCCATCCTGCGGTACTGCTCATCGGTCCACGCTCCGCCCACGACGTCGGCGCCAACAGGCCCGGGTACCCGCCCTGGCCCGGCCGAACCGCGCCGCACCGCCGATCGGGTGACGCGCGCGGCGCTGGCGGCTATCCGGCGGCGTGCCGGGTAGCCGACCGGTTCCCCCACACCGGCGAAAGGCAGCACACGATGAGCACCCGCCTCCAGATCGACCCCGAAAGCGCCGCCCTGCCGTGCGAGCACTGCGGTCACCCGACCCTGCACGTCGCCCGGCTGGTGGCGGACAACGGCACCGCGATCGGCCAGACCATGGTGTGCACCGCCTGCCCGCGTCACCGCGCCGACCCGCGGGCGGGTGTCGGGGGGCCCGCCGACGGGTAGCCGAAGGGCATGAACTCGACGATGGGCAAGCCCTATGCCGTGGTGACCGGCGCGTCCAGCGGGATCGGGCTCGAACTGGCCAAGCAGTTCGCCAAGCACGGTTTCGACGTGCTGGTGACCGCCGAAGACGATGAACTGGTCGCCGCCGCGGAAGAAGTACGCGAATTCGGGACCCGCGTGGACACCGTGCGGGCCGATCTCGCCACCGAGGGGGGAGTGGACAAGCTGGCGGACGAGGTCGCGGCGAGCGGCCGCCCGGTGGCCGCGCTCGCGCTGAACGCCGGGGTCGGTGCGGGTGGCGCCTTCGTCGGCGGCACCTCGCTGGAGGACAACCTGGCCGTGGTGGACCTCAACGTGCGTTCCTCGGTGCACCTGGCCCACCGGCTGCTGCCGCCGATGACCGAGCGCGGTTCGGGCCGCGTGCTGTTCACCTCCTCGGTCGCCGCCACCGCGCCGGGACCGTTCCAGTCCGTCTACAACGCGTCGAAGGCATTCCTCAAGTCGTTCGCCGAAGCGCTGCGCGAGGAACTGCGCGAGACCGGGGTCACGGTGACCACGCTGATGCCCGGCCCCACCGAGACCGAGTTCTTCGACCGCGCGGACATGCTCGACACCAAGGTCGGCGCGGGCGACAAGGACAGCGCGGCGGTGGTCGCCAAGCAGGGGTACGACGCGCTGATGGCCGGTGAGGACCACGTGGTGGCCGGCTCGCCGAAGAACAAGGTCCAGGCGGCCGCGGGCAACGTCCTGCCCGACCCGGCCGTGGCCCGGCAGCACCGCCGGATGTCCGAACCCGGCTCCGCCGCCGAATGAAAGGAGGAGACATGCCCGAGGTGCAGAGCTACCTGACCGGCGTCCGTTACCCGTGCGACCGCGCCGAACTCCTGCGTGCCGCCACCGCCGAAGGGGCAGGCGACCAGGTGATCGGACGGCTGGGCACGCTGCCCGAGCGGGAGTACGACTGCTACGACACCGTCCACCGCGAACTGGAGGCGAAATGAGCACCCCGGAGATCGACCCGGTGACGGCCGAGAGCATGGAGGAGGACGCGGACATCGGCGATGAGCACACCGAGCCGACCTACCGCGACCAGCACCCCGGTCCCGCGGACGAGGACCTGGACGACCCCGACGGCGACCGCGGCGGGATGGACCCCGCGTAGGCGATGTCCGGCGAGCCTGACTTGCCGGACACCGCCTGAGCCCTCACCGGAACGGGCGAAAGCCCCTGGGGCGCCGGGTTTTCCGCCTTCCGCGACCGCGCTCGCGTAGCTCGCGCGAGTCCTCGTGACGGTTGGGCCCGACGGCGGGGTGGAGATGACAAGGCGCGCGGACGTGTCGGCGGATGCCGCGGTGGTGGTGGGGCTCAGGGGCGATCTCGATCCCGCGGCGGTGGGCGAGGTGGGCACGGAACTGCGTGCGGTGGTGAGGCAACGCTGCACTGCGGTCCGCTCTACTCCAGCAGGCCGGGCGGACTGGCCGAGGTGGACCCGAACCTGGTGCTGCTGCCGGCCACGCACGCTTCGCTGGCCATCGCCGAGACCGACGCGGTCAGCCGGGCCGAACCCGAACGGATCCCGTTGCGCTGGACCGGCAAGGCCTGATCGGCCAGGCCGAGGGCACCATCACGGCCCGCCGCGGACGGCGCACGCCCCCGTCCGACCGCCACGGCGAGCTCGATCATGGCGCGGCTTCGAGGTGCACCACCTTCGTCGTGGTCATCTCGTCGAGGAGTTCCGGGCCGTAGCCGAAACCGTTGCCGCTGACGCCTCGCGGCTCGGCCGCACCGCCGGGCGCACCGCCGAAGACGGAGTTCACCTTCACCGTGCCCACGGGCAGTTCACGCCACGCCCGCTGCGCGTGCGCCATCGACCGGGTCAGCACGGTGGCCGCGAGCCCGTACTCGCCGGTGGCCGCTTCGGCCATGCCCTCGTCGAAGTCGCGGACCACCTGCACCGGCGCGACCGGGCCGAACGTCTCCTCCCGCATCACGCGCAGCGCTCCGGTGCAGCCGGTGAGCACGGTGGCCGGGTACTGCGGGCCCGCGGGCGGCTCCCCGCCGGTCACCAGCCGGGCACCGTTCGCCACCGCGTCGCGGACGTGCGCGTCGACCTCGTCGCGCTGCCGGTTGTCCACCAGCGGGAGCAGACCGCGCGAACGGGCTTCGACCGCCAGCGCCGCCAGGAACGGCTCGGCGATGGCCTCGTGCACGTAGATCCGTTCCACCGCGACGCAGATCTGCCCGGAGTTGGCGAACGCGCCCAGCGCCGCCTGACCCGCCGCCCAGGCCGGATCGACGTCCCCGTCGACCACCAGCGGATCGTTGCCGCCGTTCTCCAGCAACGCCTTCGCCCCGGTGCGCGCGGTGGCCAGCGCGATCGCGCGCCCGGCGCGGACGCTGCCCACGTGCGCGACCAGGTCGACCCCGTGGTGCCCGGCCAGCTCCGCGCCGACCAGCCCGTCACCGGGCACGGTGCGCAGCACGCCGTCCGGGAGGCAGTCCTCGAGGATCTCGCCGAGCAGCGCGCCGGTCAGCGGTGCGCGCTCGCTCGGCTTGTGCACCACCGCGTTCCCGGTGACCAGTGCCGCGCCGAGCAGCCCGCACGAGACGGCCACCGGGTCGTTCCACGGCGTCAGCGCGACCACCACGCCCCGGGGTTCGGGCACCATGAAGTCCGTCGCCGACAGGTCACCGCGCAACGTGCGGCCGCGGTGCGCCGGGCCCAGTTCGGCGTACTGCTCCAGCGTCCCGGCCCCGGCGAGCACCCCCTCGGCCGCTTCGGTTTCCGGGCGGCCGGTGTCGGATTCGTTGGCCTTGGCCAGTTCCCCCACCCGCTCCCGCAGGGCCGCGGCGGCCGCCCGCAACGCGGCACCCCGCTCGGTGACCGGGGTGGCGGCCCAGCCCCGCTGGGCCTGCCGGGCGGTGGTGAGCAGTTCGCTGATCTTGGGCATGGACTCTCCTCATCCGATCGGGACGCCGAGGCCCCGGCAGGTGAACCCGTGCCCCGCCAGGCGTTCGGCGTCCAGCAGGTTCCGGGTGTCGACCACCGCGGGGCGCTCGGCGAGCTGGGCCAGCTGCGCCCAGTCCAGTTCGCGGAACTCGGGCCATTCGGTGAGCACCACCAGTGCGGCGGCGTCCTTGGCCACCAGCAACGGGTCGTCCACCACGTGCACGTCGGCGAGCGGGCCGCCCCTGGCCGCGGGCACCGCGGGGTCGTACCCGGTCAGCACCGCGCCCCGCGCGGCGAGCCGGGCGGCGATCGCCAGTGCCGGTGAATCCCGCAGATCGTCGGTGCCCGCCTTGAAGGTCAGGCCGAGCAGGCCGATCCTGGCGCCGGCCGGTGAGCCGTAGGGCGAGCCGGTGAGCAGTTCCTGGACCTTGCCGACGATCCGCTCGTGCTGGGCGGTGTTGGTGCGCTCGGCGGCCCGCAGCAACCCGAACCGCAGGCCGCGGTCGCTCGCGGACCGCCGCAGCGCCGCCACGTCCTTCGGCAGGCAGGACCCGCCCCAGCCGGGGCCGGGCCGCAGGAAGGCCGGGCCGATCCGGTCGTCGAGCCCCATCGTCGTGGTCACCTGCCGGACGTCCGCGCCGACCTGTTCGCACAGCTCGGCCAGTTCGTTGGCGTAGGACAGCTTCAACGCGAGAAAGGCGTTGCTGGCGTACTTCCCGAGTTCGGCGCTCGCCGCGTTGGTGCGGATCACCGGGGCGTCCAGCGCGGTGTACAACGCCGCCACCCGGTCCAGTCCCTGGTCGCCGCCGAGCACGATCCGGTCGGGTTCGAGGAAGTCCCGCACGGCGAACCCCTCGCGCAGGAACTCGGGATTGCTCACCGCCGGGAGGTCGTCGCGGCCGGTCAGCTCGGGCACGCGGGCGGTGGTGCCCACCGGCACGGTCGACTTGAGCACCAGCACGGTACCGGGCGCGAGCCGCGCGCCCAGGTCCCGCAGCGCCGACTCCAGCGCGCTCAGGTCCGCTTCGCCCCGCTCCCCCATCGGCGTCGGCACGCAGACGAAGACGACTTCGGCGTCCCGCAGTCCGGCGGCCGAGGTGGTGAACCGCAGCCGCCCGGTGCCGAGTCCCTCGGCGACCAGCTCGGCCAGGCCGGGTTCGCTGATCGGCACCTCACCGCGGCCCAGTTTGTCCACTTTGGACTCGTCGATCTCCGTGCAGGTCACCCGGTGCCCCAGGTGGGCCAGGCAGGCGGCGGTGGTCAGGCCGACGTACCCGGCCCCGACCACCCCGACCGGACGCTCAGCCATCACGCACACCTCCCAGTGCCAGCCGGGCGGCCGACACCACGTCGGGGACCTCGATCCGCAGCAGGCCGGGGTCCGGGCGGGCGGCGAACGGGTCGCCGGTGGTGCCCGGCCAGAGCACGACGTGCTCCGGCCGGCCGGGTGGTGGCCCCCACCGCGACGGCGGCGTGGGCCCGAACAGCAGGACCGAGGCGGTGCCGCGGGCGGTGGCCAGGTGCGCCACCCCGGTGTCCCCGCAGACCAGCAGGCACGCCTCGGAAACCAGGGCGGTCAGCGTCCGGAGATCGGTCCGCCCGGCGAAAACCGCGCCGGGGCCGAGCCCGGCGCCCGCGGCCACTTCCTCGGCCAGCTCCCGCTCCGCCGCCGAACCGGTGATCACCACGCGCCACCCGGTCGCCGCCAATTCCCTGGCGACGGCGGAAAACCGCGCGGCGGGCCAGCGCCGGGCAGCGAAGGCGGCCCCCGGGTGCACCACCACCGCGCCGGGGGCCGGGCTCGGTTCGCCGGGTCGCGCGATGCCCAGTTCGTCAGGGTCCGCGTCGATCCCGTAGTGGGCCAGCAACCGGCACCAGCGCACCCGTTCCGGCTGGTCTTCGATCCACTGTGGACCTTGGTGGTGCGGGAAGGCGGGGTGGGCGTGGGTCAGCACCGGTGCGCCCTCAGCCACCGCGTCGAGATCCGCGAGGCTTTCCGGCCCGCTGCCGTGCAGGTTGACCAGCACCGAAGGACGCTCGGGCGGGGCACGCAACGCGCCGAGCCCCGACGTCGGCAGCACCTCGTCCACGACCTCGGAAAGCAGGTCGCGGAACTGTTCGGGCGCGGCCAGCGTGATCCGTTCGCCGGGGAACGCGCGCCGCAGCCCGCGCAGCGCGGGCACGGCGACCAGCAGATCCCCGAGCCCGAGCGCGCGCAGCACCAGTACCCCGCTCATGGCCAGGAGGATTCTTCGTCCGAGCAGACCACGAGCTCACGCACCTGAGAGCCGGCCGGCTGGCTCAGCGCGAACACCACGGTCCTGGCCACGTCCTCCGGCCGGTTCAGCTTCGCGTCCGCCGGTGGTTTGTACCGGTCCTCCCTGGCGTCGAAGAAGGCGGTGTGCATGCCGCCGGGCACCAGCAGGGTGACCCCGACCCGGCCGGCCGTCTCCGCGGCCAGCGCCCTGGTGAAGCCGACCACGCCGAACTTCCCGGCGCAGTAGGCGGTGGCGTCGCTGACCGCCTTGATGCCGAGGGTGGAGGCGCAGGTGACCACCGAACCCCGCGAGCGCTCGAGGTGCGGCAGGGCGGCCCGCACCACGGCGGCGGTGCCGAACAGGTTGACCCGGACCACGTTCTCCCAGGTGTCCACCGGCACCGAGGTCAGCGTGCCCGGCACGTCCACGCCCGCCGCGGTGAACACCGCGTCGAGCCCACCCGCTTCCTCGGCGAGCCGGTGCACCGCCGCGGTGGTCGCCTCGGTGTCGGTCACGTCGACCCGCTCGTGCGGCACGCCGCTCGCGGGCGGATCGCGGTCGAGCACCACCGGGGAGCCACCGGCTTCCCGCACCGCTTCGACCGTGGCGGCACCGAGTCCGGAGGCGCCGCCGGAGATCAGTACCGTGCCCAGCTCTGTCATGTTCCTCCTTCGCACAACGCTCATCGGGCGACCAGGCGGCTGGTCGAGTAGCCGTCCAGCACCGGCACCAGCACGACTTCGCCGCCGTGCCGCCGGACCACCCCGGCCTCGGGCAGGTCCGGCCCGGCGTAGTCGCCGCCCTTGACCCACACGTCCGGGGCGAGCCGGTCGAGCACCCGTTCCGGGGTGTCCTCGCCGAACACCACCACCGCGTCGACCGCGGCGAGGCCGTTCAGCAGCCGGGCCCGGTCGGGCGCGGCCAGGATCGGCCGGGTCTCGCCCTTCAGGCGCCGGACGGATTCGTCGGAGTTCAGGCAGACGACCAGCGCGTCCCCCAGCGAGCGGGCGTGTTCCAGCAAGGTCAGGTGGCCGGGGTGCAGCAGGTCGAAGCAGCCGCCGGTGGCCACCAGCTTCCCGCCGCGGGCCCGGACCTTCGCCGCCAGCGCGAACGCCGACTGCCCGGCGGCTTCCAAGGCCCCGCGCGGCAGGGGTGGTTGTTCGGAGAGCGAGCCCGCCGCACCCGCCGCGACGAACCGGGCCGCCGCCTCGACCGCGATGTCCACGGCTTCGGCGGTGTCGGCGCCGTCGTGCAGCGCGGCCGCCGCGGCGCTGGAGAACCGGTCGCCCGCGCCGCAGGTGTCCGGCCGCGAACCGGCGGAGACGCGGCACCCGTCGGGCACCACGGTCATCCGGGTCTGCTCGGCGTCGGCGAGCACCGCGCCGTCGGCGCCCAGCGTCACCGCGACAGCGGCACAGCCCCAGGTCATCCGCAGGGTCCGGGCCAGCTCGTCGGGCGGTCCCTGGCCACCGGCGAACCGCGCGGCCTCGCTGTCGTTGGGCGTGACCAGCCTGCTGCCGCGCACCGGCGGGGCACCGCGGGGGTGCGGGTCCCACACCAGCGGCACCCGGCGGGCCGCTTCGGCGAGCAGGCGGCGGATCATCGCGTTGGCCGCGACGCCCCGGCCGTAGTCGGCGACCAGCACCCCGGACGCACTCCGCAGCAGTTCGGTGGCGCCGGCGTGGGACCGGACGTCGGCCAGCCGCCCGTCGCCCTCGTCGAGGCGGACGATCGGCTGACCACCCGCGCGGATCCGCTTCTTGCTCGGAGTGCCGCCCGCCAGCGGCAGGGCGAGCACGTCGACCTCGGTGCCCAGCAACGCCCGCAGCCGCTCGCCCGCCTCGTCGTCACCGAGCGCGGTGAGCAGCACGACCTCCGGCGCCGAGCGCGCGGCGAGCTTGGCGGCCAGGCCCGCGCCCCCGGGGCGCTGCCACTCGCGCACCACGTCCACCACCGGGACCGGGGCGTCGGGGCACAACCGGTCCGCGGTGCCGTCCACGTCGACGTCGAGCAGCGCGTCGCCGACGACGACCAGCGGACCTCGTCCGGCGGGGCTCACGCGACCATGCCTTCCACGCCGATGGCCCGGTCGAAGACCGCGCAGAGGGTGTGCACGATCGCCAGGTGCGCCTCCTGCACGGTCGCGGTGGACTCGGCTTCGACGGCGATGGTGTCGTCGCACAACGCGGCCAGGTTGTTCGGCAGCGGGCCGGTCATCGCCCAGGTGGTCAAGCCCTCCTCGTGCGCGACCTTCGCGGCGGCGCAGACGTTCTGGCTGCGGCCGCTGGTGGACAGCAGCACCAGCACGTCCCCGGCGCGGCCGTGGGCCTGCACCTGGCGGGCGAACAGTTCCTGCTCGCCGTAGTCGTTGACGATCGCGGTACCGGCGGAGGTGTCCGCGTGCAGCGCGATCGCCGAGAACGGCGGCCGGTCGTGCAGGTACCGGCCGACCAGTTCGCCGGTCAGGTGCTGGGCTTCCGCGGCGCTGCCGCCGTTTCCCGCGGCCAGCAGCCGCCCGCCGGACCCCAGCACGGTGGCGAGGTGCCGTCCCCACCGGTCGATCGTCGGGGCGGCCGAACCCAGCCGCCCCAGCGCTTCACTGAGCGCCGTGAAATGTTCCGTGATCACGCTGCACCTCCCGTTTGCTCCAGTTCCACCGAAGTGAGCCGCCGCACCGCGTTCAGCACCTCGTCCACGCCCACCCGGTCCAGGCACGGGTGGCCGGGCACCGGGCACTGCCTCGCCCGGCTGCCGCGGCAGGCCGCGTCCTGGTCGCCCAGCAGCACCACGGGCACGCCGTAGGGCGCCCAGCGGGCGGCGGGCACCACCGGGGCGAACAGCGAGACCACCGGCGTGCCCACGGCGGCGGCGAGGTGGGCGGGTCCGGTGTTGGGCGCCACCACCACCGCCGCCCCGGCCAGCACCGCGGCCAGCCCGGCCAGTCCGGTGCGGCCGGTCAGGTCCAGCGCACCGGGGCAGGCGATCCGCCGGGTCAGTTCCCGGTCACCGGGCGCGCCGGTGAGCACCACCCGGTGCCCGTGCTCGACCAGCAACCGGACCGCCGCCGCGTACCGGTCCACGCCCCATTCCCTGGCGGGCGCGGACGCGGCGGGGTGCACGACCACGTAACCGGGTTCGCCGGTGAGCGCGGAAACGTCGGGCAGTGGACCGGTGATCGCCAGCCCCCCGTCGTCACCGGCGGGCAGCCGGAATCCGGCGGCCTCGGCCAGCGACAGCGCCCGCTCCGCTTCGGGCGGATCACCGTCGACCCGGTGCCGCAGATCGAGCAGCGCGCCCGGGTAGTCCTCGCTGATCGCACCGATCCACCGCACCCCGGCTTCCCGCAGGGCCAGTGCCATCGGCAACGGCGACTGGTGGAACGAGGTCAGCACGAGGGCGCGATCCGGGGCCAGCGCGTGGATCCGGTCGCGGAACGCGGCCATGCCCGCCGCGGTGACCTCGGGCGGTTCCGGGTCGATCCACGGCGCGCACCACTCCAGCACGCGGTCCACGCCGGGCAGCAGCTCCGCCGCCGCCCGGCCACGTGGTCCCGCCAGGAACGTCACCTCGCCGGCACCGGCCGCCACGGCGCGGACCGCGGGCCCGGCCAGCAGCACGTCACCGAGGTTGTCCGACCGGACCACCAGCACGTGCCCGCTCACGAGAAGACCAATTCGACGGCGTCGTCCACGGTTTCCGCGACCTGGGCGTACCGGCGCGCGTGCTCGATCTCCTCGGGCTTGGTCTTCTCGGTCGGCACCAGGATCGCCCGCGCGCCCGCCGACAGCGCCGCGCGCACGTCCGAGCCGATGTCACCGATGACCACGCACCGCCCGACCGGCACGTCCAGTTCCCGCGCGGCCTGTTCGACCAGGCCCGGCTGGGGTTTGCGGCACCCGCACGCGTCGGCGTCGCGGTGCACGCAGACCTGCCAGGTGTCGAACGGGCCGAGCAGTTCGTCCACTTTGGAGTTCACCGCGGTCAGTTGCTCGGGGGTGATCAGCCCGTGCGAAACCCCCGACTGGTTGCTCACCACACCGACGCGGACACCGCGCGAACGCAGGCGCCGCAACGCTTCCTCGACACCGGGCAGGGGTTTGACCTGATCCGCGTCGGCGAGGTAGGGCACGTCGGTGATCAGCGTGTCGTCGCGGTCGAACAGCACCGCGGCGGGCGGGCGAGCCGAGCGCACGCGGAGTTCCCCGGCCAGCCGGTACGCCGACGCGGCCGGCGGGATGAGCACGCTCGTCACCAGCATGCGCGCGAGTTCGTCGGCCGTCTTCGGCCCCGGCAGGATCCGGCGCGCGGCGAACTCGAGGGTCAACCCCAGCCAGGCTCCGGCGGCGAACTTGGCCAACGGGTGCTTCGCCACCGCCAGGCCGAGCGCCGCGGCGGCGCTCGCGGTGGTCAGCGCGTGCCTGCCGATGCGCCCGGGCCCTTCGCCGGTGTCGGTGCGCCAGTTGCGCCCGAACTTCGCGCGCATCAAGGCGTTGTCGGCGTTCCCGCGTTGCGCGCGCACGCTGGCGAAGAAGTCGGCGCGGCGGGCGGGGTGGATCGCGACCCGGCCCCCCATCGCGAGCCGGTGGCCCGCCCGCTCCGCGCGCAGGGCGAGATCGGCGTCTTCCCGGAAGGCGCGGGGGAAGCGTTCGTCGAAACCGCCCACGGCGACCAGCACCCGGCGGCGGTAGGCCATGTCGGCGGTGATCCAGCGGGCAGTGGCGAGTCCGGCCGTGCCGCGCTCGTCGTCGGTGGGGCGGCGGTCCGGTGGCAGGGGCACGTGAATCCGTCCCTGCGAGGCGTCGACGTCGTCCCGCAGATCCTCGGCCAGGAGCTTCCGCCAGTCGTGGGGCACGCGGACGTCGTCGTCGAGGAAGGCGATCCATTCGGTGTTCGCCGCCTGCCAGCCCAGGTTCCGCGCACCCGCCGGGCCGCGGCCGCCGCTGCGCAGCACGCGGACCGGCAAGGTCAGCTGCGGCAGTTCGAGTTCCTCACCGCCGGGCCGGTCGTCGACCACGATGATCTCCGCGGGCGCCGGGCCGTCCCCGTGGTCGAGCCCGCCGAGCAGGGTGTGCAGGGTCGGCCGTCCGGTGGTCGGCACCACCACGGTGTACTCGGTCATGACCGCCTCCGCACCACGAAGGGGCCGATGGCCAGCAGGTCGACCGGGCTGGAGCCGAAGCATTCGAGTGCGTCGCGCGGGTCGTCGACCATCGGGCGGCCCGCGGTGTTCAGGCTGGTGTTGACCACCACCGGCAGGCCGGTGCGCTCGGCGAACCCGCGCAACATCTTGGCCAGCAACGGCTTTTCCTCGGCGGCCACGGTCTGGATGCGGGCGGTACCGTCCACATGGGTCACCGCCGGGATCCGGTCCGTCCACTCGGGAGCGACCCGGTGCACGAAGAGCATGTACGGGCTGGGCAGCGGACCACCACCGAAGATCTCGGCCGCCCGCTCGGCGAGCACCATCGGCGCCACCGGCCGGAACTGCTCACGGCCCTTGACGTCGTTGAGGCGCTCCAGGTTCTCCTTGTGCCCGGGGTGCGCGAGCAGGGAACGGTGCCCCAGCGCCCTCGGCCCGAATTCGGCGCGGCCTTGGAACCAGGCGACAACCCGGTTGTCCGCCAAGGCTTCGGCGACGGTGTCCGCCACGTCGTCCGGGCGTTCGTACCGCACCCCGGCGCGATCGAGCCAGCCCCGCAGTTCCTCGTCGGTCCAGCCGCGGCCGAGGTCGGCACCGGGCATGGGCTCGATCGGTTCACCCGCTTCCGCGGCGAGGTGCAGTGCCGCGCCGAGGGCGGTGCCCGAATCACCGGATGCCGGTTGCACCCAGATCTCCTCGAACGGCCCTTCGTTGTGCAGACGGCTGTTCGCCACGCAGTTGAGCGCGGTGCCGCCGGCCAGCGTCAGCCTGCTCTGCCCGGTCTGCTCGTGCAGCCACCGCGCCAGTTCGAGCAGCACGTCTTCGAGTCGCTTTTGGACGGTCGCGGCCAGATCGGCGTGCTCCTGCTCGAACCCGCCGCTCCGGTAGGGCGCGAACGCGGTCCAGTCGACCGGCTCGGTGCGGAAGCCGCCGTCGCCGGTGACGTGCACCAGTTCCCGGAACTCGCGTTCGAAGCGCGGCCTGCCGTAAGAGGCCAGCGCCATCACCTTGTACTCGTCACTGGACCGGGCGAAGCCGAGGTGCTCGGTGAGGTCCTCGTAGAGCAGTCCCAGCGAGTGGGGCAGCGCTTGGGTGGCCCATTCCAGCAGTTTGCCGTCGCGGTATTCCCCAGCCAGGTAGGAAATGTTCTCGCCACGGCCGTCGGCCACCATGACCGCCGAATCCCGGAATGGTGCGGCGAGCCCGGTCGAGGCCGCGTGGGCGACGTGGTGACGGACGAACCGGACGATATCCGGGTCGAGTCCCGGCAACGCGCTTTTCAGGAAATGCGGGGCCCGGCGCGCATAGGTGGTGCGCAATTCCTCCCACGCCGGATCCAGGCTACCGCCGTCGGGTTCGACCAGCGAGGGGTCGTAGGAATACCCGACCGCGTCCAGTTCGGACACGTCGATGCCGCCCTGCTCCAGGCACCACCGCGCGGCCTGTTCCGGTTGCTCCCAGGCGGAGAACGGCACCGGCCGCTTGCCGTGCTTGCGGCGGCTGAACCGTTCTTCCTCCGCCGCGGCCACCACCCGGCCGTCGATCACGAGGGCCGCCGCGGGGTCGTGGAACACGGCATTGATCCCGAGAATCCGCATCCGGTCACACCTCCGTGAATCGTGCCTGGCTCTTTCCTTACCGCTACCCGGTCAGCGCCGGGCGAAACGCTTCACCGCGCCGAACCCGCCGCCATCGGCGCGGTCACCCGCGCGGAAAGCACGTTCGCGTAGACGCGGCTCGTGTCCGCGGCGACGCGATCCCAGGAATACCGCGCACCGGCCCGGTCCACCGCCGCCGCGGAGAAACCGTCGCGCGCGCCCGGATCGGCCAGCAGTTCGCGGAGCTTCGCCGCCAGCGGGCCCGGTTGCCGCGGTGGGACCAGCGCCCCGGTGACCCCGTCGACCACGGTGTCGCTCAGCCCGCCGACCGCCGCGGCCACCACCGGCACCCCGCAGGCCATCGCCTCCAGCGGCACGATCCCGAACGGCTCGTACCACGGGGTGCAGACCACCAGGTCGGCCGAGCGCAGCAACGCGGGCATGTCCTCGCGGGACACCGCGCCCCGCAGGTGCACGCGGTCCGCCACGCCCATCCGCTCCGCGAACCAGCGCAGCCGCGCGGCCTCCCGCTCCTGCCCGTTCTCGCCGCCGGCGATCACCAGTTCGGTGTCCGGCACCCCGCGCAACGCCGCGATCGCGGTGGAGAAACCCTTGCGCGGCACCAATCTGCCCACGGCCACCAGGCGGTGCCGAGCGCCCTTCTCCTCGGCGGGCCCGGTGGGGACGAACCGGCTCAGGTCCACCCCGCACGGCACCACCGAGATCGCCGACCGGGGCACGCCCATCCGGATCAGCTCGAACACCTCGTCCGAACAGGTCGCCGCGATCCGCGCCACGTGCTTGCCCACCATGCGCTCGATCTGGAGCCGGTCCGGCGGGCTGGTGTCCGCCTCGCCCTGGTGCCGCCGCTTCACCACGCCGAGCGCGTGGAAGGTCTGGACCACCGGGACGCCGGCGGACTTCGCCGCCAGCACCGAGGCCAGCCCCGACATCCAGAAGTGCGCGTGGACCACGTCCGGCGGTTCGGCCAGCCAGTCCTGTTCCAGGCGCAACGCGAACTCGTTCATGTGCGGCAGGAGTTCGTCCTTCGGCACCGGCCGGGCCGGACCCGCTGTCACGTGCCGCACGGTGAACCCGGCCGAGGTGAGCACCTCGCCGGGTTGGTCCGGATCATCCCGCCGGGTGTGCACGGTGACGCGATGTCCCGCCCTGACCAGCGCGGCCGAAAGCTCGGCCACGTGCAGGTTCTGCCCGCCCGCGTCCACCCCGCCCAGTGCCGCCAGCGGGTTGGCGTGCTCCGAGACCATCGCGATCCTCATCGGCTACCTCCTGCGGAATCGGTCATGCCATCAAGCGGCCGAACAGCGTGTCCCAGTTGTGCAGGAACGCCTCGAGCCCGTGGTGTGCCAGCGCGTGCTCGCGCGCGGCCTTCCCGGCGGCCCGCGCCAGCCCGGGATCGTCGATCAGTTGCCGGATCGCCGTGGTCAGCGCGCCGACGTCGGTGGCGACGAAGCCCGCCTCCTTCGGCACGGTCACCGCGGCTTCGGTGGTCGCCAGCGCCACCACCGGCATGCCCAGGTGCATGGCCTCGATCAGGGACAGGCCCAGCGAGGTCCACCGCGCGGTGTGCAGGTAGAGGCGCCGCGTCGCCAGTTCCCGGTGCAGGTCGGCGAGCGGCAGGTCACCGATCGGCCGGAGCCGCTCCCCGTCCACCCCGGTGTGCTCGTTGATCCCGGCCAGTCCCATGCCGAACAGGTCGACCGGCGCGGCCCGGCAGAACGCGGGCAGCAGATCGGTGCCGGTGCGCCTGCCGCGGCGCCGGGGTTCGTTGATCACCACGGCCGCGCGTTCGGTGGCCCCGGTGTACTGCTCGCCGGGATCGGGCACGCCGTGCGGGATGACCATCACCGGCGCCTGGCCGGAATCCCAGATCAGCTGGTTGAAGTGGGTGACGTGGACGATCGGGATCTCGCTCTGGTCCGCCAGCGGGTGCCGGGTGTCCGGCACGCCGCCCAGCGGGGTGTTGTGCTCGACGAAAACCGCGGGCACGTCCCGGCCGGGGCGGCGGCCGAGCAACCGCTCCGCGCGCTCGATCTCCTCCGGCCGTTGCAGGACGACCAGGTCCAATTCGGAGTCGGCGAGTTCCGCTTCGTCCGCTTCGACCACGTTGTCCGGCCAAGGCCGGTCCGCCCGGCCGAGGCCCCACGGACCGCCTTCGGGCCGCACCGGCAACACGTAGGTGTGCCGGCCTCGGACGAACGCGTCCATCCACGAACCGTGAACATGCCAGGCGAGCACTTTCATGGTGAAGGAGTTGACGGCCCCGGGTGGACTAAACACCGAATCGGCCAATTGCTTTGCGTGCGTGGTCAGCCGACGTAGCGCCGGGCCACCGAAGCCCGCTGCGACTCCTCCAGGTCGACCAGCCCGGCCTCGACCGCCGCGGGGACCACCCGTCGCGACCGGAGGACCCAGGGCAGGCCGCGAAGCGCCGCCACGACCGCACCGGCGGTGTACCGGTCACGCGGGGCCGAGCCGAGCACGGTCCGCGTGCGCCGCCACGCGCTGCGCACCGGACGCCGCAACCACAGTGTCCACAACGTATTGCGGATCCCGAGCTGCCTTCGCCGCCGGGGGTCCCGCGCCGTCGACGGGGCGTGGTGCACCACCACGTCCTCGGCCCAGCACATCCACCAGCCCGCCGCGGCGAGGTCGAGCGCGAGCAGTTCCTCCTCACCGCCGAACCACATCCGCCGGGAGAAGCCGCCGACTTCTTCGAACGCGCTCACCCGGAACATCGACAGCCCGGCCATCACGCCGAGCAACGCCGGGCCGGGCAGCCAGTCCGGGCCGCGCACCGGGGAGTACCGCAGTTCCGGGGTGATCGGGTCCTCGGTGAGCTCCGGTTCGACCAGGCAGCGCCCGGTCACCGAGGCCAGGCCGGGGTGCGCGTCGAGCAGCTCCGCCGCCCTGGTCAGCGCCCCGGGTTGCCAGCGGGTGTCGTCGTCGCAGAACGCCACGTACGGCGTGGTGATCCGGCTCACCGCGAGGTTGCGGCCGAGCGCGCCGAGGTTGCGCTCGGCGCGGATCAGTTCGACCCCGGGGAAGCGTTCGCGGGCCAGGTCCGCGGTTCCGTCGGTGGAACCGTTGTCCACCACCACGATCGGCGCGGCATCGGGCAAAGCGGTCATCTGCGTCAAGGTTCGCCGCAGCTCCGCGCACCGGTCACGGGTGATGATCACCACGGTCGTCCTCATCGGTCTCCCTCCAGCAGCCGGACTCGGGCTTCCACTTCCCGGGGCAGCCGCCGCCGTCGCCGCCAAACCCCCGGCAGCCGCCGCGCGGCCCCGGCGAGGGCGCGTGGCGAGGTGGAAACCGTTGCGGCCAGGCAGTTTCGCGGGTTCCGGCGGAGCCAGCTGATCAACAGGTTGTTGCGTTCCTCCAGCCGCCGTCGACGCTCGGCGGGCATGCGCGACGGCGACGGGTGGTGGTGCGCCACGATCTCCTCGACGTAGCACAGCTGCCAGCCGCGGGCGGCGAGGTCGTAGGACAGCAGCTTCTCCTCCGCGCCGAAGTGGAGCAGCGGGTCGAAGCCACCACAGTCCGAATAGGACTGAACGCGCACGAGCGCCGAGCAGGCCAGGAACCCCAGTACCGAGGGGCCCGGGGCACCCGGGTCCCGGCCGAGCGGGCTGCGCGCCATCAGTTCCACCACCGGATCGGGCCGGTTCTCCGGCCCCACCAACGTTTTCCCGGCGATCAGGCCGAGCCGGGGGTGCCGGTCGAACAACTGCTCCGCCTTGGCCAGCGCGTCCGGTGCCCACCACGAATCGTCGTCGCTGAACGCGACGTACGGCGTGCGCGCGGCCGCGACACCGAGGTTCCGCGCCGACGCACCGAGGTTCCGCGGCAGGGCGAGCAATCGCGCGCCCGCCGCGCGGGCCACTTCGGCGGAGTCGTCGGTCGACGCGTTGTCCACCACGATGACCGGCGGCGGCGGTCGCAGCGCGGCGAGTTCGCGCAGGGTTCGCGCCAGTTCGCCGGCCCGGTTGCGGGTCGCGATCACCACGGTCGTCTTCATGACCGCTCCCGCAGGCCGCTCACGAGTTCGTCCAGCACCGCGGCCTCCGGCGGGCGGCGGCGCGCCACCACCCGGCCGCGCTCGGACAGGCACCACGCCCACCAGTGGTCCAGCGCGCCGGGTTCGACCGCCGACTCGGCCCCGACCAGTGCGGGCCAGCCCAGTACGCGGGCCTGTGCGGACACCTTGCCCCCGCCAGCCACCGGATCGACCGCCAGCACCGGGATCCCGGCCCGCAGGCCGAACACCAGTCCGTGCAGCCGGGTGGTGACCAGCGCGTCCAGCCGGGACACCAGCGAGGCGAACTGGTCCGGCGTCGCGCAGTTACGCCAGTCCCGGGTGTCGAGCCGGGTGTCCAGCGGCAACCGCGCGCAGTCCAGCGTGGTCAGCCACTCCCCCAGCGCCGCGTGCACCACGTCGTGCCGCCGCTTCCCGCCGTACTCGCGCTGCCCGGGAGCCAGCGCCACGCCGATCACCGGGGTGTGGTCGGTGCCCACGTGCCACGCCAGATCCGGCCGCGCACCACCGGGCTCGTCGCGGGCGAACACCCGGTGGAACCCGGTCACCGCCGGATCGTCCGGATTGAGCACCGACACCCCGGCGGCGATGCGGCGGCAGTCCGGGAACCGCTCGTGCAGCCGCCGCACCTGGGGGCCGTGTGCCGGTCCGCAGACGAAGACCACATCGGAGTACCGCGCCGGGTCGGCGTCCTCCAGCCGCAGCCCGTCGGGCCGGAACACCGGGCTCCACGCGGTCTCGGTGTCGATCCCGGCGCCGGCCAGCGCGGCCCGCACCGAGCGGAGGCTCAACACGTCACCGGCGGTGGCCTCCCCGTCCACGAAACTCGGCCACCCCGTCAGCAGAACGCGCATGCCCCCGCATACCCGGCCGCTCGCCGGGTACACCCCGGGACATGGACTGGAACTTCGCCAGTGCGGTGGTGACCGGGGGCGCCGGCTTCGTCGGCTCGCACCTGTGCGAACGCCTGCTCTCCCTGGGCACCAAGGTGGTCTGCGTGGACAACTTCGCCACCGGTGCCCGCGAAAACCTCTGGGAACTGCTGGACACACCGGGGTTCAGCCTGGTCGAAGCCGACGTCACCACCTGGCCCGCCGATCCGCCCGGCGACGTCGACCTGGTCTTCCACCTGGCGAGCCCCGCCTCGCCGCGGGACTACCTCCGCCTGCCCTTCGAGACGCTGGCGGCGGGGTCCACCGGCACGGCGTGGGCGCTCGACCTGGCCCGCCGCCACGACGCCCGGTTCCTGCTCGCCTCGACCAGCGAGGTCTACGGCGACCCCGGGCAGCACCCCCAGCGCGAGGACTACTGGGGCAACGTCAACCCGATCGGCCCGCGCAGCGTGTACGACGAAGCGAAGCGCTACGCCGAGGCGTACACGGCGGCCGCGCGACGCGAATGGCAGGCGGACACCACCATCGCCCGCATCTTCAACACCTACGGCCCCCGCATGCGCGCCGAGGACGGCCGGATGATCCCCGCGTTCGCCGGGCAGGCGCTGCGCGGGGAACCGCTGACCGTGGCCGGATCGGGCGAGCAGACGCGGTCGATCTGCTACGTCGACGACACGGTGACCGGCCTGCTGGCCCTCGCCGCGAGCACGCACCCCGGCCCGGTCAACATCGGCAACCCGCACGAGCTGACCGTGCTGGAGATCGCCGAGGAGATCCGCCGGCTGACCGGGACCCGCGCCCCGATCCGCCACATCCCCGCGGCCGAGGACGACCCGCGGCGGCGGTGCCCGGACATCGGCCTGGCCCGCGCGGAACTCGGCTGGGCACCCGAGATCACCTCGGCCGACGGGCTGGCCCGCACCCTTCGCTGGTTCGGCGGGCCGGCCAGCCGGTCGGCCTGAAGGCAGGTGAGCAAGCATGACCACCGAACAGGACTGGGGCCAGGAGAAGGCCGAGTTCACCAGCTACGCCCGGCACGCCGAGCCGACGGCCGCGTTCTTCGGCGAAGGCCTGCTGGCCGGGCAGTTCGCGCAGCTGACCCACACGCTGCTGGCCGCGTCGACCGCGCACGAGGTGCTCGAACGCGTGGTCACCGCGTCCCACGGCGTGGTGCCGGGCGCGGACCTGGTGTCGGTCACCTTCCGCACCGAGGACGGCCGCTACGAAACCCCGGTGGAGACCGATCCGCTCGCCACCGAACTGGACCAGCTGCAGTACCGCACCGGGGAAGGCCCGTGCCTGACCGCCGCCGAGGCGACCGGCCCGGGGTACATCCGCACCGACGACCTCGGCCGCGAACCGGCGTGGCCCGAGTTCGGCCCCCAGGCCGCCGACCGCGGCGTCTCCGCCGTGCTGTCCACCACATTGCTGCCCGGCAACCCCACCTCCGCGCCCATCGCGGCGCTGAACATCTACTCCCGTGCGGCGGGCGCGCTCCCCGCCAACGCGCACGAACTCGCCCTGCTGCTGGCCACCCACGCCACCCTGGCCCTCGCCCGTGTCGACCTGCGCGACCAGGCCGAGTTGCGCGAGGCGCAACTGCGGCGGGCCATCGAGTCGCGCGACGTCATCGGGCAGGCCAAGGGCATCCTGATGGCCCGGCGCGGCTGCACCGCCGAGGAGGCCTTCGACGTGCTGCGCCGCACTTCCCAGGAACTCAACGTGAAGCTGGGGCAGCTCGCCGAAACGCTGACCAGCAGGCACTCCGAATTGGACGGATAGTTCCCCGGCGGACGGTTCGGCCGGAGATCTTGGGGTATTCCGGGGCTTCCGGCACGGTCGACGGTGGTCGTGTCACCCGACGTCCCAGGAGTGCCTCATGGCCACCACGCAGACGGCCCGTCCACGGACCACTTCGGACACCGCGGGCCTGGTCCGGTTGCCCGGGGTGTACCAGCCCCAGGCGGACACCCGATTGCTGGCTTCGGTGCTGTCGCGGACGGAACTGCCGCCGGCGGCCCGCGTCCTGGACGTCTGCACCGGCACCGGCGCGCTGGCCATGAGCGCCGCGCGGCGCGGTTGCACCGAGGTCACCGCCATCGACATCTCCCGGCGCGCGGTGCTCACCGCCCGGCTCAACGCCCGGCGCCTCGGGCTACCGGCCCGCGTGCACCGACGCTCCTTTGTGGACTTCGACGGCACCTTCGATCTGGTGCTGGCCAATCCGCCCTACGTGCCCGCCACCACCGCGGTGCCCAGCGGCCGCGCGCGGTGCTGGGACGCGGGTGCCGACGGCCGGGCGCTGCTCGACCCGCTGTGCCTGCTGGCGCCGCGGTTGCTGCGGCCGTCGGGGCAGCTGCTACTGGTGCACTCGGATGTGTCCGGAGTGGACACCACACTGGAACTGCTGCGCTCGTCGGGCTTGGTGGCCGACGAGGTCGCGCGCCAGCGCAACCCCTTCGGCCCGGTGATGCAGTCGCGGGCGGCGTTCCTGGAGCGCGCCGGGCTGATCCCGGCCGGCCGCAGGTACGAGGACCTGGTGGTGATCCGTGCCGGACGAGCCTGAACACCGTCGCCGCGTCATCGTCGAGCCCGGCGGCCCGATCCTGGTCGAAGGACCGGTCGAATTGGTCCTGCCGGACGGCACCACGCAGCACTGCGACCGGTTCATGGTCGCGGTCTGCGCGTGCCGCCGCAGCAAGCGGTTCCCGTTGTGCGACACCAGCCACCGCAAGCGGGTCCGCCAGGACTCAGCCGGTTGAGCGCGAGGACGACCGCCCGTGCGCCCACCGCCCCAGCACGTGCTCGGCGAAGCGCCCCTCCAGCAGTTCCGTGGCCTGGACGCCGAACACGATGTCCGCGGCCAGCTCCGGCTCCTGCGCGAGCAGGCCGCCCACGACCTCGTGCCGCATCACCTGCTCGTGCACGGCGTCCGCTTCGATGTGCTCGGTGTAGAACCGGCGGCACTCCGGCGCCGCGCCGAGGCGGGTCAGCCCCTTCTCCAGTCGCTGCGCGCTGGGCCCGGTGGTGATCTCGGCGGCGGTGAAGTGCCCGACCAGCGCGCCGCGCCACCGCCGGTGCAGGCCGAACAGCGACATCAGGTTGACCACGGCGAGCATGCACGCCGGCGCGCTCTCCAGGTAGTGCAGGTAGCGCGACGACAGCCCGGCCGCGTCGAGGAGATCCGCGTACAGCTGCGCGTGCACCCGGTCGGCGTGCCCGCCGCCGAACTCGTCGAACTCCACCGCGACCAGTGCCGCCTTCGGCCGCCCGGACAGCCGCGGGATGACCCAGGCGTGCGGATCGGCCTCCTTGAGGTGGTAGATAGACCGGTGCGCGAAGAACTCCCGCACCTGCCACCATTCGGCTTCGTCGCAGAGGAAGTGGCTCAACCCGCGGCCCGGCACCGGTTCGACCAGCAGCGCGTCCAGTTCGCCCGCCACGTCGTCACCGCCGGGGACCTCCTCGCGCAGCGCGGAAACGAAGGCCCGTTCCAGCTCCGCGCGCAGCCGCAGCAGTTCCGGCGCCCATTCCCACTCGGGGTCGACTCCGCGGAAGCCGCGGTAGTGCAGCTCGTAACAAATGTGCAGGGCCAGTTGCACGTCTTCACCGAAAGCATCCTCGATGGTGGGGCCCCGGAGTGCTTCCTCGTGGCACCGTCCGCTCAGCACGTCCAGGACCGCGGCCGAGATCGGGCCACGTGGGGCGGGCAGTTCTGCCGCGAGGTGCGCGGAAATCGTCGCCGTTCTAGTCACGCGCGCTCGGGTACCCGGCGGGAAGTGGTTCAAGCGCGGGCGGGGGTGGGAAGCGGTGGACGGGCAACGCCGTGATCGGTGGTGGCGGGTGGACGCCGCGGCGGTCACGATGCGCACGAGCACGCTGTCGCAGGATCTGGTCGCGGCCAGCGGCGAATGGGCGGAATCGCTGGAGGAACTGCAATACACCGTCGGTGAAGGGCCGGGGGTGGCCGCGTTCGAAGCGGGGGAACCGGTGCTGGCGGGCGACCTGCTGGCGACGGCGTCCCGGTGGCCGGGCTTCACCGAGGAGGCCGCGGCCGGCGGCGTCGGCGCCGTGTTCGCGTTCCCGTTGCTGGCCGGGGCGGTCCGGCTGGGCACGCTGACGCTCTACCGCCGCCGGCCAGGCACGCTCACCAGCGCGGACCTGGCCGACGCCTCGATACTGGCCGAGCTGGCCACGACCGCGCTGGTGGCGGACCACCAGCGGAGGTCGTGGCCCGGCGAGCCGGGTTTCTACGACGAGGTGAACATCGCCTCCGGCATGCTGGCCGCGCAGCTGGGGCTCAGGCGCGGCGCAGGCCCCGGCCGAGCGCCAGCCCGAAGGCGATCATGGTCACCGCCAGGCCGAGGTGCAGCCAGTTGTCCGCGGCGTTCACCGGCACGAAGTTGGCCGAGGAACCGTGGTCGATGAACAGCCCGTAGAGCCACAGCACCAGGTAGATCACTCCGCCGCCGATCAGGAACCCGCGGGCCCCGGCCGGGGTGCGCGCCAGTACCAGGCCCGCCACGCCGAACAGCAGGTGCACCAGGTTGTGCAGCACGGAGACGGCGAACACGCCGAGCAGCAGGGCCGAGGACTCGTGCCCGGCGAAGGTGAGCGTGTCGAACCCCGTGGTCACCCCCGGCACGAAGCCCAGGGCACCGACCAGCAGGAACACCACGCCGTAGACCATCGAAACCAGCTGGACCGGGGTGCGCCGGGAGGTCACCGCACCGGTGTCCGGGGGCTGGTGGGGGCGTGACATGGGAACTCCCTTCCGAGGGTTTTCGCTGACCTGTGCTGGCATTCCCCGGCGAGGACGATTCACACGCCTCGAACGGCCCAACCGCGAAACCACGCGCATGAACGGCCTCAGCACGGGAAGCCGGGGTGGACATCTTCCCGATTCCAGGAGGTTCACCCACGATGTTCCGGCATACGAAATTGCTGCAGTGTGAAGCCAAGCCGGAAAAGCCCGACGCGCTCTACGCGCGGAAGCTGCAGGAACTCATCGGCGGCGCCTACGGCGAGATGACGGTGACCATGCAGTACCTGTTCCAGGGCTGGAACTGCCGCATGGAGGGCAAGTACAAGGACCTGATCATGGACACCGCCACCGAGGAGATCGGGCACGTGGAGATGCTCGCGACCATGGTGGCCCGGCTGCTCGAAGGCGCACCCGCGACGGCCACCGCGGAGGCGGTCAAGGACCCGGTGATGGCCGCTGTCCTGGGTGGCATGGACCCGCAGCAGGCGATCGTGGCCGGTGGCGGGGCGATGCCCAACAACGCCCAGGGCGTGCCGTGGATGGGCTCCTACATCGTGGCCAGCGGGAACCTGCTGGCCGACTTCCGCGCGAACGCGGCCGCCGAGGCGCAGGGCCGGTTGCAGACCGCGCGGTTGTACAACATGACCGACGACCCCGGCGTGAAGGAAATGCTCAAGTTCAACCTCGCCAGGGACACCGTCCACCAGAAGCAGTGGCTGGCCGCGATCGCCGAACTCGAGGCCGACGGCCTGGAGGCCACGCCGTTCGCGCCCAACGCCCTGTTCGACGAGGAAGACCAGACGCACAACAACACCATCTGGCACCTCTCCGACGGCCCCGACGGCGCGTCCGGCGGCTGGAGCGACGGTGAGGACGCCATCGAGTACCTGATGGACCCGGAACCGCTGGGCGGCCCGGGCACCGCGCCGAAGCCGGACCCGGCGCTGTACGGCACCTACTCCGCGGTCAAGAACGCGGCCGGCACGGCGAAGGGCAAGGCCAAGCAGGCCAAGAAGAAGCTCAGCTGAGCCGGGTGTTTCAGGCTGATCGAGCGGGGTAGTCCCGGCGCATGATCTTGGCGTGGTTGCGCGGCAGGCTCGGGCCGCCGCGGGAGGACGACACCATCACCCTGGCGTTGTCCGGTGGTGGGCGGATCCGGCTCCGGCCGGGTCACCGTTCGGCGAGGCTGGAGCTGACCAGCCCGCCGGACGGTGACCGCGGTCCGTCGACCACCCGGCTCGACCTGTCCGCCGCCGAAGCCCGCGAACTGCAGGCGGCGCTCGCCGCCACGAACCAGGGCATCGCCGCCACCGCCTGATCACCGTCCACAGGGGATGGTTCAGCCGGGGCGCGCCCGGGTAGCCGCCGGTATGACGAAGAAATTCCGCAAGGGCGACCGGGTTCGCTGGGACGCGGGCAACCAGAGTTCGATCGGCACCGTCGAGGACGTGCTCACCTCGGAAACCGAGGCGGGCGGGCGGCACGTCAAGGCGTCGCCCGACCAGCCGCAGTACCTGGTGCGCAGCGAGAAGTCGGGCCGGACGGCGGTGCACCACCCCGACAAGATCCATCCCGCGTGACCAGGTTTGCCCCGGTACCGCGCGGGTACTTCCGCGGCACGAGGCGATGTTTCCGAGGATCTACGGGTGACGGGGTGGTCGCGGTGCTGGGTATGGAATTCCACGAAGCCGAAGTGAACGAGCTGCGGCGCTACGTGCGCATGGTCGCCGGTGCCCTCGGGCAGCAGGGCGACAGCTTCTACGTGCAGGGCACGCCGCTGGCCGCCTACCTGGCGCTGGACGGGCACCTGGCCGCCTTCCCCGGCCGGGACGTGGCACTGGTGTGGGACGAGCAGAACGGCTGGGCGCTGGCACTGGAAACCGAGAGCACCGAGGACCCGGTGGTGATCTCCCGCTGCCCGGACGGGATCCGGCCCGCACCGGGGGACGTCGCCGCCTTCGCGGAAAGCCGGTTGCTGGGCTCGACCCAGCCGGAACCCGGGTGCGTACGCGCTTAGCCGAGACCCGCCGGGACAGCGGCCCACGCGGTGCGTTCGGTGCGGACGGCGAGGTCGTCGCGGCGCAGGATGCTGTGCGGGCTGCCGGGATCGAGCAGTTGGTCCAGCGCGGTGAGGTCGTCCGCGGAGAGCACGTTGGCCACCGCCTGGCGCATGCGCCGCAGGCCGCCGAGGGCGTAGCGGCCGACCGCCTCGGAGTGGGAGCGTCCGACCTCGACCGCGATGGTGCGCTCACCTTTCACGGTGAAGCCCGCCGCGGTCAGTTTGACGCCCCAGTCGGCACCGCGGTGGGGCAGGTGCTCGGCGTGGCGGCGCTCGCTCGCGGCGTGGACCCGCTTCTCCAGTCCCGGACGCTCCTCGGGGGCCTCGTCGGGCAGGAACCGCGGGAAGCCGGCGAGTTCGACCACGGCGAACACACCACCGGGCGCGAGCGCGTCGTGCACCCGGCGCAGGGTGCGGTCGGGATCGGCCAGGTGGTGCAGTGACGCCGACGCCCACACCAGTTCGGGCTCGCCGAGGTCCGGCCACTCCCCTTCGAGATCGGCTTGCACGGTCCGCACGCGGTCGGCCAGACCGTGCTGGACAGCCTTGTCCCGCAGGCGTTCGAGGTGCTCGGCGGAGGTGTCGACGGCGGTGACCCGCGCCTCGGGGAAGCGGTCGAGCAGCGCGAACGTCCCGGCCCCGGTCCCGCACCCCAGATCCACGATCCGGCGCGGGTTCGCCGCGAGGGGCAGCCAGTCGATGAGGGACGCGGTGTGCCCGGCGAGGAGTTCCGCGTCGAGGTCGAGGATGTCCGCCTGGACGTCCAGGTCGTGTCTGTGGTCGTGTGCCATGCCGTCACGGTAGGTCGGTCATGCCCCAGATGCACGGAGTCTTGCCCGAAGAGCAAGAGGGTGGTGGCGGGGCTTGCCGGTCGCGCAAGCCCCGCCGGTGCACCCGAGTCCGTCAACCGGCGATGCGCCACAGCGGGATCCGCTGGAACGCCACGGTTTCGCTCGATCCGCTCACCCCGGTCTCGTAGAGCAGCCCGATCGTGGTGAGGTCGGCCTGCACCAGGTCCGAGTAGGCGGCCGGGCCGGTGGTCACGGTCAGCCCCGGGTGCCAGTCTCGGCCGCCGTCGAAGCTGATCCGGAGTTGCATCTGGCGCCGCTTGGCGGGATCGGCGGGGCCGGAGAACAGCAGCACGCCCGGCACCACCGTCTGCAGCACGCTGGCCTGGACGATCGGCCCGCTCAACGACGGTTCGACCCGGTAGGGCGCGGTGAGGGTCTTCCCGCCGTCCTTGCTGTAGGCACCGAGCCGGTGCTCCGGCGCCGAACCCTGGTTGCGGCTGGAGAAGTACAGCGTGCCGTCCGGCAGTTCGGCGACGGTGGTCTCGTTGGGCGCGATCACGCCGTCGGTGTGGTTGTCGCGGAAGCCGATGTGCCAGGTCCGCCCGTCGTCGTCGCTGTAGAGGTCGTGGCCGCCGTAGTACTTGTCCTCCGTGCCGGTGTCCGGCGAACCGGCGGGCGGGGCGCTGGAGTGGTTGGCGGGCACCACGATCCGGCCCGCGTGCGGACCGTGCCGCAGCACGATCGCGTGCCCGGGGCCGGTGGCGTACCAGCGCCAGTCCGGCTGCTTGGTCGCCGCGGTGATGTCGGTGGCCTCGGTCCAGGTGCGGCCGTGGTCCTTGCTGCGTTGGACGAACACCCGCCTGCTGTCCTGTTCGGACACCTTCCCGGCCATGATCTCGTCCTCGGACACCCGGCCGTTGCGCGTGGTGAGCAGGACCAGGTCACCGCCGCGGGTGAGCACCGGGGCGGGGTTGCCCGCGGTGGCGTCGCCGTTCGAGGACACCACGGTCAGCGGGCCCCAGGTGCACCCGCCGTCGGCCGAGGACCGCGAGACGACCTTGATCGCCCCGGAGTCACCCGCCGATTCGAGGCGCCCTTCGGCGAAGGCGAGCAGCGAGCCGGTCGCCGTGCGCACGATCGCCGGGATCCGGAAGGTGTGGTAGCCCTCGGTGCCCGAGACGAACGGCACCGAGGACGTGCACCCGCCGGGTGCCGGGGCGGCCGAGGCCTGGGGAGCGAGCGGCAAGCAGAGCACAGCGGCGGCGAGCAGGGACGCAGCCAGCCTTGAACGCGGTTTCACCGGGGTTCCGCCTCCTCGTTGAGGACCAGGGAGAGATCCGACATGGGACGTCCCATGTCCGATGTCCGGTAACTTAGGATCCGGCGGGGCCGCCGTCAAGGGCGGGGCCGCGGCGGCACCCGGCCCGGAATGGGCGAGAAAATGCAAATGGGGATTTGCCGAAACCCGCCCCGGCGGCCCGCGCGACCGGAAAACCGGAAGGAAATTCTTCTTCCCGCACCCTGCTCCCCCGCGGGGGTGAGGTACGCGCCGACCTGGGGGTTCGCTACCGAACCGTTACCCCAAACGGCCCAGTCGAGTCGTATCTTTTCGGACTAACGCCCACGACCGACAACTGACACAATCGGCCCGGTCCCCCATTCTCGTGGCTGCCATCGGCGGCCCGCGGGCGAATTCCCCCACTCCTTTTTCTCTTTATCGTGCAGAGGATGGCGCCATGGCAGGGGCGATCAGAACTTTGTCCAAGGTGGACCGTCCGGGGCCGGGCTGGCGCCGGTACCTGTGCCTGCCACCGGCCGGTGGATCCCTTGGCACACTGGGTGATCTGGCCTCGGCCGCGCCGTCGGGCGAGGTGTGGGGCGCGGAGTACCCGGGCCGGGGCGGCCGCGCCGCCGAGCCGTTCCCCGATTCGCTGGAAGAACTCGCCGAACCGCTCGCCCGGGAACTGACCAGCCTTTTCCCGCCCGGCGATCTCGCGAGAACGGTGGTGGTCGGGTTCAGCATGGGTGCCTTCGTCGCACTCGAACTGGCCCGGCGCGTGGTCCCCGCCGCACTGGTCGTCGTGGGTGCCGTCGCCCCGCAGCGGCGGGTCCCGGGTGCCTACGCGCGCACCGACGCCGCGGCGCTCGGCCGGTTGCTGCGCCGCGACGGGCTGACCCCGGTGCTGGGTTACCGCCGGAACCCCGAGGTCTGGGAGTACGCGCTCGACCTGCTCCGCCGCGACCTGCGCCTGGTGAGCGCGTACCGCGGGCCGTCGGTGACCCCGCTGCCGTGCCCGGTCGCCGCGCTCTGCGGAAGCGAGGACCCCGCCTGCGCCACGGAGGACGCGACGGAGGCGTGGCGCGCCTGGACCTCCGGCCGGTTCGTCGCCGGGGTGGTGCCCGGCGGGCACCTCGGGATCCTCGACCCCGGCCGGGAGCCGGGCTTCTGGACCTGGCTGCGGCGCGCCGAGTCGACCCTCATCGATCCGGAGGTGGCCGATGTCTGAGGGACTGTCCGTGCTCGACGGCCCGGCCCGGCGGCTGCCGCGGGTGCCGTGGCGCGCGTTGTTCGAACGCCGGGCCGAGTTGCACCCGGACCGCGTGGCGCTGGTGTCCGAACTGGACACCTGGACCTTCCGCGCGCTCGACCGCTGGAGCAACCGCCTCGCCCGCCTGCTGCGCGAGGCGGGTGCCGCGCCGGGCGAGGTGGTCGCCTGCGCGATGTCCCGGTCCGCGCGGGCGGTACTGGCCGTGCTCGCCGTCGCGAAGACCGGCGCGACCTACCTCCCGCTCGACCCCGGTCTGCCCGACGCCCGGGTGGCCACGATCCTCGCCGACGCCCGCCCGGCGGTCCTGCTGACCGACGTGGCGCGGTTCGCCCCGCGGGCCGACGTGGCGCTCACCGGCGACGACTGGCTGGACCGCCTGGGCCGGTACGGCGAGCAGCCGCTCCCGGACACCACCGCCGGCGGTCCGGCGTACGTCATCTACACCTCCGGTTCCACCGGCCGTCCCAAGGGCGTCGTGGTGGGTCACCGGAGCCTGGTGAACCTGTACCGCGAGCTGACCGCGAACTTCTTCCCGGCGAAGGTCCAGCGCGTGGCCCACGGCCTGCCGTTCGCCTTCGACGCTTCGTGGAACCCGGTGCTGTGGCTGCTCGGCGGGCACGAGGTCCACCTGGTGCCCGACGAGGTGCGCACCGATCCGGACCGGTACGTCGAGTTCGCCCGCACGCACCGGCTCTCGGTGGTGGAAGCCGTGCCCGCGCACCTGACCGCGCTGCTCGACGCCGGCCTGCTCGACGGTGACCCCCGGCCGGAGTCGCTGCTCATGGGCGGGGAGGCGGTCAGCCAGGACCTGTGGTCCCGGCTCCGGGCGTCCCGGGTGGCGGCGGTCAACCTCTACGGCCCGACGGAGTGCACCGTGTTCGCCACCGCCGCCCGGACGGCCGAGCACGAGGCGCCGGTGATCGGGCGGCCGATCGGCAACACCCGCGTGCAGGTGGTGGACCCCGGGCTGCGACCGGTGCCGGTGGGGGAACCCGGCGAGTTGCTGATCAGCGGAGCCGGGCTGGCGCGCGAGTACCTGGGCAGGCCGGACCTGACCGCCGAGCGGTTCGTCACCGCGGGACGGCGTGCCTACCGGACCGGCGACCTCGGCCGCTGCCTGCCCGGCGGGCAGCTGGAGTGGCTGGGCCGCCTCGACGACCAGGTCAAGATCAACGGTTACCGGATCGAACCGGGCGAGGTGGAGCACACCCTGCTCGCCCAGTCCGGGGTGCGGCAGGCGGCGGTCGTGGCCGACGGCACGCGACTGGTCGCCTACGTGGTGCTCGGCACCGGCACTGCCGACGAACTGCACGAACGGCTTCGCCGGGTGCTCCCGGCCTACCTGGTGCCCGCCGCCGTGGTCCCGCTCGACGCGTTGCCGCTGGGACCGCACGGCAAGATCGACCGCGCCGCGCTGCCGGTGCCGTCCGAGGCGCCGTCCAGGCCGCTGACCCCGGCGGAGGAACTGGTCGCGGCCGCGTTCCGAACCGTGCTCGGGGTCCGCGAAGTCACCGCGAGCAGCGACTTCTTCACCCTCGGCGGGCACAGCCTGACCGCCGCCGCGCTCGCCGGGCAGCTGCGGATGCTGGGGGCCGCGTGCTCCCTGCGCGACGTCCTGCTCCGCCCGGTCGTCGCCCAGCTCGCCGAGCTCCTCCCCCACAGCCAGGAAGGACGGGTGGCCACATGACCGACCACGACGTGATCGTCGTCGGTGGCGGGCCGGGTGGCTCGACGGCCGCCGGGCTCACCGCCGCCGAAGGCCACCGCGTGCTCCTGCTCGACCAGGAAACCTTTCCCCGGTACCAGATCGGCGAGTCGCTGCTGCCCGCCACGGTGCACGGGATCTGCGCGATGCTCGGCCTGCGCGAGGAGATCGAACGGGCCGGGTTCGTCCGCAAGCGTGGCGGCACGTTCCGCTGGGGCACCAACCCCGAGCCGTGGACGTTCACCTTCGCCACCTCCGAGCGGATGGCCGGGCCGACCTCGTACGCCTACCAGGTCGAGCGCACCCGGTTCGACAGCATGCTGCTGGACAACGCCGCGCGGCTCGGTGCCGACGTCCGGCAGGGGCACCGCGTGCTCGGCACGATCCGGGAGGACGGCCGGGTCCGCGGTGTCCGGTACCTCGACGACACCGGCCGGGAACGGCTGGCCACCGCGCGGTTCGTGGTCGACGCCTCCGGGCACGGCAGCCGCCTGCACCAGTCGGCGGGCGGGCGGCGCGAGTACTCGCCGCACTTCCGCAACCTCGCGTTGTTCGGGTACTTCCTCGGCGGCCACCGGATGCCGGAACCCAACTCGGGCAACATCCTGTGCGCCGCCTTCGACCACGGCTGGTTCTGGTACATCCCGCTGTCGGCCGAGCTGACCAGCGTCGGAGCGGTCGTCAAACGGGAATCGGCGGCGAAGGTGCAGGGCAATCCCGAGGTCGCGTACCCCGCGCTGATCGCCGAATGCCCGCTGATCAAGGAGTTCCTGCGCGACGCGCGCCGGGCGGCCGACCCGCCCTACGACCGGCTCCGCGTGCGCAAGGACTACTCCTACGACCGGACCGTTCTGTGGTGCCCCGGCCTGGTTCTGGTCGGTGACGCCGCCTGCTTCCTCGATCCGGTGTTCTCCTCCGGCGTGCACCTGGCCACCTACAGCGCGCTGCTGGCCGCCAGGTCGATCAACAGCGCCCTGTCCGGCCTGGTCGACGAGCACCGGTGCTTCACCGAGTTCGAAGCCCGCTACCGCCGCGAATTCGGGTTGTTCCGCGAGTTCCTGCTGTCCTTCTACGAGACGCGGTCCGACGAGCACGCGTACTTCCGGCACGCGCGGCGGCTCACCCGGCACGGCGGAACCGCGGGCGCGGCCTTCGCCGAGCTGGTCGGCGGAGTGTCCTCAGTGGACTTTTCCGGCAAGTTGCTGGGTGAAGTGCTGGCGGAGGGCGCGCAGTTGCAGTTGCGCGGCCTGCTCGGTGCGGCCGCGGGCGCGGAACCACCGATGTTCCCCGGCGGGCTCGTGCCGACTCCCGACGGCCGTCGCTGGCAGGTACCCGATGTCTGACCTCGCGATGGTGTTCGCCGCGCTCGCCGTCCTGCTGGGCCTGGCGCGGCTCTTCGGCTCGCTCGCCGCGAGGCTGGGGCAGCCCGCGGTGGTTGGGGAAATCGCGTGCGGGCTGCTGGCCGGGCTCGTGTTCGTGCCCAGCGTCGCGGTCGGCGGGGTGCTCGACGCGATCGCCCAGTTCGGTTTGGTCCTGTTCCTGTTCTGCATCGGTGTCCGATTAGGACCTTCGCTCACCCGGCGCGACGCCAAGGCGGCCTCGTTGCCCGCGTTCGGCGCCGCGGTCGTGCCGTTCCTCCTCGGCGCGGTGCTCGCGCTGTGGCTCGCTCCGCGTCACGCGCCCGCGGGCACGACGGCGTTCGTGGTATTCACCGCCGCGGCCATGGCGGTGACGGCTTTTCCAGTGCTCGCCAGGATTCTCGCCGAACGGGGCATGCTCGGTGAGGCCGCCGGGCACCAGGCGCTCAGCGCCGCCGCGCTCACCGACGTCGCCGCCTGGACCGCGCTCGCCGTGGTCGCCGCTTCGCTGAACGACCGGGCTCCGGTGTGGCCCTTGGTGTTGGTCGTGCCGTTCGTGCTGGTCCTGCACGGGCTCACCCGGCCGTGGTTCGAACGCTGGCTGGCCCGGCAGTCGCGGCAGACCACGCTCACCGTCCTGGTCGCGCTCGCCAGCGCGGGTGCGGCGGCGACCGACGCCATCGGCCTCCACGCCGCGTTCGGCGCCTTTCTGACCGGGGTCGCCGTCGGCCGGTCCGTTCGCCAGGCTGAGTTGTCCACAGTGGTCACCCCACTGGGTTCCGCGTTGGCACCGCTGTACTTCGTGCTCGTCGGGCAGAAGGTCGACTTGGGCGAGCTCGACCTCCGCCTGCTCGCCGAGACGGCCGCCGTGATCGTGGTCGCCGTGCTCGGGAAGTGCGGTGGCGCCTACCTCGGCGCGCGCCTGGCGGGCCAGTCCCCGCCCGAAGCGGCGTTGTTCGCCGCGTTGATGAACACCCGTGGTGTCACCGAACTCGTCTTCCTCAGCATCGGGCTGGGCTTCGGTGTCATCGACAGCGCCTTCTACACCGCGATGGTCGCGATGGCGCTCGTCACCACGGCGATGACCGGCCCGCTGCTGAACCGTCTCCGACAGCCGAACGAGGTGCACTGACATGAGCGGACACCCGCCGGAACCCTGGCGCGTCAAAATGGTCGAACCGCTCCGGGCGACCACCAGGGAGTACCGCGAGCAGGCCATCCGCGCCGCGGGCTGGAACCCGTGCCTGCTGCGGTCCGAGGACGTCTACGTCGACCTGTTCACCGATTCCGGCACGAACGCGATGTCCGACCGGCAGTGGTCGGCGCTGCTGCGCGGGGACGAGGCCTACGCCGGGGCGCGCAGCTTCTACGTGCTCGAAGAGGCGGTGCGCGCCCACTACGGCTACCACCACGTCATCCCGGTCCACCAGGGCCGCGGCGGGGAGAACATCCTGTCCCGCTGCCTGCTCCGGCCCGGCACCCACGTCGCGGGCAACATGTACTTCCCCAGCACCCGCGCCCACCAGGAGCTCAACGGCGCGACCTTCCACGACGTGATCATCGACGAGGCGCACGACCCCGGCTGCGAACACCCGTTCAAGGGCAACGTGGACCTCGGCAAGCTCGAAGTGCTCATCGGCGAGGTCGGCGCCGGGCTGATCCCGTACCTGTCGATCGCGGCGACTGTCAACATGGCCGGTGGCCAGCCGATCAGCGTGGCCAACCTGACCGAGGTCTGCGAACTGGCGCACCACCACGGGATCCCGGTGTTCCTCGACACCGCCCGCGCGGTGGAGAACGCGTGGTTCGTCAAGCAGCGCGAGGCCGGTTGGGCGGACCGTTCGATCACCGACATCCTGCGTGCCCTGTGCGCGCCGACCGACGGCGCGGTGATGTCGGCGAAGAAGGACTCCCTCGCCAACATCGGCGGCTGGATCGGCCTGCGCGACCCGGAACTGGCCGAACAGGCACGCGGGCTGGTCCTGCTCTACGAGGGTCTGCACACCTACGGCGGCATGGCCGGGCGGGACATGGAAGCCATCGCGCAGGGCATCACCGAGTCCGTGGACGAGGCGCACATCGGCGCGCGCGTCGCCCAGGTCGAATACCTCGGCGAGCGGCTGCACGCCGCGGGCGTGCCGATCGTCCGGCCGGTCGGCGGGCACTGCGTGTGCATCGACGCGACCGCGGCGCTGCCGCACGTCCCGCGCAGCGAGTTCGCCGCGCAGACCCTGGCGGCCGCGGTCTACCTCGACGCCGGGATCCGCGGTGTCGAACGCGGCGGCGTTTCGGCCGGGCGCGACCCGCACACCGGCGAGAACCGCGTTCCCCGGCTGGAGTTCCTCCGCCTGGCGATCCCCCGGCGGGTGTACACCCAGAGCCACCTCGATCTGGTCGCGGACAGCGTGATCCGGGTGTACCGGCAGCGCGACCGCATCGTCGGCGGGCTGCTGTTCGACTACGAACCCGCCCACCTGAGGTTCTTCCAGGCCCGGTTCGTGCCCAGCCGGGGCGCCAGCATCTTCGGCGCGGAGGTTCAGTCCGGCCGGTGCGCCGGCGCGGCGGAGCAGTTTTGATGGCCGCGACACCTACTACCACCTCGACCTGCGCGGTGCGCGGACCGGTCAGCCCTGGCGGGCCTTGTACTTCGGGTTCTTCTTGTTGATCACGAACGTCTTGCCGTGGCGGCGCACCACCTGCGAGCCCGGCTTGTTCTTCAGCGAGCGCAACGACTTCCGCACCTTCATCCGGCTTCCCTTCCCGAGTTCCACCGGCAGTCTAGTACGAAATGATTATCGTTTTCAACTTGCCAGTGCCCGCAGGCCCGCCGCGGCGAGCGGGGCGACGGCGGCACCGACGTGCTCGAAGCCCTCCCCGCGGGTCAGGCCCTTGCGGTGCCGGGCGTGGATGCCCTCCGCGATCACCGCGATCTTGAAGTACCCCAGTCCCAGGTAGAAGCGCAGGTTCGCCAGATCGCGACCGCTGGCCCGCGCGTACCGCTCGGCGAGGTCGTCCGGTGACGGCAGGCGGTCGCTGGTGGAGGCGGCGGCGCCCGCCAGCACCGGCGCGAACGCGGGATCGGCGTAGACCAGGTGCAGCCCGAGATCGGCGAGCGGGTCGCCGAGGGTGGCCATCTCCCAGTCCACCACCGCGCGCACCACACCGGCGTCGTCGCCGTCGAGAATGGTGTTGTCGATGCGGTAGTCCCCGTGCACGATCGAGGCCCCGCTTTCCGCCGGGCACGCCTCGGCCAGGCGTTCGCGCAGGGTGTCGAGATCGGCCAGCGAGCGGGTCCGCACCCGCTCCCACTGGTCGTACCAGCGTCGCACCTGCCTGCCCAGGTACCCCTCCGGCCGCCCGAAGTCCGCCAGGCCCACCGCCCGCGGCTCGACCTCGTGCAGGCGGGCCAGCACGTCGACCACGGCGTGCGCGCAGCGCGTGATCTCGGCCGGGGCGAGCGCGTGCAGTTCGCCGGTCGTGCGGATCACCCGCCCGTCCACGTGCTCCACCACGGAGAACGGCACGCCGAGCACCTCGGGCCCGGCCAGCGCCACCGCACCGGCGACCGGCACCCCGCTGCCCGCCAGCGCGGCGACGACCCGGTACTCGCGGCCCATGTCGTGCGCCGACGGCGTCAGCTCGCCCAGTGGCGGCCGCCGCAGGATCCAGCGCCGGCGGCCGTCGGCGAGCACGAAGGTCAGGTTCGACCGCCCGCCCTGCACCAGTTCCGCGCTCAGCCCACCGGCGAACCCCGGCACGTGCTCGCCGAAGAACCGCTCCAGCGCGGGCAGATCAAGACCGTCCACTCCGGCCTCCCTGGTCGTGGCGGCGCAGCACCCGCCGGGCGATGGACCACCGGTGGGTCTCCGACGGCCCGTCGTAGATGCGGAACGGCCGCACCTCGCGCAGGAACCGGCCGAGCAGGACGTCCCCGGAGATGCCGAGCGAACCGCAGATCTGCACCGAGCGGTCGACCACCCGCCAGATCGCCTCCGCGCAGAAGGTCTTGGCGATCGAGGTGGACTGGGCGGCCGACCGCCCCGCGTCGAGTTCCTCGCACGCCTGCCGGATCAGCCCGCGCGAGGCGGCGATGTCGATCTCGTTGTCCGCGATCATTTGCTGCACCATGCCGAGTTCGCCCAGCCGGGAGCCGAACAGCCGCCGCTCCGCGGCCCGCGCGACGGCGATGTCCTGTGCCCGCCGCGCGATGCCGAGCCAGCGCATGCAGTGCGTCATCCGCGCCGGCCCCAGCCGGACCTGCGCGTACCGGAACCCTTCGTCGACCTCGCCGAGCACCGCGTCGTCGGGCACCACGCAGTGGTCGAACACCAGCTCCACGTGCCCGCCGTAGAGGCTTTCGTCGAGCGTGTCGATGTGCCGGACCGTCTTCATCCCGGGATTGTCCGCGTCGACCAGGAACATCGTCGCGCCACCGGTTTCGCCCGGTTCACCGGAGGTGCGGGCCATGCAGATGGTGACCGCGGCGCCGTCCGCGCCGGTGATGAACCACTTGTGCCCGTCGATCCGCCAGCCCCCGTCGACCCGCGTCGCCCTGGTGGTCAGCGCGCCCGGGTCCGAGCCGGCTCCCGGCGCGGGTTCGGTCATCGCGAAGCACGACCGGATCTCCCCCGCCGCGAGCGGCCGCAGGTAGGTCTCCCGCTGCCGTTCGGTGGCGACCACTTCGAGCAGGTGCGTGTTGCCCTCGTCCGGCGCGGCGATGTTCAGCGCCAGCGGGCCGAGCAGCGAGTACCCGGCCTCCTCGAACACCGCCGCCCGCGCACGCATGTCCAGCCCGTGCCCGCCGTACTCCTTCGACACGTGCGGCGCGAAGACGCCCGCCGCCTTCGCCGCGTTCTGCAGTTCGACGCGCACCTCGTCGGAGGTCACCACGCCGCGGTGGCGCTCCTCCACCGGGATCACCACGTCGCGGACGAACGCCGCGGTGCGCTCCACGAGCCCTGTCATGGCCTCTCCTGCCGTTCGGCTAATGACCGTTAGCCTGACGATAGGCATGAGATCGCTTTATCGTCAATGCCGAGCTACGATCGGCTACCTACGATTAGCCGAGGAGGACCGGGTGGACCGATTCGACGGCATCCGCGAGGCCGCGCTCGAGCTGTTCACCGGCAAGGGCTACGAGGCCACCACGATGACCGACATCGGCGCGGCGGTCGGCATGCGCGGGCCGAGCCTGTACAAGCACGTCGAGTCCAAACAGGACATCCTCGCCCGGATCATGACCGGCACCATGGAGCAGCTGCTCGCGGCGCACCACACCGCCGTCGCCGCCACCACCGATCCGGCCGAACGGCTGCGCCGCGCGACCGAGGCCCACGTCCGCTACCACGCCCGCCACCGGCTGGAGGCCTTTGTCGGGAACCGCGAGATCCGCAGCCTCCGCGAGCCCCACCGCGGCCGGGTGCTCGACCTCCGCGCCGAATACGAATCGTGCTTCCGCGCCATCGTCCAGGCCGGCGTCGACGCGGGCGTCTTCACCGTCACCTCCGTGCGGCTGGCCTCCTACGCCGTGCTGGACCTGGGCATGGGCGTCTCCGCCTGGTACCGCGACGGCGGCGAGCACAGCGAGGACGCGGTCGTCTGGCAGTACAGCGACTTCGCCCTCCGCCTGGTCGGGGTGCCCTAACCCCGCCGGGGGTCGAGCACCGCCCGTCCGGTGATCTCCCCGGCCTTCAGCAGGGCGAACACGCGGTCCGCTTCGGCCAGGCCGAACACCTCGGTGCGCACCGGCAGCGAGCCGCGCCGGGCGAGCGCGACGACCTCGGCCAGTTCGTCGCGCGATCCCCAGAACGGCAGCCGGATCCGGCATCCCGAGGGCAGCGGGCCGGGTTTGACCACCGGCAGGATCCCGCCCCCACTGCCGACGACGACCAGATCCCCCGCCACGCGCAACAACTGAGGCGCGAGGTCGACGCTGCTCGGCGCGGCGGCGAAGTCGAAGACGACGTCGGCACCGCGTCCGCCGGTGGCCGTGGTGACGGCCTCGGCAGCCGAGTCGAGCTTGACCGCCGTGCGCACGCCCTGCGCCCGGGCCAGCTCCAGGGAGCTTTCCCGGGTGTCCACCGCGATCACGTGTGCCCCGGTCAAGGCGTCGAGGACCTTGATCGCGAGGTGCCCGAGGCCGCCGACCCCGATCACCACCGCGACGGCGTCGGGCTCGGCCAGCAGCGGCAGCGATCCGGCGACGGCGTGGTACGAGGTGAGCCCCGCGTCCGCGAGCACCGAGGCGTGGACCGGATCGAGGCCGTCGGCCGCGACCAGCTTCCTCGAATCGACCGTGACGGCTTCGGCCATGCCGCCGTCGAGCCCGAGGCCGAGGCCCGCCGCGGTGAGGGACCGGCCGCGGTCGCAGTAGTTGGCCTCACCGCGGACGCACCGCGCGCACTCCCCGCAACCGTGGGGCGCGTGGACCACCACCTGGTCGCCGAGCGCGACCGGATGGCGCCCCGGGCCGAGCGCGGCGACGCGTCCGCAGACCTCGTGCCCGAACGTGAACGGGAGCGGGTAACCGCCCCTGGCCAGCACCGTGAGATCCGACCGGCACACCCCGACCGCCAGCACGTCGAGCCGGACCTCACCGGGTCCCGGCACCGGCTCGGGCACGTCCACCAGCGCGGCGGTGCCCACCCCGGTCATCCGGAAGGCACGCACGCTTTCCTCAACTCCTCGGCCAGTTCGGCGGCTTCCCGGCGGGCGAGCTTGCCCACCTGGTTCTGCGGCAGCGCGTCGACGCGGAAGACGTACTCCGGCCACTTGCCCTTGGCCAGTCCCTCACCGGCGAGGTGGCGCTGGATCTCCTCCAGGCCCAGGTTCCGGCGTTCGGTCACCAGCAGCGCGGCGATCCGCTCGCCCAGAACCTCGTCGGGCACCGGGACGACGCAGACCTGTTGCGCCTCGGGGTGCCGCGCGATCGCGCTCTCGATTTCGGTGACGTCGACGTTGCGCCCGCCCCGGATGATGATGTCCTTTTCCCGTCCCTTCACCGAAACCGTGCCGTCGGCGTGGATCTCCATCAGGTCCCCGGTGGGCAGGAACCCGTCCTCGGTGAGGTCCGGCGGGACCGCCCTGCCCGCCTGCGCGTACCCGGTGAACAGCGAAGGCCCGCGGACCTGGGCCCGGCCGATTTCGCCGCCGGGAACGGGTTCACCCGCTTCGTCGACCGCACGCAGGACCGTGCCGGGAAAGGGAATCCCGTCGGTGCCCAGCCGCCGCCCCTCGTCGTCCGATGGCAGCGAAGTCGTGTGCCCCAGGCATTCGGACATGCCGAAGACACGCAGGATCCGGGTGCCCAGGCGGCGTTCGGCCCGGCCCAGCGCACCAGCGTCCATCGGCCCGCCGCCGACCGTCATCGCGGTCATCGCGGTCAGTGCCCCGTCCCGGTCGGCCGCCGCGCCCATCTGGAGGGCCATCGTCGGCACGCACATCGTCCACCGCGCCCGGTGCTCGGCCATCAACCGCACCGCCGCCGCGGGATCCCAGCGCTCCAGCAGCAGGATCGGCCCGCCGAGCAGGAGCGGGAGGTAGAGGCCGAAGCAGACCGCCGCGGCCGAGGACAGCGGCACCAGCGCGGCGACCGGGTCGCCGGGCCGCAGCCCGACCGCGTCGATGGTGCTCCGGCCCGCGTAACGCAGCGACGCCTCGCTCTGCACCACGCCCTTGGCGCGGCCGGTGGAGCCCGAGGTCAACCCGATCACCACGCCCCCGGCCCAGCGATCGGCGTGCTCCCGCCGGGCACCGGTGGCGCACCAGCCGTCGAGCACCGCGGTCGGCGCCCCGAAGCGCGCCCCGATTTCCCAGCCCTCGAAGGTCTCCGGGGACACCACGAGCGCGTCGGTTGTCCGCCTGCACCATCAGCGTCGGCCGCGGCCCGGACAACTCCGCCAGCACCGCGGCGAGGCGGTGCGCGGCGCCGGCCACCGCACCGGCGGTGTGCACGCCGGTCCCGTCGATCGCGACCACGGCGTCCGGGTCCGCCGCCGCCCGGTCCGCCAGTTCGGCTGCTAGTTCCTTCACGAGCGGAACATTTCCCGCTCTTCGCCGAGCAGCGCGATCCGCTTGCCGCGCATCGACCCGACGTGACGCACCGCGGCCGTCCACTCCGGACTGGCCAGGGCGGCGCACGCGGCCCGCTCGTCGTCGAAGCCGAGCACCGACAGCCCGTCCCAGCCCTCCGACCGCGGTGTGCCGCCACGAGCGCAGGCCGGGCAGCGGATAGGTCAGCTCGGCGTGCTCACCACGCCACCAGTCGATGAACTGCAGGCGGCGCGGCTTCTTCGGCTCGGCGACCTCCGTCGGCATCTCACTGGGCCTCGCCGCCGCGGCCGCGACGGTCGGCACCCTCAGCGCGGTCACCACGGCCGAGCAGCTGAGCGCCTGGGGGTAGCGGGTCCCGTTCCTGCTCGCCGCGCCACTGCTGGTGCTCGCCGTCCTCTACCGGATGCGCGTCGAGGATTCCCCGCTGTTCCTGGAAATGGTGGAGGAGGCGGCACCGCTGACCGAGGTCTTCCGCGAGCACAAGGCCGCCGTGCTTCTGGTTGATGCAGCAGGGTTCGCTCCCGCTGGCGATCGCCGCCGCGCTGGTGCTGAACATCCCCTTCAGCATCCAGCAGGGCGTGGTCTACACCCAGTACTCCGAACTGTTCCCGACCCGCGTCCGCTACACCGGCGTCGCGCTCGGGTTCAACATCGGCGGGGTGGTCGGCACGGGGATCGTGTCGCTGGTCTGCACCTGGCTGGTCGCGGTCACCGGCATCACGCTGGCTCCGGCCTTCTACGCCGTGTTCGCCGCGCTCGTCGGGCTCGCGGTCATCGCGACCATGCGCGAGACCTCGACCAGCACGCTGCGGGAGGGCGAACCCGCGGTGCCCGAGGTGCGGCGATGAGGGTGGTGGTCACCGGCGCGGGGAGCGGGATCGGCCGCGCGGTCGCCGACCGGCTGGCCGCGGATGGCGCGGAGGTGGCGGCACTGGACCTGACCGGGCCCGCGCGGTGCGATGTCGCCGATCCCGCCTCCGTCGACGCCGCTTTCGCCGCGGTGGCAACGGAATGGGGCGGGCTCGACGGGTTGGTCACCTGCGCGGGCGACCAAGGGCGGGGTGCTCGCGCTGACCCGCGGGCTCGCCGCCGAGTACGCGGACCGGGGAATCCGGGCCAACTGCGTCTGCCCGGGGCTGGTCGCCACCGGCCTGGCCGCCAACAGCGCCGCCGACCCCGCCCTCCGCCCCGAGCCGCGGACCGCCATCGCGGGCCGGGTGAGCCCACCGCTCGCGCGGCCCGCCGAACCGGCGGAGATCGCGGCGGCCGTCGCGTTCGCGCTCTCGCCCGAAGCGTCGTTCGTCACCGGGGCCGCGATCCCGGTCGACGGCGGTTACACGGCGGTGTGACATGCGCCGATTCGGCGGGAAGAACGTCCTGCTCACCGGCGCCACCGGCGGCCTGGGCACGGCGATCGCCGAACGCCTCGCCGAGGAGGGCGCGTCGCTCGTGCTCACCGACGTCGACGTGGACGCGTGCACGCGGCTGGCCGAGCGGCTCGGCGGCACCGCGCTGAAGCTCGATGTCGCCGAAGAGGACGACTGGGTGCGTGTCGTCGCCCAGATCGGCTCGCTGCACGTCCTGGTGAACAACGCGGGCGTCGGCAGCCTGGGCACGGTGGAAACCGAAAGCCGGGAGCGGTGGGACCAGGTCGTCGCGATCGACCAGCTGGGGACCTGGCTGGGCATGAAGCACGCCGGTCCGCTCCTCGAACGCTCGGGCGGTGGCGCGATCGTCAACGTCGGCTCGATCCTGGGCCACACCGGCGGCCTGGGCAACAGCTTCTCCTACGCGGCGGCGAAGGGCGCGGTGCGGCCATGACCAAGAACGCGGCACTGCACTGGGCGACCGCTGGGGTCCGGGTGAACACCGTCGTCCCCGGTTTCATCGGCACGCGCCCGCTGCTGGAGCGGTACGGGAACACCGAACGCCACGCCGCCATGCTGGCCAATACCCCGATGCGCCTGGGCCGCGCGGCGGAGGTCGCCGCGGCCGTGGCCTACCTGGGCGGCCCCGATTCCACCTACACCACCGGCACCGAACTCCACGTCGACGGCGGCTGGTGCGCCCGGTAGCCCACCGCCTCACTCGCGGCCGAGCAGGCCGTCCGTGATCAGGTCCGCGAGTTCCCTGGCGGTGCGTTCCTGCGTTTCCCTGGTCACCGGCCGAGCCCGGCCGAGCCGGTGCGCCAGCGGCAGTTGCACCAAGCCGGCCACCGGGCTGATCACGGCGAAGAACAACACGTCCACCGGCACCGTGCGCATGCGCCCCGCCGCCATGAGCCGTTCGACCGCGGGGACCAGGGGCCAGAACGTCGGCGCCACGTACTTCTCGTACAGGTAGTCCAGCCGCTCGGACTCGCGGCCGAACTCGTCGGCGAGCAGGCGGCCGAGCAGCGGCGCTTCGACCGCCGCCTGGTAGAAGTGCGTGATCACCGCGCGCACCAGCTCGGCGTCGTCCAAATCGGCGTCGAGCAGTTGCTGCCGCTCCCCCTGGTCGCCTTCGAGCGCCGAGTCCACCACCGCCCGCCAGAAGCTGGCCTTCGACCCGTAGCGGTCGTTGATGAAGTTGTGGCTGACGCCGAGCCGCCTGGCCAGCTCCCGCGCCGAGGTCCGGTCGTAACCCAGCTCGGCGAAGGCCTCCATGCCGCCGCGGAGCACCTCCTTCTCCGACGGCGCCGGACGCGCGTCCGCTCCGGGCCGTCCCGGTCCTCGCACCGCCATGCGCCCTCCTCCGACCGCACCCCACCTGGGGGACAAAACTTGACACCCGTCAGGATACGCTTAATCTGACAGGTGTCAGACAGTACCCGGCGAAAGCAGGAAGAACCATGCCCCAGCCCACCCCCGACCTCCCGGTACCCGACCTCACCGGCAAGCTCGCAGTGGTCACCGGCGCGAGTGACGGCGTCGGCCTGGGCCTGGCCACCCGGCTCGCCGGGGCGGGCGCGGAGGTCGTCATGCCGGTGCGCAACCCGCGCAAGGGCGAGGCCGCGCTCGCGAAGATCCGCGAACAGCACCCCGGCGCCGAGGTTTCCCTGCGCGATCTGGACCTTTCGTCACTGGCGTCCGTCGCCGCGGTGGCCGACCGGCTCACCGAGGAGGGCCGTCCGATCCACATCCTGGTGAACAACGCCGGTGTGATGACCCCGCCCGACCGCCAGACCACCGAGGACGGGTTCGAGCTGCAGTTCGGCACCAACCACCTCGGGCACTTCGCCCTGGTGGCCCGCCTCCTCCCGCTCCTGCGCGCGGGCCGGGCCCGGGTCACCTCGCAGATCAGCATCGCCGCCGACCAGCACGCCATCAACTGGGACGACCTCCAGTGGGAGCGGAAGTACCAGGGCAACCACGCCTACAGCCAGTCGAAGATCGCCTTCGGCCTGTTCGGCCTCGAACTCGACCGGCGCAGCCGTGACGGCGGCTGGGGCATCACCAGCAACCTGTCCCACCCCGGGGTCACGCCGACGAACCTGCTCGCCGCGCGCCCGGAGGTCGGCCGCGGGCACGACACCACGATGGTGCGGTTCATCCGGGCGCTGTCCTCGCGCGGCATCCTGTTCGGCAAGGTGGAGTCGGCCCTGCTGCCCGCGCTGTACGCCGCCACCTCCCCCGACGCCGACGGCGGCCGCCTCTACGGGCCCAGCGGCTTCCGGCACCTCTCTGGCCCGCCCGCCGAGCAGAAGCTGTACTCCCGCCTGCGCGGCGAGGACGACGCCCGCCGGATCTGGAAGGTCTCCGAGGAACTGACCGGTGTCCCCTTCCCGTCCTGAGACGGTGTTTCGGTTCCTCGCCACCGCGGTACCCGAAACCATGCCCCACGACGAGGTGCTGATCAGCCCCGAAAAGCTCGACTCGGCTCTCGTGCTGCGTTTGCGCGGGCCCCTGTCCGGCGAGGAGGTGGAGCGCACCGCGGTGAAGCTGGCCGACGTGACCGGCGTGGTCCCGCCACCCGGCTTCGTGGTGCTGGACCTGCGTGGGGTCAGCGAACTGTCCGGGTCGGCGGCCCGCATGCTGGGTGAGTTCACCGGCCACAACGGGGCACGGGGCATCCGGACGGCCGTCGTGCTCGGGCACGGGACCGAGTCCTTCCGGCTCGTGCGGGGCGCTGTGGCTTCGGCGCTCCTGCCGATACACGACACGATCGACGACGCGCTCTCCTGGCACCCCACGCCCCAGGCCGGCCGCGATCCCGACGAGATCCTCGCCGAGCAGCTCGCCGCGCTGACCCGCGTCCTGCTCGACGCCACCACCCTGGAGCAGGTCCTGCGGCAGATCGCCGCGGCCGCCACCGTGCTCGTCCCGCACGCCGAGGTGGTCAGCGTGACCCTGCGGGACCCGGCAGGCCAGTTCTTCACCCCGGTGGAGACCCACGGCGTGGCCACCGAACTGGACCGCGCCCAGTACGAAGCCGGGACCGGCCCGTGCGTCGACGCCGCCCGCCCCGACGGGCCCGCCTACGTGCTCGACCAGGACCTCGCCACCACCAGCGCCTGGCCGCGGTTCTCCACCGTGGCCGCCCGGCACGGCCTGGGCTCGGTGCTGTCGACCGCGCTGCACCCGTCGCCGGCCCCGGTCACGCTGGACGGGGCGCTCAACATCTACAGCCACCGCAACGGCATCACCGCCGACGACCGCCACCGCGCCCTGCTGCTGGCGACCCACGCCTCGCTGGCGCTCGCCCGCAGCCACGTCGCCGAAGTGGCCCAGCTCGAAGCCGCCCACCTCCGGGACGCCATCGCCTCGCGGGACGTGATCGGCCAGGCCAAGGGCATCCTGATGGCCCGCCAGGGCCTCACCGCGGAGGAAGCCTTCGAGCTGCTGCGCCGCACTTCGCAGGACATCAACGTCAAGCTCGCCGACGTCGCCGCCACGCTCGTCGCCCGCCGCGACGAGCTGAGTGTGTGAGGCGCGCTGCGGCGGGTACCGCTGGGGAAGAAGGAAACCGAGCGGAAGGACGATCGATGACCACCGCCAGGGACATCATGACCGCCGACGCGACCTGCGTGCGTTCGTCGGACACCGCGCTGGACGCGGCCAAGAAGATGGCCGAACTCGGGGTCGGCGCGATGCCGATCTGCGGCGAGGACAACAAGCTCAAGGGCATGCTCACCGACCGCGACATCGTGGTGAAGGTGCTCGCCGAGGGCAAGGACGTGCGGGCGCTGTCCGCCGGGGAACTCGCCCAGGGCGAGGCCGTGACCATCGGCGCGGACGACTCCGCGGACGAGATCCTGCGGACGATGACCGAGCACCGCGTGCGCCGGCTGCCGGTGATCGACGGCCACACGCTGGTGGGCGTGGTGAGCCAGGCCGACGTGGCCAGGGCACTGCCGAACCCGAGCACCGGTGAACTGGTCGAGGCGTTGTCCTACGACGCCTGATCGGGTACCGCTTCACCGCGCGGTACCCCGCGCACGCGAGTATTTTCGAGGCGTGCGTTGGATTTTGCCGCCGATCGCGGGGGCGCTCCTGCTGGCCGGGTGCGCCCCGGCGGCGGATCCAGGCGTGGGATCCACCGCACAGCAGTTCCTCGACGCCGATCCGGCCACCGCCTGCGGGCTGCTTTCGCCCCGGGCGCTGGAAGACCTGACCCGGCACGGGCGTGAGCCCTGCGCCGACGTGCTGCCCACGCTGCGGTCCCCGGGCGGCAGCGTGGCCGACGTGGTGGTGTGGGGTTCCGATGCCCAAGCCAGGACCGGGGCGGAAACCCTGTTCCTGCACCAGTTCGAGGACGGCTGGCGGATCACCGGCGGTGGCTGCACGCCCACCACGGCGGACGCCCCCTACCGCTGTCTCATCGGTGGCCCGTGATGCGGAAGTTCTTGCGCGACAACGGACTCAGCCTCGCGTTCGGGCTGCTGTTCCTGCTCGCCCTGATCGGGCAGGCGTTCGCCGGGCACGCCGACTTCAACGACCGCCAGATCGCCGGTGGCGGCGCCCCGACCGGCCTGCTCGAATACCTGACCTCGGCGGACTTCGCCGTCGACGTGGCCGAGAACTGGCAGTCCGAGTACCTCCAGTTCCTGCTCTACGTGGTCGCCACCGTCTACCTGATCCAGCGCGGCTCCCCGGAATCCAAGCCGGCCAACAGAATCGGCCCGGAAAGCAACCGCGACCAGATGGTCGGCTCCCACGCCACGGCCCGCTCACCGAAGTGGGCCCGCGCGGGCGGCTGGCGCACCGCGGTGTTCTCCCGGTCGCTCGGCCTGGTGATGGGCCTGCTGTTCCTGGCCACCTGGACCGCGCAGTCGATCGCCGGGCTGTCCGCCTACAACGCCGAGCAGCTGCTCGCCTTCGCCGACCCGGTCACCTGGCCGGACTACCTCGTCTCGGCCGACTTCTGGAACCGCTCGCTGCAGAACTGGCAGTCCGAGTTCCTCGCCCTCGGCTCGATGGCCGTGCTCTCGGTCTACCTGCGCCAGCGCGGCTCCCCCGAGTCGAAACCGGTCGGCGCCCCGCACGCGGCCACCGACGAAACCGGCTGACCCGTTCGGCTCGTGATCGATTCAGCGATCTTCTGCTAGCCTCGCCCTGCTTTCGCGGCTCAACGTGGCGCCGCCCCCGCGCGCCACGTCCGGCGCCGACTCAGCGAGGAGTGTGCAATGACCGCGATCACCCGTGTCCGGGGCCGCGAAGTACTCGACAGCCGGGGCAATCCGACCGTGGAGGTGGACGTCGAACTCGCGGACGGTTCGCTCGGCCGGGCCATCGTGCCCTCGGGCGCGTCCACCGGCACCAAGGAAGCCGTCGAACTGCGCGACGGGGACAAGGACCGCTTCCACGGCAAGGGCGTGCGCAAGGCGGTCGAGGCGGTGAACACCGAGATCGCCGAGGCGGTCGTCGGGCTCGAAGCCGAGGCGCAGGCCGAGGTCGACCGCGCGCTGATCGCGCTGGACGGCACCGCGAACAAGGCCAGGATCGGCGCCAACGCCACGCTCGGCACCTCGCTCGCCGTGGTCAAGGCCGCCGCGAACGCCAGCGGGCTGCCGCTGTACCGGTACGTCGGCGGGGTGTTCGCGCACCTGCTGCCGATGCCGATGATGAACATCATCAACGGCGGGGCGCACGCGGACAACCCGATCGACTTCCAGGAGTTCATGATCGGCCCGCTCGGCGCCCAGACCTTCGCCGAGGCCGTGCGGATGGGCTCGGAGGTGTTCCACACCCTGCGCAAGTCGCTGCACGAAGCCGGGCACGGCACCAACGTCGGCGACGAAGGCGGTTTCGCGCCGAACCTCAACTCGGCCGACGAAGCGCTGGAGTTCGTGCTGCGCGCGATCGAGCAGTCCGGCTACACCCCCGGCGAGGACATCGCGCTGCTGCTCGACCCGGCCGCGTCGGAGTTCTACACCGGCGAGGTCTACGACTACACCGGTGAGGGCCGCAAGCGCAGCGTCGAGGAGCACGTGGCCTATCTCGCCGACCTCACCGCCCGCTACCCCATCGTGTCCATTGAGGACGGTGTGGCCCAGGACGACTTCGCCGGGTGGAAGCAGCTCACCGACTCCATCGGCGACCGCGTCCAGCTGGTCGGCGACGATGTGTTCTGCACCAACGTGAACCTGCTCAACGACGGCATCGACCGCGGGATCGCGAACTCGATCCTGGTCAAGGTCAACCAGATCGGCACCCTCACCGAAACCCTGACCACGGTGGAAACCGCGCACAAGGCCGGGTACTCGGTGGTGATGTCGCACCGGTCCGGCGAGACCGAGGACACCACCATCGCCGACCTGGCCGTGGCCACCAACTGCGGCCAGATCAAGACCGGTTCGCTCTCGCGCTCCGACCGCACCGCGAAGTACAACCAGCTCATCCGCATCGAAGAGGAGCTGGGCGGCGACGCCCGCTACGCGGGCAGCCAGACCGTCATCGGCCGCCGCTGAGGGTTCTATCGCGCGATTCAATCAGTTGATAGGCTGCGGCGGTGAGCACCGAACAACGGCTCATCGCCGCGGCCGAGCGCCTCTTCGCGGAGCAGGGCGTCGACGCGGTGTCGATGCGCGGCATCATGCAGGCCGCCGACACCAACGTCGCCGCGGTGCACTACCACTTCGGCGGCAAGCGCGGCCTGCTCGACGCGGTGCTCCGGAGCCGCGCCGCCCAGGTGTCCGACGAGCGCGACTCGCTGCTGGCGGACCTGACGCCCACCGAGCGCGAACTCGCGCGGGCCTTCGTCCAGCCGGTCCTCGCGGTGCTGCGCTCCGGTGGCGAGCACTGGATCCGCCTGGTCGGCAGGCTGCTGGTGGAGGGAGACGACCGGCTGGCCGTGATCGCCGAGCCGTTCCTCGACCGCAACGCGGCGTTTGTGCGGTCGCTGCGCGAAGTGAGCCCGGATGCCGACGACGCGACCTTGCACTTCCGCCTGACGCAGGCGATGAACCTGACGCTCACCGTGCTCGGCGACCTCGGCCGGACCCAGCGGCTGCTGGACTCCGGCACCGGCAGGTGGAGCCGGGACGCCGTGGTCGAGCAGCTCGTCGACCTGGTCACCGCCGTGTTCGCGGGCCCGCCCGAAACGAGGAGGCAGTGATGGGACGGTTCAGCCTGCCGGAGGACGCGCCGAAGGGCCTGGATTCCCCGGTGGTCGCCAAGCTGATGAAGCTCATGGCGCGGGTCCAGGTCCGGGTGTTCACCCTGACCGGCGGTCGCGTGGGCAGCACCTGGCGGATCGGCGCGGGCTTCCGCAAACCGGTGCCGACGCTGCTGCTGGAACACCGCGGGCGGCGCTCCGGCCGCCGGTTCGTCACGCCGCTGCTTTATTTGCGCGCCAACGACGACGAGTTCGTGATCGTCGCTTCCCAAGGCGGCCTGCCGAAGCACCCGCAGTGGTACTTCAACCTCCGCGCCGACGCCGAAACCCGGGTGCACCTGAAGAAGCAGGCACCGGTGCCGGTCCGCGCGCGGGTCGCCGACGCCGGCGAACGGGCCGAACTGTGGCCGCGCCTGGTCGAGCTCTACGCCGATTTCGCCAAGTACCAGGCGTGGACCGACCGGGAGATCCCGGTGGTGGTCCTCCGCCGCCACTAGTCCCGGTCCTCAGCGGGCGAGTCCCGGCGTCGAGCGGATGAGGCGGTCCAGGAACTCCGGGTACGGCAGGCCTTCGGCGGCGAACATCTTCGGCACCTGCGATTCCGCGGTCAGCCCCGGCATCGTGTTGACCTCGTTCAGCACCAGCCCCTCCGCGGTCAGGAAGAAGTCGACCCGCGCGAGACCCCGGCAGCCCAGTGCGTCGTAGACCCGCAGCGCCGCCTCGGTCAGTGCCTTCGACTCGGTCCCGGTCAGCGGCGCGGGGATCACGAATTCCGCGCTCCCGTCGTACTTCGTCGTGGTGTCGAACAGGGGCTGCGCCACCAGGATCTCCAGTGGCGGCCCCACCCGCCGCCCGTGGTCCGGGTCGTCGAGCACGGCGACATCGATCTCCCGGCCGCGGACCACCTGCTCCACCAGCACCCGGTCGTCCAGGGCCAGCGCCGCCCGCAACGCCGGTTCGAGCGCCTCCTCGGTCTCCACCAGGCACACGCCGAAGCTCGACCCCGCGGCGACCGGCTTGACCACCACCGGCCCGTCGAACAGCACGGCCGCCGCCTCGGCCTCGGTGACCAGCCTCCCCGGCGCGGTCCGCACGCCGACCGCCTCGGCCACCAGCTTGGTCGCCCACTTGTCCATCGTGAGCGCCCCCGCGCGCGTCGGCGAACCGGCGCACGGAAGCCCCGCCAGCTCGCACAACGCCGCGAGCGTGCCGTCCTCCCCGCGTGGTCCGTGCAGCAGGGGCAGGACCACATCGCACCCGGCCAGCACCGCGAGCGCCGCCGCCAGGCTGTCGGCCGCCGACGAACCGAGCGCCTCCTCGTCCGGGCCCAGCCACCGGCCGTCGCGGAGAATGGTCAACGGCACGGCCTCGTACCGCGCCGGGTCGAGCGCCGCGCGCACCGAGGCCGCGGAAGCCAGCGACACCTCGTGCTCGCAGTTCTGCCCGCCGCCGATCAACGCCACCCGGAGCCGCGCGCTCATCGGACGCTCCGCCGCACGCGCGCGCCGATCCCGGTGACGATCTCGTGCGGAATGGTGTCCGCCCAGCCCGCCCAGTCCTCGACGGTCGGCTCACCGTGGTCACCCGGGCCGAACACCACCGCCTCGGCACCCGGCTCGACCGGCTCGTCGCCGAGGTCCACCACGATCTGGTCCATCGAGATCACCCCGACCACCCGGCGACGGCGACCGGCCAGCTGCACCTCCGCCCGCCCGGACGCCACGCGCGGCAGGCCGTCGGCGTACCCGAGCGGCAACAACGCGAGCGTGGTCGCCCGATCGGTCACGTACGTGTGCCCGTAGCCGATCCCGACCCTGGCCGGGACCCGGCGCACCTGCACCACGGGCGCGGTGAGCCGCAGCGCGGACCGCAGGCGCGTGGTGCCGCTCGGGTCGATGCCCACCAGCCCGGCCCCGATCCGGACCAGGTCCAGGTGCGTGCCGGGATCGGTGAGCGCGGCGGCGGTGGCGGCCAGGTGGCGCACCGACGGGCGCAACCCGGCCCGGACGGCCAGGTCGACCCCGTGCAGGAAGGCCAGCCGCCCGATCTCGTTCGCCGCGTGCCCCGGTTCGGCGGCCATCGCCAGGTGCCCCATCACGCCGGCCACGGTGATCCGCCCGTCGGCCTCGGCGCGCCGGGCGGCGGCCACCAGCGCGGGCCAGTCGCCCGGGGCCGCGCCGTCGCGGGCCAGTCCCGTGTCGAGCTGGAGGTGGACGCGGACCGGATAACCGGCGTCGACGACCACTTCGAGGTGGAGGAGGCTCGGCACGGCCAGGTCGATCCGGTGCACCCACGCGGTCATCGCGTTGACCTCCACCGGGTTCAGCCAGCTCAGCACCGGTGCGTCGATCCCGGCGGCGCGCACCGCGACCGCCTCCGCGAGCGACGTGACCCCCAGCCAGGTCGCGCCGGCGGCGAGCGCGGTCCTGGCCACGTCGGCGAGTCCGTGCCCGAACCCGTCCGCCTTCACCACGGCCATCACCGCCCCGCCGGTGGTACGGGCGAACCGGCGGGTGTTGGCGGCCACCGCGGTCAGGTCGACCTCCAGGGTCGGTTCGCGGACCGCGGGCAGCGTGGACAAGGTGCGCATGCCGCTCACTCTGCTCGGCGGATATCCGCGTCCCGCGATCATCGTGTGACAGATCCATGACAACGGCGAGAAGCTGTTACACGTTGTCGAGAACTGGTCATCAAAGCCCGACAGCACGCGCACCAACGCGGCCGACCGTGGATGCCATGACCGAATCGACCGACGGGATCCGGGACCGGCTCCTGCACGCGGCCACCCTCGCGCTCGCCGTGCTGCTGCTGCCCTTCGCCGCGCTGACCGCACCCGGCCACGCGCGGTTCGTGGCTTGTCAATGGGCTCTCGGCCTGCGGTTCCCCCGCGAGAACCTGAGCGGGCTCACCCCGGCGACCCGGAGCGCCTTCACCGAGGCGCGCGCGGTGGCGTTCTGGCGCGACCGCCAGCTGATCGGCCTCACCTCGGGACATCGTGACGCCGACGAGCAGTTCCGGCTCTACACCGAGGAAGTCCGGCGCACCGGCTCCACCGCCGCAGCGCGCAGGCGGGTCCTGCCGCCGGAGGAATCCGGCCACGTCCGGGGCACCGCGCTGGACATCCGGCCGCGCGAGGGGGCGCACTGGCTGGAACTGCACGGCGCGGCACACGACCTTCACCGGACCTACGACAACGAGTGGTGGCATTTCGAGTACCTTCCGAACCACCGCGGCCGACCGCCGCTGCGCCGGGCCCATCCCGGTGTCCCCCTGCGCCATGCGGCCTGAACGGAGGAAGTGCCGGTGTCCCAGTTGCTGTTGGTCGAGGACGACGCCGTGCTGGCCGAGGTGCTCTCCCGCGCGCTGCGCGAGCTCGGCCACTCCGTCACCGTGACCGGCAGCGGGGAGGAGGCGCTGGAATCGTTGTACGAGAACGGGATCGCCGTCGACCTGGTGCTGCTGGACGTGATGCTGCCGGGGATCGACGGGTTCGAGGTGTGCCGCCGGATCCGCGCCCGCGACCCCATCCCGGTGATCCTGCTGACCGCGCGCGGCGACCCGATCGACGTGGTCGCCGGGCTGGAGGGCGGGGCCGACGACTACGTGGTCAAGCCGATCCAGCCGCGCATCCTGGACGCCAGGGTGAAAACCGTGCTGCGCCGGTCCACCCCGGCGCCGCCGTCCGAACTCCCGCCGCCGGTGCTCTCGCTCGGTGACCTCGACATCGACCGCCGGGCCAGCCTGGTCACCCGCCAGGGGGCGGAGGTGCACCTGACCCCGACGGAACTGCGGCTGCTGTTCGAGTTCGCCGACCACCTCGGCCAGGTGCTGAGCCGCCGGACGCTGCTGCAGCGGGTGTGGGACTACGGCTACAGCGGGGACGCGCGGCTGGTCGACGCCGCGGTGGCGCGGCTGCGGGCGAAGATCGAAGCGGACCCGGCGAACCCGGTGCTGCTGCGCACCGTGCGCGGACTCGGTTACCGGCTGGTCAAGCCGTGAGGTGGCGGCTCGGCCTCGCCGCCAAGATCGCCATCACCGTGGTGCTGTCCACTGTGGGCGCTTCCGCGGTGATGGCCGTGGTGGTCTACACCACGCAGGTCTCCTCGGCCACCGACCGGTTCACCACCTCGGCGACCATCGGCTTCAACTCCGACATCCAGCAGGCCCGCCAGCACCTCACCCCCTGCCGCGACGAGGATCCCGCCGGCTGCCCGGTGCGCGCGGCGGCGAGCTTCATGGAGGGACGGCTCGGGCTCACCTGGTCGCTGCTGCACTTCGCGCCGGGCAAGTCCGCCGAGCGCGACGGCCGGTACGTCCCGGTGCTCGGGAACACCGGCTGGCAGCCCGGCCAGCTCCCGGTCGACCGGATCGACGAGGCCAGGGACATGCAGGCCCCGGCGGTCACCTACGCCTACCAGGGGGACGACGGGTCCTACCTGGTGGTGGCGGGCGCGATCGCCCCCGGCATCGTGCTCGCGGAGTTCTACAGCACCGCCGGCCTGGACCGCGAGATCGCCGGCCTGCGCACCCAGCTCATCGTGCTCACCCTGGTGGTCGCGGTCTCGGCGGCCGCCATCGCGCTGCTGACCGCGCGGCGCATCCAGCGCCCCCTGCGGACCGCGGCCTCGGCGGCCAGGCGGCTCGGTGCGGGCAAGCTGCAGACCCGGCTGCCGGTGCACGGGCACGACGAACTCGCCGAGCTCGCGCGTTCGTTCAACACCATGGCCGGGCGGCTGGGCGAGTCCATCGACGAACTCCGCCGCAAGGACGTGCAGCAACGCCGGTTCGTCGCCGACGTCGCGCACGACCTGCGCACGCCGCTGGCCTCGCTGGTCGCGCTCACCGACAGCCTGAGCAACCCGGACCACCGCGACCGGGACCGGTCGGTCGAACTGCTGGGCACCCAGATCCGGCGGCTCAGCACGCTGGTCGAGGACCTGCTGGAGATCTCCCGGATCGACGCGGGCGTGGCCGACTTCCGGCCGGAGCCGATCGATCTCGCGGAACTGGTGGCCGACGCCGCGGAGATGGTTCCGTCGAGCGCCGGGGTCACCTCGGAAGCCGCCGGGGACACGACGGTCCAGGGTGACGCCCGCCGGTTGCACACCATCGTGCGCAACCTGCTCAGCAACGCCGAGCACCACGGGGCCCCGCCGGTGCGCGTGACCATCGACGGCACGGCCCCCGAGGAGGTGTCGGTGACGGTCACCGATCACGGGCCGGGGGTCCCGGACGAACTCGCCGCGGTGATCTTCGACCGGTTCGTCCGCGGTGACCAGGCGCGGGCGTACACCGAGGGCAGCGGACTGGGCCTGGCCATCGCGCGGGAGAACGCGCTCATGCACGACGGCCGGATCACCGTGCGCGACGAACCGGGTGCCGGGGCGGCGTTCACCCTCACCCTGCCCCGGTGATGGCGAGATCCTAGCGCTAGTTGTCGTCACCGTCCGTGTTGCCGCGGGCGAATTCCGGTCATGCTGATGGCATGCGCAATTCGATGATTTCCCTACTGGAGTTACTGAAGGATTTCGCCTACGGCATTCACGCCGGGAACGCGATCCGGCACGGACTGGCGGTGCCGCCGCGAAAGCGGGCTGCCCGATGACCAGCGACCTGCTCTTCGCGGCCTATTTGGACGGACGCGAGGTGCGTTGGCGGGCTGGCTACGAACGCGAAATCGCCCGCGCCGGAAATGATGTCAAAGCGCGTTTGCTCGCCCTGTTCACGACGTGCGCCCCCATTTCCGGGAAATCGGCGGGCCCGTTCAGCCGCCGGATCGTGCTCCGGCACGAGCGCACTCTCCGTGATCGGGTGCGCGGGCTCGCCGTCGAGGCCGGGGTGCCCGATCCGGACGCGCTGACCGAGCAACTGCTGGAGCTCTTCCGGACCGGCGCGCGCCCGGAAGCGGAGCGCCTGGTCGAAAGTCACCTTCCGGCCGCGTTTTCGGCCAGCCACCGGTCGAGGATCTCGGCCTTGGCGGGCCGGTCGAGCAGCCGGTAGGCCCGTGCCCACACGCGCGGGTCGGCCAGCGGGAGTCCCCGCCAGTGACCGCTGACCCGCGTCGGCAGCCGTTCCACGCCGTCCGGGCCGCGCAGGGCGAACCCGACGAGCACGTCCACCTCGTGACCCGCCTCGCTGACCACAAAACGGACGTCGGTGGCGTAGCCGCCCCCGGCGGTGTCGTCGCGGTAGGTCAGCCCGGCCCGCTCCAGCGCTGCTCCCACCTCGTGGGCGTCCGCGTCCACTGTGACGTCCCAGTCATTGGCGACGTCGGACAGTTCCAGCGCGACCAGCAACCCGGAACCGCCGACGGCCGCGGTGAACCCGCCTGCCTCGAGCGCGGTGACCACTCGCTGGGCGACGGTGATGGGTGGGATCCGCATGCCTTGATCAAATCACGGCGGGTGCCCGCCGCGGTTATCCTGCGGTCCTGGGGGTGGGCGGATGAGCCGGGTCGTTCTCGTGGCGGGTGCCTCGTCGGGCATCGGCCGGGCCGCGGCGGTTTCCCTGGCCGGCCGCGGGCACCGGGTCTTCGGCAGCAGCCGCGGGTGGCCGGGCGAGCCGCCACCCGGCGTGGAGCCGGTCACCCTGGACGTGACCGACGACGCCTCGGTGCGCGAGTGCGTGGACGACGTGCTGCACCGCGCCGGGCGCATCGACGTGCTCGTCTACAGCGCGGGCTGCTACGTCGCGGGCGCGGCGGAGGAAACCAGTCCCGCGCTGGCATTGCGGCAGCTGGACGCCTACCTGCTCGGCGCGCACCGGCTCGTCCGCGCCGTGCTGCCCGCGATGCGGCGGCAAACCGCCGGACGGCTGATCTTCATGAGTTCCAGCGCGGCCGTCGCGGCCATTCCGTTCCACGCGGTGTATTCCGCGAGCAAGGCCGCGCTGGAGGGGTACGTCGACGCGGTGCGCTACGAGGTCGCCCCGTTCGGCGTGGACGCGACCTGCGTCCAGGGCACGAGCGTGCGCACCGGCGCGGCCGACGCCGCCCTGCACGCGGAACCGCTCGACAGCTACGCGATCGCGAGGGACGCGGTGGTCGAACGGTTCGCCACGACGCAGCGCGACGGCGGGCCGCCGACCGCGTTCGCCCGCACCATCACCCGCGCCGTCGAAGCGCGGCGGCTGCCGCCGCGGTACCGGGTCGGGATCCGGGCGAAAGCCCTGCCCGCGCTGCGTGCCCTGCTCCCCGACGCCGTGTTCCGCAGACTGTTCGCGCGGAAGTTCGGGCTGCCCAGCGGGAAATGAGCTAGCGTCCGACTCACTTCGGCCTTCCGGGAGGGTGTTCGGTGACGCAGCGGCGGCTCGGCGATCGGTTCGTACTGCAGGAGATGCTCGGCCGGGGCGGGATGGGCACGGTGTGGCGGGCGCGGGATCTGCTGCTCGACCGGTTCGTCGCGATCAAGGAGGTCACCCTCCCGCCCTCGCTGGAAGCCCAGCCGGAGACCCGCGCGACGGTGCTGCGCGAGGCGCGGCTGGCCGCGCGGCTGAACCACTCCGGCGCGGTCACCGTCTACGACGCCATCGAGGATGACGAGCAGGTCTTCATCGTCATGGAGCTGGTCGAAGCGGAGACGCTCCAGGACCGGATCGTCCAAGAAGGACCGATGTCGCCGGTGGAGGCGGCCGATCTCGGGTTGCGGTTGCTGGACGTGCTCGTGTCCGCGCACAAGCTCGGGATCGTGCACCGGGATGTGAAGCCGGGCAATGTGATGGTGTCCGCGCGCGGTGAGGTCAAGCTCGCCGACTTCGGCATCGCCCGCCTCGACGGCGATTCGACGTCCACTGCTTCGGGCATCATGGTCGGTTCGCCCGCGTACATGGCGCCGGAGCAGATCCAGGGCCGGTCGGCGCCGTCGTCGGACCTGTGGGCGTTGGGCGTGACGCTGTTCTTCGCGGTGGAAGGCGTCTCGCCGTTCCGCCGCGATACCGGAGGAGCCGCCCTCGCCGCCGTCCTGGCCGAGGCACCTCCGACCCCGGCGCGCGCGGGGGCGGAGTTCGCGTCGCTGCTGCTGGCCATGCTGGCCAAGCCGGTGACGGACCGCCCGTCCGCCGAGGAGATCCGGATGCGCCTGACCACCATCCGCGGCGAAACCACAGTCGCGACGGCGGCCGCTCAGGCACCGGCCGCGTTCGCCGCTACCGCGCCGACTTCCGCAGAGTTCCCGGCGCCCGCCGCATCCCCGACCTCCGCAGCGTTCCCGGGAGCAGCGGCCTTCCCCGGAGCACCCGCCGGGGTCGCGCCCGGGGGCATGCCACCGTCGATGGCACCACCGGCACCGCACTGGGGGCCACCGCCCCAGCCGTACTTCCCCGATCCCCGCCCGCCCCACGATCCCTGGCTGATCACCGCGGGCGTCTTCTGCCTGCTCAGCTTCTTCTCCCTGGCCGCACTGGCGATCTCCACCCTCGCCGGAGTGGACGTCTCCCTGCTCGGCGTCAGCATCTCCGCGTCGAGCGCGATGGACCCGCTCGGCTTCCTGGCCCCGCTGGTCACCGGCGCGCTGAGCATCCTGATGCTGGTCACCGGCATCCTCCTGTGCCTCCGCGGACCGCAGCGGACCTGGGCCGCGCTGCTCGCCGGGAGCACCCCCTTCTGGACCTCCGGCGTGGTCGCCTTCCTGATCGTCGCCCAGCTCAACACCGATCCCGAGTACATCTGGGAGTTCGTCGCCCACTCCGCGGCCTACGCCCCGGGCGCCATCGCCGCGGTGATCGCCACGATCCGCGTCGTGCGCGGGCCGCTGCGGCGCCGCTGGGTGCTGACCGGGCTGATCGCCGTCCTCGCGCTGGGCTGGTACGCCTCCGAGGTCGGCCCGCACGCACAGGTGGTCTCGCTGCTGGTCCAGGCGGTCACGGTGGTCGGGATCCCGGTGCTGGCCTCGCTGTTCGCGCCCGGCCGGGTCACCGCCAAGGTGCTCGCCGGCTGGGTGGCCGCGCTGGCGGTGGCGCTGTTCTCCCAGCTCATCGCGATGCCCGGCTACCAGCGCTTCCACGGCGCCGACGGCGAACCGATCACCGAGATGCCGACGGGCTGGATCGTCTCGGCCGTCCTGTCGGCCTGCGCCATCGCCGGGATGACCGTGCTCGCGTTCGTCGCGGCCAGGGCCCGGGACACGGCTGAGTTGACACCGCTCGCGCGGTGACGTTGACTTCGAAGGCTCTGCGGAATTTAGGTTCCACGATACGAAAACAGGAGTCACCGTGTCCCAGCCAGGCTATTACGTTCCCACCGGTGGGCTCCCGCCACAGACCCAGCTGCTGACCGATCGCGCGATGTTCCGCGAGGCCTACGCGGTCATCCCGCGCGGCACGAACTCCGACATCGTCACCAGCGCGCTCCCCTTCTGGACCGGCACGCGGCTGTGGGTGCTGGCCCGGCCGCTCTCCGGCTTCGCCGAGACGTTCTCCCAGTACATGGTCGAGGTCTCCGCCGACGGCGGCAGCGACCGGCCCGAAACCGACCCGGCGGCCGAGTCGGTGATCTTCGTGACCAGCGGAATCCTCACCCTGCGCATCGGCGCGGACGAGCACGTGCTCGCCCCGGGCGGCTACGCCTACCTCCCGCCGGGACAGGCGTGGACCGCGTGGAACCGCTCGGGCCCCGAAGCAGCGCACTTCCAGTGGATCCGCAAGAAGTACCAGCACGTCGACGGCATCGAACCGCCCGAAGCCTTCGTCACCAGCGACGCCGAGGTCGAGGCGGTCGCCATGCCCGACACCGGCGGCGTCTGGCGCACCTCACGCTTCGCCGACCCGGCCGACCTCCGCCACGACATGCACGTCAACATCGTCACGTTCGAGCCCGGCGGCTGCATCCCCTTCGCCGAAACGCACGTCATGGAGCACGGCCTCTACATCCTCCAGGGCAAGGCCGTGTACCGCCTGAACGAGGACTGGGTCGAGGTCCAGGAGGGCGACTTCCTGTGGCTGCGCGCCTTCTGCCCGCAAGCCTGCTACGCCGGCGGCCCCGGCCCGTTCCGGTACCTGCTCTACAAGGACGTCAACCGCCACATGCCGCTGGGCTAGCGCGCGGCGATCCCGTCGTACATCACGCGTCGCACGGCCTCGCTGAGCTGACGCTGGTGCGCCGGATCCGGATTTCGCAGCGACGAGATCGCTGAGGCGAGGATCATGCCGTTCAGCGCGTGGGCGGTGTTCTCCACGTCGAGGTCGGCACGCAGGTAACCGAGTTCGACGCCGTGCGAGAGGTAGGCCGCGGTCAGCGTCTTGGCCACCTCGAAGAGGTCGAGGATCCGCTCCGCCATCGCCTGGTCGATGCCCGGCGCGTCGAACAGGAGCAACCGGGCGACGCGCGGGTCCTCGCCGAAGATGCGGGCGAGCGCCTCGCCGATGCGCGCGGACTGGGCCCGGTAGGCGTCGAGGGTGGACACCGCGTCCGGGGCGTTCTCCGCGGTCAGCGCCCCGGTGATCCGGTTGACCAGGTCGTCGACCACGTGGTCCACGATGTCGCGCTTGTTCGAGAAGTAGCGGTAGAAGGTGCCGTGCCCGATGCCCAGGTGCGCGGCGATGTCCGCGATCCCGGTGGCGTGGTAGCCGCGGTCGGCGAAGCAGTCGAAGGCCGCGTCGATGATCTCGCGGCGCAGTTCCTGCTTCTTCCGTTCGGCACGGCTGATCGGCTGGGCACTGGAGCTCATGCCCGCAGTGTATTGCCCTGCGCGCAGAACTGACATACGGTTCCGGAACTGACACATCATTCCGGGAGGTGGCATGAGCACCCAGTACGACGCCGTGATCGTGGGCGCCGGGTTCGGCGGCATGGGCGCGGCGATCCAGCTCAAGCGGCTGGGTTACCAGAACCTGCTGATCCTGGAGCGCGAACCCGAGCTCGGCGGCACCTGGCAGGTGAACCGGTACCCCGGGCTGGCGGTGGACATCCCCTCGTCGACCTACTCGTACTCGTTCGAGCCGAATCCGCACTGGTCACGACTGTTCGCGCCGGGCGAGGAGCTGAAGCGCTACGCCGAGCACGTGGCCGGGAAGTACGGGCTGCGGGAGCTGATGCGGTTCGGCGCGGTGGTCACCGGCGCGGCCTGGGACGAGCACGACCGCCACTGGCGGGTGTCCGTCGAGGGCGGCGAGGTGGTCACGGCGAAGTACCTGGTCACCGCGACCGGCTTCCTCTCCCAGCCCAAGGTCCCCGACATCGAGGGCATCGACGAGTTCGCCGGGAAGGTGATCCACACCACCGCCTGGGACGACTCGTACGACCTGCGCGGCAAGCGCGTGGCGATCATCGGCACCGGCGCCACCGCGGTGCAGCTGATCCCCGAGCTGACCGAACTCGCCGCCGAGCTGACCGTGTACCAGCGCACGCCGATCTGGGTCAGCCCGAAGCCCGACTACCGGATCCCGCGGCCGCTGCGCGCGGTGTTCGCCGCGCTGCCGCCCGCGCAGCGCGCCGTGCGGTTCGCCGGCAGCGCGGTGCTCGAACTGATGATGATCTCCGGCGTGGTGCGCTACAAGCAGTTCCGCGCGACGAACTGGGTGGCCGAGCAGTTCTGCCGGGCCCACCTGCACCGCCAGGTGCGGGACCCGGAGCTGCGCCGCAAGCTCACCCCGGACTACTCGTTCGGCTGCAAGCGGCCCACCTTCTCCAACACCTACTTCCCCGCGTTCACCCGGCCGCACGTGCGGCTGGAGACCTCGTCGATCGAGCGGGTCGACCGGACCGGCGTGGCCACCGCGGCCGGGCGCACCGACATCGACGTGCTCGTGCTGGCCACCGGGTTCAACCTCTGGGACGTGAACTTCCCGGCGTTCGAGGTGCTCGGGCGCGAGGGCCGGGACCTCGGCAAGTGGTGGCGGGAGAACCGGTTCCAGGCGTACGAGGGGATGACCGTGCCCGGGTTCCCGAACCTGCTCTCGCTCAACAGCCCGTATGCCTACAGTGGACTGTCCTATTTCACCACCATCGAGTGCCAGATGAAGCACATGCGGCGGCTGTTCACCGCGCTGGCCGACCGCCGCGCCGACGTCTTCGAGGTCACCAGGGAAGCGAACGACGCGTTCCTGGAGAGGATGCGGACGAAGGTCACCGATAATTCGGTGTTCTCGCTCGGCCAGTGCGCGACCGCGCGCAGCTACTACTTCAACCAGCACGGCGAAGCCACCCTGCTGCGGCCGACGTCGACGCTCAGCGCCCACCGCGACGCGGCGCGCTTCCCCCTGTCGCACTACAGCTACACGAGTGCGGCATGACCCGGCGCGGACTCGCGATCGGCTGCGGGGGCACGCTCGGCTTCGCCTGGACGGCGGTCGCGCTCGAAGCCGTCGAACGGGAACTCGGCTGGGACCCGCGCACGGCCGACGTGCTCATCGGCACCTCGGCGGGCTCGGAACTGGTGGCGCTGCTGGGATCCGGGCGGTCGGCGTCGGACATCCTCAGTGCGCTCGACGGCGACACCGATGACGACGTGCTCGCCGCGCACCTCGCCCACCTGCCCGGCATCCGGCCGCCGCTGCCCTCGCTGAGCTGGCCGGCGCGACGACTTGTCCTTTGTGGACTTCGCGGGAGGGTCGACTTCACCGCGGCCGCCGCCGGATTGCTGCCCGGCGGACGTGGCAACCCGGCGTGGCTGCGCGATCTGGGTGCCCGGCTCGCCGGTCCGGACGACTGGGTGCCGCATCCGGCCACCTGGATCGTGGCCGCGGACGCGGGCACCGGTGAGCGGGTCGCGTTCGGCTCCCCCGGCGCTCCGCGCGCGGGACTCGGTGACGTGCTGGCCGCCTCGTGGGCGATCCCCGGCTGGTTCCCGCCCGTCCCGATCGGCGGCCGGAACTATCTCGACGGCGGCACCATCTCGTCGGTGTCCGCCGACTTGGCCGGTCCGCTCGGTTTGGCCGAACTCGTTGTCGTGGCGCCGATGACCAGTGGCGAAGCCGCGCCCGCCACCGGCCTCGCCCGGGTGGAACGCCTGCTCCGCCGCCGGATGACGGCCGGGCTCGACCGGGAGATCGCGGCCCTGCGTGCGGCGGGGACCCGCGTCATCCGGATCGAACCGGGCCCCGGCGAACTGGCCGCCATGGGCTTCAACTTCATGAACCACCGGCACCGGCCGGCCACCCTGTCCGCCGCCCGACGGCACGTCCCCGCGCGGGTCCGCGCCGCCATCCGCCAAGGAGCTCCGTCATGACCCGGTACCCCGCCATCGATCTCCGCGGTGCCACCGTCGCCATCACCGGCGGCGCGCAGGGCATCGGCCGCGCCACCGCCGCCGCGTTCGCCGCCAGGGGCGCCCGCGTCGCGATCGGTGATCTCGACCTGGACCTCGCCCGGCGGACCGCCGCCGATCTCGGTGCCTCGGCGCACCCGCTCGACGTGGCCGATCCCGATTCCTTCCGCACCTTCCTCGACCAGGCCGAAACCGAGCACGGCCCGCTCGCCGTCCTGGTGAACAACGCCGGCATCATGCCCAACGGCGGTTTCCTCGACCTCGACGACCGCATCACCCGGCTGTCCATCGAGGTCAACCTCCTCGGCGTGGTGCACGGCATGCGCCTGGCCCTGCCCGGCATGCTCGACCGCGGGCGCGGCCACATCGTCAACGTCGCCTCGCTCGCCGGGAAGTTCCCGATCCCGGGCCTGGCCATCTACAACGCCGGGAAGTACGCCGTCGTCGGGCTTTCCGCCGCGACCCGCCGCGAGTACGCGCACCGCGGTGTCAGCGTCACCACGGTGCTTCCGTCCGCTGTGGACACCGCGCTCGCCTCCGGGCTCGACATGAAGCCGATCCCCAAGGTGGCGCCCGAGGACATCGCCGCCGCCGTGGTCGGTTCCGCGACCACGCGCAAGGGCGAGATCGCGGTGCCGCGGTACGTCGGTGCGCTCGCCGCGGTCGCCGCCATCACGCCCGAACCGGTGCTGAACGCCGTCCGCCGCCTCTTCCGCGACGACCGCGCCCTCCAACCCGATTCGGAAGACCGCGCCGCCTACCGGAAACGGCTCGGCTCACACCTCTAGATCCTGGTCCAGGGCAGCCCACACGGCCGGTTTCGCCGAACGCAGCCAGAAGGCGACGGCGACGGCCAGCGCGGCGGCGATCGGCAGCAGCCACGGCAGGAACGCGACGACCGGGCTCTCGCTGCCCGCGAGCTCCGGGAAGTTGCCGAACGCCAGCGCGGTGACCGTCCACAGGCCGAGGCCACCGACCGTCGGGAGGACGAAGGTGACGAGCAGCCGCGGGTCCCGCGCGCGCCGGAAGTGGACCACGATGGCGGTGGCCGCAAACGCTTGCAGCACCACGATCCCGAGCGTGCCGAGGCCGGTGAAGGCGGCGACGAGGTTCGCGATCGGGTCCAGTCCGGCGATCGCGTAGGCCAGGGCGACCAACGTCGCGAAGGCGAGTTGCGCGGTCGACGCGGTGACCGGCGCGCCGTTCCGGCGGCGGGTGCGTGCCAGCGCTCGCGGCAGTACACCGGATCGGCCGAGCGCGTAGAGGTACCGCGTCGCGGAGTTGTGGAGCGCGAGCAGCGCGGCGAAGAGGCTGACCACGAGGAGAAGCTGCATCGCGTTGGTCAGGCCGCTGCCGAGGTACTCCGCGGAGATGGTGAAGACCAGGTCACCCGCGGCGAGGTGTTCCTGCGCGACACCGCCCGCCTGCCGCACGCCGAGCGCGGAGACGATCGCCCAGGTGGTGACCGCGGCGAAGACGCCGATGAAGGTGATCGCCAGGTACGTCGCGCGGGGAATGGTGCGTTTCGGGTCGCGTGCCTCTTCGCTGAACAGCCCGGTCGCCTCGAAGCCGACAAAGGCGTTGGCGGCGAACAACAAGCCGAGTCCGGTCGAACCGGCCAGGAAGACCTCGGGCAGGAAGGGCTCGAACGAGTAGCCGGTGGTCACCAGGATGGCGACGTCGAGCACGATCAGGATGGAGACCTCCAGCACGAGCGCGACGCCGAGCACCTTCGCCGAGATGTCGATGCCGCCGCGGGTCAGCACCCACACGCCCGCCACGGAGATCAGGCTCCAGACCCACCACGGCAGGCTCAGGCCGAACACGTCGGCGATCACCATCGAGGTGAAGAACCCGCTCGTGCCGACGGCCCCGGCGACGAAGCAGTTGTAGCCCACCATGGCCACGAACGCCGCGATGATGCCCGCCGTCCGGCCGAGCCCGCGCACGACGTAGGCGTAGAAGCCGCCCGCGTTCACCAGTTTCCGGGCCATCTGCGCGTACCCGACGGCGAAGAGCAGGAAGACGGCGGTGGCGAGCAGGAACATGGCCGGTGTGCCGCCGCCCGCGCCCACCGCGATCCCGATGCCGCCGATGACGATGATCCCGGTCAACGGCGCCACGGCGGCCAGGACGAGGAACACCACCCCGGGCACGCCGAGGTTCCCGTGAAGCCTGGTTTCCGGTGTGGACGGCACAGGTTCAGCTCCCTCGCACTCGGGCAACACCCTGCGAAGGTAAGGACCGCGGGACCGGTCCTGCTAGGACGTCAGCGCAAAACACTTGTCCACGACGGCTACCTGCTGTCCTCGTAAAAGTCCTTGTTGCAGTGCCCCCAGGTGTTCTGCGTGCTGATCGAGCGTTCGCCCTGCCGGTATTGCCGCCAGCCGCTGCCGTCCCAGAGCCAGTTGCTCCAGCAACAGCGACGGCGGGTACGGCTGGGGCCTGGAGCCGGACCTCCGCGCACCGGAAAGCCAACCGGGCGGCGCCCCGCACGCCTTCGAGATGTTCGAGGACCTCGCCCCCGCCACCACGCCGCGAGCCCGCGAACTGTGCGACTGGCTCGACTCCGTCACCCCGCCCGCCGGTGGCCGATGCCAGTGCTCGAGGGCGGCAGCGAAGGCGAAACCATGCGAGCGCTCGACTTCGCCAGCTACTCCCCGGCCGCCGCCCACGACTGGCGCGGTTACGTGACCGTGGGCGCCAGCGTGCCGGACGGCTGAACGTGATCTGCGTCCGAAGAAAGGGCAAACCCCCGTACGCGGCGTGGGTTTCTCACTAAGATCGCCATGCCCGCCGACCAGCAGCATGGAGGATCCCCGACGTGGCCAACCGTTTCGGCGTCCTCCTGCGTGACGCGCGGCGCCGCGCCGGGCTCACCCAGGACCAGCTGGCCGCCCGCTCCGGCGTCGGCGTGCGGACCATCCGGCGGCTGGAGAACGGCAGCGGCAACGATCCCCGCATCGGCACGGTGACCCTGCTCGCCGACGCGCTGGACGTCGCACCCGGCGAGCGCCGCAACCTCCTCGTCGCCGCCGGGGGCACCCCGCCGCCGGAAGAGCCGGTGGAAACCCCGGCACCCGCGCCCGCCCCGGCCGCCGGCCGCCTGCCCGCGGTCCCGGCCGAGGTGTCCGCCGCGGCCGACGACCTGGCCAGGGTGATCGCCACCCAGCTGCGGCGCGAAGAGGAACTGCGCCGCGTGCACGACCCCTTCCCGCTGCCCGTGCGGTGGCGGCAGGCCCCCGAGCACCTGGCCGACCACTGGGACAACGTCTGCCGCGTCCCGGCCGGGGTCACCGCCGCGCCGCTGGACCTGTCCGGCGAGGTCGGCAACATGGCCGAGGTCTACCGCCTCGTGCCCTCGCGGCGGCTGGTGGTGCTGGGCCGCGCCGGCGGCGGCAAGACCGTGCTGACCCTGCGGTTCGTGCTCGACACGCTCGCCACGCGTACCTCGGGCGACGCGGTCCCGGTGATCTTCAACATCGGCGGCTGGAACCCGACCTCGACGCCCTTGCGCACCTGGCTGGTCGAGATGCTGCAACGCGACCACCCCGGCCTGGCCGCCGCCGCACCCGGTGGCGCCACGCTCGCGGCCGTGCTGGTCGACACCGGGCGCATCCTGCCGGTGCTCGACGGTTTCGACGAGATCGCCGAGGGCCTGCACCGCCCGGCGCTGGAAACGCTCAACTCGGTGTCCATGCCGCTGCTGCTGACCAGCCGGTTCGGCGAGTACGAGCGGGCGGTGACGATGGTCGACGTGCTGACCTCGGCCGCCGTCGTCGAGCTGACCGACCTCACCCCGGACGACCTCGCCGGTTACCTGCCGCGCACCGCCCGCCGGGTCAACGGCAGCGCGGCCACCGCCTGGGACCCGGTGCTGGACGCCCTGCGCGAGGCCGAACCCGGGCCCGCCGCCAACCTCGCCAAGGTCCTGCGCACCCCGCTCATGGTCGGCCTCGCGCGCACGGTCTACAGCGATCCGGTCGGCCGCGACCCGGCGGACCTGCTCGACGCCGAACGCTTCCCCACCACGCGGGCGCTCGAAGAGCACCTGCTCGACACCTTCGTCCCCACCGTCTACCACGGCCATCCCGGGCACGACGACGGCACGCGGGACTGGGACGTCGAGCGCGTGCGCCACTGGCTGGGCTTCCTCGCCGACGAACTCGACCGGCGGGGCACCGGTGACCTCGAATGGTGGCGGCTGGGCGCGTCCCACCTGCGGCAGCGCTCGCGTGTGCTCCTGGTGACGGCCCTCGCGTGGCTGGCCACCACCCTGTTCGTCTGGCTGGTGTTCACCCCGCTCAACGTCTTCGTCTACGACTTCCCGTTCCGGCCGCACGTGGTGTTCCTCGACGGCCTGATGGAGGGCCCGGTGATCGCCGGGCCGTGCGCGCTGCTGTACCTGTTGTTCGTGCTCCGCAAGGGCGGGGTCGTCGCCCCGACCCGGGTGCGCGTGCGGTTGCCCACCCGGTCGGCGAGACAACCCGGTCTCCGGCGGAAGGTCGCGGTCCGGCTGGTCGCGGGCACCGCCGGGGGCATGCTGGCGGGTGTCACCTACGCGCTCACCTCCCTGGTCGTGATCGCCTTGTCGCCCGATCTGGCCATGGCCGACGAATTCGGCACGGCCGTCCGCACCACCCTGCTCAGCGCCGCCGTCTACGGACTGGCGTTCGGCCCGGCGTGCGGGATCCTGCTGGCGCTCGTGGTCGTGCTGGAGAAGCCGGCGAACCTGACCACGGCCACCAGTCCCGCCGATCTGCTCGCCGTCAACCGGGTGACCGCGCTGCGCCTGGCCGTGCTGCTCGGGCTGGCGCTCTGCCTGGCGATCGCCTTCGGCGGCTTCGCGGCCATCGGCGTGCTGAACGGGCTCAGCGGGCCGCACCTGGACATCAGCTGGTCCTCGCAGGCGAGCGTGCTGCTCGGGGTCACCGCGGGGCTCTCGGCCGGGTTCGCCTACCTGATCAGCTTCACCGCGTGGGGCCAGTGGCTGATCTTCGCCCGGTTCCGCCTGCCGCTCATCGGCAGGCTGCCGTGGGCGGTGAGCACCTTCCTCGAAGACGCCTACCGGCGGGGCGTGCTGCGCCAGTCCGGGGCGGTCTACCAGTTCCGCCACGCCCGTCTCCAGGAACACCTCGCGAAGGCGTACCGCACCGGCAGTTGAGGCGTTTCCCCTGGTCAGACCCACCGGCCACGGATGGCCGGTCCTTGCCCTTCCACGCGTGCCCCGCCCCGGCCGAGCATGGCTCCAGCCGAGGAGCGGTGGTTACTGGAAAGGGGATCCGGGGTGGCGAGCGAGACGGCCTCGACGGGCACGTCCAGCGTGTGGGACAGGTATTTCGGTCAGCAGGCGGCGCCGGCTGGCAGCGTGAACTGGGAGGCGTACAGCCACGAGGAGCTGTACCAGATGTTGTGGCAGGACGCGGACGTCGCCGACGTCAGCACGATCGCCGCGGAGTGGGCCCAGCACCGGGTGGCGTTGGTCAACCACGCCGAGGTGCTGCGCGAGCAACGGGCCGCGCTGCTGGAGGGGTGGGGTGGTTCCGGTGCGGAGGAGGCGGCGCGCCGGCTGAGCGTGCTCGCCGACCGGGTGGACACGCTCGCGGCGCTGGCGCACGCGGGTGAGCAGGCGGCGGGGCAGGCCGCGGACGCGCTGTCGATGGCGCGGGCGATGATGCCGCCCCCGCCGGGTGATCCGGCCGCGCCGATGACCGACGCGGTGACCAACTGGGCGGGCATCACCGCGCCGCCACCGCCGCCGATCGCGCTGGGGTCGACCCCACCGGCACCACCACCGCCACCGCCGGGCACGGGCACCGCGTTCGGCGCGGTGGGCGGCGCCGGGTTCAGCTTCTACATGGGCGCGGGCGCCACCGACATGCAGAAGCAGCAGGCGGTCCGCGCGATGCAGACCTACGAATCCAGCCTGACCGACTCGAGCACGATGATCAGCCAGGCGCAGAGCACCATCCCCGCGGCGTCGACGATGCCGAGCAGCAGCACCACGCAGGCGTCGAGCACGGGCTCGACCAGCCCGGCGTCGTGGCAGAACCTGGTCGGCGCCACGGAGCCGGGCACCGTTTCCCGGACCGGCAGCGCGCCGAGGGGGCTGGCGGCGGGTGCCATCGCCGGGGCCGGGATCGCCGGTGGGGTGAACTACGCGAACCCGCTGGGGCAGGGCCTGCGGAGCGGCTCGATGGCGATGCCGGGCGGGACTACCGCCGCGGCGCGGCTCGCGGCCGAGATGGCGGCGAGCCGGGGCGGCGCGATGGGCGGCATGGTGCCGCCCGGCGCCGGTGGCGGCCGCGGTTCGGACGACGAAAAGCACGAGAACCAGTTGCCGACCATCGACCACGGGCTGTTCCCGGCCGCCGAGCCGGGCAGCGAAGCGGTCATCGGCCTGCCGCCGGAGGAGCTCCGATGAGCGACGGGAAGCTGACCCTCGAACTGGATCTGCTCGACCAGCGGATCTCCACCCTGACCGAACTCGGGGATCTCACCGCCGATCTGGTGGCCACCGCGTGCCGCCTGGCCGAGCGGTTGCCGATGCTCGGCACCGCGCCGCCCGCCGTGCACCTGGCCATGCGCCTCCGCGAGGCGGCGGGCAGCTCCGGCCTGGCCGGTGAGATCGAGGCCACGGTGAAGGAGGTGCGCGACTACCAGCACATGCTGGGCGAGGCTAAGGGCAAGTACCAGAACCACGAAGAGCAGTCCAGCAAGGACCTGCGCACCAGCGGCGAGCCCGACGACTCGCGTGGCAGCGGCAACCACGGCAGCGGCAGCGCCAACAGCGGTGGCAACAGCCGCAGCGGTGGTGACAGCGGCGGCACCGGCAGCGGCGCGGGCAACTCCGGCGACGCCACCGGCAACACCGGCCAGAACAACACCGGCTCGGGCAGCACCGGCACCGGCGGCACGAGCGGCCCAGGCGGCAGCGGCACCGGCGGCAGCGGCACCGGCGGCCCGGGCGGCAGCGGCACCGGCAGCGGAACGGGTAGCGGCGGCCCGGGCGGCACCGGCGAGCTCGACCGGGCGGGGCAGGCGTCATGACCACCGCCGAAAGCGATTGCGCGCGGTTCGAGCTGGCCGAGCTGGACCTGCTCGGCACCTTCGCGGGCACGCGCCCGCCCTTCCCGCTGCGGGTGCCCTCGTTCGGCCGCATCGAGGGTGAGCGCAAGGCGCTGCTCGCCGCGGCCGGGCAGGCGCTGGCCGACCGCGGCCTCGCCGACGAGGACGGGCCCATCGGCGTCGCCGCGGAGCTGGTGACCGCGTTGCGCGAGCACCGCAACGCGGTCGACCTCGTGGTGGTCGACGGCACCGCGGTGACCGGCGTGGTGGCGATGGTCCTCGGCCAGCACGCCGTGGTGTGCAGCCAGTCGATCGCCGGCCTGCCCGGCCCGGTCACCGTCCGCCGGGTCGGCGCCGCCGCGCTGACCGGCGAGTTCACCAGCCGGATCCCGGCGCTGGAGGCCGCGCCCACCATGCCGCTCACGCTGCCGCCCGGCGTGGTCGAGGACGCCACCCGCCTGCTGGAGAACACCGCGGGCGTCGCGGCACCGCGGCAGCGGGTGCGCACCCTGGTCCGCGAACGCGGCGGCGACGAGGCCGCGGTCGACGCGCTCGTCGGCCTGCTGGCCTCGGTCCCGGGACGCGGGCAGCTCGGCGCGGTCGTGCGCCCGCCGACCGGCGCCGCCGAGCGCCCGCTCGAACTGTCCTGGCTGGACAGTCCACAGGGGAGAGTCCGGGTGGATCGCGACGCCTTCGGCTGGGTGAGCGTCAACCCGCTGCGGCACAGCGAACTGGTCCGGGTACTGCGCGAGGCGGCCGCGCCGCACCACGCGAGAAGCTGAAACACCTACGGGGAACGGAGAAGGGGAACACCATGGATCCAGCACAATGGCTGGCGGACTACCGCGATCGCCTCGAACGCGCGGCCGACGGCGCGCGCCAGGCCAGCGACAGCCTGCAGCGGGCCGGGGCGACCGCGCGGTCACCGCGCGGTGAGGTCACCGTGACGGTCAGCGCCACCGGTGCGTTCGAGGGAATCCAGCTGACGCCGATGGCGCGCAAGCTCGAAGCCGAAGCGCTCGCCGGGCTCATCGTGGCCACCGCGCGCGAAGCGCAGCGGATGGCCGCCTCGCAGGTGGCCGAGGTGATGGCGGGCTACCTCGGCGACAACTCGGCACTCACCCGGATCACCCAGCACCTCCCGGCGGAGGTGGTCCGGTGACCGCGCCGCAGTCGTCCGAAGTGGACCCGGAGCAGCTGCGCACGCACGCGAGCAGGCTGAACGCGCACGCTGATCAGCTGTCCTCGATCGGCGCCGGGCTGCCGGGTGAGCTGGGTGCCCAGTCGCTGGGCATGTTCGCGCAGTTCATCACCACCGGCCTGGGCGCCGCGATGACCGAGACGATGGGCGCGTTCGCCCACGCGTCGTCCACTTTGGACAAGGTCGGCGACGGGCTCCGCCGGGCCGCGGACCAGTACGAGCACACGGACGAGAGCCACGGCGACCGGCTCGCCGGCATCGAGGAGGGTGGCCGATGAAGGGCACGGCGACGGAGGAGGAGGCGCCCGCCTCCGCGGTCGAGATCAACACGGCACTGGTGGACCTGCGGATCGCCAAGGATTCCGTCGGCAGCAAGGAATGGCTCTCGAGCGATCTCTCCGGTGAACCGGCCGTATCGATCAACATGCTGGGTTCGACGGCCAGCCCGTTGTCCGCGCTGGCCAGCGCGGGCTGCGACTTCCTGACCCCGGTCATTTCGTTCCTCGAGGAGCCGCTCGGGCAGTTGCGCGGCGAGCCCGACTCCGTTTCGGGACCGGCCGGGCAGCACGAGCAGGCTTCGCAGGGCGCCAACTCGGTCGCGGACGGGTACGGCTCCACGGCGGGGAACGAGACCAGCGAATGGTCGGGCGGGGCCAAGGAGAACTACACCGAGACCGCCACCAAGCTGGTCGACGGGATCAAGGCGATCGGCGAGGCGGCGGCCACCAACGCGGCGGCGATCACCGCCGCGGGTGAGGTGGTCGCGCAGGTCGTCGACATCGTCACGCGGCTGATCACCGAGGCCGTCGGCAAGATCGTGCCGATCATGACCGAGGCGATCGCCGCGGCACCGGCCACCTTCGGGGCCAGCATCGCGCAGGCGATCCCGCAGTGCGTGGCGATCGCCGTGGACTACGGCGGGCAGATCGCCGGCAAGCTGGCCGCGCTGCTCAGCAGCGGCGAGAACCTGGTGAAGCTCATCGAAGGCGCGGTCGGCGTGCTCGACGTCGCCAAGGAGGGGCTCAGCGTCATCGGTGACCTGGCCGGTGGTTCGGGCTCGTCCAGCAGCCAGAGCGAGTCCTCGGCGACCGGCGACAGCCAGTCGGACTCCGCCAGCGACAGCTCCAAAGACAGCAACACCGACAAGGACTCCGAGAAAGACTCCGACAAGGATTCCGAAAAGGACAGCGACACCGACGAATCCGAGGACACCGTGCAGAACCCGGTGGACGGCGAGTGGATCCCGGTCAAGGAGGCCCAGGCGTGACCCGGCGAACCCGCCGCCTGTCCGGCATCGCGGCCGGTGCGCTGGTCGCGATGGCACTGGTCACCCCGCCCGCGCACGCCCAGGACCACGCCGCCACCCAGGACGTGCTCAACCGGTACCAGCAGAAAGCCGGTCCCGGCGCGGCCGTGCACGCGGGTGACGACACCGGCTCCTGGACCCTGTCCAGCGGTTCGGCCAGCATCAGCGAGCAGCGGGCGATCACCTCGGCCGACCACTTCCGGATCGCCAGCCAGACCAAGACGTTCACCGCCGCGGTGGTGCTCCAGCTGTTCGACGAGGGTGCCGTCGACCTCGACGCGCCCATCGAGCAGTACCTGCCCGGCGTGTTCGGCGGGAACTACGACGGCACCGTGATCACCGTGCGACAGCTGCTCAACCACACCGCCGGGCTGGTGCGTGATCCCGCCGGTGCCAAGGCGGAAGCGAACGGCACGTACACCCTGGCCGCACTGGTCAAGGCGGCGATGGACGACGCCCCGCAGGGCGAACCCGGCGGTGGGCACAAGTATTCCAACGCCGGGTACCTGGTGCTGGGCCTGCTGATCGAGAAGCTGACCGGCCAGTCCGTCGGCGACGCGATCACCGAGCGGATCATCACCCCGCTCGGGCTCACCGGCACGTCGTTCCCGAAACCGGGTGAGCGCGCGCTGCGGTCGCCCTTCGTGCCCGGTTACCAGGGCATCCGGGTGGGTGGCTTCTTCTTCTGGTTCGACGCCACCACGCTGGCCGAGCTGTCCGTGTGGAGTTCGGCGGGCGCGATGGAGTCCACTTTGGACGACCTGGCGCGGTTCCAGCGCGCGATCGCCGACGGCGAGCTCTTCTCGCCGAACGCGCTCGCCGAGATGCGCACCACCGTGCCGATCGCCCCGGAAGCACCGCAGAACTACGGGCTCGGCGTGTTCACCCTGCCGCTCTCGTGCGGCGGGGAAGCCTGGGGGCACAACGGTGTGCTGCCGACCGGGCACGCGTCCATCACGATGACCACCGACGACGGCCGCTTCGCTTCGGCGATGACGAATGCCAACTTCATGCCGTCCGATCCGTCGGCGTTCGACCTCATCGACGCCGCCCTGTGCGAAGACGCGTAACACCCTTCGCCCGGCAGGTCTCCGCTTCGGTGACCTGCCGGGCTTAGTCTTCGAGGATGACCAGCGATCTTCGGCTCACCGTCCTGGGTTCGGCGTCCCCGTACGCGAGCGTGGACAACCCGTGCTCCGGCTACCTGGTGACCGGCGGCGGCTCACGTCTCTGGCTGGACGCGGGCAGCGGCACCCTGGCCCAGCTGCGACGCCACGTCCAGCTGGACGAGCTGGACGCGATCTGGATCTCCCACCTGCACGCCGACCACAGCGCGGACCTGCTCACCGCCTACTACGGCGCGCTCCACGCCGACCTCCGGCTCGCCGCGCCCATTCCGCTCTACGGCCCGCCGGGCATCGCCGACCGGCTGGCGCACTTCCTCACCAACACCCCGGTCCGCAGCCCGATCGAAGCCGCGTTCGCCGTCCAGGAACTGCACGACGGGCACCAGGTGCGGGTCGGCGCGCTCACGCTGACCAGCCGAGCCGTGGCGCACGGTATGCCCGCTTTCGCCGTGCGCATCGAAAACGCGGGCGAATCGCTGGTGTACTCCGGGGATTCGGCCCCGTGCCCGAGCCTCATCGAACTCGCCGAGGGATGCGACACCCTCCTGTGCGAGGCCGATTACGCCCAGGCCGAGCCGGATCCGCTGCACCACACCCCCGAAGACGCGGGCGACACCGCGAGCAAGGCCGGGGCGCACCGGTTGATCGTCACGCACGTCGGCCCGTTCCTCACCCCGCAGGAGGCGGTGACCCGCGCGTCGTCCCGTTTCGACGGCCCCGTCGACTACGCCGCCCCAGGAGCCGAGTTCCCCCGCGCTACTGGCTGAGCACGGTGGAGAGCACGATCAGCCCGCACACCACCAGGTGGAAGACCCGGTGTTCGACGAGCACCGCGACGAACTCGCGGATGGTGGCGCTGGGCCAGAAGTAGCCCGCGGTGCGCGAGCCGATCACCTGGCCGTTGACCTTCGCCTTGCGCGCGAGCAGGGCGGCCCGCAGCACGTGGTAGTTGTTGGTGACCACCACGCACCGGTACCCGGCGCGGTGCTCGGCCATGATCTCCTTGCTGTAGACCAGGTTCTCCCAGGTCGTACGGGAGCGGTCCTCGAGCAGGATGCGGTCGCGGGGCACGCCGTGGCCGGCCAGGTAGTCGGCCATGGCGTGGGCTTCGGGCAGGTCCTCGTCCGGGCCCTGGCCGCCGGAGGTGACGAGCACCGGGTCACCACCGCGGGCGCGACCGGCGTCGAAGGCCAGTCGCCCGCGGTCCAGCCGCCCGGCCAGCAGCGGCGGCACCCGGTTGCCGCCGAGCAGCCCGGCGCCGAGCACCACGACGAAGTCCACCCCGGCGCGACTGCGGATCCGGCCGTACACGATGGCGTACAGCAGGAAGCAGACGAACAGGAACGAGACGTAGAACAGCAGCGCGTTGACCGTCATCGCGAACACTTCCAGCGGTTTCCAGCCGATCTGCTCGACGATGAGGTTGACCGGCACGAACGCGATGATGCCGAGCCCGGCCGCCAGCGAGAGCAGATTGGCGGGCCGCCGCCCTTCGCGGCGGAGCATGGTGACGCCGTTGCAGATCAGGAACACGCCGAGCGCCAGCACGGTCAGCGGGATCAGGGCGAGCACCGAGAACAGCAGGATCGCGGCGGCGTCCTCGGACACCGCGGCCACGGTGAACAGCACTCCGACCGCCAGGAACACCAGGGCGAAGAACAGGTAGAACCCGTTGCGCAGCTTGCGGCGGTCGCGCAGGAAGCTGACCAGGAAGAGCAGGAAGAACCCGGCGGCGACGAGGTACGGGATCAGCAGCGGGTTCATGCGATCTCCAGTCGTCGCCAGGTCGCCAGGAACACCAGTGCCGTGGCGATGGAGAAGAAGGAGGCGAGCGAGTTCGCCGCCAGGTAGACGACCCAGGCGTCACCGGACACCGTCGCGGCCAGTCCTTGCGACGCGAGCGGGACCCCGATCAGGATTGCGCCCAGGGCAAGGAAGATCGCGCCGCCCAGGGCGGTGAACACCACGATGAGCACCCGCGGGATCCGCCGTGGTCCGTCGTGACGGCGCACCAGTCCACGCCGGACGAGCCACAGCGACGCGAGACACGCCACGGCCAGCGAAACGGCGTCGGCGGCCACGGTGTCGGACAGGCGGTGCCACTTCGCGGTGACCGTGTAGGCGCCGATGCCGACCGCCCACGACAGGACGAAGAACAGCGCCACGCCGCGCCAGCGGTACGGCACCACGAGCAACGCGGCGAACAGCACGGTCATCGCGATCGTGGTGTGGCCGCTGGGCAGGCTGTTGTGCGCGTAGTGCCCGGTGACCGGCACGAGTGGCGGGCGCGGGAGCACGAACCGCTTGAGCACCTGGGTGATCACCTGCCCCACGACGATCAGCCCCACGGCGGCGACGGCCAGCGCGAACCGGCGGCGCAGCACCCCGACCAGCCCCACCGCCACCACGGCGGCGGCCAGGGAGTAGACGGTGATCTGGCCGAGGGCCTCGTCGGCGGCGTCGCGGTCGGCCGCGCCCGCCTCGTCGGCACCGCGGAGGGCGGCGTTCTCCAGCAACTGCCCGGTGGAGGTCCACACGGCCAGCAGGTACACCACCGCCACCCCCACCCCACTCACCACGGCGACGGCCACCCACCGCCGGACGGGTACCTCGGTCACGCCACCCCTCCCCGCACAGGCACCTGGACGCGGGGATTACACCATAGGGAGTAATCGCTCGCGTACCGAGCGTGCGCGCCGGCCCGCTGCGAGCGCCGGACCGTCGCGCCCAGGCCGCCGCCATCGCGCCACCCCCTGCGCGCCGGGCGGCCACTGCGCGCCGAATCATCGCGCGCGCCGAGCCGCCCCTCCCAAACCCCGTGCGCCACCCCGCCACATCGCACCCGGCCAACCCTTGCGTCAAGCCACCACCCGAAGCCCGCGTGACATCCCCTACGACCGGCCGTCACTCGCGCCCTGACTCGGCGTGCAGCAGCGCGCGGGCTTCCTCGGCGGCACGGGCGATATTGCGCGACACCGAGTCGAGGAAGCGGGCGATGCCCTCCAGCCGCGTGGCCGCCGGGGTGTCGGCGCCGAGCACGCCCACGCCCTGCCGGGCGATCTCGACGAGCTGGGCGGTGGTGCGCGCGCTGGCCATCATCGATTGGAAGAACACGTCGTTGTCCACGACATAGCGTTCGCGCCGTCGCTCGTCGCGTTCACGGCGGACGTGGCTCATGCCCTCCAGCATCGTCACCGCCTTGGAGATCGACGCCGGACTGGCCTGCAGGCGCCGCGCGAGTTCGGCGGCGGTGAGGCTGCCGGTGTCGGTGACCGTCAGGCTCGCCAGCACCCTGGCCGCCATTCTCGGCAGGCCCGACTGCACAAAAACGGTGGCGAACATGTCCTCGTACTCGCGGACGGCTTCGGCGTCGCGCCCCTCGGGCAGCGGCTCCCGCGGCGTGGTCTGCCGCCGCCGTCGGGTGCGGTGCTGCGTGGCGTAGTGGGCCAGGTCGGCGCGATAGGCGCCCGGACCGCCGTTGCGCAACACCTCGCGCGTGACGGTCGAGGTCGGCCGGTCGAGCCCCCTGGCGATCTCCGCGTAGGCGAGGCCTTCGGCCAGTCCCAGTGCGATCCGCCGGCGCTCCTGCTGGGTCAGTCTGCCTCCTGGCACTGCGCGAGCCTAGCGTTCACCGTTCAACCGATGCAATGATCTCAACGTCACTAGCTGCACAAATGCGCTTTTCACGCAACGATCATCTTGAGCGGCGGCTACCGGTCTCCCTAGCGTTCCCCTCGTTCGAAACCACCGAGGGAGAGACACCATGAACAAGCTGCGGGACGTACTGGCGCACCACGTCGAGTCCAAGAAGATCCCCGGCCTCGTCGCGCTCGTCTGCCACCGCGGGGAGACCCGCGTTGAGGCGCTGGGCACGATGCGGCACGACGGTGGCGCGCCGATGCGCCGGGACACGATCTTCCGGATGGCGTCCACCTCCAAGCCGGTCACCATGGCGGCGGCCATGGTGCTGCTCGACGAATGCCGCCTGCGACTGGACGATCCGGTCGACCCCTGGCTGCCCGAACTCGCCGGACGGCAGGTGCTCAGCCGACCCGACGGCCCGCTGGACGACACCGTGCCCGCGCGGCGGCCGATCACCGTGCGGGACCTGATGACCTCCACCTTCGGCCTGGGCATGGATTTCGAACTGCTCGGCTCCCCCATCCAGGCGGCCACCTTCGAGCGGCTCGACTACAGCGTGCACTCCGGCCCGGCACCCGAACCGGACGAGTGGATGCGCCGCCTCGGCGAGCTGCCGCTGTCCCACCAGCCCGGCGAACGGTGGCAGTACGACCTGAGCCACGAGGTGCTCGGGGTGCTCGTCGCCAGAGTCGCGGGCCGGTCGCTGGAGGCGTTCCTGCGCGAGCGGATCCTCGACCCGCTGGGCATGGAGGACACCGGTTTCCACGTCCCCTCGGGCAAGATCGACCGGCTGCCGCCGCTCTACGGGCCCGATCCGCAGACCGGGGAGTTCCTCGTGTGGGACGAAGCCGAAGGCGGGCGGACCAGCCAGCCACCCGCGTTCCAGGGCGGCGGTGGCGGGCTGGTCTCCACCGTCGACGACTACCTCGCCTTCTTCCGGATGCTGCTGAACCACGGCACGCACGACGGGGACCGGATCCTGTCCCGGCCCGCGGTCGAACTGATGACCACCAACCGCCTCCGCCCGGCGCAGCAGGAGGCCAGGGACGCCATGTACCGGGCCATCGGCCAGGAATCCCACGGTGGCTGGGGGTTCGGCATGGCGGTGCGCACCCGCCGCACCGATCACGCGCCGGTGGGCCAGTTCGGCTGGGACGGCGGCACCGGCACCACGGCCTACGCCGATCCGGCCAACCAGCTCACCGGGATCCTGCTCACCCAGGTCGGCATGTCGAACTCCGATTCGCTCAACGCCATCCGCGATTTCTGGACCACCTTGTACCAAACGCTCGAAGACTGACGGCCCCGGCCGCTACCCTTTCCGCGGAGGGGGCGCCGATGGAGAACACCGCGGTGCGCGTCGATCGGTTGTGCCGGAAGTTCCGCACCGGCCGGGGGAAACGCGCGAAGGAGAACGTGGCACTGGACGGGTTGTCCCTGTCCGTGACCACCGGCGAGGTGCACGGTCTGCTCGGGCCGAACGGCGCGGGCAAGACCACCCTGTGCAAGATCGTCTCGACCGTGTTGCTGCCCGATTCGGGCGCGGTCACCGTGCTCGGCCACGACGTCGTCCGGGAAGCGGCCGCCGTGCGGCCCCGGCTCGGCATCGTCTTCGGCGGCGAACGCGGTCTCTACGGACGGCTGACCGCCCGCCAGAACCTGCACTACTGGGCCGCGCTGTACCAGTTGCCCGACGATCGCGCCGCCCGCCGGGCCGGGGACCTGCTCGACCGCCTCGGGCTCGGCGGCAAGGCCGACGAACTGGTCGAGACCTTCTCGCGCGGGATGAAGCAGCGGCTGCACCTGGCCCGCGGGCTGATCGGCGAGCCGGAGCTGATCCTGTTCGACGAACCCACCATCGGCATGGACCCGGTCGCCGCCCGCGAATTCCGCGAGCTGGTCGGCGAACTGCGTGCCGACGGGCTGACCATCCTGCTCACCACGCACGACATGGCCGAGGCGGAAGCGGTCTGCCAGCGGGTGACGCTGATCGACGAGGGCCGCGTGGTGGCCACCGAGACCCCGCGCGGGCTGGCCACCATGGCGGCCAAGCGCCGCCGGGTCGAGGCCGAGGACGTGCCGGAGGCGTCCGCCGCCAAGGTCAGGGACCTGCCCGGGGTGCTGGAGGCGGTCGACCGCGACGGCCTCCTGCGCGTGCGGACCGATGGCGACGCCTCGGCACGGGCCGTGCTCGCGCTGCTGCTCGACGACGGGGTCCGCACCGTGCGCGCGGTGCCGCCGACGCTCGAAGACGTCTACCTCGACCTGATCGGCCCCCGTGGCATGGCGTTGTGAGGCACGCGTACGTCACCGGGCTGAAGCTGCAGTTCTGGCTGATCCGCCGCCAGCCGGACGACCTGCTCAGCCTGTGCACCCTGCCGTTCACCGCGGTGGTGCTGCTGTCGGTGGTGGTGCACGCCGCCCGCCCGGACCTGGTCACCAACGCGCTGCTGGCGCCCGCCCTGATCGGACTGTGGACCTTCGCCATCGCGGTGGCCGGCGACCTGATCCAGGTGGAGAACTGGCTCGGCACGCTGGAGCTGACCCAGGCCGGGCCGACTCCGCCGCACCCGGTGCTGCTCGGCCGGATCTCCGCGGTGATGCTGCTCGGGGTGCTGCCGCTGGGCGAGACCTGGCTGCTCGGCTGGCTCTTGTTCGACCGCGCGCCCGAAGTGCACCACCCCGGGGTGTTCGCCGCGGCGATGGTGCTGTCGTTGTTCGCCATGGCCGGGACCGCGCTGGTGTTCTGCGCGGGCATGCTGCTCAGCCGCAACGGCGGGGTGTACCAGAACTTCCTGAGCTTCCCGATCTACCTGCTGTCCGGGGTGATGGTGCCGGTGTCCTACCTGCCCGACTTCCTGGAACCGTTGTCCTGGCTGGTTTTCCTGTCCTGGTCGGCCGAGCTGATGCGGGACGCGCTGACCGCCGCGCCGGTCGAGCACGCCGGGCCGCGCCTGCTCGCCATCGGCGGGCTCGGCGTGGCCGGGCTGCTGGCCGGGTGGTTCCTGCTGAGCCTGGTGCTCCGCCTGCGCCGCGAAAGGGGGCGGTGAGCGGTGCGCGGGCAACTGCGGGTACTCAAGCACGCGGCGCTGGCCTCCTACGCCGATTTCACCGCCTTCTACACCTGGCGGACGTGGACCTTCACCTGGCTGGCGCGGCTGCTCATCCAGGTCTGCTTCTACGCGCTGATCGGGCGGCTGCTCGGCTCGGCCGAACAGGTCGAGTACCTGCTCGTCGGCAACGCCGTGGCGGTGGTGAGCATCGACGCCACCGTGGTGATCCTGCTGGCCATCGGCGAGCGGCGGGCGGGCACGCTGGCGCTGATGGTGGCCGCGCCGTCCACCCACGTGACCGTCTACTTGGGACGCGGGCTGCACCACCTCGCCGCCGGGATCACCGCGGCGACCATCGCGTTCTTCGTGCTGCCACCGCTGTTCGACGTCTCGCTGCCGCAGCCGCGCGCGCTGCTCGTCCCGCTGATGATCGCGGTGGTCGGCCTGGCGTGCTACTGCTACGGCACGTTCGTCGCGTCGCTGGTGCTCGGTTTTCCCGGCGTGCGGTGGGTGGCGCTGAACCTCAGCTACCTGACGCTGATGACCTTCTGCGGGGTGAGCGTGCCCGTCTCGTTCTGGCCGGGCTGGCTGGAGGCGATCTGCTCGGTGCTGCCGATGACGCACGGCCTCGCCGCCATCCGCGCCACCCTGGACGGCGCCGCGCCCGGCACCGTGCTGGTCCAGCTGGGCCTGGAACTCGCGGTCGCACTGGGCTGGCTGGTGCTGGCGGCCTTCTCGTTCGACCGCATGGTGCGCCGGGGTCGCGCGAACGGCAGCATCGAATTCGGGGCGTAGGCGGTCATTCGAAGAACTTCAGGCTCCAGCCGTGGTCCGTGGTCGGGCCGGGAACGTTGGCGCGGCTGTAGTTGATCCCACCCCACCAGGCGAAGCTGCCCGAGTACCAGTGCCGGTTGCCCCACTCGTACGGCGTGCCCTTGGCGACGGCGTGGAACATCAGCGGGAACCGCGGGCCGGCCGGTGGGCTGGTGCCGATGTCCCCGTTGAGCAGGACAAAACTGTGGTGCCCTGGGCCGTCGACGTACAGGGTCGGGTCCCAGCCGGACATCATGGTCGCGCGGTGGGAGCCGAAGAGGCAGCCGTTGGACTTGTACCAGTCCCACACGTGGGTCGGGTCGCCACCGGCGCGCAACCGCAGGTCGGCCAGGCAGTACTGGTTGCTCCAGCTGCCGTTGGCGGAGTAGACGATGTGCAGCCGCCCGTCCGGGTCCTTGATGGCTTCCGGGGATTCGTTGATGAACGGGTTGCCCACCACCCGCTCCCAGCTCTCCCGCGGCTGGGAGATGATGTACCGCGCCCCGACCGGCGTGACCGGGTCGCTCATCCGCGCGATGTAGAGGTTCTGCTCGACGTTGGTGTCCCCGGCCCAGCCCGACCAGACGAACCACCGCTGCCCGCCGAAGGTGAACAACGTGCCGTCGATGGCCCACTTGCCGTCCGGCAGGGCGAGCAGTCGTTCCGCGCCGTAACCGCTGTCCGGCGCCGCCGAGCTGATCACGTACATGCGGTGCGCGCTCCCGCGCCCGGCGGTGAAGTAGATGTAGTAGCGCCCCGAATCCGTGACGATCTCCGGCGCCCAGACCTCCCCCAGCCCGCGCGCGTCCGACCACACCTGGCGGGCGGGCGCCCCGGCGAGGCCGTCGACGGACCCGGCCTGGCGCACGGCGATGCCACCACCGGTCGACTGCACGCCGATGTAGGTCCCGCCCACCCGGATCACGCTCGGGTCGGCGGCGCGGAGTCCGGTGTTCCCGGCGCTCGCCGGGCCGGTGGAGCTCGTCAGGATTGTCAGCAGGAGCAGGACCACAACGGACAGAACGCGCACGTCGAGCCTCCACATCGTTGCGGGGCAAGGCAGGCAGAACGCCTGCCCCCAGAATCACCGGACGGCGGACCGGTTGTACAGACCACTGGTCGGCGTTCGCCGCAACGGCCCAGTCACCACTCACTTCCGTACAATCGATGCAGGTGACGTTTATTCATTGCAGATGCTATGGTGCCAATATGCCGACTGCGATCCACAGTGGACATTCCGCACCGGTGACGCGGTGACCCCGTCCCGGTCGTACCACTCGCCCCGGCGCGAGCAGGAGGCGTCGCGGACTCGGCAGGAGATCCTGGCGGCGGCACGCGAACTGTTCCTCGCGCACGGCTACACCCGGGTCACCGTGGCCGAGATCGCGCGTGCGGCCGGAACGGCGGTGAAGACGGTGTATTCGAGCGTGGGCACCAAAACCGACGTGCTGCACACGCTGATCTCCGCCGACATGGGTGAACCGGAATCCACCGAAATCCTGGCGCGGCTGCCCGCCGCGTCGAGTCTGGAGGACGCCATCGCCCTGGTGGCAGCCGGAACCCGGGCGGACAACGAAGCGCACCACCGCGTGGTCGACCTGCTGCACTCGGCGGTGGCCGGTGACGAAGGCGCGCGGGAGGCGTGGGAACACATGCACGCGCGGTACCGCGAGACGTTGCGAACCACCGCGGCGCAGATCGTCGAAAAGGGGTTCCTCGCCCCGCGGTTCGAGGTCGACGACGTGGCGGACCGGCTGTGGTTCTGCTTCGGACTGAACGCCTGGCGCACCCTCGTCGTCGAATGCGCCTGGCCCTACGACGAGGCCGAACGCACGCTTGCGCGGCAGGCACTGTGCATGCTCACGGAGTGACGCGGCGGTAGATCGTGATCGAGTGGCCGACCGCGTCGATCGGGGTGCTGGTGCCGATCAGCGCCGCCAGGCGGGCGTCGGCCTTGGTGATGGCCGAATCCGACACGACCAGCAGCCCGCGCACCTGGTCCGCGGGCACGTCGAGCGGACTGGCCGCGGTGATGCCGTAGTGGGACGGCAGGCCGCTTCCCTTGTACACCAGCCAGATCCGCTCGCCCGGGTAGTGCGCCAGCCGCTCCGCCAGCCGGCCGAGGTCCTGGCCCCAGTCGACGTTCGAATCGTGCAGGCGCAGGTGGGTCTTCGACGGCCCGCCGAACGCCTCGTTCGAGTAGGGCAGGTAGTACGGGAACGTCCGCAGCGAGCTGACCGCGGTGAACGCGACCAGGAGCAGTACCGGCAGGCGAGCCCGGCGCAGCGCGACGAGGCCCGCCGCCGCGACGGCAAGGAACATCGGGGCGAAGATCGCGTACCGGACGCCGAGATCGCGGTCGCCGGTCATCGCCGCGGCCAACAGCACCGCGGCGGGAACGAGGACGTACGGCGCCGCCGGGCGCAGCCGCCGGACCGCCACCAGCGCGACGGCACCGGCCAGCCAGAGCGCCAGCGCGCCCAGCGGGGTCTTCACCAGCAGCGCCGCGGGCAGGTAGTACCACAGCGAACCCTGGTAGTGCGTGCCGAACAGGAAGCCGCCCCAGACGTGGTCCTCGAACCCGAACTGGACGCGCATCCCGTCCCGGTACGGCTCGGGGAACGGCAGCCAGTCGACGAACGCGGGCGGCGCCGGTGGGGTTTCCCAGCGCAGCAGCGGATCCACCGCGAGGTAGGCGGCCCACACCACGGCGATCGCGACCAGCGCCACTCCGGCCGCGTCACGCAGCCGCCGGGTGGCGAGGAGCGCCAGGAGCAACACCACCGGAACCGCCGCCAGCGCGCTCATCTTGGTGGCGAGCGCGGCGCCGAGGGCGAGCCCCGCGAGCGGCAGGTACCGCGCCGGGTGGTCGCGGGCCCGCCACAGCAACCAGCACGACGTCAGCAGGAAACCGGCCGCGGGCACGTCCAGCGTGGCCAGCGATCCGTGCGCGACGACGTCCGGTGAGAACGCGTACAGGGCGAGCGCCGCCAGCCCGCCGGCGGGCCCGGTCAGCTCGGTGGCGAAGGCGAAGACGACCAGGCCGAACACCAGCGTGAGCACGATGACCGGCAACCGGGCCAGCAGCATCAGCCGGTCCGGATCACCGCCCGACTCGTAGAGCACCCGGCGGCCGAGCTGCGTCTGGTCGCCGTCGAACGCGGGATCGAGGCGCGCGTCGGCGAAGGCGAGGCCGGTCGCGATGATCAACTTGCCCAGCGGCGGGTGCTCGGGGTTGTACCGGAGGCTGTGCTGCTCCAGGTACACCACGGCGGTGCCCGCGTAGACCGGCTCGTCGATGGTCGGTGTCTGCTCCACGGCCGTGGTGAGCATCGCGACCGCCATCTGGGCGAGCAGCGCGACCACCACGAGCGCGTAGCACCACCGGCGGTGCCGCCGAAGCCAGTCGAGCAAGCCGGTCGCCTTCCGTACGAGGGTCCGCTACTGGATCACGGAATCCTCCCGCGTCCGGTTCAGAACCAGTGCACGCAGTGCGGTGGGCGCTCGCCGCGGAACAGGGCGTCGGCCAGGGTGGCGGCGTCCGGGTGGTGCGCGCGGATGTGCCCGGCGCGCACGAGCGTGCTCGGTGCGGTGCCGCCGAGGTAGACCGAGCCCAGGTCACGCACGTCGAGGGTCAGGTCGGGGGCCCGGTCCGCCGGGGCGCAGGCGGCTTTGCCGTCCCGGACGGTGAGCAGGTGGCGCTCGCGCTCGCCGAGGAACGGGTCGTCGACGTCGAGGACGAGCTCGCCGTCGGCGAACCAGCCGCGCGCGGTCAGCGCCCGCGGCACGTCCAGCAGCCGCACCCACAGCCAGTCGGTGTCCTCGACCACCTGCCCGGCACGGAAGTCCGCCAGCTGCCAGCGCAGCGGGTTGTCCGGCGCGACCTGCTTGAACACCACCTGCGAGACGAGGTCATGGCCCAGCAGGAACCGAGTCAGGGCGGTGAAAACGGCGTCGTCGGTGGCGATGGTCTCGTCGACGGTCAGCGTGTCGGGTTCACCGACCGCGTAGCTGGCATACCCGTCCGGCACACCATCGGCGTCTCGGTGGACCGCGACATAGCGCGGCGCCGCGGTGACCGGCGGCTGTCCCGCGCGCAACGCCCACCAGCGGGGTGGCCGGGACAACGCCCCGGGTTGCTTGCGGCGGTACCGGTCGTAGACCTCTTCGAGGATCTCGGCGCACTCGGCCCGGCGCAGCACTTCGACCGTGCCCGGGTCGCTTCCCGCTCCGCGTGCCGGGGCGAGTTCGGCCCTTCGGCGTGGCACGGTCAGGCGCTGCGTGTAGGTCGCCGGTCCGTAGCCGAACCTTCCGTAGATCAGCGCGTCGGAGGCCAGCAGCACGGAGAGGAACTCGCCGCGGGCGCGCAGGTCGGCGAGCTGGTGCCGCATCATCGCGCTGAGCACGCCCCGGCGCCGGTGCGACGGCAGGACACCGACGGCACTCACCCCGGCGGCGGGGGCGACGACCTCGCCGGGCAGGGTGAGTTCGAAGGAGTACGCGCCGGCGGTGCCGACCGGCTGCCCGTCCACCGTGGCGAGCAGGCAGCGGTCCATCTCCAGCGCCGACCACCAGAGCCCACCGCCGTCCACCGGCGTTTCCGGGAAGCGCCCGAACGCGGTGTGCACGGTGTCGACGAAAACGCCGAGGTCCTGGTCGGCCGTGGCGCGGATCTGCATGTCCACAGTGCACCGACCGCCGGTGACCGGGTCAAGCGGATTAAGCTCGCGCACCATGACGACCGTGCCGCGGCATCCGGTGGCCCCTGACTTCGCCCAGAAGCAGCTCGACGCGCTCGCGCCGCAGATCGGCTTCTACCTCGACTACATCGAGAAGGACGCGGCCGCGCTGAAGAACGTTCTCGGGCGGGCGCTGGAACTGGCGCAGTACGCGGCCGTGCTCGACCCGGCGGCCGCCGAAGCGGACCTCCGGACCGCCGCCCAAGCCGCGACGGCGATCTTCAGCGCCGCCGCGGGTGAAGGCGAGATCGAGGCCGTTGTCGCGAAACCCGTGCGGTTCCAGGCCACGGGACCGGTCTCGTACGCGAACGGGGGTGCGTGGCTCTTCGCGGTCTGGCTCGCGATCGCCAGTCACGAGGACGAACTCGTGCAGCGCCTCTGCGCGATCCCGGAGGAAACGTTGCGCGCCTCGGGCGCCGAACACGACGCGTACCTCTACCCGTGGGTCCGGACCGTGCGGAACTTCCTGACGAACCAGGAGATCCCGCCCGAGTTGTTCAGCACCGTGATGGACGGGACGGACCCGGACGCCGCCGTCCGCACGCCGAAGCGCGCGATGGCCCAGCTCGTCTACCCGCCCGTGGAGATGTTCTACTTCCTGCTCCGCCGCGATGCCGAGAAGTTCGGCGCTTCCCTGGTTCGCGCCCTGGAACAACACCGCAAGTTCTGGGCGGGCGACCTCGCCGACGATCCCGACGGATTCATCGCCTTCGCGCCGCTCGCGATCGCGGAACTGGCGAAGTCCGCCGGGATGCCGGTCGAGGTGGAGTCGGAGTACCTCCTGTCCGGTCAGAAGTAGGCGCTCCACCCGTTGCCGTCGGAGTCCGCACCGTCCGGCGGGCCCCCACGCGACCGTCGTCCGGTGGCCCGGCGATTCGTTCAGTGGCCCGGCGCCTCGTTCAGTGACCCTGGCGGCGTTCCTGTTCCCGGCGGGCCCTGGCGCCCCGGCGGCGCAGTTCGGCTCGTTCCGCCCAGTGGTAGAGCACGTCGTACCCCGCCATGCAGACCGCGAGCAGGCCCACGATGCCGACGATCACCGTGGCCGGGATCTGGTCCAGCGCCCGGCACACCGCCGCCGCGCCCAGCAGGACCACGCCGATCCCGAGCGACCACTTGGCCATACCGCTCATGTCTCCGCCCCTTGACTCTCGATGATGCCGGTCAACCCGGCGTGATGCCGTAGTGCGCCCGCACCTGGCGCAGCGTGGGTGGCCCGGAGAACCCCAGGTCCTTCGGGCTGACGACGATCGACCGGTCGTGCGTCTTGAACTCCTGCGGCACCGACCAGCCGTCCTCGAGGTCCGGCGAAGCGGCGTACGCCCGCATGATCGCGTCGATCACCGAGACGGCTTCGCGCTCGCTGGCCGCTTCGATCACCACGTCACCACGCTGCCAGCCACCGCCGAACTGCTCGCTGCAGTCCCACGTCGCGGACGCCACGCCGTCGACCGCCGTGGTCACCGCGGCGAAAGCCTCCTCGCAGCGCTCGGCACCGCCCGAACACGCCGACACGGGCAGCACCAAAGCCACCACTCCCAGCCAAGCTCGCCGCACCGGCGTCAGTCCTTTCCGTACCGCGCGCGCAACTCGCGGATCGTCGGCGCCCCGGAGAACCCTACGGCTCCGACCACAATGGACCCGTCCTCGTTCCGGTATTGCTGCGGTGTCGACCATCGGGGCTCCAGGCGCGGCTCGGCGGCGAACGCCCGCAGCAACGCGGCCACGACGCGGTCCGCCTCCTCGCGCGACGACGCCCGGATCACCACGTTGCCCCGTTGCCAGCCACCACCGAACTTGTCACTGCAGTCGAATTCGGCCGACACCACCCCGTCGACGGCCAGCGCCGCCTCGGCGAACGCGTCCTCGGCGTCGGAGTTCCTCGCCCGTCCCAGGCTCAACAACACGGCGAGCGCGCCACCGACCGGCCCGGCCTCGGACCACCGCCGCACGAGACGGCGCCTGCGGCGTTCCCACCGCTTGCCCATCAGCGTCCCCGGCGGTCGTCCACGCTGATCCTGACCTGCGAACCACCGGGCGCCGAACCGCCACCGGTCAGCGCGCCGACGATCACCACGACCAGCAGCAACGGCAGCAGCACCGTCCGGACCAGCATCGCCCACGGTCCCTTGCCGCCGATCCGGCCACCGTCCGCGACGCGCACCAGCCGCGTGCCGGTGAGCACCGCGCCGAGCGCGCGGCCGTTGCGGTAGCACAGGCCGTACAGCAACGGCACCAGGAACATGATCGCCACCAGGCCCAGGGCGATCACCCCGTTGTCGAGCTGGGCCTTGAGGTCCACAACGGACAGCACGACGACGCCGGCCAGCACGCCGAACACGAACACCACGAAGTCGACCAGCCAGGCCAGGAACAGCCGCCAGGTCCCGGCTTTGACGTAGGGCTTGCCGTCCTCGAACGTGGATGGCCCCGGGACGGTCATGATGCGTGCTCCGATGGTCAAGACAGGGTCTCGCCGGAGAACCTAGTGGACGCGGCCGGTGCCCGGTGTGGTGCGTTCGAACCCTTTCGGCGGTCAGTCACCGAAACCGGAGACGGCGAGGCTGGTCAGCAACCGCGCCAGGGTGATCGCACCGGCCAGCGTGCCGTCCGGTTCGACCACCGCGACCAGCGGGCTGTGCGTCCGCGCCATCAGCGCGGCGAGTTCCAGGAGCGTGGCGTCCACCGCGGCGACCACCGGTTTCACCGGCTGCCGAGGCAGGCAGTCCCCGACCGTGCGGCCGCCGATCTCCTCCAGGAACCGGTCCGCGTGCGCCTCGTCGACGGCCCGGCACAGCGCCGGGTCCTCCTGGTAGGCGTCGGGCACGGCCAGGCGCAGCACCTGCGTCCCGGGCAGCACGATCCGGGGGCGGCCGGCGGCGTCGACCACGATCAGCCCGGGCAGGCGGCTCACCGCCAGCACGCGGACGGCCTTCGCGACCGGATCGTCCACGGTCACCGTCGGCACGTTCGCGGCGATGTCCCGTGCTTGCATGGCGGCTCCCCTCCGAGCCCGGGGCGCCGGGCCGAGCGCGGTCATGACTCGTCCCCGGTGAGCTCGGCGAACCGCCGTTCCAGCGCGGCGACGCGGTCGGCCACCGGGCGGCCGTGCAGCAGCTCGGCGATTTGTTCGGCCTCGTCCCCGTCGAGCTCGATGGCCCGGCCGCGGACCAGCAACCGTCGTCGCTGCCGGTCGAGCACGATACCGAAGTCCTGAGCCCGGCGCGCCGACCAGCGCAGGAAGTCGGCGCCCAGCGGCACCTCGGCCCTGGTGAACTCGACCGCGGCGACCTCGATCCCCCACGCGCGCGTGCGGCTGCTGATCACCGGGCCGAGCGCGCAGACCCGGTCCTCGCCGGTCAGCCGCGCCAACTCGGTGAGCGTCCGGCGGCCGACGTGGTCCCGGATCTCTTCCTCGGCCACGGTTTCGGTCCCGGCGGCGGCTTCGTCGGTGCCGGTCAGCACGTAGGCCTCGGGATCGCGGACCGCGACCTGGGCGCCCGCGCTGACCGTGACCGGCACCCCGTCGGCGGTCACCGCGGTCACCCAGAGCAGGTCGAGCCGCGTGGTGGCCAGCGACACGCGCACGCCGCGGTGCAGGCCGGGCAGCAGGAACGCGATCCCGGGTCCGCGCACGACGACCGGGTGGCCGAGCTTGCGCACGACCAGGCAGTGGCCCGCGGGGACCAGCCGGAACACCGCCAGCCCGGCAGCCACCACGAGCAGGCCGGCTCCCGCCACCCAGCCCGCGGTGACCACCGCGGCCGGAACCGTCGTGTGCTCGTCGGTGTCCACGGCGATCACCCCGTCCCGGTTCCAGTCCCCCCGATTCTGCGACGCGTGAACCCCGCCCACCATCGGGCTCGACACCCATCGTCGAGCGGGTGCACCATGTAGGCCGCTTCGCACGCGACGGGGGTCGAGAAGGTGTTCCTTGGCGAGAACTCTCCGGGTCCGGGCTGGGGTTGGCTGCGGGTGCGCGTACCCGCGTCGATCCCGCAGTTGGGGCCGACCGGTCCGTGGAACGTGTTGTGGCCGGTCAACCTCTTCAGCACAGCGGAGGCGGCGCGTACCGGCCTCGCCGAGGAGCTGGACAGGTACGAGAGCCGCTTTCCCGGTGAGGGAGCCGCCGCGACGGGTAAGGTCGTGCGTCGCCGCGGGATGTCCCGGCAGTTCGTGGTGTGCTTCCCGTTCCCGAACCCGTGGGCCTGCGCCGTCTTCGAGGTTCCTGCCGGGCGGACGATGGAAGAGGCGGGCCGGGCGTATTTCTACCGCTGGCGGATGAGCCTGGCGGACGTGCCTTGGGCGACCATCCCGGATCGGCGCAGGCCGACGGTCTTCTGACCGGCGTCAGGCGGTTTCGGCCGGCTCCTCCTCGACCTCCGGCGTGGTGCTCAGCTGGTCCCGGACGTAGGTCCAGATCACCGCGAACATCGCCGCCACCGGGACGGCGAGCAGGCTCCCGGTGATGCCCGCCAGGCTCCCGCCCAGCGTCACCGCCAGCAGCACCACCCCGGCGTGCAGGCCGAGCCCGCGGCTCTGCAGCATCGGCTGGAACACGTTCCCCTCCAGCTGCTGCACCACGATGATGATGCCGAGCACGATCAGCGCCTCGACCCAGCCGTTGAACACCAGGGCGATGAGCACCGCCACCGCCCCGGCGAACAGCGCGCCGATGATCGGCACGAACGCCGCGACGAAGGTCAGCACGGCCAGCGGCAGCACCAGCGGCACCCCGACGATCCACAGCCCGAGCCCGATGAACACCGCGTCGAGCAGGCCGACGAATGCCTGGGACCGCACGAACGAACCGAGCGTTCCCCAGCACCGCTCGGCCACGACCGGCACGTCGGTGGCGAGGCGTCCCGGCAGCTGACGGCCCAGCCACGGCAGGAACCGCGGGCCGTCCTTGAGGAAGAAGAACATCAGGAACACCGACAGCACCGCGGTCACCAGCCCGTTGGCCACCGTGCCGACACCGGTGGCGGTCGCGGTGAGAATGCTGCCGACGCTGTCCTGGATGCGGGTCACCGCCGTGTCCAGCGCGCCGCTGATCTGCGCCTCGCCGATGTTCAGCGGCGGCCCGGCCGCCCACTCCCGCAGTTGCTCGATGCCGTCGACCACCCCGTCGGCCAGCGCGCCGGACTGGCTCGCCACCGGGAGCACGATGAGCAGCACGATTCCGGTGACCACCAGCAGGAACAACACCGTCACCGAGGCCGCGGCCAGCGCGGCGGGCCAGCGCCGCCGGCGGAGGAACCGGGCGATCGGCCAGGTGAGCGTGGTGATCAGCAGCGCGATCACCACCGGCCAGACCACCGACCACATCCGGCCGAGCAGCCACAGCACCACCCCGGTCAGCACCAGCACCACCAGCATCTGCAGGGAAACCCGCGCCGAGGTGCGCAGCACGGCGCGGGTCTTCACGGCATCCAGCGACATGGCCTCACCCTAGACAACCGGGCCCGCCCCCGCCGTCCGTCAGCCCGCGGGCACCCGTTCCGCGACCGGCGGCGCGCCACGACGACGGTCCTCGGGCAACCCGCGGACCACGCGGAACGTCAGCACCGGCATGAGCGAGTTCAGCAGGACCCCCGCGGGCGCGGACCGAAGCCCGCTGCTCTTCCTCGACGTCGACGGGCCGCTGATCCCGTTCGGCCTCACGGCGTACCCGGCCCTGGGCCCCCCGGACGACTCGAACCCGCTGCTGTCCCGGCTCGATCCCGGCCACGGCCCGCGACTGGCGGCACTGGCGTGCGACCTGCTCTGGGCCACCACCTGGATGCACGACGCCAACGAGATCATCGCTCCCCGGCTCGGTCTGCCGGAGCTGGCCGTGGTCGCCTGGCCGGAACCGTCCGCTGTGGACGATCTGGACGAACGCGCGGGGTTGCACTGGAAGACCCGCGCGCTCGTCGACCGGGCCGGAGGGCGACCCTTCGCCTGGGTCGACGACGAGATCACCGACGTCGATCGGGCCTGGGTTTCCGCGCACCACCGGGGATCCGCGCTGTTGCACCGCGTCGATCCCCGGTACGGGCTGACCGACGCCGACTACACCGCCCTCGAAGGTTGGCTGGGCAAGGCTTTCTGATCACTGGTGCCCGAGCACGGCGTGTGGCCGGTAAGGCGCCTCCAGCGCCGCCACCTCGTCCGGGTCCAGTGCCACCTCCAGCGCGGCGACGGCGTCCTCCAAGTGCCGGGGCTTCGTGGCGCCGATGATCGGGGCGGTGACCCCGGAACGCCCCAGCAGCCAGGCCAGTGCGATCCGCGCGGGCGGCAGGTCCCGCGCCGCGGCGAGGGCGCGGACTGCGTCGACCACGTCGAAGTCGTCGTCGGTGTACATGGCGTCGGCGATGGGGTCCGAACCCGACCGCGCGGTGACTCCCGCGCCACCGCGGTCGCGGGAGCCGGTGAGCAGGCCGCGCGCCAGCGGGCTCCACGGAATGGCACCGACCCCCTGATCCCGGCACAGCGGCAGCATTTCCCGTTCCTCCTCCCGGTACACGAGGTTGTAGTGGTTCTGCATCGACACGAACCGCGTCCAGCCGTGCGCCTCCGCGACGTGCTGCGCCTTGGCGAACTGCCACGCGAACATGCTCGACGCCCCGAGGTACCTCGCCTTCCCGGCGGACACCACGTCGTCGAGCGCCTCCATCGTCTCCTCGATCGGTGTGTCGTAATCCCACCGGTGGATCTGGTACAGGTCGACGTGGTCCACCCCCAGCCTGTCCAAAGAGGAATCGATGGCGGCCATGATGTGCTTGCGCGACAAGCCCTTGTCGTTCGGCCCGGCACCCGTCGGGAAGTAGACCTTCGTCGCCAGCACGTAGTCCTCCCGGCGCGGGAACAGCTTCGCGAGCAACCGCCCGGTCAGCACCTCGCTCGCCCCGTCCGAGTACATGTCCGCGGTGTCGAAGAAGGTCACCCCCGACTCGACCGCCTGCCGCACGATCGGTTCCGCCGCCTCCTCGTCGAGCATCCACGCCCACGAACCCCGATCGGCGTAGCTCATCATGCCGAGGCAGATCCGCGACACGGTCAGCCCGGACCTGCCCAAGCGGGTGTACTCCATCAGTTCTCCTTGGTTTCCTGGTGAATGAGCACGGCACCGGCGATCAGCGCGATGCCCGCGGCCTCCCCGGCGGTGGGCAGCTGGGCGAGCACCACCACCCCGATCAGCGTCGCGACCGCCGGGAGCAGGCTCAGCATCAGCGCGAACGTGCTCCGCGGTAACCGCGCCATGGCCAGCTGGTCGGCCACGTACGGGATGACCGACGAGCACACGGCCACCCCGAACCCGGCCAGCAGCGCCACCGGACTGCCGAAAGCCGGGACCGCCGCGCCGAGGCAGAACGGGGTCGCGACCACCGCGGCGATCGACATCGCGACGGCGAGCCGGTCGACCCCGGAGACCCCGCTGTTCGCGATCCGGTGTCCCAGCACGAGGTAGAGCACGAACAGCCCGCAGTTGAGGAAGGCGAACCCGAGCGGCGCACCGGTCAGCTGGAGGTCGGTCAGCGCGAGCACCCCGGCCACGGCGAGCACGAGGGCGAGCGCGTTCCGCCCGGTCCGCACCCCGATCGCGGCGAGCAGGACCGGGCCGAGGAACTCGATCGCCCCGACGGTGGCCAGCGGCAGCCGCTCGATGGCCAGGTAGAACGCCGTGTTCATGGCCGCGAGCACCACCCCGAGCCCGAGCAGCTCCGGGGTGAGCCGCCGGAACAGCCGCCACGGCCGCCGCCACAGCGCGAGCACCACCGCCGCGCCGGCGATCCGCAGCCAGGCCACGCCGAGCACGTCGACGCGGGCGAACAGCAGCACGGCGAAAGCGGGCCCCAGATAGTGGAAAACCGCGCTGACGACGAAGTACGCCCTGGCCATGCGGAGTATCTTCCGAGGTAAAGCCCGCTGCCGGAATGGCACTGTCCAGGAAGACGACCTCAGTTGGCTGCGAATTCCAGGCAAAACGACCTAGAAACCTTCACCGATCGATCACCGCTGCTGGACCGGGTGAACCTGCGCCTGCTCGACGAGCTGCACGACGACCCGCGGCTGTCCATGTCCGCGCTCGGCCGCCGCGTCGGCATGTCGGCGCCGGCGGTCACCGAACGCGTCCAGCGCCTGGAGCGCGCCGGGGTGATCACCGGCTTCCGGATGGAGGTCGACCCGGCCGCGCTCGGCCTGCCGGTGACCGCCTTCGTGCGCATCCGCCCCGGCCCCGGTCAGCTCCCCAAGATCGTCGCGGCGGCGCAGGAGACCCCGCAGGTGGTCGAGTGCTTCCGGATCACCGGGGAGGACTGCTTCCTGCTCAAGGTGCACGGGCCGTCGATCGCGCAGCTCGAAGCGGTGCTCGACCAGTTCCTCATGTTCGGGCAGACGACCACCTCGATCGTCGTGTCCGAGCCGGTCCCGCGCCGCCCGCTACCGGTTCAGGCCCAGCTCAGGAACCGGTAGTGCAGGCCGGTCGTGGACTCCTGCCACGCCCCGATCGAGTCCGGCGCGCGCCCGACGTCCGGCGCGTAGGTGTCGCCGTCGAAGGGCTCCTGGATCTCGGTGACCTCGACGCGGTCCGCGATCGGCAGGGCCGCGCGGTACACCGCCGCGCCGCCGATCACCCACACGTCCCCGGACACCGCCGCCAGGGCTTCCGCCAGGTCGGGAAAAGTTTCCGCGCCCGCCTGCGGGGTGCTCGACAGCACGAGGTTGCGCCGGCCGGGCAGCGGCCGGAACCGCGGCGGCAGCGACTCCCAGGTGCGGCGGCCCATCAGCACGGTCGCGCCCGAGGTCACCGCGCGGAAGTGCTTCAGGTCCTCGGGCAGGTGCCACGGCAGCGTGCCGTCGCGGCCGATGACCCCGGTCGAGGACTGCGCCCAGATCAGCCCGATCACACCGCCACCGGCGCCTTGATGCCGGGATGCGGGTCGTAGCCGTCCAGCGCGATGTGCTCGTAGCTGTAGTCGAACAGGCTGTCCGCCGGCTTCAGGCTCAGCGAGGGGAACGGCCGCGCGTCACGGGCGAGCTGCGTGCGGACCTGCTCCTCGTGGTTGTCGTAGATGTGGCAGTCGCCACCGGTCCAGACGAAGTCGCCGACCTCCAGGCCCGACTGCTCGGCGAGCATGTGCGTGAGCAGCGCGTAGCTGGCGATGTTGAACGGCACGCCGAGGAACAGGTCGGCGCTGCGCTGGTACAGCTGGCACGACAGCCTGCCGTCCGCGACGTAGAACTGGAAGAACGCGTGGCACGGCGGCAGCGCCATCCTCGGGATGTCGGCGACGTTCCACGCGGAGACGATGATCCGCCGCGAATCGGGGTTCTCCCGCAGCGCGCGCAGCACCTCGGCGAGCTGGTCGATCTGGCCGCCGTCCGGGGTCGGCCACGACCGCCACTGCACGCCGTAGATCGGTCCGAGGTCGCCGTCGGGGGCCGCCCACTCGTCCCAGATCGAGACGCCGTGCTCACGCAGCCAGTTCACGTTCGAGTCGCCGCGCAGGAACCACAGCAGCTCGTACGCGATCGAGCGGAAGTGCACTTTCTTGGTGGTGACCAGCGGGAAGCCGTCGGAGAGCCGGTAGCGGAGCTGGTGCCCGAAGATCGACCGCGTGCCCGTGCCGGTGCGGTCCCCCTTGCGCGCGCCGGTGTCGAGGACGTGGCGGAGGAGGTCTTCGTACTGCGTGTCGGGCATGCCCGCGAGCCTAGACGAGGTCTCTCCGGTATCGCCTCCGGCAGGCCGGTACACCGGTGGATTGCGTTGGACGCAAAGCAACCTTGTCAATCTTGCGTGGCACAACGGTCCCGGATCTTCCTAGCGTCGACGCCATGTCCCACACCGTCCTCCAAGAACGCCCCGTCGGGCACCGCGGCCTGCTCACCACCCTGTGCGCCTGCGTCGTGCTGGTCGTCGGCATGGTCGCGGCGATCAACCTCGCCGTGCCGATGCTCGCCGCGAGCGAGCTGCACCCGTCGGCCCCGGCACTGGTCTGGCTCGTCGACACCTACGTGATCTTCTTCGCCTGCCTGGTGATCCCCGGCGGCGCGGCCGGTGACCGCTTCGGGCGCAAGGGCGTGCTGCTGACCGGGCTCGGGCTGTTCGCCGCGGGCGCGCTGCTCTCCGCGATCGCCCCCGACGTGCCGATCCTCCTCGCCGGACGGGCCGTCACCGGCATCGGCGCCGCCGCTGTGCTGCCCAACACACTCGCCGTGCTGCTGCACGCCGTACCCGCCGAACGCAAGGGTGCGACGATCGCCACCTGGGCGTCGATGACCGGGATCGGCGGGGTCGCCGGGAACGTCGGCGGTGGCGCGATCCTGACCGGCGGGTCGTGGCGCTGGCTGTTCGCGGCCGCCGTCCCGCTCGCGCTGGTGCTCGCCGCGCTCACCGCCCGGATCGCGCCGGTGTCGTCCCGGCACGACCGCCGCCTCGACCCGCTCGGCGCGGCGTTGTTCGTCGGTGCCTCGGTCGCCCTGCTGGTCGGCATCGTGCAGGGCCCGGAGGCAGGCTGGGGCAGCACGATCGTGCTCAGCGGGTTCGCCGGTTCCGCGGTGCTCTTCGCCGCCTGGGTGTTCGTCGAACTGCGGACCGAGCACCCGCTGCTCGACCCCCGCCTGTTCCGGATCGCGGGCCTGCGCAGCGCCTGCCTCGGCATGACCACGGTGTTCTTCGGCATGTTCGCGCTGTTCTACGTCAACGCCTCGTTCCTCCAGTACGGCAAGGGGTTCGGCGTGCTGGGCACCGGGCTCGGGATCATCCCGCTGACCGTGCCGCTGATCCTCGGCGGGCCGCACGCCGGCCGCGTGGCCCGGCGCATCGGCCTCGACGCCACCCTGGTGCTGGCGTTCGCCTGCGTCGGCGGCGGCCTGCTTGGACTGTCCACAAGCGACACCCAAACCCCGTATCCCGCCTACGCGGCCTGGCTGGTGGTGACCGGCATCGGCGTGACGCTGGCCCTGCCGACGCTCTCCGGCGTCATCACCGGCTCGCTGCCGCCGTCGCAGACCGGCGTCGGCACGGGTTTGCAGGCCACCACCCGCGAATTCGGCAGCGCGCTCGGGGTCGCCGTGATCGGCACGGTGCTCACCGCCCGCTTCACCGCCGAACTCCCGCCCGATGTGCACGCCAGGACCGTGGCCCAGGCGCTCGCCGCGCACCCCGGACGCGCCCACGAAATCGTCAGCGCGTTCGTCACCGGCGCCAGCACCGGGTTGCGGGTGCTCGGCGTGGCCGTGCTCGTCCTCGGCGGGCTCGTCGTCCTGCAGTCGCTGCTGTCCCGGCGCGGTGCGGATGCCGCTACCGCCGATCTTCCTTAGGCTGGCGCGATGCTCGTCGACGCGCATGTCCACGTGGTGGACTTCCTGCAGGACCGGCTCACCCCGGCGGCCTTCGCGCGGAAGCTGGCGGACGCCGGAGTGGACCGCGCGGTGGTGTGCGGGTTGCCGGTGAAGAAGAAGTGGCCGCTCAACGAGCCGCGCAAACCCGGCTACTACCTCGACGGCAACGCGCCGTGCCAGTACTACTCGCTGACCGACGAGCTGGTGGCGAGCCTGCACGCCGAACTGCCGGACGACCTGGGCAGCCGGGTGGCGCCGACGATGTGCGGGTTCGACCCCACCGACCGCCTCGCGATCGAGCACGTGGAGCTGGTGTGGTCGCGGCACGACACGTGGCGGGGCATCGGCGAGGTCATGCTCCGCCACGACGACCTGACCAACCTGACCAGGGGCGAGAACCCGTGCGCGGACCACCTCGCGCTCGACCCGGTCTTCGACTTCGCCGCCGAGCGCGAGGTGCCAATCGCGATCCACCACGACAGCAGTTCGCCGGGACGGCCGGGGGAACACGAGTACGTCGACCAGCTGGCCGGGATGCTGCGGCGGCACCCGCGCACCGCGGTCGTCTGGTGCCACGCCGGCGTTTCCCGCCGGGTGGAGCCGCAGGACCAGGGCAAGGTGGTCGCCGACCTGCTCGAACAGCACCCCCGGCTGCACGTGGACCTGTCGTGGGCGCTGCTCGACCACATCCTCGACGACGGGCGGCTGGTCCCGCGGTGGCGGGAGCTGGTCGTGGCGCACCCGGACCGGTTCGTCTGCGGCAGCGACATCGTCGGCCCGCACTCGGACTGGAAGGCCGAAGTGGCGCGGCTCGCCCAGCTGCTCGACGACCTGCCTTCCGCCGCACGCCAAGCCGTCGCCGGCGAAAACGCGCTACGACTCTGGTGGCAGGAGTAACTCAGGCCAGACGGCCCAGCCGGGGCAGAAAGCCCCACGACTCTGGTGGCCGGAGCAGCTCACGCGAGGCAGCCCAGCCCGGGCAGAAAACCCCACGACTCTGGTGGCCGGAGCAGCTCACGCGAGGCGACCCAGCCCGGGCAGAAAACCCCACGACTCTGGTGGCCGGAGCAGCTCACGCGAGGCGCCCCAGCCCGGGCAGGAAGCGGCCGACGTGCGTGGCGTAGTCCCGGTAGGCGCTGCCGTGGGACGCCAGCAGGTACGGCTCCTCCACCGCCCGGACCTGGATCTCGATCGCGGCCACCAGCGCCACCACCGCCCCCACGGCGAGCGGGTTCGGTGCCAGCGCGCCGATCCCGGCACCGGCGGCGATCATCGCGGTGAAGATCGGGTTGCGCGCGAAGCCGAATGCGCCCGTGGTGACCAGTGCCGTCGTCTCGGCCCGGTCGACCCCGATCCGCCACGACGCCCCCATGCTCTGCTGCGCCGCCAGCGTGCCCGCGATCCCGGCCACCGCCAGCACCGCCCCCACGACGTGCACGACCGCGTTGTCCAGCAACGGGGACAGCACACCGGCCAGCTGCAGGATCGGCGCCGCGAGTCCGAACAGGACGGCGAGCACGAACAGCACACCACCCCACCATTCGAGCGAACCGGGGCGCCCGCTCACCCCGCGGAAACCGATGTCGCCCGTGCGCCGGTACTGCTGGACACTGCGCATCCCGAACGCCAGCACCAGATAGACCACGTACGCCACCAAAGCGGCCACAGCCATCAGAACGCTCCCTTCCCCGATCGCCCGGCGCGCACGCCGTTGGCGATGACGACGACCTCCGCCAGTTCGTGCACGAGCACCACCGCGGCCAGGCCCAGGACCCCGAACAACGCGAGCGGCATCAGCACGATGATCAATCCCAGGGACACGCCGACGTTCTGCCGCATGATCCGCCGCGCGTGCCGGGCGTGGGCGAACGCGCGCGGCAGGTGCCGCAGGTCCTCCCCCATGAGCGCGACGTCGGCGGTCTCGATCGCCACGTCCGTGCCCATCGCGCCCATCGCGATGCCGACCTCGGCCGTGGCGAGGGCGGGTGCGTCGTTGACGCCGTCGCCCACCATCGCCGTCGAGCGCCGGTCGGCCACCAGGCGCGCCTTGTCCTCCGGGCGCAGTTCGGCGTGGACCTCGTCGATCCCGGCTTCCGCGGCCAGCGCCCCGGCGGTGGCGTGGTTGTCGCCGGTGAGCATCGCGACCTGGTAGCCGTCTCGACGAAGCCGCGCGACGACCTCGGCGGCTTCGGGACGCAGCTCGTCGCGCACGGCGATGGTCCCGGCGACCCGGCCGTCGTACTCCACCAGGACCGCGGTCGCGCCCGCCTCCTGCAGGCGCCGCACGTCCGCGGCGAACTCGCCCGGTTCCAGCCAACCGGGACGGCCCAGCCGGACCTTCCGCCCATCGAAGTGGCCGGTCAGCCCGGCGCCGGGAACCGCCTCGACGTCCGAAGCCGGCTCGACGTCCGAAGCCGCGTCGAGGATCGCGCGGGCGAGCGGGTGTTCACTGCGGGCCTCCAGCGCGGCCGCCCACCGCAGCACGCCGGGATCACCGACGACCTCGACCACCGCGGGCCGGTTCGCGGTGAGCGTGCCGGTCTTGTCCAGCGCCACCCCGCGCACCCGGCCGAGTGCTTCGAGCGCGGCCCCGCCCTTGACCAGCACGCCGGACCGGCTGGCCGCACCGACCGCCGCGACCACCGCCACCGGCACCGAAATCGCCAGCGCACAGGGGGAAGCGGCGACCAGCACGACCAGCGCGCGCTCGACCCAGATGGCCGGATCACCGAACACCGCACCGAGCACGGCGATCAGCACGGCGGCGGCCATGATGCCGGGCACCAGCGGCCGGGCCATCCGATCGGCCAGCCGCTGGGCCGCGCCCTTCCTGGCCTGCTCGGCCTCCACGATCCGCACGATCCGCGCCAGCGAGTTGTCCTCGGCGGTGGCGGTGACCTCGACCTCCAGCACGCCGGTGCCGTTGATCGAACCGGCGAACACCTCGTCCCCCGGCCCGGCCTCGACCGGCACGGACTCACCGGTGATCGCGGAGACGTCCAGCGCGGTGCGACCGTCCCCGACCACGCCGTCGGTGGCGATCCGCTCCCCCGGCCGGACCAGCATCCGGTCCCCGAGCCGCAACTCCGCCGGAGACACCACGGCTTCCGTGCCGCCGCGCATCACGGTCGCCCGCTCGGGGACCAGCGACAGCAGCGCTCGCAGACCACGGCGAGTCCTGGCCAGCGAGTACTCCTCCAGCCCCTCGCTGATCGAGAACAGGAAAGCCAGCATCGCGGCTTCGCCGACCTCGCCGAGCACCACCGCCCCGACCGCGGCGATGGTCATCAGCGTGCCGACGCCGATCTTGCCCTTGACCAGCCGCCGCAGCGTCGACGGCACGAAGGTGTAGCCACCGGCGAGCAACGCCAGCACTTCCAGCCCGAGTTCGACCGGCCGTGGCCCGCCGAACCAGCCCGTGGCCAGCCCGGCCAGCAGGAACACCCCGGACACCAGGGCGAATCGGAGTTCCCGCCACAGCGGCTCGTGCACGGCGGCGACCGGCTGCTCGTCGCCGCAGCACGCGTCGCTCATCGCCGGTCGCCGTCGCACGAGTCGGTGCCGTAGTTCGGGCACAACGCCACCGCGTTGCCGGTCGCGGACAGCAACGTCTCCGCCGACGCCAGCAGGTCCATCAGTTCCGGCCGCGCGAGGCGGTAGAACACCTGGCGCCCCTGCGGACGGCCCTCGACCAGCGCGCAGTCCCGCAGGCACGCCACGTGCGCCGACACCGTCGACTGTGCCAGCCCCAGCTCCCCGACCAGGTCCGAAACCCGGGCCTCGCCCCGGGCCAGCCGCTGCACGATCGCCAGCCGGGTGCCGTCGGACAGGCTGTGGAACAACGCCACCGCCGGATCCAGGCTATCCATCGTCATACAGCGATGATAACAACAACTGGCGATGTGATCGCAAGACGGCGATGATCAGCCGACGATGCGCCGGGCGCCCATGAGGTGGCCGTCGCCCTTCATCGACCGCACGTCGACCAACTGCCCCTCGGTCGGGGCGTCGACCATCTTCCCGTTGCCGACGAACATGCCGACGTGGTGGATGGCGCCCGGATTCCCGGTGCCGTCGTCGTAGAACAGCAGGTCACCGGGTTGCAAGGCGTTGAGCGACACCGGCTTGCCCGCCGTGTACTGCTGACGGCTGGTCCGCGGGATCGAGATCCCCGCCTGCCGGTAGGCCCACGAGGTCAGGCCCGAGCAGTCGAACTCGGCCGGTCCGGTGGCGCCCCACTGGTACTCGGAGCCGCGTTTGGACAGCGCCGCCTGCAACGCGTCGTTGGCCGCACCCGGCGGGCCGAGGTAGGAACCGTTGTCCTGGACCTTGCCCAGCGCGGCCTTCTCGGCCGACGGCAACCGGTCCAGCGCCCGGCGGACCTCCTTGATCTGGCCGTCGAGCGTGCGCTTGCGGTCACGCACCTGCTCCGCCGTGCGCTCGGCGGTGCCGGTGGCCTCCTGGGCGCGCTGCTGCGCTTCGGCCGACGCGGACCGCGCCCGACCCGCTTCGGCCGTGGCACCGCGGAACCGCCCAAGCGCCTCCGCCTTGTCCGCCGCCAGCACCTCCAGCGCCGACATCTGGTCGAGGAACTGCTGCGAGGAATCGCTGGTGAGCAGCGCGGACATCCGCGTGACGCCGGCACCGCGGAAGCTCGCCGACGCGAGGTCGTCGACCTCCCCGCGGAACTCCTCCTCCAGCCCCTGGGTCCGGCCCAGTGCGTCGGTGGCGGCGGCCAGATCGGTGTTCGCCTGATCTCGCTCGGCGCGTCTGGCCTTGAGGTCCTCCTCGGCCTGCTTGAGGTCTTCGTCGGTCTTCGCGGCTTCGGCGCCGAGTTCCTGGTAGCGGCGCATGGCGTCGGACGTCTCCTCCGGTTGCGCGGCCGCGGGCGTCACGCCGAAACCGAGGATTACGGCCGTGGTGGTGAGGAACGCCCCGCAGGTGGCGAGCCGGGATCGGTGTGGGGACACGAGTGCTGGTTCTCCCGAGGTCGGTTCTCTACTAAGCAACTTAGTACTATGGATCTCAGTACTACACCATGGGACGGGATCGGTAGGCTGCCGGGCGGAGGTGTCATGCGCAGGCTGGGCGAACTGGAGACCTCGGTGATGGACGTGCTGTGGCGCACGCCGGAGCCGATGCTGGTGCGGGCGGTGCTCGACGAGCTGAACCGCGACCGGAACCTGGCCTACACCACGGTGATGACCGTGCTCGACAACCTCTTCCGCAAGGACTGGGTGACCCGCGAGCGCGAGGGGCGCGCCTACCGGTACCGGGCCGCGGTCAGCCGCGAGGAGGCCGCCGCGCAGGCGCTGCGTGACGTGCTCGACGCGGCGGGTGACTCGGAATCGGTGCTGCTGCACTTCGCCAAGTCGGTGAGCGACAGCGAGTCCGACGCCCTGCGCAAGGCGCTCCGCCGCCGCCCGAAGGCACGATGATCCTCGCCGCGGTGCTGCTGCTCAGCACCGGCCTGGTCGGCTGGCTGGGCCCGCGCCTGCTCCGGAAGCTGACCTTCGCCGCGCCGCGCGTGGCGATCGCGGCCTGGCTGGCCAGCATCGCCGGGGTCCTGCTCAGCGCCGTCGCCGGGGTGCTGCTCGTGGTGCTGCCCGGGCACGGGCCCGCCGACGCGATCACCGCGGTGCTGCACGAATGCTGGTCGACGCTCAGCCACGCCGGATTCCCCCAGCTCGACCCCATCGCCGCCCTCGCGGCGCTCGCGCTCGTCGCCTGGGGAGCGGTGCACATCGGCCGGATCGCACGACGGCGGCGGCGCCACCGCGAGCAGGTCCGCGGCCAGCACGAGGCCGCACTTCGGATCCTCCGCCCGGCGGATGCGGGCGCGTACCCCACGCTGTGGCTCGACCGCGACGAGCCGATGGCGTACAGCTTCGACGGCCCGCCCGCGCTCGTCGTGGCGACCAGCGGCCTGCAGGAACGGCTCTCCGACCGGGAACTCCAGGCCGTGCTGGCCCACGAGCACGCCCACCTGAAGGGACACCACCACCGGCTCGTCCGGATCGCCGAGATCGCGGGCAGCGGACTCCACTTCGTCCCGCTGATGCGTGACGCCCCCGCCGCGCTGCACCTGCTCGTCGAGCTGGCCGCCGATCGCGCCGCCGCGGCCGAATGCGGGGTCGCGCCGCTGCGCTCGGCCCTGCTCGCGATGACCGGGGACACCCAGGTCCGGTTGCGCGAGCTGAACCGGCCCGCCGCGCCGTTCCCGGCTTTCCGCTCGCTGTTCGCCGGGGTCACGGCGGTGCTGGCGCCCGCGCTGTCGACCGGGATCCTGTTGCTGCTCAGCGGTTTCGTCTGGTGCTAGAGCGGCACCAGGTCGCCCTCTACCTGGGCGCGCTGGCCGTCGGCGCGGTGGTGGGCTGGGCCGCGCCCGCCGCCGGGCCGGGGTTCGAGGTGGTCATCACCCCGGCGCTGGCCGCCCTGCTGTACGTGACCTTCCTGCAGGTACCCGCCGCCGAACTGGGGCGCTCGCTGCGGGACGGGCGGTTCCTCGGCGCGGCGCTGGTGGTCAACTTCGTGGTGGTGCCGCTGGTGGTGGCGGCGATGTTCGCCTTCCTGCCGGAGGACCGCGCGCTGCGGCTCGGCGTGCTGCTGGTGCTGCTGACCCCGTGCGTGGACTACGTGATCGTGTTCAGCGGACTGGCCGGCGGCAGCAGCAGGCGCCTGCTCGCGGCCACTCCCCTGCTGCTGCTCGCGCAGTTGCTGCTGTTGCCGGGTTTCCTGTTCCTGTTCCTGGGTTCCGAGCTGGCCGGGGTGGTCGAGATCGGCCCGTTCGCCGAGGCGTTCGCCCTGCTGATCGCGCTGCCGCTGGTGCTGGCCTGGCTCACCCAGCGCCACCCGTCGGGACGCCGGTTCGCCGAAGCGGCGGGCACCACGATGGTTCCGCTGATGGCACTGGTGCTGCTGGTCGTGGTCGCCTCGCAGATGCCGAGGCTCGGCGGCGACCTCGGCCCCGTGCTCGCCGTGGTCCCGTTCTACGTGCTTTTCCTGGTGATCATGGCGTTCGCCGGGCTCGGCGTGGCACGGTTGTTCACTTTGGACACCCCGGCGAGCCGGGCCATCGTGTTCACCGGGGCCACCCGCAACTCGCTGGTGGTGCTGCCGCTGGCGCTCGCCCTGCCCGGCGGCCTGGCCGTCGCCCCGGTCGCCGTGGTCACCCAGACCCTGGTCGAGGTGGTCGGCATGGTGCTCTACGTCCGGCTGGTGCCCCGGCTGGGGTGACCGGCCGTGTCACATTTCCCGGCGCTGTCCGGTCGATCCGGTGACAGCACACCACCGGAGAAGGGGACCCGCCGTGTCCGCCAGCAACAAAGCCCTGTTCCGCCAGTTCCACGACGCGATGAACACCCGTGACCTGGACATGGTCGCGAAGACGATCGACGAGGTGGTCGCGCCGGACGTGGTGTTCCACGCGCCGGTGCCGAGCGGCCTGTCCGGGCGCGAGGCGATCAAGAACGTCTGGGACGTGCTGCTCCGCGCCTTCCCGGACATCCACGTCGAAGTGGAGGACCTGATCGCCGAAGGGGACAAGGTCGTCTCCCGGAACACCGTCACCGGCACCCACCTCGGCGAGTACCGGGGCACCCCGGCCACCGGCCGGAAGGTGACCTACAGCGAGATGTTCGTCGTCCGCTTCGACGGTGACCGGGTGGCCGAGCTCTGGGGCGTGGTCGACGTCTTCGGGCAGTTGCGGCAGCTCGGCCTGGTATGACCGTCCTCAGTGGACACCGGCGCCGACGGCGGCCACCGTGACCGCGGCCAGCAGGCCGAGGTAGGCCCACGCGTGCACGTCGTCGCGGACCCGCGGCGGGCGCCGCCGGAGCAGGACGATCACCGGGATCGCGGACACCAGGAGGGCGCCGGCCGCCCGCAGGTCGATCGAGCCGGCCAGGCCGGTGCCCGCCGCCTCGGGCGTGCCGAGCAGGAACACGACCAGTGCGGGCAGGCTGATCGCCAGGGTCAGCGGGTTGGCCAGGCGCGCGGCCACGGCCATCGCCAGCCCGCCGCGGCGCAACATCGGCACGGTCATCACGCTGCCGCCCACGCCGAGGAACGCCGCGACCGCGCCGATCGGCACCCCGGCCACCGACGGGATCGGCAGCGCCCGCGGGGTGGTTTCCCCGGCGGTCCGGAAGAAACCCGGGCGCAGCAGCACATCGGCGATGGTCACCACCAGGTAGGCGACGAATCCCCAGTGGATGAAGGCGGCCGGGGCCAGGCGGGCGAGCAGCGCCCCGGCCCCGCCGCCGAGGGCGAGCAGGGCGCACAGCCAGGCCGAACCCCGCAGGCGGCGCAGCACGTCCCGGGGCGTGGCGAGCGTGGCGACGGCGGCGTTCACCACCATCACCACCGAGGAGGTGGCGACCGCGACCACGGCGGCGGAGTCCCCGAGCGGGGCGTCCACCCACATGATCACCGGCACCGTGACGAACCCGCCGCCGAAGCCGAACAACACGGTGGTCGCCCCGGTGACCACGCCCACCAGGACGAGGAAGAGCAGTTCCATGGCGCCCAGTCCACCCGGGGGCCGCCTGGCCTACAATCGATGCCCGGCCTTCGACCATCGAGAACCAGCCAGCCGATGAAGAACATCCCGGTCGCCGCGATCGACGACGACCCCCGCGCGGTCCTGCCGATCGCCACCGACTACCCGCCGGGCCGGGTGCTCGACTGGCACGAGCACCGCCGGGCGCAGTTCCTGTACGCCGCCCGCGGCACCATGGTCGTCGACACCGATGACGGCACCTGGACGATCCCGCGGGAACGGGCGGTGATGATCCCGCCGCGCACGCGGCACCGGGTGGTGATGGACGGCGTGCGGACGGCCAGCCTCTACCTCGAACCCGGCGCGGTGCCGTGGTGGCCGCCGGCCTGCGTGGTCGTCGAAGTCGGGGCGCTGCTGCGGGAACTGCTGCTCGCCGCCGCCGAGCTGCCGGTCGACCACCGCCGGTCCGGCCGCGACGGCGCCCTCGTCGACCTGCTGCTGTTCGAACTCGCCACGCTGACGCCGGTCCCGCTGCACCTGCCGCTGCCGACGTCCGCGGTGCTGCGGTCGCTGTGCCGGGAGTACCTGGTGAACCCGCGCGCGGGCGTCACCAACGCGGACTGGGCGCGGGCGGCGCTGCTCAGTGAGCGGTCGCTGACCCGGGCGTTCCACCGCGAGGTCGGGAGCGGGCCGTCGGCGTGGCGGCGGCGGGCGCGCTTGCTCGCCGCCGTCCCCCTCCTCCGCACCGCGACGGTCAGCGAGGTCGCCACCCACCTGGGCTACGCGACGCCGGCCGCCTTCACGCACGCGTTCACGCAGGAGTTGTCGATGACCCCGTCGAGCCTGCGCGTCACCTGAGCAGCGCGACGTAGTCCCGGTAGGCGCGTTCGACCCGGGCCCGGTCCCCGGTGGCGTCGAGGTCCAGCAGCAGGCCGCGCACCTGCGCGAGCAGGCCGGTGGCCAGCCGCCGGGCGGTGGCGGGCGGGGTGCCGCGGGCGGCGAACCCGTCGGAGAACCGGTCGACGAAGTCCTCTGTGGACGGTAAGGCGGCTCGGGCGCGGCGTCGAGCAGGGCCTGGCGTGAGCCGAAGTGGTGCACCAGCATCCGGGCGCTGGTCCCGGCCGCGGCGGCCAGCCGATCGAGGGTCGCGCCCGGGAGGCCGTGCGCGAGCAGATCCCGCGCGGCGGCGTCCAGCAGGCGGTCGCGGTGGGCGTGGCTCCCGCCGGGGCAGACCACGGACTCCTACCCGTCCGGGGTCACCATCAGCCACAACCTCACCGAAAAGCGGCAGATCATCTCGATCTTCGAAGTGGACTGCACCGCGGCGGAGTTCCCCGGGCTGCTCTCCTCGCTGGTCCACCCGGACTCGGCCGCCCGGCTGGCGGAGATCGTCGAGTCCACCCAACTCGAAGCCGTCTTCGAAGACACCGCCGCGTTCGGCTCGGCGTCGCCGGGCTGACACCGGCCTCCACCGGTGTCAGTGCGGTGTCAGCCGCGTGTCCGGCGGGTCGGCGAATGTTGTCGCAACACAGCAACAACACCCACCGAACCAAGGGGACACACGATGAACACCTTCGCCACTCCGCAGCCGATCACCGCCACCCTGAGCACCGCCGGCGCCCGGATCCGGGTCGTCGCGAGCGAGCGGGCCGACACGCTGGTCCACGTCGAGCCCGTCGACCAGGCGAACAAGACCGACGTGAAGGTCGCCGAACGCACCAAGGTCGAGTTCGAAGACGGCGCGCTGAAGGTCAAGACGACCAAGTCGGGCGACAAGACCGGCTCGGTCGCCATCACCGTCGAACTGCCCACCGGTTCCAAGCTGGTCCTGAACACCGCGCGGACCGACGTGCACACCGAGGGCCCGCTCGGCGACGTCGAGCTGAACGCCGGCTCGGGCAAGCTCCAGCTCGACCACGTCGGCGGCACCGCCCGCATCGAAGGCGGCTCGGCCGAGGTGCGGATCGGCACGGCCGACGGCGCGGTCAAGTACTCGAGCGCGAACGGGATCGTCCACATCGGACACGCCAAGTCCGATGTGGAGCTGAACGGCGCCGGCGGCAGCTTCGAGATCGAGCACGCCGACGGCGACGTGATCGCCAGCACGGGCAACTGCCCCATCCGGATCGGCCGGATGACCCGCGGGCAGGCCGACCTGACCAACGCCGCCGGTGGCATCACGCTCGGCGTCAGCGCGGGCACCACCGCCCGGGTGGACGCCGAGAGCACCAAGGGCGAGGTCCGCAACTCCCTGTCCGCGCCGGAAAAGGAGTCCGGTGAGCAGCTGAAGGTCCACGCCCGCACGCGGCTCGACAACATCGAACTGCACCGCGTGGCCGGCTGATCGCCGGCCGAGGGTGCCCGGGGCCGGACGGCTCCGGGCACCTTTTTGCTATTCGTCCTTGAGGTGCGCCAGCGCGCCGATGATGCGCTCGGCGATGTCGTCCGGCCACGGAAAGGCGCTGGTCACCGCGCGCTGGTGGGCGAGACCGTGCAGGCCCAGCCACAAGGCGACGGCGTCGGCGGCGAGGTCGGTGCTGGTGGCCTGGCCCGCTTCCACGCACTCGCCGAGCACGCGGGCCATCAGCCCCAGCGACTCGTCGCCCAGTGAACTCAGGTTCTCCGCGGTGACCGAGCTTTCCCCGAGATCGGGCACCCACAGGCCGCCGAACATGGTGCGGTAGCGCTCCGGGTGGCTCCGGGCCAGGTCCAGGTAGGCGTGGCAGACCGCGAACAACCGCTGCCGGGGGTCGTCGCCACCCGACTCGGCGGCTTCGCGCAGCACCTTCACGAGGCGGTCGAACTCCAGGCGCACCACGGCCAGCATGATCGCGGGCTGGTCCGGGAAGTGCGGGTAGATCGACGGCGCGGCGATCCCGATCCGGCGGGCGACCGAGCGCAGCGTGATGGCGCGCTCGTCGCCGTGTTCGTCGAGCAGCTCCACCGCGGCGGCGATGATCTCCTCGCGGAGCTTGCCCCCTTCACCGCGGCGGTTGCGCCGTCGCACGGGCTTGGCCTCGTCCACCGTCTCTTCCACGCCGTAACCATACACCGTGAAGTTTATGCCCGTAAGCTCTTGCGCTCCTCGACTTACACTCGTAGCCTTACGTCCGTAAGCAAACGAGCGAGATCTTAAGGGGCAAGTCCATGACCAGCACCGTTGCCACCCGCGTCACCGAGATCGTGCTGCCGGGCGCGGTCGAACCGGACGGTCTCCAGGTCCACGTCCGCGACCTGGAGAACCCCGGCGAAGGCCAGGTCGTCCTGCGCATGGACGCCACCGGCGTCTCCTTCGCCGAACAGCAGATGCGCCGGGGCAAGTACTTCGACCAGCCGCCGTTCCCGTTCGTGCCGGGGTACGACGTGGTGGGCACGGTGACCGCCACCGGCCCCGGCGTGGACCCCGCGCTGACCGGCCGCCGCGTCGCCGCGGTCACCAAAACCGGCGCGTGGGCCAGCCACCTGCTGATCACCGCCGCGGACCTGGTGCCGGTACCGGACGAGGTGGCCGCGGACGCCGCGGAAACCGTGCTGGTCAACGGGATCACCGCGTGGCAGATGCTGCACCGCACGGCCGCCGTCCGCCCGGGCGGCACGATCGTGGTGCTCGGCGCCAACGGCGGGGTCGGCTCCACCCTGGTGCAGCTGGCCAGGCACGCCGGGATCACGGTGATCGGCACCGCGTCGGCCCGCCACCACGACCGCGTGCGCGCACTGGGCGCGACCCCGGTCGACTACCGCGACCCGGACCTGTACGACCAGCTCCGCGCGCTCGCGCCGGAAGGCGTGGACGCGGTCTTCGACCACGTCGGCGGTGAAGGCCTGCCCCAGTCCTGGCGGCTGCTGCGCCGCGGCGGCACCCTGGTCAACTACGGCACCGCGGCCACGAAGGACGACGCGGGCAACTCGCACCTGCCGGTGCTCAAGCTGTTCGGCCGCCTGATGCTGTGGAACGCCCTGCCCAACGGCAAGGGCGCGCACTTCTACAACTTCTGGGCGGGCAAGCGCTTCCGCCCCGACGCCTTCCGCGCCCGGGTGCGCGAGGACCTGACCCAGGTGCTGCGACTGGTCGCCGACGGGGTGCTGACCCCGCAGATCGCCGCGCGGATCCCGCTCGCCGACGCCGCGGCCGCGCTGGCGCTCGCCGAGTCCAGGACCGTGCTGGGCAAGGTCGTCCTCGTTCCCGGGGCGTGAGCCGCGCCCGCAACCGGCGGGGCGAGGGCGTCCGCCTGCGGACCGAGATCCTGGCCGCGGCGATCGCCCTGCTCGACCGGGGTGACCAGCGGGCGGTGACCCTGCGGGCGGTGGCCCGCGCGGCCGGGATCACCGCGCCGTCGATCTACCCGCACTTCCCGGACCAGCCCGCCATCCTGCACGCGGTCGCGGTCAGCGCGTCCGCCGAACTGGCCCACCGGCTCGGCACCGCGATCGGCACCGCGGGCGAGGACACCCGGCAGCGCCTGTTCGCCGCGTGCCGCGCCTACCTCGAGTTCGCCACCACGCACCCGCAGCTGTACCGCATCCTGTTCGACCCGGCTCGCGGGCCCGCCGATCCCGGCAGGCCCGTACTGCGACTGCTCGCCGTCGCACTCGCCGACTGCGCCACCGCGGGGCAGTCCGGCAGCACCGATCCCGCCGCCGACGCCGTCGCGCTCTGGCTGGGCCTGCACGGCCTCGCCGACCAGCTCACCGTCCAAAGTGTCTTTCCCTGGCCCGCCGATCTGGTGCCACACCTGGTTTCCGCATTGGCCCGGCTCTGAATCTTCCGGAGGTCCCCACCATGTACGCCACCACGCTCACCGCTCCGCCCGTCCAGATCGACAGCCGGGCCGCCTACGCCGCCTTCGGCCTGGCCTACGTGTTCGGCCACGGCAGCGCCGCGCTCTCCCAGGGCGCCGACCCGCTGCTCGCGCTGCCCGGCTGGCTGCCCATCGCGCTGCTCGCCGCCGGACTCGCGGCCGGCACGATCCTGAGCGTCATCGCCGCTGGCCAAGCCCAGCGCGGTGCCGCGAAACCCGAGGCACTGGCCGGAAAACTGCTCGGCGCGGCCTGGCTCACCGGCTTCACCGCGTTGTTCCTCACCATCACCGGGCTGTCCGCGGCCATCGACCACCCCGAGTTGCAGGCCATGCTCTGGCCCGCCGGATCGACACTGGTGGTCGGCCTGCTCTACCTCGCCGAGGGCGTGGTCCGCCGCATCGCCCTGCACTACTACCTCGGCACCGGACTGCTGCTGATCGCCGGGGCGTCGTTCCTCTTCGGCACGCCGGGGTTGTTCTGGGTGCTGGCCGTCGCGGGCGGTGGCGCCTACGCCGTGGCCACCGTGCTGGAGCACCGCCGGCTGGCGCGGGCGTGAACCGGATGCTGATCGAGAACGTGGTCCTCGACGTGGACCGGGCGCACCGGATCCAGCGCGTCAGCGGCCAGTTCGCCCGCTGGCACGAGTTCGCCGCGCAACGGCTGGAGGGACGCGGGGTCGGCGAGCTGCTGACGCCGGACTCGCGGCCCGGCCTCCGGCGGGCGCTCGACGAGCTCATCGACGGCCGGACGTGTTGCACGCGCCTGCCCGTCACCTCGGTCGACACCGGCCACCTGTCCTTCGACGCGACCCTGACCTGCGTCTCCACGCCTCCGGCCGTGGTCATCACGCTGTTCCCGGTCGACGGGAAGGCCGTGGTGACCAGGCGCGCGAAACGCCTCAGCGACGTGGCCGTCCACATCCTGGAGGGGATCGCGGCGGGCAGGCCCAGCGCCGCGCTCGCGACGCGGCTGCACCTCAGCAGCCAGGGGGTCGACTACCACGTCAACACCCTGCTCCGGCGGTTCGGCGTGCCGAACCGCACGGCGCTGGTCGCCCGCGCGTACGCCGTCGGCGCGCTGGACCCGCACACGTGGCCGCCGCGCGTGCCCCCGGCACTGGCCTAGCGCCAGGATTCGTCGGGCGCGCCCGTCCGTCCATTGTGGTGGTCCAGCAGTTTCGCCAGCAGTTCGGTCAGCTGCGCCCGCTCGTCCCGGGAGAGCGGGGCCAGCAGCTCGTCCTGCCGGTCGGCCAGCTGCTTCTCCAGGCGCCGCAGTTGGCGTTTGCCCGCGGTGGTCAGCGAGATGACGTTGCGCCGCCGGTCCGCCGGGTCCGGGGCCCGCTCCACCAGCTCGCGCTCGGCCAGTTCGTTGATCGTGGCGACCATGTCGCTGACGTGGATGCCGCTGCGCCGGCCCAGCGCGGCCTGGCTGGCCGGGCCGAACTCCTCCAGCGTGGCCAGCAGCCGGAAGTGGTAGCCCCGCGCACCCGCGGCGGAGAACCCGTCGGCGACCAGGCGGTGCGCGTGCTGGCTGGTCTGGGTGAGCAGCCAGCTGGGCAGGCGCTTCCACCGGGCGGACGGCTCGTCGGCGGGGTTCTCCATGCGGCCAGTCTACCCAATCGTTGGCAGCACCAACGATTGGCTGCTATCGTTCGGAGCACGAACGTTAGTCGCCCGAACATTAGGGCTCCGAACGAACCGGGAGCAGACCGTGATCAAGCCCTTCCGCATCGCCATCCCCCAGGCCGACCTCGACGACCTCGCCGACCGGCTGGCCCGCACCCGCTGGCCCAACGAGGTCGCCGACGCCGGCTGGGACTACGGCTTCCCACTCGCGCGACTCAAGGAACTGGCCGAGTACTGGCGCACCGGCTTCGACTGGCGCGCGCAGGAGGCCGAGCTCAACGAACTACCGCACTTCACCACCGAGATCGAAGGCCAGAACATCCACTTCGTGCACGTCCGGTCGGCGAACCCCGATGCGCTCGCACTGGTCCTCACCCACGGCTGGCCCGGCTCGTTCCTGGAGTTCCTCGACCTGATCGAGCCGCTGTCGCGTGATTTCCACCTGGTCATCCCGTCCATTCCCGGTTACGGCTTCTCCGGGCCGACCCACGAGCGCGGCTGGGACGTCGTCCGGATCGCGCGTGCCTGGGCCGAGTTGATGCGACGCCTCGGGTACGAGCGCTACGGCGCGCAGGGCGGCGACTTCGGCGCGGGCATCTCGACCGCGCTCGGCACGGTGGCACCGGAACACGTCGTGGGGGCGCACGTGAACTACCTGCCGACGCGCCCGGTCGAGGGGGTCGAAGTGTCCAAATCGGACGAGGCGAGACTGGAGACGATCCGGCACCTGATGGCGAATCGCCCGCCGTACCAGGCATTGCAGGCCGCCACGCCGCAGACCATCGGTTACGCGCTGACCGACTCGCCGGTCGGCCAGCTGGCCTGGATCGCCGAGCGGTTCGCGCACTGGACGGACCCGCGCTCCCAGATCAGCGACGACCGGATGCTCACCGACATCTCGTTGTACTGGCTGACCGCGACCGCGGCCTCGTCGGCGCGGCTGCACCACGACACCCCGCGAGGGGCCGAGCCGTGCCCGGTGCCGGTCGGCGTGGCGGTGTTCGCGCACGACATCACGCTGTCGGTCCGCCCGCTGGCCGAGCGGCTGTACGACATCCGGCACTGGTCGGAGTTCGAGCGCGGTGGCCACTTCGCCGCGATGGAGGTGCCGGAGCTGCTGGCCGGGGACGTCCGTGCCTTCTTCCGGAGCCTTGCCCCTCAAGCTACTTGAGACGGCAGGGTGGAGCCATGAACGACGACCTGTACCCGATCGGCGACGTGGCCCGCCGGACCGGGCTGGCGGTCAGCGCCATCCGCTTCTACTCCGACGAGGGCATCGTCCCGCCCGCGGAGGTGACCGCCGCCGGCCACCGGCGGTACGACCTGCGGGCCATCGCCCGGCTCGAACTCATCCACACGCTCCGTGAGCTGGGCACCGGGCTGGAGGAGATCCGGCGGCTCCTTGACGGTGGCACGACCCTGCCCGCTCTGCTCACCGAGCACCTGGAACTCGTCGAGCGGCAGGAGCGCGAGCTGCGGGCCCGGCGGGCCGTGCTCCGGGCGCTGGCCAAGCAGCACGATCCGGCGGCGCGGGCGGCGCTGATGCGCGAACTCGTGTCGATGTCCGACGAGGAACGCGAACGGCTCATCGACGAGTTCTGGGCCGACGTCAGTTCCGTGGTCCCGGCGGACTTCGCCGCGCGGCTCAGCGCGATGCGCCCGCACCTGCCGGACGATCCCAGCGCCGCACAGCTCCAGGCGTGGATCGAACTGGCCGACCTGGTGCGGGACGGCCGGTTCCGCGACGCCGTCCGGTCGTACCTGCACGACACCTTCGCCGTGGGGCCGGGGCCGCGGATGACCGCGACGCCGGTGCAGGAGTTCATCCACTCCACCGGCGAGCAGCTGATGCGGCAGATCATCGCGGCGCACCACAGCGGCCTGCCGCCGGAATCCCCGCACGCCAGGGAACTGGCCGACCGGCTGGCGCGGGAGACCGCCGAGGCGTGCGGCGCGGCGGTCACCCCGGAACTCCGCGAGCGGATGGCCGCGGGATTCCTGGTGGTCGGCGAGCGCTACCGGGAGGCGCTGGACGATCCGGAGTACGACGCCACGCACGGCCGGTACCTGGCGCTGGTGGCGGTGATCAACGGGACGGCGGCGGAACCCGAGGTGGATTTCGCTTCGCTGGGGCCGTGGCTGTCGGCGGCGCTGAGGTTGACACCCGCGGTTTCGTGATCGTTCAATGGTCCAGACCTTCGGGAAGGGGCCGCTGTGAGATTTCCCCGTGGATTGCGCCGTCTGGTGGTTGCGGTGGCGACAGCCGTGGTGGCCCTGCCGGGAATCCCGGCGCTGGCAAGCGATTCGGCCGAACGGGTGCGGCCGCTCGACGCCAGGACACTGGGCTGGTACGAACCCGCCGACGCGCAGGGGCAGCGGATCGAGCTGATCCTGCAGAACAGTTCCCGTTATCTCATCGGCCCCTGGTACGCGCAGACGTACCGCCGGTACGCGCCGGACGGGTACCTGGATCTCGGCGGTACCGACGAGCGCGCGGTGCGCCTGCCCGCGATGACCGCGCTGGCCACCGCGACCGCGCTCAAGTTCGGTGTGTACGACCCGAAGAACCTGTCCGCGGCGAACGCGACCATCCGGCTGACGAACCTCGTGCGGACGCTGGCCGCACGGCACGAGGCGAACAACCCGAACCCGGCCACGGCGTGGGGTTCGAACTGGCAGTCGGCGCTGTGGGCGTACTACGACGGCGTCGCGGCGTGGCTGATGTGGGACAAGCTCGCCGCGGCGGACCGGGCGAAGGTCACCGCCATGCTGCTCGCCGAAGCGAACCGGCTGACCACCGGCAACGACGTCTACCTCGTCGGGACCAGCGGGGACCAGCTGTACCAGACCAAGCGCGACGGCACGGTGATCACGCCGGGGGACACGAAGGCCGAGGAGAACAGCTGGAGCGCGGCCCTGCTGGGCCTGGTTTCGGCGATGATGCCGGCGAACCCGAACGCCGGGGCGTGGCAACGGCGGAACGCGGAACTGCTGGTGGCGAGCGCGCCGCGGCCCGCCGATCTGGGCAATCCGGCGGTGATCAACGGGATCCGGTTGTCGAGTTGGTTGCAGGGCACCAACATCGACGACGACGGGATCCTGCGGAACCACAACCGGGTGCACCCGCTCTACATGGTTTCCTACGACCAGAACCTGTACCAGGGCGCGATTTCCGCGCTGGGCCGAACCTGCGCCCCGGCGGCGGCGCTGCACAACATGCCGCTGGTGTACCGGGCGCTGGTCGACCGGCCCTTCGACGGCAGGACCATTTATACGCGTGGTTCCGCGGAGATCCACTATCCCGAGGGCAACGACTGGGGCGCGGAGTTCCCCGGTTATTTCGGTAATTTCGATTTGCTGGCGGACCTTTATGGGCAGGACTCTGCTTCGTCGGTCAAGGCGAGTGAATGGGAGCGGTTGCACAACGAGAAGCAACTGTCGATGCAGGCGCGGTTCGCGGATGGTCGTACTTATGGTGCGCAGGGGGAGAATACGTACTACGGGCGGGAGCAGCGGATCGGTGTGATGGCGGGGCAGGCTTATCTGTCGCTGTGGATGGCGCGGAATTCGCAGGGGTCGCGGGTTTGCTGGGCGTCTTAAAATCGCTCGGCAACCGGCTGGGGTCAGATGTCCAGTTGCCGGACTCCGGTGTTGTGGTGCTGGATTCGGCTGGTGGTCGCCTTGGCGCGCAGGCGGACGATTTCGTGGGGCTGCAGGCCGATGGCGACGCCGAAGGCTTCGACGTCGGCGAAGCCGCCTTGTCGCTGCCGCAACTCGATGGTTTTCGCGACCCGGGGCGGGGTCATGCCGGGGAGCCGCGCGAGCTCCGGTGGTGGAGCGGTGTTCAGATCGGTCAGTGGCGCCTGGGCAGTCTGCGCACTCTGGGCAGTCTGCGCACCCTGAGCAGCCAGCGGTCCGGGCGCGGTCGGGTGGCCCGGGGCGCTCGGGTGGCCCGGAGCAGTGGGCAAGCCCTGGCCGGTCGGCGGGCCCTGGGCGAACGGGGTGCCTTGCGCAGCCGGGCCACCTTGCGCGGTCGGCGGGCCCTGGGCGAAGGGGGCGCCGGGGTGGCCCCCGGCCGGGGTCGGCGGTGGCGCGAGGTGTTGCGGGCCCGTCATCCCGCCCCCGCCCCCGCTACCCGGCGCCGGGATGTATGCCTCGACCGTGTCCCCCTCGCGGAGGTCGATGTGCGACAAACCAACCGTGCACACCCCCGAGCCACTGACCACCGGCACGACCAGGTTCTCCTTGGCCAGCGAAGTGATCCGCGCCCCCGTCGCCGCGACCGTGGAGCGTTCGTTGAAAGTCGTCCCCGCGGGGCGTAGGACGCGCACCATCGAGCCGACGCTGAGGCGGTTCGCCTTCTGCGCCTCCGGCACCTCGACCGCCGCCACCACCGTGCCGTCCGGCAGATGGCTGACCCCGTGCGCCACCGCCCAGCCCTCCCGGTGCTCCAGGTACTCCCGCTCGGGCTCGTCGAACCGCACCAGTGCGTCACCCGACATCGGCTGCACCTCGCACTGGAACCCGAGCAACACCGTTCCCGGCTGGCCCGCCGGCAACTCCAGCACCGGCCCCGCCGGACCGAAGAGCCGCAGCACGCGCATCGGCTGACCACCGCCGCGGCCACCCCGCAGCAAACCGACGAGCGCGCCCTCGCGCAGCACGCCGTTGCGCTGGTGCACCTGCACGCTGACCCCGGTGATCTCGTCGAAGTACGACGCGTGCACCTGCGCCATACCGGTCTGCCTGCTCGTGTCCGGCGGAGCTTCCTCGTCCGTGTACAACTCCAGCGCGTCACCGTTGCCGAGGTCGCGTCGCCCCACCACCACGAAGACGTCCTTCAGGAACCCCACCTCGGTCACCGGCTCGACCTCGCTGGAGAAGAACTTCTTGCGCACCGTGATCCCGAGGCGCAGGTTGTCCGCGAGCACCCGCTCGTTCCGGATCAGCCGCGCCCGCGCACCCCGCGTGGCCCGCCCGGCGCTCACCTGCCCGCCCGGCAACTCCCCCAGCCCGCGCACGGACACCGAGTCGTTGAGCGCCTTGCCGAACTCGATCAGCCCGAGCCTGCGCTCGGTCACGAGGACGCGACCAGCGTGACGCTGATCGACTGGTCGGCGTTGGTCCGCTCGGACTCCACCCGCATCCCGGTCTGCGCGGCCCGCTCCTTCAACCGCTCGTAGACCTGCCGCTGCACCTCGGCCGCGTAGGCGTTGTCGACCGAGAGCACCAGCTGCTCGGCCTCCGCCGGGTTGATCGCGGGACCGTCCACATGCGCCAGCTGGACCCCGTCCTGGCCGTAGGTGAACTGGATCCGCCTGCCCGCCCACTGCGCGACCACGGTGTTCTCGTCCCCGCTGACCTGCGCGTTCAACCCGGTCAGCGCCTTGGTGAGCAGATCACGGTGCCGCATCCGGGTGCGCACGGTGACCTGCCCCTGGCCCTGCGCCTGGCTGTGCGCGGCGATGGTGGCGGCGTTGAGCTGGGCCAGCGCCTGGCTGCGCAGCTTGAGCACGACGCTCATCGGTTGTTCCTTTCGTGCACCGGCGCGAGCAGCGCCTCCAGTGCCTCGGTGGTGGCGAACCCGTTCAGGTCCACCGAGCCGTCGGGGGCGATCCGCAGTTCGATCCGGTTCGGCGCGTCCAGCACCGCCTCGTCGTAGCGGTCGCTCAGGAAGTGGAAGCGCTGGTTCGCCGAACCCACCCACGGGCGGCTCGGCTCCGGCTGGTCCGCCAGGTACGGGCCGTCCACCAGCAGATCGGTCGAGGCCAGCAACTCCGCGCAGGACGGCCGCTCGCGCAGATCCTCCACACGGTGCCCGGTGAAGGTCATCACCGAGAGCCCTTCCGCGCGGACCGCGGTGGCCAGCGCGCCGAGCGGTTCCGGCTGGTCGAACGGCTCCCCGCCGAGCAGGGTCATGCCCTGCACGCCGTGCTCGTCGCGGGCCCGCAGCACCTTCTCGGCCACCTCGCGCCACGGCAACCGCGTGCCGCCCCGGGTGGTCCAGGTCTGCGGGTTGAAGCAGCCGGGGCACCGGACCGAACAGCCCTGCGTCCACACCGCGCAGCGCAGGCCCGGCCCCTCCGCCAGCGTGGCGTCGACGATCCGGTGGAGGTTCAGGAGTTCCATTGCTGGTTCGCCGTGTTCGCGGTGTTCTCCACCCCGGCCGAGGTGCGCCGGTAGTCCTCGGTGAACTCCGACGACACCGTCTCCGCGTCGAGCAGGTCCTCCAGCAGGGGGATGTAGTCGAGGCACTTCGATCCCGTCACGCCGTGCGTCTCGGCGCTGATCGAGCCGTCCCTCCCGACGGTCACGGTCACCCGGTGCGTCATACGTCGATCGTCCTTCCGCGCGGTGGCTCAGCCGGTTCCGGCGGCACCGGAACGGGTTCGGGCACGGGTGCGGCGGCGGTCCCGTCGTCGGTGGCGGCCACCGCCCGCGTCTGCGCCCAGTTCCGGATGGCCAGGATCTCGTCGGCCTGGGTGACCGACAGCGGCACCGTCGTCTTCACCGCGTGCACCAGGTCGTCCCGGCGCAGCGGCCGTTGCTCGGCGAACGCGTCGACCAGGCCGGACAGCACGGCCTGCTCGATCTCGGCACCGCTGTAGCCGTCGCTGCACGCGGCCAGTTCGGCGAACAGCGCGTCGGTCATCGGCAGCTCGCTGCCGACGAACTCGTCGGTGACCCGCTTGCGCAGGTGGATCCGCCAGATCACCGCGCGCTCGGCGGCCGAGGGCAGGTCGACGAAGAAGATCTCGTCGAACCGGCCCTTGCGCAGGAACTCCGGCGGCAGCGAGTCGACCTGGTTCGCGGTGGCCATCACGAACACCGGCGCGGTCTTCTCCTGCATCCAGGACAGGAAGGTGCCGAACACCCGGCGCGCGGTGCCGCCGTCGCCACCGCCGCCCGCGCCGGCCAGGCCCTTCTCGATCTCGTCGACCCACAGCACGCACGGCGCGATGCCCTCCGCGGTGCGGATGACCGCGCGCATGTTCTTCTCACTGGAACCGACCAGCCCGGCGAACACCCGGCCCAGGTCGAGCCGCAGCAGCGGCAGCCGCCACATGCTCGCCACGCAGACCGCGGACAGGCTCTTGCCGCAGCCCGGCACCCCGGTGAGCAGCAGGCCCTTCGGCGCGCTCAGGTTGTACGCCGCCGCGGCCGGGGTCCAGGTGCCGCTGCGCTTGGTCAGCCAGCGCTTGAGCCGTTCGAGGCCGCCGACCGAGTCGAAGCCCACTTCGGCGGGCACGATGTCGAGCATGCCGGAGCGGCGCACGGCCTGGCGCTTCTCGGCCAGGATCAGCTCCAGGTCGCCGGGGTCCAGCCCGCCGCCTTCGACCAGTGCGCGGGCGAAGGCGTTCTCCGCCTCGGGCAGGGTCAGCCCGCGGGCCGCGGCGATGAACCGGTCCCGGTCGTCACGGGTGATGCCGATGCGCACCTGCTGGCGGTGCGCGTTGACCATGCCGTCGAGCAGTTCGCCGATCTGCTGGTGGTCGGGCAGCGGGAAGTCGATGACGGTCGCGTCGTGCTCCAGCTCGGCGGGCACCTTCAGCGAGGGCGAGACCAGGATGACGGTCAGCGGCACCGGGCGCGTCTTGAGCGTGGCGGCCAGCTCGCGCAACCGGCGCACCACCTCCGGATCGGGCCGGTGCCCGCCCTCGGACACCAGCGACGGGTGCAGGTCGACAAAAACGAACACGCCGGGCTCGTTCCAGCTGTGCACCCGCTCCAGTGCCGCGGAGGCGGCCCTGGTCTCCGGCACCGGCGCGCCGCCCCCGGCCGGGGTCAGCCCGGTGATCGAGGACCACACGTGCACCCGGCGCGGGGTGCGCAGCCGCGACCCGTCCTCGGCGATCGCGCGGATCTCCCGCACCACGCGCTGTTCCTCGTGCGTCTCGACCACGAGCAGCGGGTAGCGCGCCTGCAGCAACTGGGTCAGCTCTTCGCGAAACCCCCGGCCAGCCATCATTCCCCTCTCGCCGAGCCCGGGCTGGATGCTATCAGCGCGCCCCCGGTGCCCGATGGCGAAACGGCTCAGGGCAGCAGGAGTTCGCTCGGCAGCGCGGTCCCGGCCTTGACCGTGTCGAGCAGGAACATCGTGTCGTACCGGCGGATGTTCTTGTCCCTTTTGAACAGAACGTCGCAAAGGTCCCGCAGGTGCCGGATCGAGGCGGCGGTGACCAGCACGGCGTAGTCCCAGCGGCCCGAGAGGGTGTAGCACTGCTGGACCTCCGGCCGCGCGCGCAGCCGGTCCGCGATGCGCTGGTGGTGCTCGTGGGATTCCTCGACCAGCGTCAGCATGACGAGCGCCTGCGCCAGCGCGGGGGCGTGCTCGGGATCGATGACCGCGACGGTCCGCAGCAGCCCGGCGGACTTGTAGCCGGTGATGCGCCGCTGCACCGCGCTGGGCGAGAGGCCGACCTCGTTCCCGAGCCGGCGCAGCGTCTGGTCCGCGTCGGCCTGCAGCAGGTCCAGCAGGCGCCGGTCGAGGTCGTCCAGCGGTCGCTTCCGGGGGCTCACGCGCAACAATATTGCGCCGGGACGCAAACAACGCAAGCGCTTGCCACACGGATCTGCGTAGCGTCCACGCCGTGATCAAGTTCTCCGCCACCCTCGGCGTCATCGGCACGGGCGCCATCGCCCAGGACATCGTCGACGGGCTCGGCGACACCGCCGAGGCCGTCTTCCTCTCCCCGCGCAACGCCCGGACCGCTCAGGCACTGGCCGACCGGCATGCCCACGTCCGGGTCTGCGCGGACAACCAGGCCGTCGTCGACGCGGCCCCGTTGCTCCTGCTCGCCGTCCGGCCCGACCAGGTGCCGGACGCCCTCGCCGGGCTGCGCGTACCGGACGACCGGGTCCTCGTCAGCGCGGTCGCGGGCTGGACCGCCGAAGCGCTGCGTACCCGGCTCGGCACCGACCCGACGATCGTGCGTTCGATCCCGCTCCCGGCGGTGCGCCGGCGCGAGGGCGTCACCGCGCTGTACCCGGCGCACCCGGCCGCGGAGGAGTTGTTCGGCCGCCTCGGGGGCACGGTGGTGGCCGAGTCCGCCGCCGTCTTCGACGCCCTGTCCGCCGCGACGGCGTCGATCTCCACCTACCTGAACTACGTGGACACCGTCGCCGCGTGGATCGCCGGTCAGGGCATGGAGCCGGAGGCCGCGGAGACCTACGTGCGGAGCATGTTCACCGGGGTCAGCGCCGCACTGGCCGACCACCGCACCACCCTGCCGGAACTCGCCAAGGCCCACGAGACCCCGCGAGGCAACAACGAGGCTCTGCGCACGAAGTGGTTCACCGCGCAGAACCGGGCCGCGCTGGAGGAGGCACTGGAGCACGTTCGCGAGCGGGTGACCCGGCCGCGTTAACTATTCTAGTGCTAGAATAGCGGCGTGCTGACCGATGGGGAGCTGACCGTGCTCGGGTTGCTCGTCGAGCAGCCCCGGCACGGATACGACCTGGAACGCGTGATCGAGGAGCGGGGCGTGCGCGCGTGGACGGCGCTCGGCTTCTCCTCCATCTACTACGTGCTCGACAAACTGGCGAAGCGCGACCTGATCGAACCGACCGGCGCGCCCGCGAAGGGCAAGGCACGCGTGACCTTCCGCGCCACGGCGGCGGGCCGTGAACTGTGCGCCGCCGCGACTCGCGAAGCGCTGGCGTCGCTGACCCCGGCTCGGGCGCGGGTACTGATCGGGATGGCCAACAGTCCCGCGTTGGCGGAGCGGGAAGTGGCGGCCGGGCTGACGCAGCGCCTGGCGGCGTTGCGGGCACAGCTGGCCGAGGTGCGGGCGGCCCGATCGGCGCAGGAACCCTTGCCCTTCGCGGCTTCCGCGATCTTCGACCACAGCGAAGCCATGCTCAGGGCGGACGTGGGCTGGACCGAATCCACACTGGGCGCACTGGCGAAGGAGACCGCGGTGGACAAGTACGACGCCAAGAAGGCCCGCAAGCAGCTCTATTCGGCGCCCGCCAAGGAGTTCACCGTGGTCGAGGTGCCCGAACTGCCGTACCTCGCGATCGACGGCAGCGGCGACCCGAACACCTCGGCCGAGTACGCGACCGCCGTCGAAGCCTTGTACAGCACGGCGTACACGCTGAAGTTCGCCGCGAAGAAGGCACTCGGGCAGGACTTCGTGGTGGGCCCGCTGGAGGGGTTGTGGCGAGCCGACGACCCCGGCGTGTTCCTCTCCCGCCGCAAGGACCAGTGGGAGTGGACGATGATGATCAGCCTGCCGCCGTGGGTGACCGGGGAAATGGTCGATTCCGCGGTCGAAACCGTCGCGGCGAAGAAGGGACTCCCGGCGGTCGGACTGCGCACCCTCGCCGAAGGAACCTGCGTGCAGATCCTGCACCTCGGCTCGTACGACGACGAAACCCCGACGCTGGCGCGCCTCCACCGGGAGTACCTCCCCGCCCACGGCTTCACCTTCAACGGCGACCACCACGAGATCTACCTCAGCGATCCCCGCCGCACCGAACCGGCGAAGCTCAGGACGATCCTGCGGCAGCCGGTGAAACCCGCCTGAGGTCCAGGCGCCGCAGGGCCAGCGCGCCCAGGGCGCCGATCACCACCAGGCCGAACCAGGGTGCCTCCGGCCAGCCCGCCTCCCGTGCCACGTCGAAGACCGCGCCGGTGCCCAGGTTGCCCAGCAGGATCCCGACCCCGACCACGGTGCTGTAGAAGCCGTAGTGCGTGGCCACCAGCGAATCACCGGACAACCGCACGATGGCGTCCATCTCGAACGGGAACACCACCGCCGTGCCCAGCGCCAGCAGGGCGGCCGACACCACCAGCGCCACCGCGGCGACCCACGCCCCGGCCCGCGCGGTGGTCAGCGGCAGCACGAAGGCCACCGCCATCACCACCATGCCGAGCGACAGGCACCCGCCCGGCGACCACCGGTCCCGGCACCAGCCGACCACCTTCAGCTGCAGCACGATCGCCAGCCCGCCGGACACCGCGAACAGCACCGTGGTCAGCGCGGTCCCCGCGGTACCGGGACCGGCCACCCGCACCGCCTCCATCGGCAGCGCCAGGTACATCTGGAACGACAGCACGTACGACCCGACCATGACCAGCGAGAACCGCACGAAGGTCCGATTCCCGGCGATCCGGCGCCACGACGCCAGCGCCCGCACCGGCGCCTCGCGCACCTCCCCCGCGGGCAGCGCGCGCCACTGGAACACCGCCAGCACGGCGAAGACCACCGCGGCCACCAGGCAGGTCAACCGGAAGTCGACCGCGGTCAGCGCCAGCCCGGCGACCGGGCCGGCCAGGATCCCCGCCTGGTAGAACACGTTGAACACGGCGAACGCCTCGACCCGCCGCTCCCCCGCGTCCGCGGCGAGGTAGGCCCGCACGGCCGGGTTGAACAACGCGCCGGCGAAGCCGATGGCCACCGACGCGATCAGCAGCGTGACCGGCGATTCCACCAGCGCCAGCAGGGCGAACCCGGCCGTGCGCAGCACGCAGCCCGCGACGATCAGCGGTTTGGCCCCGAACCGGTCCGCGAGCGTGCCGCCGACCAGGAACAGGCCCTGCTGCGCGAAGTTCCGCGCGCCGAGCAACAGCCCGACCAGCCAGGCCGCCAATGCCAGCTGCCCGGACAGGTACGCGGCCAGGTACGGCATCAGCGAGTAGAACCCGAGGTTGATGCCGAACTGGTTGAGCATCAGGACCTGGCTCGGCCTGCCGAACGACCGGAACCGGGCGAGGAACCCGGTCACCTGGCCACCTCCGCCACCGGATCGGCCACCGACGTCGACCGCGTCCAGCGCGAGAAGGTGGCCGTCGCCGGACTGTCCACAGTGTCCGGATGCGGGCGCGGCTGGTGCCCGAGCAGGTCGTGCGCGCGGCAGTACTCGTCGTTGTAGATCGTGTCGAAGTACCGCTGCGGCCCGTCCGGGAACACCGCGGCGATCCGGGTGCCCGGCGGTTCCGTCCTGGCCAGCCACCCGGCGACCAGCGCCACCGCGCCCACGCTCCAGCCGCCGGAGACGTGCCGCGTCAGCGCGAGCCTGCGGCAGGCCCACACCGCTTCGGCCGGGGCCACCCAGTGCACCTCGGAGAAGGCGGGGTAGTCGACGTTGCGCGGGTAGATGCTCGACCCGAGCCCGCGCATCAGCCGCGGCGCCGCGGGCTGCCCGAAGATCGTCGAGCCGATCGTGTCCACCCCGACCAGCCGCAGGTCCGGGTACCGGGGGCGCAGGTGGCGGTAGGTCCCGGCGGAGTGGCCGCCGGTGCCCACCGAGCACACCAGGATGTCGATCTCGCCCAGCTGCGCGGCCAGTTCGCCGGCCAGCGACGCGTACCCGGTGACGTTGTCGGGGTTGTGGTACTGGTCCGGGCACCACGCGCCCGGCCACCGGGCGAGGTGCCGCTGGACCCGGTCGCGCCGGGCCTGCTGCCAGCCCCCGGCCGGGTGCGGCCGCTCCACCAGGTCGACCTCGGCACCGTAGGCGAGCAGCAGGTGCCGGACGATCGGTTCCAGCCCGGGATCGGCGACCAGGGTCACCGGGTGGCCGTGGGCGGCGCCGGCCAGCGCCAGGCCGAGCCCGAGGGTGCCGCTGGTGGATTCGACGATGGGCGCGCCCGCCCGCAGGTCCCCGCGTTCCTTCGCCTTCTCGACCATGTGCAGCGCCGGGCGGTCCTTCATGCCGCCGGGGTTCATCCCCTCCAGCTTGGCCCAGAACCCGCGGCCGGTGGTGCCGAGCAGGTCTTCGACCCACAGCACCGGGGTGTCGCCGACGAGCAGGGCGGGCGAGCCGTGCGTACCGTTTTCCGGGCGCGCGAAAGCGCCCGCGTTCTTCTTCGTGAGCAAGGGAGTTTCTCGGCTTTCAGTCAGTGGTGCCGGTGAGTTCGGTGCGCGGGCACCGGCTCACGTCCGCGACACGCACAGACTGATCAGCAGGGGCCACCCGGCGCGTTCGGCGCCGGTGCGGCCGGTTCCGGCGGGCCCCGGTTCGGCGGCGGTGAACAACACCGAGACCGGCGGGACCGTGCTCACCGGCACGATCGGCCCGTTGTCGTCCCGGATCGAGGCCCGGCCCTGGGCCGCCGACGGGTGCCCGTGCTCGGGCTCGGCGGGGCCCGGGTCGTGGGCGCAGCTCGGCCCGGGCGCGGTGGCCGCGGCGGCGGGCGCGTCGTGGCCGAGGGAGTGCGCGCCGTCGGTGGCGTCGGCGTGCAGACCCGCGAAGGTCAGCAAGCCGCAGAGGACCGCGGTCACCAGCAGGCGCCACGGGGTAGCCGATCGGACACGCACAGTCGCAAGCTACCAGAAACCCGGCACCCGGGGGTAAATCTGTCCTATGTGGACTACCGACGGGCGGCGGTGGGGCTTGAGGCGGGCGGGTTCCGCGCCCCCACTAAGGTTCTCCCGTGGTCACTCTTCGGCGCGTCCCGGAGTCCCTTCGCCGGTTCGGGGTGGCGCGCGGCCACCTCGTCGTCGGGCTGGCGCTGTTCGCCGGCTCGCTGGTGCCCTCGCTGCACAGCCACGGCACGGTGCTCGGCGGGCTGCCCGCCCGGCCCTACGACCTGCTGGCCGTGGTGGCGATCGCGCTGCAGTGCGCCCCGCTCGCGGCGTGCCGCCGGTGGCCGGTCGCCGCGCTGGTGGTGGTGTCGCTCGGCTTCGCCGTCGACCAGCTCCGCGGGTACCACTCGTTCGCGGGCACCGCGCTGGCCATCGCGGTGCTGAACCTGGGATCCAGGTCGGAACGGCGGCGGCACCTCGCGGCGGCGCTGTTCTCCGCGGCCTACGTGCCGCTGGCGGTCGCCCTCCACCTGCTCGGCGGGACCGAGTCGCCGGCCGGGTACGTCACCTTCTACCTCGCGCTGTGCCTGGTCTGGGGCATCGGGTCGTGGCTGCGGGCCAACCGGGCCGCCGAAGCCGAGCGCCGCCGCCGCGTCGCCGAGGAGACCCGCACCGCCGAACGCACCCGCATCGCCCGTGAACTGCACGACGTGGTCACCCACCACGTGACGGCGATGGTGGTGCAGGCCGAATCGGCCCGGTACCTGACCACCACGCCGGACCGCCTGGACCAGACCCTGACCGCGGTCACCGACACCGGGCGGGAGGCGCTGACCGACCTGCGGCACCTGCTCGACCTGCTCGACCCCGGCACGGCGTCCGCGACCGGGCTCCGCACGCTGGTCGAGCGGACGCGCCAGGCCGGGCAGCCGGTGGAGTTCAGCGAGCGGGGCACGCCGGCGACGGCCACCGGCCACGCCGGTCCGGTGGCCTACCGCGTGGTGCAGGAGGCGCTGACGAACGCGCTCAAGTACGCGCACGGCAGCCGCACCTCGGTCCAGGTGCACCACGGGATCGAGGAGATCACCGTGGAGGTCAGCACCGACGGCCACGGGACACCGGACGGCTCCCCCGGCGGCAGCGGGCGCGGCCTCGACGGGCTCCGCGAACGCGTCGACGTGCTGGGCGGCGACTTCAGCGCGGGCCACGGCGACGAAGGCGGTTTCCACGTGCGGGCGCGGATCCCCGCGGGCAGCCCGTCGTGACCGCGCCGATCCGGGTCCTGGTCTGCGACGACCAGGTGCTGATCCGCACCGGACTGGTGACCATCATCGACGCCCAGCCCGATCTCGAGGTGGCGGGCGAGTGCGGGGACGGGCGGGCGGCGGTGGAACTGGCCGGCCGCCTGCGCCCGGACGTGGTGGTGATGGACGTGCGCATGCCGGTGCTCGACGGGATCGAGGCCACCCGCCTGCTGGCCGGGGCCGGGGTGGCGGACCCGGTCAAGGTGCTCGTGGTGACCACGTTCAACCTGGACGAGTACGTCTACCGGGCGTTGCGCGCGGGGGCGAGCGGGTTCCTGCTCAAGGAGGCGCCGCCCGCCCAGCTGCTGCACGGGATCCGGACCGTGGCCGGTGGCTCCGCGCTGCTGGCGCCGGAGGTGACCCGGCAGCTCGTGGGCGCGTACGCCACCCGGATCCGCCCCGCCGAGGCGACCTCGCACGAGGCGCTGACGCCGCGCGAGCTGGAGGTGCTGCGGCTGATCGCGGACGGGCTGTCGAACAGCGAGATCGCCGGGACACTGGTGATCAGCCAGGAGACGGTGAAGACGTTCGTCTCGCGGATCCTGGCCAAACTCGGTCTCCGCGACCGGGTCCAGGCCGTGGTCTACGCCTACCGCCACGGCCTGGTCACCTGAGCGGCTCACATGTTCTCGGCGATCTGGTCGGCGACGCGCTGGATGGCCTGGATCGCCACCTCCGGCTCGTCGAGGTGGATGTAGTGCTCGCTGTTCGCCGCGGTGCTCACCTTGCTGTTGGTGGACAGCGCGGCCCACTTCTGCTGGCCCTCCGTCCACCGGCGCTCCAGGCCGGGCCCGAATTCGGGAACGGCACCGAGGTACTGCTTGCCGTGCGAGATGATCTCCACCGGGATGTCCCCGGCGGAGGCGACCATGCCGTCCGGCGTCGAAAGCTGTTCCGGGTTCTGCCCGCTCAGGATGCCCAGCGTCTGGTCGCGCAGCTGCGGTCCCATGCCGGTGGCGGAGGCGGGGATCTCCTCGACGAGATCGGCACTCTGGCTCGGCGACGTCGCGTCCAGCAGGACCAGCCCCTCGACCTTGTCCTGGTGGTCCGGCGCGTACCGGCCCGCGATCAGCCCGCCCAGCGAGTGCCCGGCCAGCACCACCGGCCCGCCCCCGGCCACCTGGTCGATCACCCCGGTCAGCACCTTCCCGGTGCTCTCGAAGGTCTGCGGCCCGGCGGGCTGGTCGCTGGCACCGGCGCCGAGCCGGTCGTAGGAGCAGACCCGGTCCTTCTCCGCCAGCCTGCCCTGGAGCGCGGCGAACTTGTCCAGCGCGTCCCCGCCACCGTGCAGGAGGATGATCGTCGGCCGGTGCTCGGAGGCACCCGAGCACGAGACGTTCACCGCCTTGCCGTCGACCTGGATCTTCGCCGTGCCGGTGAGCAGGTTCGCGCTCGCCTCGTCACAGCCCGCCAGCGCCACGGCTGCCGCGGCGCAGGTCAGCGCCAGCGCACCGGTGCGGATCATGAAACCCTCCTGAGTGGACGATCGATCGGATGCCCGTGACGCTAGTGAGCCGCGGGCCCGGGATCGTCACCTCAGCGGGGGCACCTGCGCGTAGCTCCCACGAGGGACGAACCCGACGTGCTCCGCGCCGATCGCGCCGACGTCCGCGGTGCCGAGCAGCGCCATGGTCCGCTTCATGTCGGAGGTGAGGATGTCCAGGCAGCGGTCCACACCACGACGGCCACCCACCATCAGGCCGTACAGGTAGGCGCGCCCGATGCCCACCGCGCGAGCACCGAAACCCAGCGCTGCCACCACATCCGCACCGCTGCGCACCCCGGAGTCGAGGTAGACCTCGGCGCGGTCCCCGACCGCGTCGACCACGCGGGGCAGCAGTTCCAGCGGCACCGGCGAGCGGTCGAGCTGGCGGCCGCCGTGGTTGGACAGCTGGATCGCGTCGGCACCGGCGTCGACCGCGGCGATCGCGTCCGCCACCGACAGCACGCCCTTGACCACCACCGGCCCGCCCCACAAGTCCTTGAGCCAGGCCACATCCGCCGGGCGCAGGTGCGGTTCGCGCAGGTGGTTCGACGCGCCCCACACGCCGTACTCCGAACCGGCCGGGAAAGTCGCGAACCGCAGCGGATCGGTGGTCAGCGTGTTCGCCACCCAAACCGGGCGACGCGCGAAGCCCGCCAGGGTGCGGGCGGTGAGCCTTGGCGGGACGGAGAACCCGTTGCGCAGGTCGCTCGCCTTGAGGCCGGTGAGCGCCGTGTCGATGGTGAGCACCGCGGCCTCGAACCCCTGCCGGCGCCCTTCCTCGGCGTGTTCGCGGCTCACCGCCCGATCGCGCATCACGTAGAACTGGAACCAATTGCGGCCGCCGACCTTCGCCACGTCCGCGATCGAGGTGGTGGCGTAGGTGGACAGCGTGTACGGCACCCCGGCCGCCGCCGCGGCCGCCGCCACCGCGAGCTCGCCGGTGTGGTGGCTCAGGCGGCTGTACCCGGTGGGCGCCATGAACAACGGCGACGTGGCGGGCTTGCCGAGAATGGTGGTGCGCAGGTCGGGTTCACCGACCTGTTCGAAGGCACGCGGGCTGAACTCGACCCGTTCGAAGGCCTCCCGGTTGCGGCGCAGCGTGACCTCCTCCTCGGCGCCGGTGTGCACGTAGTCCCAGACCGGGCCGGGCACCCGGCGCTTCGCCCGTTTCGCCAGGTCGCTGATGGTGATGCACCGGGCCAGCCGCCGGTCCACGGCGTCGGGGCGGGCGCCCGGGCGGGGCGGGCGCCGCAGGAACGGTTCGACGTCGCTCCAGCGCGGAATCCGGCGGCGCGGGTGCTGGCTCACTGGCGGACCTCCAACTCGTGCGATAAGTTCCCACTCATCCGACAAGCTACCGGGAAGGACCCGAGTCGACCATGGCGTTCGCGTGGTGACCGCTTCGCTCGCACTGGGCGTCGTCGACGGACTGAAGGCGCGGATCGTTTCCGGCGACCTGTCGCCCGGTGCCCGGCTGCCGTCGGAGAAGGAGCTCATCGACACCTACGGCGTCTCTCGGAGCACCGCGCGGGAGGCGGTGACCCGGCTGCAGGCGGAAGGGCTGGTCGAAACCCACCAGGGACGCGGTTCCTTCGTGCTCGCGGTGCCGGAGGCCACCCCGTTCCGGCTCGACAGCGGCGAGCTCCGCCACCACTCCGACGTGCTCGCGATGCTGGACTTCCGGATCGGCGTCGAGTCGGAGGCCGCGGCGCTGGCCGCCACCCGGGTCGGGGCCCGCAGCGCGAAAGCGATCGAGAAGGCCCGCGCGGCCTTCGCTTCGGCCGGCGCCGACACCGTGGTGGAGGCCGACTTCGCCTTCCACCGCGCGATCGCCGCTGCCAGCGGCAACCGCTTCTATCTGGAACTGCTGGACGCGCTCGGGCCGATGATGATCATGTTGCCGCGCAGCGGTCTCGGTGACGCGTACTCGCTCACCGACAGCGCCCACGTCGACCGGGTGCGCTCGGAACACGACAACATCGCCGCCGCCATCCAGGCGGGCGACGCCGAAACCGCGCGAGCCGCCCTGCGCGTCCACCTCGGCAACACCCGGCGCCGCCTGCAAGCGGACACCTCGCCCTGACCCGGCACCACCTGCGGGCGGACACCTCGCCCCTGATGCTGCCTTCACGGCGATGGCGTCCCTTCTGCCTGCTGGTCAGGTGACGCGTTCGACCTTGGTCCAGCCGGTCCAGCCGCGTTCGCGCAGCAACGCGATCAGGCGGCGCGCCGGTGGAGCGGCGTCGAAAGCCAGTGCGTCCATCAGTTCCGCGAACGGCGGCGGCAGATCGGTGTCGTCGACGTAGGCCTCGCCCAGCCGTGTGAGGTGGGCGGCCAGCTGGTCGGCCAGACCCGGCAGCTGCGACTCGTCACCATCGAGGGCCTGGCCCAGGATCAGGTAGAAGTCCACGAGGTCACCGAGCTGGGCGCGTTTGCGCGCCGCCCACTCCGGGATCCGGTTCGGCGAGTGCGCGGCCAGCGGGATCCAGCCGTCCCGTTCGACGCCGACGATGCGCTCGTCGACGCCGAGTGCCCGCAGCCGGTCGAGCAGGTCGACCACCTCCGGCGGCAGGACCAGGTGGTCACCGGCGGTGAGCCGGGCGATCCGCTCGCGGTGCCGCTTCCGTTCCTCGATCTCCTCCTCGAGCCGTCGGTCGATGTCGGCGACCGCGACGGCGAACTCGCCGGGATCGGCGTCGAGCAGTTCCCGCACGCGCGCCAGCGGGATCCCGGCGTCGGCGAGGGTCCGAATCTTGATCAGCTCGACCGCCGCCCCGGCGCCGTACCGCCGGTAGCCGGAGTGGTCGCGTTCCGGCTCCGCCAGCAGCCCCTTCGCGTGGTAGTGCCGGACCGCGCGCACCGTCACCCCCGCGTACGCCGCCAGCTCGCCGATGGTCAACACCGGGCCAGTATCCGCGCGATCTCCCGTGCGTGCGTGACGACGAGCCCATGACCGGCGTCGAGCCAGTGCGTGACGACGGACGGCACTTCGCGCGTGAGCCGCTCGATCCCCGCGCGCCAGTTCTGGTTCCGCCACGCGGCACGGCCGCCCTCGCCCGCCATCGAGGACGACATGATCATCGTGACCGGGCAGTCCAGCCGCCGGAACCGGTCGAGGATGCTGCCCCGCACCGCGTCGATCTCCAGGTTCAGGTCGAGGATGTCCGCCGCGCTCAGTGCCTGGCCGACGGCCAGTTCCGCGGCCATCGCCCGGAACTCCGGCAGGTCCTCCGGGCCGAGGAACGGCGAGGGCACCGGGTTCGCCCCGTCGATCAGCACGAGTCCGGCGACCGGGTGCTCGGTGGCGTGGTGCACGGCGAGATCCGCACCCAGCGAGTGCCCCACGAGCAGGGGCGGCTCGTCCAGCGTCGCGAGCACCGCGGTGAGGTCGCCGAGGAACGCGTCGAAGGTGTACCGGGAACCGGGCGAAGAACGGCCGTGGCCCCGGAGGTCGAAGCTCACCACCTCGTGGTCGAGGCGCAGCAGCTCGATCAGCTCGCGCAGGTCGTCCTGCGTGGTGAGCAGCCCGGGGCACAGCACGAGCGGACGCCCGCGCCCGCCGCGGGACACCGGGATCGTCACGCCGTCATGGTGAATGGTCATACCACCAGGCTGGAAGGTTGACCCTGCGTCAGGGTCAACCCCGCGGATCGATGTTCGGGTTGAGGTGGAACACGTTCTGCGGGTCGTAGACGCGCTTGAGCGCGGTGAGCCGGGCGAGTTTCGCCGGCGGGAAGGCGCGCTGGATCCGGTCGTCGCTCAGGGAGTTGAAGTACACGCCGTGCGCGAACGGTTCGAGGGCGCGGGCGCTCCGCCGGGCGGCGGCCATCCGCGCCTCGTCCTCGGCGGGGTCGGTCCAGCCGATTCCCGTGCCGTACTCGAACTTCGTGCCGCGGTAACCGAATGCGGTGTCCTCGTCGGCCACGTCGGCGATCGCACCGCCGTAGGCCTGGAGGCTCGCGTTGGGCAGGCCCGGCAGCCGCGGGTCGTCCACGCCACGGGACAGGAACGCGTCGATCGCGGCGTCGGAGAGCTCGGGCAGGTAGTGGGCCTTCGAGTAACGGCGAAGCGCGTGGCGGCCGGTCTGGTCGTCCCGCTGCTGGAGGTCCAAATAGGACAGTTCACGAACGCGGCTTTCCAGCGGGTGCCCGAGCGCGCGCATCCGGTGCAGCAGCGGCTGGGCGGCCGCCGGGTCACCGACCCAGACGAACCCGACTTCGAGCTTCTTCCCCAGTGACGCGGTAAAGGTCGCCTGCCGGGGCGCTTCGTGGCTCAGATCGCGCCAGGTCCGCATGGCCGCCGCGGCGCGTTCGACCGGGAAGTCGTACTCCGCGACCAGCGCCCGCGTACCCACCGCGTGCAGCGCGAACTCGAACTCGGTGACGATGCCGAAATTGCCGCCGTCCCCGCGCAAACCCCAGAACAGCTCGGGATTCTCGGTCGCGCTGGCCCGGACGACCGCGCCCTCGGCGGTGACCACCTGGAACGACAGCACGTTGTCGCAAGCGAGCCCGTACTGCCGGGCGAGCCAGCCCATGCCACCGCCGAGGGTGAGCCCGCCGACGCCGGTGTGGGACACGTTGCCCGCGGTGGTGGCCAGCCCGTGGCGCTGCGCCGCGCGGTCGAGTTCGCCGAGCAGGGCGCCGCCGCCGACGCGGGCCCGGCGGCCCTCGACGCGCACGCCGTTCAGCGGGGTCAGGTCGATCATCAGCCCGTCCTCGGGCACGGCAAGGCCCAGCCCGCTGTGCCCGCCGCAGCGGACGCCGATCTCCAGGTCGCGCTCGCGGGCGAGGCGCACGGCACGCACCACGTCGGCCACCGTGGCGCAGCGCAGGATCAGGCGGGGCCGCCGGTCGACCATCGCGTTCCACACGGTCCTGGCCTGGTCGTAGCCGGCGTCGCCGGGCTGGAGGAACTGGCCGTCGAAGGCGGTTTCGGTAGTGGTCATGGAACCAGCGTGACCGGAATCGGTCCGGAGTCTAACGTCCAATTCCATGTCGCGATCCAGGACCAATTCGCCGGCTGCCGAGCTGCTGGTCCGGCTCGACCGCGAAGCGAAGGTACCGCTGCACCGACAGCTGGGCACCGCCATCCGGGAGGGCGTCCAGTCCGGGCGGCTGCCGCTCGGCACGGCCCTGCCGCCCACCCGCGCGCTGGCCGCCGACCTCGGCGTGTCGCGCGGGGTGGTCGTCGAGGCGTACCAGCAGCTGGTGGCCGAGGGGTACCTGGCGAGCCGGTCCGGGGGTTACACCGAGGTCGCGGCGGGGGCGCGGACCGCACCACGACCGGCACCGCGGGCGGTCCGGCCGGCCGCGCCCGCGATCGACTTCGGCTACGGGCGGGCCGACGTGTCGAGCTTCCCGCGCGCCGCCTGGCTGCGCTCGATCCGCCGCGTGCTCACCGAAATCCCGGCGGACCGCTTCGGTTACCTCGACGGGCGCGGGGTGCCGGAGCTGCACCTGGCGCTGAGCGACTACCTCAACCGCGTGCGGGGCACCGCGGCCACGCCGGACCGCGTGGTCGTCTGCAACGGGTACGCCCAGGGGCTCGCGCTTCTGCTGCAGGTGCTCGCCGCCGCGGGTGCGAAGCGGATCGCCGTGGAGGACCCTTCGGCCGACGACGACACCCGGCCGATCGCCGCCGCACTGGGCATGTCCGTGGTCGGCATCCCGGTTGGACCCGACGGCATCGACGTGGCGGAGCTGGACCGGACCCACGCCGACGCGCTCGTGCTCACCCCGTCGCACCAGTGGCCGACCGGCGGAGTGCTGGCCGCGGACGCGCGCGCGGCCGTGGTGCGCTGGGCTAACCGCACCGGCGCGCTGGTGATCGAGGACGACTACGACACCGAGTACCGCTACGACCGCGCGCCGATCGGTGCCCTGCAAGGACTGGCACCCGAGCAGGTCGCGTATGCGGGTACGGCGAGCAAAACGCTGGCGCCGGGGTTGCGGCTCGGCTGGCTCGTGCTGCCCGCGCACCTCGTCGGCCCGGTCGCCGAGGCCAAGGTGGTCGCCGACCGGGGTTCGCCGGTGATGGACCAGCTGGCCTTCGCCGACTTCCTCGCCCGCGGGGAGTTCGACCGCCACCTGCGGCGCATGCGCCCGGTCTACCGGCGTCGCCGCGACGCGCTCCTGGGTGCGCTGCGGGAGTTCCTGCCCGAACTCGAACCGGCGGGCATCTCGGCCGGGCTGCACCTGGTGACCTGGCTACCGCCGGACTGGGACGAGGCGGCGGTGGTCGCGACGGCCGCCGCGCACGGTGTCGGTATCGCGGGCCTCGCGCAGTACTACCTCGAACGCCCTGAACGCGGCGGGTTGATCTTCGGGTACGCCACGCTCAACGAACCCGCCATCCGGCGCGGCATCACCCGGCTCGCCGAGGTCGCGAGGGACTTGCCGACGGGCGGGTGATCGTGCCCGACCGGTCGGGCAGCGGCGCTGCTGCTCGCCCGGAGCAGGTCGCCGGACTGCGGGGAGTCCCGGGTCAGGCCGCCGCGTCGTAGGTGAGCAGTACCGCCCCGCTCGCCGTCGACTGGTTTTCGACCAGGTTCCACCGCGTGGTGCCGTCGAGCGGGAAGAGCCGTGCGCCCTGTCCGAGCGCGATCGGGTCGAGGACCAGGTGCAGCCGGTCGACCAGCCCCGCCGTGAGCAGGCTGCCGAGGAGCTGGGTGCTGCCCAGCAGCAGGAGGTCGCCGCCGACGGCGCCGATCAGCTCGTCGACGGCGCGCCGCGAGTCGGGCATGGCGGTGGTCTTGCAGTGAGCCCAGGTGGTCGGCTCGTCGAGGGTGGCGGACACCACCCACTTGGTCTTCTCGTTCATCTGCCGGGCGAGCGAGCCGACGGACTCCTCGGTGGCGGCCGGCCAGTGGTCCTTGAAGAAGTCGTAGGTCCGGCGGCCGATCAGGTACCCGGCGGCGTTGTCGTTGTTGCGCTCGACCCAGGCGTGGACCGCCGCGTCGTGGTACGGCAGGTGCCAGCCGCCGTGCCGGAACCCACCGGACCGATCCTCGCCGGGATCGCCGGGTGCCTGCACGACACCGTCGAGGCTGATGAACATCTGCGCGACCAACCGGGACATCGTGCTCCTCGCCCGAGCGGAATGGGTGGGTACCAGCGTCTCGCGATCGGGTGTTTCCCATCAACCGCACGGTCGAATTGCCCCGTTACCTTTTTCGTAGTTCCTGATCAAGGAGCTGTGGTCGCCAGGTTCGGCATGACTGATGCCCCCAGTCGAGTCCATGATCCGGGGGGTGGTGTCACCGGGCCTGGCGGCATCGAGGGACCGCTGAATAGGGACACGGCCGCCCGCAGGGCAGGTCTCGTCGTAACGTGGGTGCCGGCCATCGATGCCTGACCGGCGACCACCCGCGACGGACGAAAGAACCGTGCATGACCAGCAGTTTCGGCGTGTTCCTCGGCCTTGACGTCGGCAAGGGCAGCCACCACGCGGTGGGCCTGGATCCGGCTGGCAAGCGGCTGCATGACGGGCCCTTGCCCAACAGCGAACCCAAACTTCGCGCGTTGTTCGACAAGCTCGCCCAGCTCGGTCCGCTGCTGGTCGTGGTTGATCAGCCAGCCACGATCGGCGCGCTGCCGGTCGCCGTCGCCCGCGCAGCCGGTCACCAAGTCGCCTATCTGCCCGGGCTGGCGATGCGCCGCATCGCCGATCTCTACCCGGGCAAGGCCAAAACCGATGCTCGCGACGCGTTCATCATCGCCGACGCGGCCCGCTCGCTGCCGCACACGCTGCGCCCGGTCGACGTCGGGGACGACACCCTGGCCGAGCTGGAAGTGCTGGTCGGCTTCGACGACGACCTGGCCGGCGAAGCCACCCGGATCGCCAACCGCATCCGCGGGCTGCTCACCGGCGTCCACCCCGCCCTCGAACGCGCGATCGGCCCGAAGATCAGTCATCCGGCGGTCCTGGAAATCCTGTCCCGTTGCGGTGGCCCCACCGGAATCCGCAAGGCCGGGCGCCGCAAACTCACTGCCATCGCGAAGGTTCACGCCCCGCGCATGGGCGACACACTCGTCACCGCGATCCTCGACGCACTGGACGAGCAAACCGTCACCGTCCCCGGAACCACCGCCGCGGACACCGTGCTGCCCAGACTCGCCGACAGCCTCAAAACCGTGCTCCAGCAACGCACACAACTCGCCACCGAGGTCGAGGAGATTCTCGATGCGCACCCTCTTGCCGGGGTCCTGACCTCGATGCCCGGCATCGGGATCAGGACCGCCGCCCGCATCCTGCTCGAAATCGGCGACGCCTCCAACTTCGCCAGCTCCGCCCACCTGGCCGCCTACGCCGGCATCGCCCCGGTCACCCGCACCTCGGGCACCAGCATCAAAGGCGAACACCCCGCCCGCACCGGCAACCGCAAACTCAAACGCGCGTTCTTCCTCGCCGCCTTCGCCGCACTGCACGACCCGACCAGCCGCGCCTACTACGACCGCAAGAGAGCCGAGGGCAAGAAACACAACGCCGCCCTCATCTGCCTCGCCCGACGACGCTGCGACGTCCTCTACGCCATGCTCCGAAACGGAGCCCGCTACCGACACCCCGAACCAACCCACGCCGCAGCAGCCGCTTGACAAACTCATAGGGACACCCCCCCGCTTCGGACGGCCCGCCGACGCCCCACCCGAGTGGGACCGGTTCGACGCCCTGGTGGCAGGCGGCCCCGATGCCGTGCGAGCACTGATGGACCGCCTGCGCCGGGAACATCTCGCGGACGGCTAACCGGCCGGCAGGTCGAGCTCAACCCCGCACGACGCCGCCAGTTCGTGCAGTTCCGCCAGCGTTTTCGCGGGCAGGACGACCGAATCGGCCGCCTCCGCGCGGTTCTCGATTTCGCCGGGGTAGAAGATCTCCTCGGCACCTGGCGCGAGCGGTACCGCCTTGGTCGTGCTGATGAGGTCGTCGATCCGCGTGGCGAACTCGTCCGGGTCGAGCACCGCGTCGACACGCAGGGCGAGGACCAGGTGCCCGCACCCGGAACGCACGTCCGGCACGTACGGCCCGGTGACCCCGGTGCCGTACGAACTCCCGGTCAGCACCCCGGACAGCACGTCCATCAGGAACGAGATCGCGTAGCCCTTGTGCCCGGCCATCGGCGCGAGGAGGCCGTCGATCGCCGCGCGCGGGTCGGTGGTGGGCCGCCCGCCGGCGTCCAGCGCCCAGGTGTCCGGAATGGACTCATCCCGCTGCAACGCGGCGTAGATCTTCCCCCTGGCCACCCCGGTGTTCGCCAGGTCGAGCACCACCGGGCCGTGCGCACCCCCGGGCGTGGCGATCGACCACGGGTTGGCGCCGACCGTCTTCTCCCGCCCACCCCACGGCGCCATCGCCGGACTCCCGTTGGTGGTCAGGATGCCGACGCAGCCCGCCGCGGCCATCCGCCGCGTCCAGTAGGCGGCGGTCCCGAAGTGATTGCTGTCGCGCACCGCGACCACCCCCACGCCGTGCTCCCCCGCGCGTTCGACGGCGAGCGAGCACGCCCGTTCGGCGACGACCTGCCCGATCCCGTCGGCGCCGTCGAGCACCGCCACCGCACCGAATCCGCCCACCAGACGCGGTTCCGTGACCCGCATGGCGCCCGAGCGCAGGCGCGCGACGTACCAGCCGAGGCGCAGCATGCCGTGTGACGGGTGGCCCCAGCGGTCCGCGGTGACCAGGCTGTCGCTCACCAGCGAAGCGTCATCGTGCGGAACGCCGACCGCCTCCAGGATGCGCGTGCCCGCGGTTCTCAACGCGGCGATCGGGATCATCGGCGGGAATTCCCTTCGGCAGTCAGAAGATCACGCAGGACGAACGGGAGGATGCCGCCGTGGCGGTGGTATTCCTGCTCCCGCACGGTGTCGAGCCGGACGATCGCTTCGAACACGCATCCATCGGCGTCGATCGTCACCGTTTTCGGGTAGTGGCCCGGTTCGGCACCCGCGAGACCGCGGATGTCGAAGGTTTCGTGCCCGGTCAGCCCCAGGCTCTCCGCCGACTCCCCAGCGGTGAACTGCAACGGCAGCACCCCCATGCCGATGAGGTTGGACCGGTGGATCCGCTCGAAGGATTCCGCCAGCACCACGCGCACCCCGAGCAGCGCGGGCCCCTTCGCCGCCCAGTCGCGGGAAGAACCGGTGCCGTAGTCACGCCTCGCGAGCACGATGAGCGGAGTCCCCCGGTGCGCGAGCGCGGCGTCGTACACGCTGGTCACCGTCCCGTCCGGAGCCAGCGCGCTGCCGCCTTCCCGGCCGGGGACGAGCTGGTTGCGCAACCGCACGTTCGCGAAGCAGCCGCGCATCATCACCTCGTGGTTGCCGCGGCGGGAGGCGTAGGTGTTCAGCTCGAACCGCGTCACCCCGAGCCCGGTGAGGTGCTCACCGGCGGGCGTGCCGGGCGGGATCGCGCCCGCCGGGGAGACGTGGTCGGTGGTCACGGAATCACCGAGACGGACCAGGACGCGCGCCCCGAGCACGTCCTCGACCGGCGCGGGTTCCGCGCTCATTGCGTCCAAATAGGGCGGACGCCGGAGGTAGGTGGAGTCCTCGTCCCAGCTGAAGGTCTCCCCGGCGGGTGCGTCGAGTGCGCGCCAGCGCTCGTCCCCGGCGAACACGTCGCGGTAGACCTCGGTGAACATCTCCCGCCGCAGGCTCCCGTCCACCACCTCGCGGATCTGCGCCGATGACGGCCAGATGTCACGCAGGTACACCGGATCGCCCTGCGGCCCGGTGCCCAGCGGCTCGGTGAGCGGGTCGAGGTCCATCGTGCCCGCCAGCGCGTAGGCGACCACCAGCGGCGGTGAGGCGAGGTAGTTCAACCGGACGTCGGGATTGACGCGGCCGTCGAAGTTGCGGTTGCCGGACAGCACCGCGGCGACGGCCAGGCCGTGCTCGTCCACCGCCGCGGTCACCTCGTCGATCAGCGGACCGGAGGCGCCGATGCAGGTCATGCAGCCGAATCCGGTGAGGTGGAAGCCCAGTTCGTCCAGGTACGGCGTCAGCCCGGCCTCCCGCAGGTACTCGGTGACCACGCGCGACCCCGGCGAGAGGCTGGTCTTGACCCACGGCTTGCTGCGCAGCCCGGCCTCGACGGCGTTGCGGGCCAGCAAGCCCGCCGCCACCATCACCGCCGGGTTGGAGGTGTTGGTGCACGAGGTGATCGCCGCGATGGCGACCGCGCCGTGCCCCAGCCGGTGCTCCCGGCCGTCCAGCACCACCGGCACGGCTTCCCCGGGTGGTGCGCCCAGGTCCCGCCGGAAGCTGTCCTTCACCTGGTCGACCCGGACCCGGTCCTGGGGACGGCGAGGCCCGGCCAGCGACGGCACGACGGTGCCCAGGTCCAGGTCGATCGTTTCGGAGTAGGCGGGCGTGCGGTCCGGTTCGTGCCAGAGGCCCTGTTCCTTCGCGTACGCCTCGACCAGCGCCACGCGCTCCGGGGACCGGCCGCTGAACCGCAGGTACCGCAGCGTTTCCTCGTCGATCGGGAAGTAGGCGCAGGTCGAGCCGAACTCCGGGCTCATGTTCGCGATGGTGGCCCGGTCGGCCAGCCCGATCGCCGCGACCCCGGGACCGGAGAACTCGACGAACTTGCCGACCACCCCGTGCGCACGCATCAGTTCGGTGATGGTCAGCACCAGATCCGTCGCGGTCGTGCCCTCGGGCAGCGCACCCCGCAGGCGGACCCCGACCACCGGCGGGACCAGCATGGACAGCGACTGGCCGAGCATGGCGGCCTCGGCTTCGATGCCGCCGATGCCCCAGCCGAGCACCCCGAGCCCGTTGACCATCGTGGTGTGCGAGTCGGTGCCGAGGCAGACGTCGGGATACGCCCAGCCGTCCTCGGTCACCACCACGCGCGCGAGGTGTTCGAGGTTGACCTGGTGCATGATCCCGGTGCCCGGCGGCACGACCGCGAAGTTCTCCAGGTTCTGCTGACCCCACTTGAGGAACCGGTACCGCTCGGCGTTGCGCCCGTACTCGATCTCGACGTTGCGGGCCAGCGCGTCCGGCCTGCCGAAGAAGTCGGCGATCACCGAGTGGTCGATCACCAGTTCCGCCGGGATCGCCGGATTGACCCGCGCCGGGTCGCCGCCGAGCCCGGCCATGGCGTGCCGCATGGCGGCGATGTCGGCGAGCACGGGCACGCCGTTGGTGTCGTGCAGGAAGATCCGCGCGGGGTGCAGGTCGACCGCGTTCTCGTGCACGTCCGGCGCGCCCCACCGCAGCAGCGCCTCGACCTGCTCGTCCTTGCCGTGGCGGAGCAGGTTCTCCAGCACGATCCGCAGGGTGTAGGGCAGCTCCGCCGGGGCGAGACCGGTGATGCGGTGGAAGCGGAAGCGCTCGGACCCCACGACGAGCGTGCTCATGTCCGCTCCGGGAAACCGAGCGCGGACCGGAGCGCGTTCGCGGCCAGGTGCGGCGGGCTGAGCAACGGCACGGCCAGCCGTTCCTGCGCCGCGTCACGGGCGGGCGCGAGCGAGAACTGCCCGAGCAGCACCAGATCCACGTCCCGGGCGGCGGTCTCGGCGACCAGCCGGGCCGCCCGCCCGGTGTCCCCCGCGGCGAGTGCGTCCCTGGCCCCGGTGACCACCGAGCCGTACACGGCCGTGGCCGCGCCGACTGTCGCTTGTAGACGATCGACGGTGTCGCGTGTGCCGGCTTCGATCGGGCCCAGCACGTGCACCCGCTTCGGTGCCCGGCGCACGACTTCGTCGAACAAGGCCGCGTCCGAGGACAGCACCGGCCGCGCCGCCTCGAATTCCTCGGCGACGGGCCCGTACATCGAGCAGCTCAGCAGGACCGCGTCCGCCCCGCTGTCGAGCGCGTAGCCGATCAGCGAACGCATCCGCGCGCGCAGCGGCGGGGTGAGCCCGCCGGCGCGCTCGGCGTCCGTGATCAGCGTGTCGTCGAGGAGGTGCCGCACCCGCGCTTCCGGGAACTCGTCGGCGAAAGCGGCCGTCGCCGGTGCCATCGCGGCGGCGGTGGCGTGGACGACGGCCACGAGCGTCACGAAGGATCCTTCCCGGCCGAGATGGCGGCGACCACGGCGGCGGTGAACTCGGTCGTCGACGCCGAACCACCGAGATCAGAGGTGCTGGTCCCGCCGGAAACCGTTGCGGTCACGCCGTTCTCCACGCGGGCTGCAGCGTCGCGCAGGCGCGCGTCGTCGTTCTTGGCGGCCAGCCACTCCAGCAGCATCGCGCTGGAGAGCACCATCGCGATCGGGTTCGCCACGTTCCGCCCGGCGATGTCGGGTGCCGAACCGTGGGCGGCCTGCGCCATCGCGTGGGTGTCGGAGGAGTTCACCGAGGGCGCGATGCCCAGTGAGCCGGCGACCTCACCGGCCAGGTCGGACAGGATGTCGCCGAACATGTTCTCGGTGACGATCACGTCGAACTCGTCGGCCCGGCGGACCAGTTTCATGGTCATCGCGTCGATGTGGAAGTCGTCCACGGTCACGTCCGGGTAGTCCGCGGCCACCTCCAGGCAGACCCGGCGGAACAGGCCGGTGGTCAGCTTGAGCACGTTCGCCTTGTGCACGATGGTCAGCTTCTTGCCGCGCCCCTTGGCCAGTTCGAAGGCCGTGCGCGCGATCCGCTCGGTCGCCGCGCGGGTGATGATGCCCATCGCGATCGCGACGTCGGGGCTCGGCATGAACTCGCCCGTGCCCGCGTGGGTGTTGCGGTCGGCGTAGAAGCCCTCCGTGTTCTCCCGGACGATGACCAGGTCGGTGTCCGGCACGACGGCGTTCCCACCGGGGAAGGCCTTCGCCGGGCGGATGTTGGCGAACAGGCCGAAGTGCTTGCGGATGGTGCCGCTCGGGTTGAGCTGGGACCGGAACGGCTCCGGGTAGGAGACGCTGTCGTGCGGGCCGAGCAGCCAGGCGTCGAGCCCGGCCAGCTCGTCCAAAGTGGACTCGGGGGTGTGCGCGCCGTGCGTCTCGATGGCCGAGGCGCCGAGCGGCAGCTCGACCCATTCGACCGGCTCGGCGCCCGAAGCGGCGAGCGCGGCGTCGACGATCGCCACCGCGGCGGGCACGATCTCGGGGCCGATGCCGTCGCCGTGCAGCACACCGAGGCGGTAGGGGGTGTTGGTCACTGGGTTGCCTTTCAACGGGTCAGACCTGGAGGGTGAGCAGTTCCTCGGCGTCGTCCGAGGGCAGCGCGGCGTCCGGGTAGAGCAGGGCCACGCCGGGATCGAAGGCGAGGCCGACCCGGCCGGACAGGCCCGGCTGGGTGCTTTCGACCTGCACCACGTGGTCGCCGAGCTTGACGTCGTACTCGTAGTGCGAACCGACGTAGGAGCGGGTGAGGATCTCGGTGGACAGGAGGTTTTCGCCGGGGTGTTCGCCCGGCACCACGTCGAGCTTCTCGGGGCGGATGGCCACGGTGACCTCCTGCCCGACGGTGACCGGGGTCGCCGATTCGACGGTCACGAGGTCACCGCTGGCGTCGAGCCGGATGGTGGCGCGCTCGCCGGTGTGGCTTTCGACCTTGCCCCGCAGGAAGTTGCAGCGGCCGACGAAGGCGGCGACCGCGGCGGCGGCCGGGCGTTCGTAGATCTCGTGGGGCGTGCCGATCTGCAGCATCTCGCCCTCGCTCATCACCGCGATCCGGTCGGACAGGGCCAGCGCCTCGTCCTGGTCGTGGGTGACGTAGACGGTGGTGATACCGAGATCGGTCTGCAGCCGCTTGAGCCAGGCACGGGCCTGCTCCCGCAGTTTGGCGTCCAGATTGGACAGCGGTTCGTCGAGCAGCAGCACGCTCGGCGAGTACACCAGCGCCCTGGCCAGCGCCACGCGTTGCTGCTGCCCGCCGGAGAGCTGGTGCGGGTAACGACCGGCCAGGTGCGCGAGCCCGACCTTGTCCAGCGCGTCGGTGATCCGGCGTTCCTGCTCGTCCTTGGCCACCTTGCGGATCTTCAGCGGGACCGCGAGATTCCCGGCGATGGTCAGGTGCGGCCACAGCGCGTAGGACTGGAACACCATGCCGAGATTGCGTTCCTCGGGGGCGCGGAAGACGCCGGAGTCGACAAAAACTGTGTCCCCCACCGAGATCCGCCCGCCGGTGGGCCGTTCCAGCCCGGCGATGCAGTTGAGCGTGGTGGACTTCCCGCAGCCGCTGGGCCCGAGCAGGGTGAAGAACTCCCCGTCGTGGATGGTGAAGTCGACCTCCTTGAGCACGGTGGTGGTGCCGAACTCCTTGTGCAGCCGCTGGACGCGAACTTCAGGCATCGGTGTGCCCCTTCATGAGTAGCCCGGCGAGACCGACGAACGCGGCGGTGATGGCGATCTGGACGGTGGCCAGCGCGGCCACCGAGCCGGTGTTGCCCTGCACCCACAGTTCGAGCATGGTCGTGCCGATGATGTTGGACTCGGCCGAGGCGAGGAAGATCGCCGGCGAGTACTCCTTGAGCATGGTGACGAAGGTCAGGATGACCGCGCCCGCGAACGCCGGGGTGAGCAGGCGGCCCAGCACCGAGGTAAACGTGCGCACCCAGTCCGCGCCGGAGACCCGGGCCGCGTTGTCGAGTTCCTGCCCGAGTTGCAGCACCGAGGGCGCGATGGAGCCGAAGCCCGAGGGCAGCGCCCGCAGGCCGAAACCGATGATCAGCGCGACCAGCGTGCCCTGGACCAGACCGCCGAGCCCGAGCGGCAGGTAGGCGAAGGCCCAGAACAACCCGATACCGATGATGATGCCCGGAATCGCCTGCGGTGCCAGCGCGAGGTATTCGACGAGCTTGCGGTACCGGAACGTGGACCGCTTGCTCACCAGCACCGCGAGCACCGCCACCAGGCTCACCGCCAGCGCGCCGACTCCAGCCACGATCAGACTGTTCCCAATGGACTGGATATACGCCGAGAAGCCGAACACCCGCTCGTAGTTGGCGGAAGTGAGCGTCTGGAAGGGGTTCTGCAGCGGGGTGAACACCCGGGTGAAGGACCGGAAGATCAGCCCGCCGATCGGCAGCAGCGCGCCGAACACCACGTACAGCGTGATCGCGGCGACGCCGATCCACTTGATCCAGCCCAGTTCGAGCCGCCGGGGCCGGGTCGCCTTGCCGCGGACCGAAACGAATCGCTGCGCGTTCTTCAGCAGCTTCGCCTGCACCGCGACCAGTCCGACGGTGACCACCAGGATCAGCGTGGAAGCCGCACCGAGGATGCCGTAGTCGGGATCGATCGACTGCAGTCCGTTGGTGTAGAGGAAGGTGGAGAACACGCTGATGCCGACGGGCTGGCCGTAGAGCAGCGGAACGCTCAGCGTTTCCACCGACATGCTGAACACCAGGATCGAGCTGTAGACCATCGGCGGCCGCAGCATCGGCACGACCACGGTGAACAGGATCCGCAGCGGACGGGCGCCGCAGACCTGCGCGGCGCTCTCCAGCGAGGCGTCGGACTTGCGCAGGGCGTTGGCGCAGAACACGTAGGCGATCGGGGCCAGTGCCACCGCCTCGGTGATCGCCATGCCGGGAATGGAGTACAGGTTCCACGGCACCACGCCGATCCAGTCCCGCACCGCGGTGCTGACGAACCCGGCCGGGCCGTAGAGGGTGATCCAGCCGAAGCCGAGGATGAGCGAGGAGATGAAGAACGGCCACTGCATGGCGCCGGCGAAGACCCGGCCGAACGGCAGCCTCGTCCGGACCACCAGCACCGCCATCGGCACCGCGATGAGCAGGGTCAGCACGGTGGTGCCCACGGCGAACAACGCGGTGTTGAGCACCACCTTGCCGAATCCGGCTTCGGTGAACAGCCGGACGTAGTTGTCCGGGGTGAAGATCCCGCCCGCTTCGTACAGGGGGCGGTCGAGCACGGACTGGATCAGCGTGGGCACCACCGGGGCGAGCACGAGCACGGCCAGGAAGGCCAGTACGCCGTACTGCACCCACAGTTCGCGTTTCGCGCCGAGCGGGCGCCGGTACCGCGGGGTCGGCAGTGCCGGGCGCGGTGGTTCGGTCAGGACAGGCATGGGAGGCTCCGTTGCTCGTCGGGTCAGCGGCCCAGCAGGCCGTTCCAGCGGTCGACGAACGCCTTGACCTCGTCCTCCGGGGTCAGTTCGTACTTGGCCACCACCACGTTCTCCGCCCCGACGGCGTCGACCACCTCCTGGTGGGTGCGCAGCCCGGGCGCGGCGGTGACGTCGGGCCGGTAGGCGGTCAGGCCGCCCTCGGCGACCGCGCGCTGGCCCTCCTGGGAGAGCACGAAGTCCAGGAACAGCTTCGCGGTGTTCGCGTGCGGTGCCTTCGGCGTGATGCCGATGCCGCGCGGCAGCACGACCGTGCTGTCCTTCGGGAAGGCCACCTGGAACAGGCCGCCGCTGTTGTCGACCACCGGGTACGCGGGTGCGCCGGAGATGAAGAACCCGGCCAGGTACTCGCCCGCGAGGATCTTCTCGGTCTGCGTGCCGGACGAGGTTTCCGGTCGGGCCGCCGGCAGCAGCGTCTCCAGGTCACGCCAGGATTCCGGGGCGGCTTCGGTGAACGCGCTGGAGACGGTGAAGCCGAACGCGCCACCGACGTCGCGCGTGGTGATCTTGCCCTGGAACTTCTGCGGGTCCTGGCGGACCATCTCGGCGAGTTCGGCCAGACTGGCCGGGGCCTTCTCCAGCAGCGAGGTGTTGTAGGCGATCGTCATCGGATCGGTCGCCATCGTGTAGACGTTCGGCAGGACCTGCGCGAACTCGGTCAGCTTGGGCAGTTCGGGTGAGGAGTAGGCGAGCAGGCGGTCCGGTTGCCCGGCGTACTCCGCCCAGGCCTGCGCGGCGTTGGAAACCAGGATGTCCGCCGGTGAACCGCCGGTGGCCTGTTCGGACAGCACGCGCTGGAACACCTCGTCGGAATCGAGGTTGTTCGCCTGGATGTCGGTGATCCACGGGTACTTCTTCTGGAAGTCGCGGAAGACCGGGGCCCAGTTCTCCTGATCGGTGTTCGAGTAGATGGTCAGCGTGCCGCCCTCGGCCTTCGAACCCTCGATGAGCTGGGTGTACTCGGCCGGGTAGTAGTCCGGGACCCGCTCGACCGCGATCGGGTTCTCCGCGGCCTGCTCGGGGGCGACACCACCGCCACCGCACGCGGCGACCAGGCCCAGCGCGGCGGCGGACCCCACCGCGGTCAGCCCCCGTGCGATCCGTCCGCCGATCAGTCTCGACGCTGTAGTCATCCCGGCACCTCTTCTGGTTCTGGCGATAGCGGCACTGCTGTCGCGGCAGACTCTGAAGGTTATAACCTACATCCGTCAAGTCCCGGTCTAGCTGTCTTGGCGCTTGCGAGGCCTGGTTGTCCCAGGTGAAGGGCGATCGGGTACGTTATAAGCAGCGAGAGAGGGGTGCCATGACCGAACCGGCCGAGCCGTACGTGACGAAGAGCGATTACGCGTACCAGACCATGCGCGAGAAGATCCTTTCCGGGGAGTTCGCGCCGGGCGCGGTGCTCAACCAGGCGATGCTCGCGAAGACCATCGGCATCAGCACCACCCCGCTGCGCGAGGCACTGCGGCGGCTCAAGTCCGAGGGGTTCGTCGAACTCGGCGCGCACAAGGACGCGCACGTCACCGAGTTGTCCGGGGAGGAAGCACGCGACCTGCTCGAACTGCGGCGGTCACTGGACCCGCTCGCGGTCGCGCTCGCCGCCGAACGCCGGACCCGCGAGGACATCCGGAAGATCCGCGAGGCGATGCGGGCGGTCGAACCGCTGGGGTCGAACCCGGGCTACGAGGACCTGATCGCGCACCGCCGGTTCCACGTCGCGTTGTACACCGCGTCGCACAACGAGCTGCTGATCCAGACGCTGGACAGCCTGTGGGACAAGGCCGACCGCTACCGGCGTGTGGGGTTGCAGGTGGAGCGGGACCAGGCCGAACGGGACCAGAAGCACGCCGAACACCAGGGCCTGGTCGACGCCATCGTCGCCGGCGACGGCGAAACGGCCTCCGCGCTGATGCTGCAGCACATCGACACCAGCCTGGGCGCCAAGGCCGCCACCCGGCTCGGAATCCGCCCCACCGCCACCCCCCCACGAAATCTGACCCCGAGCCCCGCCCGCTGGAGCTGATCCGTCAGGAGTCCGATGCCACGCCCCGCCCGCAACGAACGCGGCAAAACCACCGGCTCGCGAGCAGCATCCGATGCCGTGAATGTGGCTTTCACAGCCGATTCCGCAGTGAAAGCCACATTCACCGCACCCGTCGACCGCATCGGCGGCTGAGGGCCACGGCACCCCGGATCCGCGGAACCGGCTGGCAGGCCGGTATCGCCGCGCTGCTCGTCTGCACCGTTCTCAGCCAGACCGCCCTCAACCTCGCGCGCCCGCTGCTGTCCTACCGCACCATCGCGCTCGGCGGCGGCGGGCTCGCGGTCGGCATGGTCACCGCCGCCTACGCCGTGTTGTCGCTGGTCGTCGCGCTGCCGCTCGGGCGGCTGGCGGACCGGACCGGCCGCACCGCCCCGGTGCTCGTGCTGGGCACCGCCCTGCTCGTGCTCGGGCCGGTCGCGCTCGCGCTGTCACCAGCCCTGCCCTGGGTCGCCGCCGCGGCGGCGTGCCTCGGTTTCGGACACATCGTGTTCATGGTCGGCGCGCAAGGTTATATCGCGTCGGCGGCGCCCGAGTCCGATTTGGACCGCTACTTCGGGTTGTTCACCGCGGCCGTGTCGGCGGGCCAGATGTTCGGCCCGCTGCTCGCCGGGATGGTGCTGGGGACCGGGAGCGGCGCCGCGCTCGGCCAGACCGCGGTGGCCGCACTGGTCGCCAGTGCGGTCGCCGCGGGCGCCATTCCGGCCGGTCTGCTCCTGCTGCGCCATCGCAAAACCCGCAGAACCACAGAACCCCGGGACGCGCCCGGCATACCGGCCATGTTGCGCAGCCGCGGCATGGTCCCCGGCCTGTTCATCAGCCTCGCCCTGCTCGGCGCGGTCGACCTCCTGACCGCGTACCTGCCGCTGATCGCCGAGGACCGCGACATCTCCCCCGCCGTCGTCGGCGTGCTGCTGGCGCTGCGGTCCGCAGCCTCGATCCTGTCCAGGCTCGGCCTCGGCCGGATGGCGCGGCGGTGGCCGCGGCACACGCTCATCCTCACCAGCGCGGCGGGCTCGGCGGTGGCGCTGGCCGTGGTCGCGCTCCCGGTGTCGAACCTGCCGATCATGGCCGCGGCGCTGGTCGCCGGGGGTTTCCTGCTCGGCATGGGGCAGCCGCTGACGATGACCGTCGTGGTGCAGGCGGTGCCCCGGCACGGGCGCAACGCCGCCCTCGCCCTCCGCCTCTGGGCGAACCGGCTCGGTCAGGTCACCGTGCCCGCCGCCGCGGGACTGGTCGCCGGACCGCTCGGTGCCGCGGGCGCGCTCTGGCTGGCCACCGCCGTCCTGCTCGCGGCCGCGGCGACCGCCGGGCGGAACCCCTAGACGAGTAATGCGTCTGGGTGGTGATCGGAGATGGACGAAGGGTGTTCAAGATCCGTTTGTGACGACAGACCTGAACACCCTTCTCACTGCACTCGATCACCGCCTCGTGGAAGCCGCTGTTCAGGTCGACCAGCTCGGCGCCGCTCACCGTCCGGATCGCGCCGTCGACGAGTTCCTGTTGCTGTGCCCTCACCTTCAGCCGTCGACCATGGTGACTTCGGCGTTGGTGCAGTTGAAGCCCAGGTAGCCGGGGTCGGGCGCGGTCGGGTCGACCAGGCACACCGGGAAGCCGAACCGGCTGCCGGCGACCAGTTCGTCCTCCTCTTCGGCGAACGGGTCCCAGTACAAGGGAGCGGCCGACGGGCCGCCTCTCTGGTAGGCGACGCCGTACCAGGACCAGCCGACCCAGACGTCGCCCCGGACGTGGAAGCCGTCGTCGCAGTGGTCGCGCACCAGCATGTAGTCGTCGTCGGGACCGCCGCCGGGCTCGCCTTCGCCGTAGTCGACGAACTCGAGCGAACCGCACCGGTCCGTGGTCCACACGGTCTTGCTGTCGTCGTACTCGGCCGACGCCTGGCTCGCCGTCCCGACCACCGCCGTCGCGGCGAGCGCCAGCGCCGAGAAGGTCCGCGTCGCAGTGACTCCCATGACTTCCTCCTCGTTGTGACATCTTTCCAACAACTGTCACGCTAGGAGGACGACCTCCGAAAAACCTCTACCGGCGGACGTGGGCCCGTTCGCCCTGCGGGCCGAACAGGACGAGCAGTTCGACCGCGCGCCCGTCGGCGGTGCCGAGGAAGTGCGGCAGCGCGGTGTCGAACTCGGCCGCCTCCCCGGCGGGCAGGACCAGGTCGCGATCGCCGACCACCAGCCGCAGGCGGCCGTCCAGCACGTAGAGCCACTCGTACCCGCCGTGCGTCTGCGGCGTCGGCTCCCCCGGTTCCGCCCTGGCCGGGATGAGCATCTTGAACGCCTGCAACCCGCCCGCCCGCCGGGTCAGCGGCACGAAGGTCATGCCGTGGCGGTGGATCGGCTTGAGGTGGATGCGCGGATCACCGGTGCGCGGCGCGCCGACGAGATCGTCGAGCGGCACCCCGTACGACCGGGCCAGCGGCAGCAGCAGTTCCAGGTTGGGCCGGCGGCGGCCGCTCTCCAGCCTGGACAGCGTGCTCTCCGAGACACCGGTGGCCGCGGACAACTCGGCCAGTGTGAACCCCCGTTGCTTGCGCAGCGCGCGAAGCCGCGGTCCGACCGCCTCCAGTGCGTCCTCGATCTCCTCAGCCATGCCCCCATCTTGCCGACTCGGCAAGTTTTCGTGCAATCCGGCGCACACCCGGGCAACAGTGCCCTATGACCACTTTGGACCAGGGGCCGCCGAGAACCGGCCCCGGGGAAAAGGAAGTACTGGCGGGGTTCCTGGACTACCTGCGCGCTTCGGTGGCCGCCAAGGCCGAGGGTGTGCCCGAGCCGCAGGTCCGCACGCGGGGCGTGCCCTCGGGCACCAACCTGCTCGGCCTGGTCAAGCACCTCACCCACGTCGAACGGCACTGGCTGCTCGGCGTCCGCACCACCAACTGGGGCGCCACTTTCCGCCCCACGGCACAGGAAACCGCCGAGAACATCCTCGCCGAATACCGGGAAACCACCGCGCGGGCCAACGAAGTGATCGCCCGCGCGAAGTTGACCGAACCGGTCGGCGCTCCCGGTGCCTCGCTGCGCTGGACGCTGACCCACCTGGTCGAGGAAACCGCCCGGCACGCCGGGCACGCCGACATCCTCCGCGAACTCGTCGACGGCAGCCGCGGTCGATGAACCCCCACCGAAAGACAGTCCCGATGCACCGATTCCTCCGCCGCGCGGCCGCCGCGCTGGCCGCGACCGCGCTGCTCACCGCCTGTGGTGCGACCACCGAGGCAGTGGACCGACCAGCCGACCACGAGGCCGCGACCCGTGGTGACGCCGAGTTCTCCGCCCGCTTCCGCCACGAGTTCGCCGACGTCGACGGCGTGCGCATGCACTACGTCACCGGCGGCAGCGGGCCCGCGCTCGTCCTGCTCCACGGCTGGCCGCAGACCTGGTACAGCTGGCGCGAGATCATGCCCGCGCTGGCCGACCACTTCACCGTGTACGCGGTCGACCTGCCCGGACTCGGGGACAGCGCGGGCGCGCCGCCGAGCTACGACAAGGCCACCCTCGCCCGCTACACGCACACCCTGATCGCCGACCGCCTCGGCCGGCGGGACGCGCGGATCGCCGGGCACGACCTCGGCGCCGCGGTCGCCTTCCAGTACGCCGCGCAGTTCCCCGGTGACGTCGGCAAACTCGCCTACCTCGACCTGCCGCTGCCCGGGCCGGCGATCGACGCCACCACCTACCGCGGGCTGAGCTGGCACATCGCCTTCCACAGTCAGCCGCAGGTGCCGGAAACCGTGGTGGGCAACGACGTCCGCGACTACCTCGCGTTGTTCTACCCGCAGGTCGCGTTCGGCGGCACGGCCTTCGGCGGACCCGGCGCTCCCCCGCCGTTCGACGACGCCGAAGTCGACGAGTACGCCCGGACCTACTCGCGGCCCGAGGTGCTCCACGGTGGCTTCGAGCTGTACCGCACGCTGGGCCAGGACGTCGCAGCCAACACCGGCGCGCCCCCCATCACCACGCCGACGCTGCTGATGAGCGCCGAGGGCCTGCTCGAATCCACCAAGGCCACCGTGGCACCCCGGATCGCCACGATCGCGCGTGCGGTCGAAGTCCCGCGTGCCGGGCACTGGCTCGTCGAGGAGAACCCCGAGTTCGTCACCGCGGAACTGGTCGACTTCCTGCGTTGACGACCGCCCGCTGTTGCGCCGGGCTCAGCCGGTCCGGCCGCACGGTGAGCACGCAGGCGCCATCGCCGTTCTCCGTCAGCACGAGGGGATCGGCGATGGCCGGTTGCGCTCGGAGCACCTCGATCGCCGCGGTGGTGCGTTCCCGCGACCAGCCGAGCGCACCGCCCAGCGCGTCCGGCGTGAGCAGCCGCCCGCCGTGCACGAGCGCGGCGATCACCGTCAGCGCGTCGTACACCGCGGTGTCGGCAAGGGTACTTCCGTCCATCTGCTCGCTGAGCCTGCCGAAGAACCGGCCCATCTCGTCGAGCCGGTCCGCCGCGGTCGTTCCCGCGCCGAAGATGTCGATGCCCTGACGCGCGGCGGTGGCGATTTCGCGGTGTGCGCCGGTGCCGGTCTGCCAGGCGCGGAGCCAGACTTCGTCGTCGATGCCGTACCGCTCGCGGCGCTCGCCCGGATCCGCCTGGCGCACCACCAACCCCATCGCTTCGAGGTAACCGATGGACTTCGACACCGACGCCGGGCTGACCCGCAACCGGCGCACGAGCTCGGCCGAGGTCAGGTCGCCCTCCTCGACGAGCAGGCAGACAAAGACCCGGGCGGTCATCCGGGGCATGCCCGTGGCGGCCAGCAGGTGCGCGAACCGGTCCACAAAGTCCTGAACCTGCCCCGGTTCGTCCGGTTCGGCGGATTTCCCCGGTTTGCTCCGGCGGGCGCGGTGCCCGGCGACCTGCTGGGCGTGGTCGGGCCGGTAGTCGCCGGACGCGCCGTTGCGCGCGATCTCCCGGCTGATCGTGGACGTGGGACGGCCGAGCCGCCTGCCGATCTCGGCGTACCCGAGCCCGTCGGCCAGCCACCGCGCGATGCGGCGCCGTTCCTCGTGGGTCAGCCGGGGTCCGGGCACGGCCGCTCACCTCCCTTTGCGTTCAGCCACAGTACAGTGCAACGTCCGGGTGCCGGAATTGCGTTCACCCGCAATCCTGTTGCAACGATCTGTATGCTCACCTGGCGTTTTCATGACTAACTCGTTGATTCTCCAGCGAACGCAACGTAGCTTTCGCTCATTCGGAAAGGGGAATCACCATGCACGTACTGGTCGTCTCGACCGTCTCGGACCACGAGAAGTTCTGGAACGGCTTGAAGAAGGGCCACGCCCGGCTGCCGAAGGGCGCCCAGTGGAAGGTCGCGGTGGCGAGCACCGACGGGGACAAAGCGGTCAACGTCATCACCCACGACTCCGTCGCCGGCGTCCGGGAGTTCTTCGAAGCGCACGCCGGCGCGTACGCCACCACGGAGTACTTCGAGGCGGACGCCGCGAACGCGGTCGGTCTCCCGCGATGACCCTCGACGTACCGCGCCTGCGAGCCGTGGTCGAGGACCTGCTCGCCGAGTACGGCATCCCGAGCGCCGCGCTCGGCGTGCTCCACAATGGACAGATCACCGAATTCGCCACCGGGGTGCGGAGCGTGGAAACCGGCGAACCGGTGACCACCGGCACCGTGTACCAGTGCGGTTCGATGACCAAGACCTGGACCGCGCTGGTCTTCCTGCAGTTCGTCGACGAGGGCAAGGTCGACCTGGACGAGCCCGTGCGCACCTACCTCCCCGAGTTCGCCGTGGCCGATCCCGGGGTCAGCGCCCGTGTCACGCCCCGGCACCTGCTGCAGCACACCAGCGGGATCGAGGAGGACTTCGGCGATCCCGGTGAGGGCGACGACGTCTACCAGCGCATGGTGGAGAACATCGCCGGCGCGCCGCAGGTCTTCCCGCTGGGCCACACCCACGGCTACAGCGCGGCACTGGGTTACGCCGTGCTGGCGCGGATCGCGGAGGTGCTCGACGGCAAGCCGTGGGACGAGGTGATGCGGGCGCGCCTGTTCGAACCACTGGGCCTGACCAGCACGAACAGCAGGAACGACCGGGTCGATCCCGAACGGGCGGCGACCGGGCACCTGCTCCGGTCGCTCCAGGAAGGCCCGATCGTCACGCCGATGGACTTCCTCCCGCGTGCCTACGGTCCCGGCGGCACCATCACCTCGACCACCGGCGAAGTGCTGGCGATGGCGCACGTCCTGCTGAACGAGGGGACGGCCGCGAACGGCCGCCGGATCCTTTCGCCCGAAGGCATCCGGGAGATGACGCGGTCCCGCGTTCCGGTGCCCGATCCGTACCTGTTCGGCCCGGAATGGGCGCTCGGCCTGATCGTGTGCGACTGGCACGGCGAGACCGTGTACGCCAGCGACGGCAGCACGATCGGCCAGAACGCCCGGCTGCGGCTGCTGCCGGACTCCGGCACCGCACTGGTGCTGCTGACCAACGGCGGTCCGCGGGAAAGCTTCCACCGCAAGGTGTTCACCGAGGTACTGACCGAACTCGGGCTGGTCACCGTGCCCGAACTGCCCGCCCCCGACCCGTCGCTGGAGCTCGATCCGGCGCGGTACGAAGGCGTTTACGAGCGGCCCGGCACGCGGTACGAGGTGCGCGCGGAGCACGGGAAGCTGCGCCTGACCCTGTTCCTCGACCCGATGCAGGCCGACTTCCTCGGCAAGCCCGATCGCCTGACCTACGACCTGCTGCCGGTGAGCGAGACCCACTTCCTGCTGCCGCCCGCGGCCGCGCTGGAGGACGTGCAGCCGGTCGCGCTGTACGGGTTCACCGGTGGTCGCGCCGGTTACTTGCACACCAACTGCAGAACGAACCCACGACGGGACTGACCGCCTCGGCTACGCTCGGTGTTGTCGATGTCAACCGAGGTACAGGAGCGATCGTGGGTCTCGCGGTGCGATGGAAGCGCACGCCGGCAAAGCTCGTCGTCACCGTGGAAGGTGAGGTCGACACCAGTACGGTCCGGAGACTGAAGGACTCCGTGGCCACCGCGAGAGACAACGGGGAGGACCTGGACCTGGTCGTCGACCTGCGGCGGGTCACCTTCCTCAACTCGGCGGGGCTGGCCGCGCTGGTCGAGGTCGCCAGCCAGTGCCACCGCGCCGGCCAGGAGCTCCGGCTGGTCTGCACCACGCACGCGGTGCTCAACCCGATCCGGCTCACCGGCCTGGACCAGGTGTTCACCATCGTCGACACACCCTGACCCGGCGTGGCAGGTTGGGACCATGACCCCCGATGATGTCCGCCACACCAGCTTCGCGAAGGCGCCGTTCTGGAGACGTGGTTACGACGAGCACGCGGTCGACGCCTTCGTCGCCCGCATCGAGCAGACCCTGCGCGGCACCGACCGCCTCACCGCGGCGGAAGTGCGTGACGTCGCCTTCGGCAAGGCGCGGTCGGGGCAGCGCGGCTACCAGGAAGACGAGGTGGACGCGTTCCTCGACCTCGTCCAGCGGCAACTGGAAGCCCGATGACCGACGAGGAACTGCTCGTCGAGTTCACCCTGGCCCGCCTGGACCACCCGGAGCTGGACCTCGACGAGGTCGCCGCACTGGTGGTCCGGCGGGCGGGGCCGGACCGCATGGTGGAGTTCGCCGCGGAGAACCTCAGCACCCGCGACGAACTGCGGGGCGCGGTGTTCCCGGCCGCGGTGGAGCACGTGCTGCGCGTGGTCCTCACCCTGCGCGGCCCCGCCGACTGAACTAGCGGAGCAGCGGCAGCACGATGTCGTCGACCACGTGCTCGACGAAGGCGCTGTCCACCGGCTCGCCGAGCATCAGCGTGCGGAAGAAAACGAGTGCCGGGCCCAGGTACCAGAGGGTGTCGAGGTAGGCGTCCCCGGTGAACTCGCCCCGGGCCTTGGCCCGTTCGAAGACCTGCATCATCAGTTCCCGGCGGGCGGCGATGAACCCGCCGCGCATCGCCTCCGCCAGTTCCGGGCTGCGACGCAGCTCCCCGATCAGCCCGGTCATCACGTCCCCGAGCCGGTCGAGCTCGGTCATCAGCCCGCCGAGCACGGCCACCAGGTCCTCCCGCAGCGAACCGGTGTCCGGCGGCTCCTGCGAGATCTCGATGGCCCGGGTGAACGCGGCCACCACCAGCGCCGCCTTGTTCGGCCAGCGCCGGTAGACCGTCGCCTTGCTGGCCCGCGCGCGGGCGACCACGGCGTCGATGGTCAGCCGGTCGTACCCGGTCTCCCGCAGCACGTCGATGGTCGCGGCCAGCAGCTCGTCCTGCCGAGCCTGCCCACCCCGCAGCGGAGCCGTGGTCATGGCGGGATCCTACGTGACAGCAGCGGTACGGTACCGTACCGTACTCTTTTGAACGGTGGTGAACTCACGAAAGGCAAGGTGCTCGCCATGTCGGCCTTCCCCCTGCGCGACGTCGATTTCGACGCGGCTTACCAAGGAAAACCGCTGATCAAGGGCAGCGAGGTCAGCTTCGACCTGGCGCCGTGGGACATCGGGGCCCCGCAACCCGCGGTGGTCGAACTGGAGCGCGACGGCCGGTTCCGCAGTGAAGTGCTGGACATCGGCTGCGGGCTCGGCGAGAACGCCGCGTTCCTGGCGAGCCGCGGTCACCGGGTCACCGGGGTCGACGGCTCGGCGACCGCGCTGGAGGAAGCCGCCCGGCGGGCCGCGAAGCACGGTGCCGAGGTCACCTTCGTGCGGTCCGACGCGACCGCGCTCACCGAACTCGGTGACCAGCGGTACGACACCGTGCTCGACAGCGCGCTGTACCACTGCCTCGACGACGAACAACGGCAGCGCTACGCGGCGGCGCTGCACCGGGTGACCGCGCCGGGCGCGCGGCTGCACCTGCTGTGCTTCGCCGACATCGACGAAGGCCTGCGGTTCCCGATGAGCGTCAGCAAGGAGAACCTGCGGACGAACCTCGGAACGCACTGGGAGATCGAGGAAATCCGCCGCACCTCCTACACCACCTCACTGACCGAGGAGACGTTCGGCCGCGTCGGTGCCGAGGAACTGGCGAACGTCGGCTTCTCCGTCGACCCGGCCCGCGTCCGCCGCGACGAGCAGGGCCGGATCCTCGGCCCCGTCTGGCACCTCCACGCGACGCGGCGCTGACCTCCGCTCGGCACCCGGACGCGGCTCCCGCGAGATGTCACGAATGTGGCTTTCGAGACGCCGGAGGCCTCGAAAGCCACCTTCGTGACGTTGAGCGCACGCCACGATCGCCAGTGCCTCACCGACCGTCAGACCAGCGGGTATGGGCACGCTGTCGATCTCGGCCCGCCAGGCCGCGAGCATCCAGTCGACCACGATGTCCTGTTCCACGGCGCCTCACCATCTGTCCCCAGTGCACAGGTAGTCGCCGCTGTTTGCGTTGGCGTTACCGGGATTTCCTCACCGCTTCCGCCGTACCACCGTCCAGGTAGGACAGTCATCCCCCAGGTGGGTGGGTCAGCCCGCCGCCGGGCCGCGAGCGATGTGCAGGCTCATCGCGGTGAAGTCGAGGGTGACGTGGTACGGCTTCCAGAAGCAGTGGGCGAACCAGCCCATCGTGTCGAACCCGGTACCGAACGGCAACGGCACGTTGATCGGCCGGTTCGGGTTCGTGTAGCAGTAGGCCTCCTTCGCCACGGCGTCGCCGAGGCGGATCTCCTTCGGGTAGCAGGGGTAGACCACGGCCGGGTGGCTGCTGCCGAACGTGCCGATCTCGCGGTCGTGGTCGGTGCGGATCCCCAGCTGCTTGGCCGTTTCGCCGAACATGCCCGCGGTCACCTCGCCGGTGCCGCCGATGTTGACCCCCACCACGCGCGGGCCGGAGCCGGCAAAACTCCCCCGGCTGTGCAAGTACTGCTCGCGGGCCAGCCACAACGGCAGACCACCGGCGGCCGGTTCGGGTGCCGGGCGGCGCAGGATCAGCGACCGGCCGGCGTAGTCGAAGGTGGGCCGCAGGTGGTAGAGGACCCAGGTGCCGATCAGGCCGTCGCTGTCGGAGTCGGTGTCTTCGCCCGATTCCGTCGTCGACCAGCCCACGGGGAGGTTGCGGAGTTCGAGGCCGCCCAGCTTGAGGGAGTCCAGGATCCCGTAGTGCGCCCAGATGACGCCGTTCTCGTACTCGACCTTCTGGCTGGTGACGGGGGTGAGCCCGGCTTCCTTGGCCACCGAGGCGGACACGCCGAGGTTCGGCGCGCCGGTGTAGAACGAGAAGCGCTTCGGCGGTCCGCCGTTGACCGAGGCCTCCACCAGCGGCATCGGGTCCATCTGCTGGAACGGCAGTCGGGCGCTGTCGCCGTGGAGCTGGTACGGCTCGCCGGTGACCGCCCCGAACCACTTGGCGTAGCTCTCCTCGCCGGTCGCCTGCCAGCGCGGCACGGACAGCGCGAACTTGTCCTGCCGGAGGTAGCAGTCGGCCAGGAGGTAGTTGGTGTCCTTGTCCCCGGGTGACAGGTCGAGCGCCATGGTGAGGTACTTCTCGGCGTCGGGGAACTTGTTGCTCAGCAACGCAACGTAGCCGCGCTGGCGGGCGGCGTTCAGGTTCTTCGGGTCCGTCTTCAGGATGTTCTCGTAGGCGCGGGCGGCCTGGTCGAAGTGGCCCGCCTTGAACAACGCGTCCGCGTCACCGGCCGGTTCGGCCTGCGCCGCGGCCACCCCGCCCAGCAGCGGCACGGCCGCGGCGGCACCGGCCAGCGCGGCGGCTCCCCGCAGCAGCGAGCGCCGGTCCCATTTTCCGTACTGAGCCATGACTTCGTGTCCCCTCTTCGTGATCAGCTTCGGGGTCATCGTCGAGCGTCTGTGTGCGCGTCCTGTCCGCGCTGTGTCATGGTTCTGTGACGGTCACCGGTCCGCGTGGTCGCGCCAGATCTGCCGGGAGACTTCTTCGGGGTAGGTGGTGACGGTGGGCCGGGTGTCGAAGATCTGCACCAGGCGTCGCCGCGGGTCGTACGCGGGCCAGCCGGGGTCGCCGCAGGTGGCGAACGCCGTCCCAGTCCTCCGGGGGCCGTGGTGCGGCGAACCACAACTCCCCCACCGGTGGCCGGGCGAACGGAATCCCCCGGAACACCGCGACACCCGAGTCCCAGGTGCCGCGCAACTTCCCGTTCACCACACGAACTTCAGGGCACTTCCTCACAACGGCGGATCCTCCCCCGAAGCACCCATCCGTGTCAGGCAAAACCCCCTTCACACAACGGCGTTCCTTCGAAAGGCGAGAGCGGCCACACGGCGAGGCGCACGCGCGGCCCGACCCGGTCGCGGTGGGACGAGACAATCAACCCAGCGACGGATTCGGTTTGTACGAAAGCATCAGCCGGAACGGGTGGAGGTCCCAGGTCTGCACGGCCCACATCGTGAGCCTGCCGTCCGTGCGGGCCTGGTCCGCGTCGCGCGGGCGCGCGAAGCCGGCTTTCTCCGGGGTGGGCAGCGGCGGCAGCGTGTCCCAGAACTGCGCCCCCACCGGCACCGGTGCGGTTTCGACCACGCACGAAAGGTCGCCACCGTGGTTCTGCAGGGTCATCAGCACGAAGTTGTCCGCACCATCGGCGACCGCGGCGGTGCGCACCAGCAACATCTCCGCGCGATCCCCCGCCGCCACTGACAGCTCCCCGATCCAGTCGAACGCCGCGACGATCTCCTCCGAGGTGATGCTCGTGTACGCCGTCTCGTCGCTGACCGCCGAGATCCGCACGGGCGCCCCGTCCGCCGACAAGGCCAGCACGCCGTCCGCCGGGTACAGCCACCCGGCTTCGCACCCCTCGGCCGAGTTCAGCGGACGCCGGGTGATCCCGCCACGACCCAGCTGAGCCCGCACCGCGCCCGGATCTTCCATGCGCCAGAACGTCATCCGCTCCTCTACCGTCCACAGTGGAAGGAACGGCCCGATCGGCAGGCCGATCGACACCGACACCGGCGCCCCGAACGGCGGCAGCGCGGCGAACTCCGGGTCCAGCCGGGCGGTGGCCAGCATGTACCGCAGCCAGCGCCGGGCGCGGCTGAGCGGGTGGTCCGGGAAGCGCTCGTCGAGCCGCGGGTCGTCGGCGCGGTGCCACGGCAACCGGGGCTGGGACTGCGGCGCGTACGGGTGCGGGGCGTAGAACGCGTCGGGACTGCCGGTCTCGCCGATCGTGTCCGAGAGCACCGCCGCTTCCCGCGCCCCGGTCATCGAACCCTCGGCGGCGATGAGCCTCAGCACCACGCTCGCGGTCGCCTTGGGCACCGTGATCGTCGCGACGAACGCCTGGCCCGGCCGGTCCGGGAAGGGCAGCTTCACCACCTGCAGCAGCGCGGGCACGCCGTCCACGGTGACCACGAACGCCTCGACCAGCCCGCCCACCTCGGCGGTCTCCACGGCCAGCCCGTGCCGCAGGCGGGGGACGTCGTCCAGGCTCGCGGGCAGGTTGGGCACCAGGTCGAAGGTGTGCACGGACATGCGGTCGCCGTGGGCGTCCACCCAGTCGGTGCCGTCCGGTCGGAAGCCCGTGGTGTCGGGCGTGATCGTCATGCTCCGAACCCTAGCCGGATGTTACGTTCACGGGAAGAGTGTCACAGCATCCATATCAGGACTTCGAGCGACGTGGGCACCCAGCACCCGGTGACGTCCTTGCGCCGAGGACGCGGAAGCGCTTCAGTGCTGGGGTGACCGAACCGGCGTCCTACGTGGAGCGTCCGCCGCTGCCCGGACTGGCCGGTGTGGTGCGCACCGTCTGGATCCAGCGCACCAGCGACGCGCCGTACGTGCAGCGGCACCTGCCCACCGGCGGGGTGGAGGTCCACTTCCCGCTCGGCGGCCGTCCGCAGCTGGTCGGCCCGCTGACCAGGCCGGAGATCGAGGTCATCCCGGCCCGCACCACGATCGTCGGCGTGCGGTTCCAGCCGGGCACCGCGCCGCCCCTGCCCGCCGTGCTCGACGAACTGGTGGACCAGCGACTCGGCCTCACCGACCTGTGGCGGCCCACGGACCGCCTGGTGGACGTGCTGGCCACCGCCGCCACCCCGGAACGCGCGCTGCTGGCCCTGCAAACCCACCTGCTCGGCGAATTCCGGCGCGCGAATCCGGTGGACCCGCTGGTGGGCGCGGCCGTCCGGACGCTGATGCCCTGGCACCCGGTCAACATCGACGCGCTCGCCGGGCACCTGGCGTTGTCGGCGAGCCAGTTGCGCCGCCGCTGCCTGCACGCGGTCGGCATGAGCCCCAAGGTCCTCCAGCGGACGTTGCGGTTCCAGGGCTTCCTCGCGCTGGCGCAGGCGGGCGCGACCGCGTCCGGACGCCGTGGCGCCGACGGCATGGCGGGGCTGGCGGTCGACGTGGGGTACGCCGACCAGGCCCACCTCAGCCGGGAATGCCTGCGGTTGAGCGGTCTCACCCCGCGCCGGCTGCTCAGTGGCGACCTCGACCGCTGCGCCTGCGGTCACGACCACGCCGCCTCCTACCGGCCGTTCCTGGCGAGTCGCCGCACGCCGCCCGAGGTTGCGCGTTTTGTTCAAGAGCGGGGAGCGCGAACTCCCTAACGTCGGATTCGTGCTCGTACTCCCCTGCCGCTCCACCCAGGACGTCGTCGACGCCATCGGCCACGCCTGGGGAACCGGGGCACACCTCGTGCCCCGCGGTGGCGGGCACTGCTTCGCCGGCCGGTCGGCCACGGACGGGATCGTGCTCGATCTGTCCGGTTTGAACCGGATCACCGTGGCGGACGACGGGACCGCCACGATCGGTGCCGGTGCCTCACTCGGCCGGGTGTACCCCGCGCTGCACGCGCGCGGGCGGACCATCCCGGCCGGGTGTGGCGCCACCGTCGGCATCGCGGGCCTCACCCTCGGCGGCGGGATCGGCCTGCTCGGCCGCCGGTACGGGCTGACCTGCGACCGGCTCGTCCGAGCACGGGTCGTGCTCGCGGACGGCCGGGTCGTGGACTGTGACGCCGACCGCGAACCGGACCTGTTCTGGGCGCTGCGGGGCGCGGGCGGCGGCCAGTTCGGGGTGGTCACGTCGCTGCGGTTCGCCACCGTGCCGGAGGCGGTGACCACGCGCATCGAGGCGCACTGGCCTGGTGGAGAAGCGGAACTGGTCGCCGCGTGGCAGGAATGGGCACCGAAGGCCCCCGACGAGATCACCGCCAACCTCCTGATCGACCCCACCGGCGCCACCCTTCTCGGCGCCGCCACGCTCGACCGGGAAACGACCCGCGACCTGCTGCGCGGGTTCACCGACCGGCCGGTCGACCTGGCCGAGGGCGTCCCGTTCCACCAGCTGAAGCGCACGCTGGCCGACTCGGATCCGGTCGGGCCCCTGCGCATCCGATCGGAGTTCTTCTCCCGCACCATGTCCTTCCCAACCATCGAGTCCCTTGTGGACGGACTAACCCCGGCGCCGACGCCGCGGCAGCTCTCGTTCACCGCGATGGGCGGGGCCTACAACCGGGTCGCCGGGCACACCACCGCGTTCGCACACCGGAACGAGCACTTCCTGCTCGAACACATCGCGGGCGAGGGCGACGGCTGGGTCGACGAGTCCTGGACCACCGCCCACACCGAAGGATCGGGCCGGGTCTACCCCAACTTCCCCGATCTCGCACTGGAAAACCCGGCAACGGCCTATCACGCGGACAACCTCCCCCGGCTGGCCGCGATCAAGAAAACCTACGACCCCCACCAGTTCTTCGACTTCCCGCAAGCCATCCAAGGAGCACAATGAGCAAGGTCGTCAGCGCCCATTCCGTCTCGGTCGACGGGTACATCAGCGGACGCCCCCGCGACGGCGAAAAGGAGTTCGGCCGCGGTCTCGGTGACGCGCCCATGCTCTTCGACTGGTACTTCAACGGGGACACGCCGAGCGAGGTCTTCGACGGGTTCAAGCTCAGCGAGCCCAGCGCCCGGTTCTTCGACGCCGCCGCGGCCCGCGTCGGCGCGAGCGTCGCCGGACGCACCACCTACGAGCACTCCAGCCACTTCAGCGGCGGCAGTCCACACCCGACCGCGAGACTCTTCGTGGTCAGCCACCGGCCCGTGCCCGAGATCGGCGAGCGGCAGACGCTGATCACCAGCGGCGTCGGGGACGCCGTCGCCGCGGCGCGCGAAGCCGCCGGGGACAAGGACGTCGCGCTGATGGGTGGCGGCCTGGTCACCGAGGCGCTCAAGGCCGGGCTCGTCGACGAGGTGATCCTGCACCAGATCCCGGTCCTGCTCGGTGGCGGGCACAGCTTCTTCCGCGAACTGCCCCAGCACGTGGAACTCCGCCTGCTGGAAGCCGTTCCGGCGCCGGGCGTGACCCACCTGCGCTACGAGGTGGTCCGATGATCCTGGTCACCGGTGGCCTCGGCATGATCGGCGCCCACACCGCCCGCGCCCTCACCGATCTGGGGCAGGAGGTGGTGGTGACCGCCCACCGGCGGACCGGGGTGCCCTCGTTCCTGGCGGGCCGGGTGACCGTGGAACCCCTCGACGTCACCGACCGGGACGCCTTCCTGAAGCTCGGCGAGCGTTACGAGATCAATGACATCGTCCACCTCGCGGGCAGCATTCCCGGCGACGATCCGGTGGCCTACTTCCGCACGGACACCACGGGCCTGCTCAACGCGCTGGACGCGGCCCGCGCCTGGGGCGTGCGCCGGTTCGCCGTCGCGGCCAGCCTCGGCGCGTACCTCGGCAGGCCGGAGATCCCCTGGCACGAGGACCTGGCGCTGCCCACCGCGGAGCTGCCGCACCTGATCATCGCGTTCAAGAAGGCCGTCGAACCGCTGACCACGCACAGCCTGCGGGACACCGGGGTGCAGCCGGTCGTGCTCCGGATCGGGACCATCTGGGGGCCGCTCGTCGATCCCGAGTCGCCGTTCTTCCACATCCCGTCCTACGTCAGCGCCGCGCTGCGGGGCGAGGAGCCACCACCCCTGCACGCCGACGACGGCGGCGACCGCTGCTACGCCCCCGACGCGGGCCGGGCGATCGCCCTGCTGGTGACCGCGGAAACGCTGCGGCACCACACCTACAACGTGTCGAGCGGGGTTCCGGCGACGAACCGCCAGTTCGCCGAGGCGCTCCGGCGGCATACGCCCGGCCTGCGCCTGGACCTGCTGCCGGGCCGCGAGCACGGGCCCGGCGAGGACCCGTACCTCGACATCACCCGCCTCACCGAGGACACCGGCTTCACCCCGGCCTTCGATGTGGACGCCGCGGTCGCGGACTACGTGGCCTGGCGCCGGGCCCAGCCACGCTGATCGAGAAAGTTTCAGGACGGGTGTCTGTTCGAGGCCCGACCGTTCGTCGTGTGGGTGAAAGCGGAAATCACCAGATCACGAGGACGGGCCCCGATGAACACGGAGACGACAACGCGAGCCGGGCGGCGGGAATGGGTTGGGCTGGCCGTGCTGGCGCTGCCGACCCTGCTGCTCTCGCTGGACATGAGCGTGCTGCACCTCGCGGTCCCGCACCTGGCCGCCGACCTGCACCCCAGCGGCAGCCAGCTGCTCTGGATCATCGACATCTACGGCTTCCTGATCGCCGGCTTCCTGGTCACCATGGGCACGCTCGGTGACCGGATCGGGCGGCGGAAGCTGCTGATGGCGGGCGGCGCCGCGTTCGGGCTGGCCTCGATCGCGGCGGCGTTCGCCACCAGCCCGGAGATGCTGATCGCGGCGCGGGCCGTGCTCGGGATCGCCGGGGCGACCCTGATGCCGTCGACGCTGGCGCTGATCAGCAACATGTTCCAGGACGCGCGCCAGCGCGGAACGGCGATCGCGGTGTGGATGAGCTGCTTCATGGGCGGCATGGTGATCGGCCCGGTGGTCGGCGGCGCGCTGCTGGAGGTCGCGCACTGGGGCGCGGTGTTCCTGCTGGCCGTACCGGTGATGGTGCTGTTGCTGGTCACCGCCCCGAAGCTGCTGCCGGAGTACCGCGACGAGCACGCCGGCCGGCTGGACCTGGTCAGCGTGGCGTTATGGCTCGGCGCGGTGCTGCCGATCGTGTTCGGGCTGAAGGAACTGGCGAAGGACGGGCCCGGCGCGGTCAACCTGGCGGCGCTGGTGGCCGGGGCGGTGGTCGGCGTGGTGTTCGTGCGGCGGCAGCGGGTGATCGAGCACCCGATGCTGGACCTGAGCCTGTTCCGCGACCAGAAGTTCGCCGCGGCGCTGGGCATCATGCTGGTCGGCGCGCTCACCATGGGCGGGGTTTTCCTGCTGGTCAACCAGTACCTGCAGCTGGTCGAAGGGCTGTCCTCGGGTGAAGCGGGGTTCGCGCTGGTGCCGCAGGCCGTCGCGGTGGTCGCCGGTTCGATGCTGGCGCCGAGGCTGGCCAAGCGGTTCCGGCCGGAGTTCGTGCTCGGCTTCGGCATGCTGGTCGCGGCGGGCGGCATGCTGCTGTTCACCCTGATCGACGCCGGGCAGGGGCTGCTGCTGCTGGTGCTGGGCATCTCGGTGGCGGCGTTCGGCATGGGCCCGCAGGGCGTGCTGTGCACCGAGATGGTGATCAACTCGGTGCCGCCGCGGAAGGCGGGCGCGGCCTCGGCCATGTCGGAGACCACCGGGGAATTCGGGATCGCCATGGGGATCGCGTTGTTCGGCAGCATCGGCACCGCGGTCTACCGGTCCGAAGTGGACCTTCCGGGCCAGGCGGGCGAGAGCCTCGCCGGTGCCGTGGCACTGGGTGAGAACTCGGTACTGGCGGCCGCGCGGGAGGCGTTCACCAGCGGCCTGCACACCGTCGCCACCATCGGCGCGCTCATCGTGGTGGCGTTCGCGGTGATCGGCATGACCGTGCTGCGCAAGAAGCCGGAGCTGGTCGCGGCCTAGAGTGGGGCGCATGGACGCGACGATCCACGGTGACGAACGGCTGGCCGCCCGCCTCGGCGAGTTGCTGGGCCCGCGCCACCCGGTCGCCGCGGCGGCCCTGGTCTCGGCACAGGGCGTCGCGGCGGCGGGGTGTGGGGCCGCGCTCGATGCGGACTTCGAGATCGGCTCGATCACCAAGGGCATCACCGGCTTGCTCTACGTCGACGCGCTCGACCGCGGCGAGATCGGCCGGGACACCACGCTCGGCGAGTTGCTGCCACTCGGCGACGCCCCCGTCGCGCGGGTGACACTGCGTTCGCTGAGCACCCACCGCTCCGGCCTCCCCCGGCTGCCGAAGTCCGCGCATCCCTTGCGCCGCACCATCGCGCTGTGGCGGCACGGCACCAATCCCTACGGCGAGGACCTCGGGCAACTCCTGCAGCAGGCCCGGGGCGTGGCGGTGGGCAAACCGCGCCCCCGCTACTCCAACTTCGGGTTCGAACTGCTCGGTCACGCCCTCGCCAAGGCCGCCTCGACGACCTATGCCGACCTCGTCCACCAGCGCCTCGCGAAGCCGCTGGATCTCGATTTCTCCGTGCCCGCAACGGCCGCCGACCTCCGGCCGGGCGCGCTCACCGGCCGCAGCCGCCGAGGGCATCCGCGCGAACCCTGGACCGGTGAGGCGATCGGACCGGCCGGCGGCATCCGGGCCTCCATCACCGCCATGGCCCGCTTCGCCGCCGCGGTGCTCGACGGCAGCGCGCCGGGTACCGCGGCGCTCGACCCGGTCGACCGCTTCGGCGCGGCCGGACGGATCGGGGCCGCCTGGCTGACGATCCGGGTGAAGGACCGGACGGTCACCTGGCACAACGGCGGCACCGGTGGATTCCGCACCTGGCTCGGCTTCGACCGCGACGCCGGCACCGCCGCGGTCATCCTCTCGGCCACCGCCCTCCCGGTCGATCGCCAGGGATTCGCGCTGCTGTCCGGTAGCTGAGCCGCTGCGACACGACTGCCACAAAGCACGGACCCGGCGGTGATCTTGGCCGCGCAGGGTCGGAGTGGTGGCAGATGAGAAAAGACTCGCGGGGCTGGACGGGCTCCGCGGTATCGCGGTCGCCGGAGTGCTGTTGTTCCACGCCGGGCACTTCGGCGGGGGTTTCCTCGGCGTGGACCTGTTCTTCGCGTTGTCCGGCTTCCTGATCACCGGGTTGTTGCTGCGAAACGGCACCTCACTGCGTGCGTTCTGGGGACGCCGAGTCCGGCGCCTGCTGCCCGCGCTGACGGTGATGCTCGCCGGCACCACGCTCGCGGTGTGGGCGCTGGGCGACAAGAACCTCTGGCACACGGCACTGGCCGACGGCCCGTGGGTCCAGGCGAACCTGGTGAACTGGCACCTCCTGGCCGAATCCGCCACCTACTGGAACCGGTTCGGCCCGGGACGGGTGTTCGGCCACCTGTGGAGCATCGCCGTCGAAGAGCAGTTCTACCTCCTGTGGCCGGTGGTCGTGCTGTTCGCCCGCTCGGCCAAGGCGGTCGCGCTGATCGCGGCGATCGCCTCGGTGCTTTCGCTCGTCCTGATGCTTTTCCTCTTCAGCGCCAGCGATTCCACCCGGGTCTACACCGGAACCGACACCAGGACGTTCTCCCTGCTGCTGGGCGCGATGATGGCCACCGCGCCGATGACCCGCCTACTGTCCAAAGTGGCCAATCGGTACGTCGTGGGGGTGCTGGCCGGTGCGCTCGCGGTGTTCTGGCTGGTCGCGGACGGCGAGAGCGCGCACTGGTTGTTCCGCGGCGGGTTGTTCGCGCACTCCCTGCTCGCGGCGGTGCTGGTCGCCCTTTGCGCGCAAACACCCGGCGCGCCCGTGACGCGCGCGCTCGACTGGGCGCCGTTGCGCTGGCTCGGCTCGGTGTCCTACAGCCTCTACCTCTGGCACTGGCCGGTTTTCCTGATCCTGTCCGAAGAACGGCTCGGCCTGACGGGCTGGGCACGCACGGCCGTCGTGTGCGCGGTGTCGCTCGCGCTCGCCGTGGCGTCGAAGGCGCTGGTCGAGGACCCGATCCGGTTCCGCGCGCGCTGGGCCCGCGGCCGCACCGGGGTGGCCGCCTTCGCCGCCGCCACGGTCGCGCTCGCCGCGTTGTGGGTCGCGGTGCCCCGGCCCCCGGTCGTCCAGGTCGACGTGACCGGCCTCAGCCTGCCGGGAGCACCGGGCACCGCCGCGGTGGTGCCGGTTCCGCGTGGGGAAGCGTGAACTGCACGCGCACCACGGTCGACGGCGAACCACCGCCCTGCAGGTGCACGCCCAGCGCGGTGCACACGACCTGGTCCACGCCGAGCGCGGTGACGTCGCGCTCGGTCAGCGGCAGGCGGACGGTGATCAGGTCCGCCGTGGTGTCCACCACCGTCCTGGTCTCCCCAGCGGCCGAGATTTCCGTGTGCAGCGGGGAATTCGGCCCTGGACCGGTGAGCAGGAGGGCCAGCGCCTCGGTGATCGTGCCGAGCTTGCCCGTCGGGCGGGGCTGGGGCGTCAGCCGCTGCTGTCCGTCCACAAAGAACAGCGAGATCTCGGCGGCCACGCCGGTGGGCGCGTCGGTCCCGCCGGTGATCCCCGACGGCGGCACCCCGCACCCCGCGACGAGCAGCGCGAACACCCCGAGCAAGATCCGCTTCATTCCGCCTCCTCGTGCGGCAGGCGGAGCACAAAGCGCGCGCCACCGCCCTCGGCGTTGCCCGCCACCAGATCGCCGCCGTGCAGCCGCGCGTTGGCCAGTGAGATCGCCAGCCCGAGCCCGCTGCCCGGCGACCGCGGCCGGGCGCTGTCCGCCTTGTAGAACCGGTCGAACACGTGCGCCAGCGCCTCCGGTGACAACCCCGGCCCGTGGTCGGTGACCTCGATCTCCAGCCGATTGCCCACCTCGCGGAGCGCCACCCGGACCGGCGGTGCGCCGTGCCGCAGTGCGTTCCCGACCAGGTTCGCCACGATCACGTCCAGCCGTCGTCGGTCGAGCGTGGCGGACAGGTGTTCCGGCAGGTCCAGCCGCACCTCGTCCAGCCAGCCGCGAGCACGCAGGCAGTCGCGGATCGCGTCGGGCACCTCCACCGGCTCGGCCCGCAACCGCGCCATCCCGGCGTCGAACCGGGACACCTCCATCAGGTCCTCCACCAGCGCGACCAGCCGCTCGGTCTCGGCGACCGCGAGTTCCGCGGACTCCCGCGCCATCGGTTGGCGGTCGTCCGCCGACTCCGCCAGCACCTCGACCACCGCGGTCAGCGTGGTCAACGGGGTGCGCAGTTCGTGCGACACGTCGGCGACGAACCGCCGCTGCTCGGCCAGCACCTCCTGCACCGAGTCGGCCATGTGGTTGACCGTCTCTCCCAGCTCCGCCAGTTCATCCGCGCCCCCGGTGGAGATCCGGGCGGACAGGTCGCCCCCGGCCAGCGCCGCGGCGGTGTCCCGGACGCGGCGCACCGGCCGCAGCACCCCGCGGGCGGCCACCAGCGCGAGCAGCACCGCGACCGGCAGCGCGGCGGCACTGGTGAGGGCGGCGGTGCCGACCAGCGCGTCCACCTGCCGCGCGACGTCGGACAGGTCGCGCACCACGTAGACCTCGATACCGGACGGCGTGCGCTCCAGATCGAGGCCGGTGCTCATGATCGGCGTGCCGATGAGCAGGCGCGGCCCGTCCTCGGTGTCCACGCGCTGGAAGACCAGCCGATCGCGGGCCGCGGTCCGCAGTTCGCCGGTGATCAGCGGCAGTTCGCCCGAACTGCGGCCCTGGTAGGTCACCTGCGCCTGGTCACCGAGCGAGTCGCGCACGCGGTCGAGCAGTTCCTGGTCCGGCGGGAGGTTCAGGTCGGGGGCCAGCGCCTCGATCCGGTGCACCAGGTCCTCGGTGTGCCGCCGTTCGGCCTCGGCGACCAGCGACGCGCCCGCCGACGCGGCACCGGCCCACGCCGCCGCGGCCGCCCCGGCCACGGCCACCACGACGAAGGCCAGCACCAGGCGGGCACGCAGGCCGCGCGGCCACCTCATACCGGCCCGAACCGGTAGCCGAAGCCGCGCACGGTCTGCACGTACACCGGTTCGGCGGGCACGTCCTCGATCTTCGCGCGCAACCGCTGCACGCAGTTGTCCACCAGCCGCGAGTCGCCGAGGTAGTCGTGCTCCCACACCTGTTCCAGCAACTGCTGCCGGGTGAACACCCGCCCCGGCGCGGCGGACAGCGCGAGCAGCGTCCGCAGTTCGATCGGGGTCAGCGCCACCGGCTGCCCGCTCTTGCGCACCACCGCGCCCGCCGCGTCGATCTCCAGCTCACCGTGCGTCCGCGTGTCGTCCTCGCGGGGCGCGCCCCGGCGCAGCACCGCCTTGATCCGGGCGTCCAGCACGGCGGGCCGCACGGGCTTGGTCACGTAGTCGTCGGCACCGGCGGCCAGCCCGGCGACCACGTCGAAGTCGTCCCCGCGCGCGGTGAGCATGATGATCGGGACCGGCCCCCGCGCGCGGAGGCGGCGGCACACCTCGAACCCGTCCAGATCGGGCAGCATCACGTCCAGTACGACCAGGTCGGGCGCGGTTTCGTGGCACGCGCGCAGGCCGTCCTCGCCGGTGCCCGCCGTGCGCACGGTGTTGCCGTACCTGGTCAGCGCCAGTTGCAGACCGCGGCTGACCAGCGGGTCGTCTTCGATGAGCAGGATCACGGGCACCCGGCCAGTATGGGTCAGCAGTCGCGGAACGCCGGGCCGCCCGCCCAGCCGGCGTTGGCCCACGATTCGGGTGCCGCCGGGGTGAAGCCGGGGAAGCGCGCGGCGAGTTCGCCCAGCAGCCAGGCGGTGAACCGGGCCGCGCCCTGCGGGCAGGTGTGGATGCCGTCGGGGCTGCGGTCGCGTTTGCCGTCGCGGTCCAGCCGGTACTCCGGTCCCCACACCGCCGCGCTGTCCAGCACAACGGCCTTGCCGCCCGAACCGTCGGCCACCCGCCGCACCAGCCCGCCGGTGCGCTGGAGTTCGGCCAGATGCGGGGCGTAGAACTCGTCGGCCTTGATCGGCGGCATCGTCACGAACACGAGCGTGGCCCCGGCGGCGGTGACGGTCGCCAGCAGTTTTTCGTACGCCGCCAGCTGTTCTCCTTCGGTGCCCCAGTCGTAAGTGGACACCTGGTAGGCGACCACGTCCGGGTCGAAGGAACCCAGCTTGCCGGTGAGCTGGTCCCAAGTGGACTTGGTCAGCTCCTCGATGCCGGACACGTTGCCCCCGCCGGTCGACGCGATCGACTCCATCGACAGCCCACCGGCTTGCGCGGCCGCGGCGAGCGGTCCCGCCAGTCCCTCGGCCACGGAGTCGCCCATCCACAGCAGTTTCGACGGCGGCGCGGCCGGTGCGGGTTCAGCCGGGGAACACGCCGCGACAGCCAGTACCGCACACGCCGCGGCCAGCGTTTTCAGTCGTTTGCTCATGAGCCCCACGCTGCCGGGCCCGTGTCCGCCCGCGATCCGCGCTTTGTCGCTGTTGTGTCGCAGGCGTCAGCGCGGGGTGATCTCCGCCGCGTGGGTGGCGAGGCCGTCGGCCATCCGCTGCATGACGCGCCGCATCACGCCCTGCATCAGCCAGCCCAGTCCCGTGCGCGCGGAGTAGGTGCCGTGCCAGTGGATGAGCGTGCCGCCGTCCGGGGTGGGCGTGAGGTCGACGACCGCGCGGTAGTCGTGGATGGTGCTGTTGAACGCGTCCTCGTAGGTCAGCTGCTTCTCTTCGACCAGACCGGTCACGCGCTCGCCGGTGACCGTCTTCCCGGTGCGGAACGCGCGGACCGCCCCGACGGGATCGTGGCCGTCGGGGTCGAGGCCGCTGGACCGGTCGAGCACCAGTTCGTCGACCGCCGACCAGGTGGGCCAGGTCCGGGCGTCCGCCAGCAGGCGCCAGACCACCGCCGGGGGTGCCGTGGTGGCGGCCGTCGCGTCGTATTTGCGCATGGGGCCACCCTCTCGCCCGCGCGCGGCCGCGGGCCATGCGCCGGATTGCCGAGGATCGATCAGTTCTTGCGGTACACCGACGGCCGCACGCCGACCTGGCCGAGGAACGCCGTGGACAACGCGCCGGGGCTGGCGAATCCGCACCGGTCGGCGATCTGCGCGACGGTGAGGTCGGTGCCGGAAAGCAGTCGCCGCGCCCGCTCGATCCGCAACCGGGTGAGGAACCGGTGCGGGGTTTCGCCGGTGGCGTCCCGGAAAACGCGGATGAAGTGGTACACGCTCAAATGCGCTTCGGCGGCGATCTCGGCCACGGTCAGCGGTTCGGCCAGCCGTTCCCGCATTTCGGCGACGGCCCGGCGGACCGCCGCGTGTTCGGGGCCGGGCAGGCGTTCGTGCCGCCCGCCGGTCAGCAGGTGCGTCACCAGGAAGGCGGCGGCGGATTCGGCGTAGAGGTCGCCCGCGCCGGCGGCGGGTGGCAGCGCGCGCACGAGCTGTTCGACCAGCGGATCGGCGGTGAGCGCCGGGAAATCCGGTGTCCGGCCCTCGGCGACCTGCTCGACGGTCACCGAGGGAACGGTCACTTGGACCGTGCGCAGCGGCGAGGTGGTCCGGTAGTCGCGCACGCTGGCCAGGCCGGGGACCATCAGTTCGAGGGTGCCGGGCACCCAGCGGCGGCGCACCGGTTTGCCGTCGGCGCGCGTGCGCATCTCCACGTCCCCGCCCACGCAGAGCACGAGGTGGAGGTCGGCCACCGCGGGCATCGGGAACGGCTCGGCCTCCGGCGCGTGGTCGAAGCACTGCACCAGCAGCGATCGCCAGCCCGCGTCGCTCCAGCTGCAGTAGGTGCGCCGCACCTGCGCCGGGAGGTCGACCTCCGCGTAGGGCGCGAGGTCGAAGTCAGGCGAGTCGAACACGGGTCCAGCCTAGCCTTCGTCATTTTGTTTACGGTACCGTTTCGTAAACAAAAGGAGGCACCATGACCGTTCTCGTCACCGGCGCCGGACCGACCGGGCTGGCGCTGGCCTGCGCGTTGCGCCTGCACGGCGTCGAAGTCCGCGTGCTCGATCGCGCCGCCGGTCCCGCGGCGACCTCGCGGGCCAACTTCCTGCACGCCCGCGGTGCCGAAGTGCTGGCCAGGCTCGGCGCGTTGGGCACGCTGCCGCAGGACTCCCTCCGGGCGATGCGGATCACCACCTACGCCGGGGCGCGGCCGATCATGCGCATCCGGTTCGGCGATCCCGGGCTGCGCACGGCGGCGCCGCCGATGGTCGTCTCCCAGGCACGCGTCGAAGGCGCCCTGCGCGCCCGGCTGGCCGAACTCGGGGTCGAGCCGGAATGGGGCACCGAGGTCACCGGCGTTGCGCAGGACGGCGACGGCGTCGAGGTGCGGCTGGGTGACGGGCGGCGGTCGACCGCGGCGTGGCTCGTCGGGTGCGACGGCTCGGGCAGCGCCGTGCGGCGGCTGGCCGGGATCGGCTTTCCCGGGGCCAGGCTCAGCGAGCGGTTCCTGCTCGCCGACCTGGACATCGACTGGGACCTCGGCCGCGACGGCACCAGCGGCTGGGTGCATCCCGAGGGCCTGTTCGCCGCGATGCCGATGCCCGGCGGCTCGTGGCGCCTGTTCTCCTACGACCCGGAAGGCGGCGCCGAGCGGCCGGAACCCGCCGAGATCGTCGACCGGTTGCGGCAGCACCTCGCCCGGCGGACCGGGCGGACGGCCACCTTCGGGGAGTGCCACTGGGCCTCGGTGTTCAGCGTGCACCGGCGGCTCGCCGACACCTACCGCAACGGGCGGATCTTCCTCGCCGGGGACGCCGCGCACGTGCACGCGCCCTTCGGCGGCCAGGGCATGCCGACCGGCATGGGCGACGCCGAGAACCTGGCCTGGAAGCTCGCCATGGTGATCGACGGGCAGGCCGCGCCGGGGCTGCTCGACACCTACGAAGCGGAACGCCGTCCGCTCGCCGAGAACGTGCTCCGCGGAACGGCGCTGGCCACGCGGGTGAACATCGCCGACAGCGCGGCGGGCCGGTTCCTGCGGGACAAGGTGCTCGTCAAACTGGGCGGTTTGCCGTGGGTGCAACGGAAAGCGACCTACACCGCGTCACAGCTGTGGGTCAGCTACCGGAAGGGCCCGCTCGGCGGACGCCGTCCGCTCGGGGACCGGATCGCCGACCTGGACTGCGTGCGCGAGGATGCCAGGAGGACGACACTGCACGCCGAACTCGGCGGGACGTGGGCGCTGCTGCTGCCCGCGTCCGGCGGTGGGCGGGTGGTGGAAGCGGCGCGGGAAGGACTGGGGAAACGGGTGGTCGTACTGCGAACGGACGCGGCGGGTGTGCCGGCACTGGTGCGGCCGGACGGGCACCTGGCCTGGCGAGGGGAAACCGGGCTCGGCGGATGGCTGGCGACCGCGCTGCGTGGCGGGTGGCCGGCGAACACGCTGCGTGGCGAGGCCGGATGACCCGCGGCAGGCCCCGGGACCCGGGTACGGACACGGCGATCCTGCGCGCGGCAGCCGAGGTTTTCGTCGAGCGCGGGGTGGAGGGCGCGAGCATCGAGCAGATCGCCAAGCGGGCCGGCGTCGGGAAGGTCACCGTGTACCGGCGGTGGTCGACCAAGGAGGAGCTGCTCGCGCAGGCGGTGGAGGTGCTGGTGGCGGACCAGGTGAGCCGGCCGTCGGCCGAGCTGGTGGCCACCGGGTCGCCGTACGAGCTGGTGGAGAACGCGCTGGACAGCATGGCGGAGACGGCCGGGAGCCCGGAGTTCCGCGCGCTGGCGGCCCGGGTGCTGGGCTCGGCGGTCAGCCACCCGGAGCTGATGGCGGTCTACTGGACGCACTACATCCGGCCGCGGCGGGAGCTGACGCGGGCGTTGCTGCGACGCGCGCAGGAGGAAGGCACGGTGGCGGCCGACGCCGACCTGGACGCGCTGACCGACATGATCGCGGGGGCGGTCACGTACCGGGCGCTGCAGCCCGACCCACCCGATGCGGAGGGGATGCGGGCCTACCTGCGCGCGGTGTTCCGCCAGGCCGGATTGCTGCGATAACCGACCGGCAGCTCGCACAGGCAGCGGCTAGCCGACCCGGCAACCTCCAGGCAGCAGCTCTCGCAGACGGCCCGGCAACCACCGGGGCGGCAGTTCGCGCAGGCAGCTAGCTAATCCGGCAATCTCCAGGCGGCTCGCGCAGGCAGGTCGCTGACCCGGCAGCCACCAAGTGGCAGTTCGCGCAGGTAGCTAGCTAATCCGGCAATCTCCAGGCGGCTCGCGCAGGCAGGTCGCTGACCCGGCAGCCACCAAGTGGCAGTTCGCGCAGGTAGCTAGCTGACCCGGCAACCACCAGGCAGCGGCCCGCGCAGGTGGTCAGCTGACCCGGCGCAGCCACCAGGCGGCACCACCGGCCAGCGCGGCCGCCACCAGCAGGCCGAAGCTGCCGGTCACCACACCGGCCACGGCGACCCCGCCCAGCAGGACGGCCGCGACCACCCACGCCAGCCCCGGCGAACCCATCGCCGTGCGCAGGGTGTGCGCGAGTTCGGGGTCCTCCGCGGCCAGGTGCCGCTCGATCAGGTCGAGTTCACGGCGTTCGCGCTCGCTGAGGCCCTCGGCCGCGCGGACCATCATCGCGCTTCCGGCGGGCCTGACGAACCACCAGTGGTGGAACAACATACCCACCAGCATGGCTGATGAAGCACCAGAAAGCACGCCCCCGCAACTCCAAAATTGCTCGGCCGGGGTTAAATCCCGGCCACGAGGGACTTCAGCGGCGCGGTCAGACGCCCCGGCACACCCTGCGCCGCCGCCGTGCCGATGATGTTCGCCAGCGCCACCTGCTCGACCAGCCGCTGCTCCGCGGTGACCTCGGCGTCGGCCAGCATCGGGAGCACGTCCACCATCGAGTGCAGCCACGGCACCAGCAACTCGGTGGTGAACCGCCCGGCCGCCACGCCCTCCGTGCCGACCATGGCCGTCGCGTGGAAGGCGCCGGCGAACATGCCGTACATGGCGCCGAGCAGCGCGAGGTCGTGCAGCGCCGCCAGGCCGGGGTCCTCACCGAGGAAGGTGCCGGTCCCCCAGGCGCCGAGCGGACCCGCCCACCGGTCGTACGCCTCGCGCGAACCGCTGTAGAGCACCACCGACTCGGCCTGCCCGATCGACGGCGGGATCGCCATGATCCCGCCGTCCACATAGGACGCACCGTGCTCGGCCGCCCAGGCGGCGACCTCGCGCACCTGCTCGGCCGTGCCGTTGGTGACGTTGAGCAGGACCCGCCCGGTCAGTTGCGCCGCAACGGGTTCCAGCACCTCGCGCACCGCGGCGTGGTCGAGCAGGCACACCACCACCAGCTCCGCGTCACCCACCGCGTCGGCCACCGTCTCCGCGCGGACGACACCCAGTCCGGCCGCCGCCTCCGTCTTCTCCGGCGACCGGTTCCAGCCGGTGGTCGGCTGCCCCGCCCGCACGAACGCCGCGGCGAGCGCCGTTCCCATCGCCCCCAGACCCAGCACGCTCACTGTCATGGTCAAGATCTTCGACGGGCCCCCGACCAGCGGCAAGTACGCACAAAAAGGTAATCACCCACGCGGGAGGTGGGTCAGGCTCCATTCGGTGATCGGCACCAGCGCTTCGAGCAGTTCGGCACCCGCGCCGGTCAGCGAATACTCGACGTGCGGCACGGCGCCCGGGTGTTCCACGCGGCGGCACAGGCCGTCCGCCTCCAGCTCCCGCAGTTGCGCGCTCAGCACCTTCTCGCTGATGCCGCCGACCCGGCGGCGAAGCTCACCGAACCGGCGCGGCCGCTCGTGGAGTTCCCACAGCAGCAGCACCTTCCACTTCCCGCGCACCATGCCCAGCACGGTGTCCAGGCTGCATTTCGTCCGCACCCCCGGCACCCTAGCCGCATGACGAACCAACGACCGCGGTCCGCGCTCTGGCTCCCGCTCTTCGACGAGCTCGCCGACCCCGCGACCCTCGCGCGACTGGCCGCGGAGGCGGAGGAAGCCGGCTGGCACGGGGTGTTCGTGTGGGACCACGTGCGCTGGCGGGAGCCCGTGCGGGAGGTGGCCGACCCGTGGATCACGCTGGCCGCGATGGCCGCCACCACCGAACGGGTGCGGATCGGCCCGATGGTCACCCCGCTCGCGCGCCGCCGTCCGGTCAAGGTCGCCCGCGAGACCGCCAGCCTGGACCAGCTCAGCGGGGGCCGCCTCACCCTGGGCGTCGGGCTCGGGAGCGACCGGTTCGGCGGCGAGCTGGCCAAGACCGGCGAGCAGCTCGACGACCGCGTGCGCGCCGGGATGCTCGACGAGTCGCTGGAGATCCTCGCCGCCGCGTGGTCCGGCGAGCCCGTGCGGCACCGCGGCGAGCACTACACCGTCGACGACATCCGGTTCCTGCCCCGGCCGGTCCAGCGGCCCGGCGTCCCGGTGTGGGCGGCGGGGTTCCCGGGGAAGGTCAAGCCGTTGCGCCGCGCCGCCCGGCTCGACGGGTTCTTCCCGGTCAACCTCGAACACCCGGACCAGCTCGCGGAAGCCGTCGGCACCCTCACCGACCTCCGCCAGGGCACCACTTCGCCGTACGACATCGCGGTCGCGCTCCCGCCCGGCACCGACCCGGAGCCCTACACCGAGGCGGGTGCCACCTGGTACCTGGCGGAGTTCGACCCCGGCACCACCCTGGACGCGGTCCGCGGCGCCCTCCGCGACGGCCCCTGGTGACGGCTCACGGTTCGAGCGGCGGCATCGGCGCCCCACCCGGGCTCCACGTGCGCAGGAACCCCTCCTGCGCGGCCATGTCGACCAGCTCGACCCGGGCGCCGATGCTGTCGATGCGGTGGTAGGTGAAGGACCGGCCGTACGGGCAGGAGTCGAACTCCAGCGGTGCCCCGCGCTCGGCCAGCCGCTGCTTGTCCGCGGTGACATCCCCGGACCAGTACCCGATGTGGTCGAAACGGGACCCCTCGGTCGCGTCCCACGGACTTCCCGGATCGCCCTGGATCACCTCGAAGAACGGCGGTCCTTCCACGGAGAAAACGATCCGGTAAGCCCACTCCCCCAGCTCGCCGTCGCGGATCGGGCTCCACCGCACGCCGACGGCGCGGGTGAGGTCGGCGGTCGCCCGCTCGATGTCCTGGACGACGAAGCACAGGTGGTAGAAGTCGCTCACCCCATCGGTTCTACCGGGTCACTTGCGCCAGAACAGGTGGTGGGTGACCGTTCCGGTCGGGCTGGGCACGATGTCCACGTGGAAGCGGTCCCGCAGTTCGTCCGGGGACTCCCACAGCCGCGAACCCGAGCCCAGCTTCACCTGCGAGACGGCCACGTGCAGGGTGTCGACGAGGTCGGCGTCGAGGAACTCGCGAATCGTGGTGGCACCACCACCGAGGCGCACGTCCTTGCCCTGAGCGGCTTCCTTGGCCTGCTCCAGCACCGTCGCCGGGTCGGCGTCGACGAAGTGGAAGGTGGTGTCGGACAGGCTGTACGACGGCCGCGGGTGGTGGGTCAGCACGAAGACCGGGGTGTGGAACGGCGGCTCGTCGCCCCACCAGCCGAGCCAGTCGTGGTCGGTCCACGGCCCGCGCTGCGGCCCGAACTTGTTGCGCCCCATGATCTCCGCGCCGATGTTGTGGGCGAAATCGCGGGTGAGGTAGTCGTCGAGGCCGCGGCTGCCGCCGGGGTCGGTGCGGTTGGGCCAGCTCGCCGTCGCCCCGGCCCAGGCGAACATGTCACCGGGGTCCGCGTCGCCGAACGGGCGCTCGATGCTCTGGTTCTCCCCCGCGCCGAAGCCGTCGGCCGAGACGTTGAAGTTCTGGACCCGCAGCAGTTGGTTCATCGTTCCTCCACTCTGGTTGCCGGGGTAGACCACGCCCGCCGGCCGAACTCATCGCACGAACACTGAGACGTGGCTCACACGGGCTTGAGTGTGCCGTCGCGGCACGGCCTTTACTCCGGTGGCACACCGACGACCGGGGAGGAACCGTGACCCGCGAAGCCCTGCGCCCGCTCCGGCGCACCGAGGTGCTGAGCCGCTCGCTCCACGCCACCGAGCACGCCGGGGCGGTCTACACCGTCGAGGTCGACACCAACGACGACTGGCAGGCGCGCCTCTACCGCGACGGCGAACGCCAGGCGGCGGCCGACATGCCCGCGGCCTTTCCCGTGCCCGGCGGCCGGATCGAGGTCGACGGCTCGCTGTACGGCGTGACGCGGGTCCACCTCATGCTCGACTCCGGCGAGGAGCGGCGCCTCGCCCCGGTGGCGGGCACCGCCGAACACCTGCGGGCCCAGCTCGCCCGGCGGCATCCGCGCGTGAGCAGGGGGATCGGCGCAGCGGCGATCGTGATCCTGGTGGTCAACCTGATCACGGCCGTGCCGGTCGCGCTCGAACTCCTCACCAGCATCCCGAAGGTCGCCGCCCACTTCGGCACGTTCACCTCGCCGCTCGCCCTGCCCGCGTGGCTCAACGTCGCGCTGCTGCTCGCGGGCGCGCTCGCCGCCGTGGAACGCGTGCTCACGCTGCGGAGCAACCGCGTGCTCGACTTCGAAACGATGTGGGCGAGCGGCTAGACGTAACCACCCAGGCGCCGGGCCAGCGCGCGGACCTCGTCCCGCAGTTCCTCCGGTTGCTCGATGGTGAACGGCCGGTCGAGCGCGGCGAGCCGGGCGGCGACCCAGTCGAGGTGCTGCGCGTGGATCCGCACCCGGACCTCCTCCTCGGTGAGGGCCTCCAGCGTGGCGACGGCGGGCGGGAAGAGGGTGCGGATGTGCTCGGCCGTCGCCTCGATCCGCAGGGACACCTCGTACCGGTGCGGTGCTTCGGCCAGTGAGGTCAGCACCTGCTCCGCGGGGTCGAACGCGGCCGGGGCGTCGAAGGTGCCGTCGAGCACCCCGAGCGCGGTGATCCGGTCGATCCGGAACGTGCGCACCTGCTCGCTGCTGGAGTCGGCACCGGTCAGGTACCAGCGGCCGGAATGCGCCACGATGCCGTACGGGTGCACGACGCGTTCGCTGGTGCCGCCGTGCCCCGCGGTGTAGGCGAGCCGGATCGGACGGCGGTCGCGCGCCGCCTCCGCGACCTCGAACAGCACACCGGCTTCGGCGCTGAGCGGGCCGCGGGCCGGGGCGGTGAAGCTGGCGGTGGACAGCAGCGCGCCGAGCCGCCGGGCGAGCGGATCCGGCAGCACCCGGCGGACCTTGGCGGCCGCGCTCTCCGCGGTCGCCGTGCTCCGGCCCGCGTGCAGGCCGAGCAGCACGGCCAGCGCCTCCTCGCCGGTGAGCATCAGCGGCGGCATCCGGTACCCGGCGGCCAGCCGGTACCCGCCGTAGCGGCCGCGGATCGAGCGGACCGGGATGTCGAGGTCGAGCAGGTGGTCGACGTACCGGCGGACGGTGCGCTCGTCCACCCCCAGCCGGCCCGCGAGTTCGGCGACGGTCCGCGTGCCCCCGCCCTGCAGGATCTCCAGCAGGGCCAGCACACGAGCGGTCGGCCGGGGCATGCGGGAACTCCTGTCGAATACCGGGCGGTTCCTGTCCAGTATTGCTCCTAGCGTGGGTCACGTCATCGAGTCACCGAGAAAGGACCCACCCGTGCGCCTCACCTCCGTCCGCATCATCACCGACGACGTCGCCCGCCTCGTCGGTTTCTACGAGCAGGCCACCGGCCTGACCGCGCACTGGCGGGCCGAGCGGTTCGCCGAGCTCGCCGGGTTGGCCATCGGTGGTGCCGAGACCACGAACGCCGCGGTCCCCGCGTCGAACCGGACCGCGATCGTGGAATTCCAGGTCGACGACGTCGACCGCGAGTACGCGCGGCTCGCCGAACTGGCCCCGGAGATCGTGCAGGAGCCGACCACCATGCCGTGGGGCAACCGCTCCCTGCTCTTCCGCGACCCCGACGGCAACCTGGTCAACTTCTTCCGGCCGCCGGCCGGCTGATCAGACCGTGGGTGGAGACCGGAAGTCGGAGCCGGGTCCGATGTTCGCCGGCTCCGGCGCTGACACCGTTCTCCCATGCGAATCCCACGAACGGGCCAGAGAATCGCCACCGCGCTGCTGGGCGCGGCACTGCTCACCGGAACGGCCACCGCCGCGGAACCCGGCTACCGCCCGGCCGAGTTCCGCCGTGACGTGCGCACGCTGCACGAGGACGGGATCATCGGCGTGCAGGCGCGGATCAGCACCCGGCACGGCCAGTGGACCGCGACCAGCGGTAAGTCCGATGTGGACACCGGACGGCCGGTGTCCCCGCACAGCAGCTTCCGGATCGCCAGCAACACCAAGACGTTCGTCGCCGTGGTGCTGCTCCAGCTGGTCGGCGAGGGCAAGCTCGGCCTCGACGACACGGTGGAGCGGCACCTGCCCGGCCTGATCCGCGGCAACGGCAACGACGGCCGCGCGATCACCGTCCGGCAGTTGCTCCAGCACACCAGCGGCCTGGCCGAGTACCGGGCGGACTGGCCGCCGACGCCGGAGTTCTTCGAGCAGAACCGGTACCGCCACTACGAACCCGGGGAACTGGTGGCCATCGCGCTGAAGCACCCGCCGACCGGGAGGGGGCATTCCTACTCCAACACCAACTACGTGGTGGCCGGGATGATCATCCGCGCGGTGACCGGGAACTCCTGGGCCGCCGAGGTCCGCGACCGGGTGATCGTCCCCTTGGGACTGACCGGGACCAGCGTGCCCGGCGACGACCCGTCGATGCCCGAGCCCACCGCCCGCGGTTACCAGCAGTGGTTCCCCGGCCCGCTGGTCACCGACGTGACCGAGCAGAACCGGACCGGCAGCGACGCGGCGGGCGCGATCATCAGCACCACCGCCGACCTGGGCGAGTTCTTCCGCGCCCTGCTCGGCGGGCGGCTGCTGCGACCGGCCCAGCTGGCCGAAATGCAGCGGGTGGTGCCGGTCGAGGACGGCCTGCAGACCGGGTACGGCCTCGGGCTCGTCCCGTACCGGCTCAGCTGCGGCGGGGTCTACTGGGGCCACGGCGGGCAGACCACCGGGTACCTCAGCACGGTCGGCGTGTCCGCCGACGGCAAGCGGTCCATCGTGTTGTCCCTCACCGGCCTGACCGCGAAGAACCCGGCCGACCTCGACAAGCCGAGGAAGCTCAGCGAGCGGATGGTCGACCGGGCCCTCTGCTAACCCTCCGGGTAGAAGAGGAACAGGGTGCAGCCGGTGGTGCTCGACGGGACGTGCCAGGTGCCGGCCGGGGCGTGCAGGAACGTCCCGGCCGGGTAGTCGCGCGCGCCGTCGTGGAAGGTGCCCGCGACCACGTACACCTCCTCCGGGCCGGGTTCGTGGACGTCGCGGTGGGGCCAGGTCGAACCGGGGTCCATCTCCAGCACGTTGGCGTGGGCACCGGCCGGACTGGTCCACAGTGGACGCAGGCGGATGCCGGGGAAGAGTTCGCGGACGGGCGCGTCGGTGACCGCGACGGAGGTGTAGCCGTCCTGGTCGAGGATTTCGGGGTGCATGTCCCCACGGTGCCGCGCCCACGGCACGCGGGACAGTGTCGACAAAGCCACCATGGGGTACTTTCTTGCCATGCATCGTGTGGTGGCCCTCGTCCGGCCGGTGCAGTCGACCTTCGAGCTCGGCTGCGCCGCCGAGGTCTTCGGCACCGACCGGGCCGGCGTTCCCCGGCACTACGCCTTCGAGGTGTGCACGGAGACGCCGGGCCCGGTGCCGACCTCGGCCGGGTACGCGATGTCCGTGAAACGGGGGTTGTCCGCACTTGCGGCCGCGGACACCGTGATCATTCCCGGCTGGGCCCCGATCGACGCGCCACTGTCGCCACGCGTGCGCCGTGCACTGTTGCGGGCACACGCCCGCGGCGCCCGGCTCGTCACCATCTGCTCCGGCGTGTTCGCGCTGGCCCGCACCGGACTGCTCGACGGCCGCTCGGCGACCACGCACTGGGCACGCGCCGAGCAGCTGCGGCAGGAGTTCCCCGAGGTGCGCGTGGAACCGGACCGGCTCTACGTGGACCACGGCGACGTCGCCACCAGCGCCGGGGCCGGTGCCGGGATCGACCTGTGCCTGCACCTGGTCCGGCGGGACCACGGCGCCGCGCACGCCGCACTCGTCGCGCGGCACATGGTGATGCCGCCGCACCGCGACGGCGGCCAGGTGCAGTACGCCCCGCCCGCGCCACCGGAGGACGCGCTCGACGGCCTGCTCGACTGGGCGGGCGCCCGCCTCGGCACGCCGTTGTCGGTGGCCGATCTGGCCGCGCACCTCAACGTCTCGTCCCGCACGCTGGCCCGGCGCTTCGCCGAGCAGCTCGGCACGAGCCCCGGCGCGTGGCTGTTGTCCCGCCGGGTCGCCGAGGCACGCACGTTGCTGGAGCGGACGAACCTGCCGGTGGACACGATCGCCACCCGCGTCGGCCTGACTTCGGCGGTCAACCTGCGCCGCCGCTTCCACACCCTGGTCGGCACCACCCCGGGTGCCTACCGCCGGGCGTTCCGCGTCACGTGAGTTCGGGCAGGGGCCATTCGTAGCGCTCCTTGGCGATGCGCAGGTGCACCCAGGCCTCGGTGCTGACCACGTCCTCGCGCCCGCCGATCTCTTCGAGGACTTCGTCGAGTTCACGGGCGGCGCGAGCGGCGATCGTGGCGACCACGTCGAACCGGCCGATGGTGCGAGCGAGGAACTCGACGTCGTCCCTGACCGCGAGCGCCTCGGTCACCGCGTCACCGGCACCGCGCACGTTGAGCCCGATCCCGCACACCAGCCCGGCGTCCGGGCGCGCGCGGCTGAGCACCGGCGCGATCCGGATGACCTCGTGCTCCACCAGGTAACCCACCCGGGTGCGGGTGGCCGAGGGTGACAGGCCGACGTGCTGGGCGGTGCGGGCGAAGCTCTCCCGCCCGTCGGACTGGAGCCGCAGCATGATGGCGAGGTCGCGGTCGTCGATGCGCAGCCCCGGCGCGAGCGGGCGGCCGGGCATGAACAGGCCCTTGCGCACGTCGACGTAGAGCAGGGTGTTGACCAGTTCCACGTCCGGCAGCCCGCGGATGTCGGCCACCGTGCGGTAGAGCGCCGCGGAGTCCGGCAGCCGCAGTTCGGCGACCACCTGGTACTCCCCGCTGACCGCCGAGACGAACGCCGCCGCGGGCAGCGCCGCGATCGCCTCCGCCGTCGCGCGGGACCGGCCCGAGGTGCGGATGGCCAGGTGCGCGTAGGCGGTCAGGCCGAGGAATTCGGGGTGGACCGCCGCGATCACGGTGAGCGAGCCGTCGGCCTTCAACTGCTCCAACCGGGCGGACACGGCCGAGCGCGAGGCGCCGACGCGCTGCGCCAGGTCCGCCACGCTCATCCGGCCGTCCGCGCGCAACGCGGCGACCAGCGCGTCGTCGAGGCCCAAATTCCCTCCCGGATTTTTCGGTCGGCCCCGGAAGTCATATCACGCGCTGATAGGCACTGTCACAGCTCGAATGAACTCATCTGCCTGATCAACTGAGCAGATCGACTGCACCTGACGGTGAAGAGCGCGCGATCTGGTTGCCGCGGGCCGTTCGCCTGGTTACCTTCACCGCCACGCCTTCCCCAGCCGAGCCCCAGGAGTCCGCGCGATGCGCACGCTGCACCACCTCGAACGGTCCGCTCTCGACGCCACCGCCACGATCCTGCTCCCCGACACCGTGGTGACCGTGGACGAGACGACCGAGGGTGCCGAGGCGGTGCTCGTGTTCGGCACGGAGATCGCCGCCGTGGGTTCGGTGGCGGACTGCCGTCAGGCCGCGGTGAAGCTCGGCCACCCGGCGCCGGAGGAACGGCGGCTGCCCGGCGCCTTGCTGCCCGGGTTCATCGATCCGCACGCGCACCCGCTGATGTACGGCCAGATGATGACCTGGGTGGACTGCGGCCCCGGCCGGGCGTCGAGCATTCCGGAGATCGTCGCGCTGCTGAGCGAGGCCGCCGCGCGCACGCCGGACGGCAGGCCGGTCCGCGGGTACGGCTACGAGCACCGCAACCTCGCCGAGAAACGCCACCCCCGCAAGGAAGAACTCGACGCGGTCGCGGCCGATCGCGAGGTCTACCTGATGAACGCCAGCGGGCACGGCGGCGTGGTCAACAGCTACACGCTGGCGCGCAACGGTGTCACCCGCGACACCCCCGATCCCGACGGCGGCGTGTTCTTCCGCGACGAGCACGGCGAACTCACCGGCGAACTGTCCGACGCGGCGTGCAACATCCTCACCGGGGTGTCCGGGGTGAAGGTCGGCCACCACGGGCCGAACTTCCACCTCGCCGACGAACCCGAGGAGCACCTGCGGCAACTCGCCGTGGCGCAGGAGAAGTTCCTCGCCGCCGGGGTGACGTCGATCGGCGACGCGCAGGTCACGCGCCGCGAGTTCGACATGTACCTGCGCCTGGCCGAAGCCGGTCAGCTCACCACGCGAGTGCACCTGTACCTGCTGTCGCACCTGCTCGACCAGGCGCTGGAAATGGGGCTGCACGGCGCTTTCGGCAACGCGCACCTGTCGTTCGCCGGCATCAAGTTCTACGCCGACGGCACGCTCGGCGGCTGGACCGCGTACTTCCCCGACGGGTACGTCGGCGACCCGTGCCGCACCGGGCAGCTCTACCACGACCCGGCGGACTACGCCGAGCTGATCGCGAAGGCGCACGCGGCCGGGCTGCAGACCGCGACCCACGCCCAGTCCCCCGACGCGATCGCGATGGTGCTCGACGCCATCGAGGCCGCGCAGCGGGAGAACCCGCGTCCCGACGCCCGTCACCGCATCGAGCACTGTGGACTCCCGACGCCGGAGCAGATCGCGCGAATGGCCGCGCTCGGCGTGCACCCGGTCAACCAGCCCCAGCACTACTACAACTGGGGCGAGGGCGTGACCGACGCGATCGGCACGCCCGGCGAGCGGTTCAACCCGCTGGGCGAGTTCCAGGCCGCGGGCGTGCCGGTCACGCTCAGCTCGGACGCCCCGGTCGCCGAGCCCAACCCGCTCGAAGCCATCCAGACCGCGGTGACCAGGGTGACCCGTCGCGGTCACCGCCTCGGCGGGGACGAGCTGCTCATCGACGTGCGCTCGGCGGTGGCCGCGCACACCCTCGCCGGTGCCCGCGCGCTCGGGCGCGAGCACGAACTCGGCTCCATCACCCCCGGCAAGCGAGCCGACTTCGTGCTGCTCGCCGCCGACCCGCTCACCACCGAATCCGGTCGCCTCGCGGACATCCCCGTGCTGGAGACCTGGGTCGGCGGCGAAGTCCAGCACCGCGACGCCCGCCGGGAGACCGCATGACGCACGACCTCCGCACCCCGCCGCTCCGGCGCGCCCGCAAGGCCGGGCTCGCCGCCTTCGTCGGCACCACCATCGAGTGGTACGACTTCTACATCTACGCCACCGCCGCGAGCCTGGTCTTCGGCACGGTGTTCTTCCCCGAGACCGGCGACCGGCTGACCGGGATCGCGGCCTCGTTCGCCACCTACGCGGTCGGGTTCTTCGCCCGCCCGCTCGGCGGCATCGTGTTCGGCCACGTCGGTGACCGGGTGGGCCGCAAGACCGCGCTCGTGGTGACGCTGACCATGATGGGCGCGGCCACCTTCCTCGTCGGCTGCCTGCCCGGGTACGGCCAGATCGGGGCGTGGGCGCCGATCCTGCTGGTGCTGCTGCGGTTCGTGCAGGGCCTCGCGGTGGGTGGCGAGTGGGGTGGTGCGGTGCTGATGGCCGTCGAGCACGCGCCGCCGGAGAAGAAGACGTTCTACGGCAGCTTCGCGCAGGCGGGCAACCCGGCGGGCGCGCTGCTGGCGACCGGGCTGTTCAGCCTGCTGAGCCTGGGCGGCACGGAGTTCCTCAACGACTGGGGCTGGCGGATTCCGTTCTTCGCCTCGGCGCTGCTGATCGTGGTCGGCCTGATCGTGCGGTCCACTGTGGAGGAATCACCGGTGTTCGCCGAAGCGGCCGAGTCCGAGGCCGGGGTGCCGCTGGTCTACGCCCTGCGCACGAACTGGAAGCCGATCCTGCTGGGCGTGTGCGTGCTGCCCGTCGCGCTCGGCGGGTACTACCTGGTCACCACCTTCGCCACCGCGTACGCCACCGATCCCTCGGTGGGGGTGTCGGAATCGCTCGTGCTCAACGCGCTCAGCATCGCCGCCTTCGTCGAACTGGTGCTCACCTTCGGCACGGCGTGGCTCGGGGACCGCTTCGGCCGGGTGCGCGTGGTCGTGCTCGGCCTGGTGGCGGTCGCCGTGCTGGCCGCACCGCAGTTCCTGGTGTTCTCGACGAAGGATTCGCTGTTGATCATCACCGTGTTCGTGGTGATGCGCCTGGCGATGACGGCCACCTACGCGCCGATCGCGGCCGTGCTGTCGCAGATGTTCCGGCCGCGGGCGCGGTACACCAGCATCTCGCTGTCCTACCAGGTGGCGGGTGCGCTCTTCGGCGGGTTGTCGCCGCTGGTCTCGACGCTGCTGTTCCAGGCGACGGGCAGCATCTGGCCGGTGATCGGGTTGCTGATCGGGATGTGCGTGCTCAGCCTGGTGTGCGTGCTGCTCGCCCCGCAGCACACCGACGAGGTCACCACCTGACGCGGCCGTAATGGCCGGGCTCGCCTTCGCGAAATCACCGGTGAGGTTGCCGTGATGGCGCCCGCGACGGGTTGGAGGTGACCGGTGCTGACGCTGACGGATTTCACCAACGCGGGCCTGCGGGACAGCGATCGCCGCGACAGCTGGCACGAGATCGGGCCGAGATCGCTGATGCCGGTGATCGCGAGGAGTGACGCGGAGGACGAGCTGAACATCGTGCTCCGGGTGCTGACGATGGGGGACGCCACCGCCGGTCAGGTTGGCGCGGGTGCCGGGCCGAGCCCGTTCGCGCGGCGCCCAGCGGACGTGCGGCTACCCGGCGGGTGCGGTCGAACGCCTGCCGACGGATGCGGACGCGCAGCTACCCGGCAGGCGCGGTCGAACGCCTGCCGACGAGTGCGGACGTGCGACTGCCCGGCGGGTGCAGTCGAGCGCGCAGTCGCCGGTGCGGGCGGGGTCCGGCTGGTTGAGCCAGCGAAAGTCCCAGCGTCACCGACCTCGGAGTAAAAGTCCCGACGTCGCCGATCTCTAGGCGAGGGTCCCAGCCTTGCAGATCGAGCAGGACGCTTGTCGCGGGCTACCCCTTCATAGACCTCCCCGTCTCCGCCAGAGTCTCGGCGAGGAGGCGCACGGCTTTCGGCCCGACGCCGTGCAGGGCCAGCAGCTCGGCCTCGGTGCGGGTGGCGACCTGCGCCAGCGTAGTCACCCCAGCGTTGGCCAGCGCCCGGGTGGCCGGGACGCCGATGGCAGCGGGCAGATCACTGCCGGGCCGCACCGGGGAGGCCACGACGGCGTCCAGCTTCGCCGCCAGTCGCTTCGGGGCGCGGTGCCGCCAGGCGGCCATCACCAGCGCCCACAGGTGCTGCCCGCCGACGTCGGCCAGCGGCGCCTGGAAGCCGACCGGCCGCCCGGCGTGCAGCAGCCGTTCGGCCGCCGGGTAGGCCGCCACGGCCTTGTCCGCCTCCTCGTCCGGCAGCCGGATCCGCACCAGGCCGTCCCGGGTGAGGGCGGCGAACTCCTTGCCCCGGACGGAATAGCGCAGCCCGCCGTCCACCTCGCGCTCTTCGACCTCCTCGAAGGTCAGCGCTGTCTTGCGCAACTGCGCCTTGGTCGTCATGGCCCCGATGCTAGGCGGGGCCACCGACAGTTTCCGCGCACGCGGTCCCGTTGAGCGTGAACGCCGCTGGCTTGCCGGTGTTGCCGGTGTGCCCGGCCTGGAAGCCGATCTCCACCGAACCACCCGCCGGGAGCACCGGCTGGTAGGCCGGGTTCTTCGCGGTGATCGTGGCGCCCGCCTTGGTGTAGACGGCATTCCACCCGGACACGAACTCCTGCCCGGCGGGCAGCGTGTACACCAGGCTCCAGCCGTTGATCGGGGCGGTGCCGGTGTTGGCGATGGTGATCGAAGCAGTCAGGCCGGTGTTCCACGCGTTCACCCGATAGGTGATCGCGCAGTCCGCCGCGGGCGGGTTCGGGCCGCCCTGGTCGAGGCCGAAGAAACGGACAGCCTCCGCGCCCATGCCCGAGGTCCACAGGTTGTGCGACACCCCCTGCAACGAGATCGCCTCGACCCCGGTGCCGTACCGCGTGCGGGTCCAGTTCGGCCGCGGGTAGTCGGTCGCGGTCGGGATGGTGGACACGCCGTGGACGTCGGTCCACTGGTCGATCTGCTCACCGAAGTTGGGGTAACGCAGCGTCTCGTCCTGCGTTCCGTGCCACGTCTGCATTCGCGGCCTCGGCCCGCTGTAACCGGGGTAGGCGGCGCGGACGAGGTCGCCCCACTCGCGCGGGGTCTTCAGCACCAAACCGTTGGCGCACTGGCTGTTCCAGCCCGAACCATCGGTGGTGGCGAAGCAACTCGCCGGCACACCGGAGAAAGCGGCGCCCGCGGCGAAGAGGTCAGGGTAGTTGGCCAGCATGACGTTCGTGGTCATCGCGCCGGACGAGATGCCGGTGACGAACACCCGCGACGCGTCGCCCTGGTAGGTCTGGAGCGCGTACCGCACCATCGACGCCAGCCCGACCGGGTCGCTGCCGCCGTCGCGTTTGAGCGCCTGCGGGGAGGAGACGTCGAAGCAGTTCCCGCTCCGGGTCGCGGACGGGTAGACCACGACGAACCCGTGCTGGTCGGCCAGCTGCGCGAAGTCCGTGCCACTGAACATCGCCGGTCCCGAGCCCGTGCACCAGTGCACCGCCAGCAGCACCGGCGGTTTCGCCTGGACCTGGTCGGGCACGTAGACGTGCATGCGCAGGCCGCTCGGGTTCGGGCCGAAGTTCGTCACCTCGGTGAGCGCCGCCGCGGCGGCGGGCGGGGTGGTGGACAGGCCCGTCACCAGCATGGCGGCGGCCAGCAGAGCGCCGAGAATCCTCATCGTGGTCCCGTTCTGTCACCAGTTCAGCGGCAGGGTGGCGACAAAATCGCCGAGCCGCTGGGCGATGACCTCGTGGTCGTGGGCGGACGGATGCCAGTGGCAGCCGAGGTAGTCCAAGCCGGTTTCGGCGTAGTACCAGTGGCGGACGCGGTCGCCGCGCTCGGTCACGATCTGCTGCGCGGTCTGGGTGAACACCGAGGTGTTGGACAGGTGGGTGGAACTGACGACGATGATCGTGTCCGGGCCGTAGCGGGCGCGGAGCTTGTCGAGGAACCCGTGGTAGGCGGCTTTGTACGCGGCGACAAGGCTTTCGGGGGTCCACGGCTCGCCGGGGTTGAGCGCGGTGGAGAAGTCGTTGATGCCCAGGCCGACCACCACCAGCTGCGGCCGCCAGCTCGCCGGTTTCCGCCACACGTCACCGGCGACGGCGAGCAGCGCGCGGTCGTAGTAGGTGCGGTAGTCGGTGCCGGGCTCACCGCCGTTGTAGTTGCGCACCATGCCGCGGCCGGAGAAGGCGTTGAGCTGGTAGTCGGCGCCCAGCCGGCGAGCGGTCAGCGCGCCGAAGGCCCGGTCGGCGCTGGTGGTCCGGTTGACCTGGTCGCCGGTGCAGTCGCGGCTGGTGGACAGGTTGCCGTAGCCCGCGGTGTAGGAGTCGCCGATGAACTCGATCTGCCGGGTGCGCGCGGCGGGCTTGCCGAGGAGCACCCCGCCCGGCGCGGCGGCGAACCCGCCGAAGGTGCTGGTGGCCCAAGGGCTTTCACTGCGCTTGACCAGCCGGACGGTGTGCTCGGCGTCGGGCAGGCCGTGCACCCAGTGCGTGCCGGGCGCGGGGGTCACCAGGGTGGCCCGGGTGCTCCCGTCGACCTGGATCTCGTAGTCGGCCGCCGGATCCTGCAGGGTGACGCCGATGCCGGTGCCGCGGAACCGCCCCTCGAAGTGGACCCCGGGCCAGCTGAACCTGAGCGACGACCCGGCTTCCTGAACGCGGCCGGGGGTGTGGACCTGGTCGAGCGCACACACCGCGGCGGCGGGCGAGGCCCCGGCCACCACGAGCACCACCGCGAGAATTCCGGCGAAACGCTTCATCGAGCCTCACTTCCACGGTGCGTTGGGAGCGCTCCCAATGCACCGTGGCGCCACCGGCCCACCCCCGTCAACGCGTTTCACCCGGACGGCCTCCGAGGCGAGCGGACACGCCTCCACGACCGGCTTCGGACCCGGTACCCGGTCACCAGGGGATGACCTCGTCCAGGGAGTTCGGACCGCGGAAGGTGCCGGTCGGGCCGTCCGGTGGAAGGGTCGCGAGGGCGACGGGGACCACTGCGCCATCGAACGGAGTGCGAGTCCCGCGCGGGAAGGGCGCCTCGGCGTTCTGGTCGGTCGGCACCAGCCCGGGACTGGTGGCGTTGACCTTGATCCCGTCGGCGCGCAGGGCATCGGCGTAGAGCAGGGTCAGCGCGTTCAGCGCCGCCTTCGACGAGCTGTATGCCAGGAACCCCCGCCCGGAGAGTCCACTGAGGACACCCAATGAACCGAGCCCGCTGGAGACGTTCACGATCCGCGCGCCCGCCGAGCGGCGGAGCAGCGGCAGGCACGCCGAGGTCACCGTGACCACCCCGAAAACGTTGACCTCGTACACCTCGCGCAGGTGCTCGGCGGTGACCTGGTCGGCCCGCACCCCCCATTCGGTCATGATCCCGGCGTTGTTCACCAGCACGTCCAGTCGTCCCGACTCGGCCTCGATCGTGGAGACGGCCGCCGCCACGGAATCCGGGTCGGTGACGTCCAACCGCACCGGGCGGATGCCCGGCCCGCCTTCCGCCTCCCCGCGGACTCCTTGGTACACGGTGAACCCGTGCTCGGCCAGCCGCTGGACGATCGCCCGCCCGATACCTTTGCCACCGCCGGTGACGAGTGCTGCTTCGGTCATGGCACCCAGTCCAGCCGCTCACCCACCGGAACGGAAAGACCGATCGGGTGGTCCGGCATACCCTGTCGGTATGCCGGAGATCCGGGAACTGCGGTACTTCCGCGCCGTCGCCGAGGACCTGAACATCACGCACGCCGCCGCGCGGCTCGGCATCGCGCAGCCGCCGCTGTCGCGGGCCATGCGGCAGCTGGAGCGACGGCTCGGGGTCGCGCTCTTCGACCGCACCGGCCCGCGCCTGGCCCTGACCCCGGCCGGGGAGACCCTGCTCAAGGAAAGCGCCGTGGTGCTCGGCGCGCTCGACACCGCCGTGCGGCACACGCGGCACTCCAGCGCGCCCGGCCTGGTGGTCACCGCGAAACCGGGCGTGGCCACGGAGTTGCTGCACCGCATCCGAACGCGGCTGCCGTCGGAAGTCCGGATCGTGGTGAGCGGCTTCGGCGAGCAGGCCGACATGGTGCGCGACGGCCGCGCGGACGTGGCGGTCGCCGCCTGCGTCGACGGCCACGGCCTCGACACCGAACTGCTCACCACCGAACCCCGCGTCGCGGCCCTCCCCGCCGGGCACGAACTGGCCGGACGCGAAGTCCTCAGCGCCGCCGATCTCGTGGCCGAACCGGCGCCGCGGGTCGCCGGTCACGGGCACTGGCTGGGCGCGCGCGACCGCCCCAACGGGCCGGTCGTCCGGGACAGCGCCCAGTTGCTGGAAGTGGTGGCGCTCGGCCAAGGTGTGGCGCTGGTGCCCGCCTCGCTGGCCGCGCGGAACGTCCGTCCCGACGTGACCTACCGCCCGGTGCCCGACGCGCCGCCGTACCGGACGCTGCTGATCTGGCGGGCGGGCAGCCGCTCGCCGGAGCTCCGCCGGTTCGTGCGAGCCGTGACCCGGATCACCACAGCGAGCGCTTGAGCATGCCGCAGGGGCACAGTTTCTCCTGTGCCCATGGCAGTTCCGCGGCTCGCCACCGGCCCCGTCGCGCTGGTCGCCGCCACCGTCGCCGTGGTCCACCTCGTGCTGGCCGCCGTGCCCCGCGCCTGGTTCGACGAGGACCTGATGCTGGCGATCGGCCGCCACCACCTCGACTGGGGCGCGGTCGACCAGCCGCCGCTGACCCCGTTGCTGGCCCGCCTCGCCGACACGATCGCCCCCGGCTCGCAGTTCGTGCTGGCCCTGCCCGCGGTCCTCGCCGCGGCCGGCGCGGTGCTGCTGACCGCGCTCATGGCCAGGGAACTCGGCGGCGATTCCCGGGCGCAGACGCTGGCCGCGCTCGGCCAGGGCACCTGCGTCGCGGCCGCCCAGTTCGGCCACTGGCTGACCCCGTACTCGCTCGAACCCGCGCTGTGGGCCGGAATCTTCTGGCTGCTGCTGCGCTGGCTCCGGCTCCGCGACGACCGGCTGCTGCTCGCGCTCGGTGTCCTCGCCGGACTCACCGCGCAGACCCGGTTCCAGGTGATGGCGCTGGCGCTCGTGGTGGTCACCGCGATCGTGCTGACCGGGCCGCGCGCGTTGCTGGGCCGCCCGGCTTTCTGGGCGGGCACGGCGATCGCGCTGGCGATCGCGGCCCCGACGCTGCTCTGGCAGGCGGCGAACGGCTGGCCCCAGCTCGCCATGGCGGAGGTGGTCTCGGCCGAGAACTCGCTCATCTACGGCAGTCCGCTGCTCGTCGCGGGACACGGACTCGCCGTCACCGGCCCGCTCACGCTCGGGCTCGCGGTGTGCGGACTGGTCGCGCTGTACCGCGAGCCGCGGTGGCGCGAACTCCGCTTCCTCGGTGTGACGTTTGCGATCCTGTTCGCGATCGTGGTGATCACTTCCGGTCGCCACTACTACCTGCTGTCCCTGTACAGCGTTCTCGTCGCACTCGGCGCGGTGGCGTTGCAGCACCGGCGGGAAGCGGGACGGCGGCGCGCCGCGTGGCCGGTGGTCGCGCTCAGCGTGGTGCTGGCCGTGGCCGGGCTCGCGTCCTCGGTTGTGCTGGCGTCGCCCAAGTTCGCCGACCCGCTGGTCGCCGCGACCGCCCGCGCGTACCACGATCTTCCGCCGTGGCAACGAGAACGCACAGCCATCGGGGCTAACCCCTACGTCTACGCGGCCTATTTGGACGCTGCCGCACCGGAGCTGGAACTGCCCGCCGCGGCCAGCCCGAACCGCGCCTACGGCTGGTTCCCGCCGCCCCCGGACAGCCAGGACCACCTGCTCCTGGCCGGTGAACCGGACCAGTTGCGCCCGTGGTTCACCCACCTCCGCGCGCTGACGACGGTCCACGCGACCACACCGCTGGGCACCTACGGCGGACTGGTGCCGGAGGCGACCACGATCTGGCTGCTCAGTGGCCGGAACACCCCGTGGACGGAGATCTGGCCCGCCCTGCGTGGTCTCGCACTCGAACCGTGACCTTCTTTCGCAAATTTCCAGCACTCTTTCGTTGACCTTGCACAAAAGGGCTGGCTACGTTGGGGCAACGCGGTTTCGCGCAGTGGAGCACGAGCCGTGTCCCCACCGAGGAGGAACGCCCATGCGGCTGTTCGTCGCCCTGCTCGCCTTGCTCGTGGCCGTGGTCTTCCCGGCCCCGGCACTGGCGCAGTCCGAGATCCCGCCGCAGGAACCCGGCGTGACGATGCGGATCTTCGACGTCCAGGTCCCACTGGACGAGTACTGCACGCTCAAACCCAGCCAGACCCCCAACATCGACGTGCTGAAGCCGACGATCGACTGGACCACCAACGCCGACTTCGGCATCGCCGACCGGTTCGTCACCGAGGTCACCGGCTACCTCAACCCCACCACCGCCGGCCGGTACGACTTCCGGCTCACCAGTGACGACGGCGCCCGCCTCTTCCTCGGCGGCACCCAGGTGATCGATCACCCCGGCAAGCACGGCGCCACCCCCAAGGACGGCTCGATCGAGCTGACCGCCGGGCCGCACGCCCTGCACATCGACCACTTCGACGGAGACTTCGACCAGCGGCTCAAGCTGGAGTGGAAGCCGCCGGGCGCGACCGCGTTCACCCTGGTGCCCACCTCCGCGCTGAGCACCGACGCCGGCGTCACCCGGGTCACCTCCCCCGGCCGCAAGGAGTGCGAGGGCGTCACCGAATCCCCCGGCGACGGCCTGCCGCTGACCGGCGTGCACCCCGGTTACACGCTGACCGACCTGCGCCCGGCCGGGTTCGAGCCGCAGGTCACCGGCATGGACTGGCTGCCGGACGGCCGGCTGGCGATCTCCACCTGGGGCGGCTCGCGCGAGTCCGTCAGCGGTGAGGTGTACCTGATCGACAACGTCACCGGCACCACCGACGCCGCACAGGTGCAGCCGAAGAAGATCGCCGAGAAGCTCCGCGAGCCGATGGGCATCAAGTACGTCGACGGCAAGCTCTACGTGTCCGAAAAGGACGGACTCACCGAGCTGAACGACACCAACGGCGACGAGGTCACCGACCAGTACCGCAAGATCGCCACCTGGCCGTTCGGCGGCAACTACCACGAGTTCGCCTTCGGCCTGCTCTACCAGAACGGCTCCTTCTACGTCTCCACCGGCATCGCCATGGTGCCCGGTGGCGCGAGCCTCGACCCGCAGCCCGCGGCGAACCGCGGTTCCACCATCAAGATCGACAAGGCCACCGGCAAGGTGTCCTATGTGGCCGGTGGGCTGCGCACGCCGAACGGGCTCGGCTGGGGCCCGGAGGGCGACATCTTCGTCACCGACAACCAGGGCGCCTACCTGCCGACCTCGAAGCTGGTGCGGATCAAGCAGGGCCGCTTCTTCAACCACCACACCAATCCCGACGGCCCGTACGACGACCAGCCGGTGACCGAGCCGGTGCTCTGGCTGCCGCACGGCGAGATCTCGAACTCGCCGAGCAACCCGCTGGTGCTGCCCGACGGGGTGTTCGCCGGGCAGATGGTCTTCGGCGACGTGACCTACGGCGGGCTGCAGCGCGCGTACCTGGAGAAGGTCGGTGACGACTACCAGGGCGCGGTGTTCCGGATGACGCAGGGCCTGGAGTCCGGGGTCAGCCGGATCAGCCTCGGCCCGGACGGCGCGATCTACACCGGCGGCATCGGTTCCGAGGGCAACTGGGGCCAGGCCGGCAAGCTGAAGCACGGCCTGCAGAAGCTCACCCCGAACGGCACCAGCGGCTTCGACATGCTCGCCATGCGCGCGGTCGACGGCGGGTTCGAGATCGAGTACACCGAGCCGCTGTCCGACGCGACCGCGCAGGACCTGGCGTCGAAGTACCGGGCCGAGCAGTGGCGGTACGTGGCTTCCCCGCAGTACGGCGGCCCGAAGGTGGACGAGGAAACCCTCGGCGTGACCTCGGCGGCGCTGTCCGCGGACCGCAAGACGGTGACGCTGGAGGTGGCCGGGCTGAAGCCGGGCCGCGTGGTGCACGTCCAGTCCCCGCGCCCGTTCGCCTCGGCCTCCGGCACGGAGCTGTGGAGCACGGAAGCCTGGTACACGCTCAACACGCTGCCGGACGGTTCGACCGCGCCGCCGGAGTACGAGGCGGAATCCGCGCAGCTGGCCGGTGGCACCGGGTTCAACACCAACCACAGCGGCTACTCGGGGTCCGGGTTCATCGACCGCAACTGGGAACCGGGCACCAGCACCACCTTCGCGGTCACCGCGGACCGGGCGGGCAGGCACGACATCGCGCTGCGGTACGCGAACGGGCTCAACCCGAGCCCGAACCCGGTGAGCAAGTCGCTGAGCCTGTACGTCAACGGGCGCAAGGAGAAGCAGGTCTGGCTCGCCAGCACCGGGGCCTGGAACCAGTGGGCGACGCACGTCGAATCCGTGCCGCTGCGGACCGGCGCGAACAAGATCTCGTTCGTCTACGAAGCCACCGACACCGGGCACGTCAACCTCGACAAGCTCACCGTCACGCCGACCAAGCGGACCACGTTGTTCGACGGCACGAACCTGGACGCGTGGGAGGCGACCGCGGGCGGTCCGGCGAAGTGGCCGGTGGCCAACGGCTCGATGGAGTCGTTCGGCGGGGACATCCGCACCAAGGAGAAGTTCGGTGACTTCCGGATGCACGCCGAGTGGTACCAGCCGCACCTCCCGCCCGAGCAGACCGGGCAGGCGCGCGGCAACAGCGGTGTCTACATCCAGGAGCGCTACGAGATCCAGGTGCTGGACTCGTTCGGCATCAACCCGCCGAAGACGAACGACGCCGGGGCGATCTACACGAAGAAGGCACCGGACGTGAACGCCGCGACGGCACCGGGGACGTGGCAGAGCTACGACATCATCTTCCGGGCCGCGCGGTACGACAACACCGGCAAGAAGATCGCCGACGCGCGGGTGAGCCTGTGGTGGAACGGGATCCTGGTGCACAACGACGTCGCGATCAACGGCAGCACCGGGGCGGGGCGGCCGGAGGACCCGTCGCAGGGCCACATCCGGCTGCAGGACCACGGTGACCCCGGGGACAACCCGAGGTTCCGCAACGTCTGGATCGAACGGATGTAGCTAGCCGGGGAGGTGGCGCCGGAAGAACTCGGTGAGTCCGGCGTCCACCTCCCTGGCCAGCGGAAGTTGGGGCGCGGGTTCGATTCCCGGCTCTTCGGCGAGTGGGTGCGCCAGGCCGGGGATCGACAGCAGTTCGGCGCCGGTGGCGTCGGCGAGGCTGAGCGCGTCGGTGCGCAGGCCGGGGTGGTCCTCCTCACCGCTGACCACGAGCAGCGGCGCGCGACCGGTGAGCGCGTCGGTCTTGGTCCCGGCGAGGAAATCCATGCTCTCCACGGCCTTTTCGGACTCGGCGTCGTACGGGTAGTCCCCGGGGAACAGCTCCACCACCGACCGCATCCGGATGCAGGCGTTCACCAGCGCGCCCGCGAACACCGGTACCTGGGTGCCGGCCAGCACCTGCAACGCGACGGCCCCGCCCAGCGAACCACCGAGCACGCCGATCGGGCCGTCGTCGACGGGCAGCTGGTCCCGGATCGACGCCAGCGCGGCCGGGAACTCCTCGGCCGCCTGCTTGGCGAACGGGTACAAAAAGGACATCAGCACGTCCTCGCGCACCAACGCCATTCCGGCGTCCATGCTGCCGTCGACCATGCGCGCGCCGCACATCGGCATGCCGAGGTGCACGCGCCACGCGGGCAGGCCGTGCATCGGCAGCGCGGCGGCGAACGCGGCGTCCGAGCGGGGTGCGTCGAGCATGTGCCAGGTGAGGATCAGCGGGGCCGGGCCGTCCCCGGCCGGGGGCAACGCGGTGAACGGCACGCCGGCGGCGGTGCCGGTGATCGGTGGGTGCATGCGACCACGGTAGATCCGCGGCGGTCGGCCGGGAATCGGTTACGCCACCAGCGGAACCGGCGCACCGCCAGTGTCTTAGGACAGTTCGAGCCGGACCTCGCGCAGCGAGGGCTGAGCACCGCGGAAATCGCCGAATCGCGCCCAGTCCAGCGCCACCCGCACCACGACCACGCCGCCGTCGCCGAACGAACCGGCGAACTCCGGGAACGCCGCCAGGTAGGTGGCCGTGCAGTGGTCGAGCGCGTCCCCGTCCGGGAAGTCGGCGATGCCCTGGCACTGCAGCGTGGTGCCGTCCGATCCGCCGACGACCACTGCGACGCGCCCGTCGCGGCGCAGGTTGGCGACCTTGCGGGAGTCCGGTTTCGCGTCGAAGACGAGGTCACCGGCATCGGTCGCGGCGAGCGTGAGATAGGCGGCCTGCGGTTCCCCGCCCGGCCCGAGCGTCGACACCACACCCGCGCGCTGGGCCCGCACGTACTCGACCAGTTCCTGCCGTTCCACCGGCTCAGCTTAGGCAGCATGACGGCGAGCGGGCTCGTCCACCCGCGGTGAACCGCTAGAGTGGGTTCATGATCATCAGCCCGGCGCCCGGTGGTCCGGGCTGGCTGGAACTCGCCACCGCGGACCTGGACCGGAGCACGCGCTTCTACCAGGACGTGTTCGGCTGGACCTACCAGCAGGTGACCGACGGCGACGGCCGGGGTTACGTCGTCGCGTCGCTGTTCGACGAGCCCGTGGCCGGGTTCCGCGGGCACCGCGACGCGGTCCGGGACTGGACGCTGTACCTGGCCACCCCGGACCTCGCGGCGACCAGCGCCCAGGCCTACCGCCTCGGCGGCGGCGTGCTCGAAACCCGGCCCCACGTGGTGCCCGGCGTCGGGGCCAAGCTGCTGGTCGACGACCCCAGCGGCGCCACCTTCGGCCTGGCGCAACCCGAGCACGGCTTCACCGCGGGCCTGCCGGGCACCCTGGTGTGGGCGGAGTTCGTCACCCGGCAGGCCCATCTCGCGGACCGGTTCTTCGGCGCCCTGTTCGGCTACACCCAGCGCCAGTTCGGCGACGGCAAAGCCACCGACTACGTGGTGCACTCGCTGGGCGACGACTCGGTGTTCGGCCGGGTCCGGATGGATCCCGCCACCCCGCCCGAGGTCCCACCCCGCTGGATCGCGCACTTCGAAGTGGACCCCGATCTCGGCTTCGACCAGACCCTGAACCGCGCCAGGGAAGCGGGAGCGCGGTTGCGGTTCCGGCCCTACGCCTCGGCGCTGGGCAAGGTCGCCGTGCTGTCCGATCCGCTCGGCACCCGCTTCGCCATCATCGACCCGGCACTGGCGTCGGACTGGGACTACCGCTCCGCCGCCGACGATCCGTACGACAACTAGGCGGTGTCCGGCAAGTCTGCTCGATGGGCTTCGTGATCCAGGTGGTTCCTGGCGGTGCCGGGCGTTCGGCCTCGTACTGGCCGTACTCGGCCGAAGGCCCGGTGCCGCCAGGGACCGCCTGGGCGCGAAGACCGCGAGCGTGACTTGCCGGACACCGCCTAGGGAAGCAACACGATTTTCCCGCCCGCACGGCGGTTTTCGCTCAGTTCGTGCGCGGCGGCGGCGTCGGCCAGCGGGAAGGTCGCCGCGACCGGTACTCGCAAGCGACCCTCGGCGGCGAGCGCGGTCGCGGTGGCGAGACCGTGCGGTGCCGGCGTGTCCGCCCCGGCCATCGGTGCCGTGTGCGAGAGGTACACACCGTGCTCGTGCGCGGCGAGGTCGGCGATCGTCACCACGCGTGCCGGGTCGCCGGTGATCGCCACCAGCTGGGGCAGGTCCCGGCCGGCGCAGTCGAGCACGAAGTCCACAGTGGACGGCAACCGGCCGGCCAGCCCCGGCCCGTAGGTGACCGGTTCCGCGCCCAGCGACCGCACGAGGTCGTGGTTCTGTTCGCGTGCGGTGCCGACGACCTTCGCCCCGCGGGCAACGGCGAGCTGCACGGCGACGGTGCCCACTCCCCCGGCCGCCCCCTGCACGAGCACGGTCTGCCCGGCGCCCAGCGCGAGCCGGTCGAACACCCGGGTGGCCGTCTCGACGCTGCCCGCCGCACCGCCCGCTTCCTCCCAGCTCCACGCCGCCGGTTTGGGCGCCCACATGCCGAGGACCGCGTAGTCGGAGTTGGCGCCCCGCGCCGCCGACGAGGTGCCCCCGAACACCTCGTCGCCGACGCGCACGCCGGTCACCCCCTCGCCCACCTCGTCGACCACTCCCGCGGCGTCGAAACCGGTCAGGTAGGGCAGTTCGATCGGCGCCACCTCGCGCAACTCCCCGGACCGGATCCGCACGTCCCCGGCGGCCAGCCCGGAAGCCCGGACCTCGATGCGGATCTCCCCCGGCCCGGCGTGCGGGACGGGAACTTCGGCGACGCGCAGGACGCTGGGCGGGCCGTACTCGGTGATCTGGATGGCTCTCATGCCCCGGACGTTAACGGAACACCCCGTCCGGTTAGTTAAAGTGAGAGGGGTGACGGCTCAAGTGGGAACGAAGCTCCGCTCCGACGCCAGGGACAACCGCGCGCGCATCCTCGCGGTGGCCCGGCTCGCCTTCGCCGCCGAAGGGCTCGACGTGCCGATCCGGGAGATCGCCCGGCGCGCCGGCCTCGGCGTGGCCACGGTCTACCGGCACTTCGCCACCAAGGACGACCTGCTGGAGGAGGCCTTCGCCGAGCAGATGGTGCTGTGCTCGGCGGTGGTGGAGGAGGGACTGGCGGCGAGCGATCCGTGGGACGGCTTCCGCCTGGTGATCGAGAACGTGATGGTGGTGCACGCGCTCGACCGGGGGTTCGCCCGCGCCTTCACCTCGCAACTCCCCCGCTCGCTCGACTTCGCCGCCGAACGCGACCGCGCCCTGCGCAGCATGCTCGAACTGGTGGCGCGGGCGAAGAAGTCCGGTTCCCTGCGGGAGGACTTCGTGCTGGAGGACCTCGCGCTGGCCCTGATGGCGAACGAGGGCATCCGCACCGAGTCGCCGGAGCTGCGTGCCGCCGCCTCACGCCGCTTCGCCGCGCTCATGCTCCAGTCCTTCCAAGCGAAACCGGTGGCAGGACCCCTGCCACCGGCTGTCCGGCTTCCCCTGTCGAGGCTCTGACCACGAACCCGCTCAGCGGCTGTACTCGCGGTTGTACAACTTCTTCGCCCAGACGTAGCTCCCCAGCGTGATCACCAGGCACCAGCCGAGCGCGATCCACGCGCTGTTCCCGATCGGCGTGCCCATCAGCAGGCCGCGCAGGGAGTCGATCACCGGGGTGAACGGCTGGTACTCGGCGAACCAGCGGATCGCCGCAGGCATCGAGTCGGTCGGGACGAACCCGCTGCCGAGGAACGGCAGCAGCACCAGCGGCATGCCCACGTTGCTCGCCGTCTCCACGCTGCCGCTCGCCAGGCCCAGCGCGACCGACAGCCAGATGAGCGCGAACGCCAGCGCCAGCACCACCCCGCCGGCGGCCAGCCAGCCGCCGAGGTCCGCCGCCGGGTCGAACCCGATCAGCAGCGCCACGCCGAGCACCACGCCGACGGTGAGCATGGTCTGGATCACGCTGCCCAGCACGTGCCCGGTCAGCACCGAGACGCGGGCGATCGCCATGGTGCGGAAGCGGGCGATGATGCCCTCGGTCATGTCCATCGCGACCGAGATCGCGGTGCCCTGCACGGCGCTGCAGACCGCCATCAGGATGATCGCGGGCACCACGTAGTTGACGTACTCCGCGCGCCCGCCGGACGCACCACCGAGCCCGGCACCCAGCGTGCCGCCGAACACGTAGACGAACAGCAGCAGGAACACGATCGGCATGCCGACCAGCAGCACCGTCATCGACGGGTACCGGATGATGTGCTGGAGGTTGCGCCCCAGCATGGTCGCCGAGTCGGTCAGCGCGCGGGAGCGGGTGCTCACCGGGCGCGGCAGGGTGTGGGTCATCGGGTGGCCACCTTCTCGTTCGCGGGGTTGGTGCCGGTCAGGGCGAGGAAGACGTCGTCGAGGTCGGGGGTGTGCAGGCCCAGCTGGTCGACCTCGATGCGGTCGGCGTCGAGCCGGTCGATCAGGGCCTTGAGCGAGCGAAGGCTGCCGTCGCTGGGCACGCGCAGGGTCAGCGAGTCGGCGTCGGGCGTGCCGTTGGCCACCGACCGCACCGCCGCGTCGAACCCGCGGGGGTCGGCGAACCGCAGTTCCACGTGCCCGCCGGGGATGCGGCGCTTGAGTTCGTCCGCGGTGCCCTCGGCGACCAGCCTGCCGTGGTCGAGCACGGCGATCCGGTCGGCGAGCTCGTCGGCCTCCTCCAGGTACTGCGTGGTGAGGAAGACGGTCACGCCACCGGCCACCAGCTCGCGGACGATCTGCCACATGCCGCGGCGGCTGCGCGGGTCCAGCCCGGTGGTCGGCTCGTCGAGGAAGATCACCCTCGGCTGCCCGACCAGCGTCATCGCCAGGTCGAGGCGCCGCCGCATGCCACCGGAGTAGGTGGACACCGGCTTCTTCGCCGCCTCGGTCAGGTCGAACTGCTCCAGCAGGCCGTGCGCGAGCCGCTTGCGCTCACCACGGGCGACCAGGTGCAGTTTGGCCATCAGCAGGAGGTTCTCCTCGCCGGTGAGCAGGTTGTCCACCGCGGAGAACTGGCCGGTGACCCCGATCGCGGCACGGACCCCGTCCGGGTCACCCGCCAGGTCGCGGCCGGCGATCCGCGCGGTGCCCTGGTCGGCGTTGATCAGCGTGGACAGGATCTTGACCGTGGTGGTCTTGCCCGCGCCGTTCGCGCCGAGCAGGGCGAAGATGGTGCCGCGCGGCACGTCCAGGTCGATGCCGTCGAGCACGGTCTTGTCCCCGAACGACTTGCGCAGTCCGGTCGCCGTGATGGCGGACGTGGTCATGGGTTGGTTTCCTTCCAGGAGAACGGGTTCGCCGGTCAGGCGCTGCGGACGGTGATGTCGCCGAACGAGGTGTGCGCGCGGACGTCGACGGTCTCGCGCTGCCGCGGGACCCGGTCGGCGATGGTGTTGCGCACGCGGCCGAACTTGGTGTTCAGCTCGAGCCGCGCCGCCGTGGTCTCCGCGACGCCGACGAGGATGTCGCCGAGCGAGGACTCCGCGTCCACGCCGCCGTCCGCGCGGTCCACCGAGATGTCGCCGTTGGCGGCGCGGAGCCTGAGTTCGCCCCCGGCCTGGCGGATCGTGGTGGGGCCGTTGGCGTTCTTGACCACACCGGTGCCGTCGACCTCGCCGAGGGAAACGCGCCCGGTGCCGGTGGTGACCTCCGCGTCGCCCGCCACGTGGCCGACCTCGACGTGCCCGGCGGCGGTGTCCACCCGCAGCGAGCCGGTGGCCTCCAGCCGGACGTGCCCGGCGGCGGTCTTGAACCGGCTGTCGCCGAGCACGCCGGTGCCGTGGAAGTCGCCCATCGCCGCGTCGCCGCGGACCCGGGAGCCGGTGGGCAGTTCGATGGTCACCGCGATCGACCTGGTCTTCTTCGACAGGTCGAGCGGGCTGCGCTTCGGGCCGGTGACCCGAAGCTCGCCGTTCGTGTAGTCGACGCGGGTTTCCGCCGCCGCCTTGACGTCGGAGGCGTCGGCCTGGTTGGCCGGGCGGACCTCGACCACGGTGTCGGTCCGGTCGCCGGCGACGAAGCGCACCTCACCGACGGCGAGTTCGACGACGGCGTTGATCGGGGCGGGGGTGTCGAAAATGGACATGGTGGTCCTCGTTTCTGTGCGGTACTGGGGTTTCTGGTCAGTGGGCGGGACGGAATCCCCGTGGCGGCAGAGCGGCCGAAGCCGCCTCCACCAGCCAGGCGGTGACCGATCGGTGCGCTTGGGCCGCCGCCCGTTCGATGGCCGCCTTGAGCTGTTCCGGCACGCGGAGGTTGATGCGCGCCATCGCGCCGTCCTCCCCGCCGAAGCGCTCGACGGCGGCCGACCGCTCCGGCGGCGGCAGCGTCACGACGAACGTCGCGTCGCGGCCCCGCAGGCGCAGGTCGACCGAACCGGGGGCGAGGTCACGGGTGATCTCGCCGGTGGCCCCGGCCAGCGCGTCCAGCAGGGTGAGCCGGATCGCCGGTTCCAGCGCTCCGGTCAGCCGCTCGACCAGCTCACCGGATTCCGTCCCACTGGTCTCCAACGCCGCCTCGAGCTCTCGGCGGAGGTCGTTCACGTACGGCGTCAGGTCCATGGCAGTACTATGGCACATGTATGGCACCACTTGCAAGCCACCTTGGCGCATTATCGACGCCAGCTCGGCGCTACATTGCTTTGAACAGCGGTTTCACGCGCGAAATAGCCCTGGGACGTGCTGTGAACGTGGCTTTCACAGCACACCCCAGGGGTTCAGGAGGGTGCTTCAGCGGGGCTGTGGCACCACTGGTGAGCCACCGCAGGAGACGGGTGCTTACGCCTGCCGGAAGACGAGCGACGCGGCGGGGACGAACAACTCGTTCGACGGCGTTTCGCAGGCGGACATCCCGTTGTCCCACAACAGGTCGCGGACGTCGGTCAGATTGCGCACGGCCACCGTGCACGCGACGACGGCGGGCAGCGCGGGCGCCTCCGCCCCCGGCAGCCGGTTCGCCAGGTCGGCGGCGGGGACCAGGGTCAGCGTCGCCCCGTCGAGGTCGAAGATCCGGGCGGCACCGGAGCAGCGGGGCACCCGGCCGAGGTAGCGCTCGTAACGCGCCTGGACGGCGTCCAGCTCGGCGTCGGCGGTGCAGAGCGTCGCGTCGACCAGGCCCACCGCGCCGTTGGGGTGTGCCGGCACCCGGGTCGCCTGGATCGCCTCGTCCAGGTCCGCGGCGACCCCGATCCGGCCCTCCGCGTTCTCGATTTCCAGGAACCGCACGGTTTCCACGGCGTCACCCACCGGGCGCCGGACCGTGTGCACGCCGCCGTGGGCCACCCGGGACCGGGTCAGCCGGTCGGCGGTGGCCTCGATGTCGGCCGAGGAGAACATCAGGATGTGCAGGCCCTCGAAGCGGTCCAGGAAACCGGCCAGGCCGCTGGTGGTTTCGCTGATCTGGGCCAGCAGCGTCGGCAGCACCTCGGGCGGGGCCTGCAACGGGACGATCCGCGCGTCCGGCGGCAGGGCGGCGCCGTCGGCCACGGTGGCCAGTTCGAGGAAGTCGCGGGCGAAGTCGGCGTGGGTGTTGACCGCGCCGAACGGCTCGGGCTCGGCCCCCTCCCGCGGTGCCATCGCGGGGTAGACGGGCGGGTGGACGGCGAAGCCCAGCCGCCGGTGCAGTTCCAGCGCCGCCCCCAGATCACGGACGACGTGCCCCACGTGGTGCAGGCGAAGGCGTTCGGGGACCATGGCCCCACTCTAGGGCGGGTTCAGGTGGTGAGGGCGCGCAGCGCGGCCACGTGCGCGGTGTACCGGCGCAGACCGGCCGGGGTGAGCCGGAACCACGTGCGCGGTCGTCGTCCCACCGCACCCTTGCGCACTTCCAGGTAGCCGGCGTCTTCCAGCGCGCGCGAATGCTTCGACAACGCGGAATCGCTGAGCCCGGTCGAATCGCGGACCGCGGCGAAGTCCAGCCAGTCCGCGCCGCTCGCGAGCAGGGCGCAGATCGACAACCGCGCGATCGGGTGCACCACCGGGTCCAGTCCCCCGGTGCTCACCCGGCGCCCACCCGGCCCGCCCGCACGTCGTGCCGGATCGCACGCAACTGCCGCCGCAGCTGGTCGGCGGCCAGCACCCCGGTGAGCACGGCGACGCCGAGCGCGAGCGCGGTCCAGCCGGACAGCGCGAGCGGCACCACCGCGATCATCCCGGCCGCGGTGACCACCAGCTGGAGCACGGCGGGCCGGGTCAGCGACGGGTAGCCGGTGGCCAGCTTCACCCCGCGCCGCCCGCTGAGCAGCCACGAAAACGCGCCGAGCACCAGCACCGCGGCGACCGGGACGAGGAAGTAGGCGAACACCGGCAGGGTCAGCGCCGGCAGCGCCGCGAGCGCGGCGACGGCGAGCGCGTTGAGGGCCAGGTACCACCCCGGCAGGCGGATGCGGGCGGCCAGCTGTTCGCGCTGGCGGGCGATTTCGGCGAACGCGGCTTCGGGTTCCATCTGCCCTCCCGGAAACTACTTTCCACTGAGAAAGTACGCCGCCCGGCGACCGGACCACAAGGCCCGGGAGCGGGAACTCCCGGGCCTTGCCGCTCAGCCGAACAGGCCGGGCTGGTACGCACCGCCCGCCTGGCGCAGGATCACGCCGAGCCGGTTCGCCGCGTTGATCTGGGCGACCAGCGAAACCAGCGCGGCGACCTCGTTGTCGTCGTAGTGCTCGCGCACCAGCGCCCAGGTGTCGTCGGAGACGCCCTGGTGGGCGTCGGCAAGGCGGGTGCCTTCCTCGGCCAGCGCGAACGCGGCGCGCTCGGCCTCGGTGAACACGCCCGCTTCCCGCCAGGCGGCCACCAGGTTGATCCGCGCCGCGCTTTCCCCCGCCGCCGCGGCTTCCTTGGTGTGCACGTCGGTGCACCAGCCGCAGCCGTTGATCTGGCTGACGCGCAACGACACCAGCTCCTGCACCGCCTTGGGCAGCGCCTGCGCGAGCACCAGGCTGGCGGTGAAGAACCGCTTGGCGAACTTGGCACCGATCTCGTTGGCGTTCAGGTCGAACCGGGCTTCCATGGTGATCTCCTCTGGTTTCCGCGAATGGTTTCTGCGAACGGCCACCAGATGCCGCGACCGCCCCGGCCTGTGACAGCACGTCGGGTGACCCATGCCACAGCGGTCCCGGTGTCACAGCGACGCGGCGGCCGGTGTCTGGTGGGCGGTACTCGCCGGAGCAGAGGAGCTGCCATGTCCGCCACCGAGGTTTTCCTCGCCCATCGCAACCTGCTCTTCACCGTCGCCTACGAGCTGCTCGGCTCGGCGGCGGACGCCGAGGACGTGCTCCAGGAAACCTGGCTGCGCTGGGCCGAAGTCGATCTCGACCACGTGCGGAACCAGCGTGCCTACCTGGTCCGGATCGCCACCCGCCAGGCGTTGCTCCGGTTGCGCACGCTCGGCAGGCGCAAGGAGTCCTACGTCGGGCCGTGGCTGCCCGAGCCCCTGCTCACCGCGCCGGACGTGGCCGAGGACGTCGAACTCGCCGACAGCGTCTCGATGGCGATGCTGCTGGTGCTCGAAACGCTGGCACCGACCGAGCGCGCGGTCTTCGTGCTGCGCGAGGTGTTCGACCTGCCGTACGGCGAAATCGCCGACGCCGTCGGCAAGAACCAGGCCGCGGTGCGCCAGATCGCGCACCGGGCCCGGGCGCACGTCGCCGCGAGGCGGCCGCACGGCGTGGTCTCCCCCGCCGAAAGCCGGGACGCGCTCGCGGCCTTCCAGCGCGCGGTGGAAACCGGTGACCTCCAGCGCCTGCTCGACGTGCTCGCCCCCGAGGTCGTGCTCCTGACCGACGGGGGCGGCGTCGCGCAGGCCGCGCTGGTGCCGATCACCGGGGCCGGCCGGGTGGCCGAGGTCCTGGGCAGGCTGACCGGGACCGCGTCGCTGCGCCCGGCCCAGGTGAACGGCCACCCCGCGCTGACCGTCCACTTGAGACAGGAACTCGACACGGTCATCGCCGTGCACCTGGAAAACGGCCGCATCACCGGGCTTTACGCCGTCCGCAACCCGGAGAAGCTGTCGCGCATGGCCAGCGAAACCGCGCTGAGTCGTCAGGCGTAGGAATCTTCGATCAGCCGCCGGTGCCGGTGGACCAGCCGGTGGATCAGCACCACGAGGACAAACTGGGCTAGGCCCGAAACCGCGAACACGGCGGGCACGCCGGTCGCCCCGGCCAGCGCACCACCGAGCACCGCGCCCAGCGGGATGCCGCCCCACAACGCCACGCGGTACGCACCGAGCACCCTGCCGAGCAGTTCGGCGGGGATCATGGCCTGCCGCAACGACATCGACAGCACGTTCCACATCGTCACGCCGAGCGCGACGCCGAAGAACCACGCTCCCGCCGCCCAGCGGTCCGTGACCGTACCGAGCAGCACCGACATCACCGGCGCGATCGACACCGCGAGCGTGATCGCCTTCGGCCGGCCGAGGCGCCGGGTCAGCGGCCCCACCACCGCGGATCCGGCCAGCCCGCCGATCCCCATGGCGACGAACAACAAGCCGTACAACGACGGGCTCAGCGCCAGGGAGTCCAGCGCGTACAACACGGTGAGCGAGGTGCCCATCGACATCAGCGCGGCGATCAGTCCACTGTAGATGGTCAGGGGGCGCAGCACCGGGTGGCGCCACAGCCAGCGCAGGCCCTCGCGGACGTCCGCGCGCAGGGTCGTCGGCTCGGCGCGTTCGGCCCGGAACCGCCCGGGAATGGCCAGCACCAGCACGGCGGCCACGACAAAACCGAGCACCGGGGCGAGGAACGGGGCCGCGCGGAACCAGCCGAACAACGCCGCGCCCACCGGCGGTCCGACGAAGTCCTTCCCGACGGTCTCCTCGACGGTCAGCCAGCTGTTGGCCTCGTCCAGCCCGGCACGGCCGACCACCTGGGGCAGGATCGCGCGATCGGCGGAGTCGTAGACCACCTGGCAGACGCCGAGCGCGAACGCGGCGGCGTAGAGCACGAGGACGCTGCCCGCCCCGGTGGCGAGCAGCACCACGAGCACGCCGAGCAGCGCGGCCCGGACGGCGTTGACCACCGCCATGGCCCGCCGCCGGTCCACCCGGTCCACCAGCGCGCCGCCGGGCAGGCCGAACAGCAGCCACGGCAGGAACGCGAACGCGGTGAGCCCGGAGATGAGCACCGGATCACTGGTCAGCGAAGCGGCGAGCAGGGGCAGCGAGACCTTGACGATGCCGTCGGCGCAGGTGGCCGTGGCCGAAGCGGCGAACAACTTCCAGAACGAACGATCGAGCGATGTGGCGAAACGCCGGGGCAAGGGATTCCCACCTTCGGAAACGAAGCGTCGTTTCCGCTCAGGCGGCGATCGGCCCCCGGGAAGCGCGGAAACGCAGGACAGGTCGCAGGTCCACGGGTACCGCCTCCCCTCTCGCGTCGCGGGAACAACGGCGGTGATCGTAACAGCGCCCACCATCGAGTAGAAGCAGCCCGATCCGCGCCGGGTGCCGCACACTGCCCGGTATGCAGGAGCTGGCGTTGCTCGCCGTGGTGGCGGTGCTGATCATCGTGGTGGTGTCGTACACCGCGCCGAAGCTGAAGGTCGCGGCGCCGGTGCTGCTGGTGATCGTCGGCATGGCGTGCAGCCAGCTCCCCGGTGCGCCGGAACTCTTCGTCGAACCGGACTGGATCCTGGTCGTGGTGCTGCCGCCGATCCTCTACGCGGCGGCGGTCAACGTGCCGGTGGTGGACTTCCGCCGCGACCTCGGCACCATCGGCGCGCTGTCGGTGTTGCTGGTGGTGGTCTCCGCGTTCGGCACCGGCCTGCTGATCTGGTGGCTGATCCCCGATCTCGACCTGGCCGCCGCGGTGGCGCTCGGCGCGGTGATCAGCCCGCCGGACGCGGTCGCCGCGACCTCGATCGGCAAGCGGCTCGGGCTGCCGCCCCGGCTGGTCACCATTCTCGAGGGCGAGGGGCTGGTCAACGACGCCACCGCGCTGGTGCTGCTCCGCACGGCCGTCGCCGCGATCGCGGGCACGGTCTCCTTCTGGAGCGCGCTCGGCGACTTCGCCTACGCGGTGTTCGTCGGCGTCGCGGCCGGCGCGGTCGTCGGCGTGGTGTCGGTGTGGGCGCGGTCCCGGATCCGGAACCAGCCCGTGCTCACCACCGCGATCTCCCTCGTGGTCCCGTTCCTGGCCTTCCTCCCCGCCGAGGAACTGCACGCGTCGGGCGTGATCGGCGTGGTCACGGCCGGGCTGATCACCGGGCACCAGAGCGCCAAGCGGTTCACCGCGCACGACCGGATCTCCGAGCGCACCAACTGGCGGACCATCCAGCTGCTGCTGGAAAACGGCGTCTTCCTGCTGATGGGCTTCGAGATCACCGCCGTGATCGCCGACGTCCACGCCGCGGGACAGGGTGTGTGGACCGCGATCAGCCTCGGCCTGCTCGCCACGGCCGCGTTGATCCTGCTGCGCGTGGTCTTCGTCATCCCGCTCATCGCGGCCCTGCGGCGGCAGCAGCGCGGCGCGGGCGCGATGACCGACCGGATCGAGTCACTGCTGGACCGGCTCACCGCCCGCGGTCCGCATCCCGATCACGAGCGCCGGTACGCGAAGGCGACGCGCGCCCTGCAACGACGTCACGCCGACGCCGCCTTCTTCGCCAGCGAAGGGCTCGGCTGGCGCGGCGGCGGGGTGCTCGCCTGGTCCGGGATGCGCGGGGTGGTCACGGTGGCCGCCGCGCAGTCGCTGCCCACCGACGTGCCGCACCGGGCCGAACTGGTGCTGATCGCGTTCACCGTGGCGATCGTGACGCTGATCCTGCAGGGCGGCACGTTGCCCGCGTTGATCAAACTGCTCGGCATCCAGGGCACCGACGCCGAGCACGAACGCCGCGAACTGGCCCGGCTGGCGACCGAGATCCACACCGCCGCCCAGGCGCTGGTCGACAACCCGGCGCTGACCCGCGAAAACGGCAAGCCCTTCGACGCGGCGCTACTGGACAAGACGCGCAAGCGCAGCCTCGCCACCGCCGAGGTGATCGACAAGATGCTCGGCGAGCGCGACCCGGACAGCCCGCTCCAGCAGCGCCGGGAACTGCAGCGCCTGCTCATCGACGCGATGCAGAACGCCCTGCTCGACGCGCGGGCCGGGGGCACCTACGGCTCGCACACCCTGGACCGGGCCCAGAACCTGATCGACATCGAGGCCGCTCGCTTCTCCAGCTGAGCACGCCGGGGTAATCCGCCGTTGACTAACGCGTCATCGTGCTGAAATATTTACTCGCTACCTCGCAAGAACTCGACAAGATCACGAAATTTGCCGGGATCACCCATCGAAACCGAGGTCCCCATGCACCGGAAACGCCTCGGCGGCCTGCTCGCCGCCTGCCTGCTCGGCACCCTCCTACCCGCCCCCGCGCACGCCGCGGACATCGATCTCGCCGCCGGGAAACCGGTCGAGGCCTCGTCCTCGGTGTTCTCGTTCGTCGGCCCGAACGCCACGGACGGCAACATCGGCAGCTACTGGGAGTCCGCCGGCTTCCCCGCGACGCTGACCACGAAGCTCGGCGCCAACGCCGACCTGTCGTCCGTAGTGGTCAAGCTCAACCCGGATCCGATCTGGGGGCCGAGAACGCAGAGCATCGAGGTGCTCGGCCGCGACCAGGCCGGCACCGGCTTCACCACCCTGCGGCCCCGCGCCGACTACCAGTTCAGCCCGCACTCCGGGCAGAACTCGGTGACCATCCCGGTCACCGGCCGGGCCGCCGACCTGCGGCTGGCGTTCTTCGGCAACACCGGCGCACCCGGCGGGCAGATCGGTGAACTCCAGGTCTTCGGCACGCCCGCGCCCAATCCCGATCTGGTCGTGAGCGCGCTGACCTGGGCTCCGGCCAGTCCGTCCGAGAGCGACTCGGTCACCCTGGCGGCGACCGTGCGCAACACCGGATCAGCGCCCGCGGGCGCGACCACGGTCGACTTCACCCTCGGTGGCGCGGTCGCGGGCAGTGCCCCGGTGGGCGCGCTCGCCCCCGGCGCCTCGGCCGTGGTGACCCTGGACGCGGGCAAGCGGCCGATGGGCAGCTACGCGGCCGCCGCGGTGGCCGACCCGGCCGGCACCGTCGCCGAGCAGAACGAGGGCAACAACACCTTCACCGCCGCGTCACCGCTGGTCGTCACCCAGGCGCCCGGGCCGGACCTGCAGGTGCTCGGCCTCACCGCCAACCCGTCGAACCCGGCCGAGGGCACCCCGGTCAAGTTCACCGCGGCGGTGCGCAACCGCGGGACCACCGCCGTCGCCGCGGGCACGGTCACCAGGGTCAGCGCCGGTTCGACCACTTTGGACACCCAGACGCCGCAGATTCCGGCCGGTGCCACGGTGAACGTGACCACCAGCGGTTCGTGGACCGCGACCGGTGGCGGTGCCACGGTGACCGCGACCGCCGACGCGACCGAGCTGGTGGCCGAGACGAACGAGGGCAACAACAGCTTCGGCCAGACCATCGTGGTCGGCCGCGGCGCCGCCGTGCCCTATGTCGAGTACGAGGCCGAAGCCGGTACCTACCAGGGAACCCTGCTCGAAGCGGATCCACTGAGGACGTTCGGGCACACCAACTTCGCCACCGAGTCGTCCGGCCGCAAGTCGGTCCGGCTGGACAACCAGGGCCAGTTCGTCGAGTTCACCTCGGTCAGCTCGACGAACTCGATCGTGGTGCGCAACTCGATCCCGGACGCGCCTGGCGGCGGGGGCATCGACGCCACGCTCAGCCTCTACGCCGACGGCGAGTTCGTGCAGAAGCTGAACCTGTCGTCGAAGCACAGCTGGCTCTACGGCAACACCGACGGGCCCGAGGCGCTGACGAACACCCCGCAGGCCGACGCGCGCAGGCTGTTCGACGAGGCGAACGCGCTGCTGCCGTCGACCTTCCCGGCGGGCACGAAGTTCCGGCTGCAACGCGATTCCGGTGACACCGCGGCGTTCTACATCATCGACCTGATCGATCTGGAGCAGGTCGCACCGCCGAGCAGCAAGCCGGCGGAGTGCACCTCGATCACCGAGTACGGTGCCGTGCCCGACGACGGGAACGACGACACCGCGGCCATCCAGGCGGCGGTGACCGCCGACCAGAACGGGGCGATCGGCTGCGTGTGGATCCCGGCCGGGCAGTGGCGGCAGGAGAAGAAGATCCTCACCGACGACCCGCTCGACCGCGGGCAGTACAACCAGGTGGGGATCAGCAACGTGAAGATCCGCGGTGCCGGGATGTGGCATTCGCGGCTGTACACGCTGACCGAACCGCATAAGGCCGTCGGCAGCATCAACCACCCGCACGAGGGCAACTTCGGCTTCGACATCGACGGCAACACGCAGATCTCGGACCTCGCCATCTTCGGCTCCGGCCGGATCCGCGGCGGGCCGGACGGTGCCGAGGGCGGGGTCGGCCTCAACGGCCGGTTCGGCCAGGGCACGAAGATCACCAACGTGTGGATCGAGCACGCCAACGTCGGGGTCTGGGTGGGCCGCGACTACGACAACATCCCCGAGCTGTGGGGCCCGGCCGACGGACTCGAGTTCAGCGGCATGCGCATCCGCGACACCTACGCCGACGGCATCAACTTCACCAACGGGACGCGGAACTCCCGCGTGTTCAACTCCTCGTTCCGCACCACCGGCGACGACGCGCTCGCGGTGTGGGCCAACAAGTACGTGAAGAACCAGGCGGTCGACATCGCGCACGACAACCACTTCGTGAACAATACGATTCAGTTGCCGTGGCGTGCCAACGGAATCGCCATCTACGGCGGTTACGGGAACAAGGCGGAGAACAACCTGATCTACGACACCGCGAACTACCCGGGCATCATGCTGGCGACCGACCACGACCCGCTGCCGTTCTCCGGGCAGACCGTGCTGGCGAACAACGCGCTCTACCGCTGCGGCGGGGTGTTCTGGGGCGAGGCGCAGAAGTTCGGCGCCATCACCCTGTTCGCCCAGGGCCCGGACATCCCCGGCGTGGTCATCCGGGACACGGAGGTGCACGACTCGACCTACGACGGCATCCAGTTCAAAGCAGGCGGCGGCTCGATCCCCGGCGCGACGATCACCAACGTCCGGATCGACAAGTCCAACAACGGCGCGGGCATCCTCGCGCACGGCGGTGCCAGGGGCAGCGCCACCCTGTCCGGCGTGACGATCACCAACTCGAAGACCGGCGACGTGGTCCGGGAACCAGGCTCCACCTTCGTGTTCAACCAGTAACCCCCGATGTCACGAATGTGGCTTTCGAGACGTCAGGCGTCTCGAAAGCCACATTCGTGACACCTACCCGGGGTTCACCGGTCCGGGGCCACCGTGCCGTCCGGGGCGATGTGGTCGAAGATCTGCTCGACCAGGGCCACGACGTGCGGGTCGTCGGCGGTGTAGAGGTGGCGCCGTCCCTCGCGCTGGACGGTGATCACGCCCGCCAGCCGGAGTTTGGCCAGGTGCTGCGAGGCCGTCGCGATGCTGATCCCGGCGTGCCGCGCCAGCGTCCCGACGTCGTACGAACCGTGTGTGATGAGCCACACCAGGTGCAGCCGGACCGGGCTGCCCAGCAACGCGAACGTCGCCGCCCCACCCCGCAGCTGGGCCGTCGTCGGCTCCCCGTCGGCCCTGGCGGGCGCGGGTTCTTCGGTGGTCCCCGGCTGTGGTTTCGGCATGGCGAAGTCCAGTTTCCCCCACGCGTCAACGCACCGCGCGCCCGGCCGCAAAAGCTTCGACTGTTGCGAAAACAACGAAACGTCGCGCAGGCTGGTCCCCGTTCCGAAGGGGAGTAGCCCACGACCTGTTCGTCGACACGCTGAGGACCCGGTGGTCCTCCGGCGACAGGGCCCGCGACACCGCGGGTGGGCGAGACCTTCGGCCAGCCGTCGCGCCTGGCCGAGGTCCCCGGACCGGCCGAGGCCGGAAAGGACTGTCCGTGGTCGCGAAGTTGTGGCGCCCCTTGCTGTTGTGCACCGCGCTGGTGCTGCCCGCCCTGGTCGTCCGGCTGACCGGGTTGACCCCGGCGCCGGTGGCGGGGCTGCTGGTCTTCGGCGCCGCGGTGGTGGCCGCGTCGTTCGTGCTGGCCTGGGCGGCCGAGGCCGCGCAGGTCGACATCTCCGGCGGGCTGGCCATCGCGATCCTGGCCGTGATCGCCGTGCTGCCCGAGTACGCCGTGGACCTCTACTTCGCCTACACCGCGGGGTCGAACCCCGAGTACGTCGCCTACGCGGCGGCCAACATGACCGGTTCGAACCGGCTGCTGCTCGGCCTGGGCTGGTCGGTGGTCGTGCTGCTGGCCCTCGCGGTGGCCCGGCGCCGCACCGGCCGGACCGTGCGCGAACTGACCCTGGACTCCGAATACCGCGTGGAACTCGGCTTTCTCGCGATCGCATCGCTGGTCGCCTTCGTGGTCCCGGTTTCCGGGCAGATCTCGCTGCCGCTCGGCTTCGCGCTGCTCGGGTTCTTCGCCTTCTACCTGTGGAAGGTGTCGCGCGCCGAAGTCGGCGAACCGCACCTCGTCGGCCCGGCCGCCACCATCGGCGCCCTGCCGGCACGCACCCGGCGGCTCACCGTCATCGCGCTGTTCGCCTCGGCCGCGGTGGCCATCCTCCTGTGCGCGGAACCGTTCGCGCACAACCTGATCGCCACCGGCGCGCAGCTCGGCGTCGACCAGTTCCTGCTGGTGCAGTGGCTGGCGCCGCTGGCCTCCGAGGCGCCGGAGTTCATCGTGGCGATCCTGTTCGCGGTCCGCGGCAACGGCGCCGCCGCGCTCGGCATGCTGGTCTCGGCCAAGGTCAACCAGTGGACGCTGCTGGTCGGCAGCCTGCCGGTGGCCTACCTGTTCGGCGGCGGGGGCACCGCGCTCGCCCTGGAGGCGCGGCAGGTGGAGGAGTTCCTGCTGACCGCCACCCAAACCCTGCTCGGCGTGACCGCGCTGCTCGCCCTGCGCTTCCCCCGCTGGCTGGCGTGGACCCTGCTGAGCCTGTTCGCCGTGCAGTTCGCCCTGCCCGGGCAGACCGCGCGTTACGTCCTTTGTGGAATCTACGCGGCCCTCGCGCTCGCCGCGGCCTGGCGCAACCGGCACCACCTCCTGCCGACGCTGGCCGCGCCCTTCCGGCCCGCCGCCAAAGTCGGGCAGCAGGCCTGACCACCTACCGTCGTCGGTAATTTGTGGTCAGGCGCAACAAATTCGCCGACGGCATTTCCGCAGGTCAGAGCGCCTTGAACGGGGTTACCCAGCGGTCATCGCTCGTTACAGCGGGTTGACGCCCCGGTGAGCCGGTTGTTAAGAACTCACCAGGTACCGGTTACGCGAGCGCTCCCTCCGACGTCCCCCACCCGTCAGGCAGGACCATGAGAAACCCCAGTCCCCCACGCCGTCGCTGGCTCGTGCTCGCGCTCGCCGCCGCGACCGCGCTGGGCACGGTGAACGTGCTGAGCGCCCAGGGCGCCGAGATCGCCGTGCCGGTGACCGACCCGATGAACCCGGACCTCGGCCCGAACACCTTCGTCTTCGACCCGTCGACCCCGCCGGCGGAGATCCAGAGCCGCGTCGACACCATCGCCGCCGGGCAGAAGACCAACCAGTTCGGGCCCGAGCGCTACGCCGTGCTGTTCAAGCCCGGCCAGTACGACGCCGACGTGAACCTGCGGTTCTTCACCCAGGTGGCCGGCCTCGGCCGGCACCCGGACGACGTCAACCTCAACGGCCACGTGCGCGTCGAGGCCGACTGGCTCCAGCAGGGCGACGACCCGAACAACCTCGGCAACGCCACGCAGAACTTCTGGCGGGCGGCGGAAAACCTGTCGGTGACCATTCCGCAGGGCCAGATCGAGCGCTGGGCGGTCTCGCAGGCGGCGCCCTACCGCCGCATGCACCTGCGCGGCCAGGTCCAGCTGTGGAACGGCTACGACGGCTGGGCCTCCGGCGGCCTGATCGCCGACTCCAAAATAGACGGTTTCACCGAATCCGGTTCGCAGCAGCAGTTCTACACCCGCAACAGCGAACTCGGCGGCGGCTGGGGCGGCTCGGTGTGGAACATGGTGTTCCAGGGTTCGACCGGCACCCCGCCGCAGAACTTCCCCAACCCCTCGCACACGGTGCTCGACACGACGCCGAAGATCCGCGAGAAGCCCTTCCTCCACGTCGACGATTCGGGCAGCTACAACGTTTTTGTGCCCTCCCTGCGCAACGACACCAAGGGCACCAGCTGGGGCGGCGGGAACGCGCCGGGTGAGTCGATCTCGCTCAGCGAGTTCCTCGTGGTCAAGCCGGACACCTCGGTGGCCACCGTCAACGCCGCGCTGGAGCAGGGCAAGCACCTGCTGTTCACCCCCGGCGTGCACCACCTCGACGACACGATCCGGGTGACCAAGCCGAACACCGTGGTGCTCGGCCTCGGCCTGGCCACGCTGACCCCGGACACCGGCAAGACGGCGATGACCGTCGCCGACGTGGACGGGGTGAAGGTGGCGGGCATGATGTTCGACGCCGGTCCGGTCAACGTGCCCTCGCTGATGGAGGTCGGGCAGGAAGGCGCCTCGGCGAGCCACGCGGAGAACCCGACCTCGCTGCACGACGTGTTCTTCCGCATCGGCGGCCCCGGCGTCGGCAAGGCGACCACCAGCCTGCAGGTGCACTCGAACGACGTGATCGGCGACCACATGTGGCTGTGGCGCGGGGATCACGGCGACGGCATCGGCTGGGACGTCAACACCGCGCGCAACGGGCTGATCGTCGAAGGCGACAACGTCACCATGTACGGCCTGTTCGTCGAGCACTACCAGCAGTACCAGACCATCTGGAACGGCGAGAACGGGAAGACCTTCTTCTACCAGAACGAACTGCCCTACGACCCGCCGGACAACCAGACCTGGGGCAGCCCGGGTGGCGGCACGCAGGGCTGGGCTGCGTACAAGGTCGGCGACCAGGTGAACACCCACGAGGCCTACGGCGTGGGGAGCTACAGCTTCTTCAACGTCAACCCGGCGGTGGTGGCCAGCCGCGGTTTCGAGGTGCCGGACAAACCGGGGGTCCGCTTCCAGGGCCTGGTCGCGGTCTCGCTCGGCGGCGTCGGCACGATCACCAACGTCATCAACACCACCGGGGCCACCGCGAACGAGCCGAACCAGGTCTCGTACGTGACGAAGTACCCGCAGTAACGCGTCAGTCGTCCGACGGGCCCGCGGCGGTGCGGGCCCGTCGGTCGTCGTGGATCCGGTGGCGGCGCACCACCAGCACCACGGCGAGCCCGATGATCGCGAGCAGGCTGGCCACCACGCCGAAGTACGACTCGCCCGGCACGACCGCGCCGGAGATCAGCGAGAAGTCCCAGAGCCCGTGCACAACCGCGGGCAGCAGGATGCCGCCGCTGCGACGGCGGACCAGGTAGAAGAAGTAGCCGGACACCGCGGCGAGCAGCACCTGCGCCAGTGCGCCGAAACCGGTGTTGATCAGGTTGGTGGCGTGCGCGAGGCCGAAGGTCACCGTGGACCACAGCGCGACCCTGCCTTCGCTGAACCCGTTGTGGCGGAAGACGGTGACGCCGATGCCGCGGAACATGAGCTCCTCGCCGAAGCCGACGAACAGCGTGCTGCACAACAGCAGGAGCGTGAAGCCGAGGCCGCGCTCGGCGAGCCCGCCGTAGTTGGTGGCCGCCGCGATGGCGGCGAACTGGACGACCGGCACCACGATGACCCAGCTCCGCACCGGGTGGTCCTCGACCAGCACCGGCCGCCACCAGCGCAGCGCGGTGATCGCGGCGACGACCAGCAGCAGCGAGACGCCGACCGGCACGGTGATGCCGCGCCACAGCTCGGTGATCGTGGTCGGCGCGGCGTACTGGACGTCCAGGCCCCGGGTCAGCAGCACGCCGAGCACCTGCAGCACGGCGAGGTAGCCGGCCAGGAGGAGGAAGAAACCCCACAGCGGCAGCCGGCGTGCGGTGCTGGCGTGCTGGTCCATCGCCCCGCTCCCCTGCGGTCGAGGGTGGTGCCGGACCGGCAGCGCCCGAAGAGCCGATTCTGCTTCGCGTGATCGCCGTCGGCAATCCACCGCCCACCGATCGGCGGAAGCGTGGTGAGCCAGCTCACAGCCCCGCGGCGGCCGAACACGGTTGACCATGCCGCGACGGCACGGTCTTCACTGGGTTTCACCGGTGCGCCCGCACCGGCGGACCCGGTTGGAGGAGCGGTCACATGGCGTGGAGCACCCGGCAGATCGCCGAACTCGCCGGCACGAGCCTGCGCGCGGTGCGGCACTACCACGAGGTCGGCCTGCTGGCCGAACCCGAACGACGCGCCAACGGTTACAAGAGCTACGGCGTCGCGCACCTGGTGCGGTTGCTGCGCATCAAGCGGCTGGCGGATCTCGGTTTCTCGCTCACGCAGATCGCCGAGATGGGTGACGCCGACGAACACCCCGGCGAGGCCCTGCGCGTGCTGGACAGCGAACTGGCCACGACCATCGAGCGGTTGAAGCGGGCGCGCCTCGAACTAGCGATGATCCTGCGCGAGTCCGTGCCGACCGATCTTCCGCCGGAGATCGCCTCGGTCGCCGCCGACGCGAAGCTCACCGAGGCCGACCGTTCGTTCGTCGTGGTCATGTCGCGGGTGTTCGGCCCGTCGGCGATGGACGCCTACCGCGACCTGATGCGGCGGACCGCGGACTACGGCACGGGCGCTGAGTTCGACCACCTACCCGCCGACGCCGACGCCGAGACCCGGCGGGCGCTGGCCGAAGCCATGGCCCCGAAGGTCCGCGCCCTCCTCGGCGAGTACCCCGACCTGGTCGATCCGGGGACCAGCACGCCCAAGGGGGTCCGGCAGGCCGCGAAGACGATCGACCTGGCACTGACCGACCTCTACAACCCGGCCCAGGTCGACGTGATCCACCGGCTGCGCCGCCTACTCGCTGAGGAGTCGCGGTAGGTCGCCGGAAGCTTCGCCACTCGCCCGCGCTAAATCGCCCGCGAGTCCGCCACGCCTCCGCGCCAGATCGCCGAGCGTTCCGCCACACGCCCGCGCCAAATCGCCCGCGATTCCGCCACGCCTCCGCTCCAGATCGCCGGAGGTTTCGCCACGCTTCCGCGCTTGGCCGCCCGCGGATCCGTTGCGCGTCCGCGCTAGGTCGCCGGTGGTTCCGCCACGCCTCCGCGCTTGGCCGTCCGCAGGTCATCGACCACCTCGCTGACCATCCGGATGGACGCCGCGTCCAGCACGTTGCCGAACTCGATCACCTCCACCCGGCCGTCCAGCCGGGCCTTCAGATCCGGCGATTCGCTCGGGATGACCACCAGGTCCACGTCCTCGATGTCCTCGTCGGCGACGCCGTGGAGCACCTTGATGTTCCGCAGGCCCGACTGCGCCAGCGAGTCCCGGATGCTGACGGCCTGGTCCTCGGTGGAGTACCAGATGCCGACGGTCCGGTCCGGGGCCACGGCGGCGATCCGCACCAGGGTCCGGACGTGGGGCGCGGCCACGATCGCGACCACCTCGGTGCCGGTGCGGCGCCACAGGCCGCGCACCTCGGCGAGGTGGAAGAAGGTGGTCAGCACCAGGTCCGCCGGCCCGGGCTCGAACTCCCCCAGCACCAGCGGTTTCACCTTCAGCCCGAGGTGCTCGGCGAGTTCGCCGGCGAAGTACTTGGCCCGGTCGGCGTTGCACTCGACAAAGGCGACCTTGAGCAGGTCGTCCTCGGCACGGAGGGCCAGGCTCGCCACCAGCGCCTGGATCTCGGCCGCCGTGAGACCGAGGTCGACGCACGCCCGGGTCGCCTCGGCCAGGATCGAGCGCGCCCGATCCCGCGCCCCCGCCCGGCCCTGCCCGAACCCGGTCACCACCGTGCCGCCGCGCCCGCGGGTCTCGACCAGGCCGCGCTCGCCGAGATCGGCGTACGCGCGGGCCACCGTGTTGCGGTTGATGTGCAGGTTGTCGGCCAGCAGGCGCGAGCTGGGCAGCACCTGCCCGGCCGCCAGCTCGCCGCTCTCGATCATGAACGACAGCTGCGTGACGAGCTGCCGGTAGATGGGCACGTCGGAGTCCCGGCTGACCTGCAGGTTCCGCTCCACCGGTGCCCCACCTCCGCGCCCAAGTTTGACCTAAGCCAGTTTGGCCTAGTTCAATGGGCCAAACAAGCGCGGGAGGGCATATGGACGACCAGCGGTTCTGGCAGCACGCGGCCGATCACCTCGTCCGGTACGGGGGCGCGTTCACCCCGCGCGTGATCGAGCGCGCCGCCGGGTCGCACGTCTACGACAGCGAAGGCCGGGCGATCCTGGACTTCACCTCGGGGCAGATGAGCGCACTGCTGGGCCATTCGCACCCGGACGTCGTCCGCGCCGCGGGCGAAGCGCTGGGCACGCTCAGCCACCTCTACTCCGGCATGCTGAGCCGTCCCGTGGTCGACCTCGCCAAGCAGCTCGCCGACTCGCTCCCGGCCCCGTTGAGCCGGATGTTGTTGCTCAGCACCGGCGCCGAGTCCAACGAAGCCGCGATCAAGCTCGCCAAGCTGTACACCGGGAACTACGAGATCGTCGCCTTCGACCGTTCGTGGCACGGGATGACCTCGGGTGCCGCCGCGGCCACCTTCTCCGCGGGCCGCCGCGGGTACGGGCCGGCGGTTCCGGGCAACCTCACCCTGCCGACGCCCGACGCCTACCGTTCACCCTTCCGGCACGCGGACGGTTCACACGATTGGGAAACCGAGCTGGACTACGGGTTCCGGCTCGTCGACCAGCAGTCGTCAGGCAGCCTCGCGGCCTGCATCGTCGAGCCGATCCTGTCCTCCGGCGGCATCATCGAACTGCCGGAGGGCTACCTCGCCCGCCTGAAGGAACACTGCGCGGCCAGGGGAATGCTGCTGATCCTCGACGAGGCGCAGACCGGGCTCGGGCGCACCGGGACCATGTACGCCTTCGAACGCGACGGCGTGGTGCCGGACCTGCTGACGTTGTCGAAGACGCTCGGCGCCGGGTTCCCGGTGGCCACGGTGATGACGTCCGCGGAAATCGAGCAGACCTGCCACGAGCGCGGGTTCCTCTTCTTCACCACGCACGTCTCGGACCCGTTCGCCGCTTCGGTGGCGCTGACCGTGATGGACGTGATCGAGCGGGACGCGCTGGTGGACCGCTCGCAGGTGCTCGGCAAGGAGCTGACCGATCGCCTACTGGACCTGCGAGACCGCTACGAGGTGGTCGGCGACGTGCGCGGGCGCGGGCTGTTGCAGGGCGTGGAACTGGTGGCGGACAAGGAAAGCAAGGCACCCGCCGACGAACTCGGGCGCGCGGTGACCACGGCCTGCCTGGAGCGCGGGCTGCACCTGAACATCGTGCAGTTGCCCGGGATGGGCGGTATCTTCCGGATCGCGCCGCCGCTGACCATCGAGACGGCGGACCTCCACGCGGGGGTGGACATCCTCGAAGCGGCGCTGCGGTCAGTCGCGTAGCAAGTCGTCCAGTTCGTCGTCGAACAGCAGGGCCGGGTCGAAGCCCATCCCGGCGAACTGACCGGCGAGTTCGAGCGAGAGCACGCCGTGGAGGCGCGTCCAGAACGCCAGCGCGCGGCGCACGTCCGAAGTGGACGCGGGATGCGCGCCCGTCCAGTCGCGGTGCTGGTCGAGGTGCCGCTCGAAGGTGGTGCCCATCGGGTTCTCCGGGTCGACCTGTGCCGCCGCGTGCGCGTCGAGCAGCACGGTCATGATCTCGTTGGAGATCGCGGTGGTGTCGTCCGGCGCGTGGTAGCCGGGCACGGGCGTGCCGTAGATGAGGAAGTACCGGTGCGGGTCGGCCAGGGCCCATTCCCTGACCTGGTAGGCGAGTCCGCTCACGTCGGCACCGGCGTCGAAGGCGGCGCGCAGCTTCTCGGCGAGGCTGCGGTAGGCGTCGCGGATGAGTTCGGTGATCAGCTCGTCGCGGCTGGCGAAGTACCGGTAGAGGGCGGGCCCGCTCATGCCGAGGCTCTTCGCGATGGCGTTGAGGGACAACGCGGTCACCCCGGCCGTGGCGATCTGCTCCCACGCCTGTTCCTTGACCTCCGCGCGCACCTGGGCCCGGTAGCGCTCGCGCGAGGTCTTCCCGGTGGTCTCCATTGTTAGAGGTTATCACTCCCGCTATTGACACTCACTTCAGTGGCGTTATAGCTTCTAACCACTGCAAGAGCTTGTCACTATCGCGAGGAGAACTCATGAAGACCGCCCGCCGCGCCGCCCTGCTCGCCCTGCCGCTGGCCCTGCTCGGCTTCGCCGCACCGGTGCAGGCCGCCGAGACCAGCACCACGCACCAGCTGACCTGCCGGGGTCAGGGCGTGGACCCGGCCGCGAAGATCCGCTACCGCACCGAGCGGCTGATCGACGCGCCGATGAGCACCATCTACCGGCTGCAGACCGACGTGGAGCGGTGGTCGTCGTGGCAGAAGCCGGTCACCAGCGCCGAGCGCCTCGACCACGGCCCGTTCCGGAGCGGTTCCCGGTTCCGGTGGACGACGCCGGCCCCGGCCACGCCCACTACGCCCGAGACCACGCTGGTGATCACCTCGACCGTGCACCAGGTGCAGCGGAACCAGTGCCTCCGCTGGAGCGGCCCGGCGATCGGCGAGGGGCTGAGCATCGACGACGGCGTGCACGTGTGGAACTTCCGCCGGGTCCCGGGCGGGGTGCTGGTGCAGACCGAGGAAACGTGGACCGGCGCGCAGGTGGAGGCCGACGTGCCCACCGCGACCAAGTTCCTCGGCATGGGCCTCGAAACCTGGCTCGACGAGCTCGAGACCACCGCCGAAGCCCGCCCCTGCTGACTTTTCGCTGCCACCCGAGGAGAAACGCCATGACCACGATCGAGCACACCAGGGGCTCACGCTCCGTCGTCATCGCGGCCTGGGCCGCGGCCGTGATGATCGCCGGGCAGTTCGCCATGATCGCCATCGTCCCGGTGGCGATCGCGGTGATCGGCATCCTGACCACCCGGCGACTACGCCCACTCCGCTGGTGGGCGATCGCCCTCGGCGCCGCCTACGCCCTGCCGCTGGCGTTGTGGGCGATCGGCCCGGAACGCGCGCCGAGCCTGTCGAAGGACATGCACCCGGCGCTGATGGTGCTGGTGGTGGCCACGGCAGCGGGCACCGCGATCGCCTGTCACGTCCTGCGGCGGCGGAACCGCGGCTGAACCTGGCCGATGGAGCAGGCTCGTTACTACGTTCGGGGGTAAGCGGTATTCGGTCCGGCCCAGTCGCCTCTTCCGTGGTGTTCGTTTCTTTCGGAGGGGGAAAGATGAATCGAAGACGCACCCTGCTCGCACTCACCGCGGCGGCCGCGCTGCTCACCCCGGGCGCGGCCGCGCTGGCCGCGCCACCCGGCGTCGATCCGTCCACTGTGGAGCTGAACCTGCTGCCGGGGCAGAGCACCACGATCACCAAGAACGTCACCACCGCGCCGATCCCGCCGAACCCGGATCTGGTGCTGCTGGCCGACACCACCGGCAGCATGGAAAACGCACTCGGCAACGTGAAGGCCAACGCCGGCGCGGTCACCAACACCGTGCTCCAGGCCCAGCCGACCGCGCAGTTCGGCGTCGCCTCGTACCAGGACACGAAGGACTCCACCTACCTGTTCCGGGTCGAGCGGAACATCACCGCCGACACCGCGGAGGTGGCGGCCGGGATCTCCGAGTGGCAGATCGGCAACGGCGGGGACACCCCGGAGTCGGCGATCAACGCGCTGCACGAACTCGCCACCGGCGCGATGAACTACCGCCCGGACGACACCAAGATCGTCGCCTGGTTCGGGGACGCGCCGTCGCACGACCCGAGCAACGGCCACACCCTGGCGGACACCATCGCCGCGTTGCAGGCGGCGAAGATCCGCGTCGTGGCGGTGAACGTCGGCAACGGCCAGCCGGGCAGGCCCGGGCTGGACGCCGCCGACAGCGGTGTGCCCGCGGGGCAGGCCACGCAGATCGTCAACGCCACCGGCGGTGTGCTGCTCAACGCGGCCGACGACCAGGTGGCGCAGAAGATCATCGAGGGCATCCAGGCGGTCAAGTCCACCGTCAGCCCGGTGGCGAACTGCGACCCGCAGTTGACGGTGACCAACGCGCCGTCGAGCGTCACCGTCGACAGCGGTTCCACGGCGACCTTCACCGAGACGATCGCCGTCGCCGCCGGTACCGCGCCCGGCACGTACCACTGCACGGTCGACTACCTGGTCGACGGGGTTTCGCGCGGATTCATCGAGAACACAACCGTGCACGTGCGCGGCCTCGCGGTCGACGACGTCACGGTGTCCGAGGGGGCGGGCAACGCGAACTTCACCGTCTCACTGCTGGGCGGCGCGAGCCCGGACCCGATCACGGTGAACTACGCGACGGCCAATGGCAGCGCGACCGCACCGGCGGACTACACCGCGGGCAACGGCACCGTCACCGTCCCGGCGGGACAGACCTCCGCCCAGGTGACCGTGCCGATCGTGTCCGACGCGATCGACGAGGTGACGGAGAACTTCACGGTCAACCTGTCCTCGCCGAGCACCGGAGTGGGCATTGTGGACGGTCAGGGCATCGGCACGATCATCGACGACGACCGGGACGGCACGTTCTCGTGCACCGCGACCGCCGCCGACGTCGCCGGGATCACCGTGGCTGTGGCGAATCCCGCCAACCTGCCGTGCGCCGACGACAGCGAGACGGTGGCGTCGATCTCGCTGAACGCGGGGCTGCTCAACGTCAAGTCGAACACGCTGACCGCGAGCACCGACCTCACCCCGGACGACCAGTCACTGCCGCCCGCGGCCGGCGACCGGGCCCTGTCCACGGCGAAGGTCGACAAGACGACGGTCAGCGCGCTCGGGCTGAACATCGAACTCGGTGTCATCGAAGCGCAGGCGAGCGCTTCGTGCGTGGCCGGGCCCGGTGGCCTGCAGCCGTCCTTCGCGGGTAGCTCGAACATCGCTTCGCTGAAGATCAACGGCGTCGCGGTGACGGTCGGTTCGGCGCCGTTGACCATCCCGCTGCTGATCGGCTCGCTGAAGTTGAACAGCACCGTGGTGGAGAACGGTGTGGTGACCCAGGAAGCCGTCGCGGTGGACACGCCGCTCGCACACGTCGTGCTGGCCAAGGCGCAAGCCGACGTCCACGGCAGCGCGGCCCACCCCGGTGGCTCACCCTGCACCAGGTAGCCCCCAGGCGATGAAGGTGGCTTTCCTGGCACCAGCTGCCAGGAAAGCCACCTTCCTCACCCAAGCGAGGCGACCCGTGGCCGGTTCGAAGGTGGACACGAGTGTGGCTTTCGAGGCGAAATCCGCCCCGAGGGCCACACTCGTGTGCCCGGGGCACCCGGCTTGACAGCTACCTTGCGACACAAGGTACCTTGCCTTCGTGACCACCGACGCCCAGTTGCTCGCCCAGCTCCGCCGCGGGGTGATCGAGCATTGTGTGCTGGCCCTGCTCGAACGCGGCCCCAGATACGGCTTCGACCTGGTCCGGGTGCTCGCCGCGGCCGAGGGGCTCGGCACCACCGAGGGCACGATCTACCCGCTGCTCTCCCGCCTCCGCAAGGAGGGCCTGCTCGAAACCCACTGGCAACCGTCCGACCAGGGCCCGCCCCGCCGCTACTACGAGCTGACCGCGGAAGGCCGCACCGCACTGGAAGTGTTCCACCGCCACTGGCGCAGTTTCCGCGCCGCGGTGGACGAGGTTCTCGAAGGAGACCAATGAACGCCGTGACCCACGAAGCCGCCGAGCAGTGGCTGCAGCGCTTCGACCGCGCCGCCGCCGTGCTCCCGCAGCCCCGCCGGGGCGAGCTGCGCCAGGAACTCGCCGAACACCTCGAAGCGGTGATCGAGTCCGGTGAAGATCCCGCCACCGCCGTCGAGCGGCTCGGTGATCCGGCGGAAATCGTTGCCGCCGAAGGACTTCCGCCGGTCTCACCGGCCCGCGCCCGCGCCGCACTCGGCCTGCTCCTGTTGCCGCTGACCGGCCTGCTCTACCTGACCCCGGCGCTCCCGCCCGGCCCGCTCAACCTGCTGGTCATCGTGGCCGCCTCCAGCACCGTGCTGACCCTGGTCCTGCGCGCCGAAGGGTCGCCGGGCACCAAGGTCCTCGGTGCGATCGGCGCGCTCGCCCCGCCGCTGGCCGGGCTCGGCGGCATCCTGGACAAGGTGTTCCAGGCAGGCAGCCTGATGACACAGGAACCCGGCCGCGCCTACCAGTACGCGCTGACCACCGACTCCTGGGTGGCCGCGCTCGGCCAGGTGGCGATGCTCGCGCTGGGCCTCGGCCTGCCCGTGCTCGCCGGACTTCGCTTGCGCCGCCCGGAAACCGCGGTGGACACCCGCGTGTTCCTCGGTACGTTCGCCCTGGTGCTCGCTCCCGCCGTCGGACTGTCCGCCGCGTTGCTGCTGTCCGGTTCCCGCCTCGGCACCTCGGTCGGCGACATGGTCGAGACGCCGCTGCTCACCACCGCGCTGGCGTGCGCGGCGGTCCTACTGGCAGCCGGTGGAATGCTGCTCGTGCACCGCGGACTTCCCTTGCTCACCAAGGTTCTTGTCGCGGCGGCCATCGTGGCCGCGCCGATCGGGGTGGCGCTGCTCGCCGAGCACGAGGTCAGCCCGGACGGCGTGGCCTGGGAAGCGGGCGCCACGCGGACGGCGCTCCCCCGCGAGGACGACGACCGGACCCTGGCCCGCGGCCTCGGCCTGCTCTTCGTGGTCGCACTGCCGCTGGCCGCCGCCGATCGCCTGCGCCGGGCCGAAAAGGACGAAGTTCGCAAGTCTCGCTGAGCGCTGCGCCCGGGGCCGGTGGCTGCCACAATCGCCGGAGCGTTTCCCGGAGGTGGCCATGACGAAGTCCGACCAGGACACCGACGGGCTCCGGCCCGCGTTGCGCCAGCGGCACGTGCGGATGATCGCGCTCGGCGGCATCATCGGCGCGAGCCTGTTCATCGGCAGCGGCGCGGTGATCCACACGGTCGGCCCGGCGGCGGTGCTGTCCTACGCGCTGGGCGGGCTGCTCGTGGTGCTGGTGATGCGCATGCTCGGCGAGATGGCCACCGCGTCCCCGGCGCTCGGCTCGTTCATGGAGTACGCGCGCGAGGCGCTCGGCGGCTGGGCCGGGTTCACCATCGGCTGGCTGTACTGGTACTTCTGGGTCGGCGTGGTCGCCTTCGAGGCGGTCGCGGGCGCGAAGATCCTCCAGGAGTGGATCACCGGCGTGCCGCAGTGGGTGTTCTCGCTGCTGTTGATGCTCCTGCTCACTGGCACCAACCTGGCGTCCGCGCGCTCGTTCGGCGAAACCGAGTTCTGGCTGGCTTCGGTCAAGGTCGCCACCATCATCGTCTTCCTGGTGGTGGGCCTGCTCTTCGTGCTCGGTTTCTGGCCGGGCGCGAGCTTCTCGGTCGGCAACATCGGCCTGGACGGCTTTGTCGCGAATGGGCCGTTCTCGGTGATCCACGGGGTGGTGATCGTGATCTTCTCCTACTTCGGCGCGGAGATCGTCACGATCGCCGCCGCCGAGTCGCGGGAACCGGCGACCGCGGTCCGCAAGGCGACCTCGACGATCGTCTGGCGCGTCATCGTCTTCTACGTCGGTTCCGTGGCGTTGCTGGTGATGATCACGCCGTGGCCGGACGTGCCGAGCCAGACGAGCCCGTTCGCCGCCGCGTTCGACCGGTTCGGCCTGCCCGCCGCCTCGACCATCGTCTCCGCGGTGGTGCTCACCGCCGCGCTGTCGGTGCTGAATTCGGGGCTGTACACGGCTTCCCGCATGCTCTTCGCCCTGCGGCGCCACGGCTGGGCGCCGAAGTGGATCGCCGACACGAACCGGCGCGGGGTGCCGTGGAAGGCGATCCTGGTGTCCACTTCGGTCGGTTACGTCGCGGTGGTGATGAGCTACGTCTCCCCCGACAAGATCTTCTACTTCATCATCAACTCGGCGGGCGCGGTCGCGTTGTTCGTCTACGCCATCATCTGCGGCTCGCAACTCCGGATGCGGCGCAAGCTCGAAGCCGAAGCGCCGGACCGGCTGCAGTTGCGAATGTGGGGCTACCCGTGGCTGACCTGGCTCACCCTGATCGCCACGCTGGGCGTCGCGGCGTCGATGCTGTTCGTCGACAACTCCACCCGCGCGCAACTCTTCCTGAGCCTGATCAGCCTCGCCGTGATCCTCGGGGTTTACGCCCTTCTCCGGCGCAAACGGGCACAATGAGCGCATGGAACCGGCGCGGGTGCTGCTCGTCGAGGACGCGGAGGCGATCCGCGCCGCCGTCGAGTCGGCGCTGACCGGCGCCGGGCACCGCGTGCTCGCCCGGCCCGACGGCGAGCAACTGGAACGAACCCTGCTCGACTTCCGGCCCGATCTCGTGGTGCTGGACGTGATGCTGCCCGGCCGCGACGGTTTCGAGCTGCTCCAGGTGGTGCGCCGCGCCACCACCGCCGGCGTGGTGCTGCTGACCGCGCGCGACGCGGTCGACGACCGCCTGCGCGGCTTCGGCGAGGGCGCCGACGACTACGTGACCAAACCGTTCGTGCTGGCCGAACTGGTGGCCAGGGTGGCGGCGGTGCTGCGGCGGCTGGGCCGGACCCGGCCGGTGGTGGAGGTCGGCGATCTGGTGGTCGACGTGGATTCCGGGGTGGTGCGCCGGGCCGGGACGGCGATCGAGCTGACCGCGACCGAGCTGAAGCTGCTCACCTTCCTCGCGCACCGCCGGGACCGCGTGGTCGGCAAGGCGCAGCTGCTCACCGGCGTGTGGGGGTACGACGACTACGCGGCGAACCTGGTCGAGGTGCACATCAGCGCGTTGCGCCGCAAGCTCGAAGCCCACGGCCCGCGCCTGCTGCACACCGTGCGCGGCCTCGGATACGTCCTGCGCGACGGCGACGGATGAGCTCCCTCCGCACCACCTCGCTGCGCCGCCGGGTCACGCTGACCGCGTTGCTGGTGGTCGGGGTGGTGCTGGTGGCGCTGGGGTTCACCGTCTCGGCCGTGTTCACCGCGCAGGGCGAGCGGAACCTGAACGCGTTGCTCACCGGCCGTGTGCAACTGGCACAGCAACTCGCGCGGGAGAACGTGGCCCCGGCGAACCTGGTGCGCCGCATCGACGCGCGCGGCGTGGTGGTCAGCCTGCGCCTGCCGTCCGGGGACACCATCGGCGCGCCCGAGCCCGCCGAGGGCAGGCGGGTGACCGCCGTGCTCAACGGCGGGCCGCGGGTCGACGGCGCCGAACTGGTGCTCACCGCCGACACCTCGCTGCTCGCCGGTGCCGAACGCACGCTGGCGCGGGTGCTGGTGATCGGCGGGCTGGTGGCGATCGTGGTGACCGGGTTGGCGCTGCTGCTCGGCATGCGCGTGGCGCTGCGGCCGCTGGACCGGATGACCGCGCTGGCCCGGTCGATCGCTTCGGGCAGCCGTGGTGGCCGGTTGTCCCCGTCCCGGCCGGACACCGAACTGGGGCGCACAGCCGAGGCGTTCGACGAGATGCTCGACGCGCTGGAGGCGTCCGAGGACCGGATGCGGACCTTCGTCGCCGACGCCGCGCACGAACTCCGGACGCCGATCGCCGGGGTGCGGGCGGCCGCGGAAGCCGTGCTGGAGCTGGGTCCCGAGGCCGCACCCGACCAGCGGGAACGGCTCGAACTGTTGCTGGTGCGGGAATCCCAGCGGGCCGGAAGGCTGGTGGAGGACCTGCTGGACCTGGCGCGGATAGACGCCGGGGTGCGGCTGGAGCACGGGCCGGTGCGCCTGCGGGAACTCGCGCACACCCAGGCCGACCGGCTGCGGCTGCTGGCGCCGTCCCTGACCGTCACCGTCACCGGGCCGGAGCTCGAAGTGAGCGCGGACGAAGGCCGGATCACCCAGATCCTGGCGAACCTCGCGGACAACGCCAGGAACGCCGCGGGCGACGACGGCACCATCGAGTTCCACTGTGGACAATCAGCGGCCGGGGTTTCGCTGACGGTCACCGATTCCGGCCCCGGCGTGCCCGAGGCGGACCGGGAACGGATCTTCGGCCGCCTGGTGCGCCTGGACACCGGCCGGGGCCGCGACCGCGGTGGGTCCGGGCTGGGCCTGACCATCGCGCGTGGCCTGGCCAGGGCCCACGGCGGCGAGCTGACCTGCCACGGCGCGGCTTTCCGGCTCACCCTGCCGCGCGAATGAGGTGGTCCAACCGGGTGGTGTGGCCGGGCAGGACCCGCTCCGGGTCAGTGCCGAGCACGTCACCGAGCACGGTGGCGTAGACGTCGCGGAAGTCGGTGGTGGTCTTGAGATCGTCGTTGTCGAGGTCGGTCAGGCTCGGCTGTTCGCCGTGGAAGCCGCCCTGCACGTTCTCGCCGAGCAGGAACATCGGGCCGGCGGTGCCGTGATCGGTGCCGTCGCTGGCGTTCGCGCGCACGCGCCGCCCGAATTCCGAGTACACCAGCACGGTGACCTGCTTGCCGCGATCGCTGCCCTGCAACCGCTGGACGAACGGGGTGAGCGCGGTGTCCAGTTCGGTGAGCAGCCGCTCCTGCGTGCCGCGCTCGTCGGAGTGGGTGTCGAAACCGCCCAGTGACACCGAATACGCGCGCGTCGGCACCCCGGCCTCGACCAGCCCGGCGACCAGGTCCAGCTGGGCGGCCAGCCCGGAACTGCCGCCCGCCGAAGCACCCTTGTTCCGCTTCTCGTCTTCATCGTCCTTATCGGACTCGTCGTGTGCGGCACCGCCGAGCACCTTGACCGCGTTGTGCAGGTCGCCGATCGACTTGGTCGCCCTGGCACGCCAGGGATCCTCGCCGGGAACCGGGTTTCCGAGCGCGGCGAACGCCTCGCCCAGCGCGCCCTTGGGCAGGGCCAGCCCGCCGACCGGCATCGATGCCGCCGCGGTGCTTTCCCCCGCCAGCAACGGCGGCAGCACCGGCTCGACCGACACCGCGCGCAGCGGGTCCGCGCCGGAGGCGTCCAGCCAGCGCCCGAGCCAGCCGCTGGGCACGGAGGTGTCCGGCGAGGCGGTCTGCCAGATCGCCATCGACCGGAAGTGGCTGTGGTCCGGTTCCGGATAACCGACGCCGCGCACGATCGCCAGCTTCCGGTTGTCCCACAAGCCTTTCAGGCCCTTCATGCCCGGGTTGAGCCCGAGCCCCTCGCCGAGGTCGAGCACCTCGCCGGGTTCGTAGGCCAGGTCGGGGCGCGCGTCCTGGTAGGCGCGGTCGGCCGCCGGCACCACGGTGTTCAGCCCGTCGTTGCCGCCGTAGAGGGTCACCACCACCAGCACGCCGGCGCCGGGGTCGAGCGGGTTCTCCGCGGCGGCGGTCATCAGGGCGTCCCAGTCCACCCTGGTCGCGCCGACGGCGAGCGCACCGGCCGCGGTCACCCCGGTCAGGGTGAGAAAACGGCGCCGGGTCACGGTGTTCATGCTGTCCTCCTCATCCGCTCACCACGTACTCGGGGGCGCAGGCGGCCACCGCGAGCTGGGTGCGCGGGTCCCGGGCGACGCGGTCGAGCGCGCCCTTGGTGCGGTCCGACCAGGTGTCCACGCCGAGCGTTTCCGGTATCCGGTCCAGCGCTTCCGCCTTCTGGGCGACGAGACGCGCGAGGTTCAGCCGCGCCACGCCCGCGGACGTGGTCAGCCACGCCCCACCGGCGGGCCAGCCGCCGACGCTCGGCGGGCGGAACGGCAGCTGGCCCATCCCGCGCAGGCCGTTGAGCAGCTTCTTCGCGTCGAGATCGCTCGCTTTGAGGCCGGTCGCGCGGAGCAGTCCGACGAGCCACTCGACCGGTTGCTTGACGATCGTCGCTGTCTCGTCGCGGAACGCCGGTTCGGCGGCGATCGCCCGTAGGGCGGCGTGAATGTCCCGGCCTGGGCCGTAAGCGGCGATGATGCGCTGATGCGCGTCGGGTGGTGGTGGCGTCGGCGAGACCAGACGGAACCACAAGCGACCGGTGACGAACGCGGCGGACTCCGGCCTCGCGAGCACGAGGTCCACAAAGGACTCCGCGGTGAAGTCGCCGGTCTGGCCGAAGATCTGCTTGGGTTCGCGGTCCTGCCGTTTGGGGTTGAGCTTGGCCTCGCCGGACTTCAGCGTCCACCCGGTGAGCGCGCGGGCGGACTCGCGCACGTCCTGCTCGGTGTAGTGGCCGACGCCCAGCGCGAAGAGTTCGAGGAACTCGCGGGCCAGGTTCTCGTTCGGTGAGCCGACCTCGTTGTCGTTGCCGTCCAGCCACTTGAGCATCGCGGCGTCCACCACCAGCGCCCTGGCCAGCTCGGTGAACCCGCCGCGGCCGAGGCGGTGGAAGGTCTCGTTCTGGGCCAGCATCAGTGCGGGGTCGCGGACCTTCTGCTCGCTGGTGGCGAAGTGCCCGTGCCAGAACCAGGTGAGGCGCTCGGCGTCGTCGGCGACCATGCGGTCCAGCCACCAGATCGCCAGCTCGCGTTCCTGATCCGCTCGGGCTTTCTTGTCTTTCTTGTCTTTGTTGTCGCCGGACAACTGCGGCGCCTGGCGGGGCCCACCGGGCGCGAGCAGCTCGTCCAGCCCCGGGACCGGCTGCCCCGGCCGGGGCCCGAAGCCGAACCGCTCCGCCAGCCGCCGGGCGGCGGCCCGTTCGTCGAGAACAGCCATGCCCCGATTGTGGGCAGCCCGGGCGGCGACCCGCCAGGAACACGGGCCGATCTTCAGGTGACCCGCAGGTTGCTCAGCCCGTCACGTCCAGCATCGGGACCAGGAACTTCCTGGCCACCTCGGCCAGCTGCCCGTCGTCGTCCAGGTCGATGACGTGGCTCGGGATGGCCAGGAAGGAGGCCGACACCCGGACCATCAGCTCGGCCACCACGTCGGCGTCCAGGTCGGCCCGGACGGTGCCCGCGCGCTGTTCGCGCCGGAGCTGGCCCGCCACGAACTGCCGCACGGTGGCCAGCGTCCGGCCGCCGTCGCTGATCATCGACGGGACCAGCAGGTCGGGCTCCGCCTGCATCAGGCCGCCGATCAGCGGGTTGCCGCGAATCGCCCGCAGGGAACTGACAAAACCCAGCACCACCCGGTCGGCCGCGGTCTCGGCCTGCTCGATGTCGACGAGGAACTGGTCGAAGTAGCGCCGGAACTCGCGCCGCACCACCTGCTCCACCAGCGCGTCCTTGGTGGCGAACCGCCGGTACACGGTGATCCGCGAGACCCCGGCCCGCCGGGCCACGTCCTCCATCGTCGACCGCTGGATGCCCAGGCGGCAGAACTGCTCGTAGGCGGCGTCGAGCACCCGCGCGCGGGCCTCGTCCAGGTCGTCCACCCGCTCCACGGCGTCGGTGTACGCGCGTTCCAGCAGCGACTCCGCACCCGCGGCCATGAGGACGGACAGCGCAGGTTCCAAGTTCTCCTCCTGAGTCGGTTGATTCTGCCCCAGCCGCCGAGCCTGCGCCAAGTCGCCCTTGTGAGGGCTTGACCCGGTGTGCTCTTATGGTGATACGCAGAATCACTACGCGTTTCATCGTATCAACGCTCGCCATCGAATGCTCTCCGTCTTCAAGGAGGAAGCGCGAAAGCATGGACAAATTCAGCAGGCGCAACGTGTTGAAGGCCGGCGGGGCCCTGGGTGCGCTCGGCGCGCTCGGTGTGGTCTCCCCGGCGCAGGCCCAGTCGGCGTGGACCTGGGCGCCCTCCGGCTCGGTGGCAGGCACCGGCGCGGGTGCCGATCCGCGGTGGGTGTGGGACCCGGAGGCCGACGAACTGGTCGCCTCCCTGCTCGACCGCGGTGACGTGCCCATGGTCAACCAGCTGCTGCGGACGTGGACCCGCAACGGCCAGCCGCTGCCCGCCGGGCTGCCCGCCGACCTGCGGGCGTTCATGGAGAAGGCCCGCCAGCTCCCGGCCTGGGCCGACCACGGCAAGCTGGCCACCGCGTACGAGTTCAACGAGAAGCGCGGCCTCTACCTGGGCGTGCTGTACGGCCTGGCCAGCGGCATGATGAGCACGGTCATCCCGAAGGAAGCCCGCGCGGTCTACTACTCGCAGGGCGGCGCGGACATGAAGGACCGCATCTCCAAGACCGCCAAGCTCGGTTACGACATCGGCACCCGCAACGCCTACTCCCCCGACGGCGAAATGATCGTCACCTGCGTCAAGACGCGGCTGGTGCACGCCGCGGTGCGCCACCTGCTGCCGCAGTCCGCGCACTGGCCCGGCGTGGCCGACGAGGAGATCCCGATCAGCCAGCGGGACATGATGGTCACCTGGCACAGCCTGCCGACCACGGTGATGCAGAAGCTGGCCGCGTGGAAGGTGCCGATCCCGGCCGGCGAATCCACCGCCTTCCTGCACTCGTGGCAGCTGGGCGCGCACATGCTCGGCATCAAGGACGAGTACATCCCGGCGACCTGGGACGAGGCGAACTCGCAGGCGAAGGAAGTGCTGGACCCGGTGCTGGCCCCGACGCCGGAGGGCGTCAAGCTCGCCGACATCCTGCTCAACCTGGGTTCCTCGGTCGACGGCGGCATCCTCAGCAAGCCCATTCTCGGCGCGTTCACCCGGTTCATGCTCGGCGACGAGATCGCCGGCTGGCTGAAGATCGGCCACGAACCGCTCTGGGACTCGCTGCTCGACGTGGCCTGGGAACCGTTCATCAAGGTGCGCGAAGGCCTGCTCCCGCTGCCGCTGGCTCCCAAGGCGTACTGGCTGTTCGACGAATTCCTGCGCAAGGCCGCCCTGCTGTTCCTGTCCGAGGCCAAACCGATCAGCATCGAGATCCCCGACACCAACCGTCCTGAGTAGACAGTCAAGGAAGGAGGCAGGCATGGCGGAACTCAGCAGGCGCCGGATGCTGGTCTCGGGCGGGGCGCTGGGCGCGCTCGGCGCACTCGGCGCGGCCGCCCCGGCACACGCGCGTTCGCTGCTGGACTGGACCTGGTCACCGAGCGGTTCGGTGGCCGGGGCCGGTGCGGGCGCCGACCCGCGGTGGGTGTGGGACGCCGAGGCCGATCCACTGGTCGCGTCCCTGCTCGACGGCGGCGCGGTGCCCGAGGTCAACAAGCTGCTGTGGAACTGGACCCGCAACGACCAGCCGCTGCCCGCCGGGCTGCCCGCCGACCTGCGGGCGTTCATGGAGAAGGCCCGCCAGCTGCCGTCGTGGGCGGACAGGGGGAAGCTGGAGACCGCGGCCGAGTTCAACAAGTCCAGGGGCCTGTACCTCAACCTGCTCAACGGGGTCGGCGGCGGCATGCTGAGCACCGCCATTCCCAAGGAGGCCCGGTCGGTCTACTACTCCAAGGGCGGCGCGGACATGGAGGACCGCGTGGCCAAGACCAGCATCCTCGGCTTCGCGGTCGGCGCGCTGGACGCCTACCGGCCGGAGGGGTCGTGCATCGTCGAGGCGGTGAAGACGCGGCTGGTGCACGCGGCGGTGCGCCACCTGCTGCAGCAGTCTCCACAGTGGACCGGCGACATCCCGATCAGCCAGGAGGACATGCTGGTCACCTGGCACACGCTGCCCACGTTCGCGATGCGCCGGATGCGGGACTGGAAGGTGCCGATCACCCCGGCGCAGTCGACCGCCTACCTGCACGTGTGGCAGGTGACCGCGCACCTGCTCGGCATCCGCGACGAGTACATCCCGGCCACCTGGGCGGCCGCGGAAGCCCAGTCGGACCAGGTGCTGCCGCCGAACATGGGCCCGACCCCCGAGGGCGTCGAGCTGACCGACGTGCTGCTGGGCCAGCTCGCCGAGCAGACCAGCCCCGGCAGCATCAGCAGGCCGCTGTGCAACGCGCTGGCGCGCTACCTGGTGGGCGACCAGGTGGCCGACTGGGACGGCATCGGCCGCGAACCGGTGTGGGGCCCGCTGGTCACCGCGGCCTGGCCGGCGCTGGTGAAGTTCCGCGAGGGCCTGGTCCCGCTGCCGCTGGTGCCCGAGGCCGCGTGGGTGCTCGACGAGGCCGCGCGGCAGTACATCCTGTTCTACCTCACCAAGGGCAAGGAGACGAAGATCGAGATCCCGACCACCAACCGGCCGGAGTGATGGGCGCGGACTTCGGGCGGCGGCGGTTCCTGGGCTACGTGCTGGCGGCACCGACCCTGGTCACCGCCGCCGGTCTCACCCCGGAGGCGGAAGCCCAGGTGCCGTCGCCGGAACTGACCCGGCTGGTCGACCTCAACGACGTGCTGACCGCCGCGGCCCTGCCCACCGCCGGGCTGATCTCGGTGGAGGTCAACACCGACGGCACGGTGTCGTTCGCCCTGCCCAGGGCGGAGGTCGGCCAGGGCATCACCACCTCGTCGGCCATGCTGATCGCCGAGGAGCTGGGCGTAGCCGTGGACCGCGTGCGCGTCTCGCTCGCCGACGCCCGCCCGGAACTGCTGTTCAACCAGCTCACCGGCGGGTCGAACACCACCATCGCGACCTACACCCCGATCCGGGTCGCCGCCGCGCTCGCCCGGTCCCGCCTGCTGGCGGCGGCCTCGGCGTCACTAGGCGCGCCGGTGGCCGAGCTGTCGCTGCGGGACGGGGTGATCACCGGCCGGGCGGGGCACCGCGTGGAAATCGGTGCGCTCGCGGGGAAAGCCGCGAGCACGCGGACCGAGCAGGTGGCGGTGGAACTCGGCTCGCGGGAGAGCTTCACCGTCATCGGCAAGCCGCACAACCGGATCGACGCGCTGGACGCGGTGACCGGGCGCAAGAAGTTCGCGATGGACCTCGCCGTGCCGGGCGCGAAGCCGACCATGGTGTGCCGCCCGCCGACCATCAACGGCAAGGTCGGCTCGGTGGCCAACACCGCCGAGGTGCTGGCCCTGCCGGGGATCACCGACGTGGTGGTGATCTCCACCGGGGTGGCGGTGCGCGCGGAAACCTTCGGCCAGTGCATCGACGGTGTGCGCGCGCTGCGGGTGAACTGGAAACCCGGTACGGCCGAAGGGAAATCCGACCAGTCGGTGCTCGGGCAGCTGGCCGCCGCCGAACTGCCGCTCGGGCCGAGGCCGCCGACCCCGGTGGTGGAGGCCAAGTTCACCTTCCAGTTCCGCGGGAACAGCGCGCTGGAACCGAACTGCGCGATCGCCGACGTGCGGGCCGACCGCGCCGAGATCTTCTCCGCGCTGAAGTCGCCGATCGTGGCCAAGCAGACGATCGCGGCGAAGCTCGGGCTGCCCCCGCACAAGGTCACCGTGCACGTCACCGAGGGCGGCGGTTCCTTCGGGCGCAAGCTGTTCTTCGACGCCGCGCTGGAAGCCGCCGAGGTGTCGCAGCGGATCGGCAAGCCGGTCAAGCTGATGTGGCACCGCGCCGACGACTCCCGGCAGGGCCGCACCCACCCGATGGCCACCTCGCGGGTGCGGGCCGCCTATCTCGGCGGGGTGGTGCTCGGTTACGAACAGCGGCACACCAGCGTGTCCACCGATTTCGGGCACGGGCTCGGCGAGCTGTTCACCGCGATGGCCGCCCGGCTGCCGGTCGGTGACATCGGCTTCTCCGAGACGTTCTTCCAGCTCAGCCAGGAGATGTCGTACAACTTCGGGGTGAGCGGCCGGTTGCTGAGCGAGACCGCCAAGGGCTTCAACACCGGCAGCATGCGCAACGTCTACTCCCCCGACGTGACCTGTGCGCGGGAGCTCGTGGTCGACCAGCTGGCCGCTCGGATGAAGAAGGACCCCTACCAGTTCCGGCGCGAGTTCCTGCGCGACGACCGGCACCGCGCGGTGCTGGACAAGGCCGCCGAAGCCGGTGGCTGGGGCCGGTCGATGCCGTCCGGTTTCGCGCAGGGCATCGCCTTCCACGCGGAGTACAAATCGGCCAGTGCGGTGCTGGTGGAGCTCGATTGCCGCCCGGAAACGGTCAACCGGCCCATTCGCGACGGGGTCGGCGGGCCGCGGGTGACCAAGATGGTGGTCGCCGTGGACGTCGGCCTGGCGGTGAACCCGCGCGGGCTGGAGGCGCAGCTGATGGGCGGGGCGATGGACGGCATCGCGCTGGCGCTGACCGCGAGCCTGCACCTGCGCGACGGTTACTTCCTGGAAGCCAGCTGGGACAACTACTTCTACACCCGCCAGTGGAACACGCCCACCGACTTCCGGGTCATCGTCCTGCCGAGCACCTCCGACGATCCCGGCGGCGCGGGCGAACTCGGTGTCGCTCCGGCGATGGCGGCGGTCGCCTGCGCCTACGGCCGCGCCACCGGCACGATGCCGACCACGTTCCCGATCAACCACGGCACGCTCTCGTTCGAGCCGAAGCCGACCATCCCGCCCATCCCCGAGTCCCCTGTGGACGGGAGGACCCATGCCTGAACACACCTTCCGCGTCAACGGCGAGCAGGTGACGGTGGACGTCGACGACCAGGTGCGCCTGCTGTGGGTGCTGCGCGACCTGCTCGGCATCACCGGCCCGAAGTACGGGTGCGGCATCAACGTGTGCAAGGCGTGCACCAGCCACCTCAACGGGGAGGCGGTGAACCCGTGCGCCATCCCGGTCGGCGAGCTCCGGCCCACCGACGAGGTGACCACCATCGAGGGTCTGGCGGGCGAGGAGCTGCACCCGATGCAGCAGGCCTGGCTGGACCACGACGTCGCCCAGTGCGGTTACTGCCAGCCGGGTCAGATCATGGCCGCCGTGGTGCTGGCGCGCCGCGCCGCCGCCGAAGGCCGCGTCCTCACCGACGCGGACCTCGACGGGCTGCGGAACATCTGCCGCTGCGGCACGTACCCGCGCATCCGCGACGCGATCAGAGCGGGCGCCGCGCGGATGTGACCGGTCACGCCGGGGTGAACTCCCGTGCCACCTGGGGCAGGGCCACCCGCACACTGCCGTTGTGATCGACCGCTCCGACGTCGGTCAGCCGCGGCTCGGCACCGTGGGCGAGGAGTTGCCCGCGGCAGTGCTCGGAGTTGGCGAAGTCGACGTCCCGGTCACCGGCGGCGTGGAAGAGGTGCACGGGTACCTCCGGCTTCCAGTCGCAGGTGGTGTCCAATGGCCGCAACCGGTCCCGCAGCACCCCGGCCGGGTTGCGCACCTCGGCCAGGAACTGCTCGGTGAACAGGTCCTTCGCCACCGGTGGCAGCGCCGTCGCGATCTCCCCGGTCTGGTGCTCACCGTCGAACAACGTCTCCACCTGAGCGTCGTACGGCGCGCGGAACGCCTGGGACGGCGAGTCGTAGAGGCCGTACATCCGGTCCCACGCGGTGGCGAAGTACGCCAGGTAGAGCGCCGCCTTGTCGATCTTGTCCTCGGCCGCCGCCGCTTCGAACCGGCTCAGGTGGAACGGCCCGGCGATCGGCGCGAGCCCGCCCAGCGAGAACGCGGGATCGGCGCCGTCCCGCAGCGCCCGGCCGAACATCATGGTGGCCGGGCCGCCCTGGGAGAAACCGCTGACCCGCACGCGTTCGTCGAAGGTCCTCCCCTGACCGCTCGCGACGTCCCTGGCCGCCCGCAACGCGTCCAGCGCGGCGGAAACGGTGGCTTCGGGATGCCCGTAGGGATGCGTGCCCGGCCCTTCGCCGAGCCCGAGGTAGTCGGGGGCGGACACGGCCTGCCCGGTGGAGGCGAACAACAGCGCCGCCGCCCGGTCGGTGGACTCCTCCTTCACCGACGCGACGTCTCCCCGGTAGACGGTGGTGCCGTGCAGCCAGGACACCACGCTCAGGTCGCTCCGCTCGTTCCGGGGAAAGGCGACCAGCTGGCTGGCCGTGGTCGGTTCGCCGTTCGTGCCGATAGTCCGGTAGACCACGCGCTGCGCGCTCACCCCGAAGCGGACCTGGGCCGCGTCGATCCCGGCCGCCCGCAACCGGGCGGTGACCTCGGCGGGGGCGAGATCGGCCACGGGCGTCACCGAGACCACGGTGCCGCGGCCCGGTTCACTCGCGGGCGCTTGCTGGGCGGTACCGCAGGCCGCGGTGAGACCGGCGACGGCAACGGCGCCCACCGCGGCGATTTTGAGCTGGTTGATTTTCACTTGATCAACTTTGGCTTTCGCGGCCGCCGGGGACCATCGGGCGCTCCCCCCGGGTGGCCCTGGGGCCAGCCCTACCGAACACTGGGCCTACGGCGGACGAACCCGCGCGGCGACCCGAAGCGCAAACCCGCGGGATGCAAGGATTCCTGGCGCCGCCCGGCGCGCGCCCCAAGCCCTAGTGGCCCGCCTCTGCGCACAATCGCCAGGCGGTCAGGGCCACCTGGGCCCGGACCAGGCCCGCGGGTTCGGTCAGTTCGATGCCCAGCACCTTCCCGATCTGCTCCAGCCGCCTGCTCACGCTGCTGTGGTGCAGGTGCAGCAGATCCGCCGCCCGCCGCAGGGAGCCCGTGGTGCAGTAGGCGTCCAAAGTAGACAAATCATCCGGGGCCAGCGCGCCGACCGCCGTCACGTCCGCGTTGTCCCGCACGGTTTCCGCGGGTACCTGCGCCAGCAACGCCAGTGCCCCCAGCTCGGCGAAGTGGACCACCGGCCGGCGCGCGGTGGTGAACCGCAACGCCGTCCGCGCCTCCTGCCAGGAGCGGTCCGGGCTCCCGGCCGCCCCGATGCCCGCGCACACCCCGTCCGGGAAGCGTGCCGGATCCACCGAAGCGGCCAGGATGATGCCGACGTCGGCCAGCGGCGCCGCCTTCACCGGACGGGCCGGGCAGACCAGGCCGCCGAGCTGGTCCAGCGGCAGCGACGACCGCACGGCCACCACCCGGATCGGCACGTCGGCCCCGAAACCCAGCAACCGCAGCGCCCGGTTCCTGGCCGCGTCGTCGGTGGCGGCGCTGACCACCAGCTCGACCAGCGCCGGGTCGGCCATGGTGGTGCGCGCCGGGCTGTACCGCTCGACCACCGTCGCCACCGCGATGGCGAGCCGGTCCAGCAGCGCCTCGTCGAGCGTGCCGGGCTCACCGGCGCGCTCCAGCCACACCGAGCCGATCTCCTCGTCGTCGAGGGTGACCGGCATCGTGGTGGACACGGGCAGCGGCTCACCGGTCACCGCCCCGCCGTCGGGTGACACGCGGATCGTGCGGCCGGTGCCGTGGAGCCGGATGGCCGCCACGCACCCGGCCAGCCCCGCCGAGGCACGGGCGAGCGCGGGCAGGTCGACCCGGCGCCGCATCAGCGTGTCGTAGAACATCACCACCCGGAGCACGCCCTCCGCGTCCGGGTCCAGGTGCGACAACCGCGCGACCAAAGCCTCCATGACCGCAGCGTACGCGGCATTCGTTGCGCGAGGTGGCCGGAACGCGCGACGCTTGGCGGACGATCCGGGCGGCCACCCCGGGCAGGCTGACCGTCATGGATCCCGAACTCGAAGCCTTCATCCCGCTCTTCCCGCCGGCCAACCTGAACGACCCGGCCGTCGACCGCAAGAACTTCGCCGATCTCGCCACCTCCGTGCCCCAGCCGGACACCAGCGGCATGACCGTCGAGGACCACCTGGTGCCCGGTGAGCCGGACGTGCCGGTGCGCGTCTACCGCCCGCACGAGGCGCAGGGCGCCCTGGTCTGGCTGCACGGCGGTGGCTGGGTGATGGGCACGCTGGACACCGAGCACCCCTGGGCGGCCCGGCTCGCCGAAGCCGCCGGCGTCGTGGTGGTCTCGGTGGGGTACCGCCTGGCCCCGGAGAACCCGTTCCCGGCCGCGCTCGACGACAGCTACGCGGCACTGGCCTGGACGGCCGAGCACGCGGCCGAGTTCGGCGTCGACCCGGCCCGCGTCGCGGTCGGCGGGCACAGCGCCGGGGGCGGGCTCGCCGCCGGGGTGGCCCTGCGGGCCCGTGACGAACAGGGCCCGGCGATCCGGTTCCAGCTGCTCAACCAGCCGGGGCTGGACGACCGGCAGCAGTCGTGGTCGGCCCGCACCTTCACCGACACGCCCTGGGTCAACCGCGCGAAGGTGTCGTCCATGTGGGGCCACTACCTGAGCGGCCGGACCGCCACCCAGTACGCGGCCCCGGCGCGCGCCACCGACCTGTCCGGCCTGCCGCCGGCCTACGTCGCCAGCGCGGAGTTCTGCCCCAACCGCGACGAGAACATCGAGTACGCGCTGCGCCTGCTCCAGGCCGGGGTCTCGGTCGAACTGCACCAGTGGCCGGGCACCTTCCACGGGTCGCAGGCGATCATCACCGCCGACGTGTCGCAGCGCCAGATCGCCGAACTCGGCGGCGTGCTGCGCCGGGCGCTGGCGGACTGATGGACGGACTGCTCAGACCGCACGCCCGCGGCTTCACCGCGGTGGTGGTGCTCCAGGTCATCGGTGCCCTCGCGGGGTTGGCACCGCTGCTGGCGGTCGTCGAACTGGGCCGGGTGCTGCTGTCCCCGGGGCCCGCCGACCACGACCGGGTGTGGACCGTGGTGCTCGCGGGCGCGGCGGGGCTCCTGGTCCGCCTGCTGTTCACCGCCGCGTCCTCCGGCATCGGGCACGCGCTCGACGGCCGCGTGCAGCTGTCGTTCCGCCGCCGGCTGGCCGAGCATCTCGGCCGCGTGCCGATCGGCTGGTTCTCCCGGCGCCGGACCGGTGAGCTGGCGAAGGTGGTCGGCGAGGACGTGGGCGCGGTGCACCCGGTCATCGCCCACGCCCCCGGTGAACTCGTCGCCGCGTTCGTTGTGCCGCTGGTTTCGCTGGTCTACCTGGTCACCATCGACTGGCGGCTGACCCTGATCACGCTGATCCCGGTGGTGCTGGCGGTGGCCGCGGTCCCGCTGATGATGACCCCGGCGCGGCTGCGCGAGCAGGAGGAGTTCGACGCGGCCATGGGCCGGATCTCGAACTCGGTGGTCGAGTTCGTGCAGGGCATCGCGGTGGTCAAGGCGTTCGGCGGGGGCGACCGCGCACACCGCCGGTTCCGCACCGCGGCGGACGACTTCGTCGGCACCTTCAACCGGTGGGTGCACGGCATGTCGGTGCCCGCGGCCGGGATGCAACTGGCGCTGTCGCCACCGTTCGTGCTGCTGGTGGTGCTGATCGGGGGCGCGCTGCTGATCACCGGCGGCGGGCTGGCCCCGGCGGACCTGCTGCCGTTCCTGCTGCTCGGCCTCGGCCTGACCGCGCCGGTGGCGGCACTGGGCCACGGGTTCGACGACCTGCAGGCGGCCCGCCGCGCGATCGGCCGGATCCGGGAGGTGCTCGGCGTCGAACCGCTGCCCGAACCGGAGAAGCCGTTGGTACCGCAGGGGAACCGGGTGGAACTGTGTAACGTCCGGTTCGGTTACGACAGCGGGCACGAGGTACTGCGCGGGGTCGATCTGGTGCTCGAACCGGGCACGGTCACCGCGCTCACCGGGGCCTCCGGCAGCGGCAAGTCCACTTTGGTCCAACTGCTGCCCCGCTTCTTCGACCCCACCGGGGGTTCGGTCCGGATCGGTGGTGTGGACCTGCGTGAGATCAGCAGCCAGGAGCTGTACCGGCGGGTCTCGTTCGTCTTCCAGGACGTCCGCCTGCTGCGGGCGACGGTCGCCGAGAACATCGCGCTGGCGGTACCGCGGGCCGGGCTCGACGACGTGGTCCGCGCGGCCGAGCTGGCGAACATCCACGACCGGATCCTCGAACTGCCGCACGGCTACGAAACCGTGCTGGGGGAGGAAATCGGGCTCTCCGGTGGGGAGGCGCAGCGCATCTCGCTCGCCCGCGCCCTGCTCGCCGACGCGCCGGTACTGGTGCTCGACGAGGCGACCGCGTTCGCCGATCCGCAAACCGAACAGGCCGTCCGCCGGGCGCTGGCGACGCTGGCCGGCGAGCGCACGATCCTGGTCATCGCCCACCGGCAGGAGACCATCGCCGACGCCGACACGGTGGTGGCGCTGGAGAACGGCGTGCTGACCGAACGTCGACAGGAGGTGTCCCGATGATCCGGATGTTGTTGCGCGTACTGGGGAACGAGTACGCGCGGCCGGTGCGGCGCACGGTGGTGCTGATGACCGTGACGGCGGTGACCGAGGGCTTGTCGTACGCCCTGCTGGTCCCCGTGCTGAGCGCGCTCTTCGGGCCGGCGCCGGGAGACGCGTGGCCCTGGCTGCTCGGCTTCGGTGGCGCGGTCGCGGCCTACGCGGTCCTGCGTTACGCCAGCGACCTGTCCGGTTTCCGCGCCGGGACCACGTTGCTGCGGGGGATGTACCACCGCCTCGGCGACCACCTGGCCCGGCTGCCCATCGGCTGGTACAGCGCCGCACGGGTCGGCGAGGTCTCGGCCACGGCCAGCCACGGCGTGCTGGAGGCGATGGGCGTCATCGCGCACCTGTTGTCCCCCTTCATATCCGCCTGCGTGACCCCGTTGACCATCGTCGCCGTGCTGCTCGCCTACCACACCCCGCTGGGGCTGGCCGCGTTGCTCGCCGTGCCGCTGGTGGTGCTGGTCCAGGTCTGGGCGGGCCGCTCGATGGCCACCGCCGACACCGACCGCGCCGAACGCGACCACCAGGCCACCGGCCGGGTGATCGAGTACCTCCAGGCCCAGCCGGTGCTGCGGGCCGGCGGCCGGACCGCGGAACGCTTCGGCCTGCTCGACGACTCGTTGCACGAGGTCCAGCGCGCCACCCGCCGGTCGACGCTGACCGCGCTGCCCGGGGTGGTCGGCCTGGCGCTCGTGGTGCAGGCGGTGTTCACCGTCCTGCTGGTGCTCGGCGCACACCTCGCGCTCGGCGGGGACATCGGCGTCGCGGAGGTGCTGGCGATCCTCGTGCTGGCCGCCCGCTGCGCGGATCCGCTGCTGTCACTGGCCGACATCGGCGGAAAACTGCGCGGGGCCCGGTCGGTGCTGGCGAAACTCGACACGGTCCTGCGCACCGAACCGCTGCCGGAACCGCGTGAGCCGAAGCAGCCCGACCGCTACGACCTGGAGTTCGACTCGGTGTCGTTCCGGCACGGCGACCGCGTGGTGATGGACGAGGTGTCGTTGTCGGTGCCGTCGGGGCAGCGGCTCGCCGTCGTCGGGCCGTCGGGGGCGGGCAAGAGCACGCTGCTGCAACTGCTCGCCCGGTTCTACGACGTGGACGCGGGTGTGGTGCGGGTGGGCGGGCTGGACGTCCGCGACGTCCGCACCGAGGTGCTGATGTCGCGGATCGCCTTCGTCTTCCAGGACGTCTACCTCTTCGACGGCACGATCGAGGAGAACGTGCGACTCGGCCGTCCCGAAGCCACCGAGGCCGAGGTGCGGGCGGCGGCGAGCGCGGCCCGGCTGGACGAGGTGGTCGACCGGCTGCCCGGTGGCTGGGCGGCGAACGTCGGCGAGGGCGGCGCGCTGCTCTCGGGTGGCGAGCGCCAGCGCGTCTCGATCGCGCGGGCCCTGCTCAAGGACGCGCCGATCGTGCTGCTGGACGAGGTGACCTCCGCGCTGGACCCGGTGAACGAGGCCGCCGTGCACGACGGCGTCGAGCGGCTGATGGCCGGGCGGACCGTGGTGATGGTGGCGCACCGGCTGCGGACCGTCGAACGAGCCGACCGCGTCGTGTTCCTCGATCGCGGCCGGATCGTCGCGGAGGGCGGCCACGGCGAACTGCTCCGCCGCGGTGGCCGTTACGCCGACTTCTGGTCCAGTGCGCTGACCGCGCCCGCCAATGCCTCCTCGGCGGGGCACTGACGGTCGGGCACCACGCCGACCTGCTCCCAGTTGGTGCCGGTGACCGCGTTGACCGAGCGGGCGATCGGCAGGTGCAGTTCCAGCACGTCGGTCAGCGCGACCGCCTCGACCGGGTGCGCACCACCGCCCGTCACCTCTCCGACGACCTCCGCGCGCCCGAGCGCCTGCAGGTTGTACGCGAGTTCCTCGCAGCCGGAGAAGGTGGTGGCGCTGGTGAGCACCCGGATCGGGGCGTCGATCCGGGTGGCGGCGGGCGAGGTCCAGAACTGGCGCGGCGGTCCGTCGCGCTGTTCGAGGGTCTGGAGGTGCACGGCCTCACCGCCGAGCAGGTACCCGCAGATCAGTGCCACGGTCTCGGGGGTGCCGCCGCGCCCGTCACGCAGGTCGATCACCAGCGAGGTGGCCGAGGCGAGCAGGGTGAACGCGGCGCGGACGTACGGTTCGGCGAGGTGGACGGGTGACAGGTACGGGGCGATCCGCAGGTAGCCGACGCCGTCGCCGAGCAAGCGCACCTCGCGCATGCCACCGGCGTTGACCAGGGCTTCGGCAGCGTAGTGCGCTTCGTAGGCGGCGCTGTCGAAGCCCGTCGCCGCGCCCTCGGGTTTGTGGCGGACACGCAGGTGGCGGTCGTGGTTGGTGCGCTGGAGCCGCCGGGTCAGCACCTCGGCGGTCACTTCGGGGCCGAGCCCGGCGAGATCCAAGTCTTCCAGGTCTGCGGCGATCTTCGCGGCGTCGGGTTCGAGGACGTACCGCTCGCGCACCAGGGTCGCGAGTTCTTCGAGTAGGTCGGTCATGGCTCCAGTCAACGGGGGTGCTTGCGCAAGCGACAACTGTCCTTGACGCTTGATTCATGACCGAGGTCCTCCACGCCACCAGCCCGGCGCAGATGCGTGCCTTCGCCCACCCGACGCGGCACCGGATCTGGCGCGACATCGGCCCCGACGGCGCGACCATCAGCCAGCTGGCCCACCGGCTGAACATCAACAAGGGCAACATCGCGCACCACCTCGGTGTGCTCGTCGAGGCCGGATTGGTCCGAAAAGGACCGACGCGGACCGTGCGCGGCGGCACCGAGCAGTACTTCGTCAAGACCGCGCGCCGGGTCAAGTTCGCGCCCGGGGAGAACGGGGAGGCCACCAAGGCGATGCTGGGCACCATCGCCGACGAGATCCCCGACGACGACCGATCGCTGCTGGTCCACCGGGTGCTCCGGCTGACCGCCACGCAGGCCCGCGCCCTGCACGAGCACCTCGAAAAGCTGGTCAACGACCTGCCGAACGCCCCGCGTGAAGCCGAGTACGGGGTGCTGGTCGGCCTCTACCGGCGAGGTTGACAACGTCACCGTGACGCTGTCACTCTCGTCTCGTGGCAGGCAGGCGAGTACGGGCGAACCCCGGTGAAGGGCCGCGGCTGCGGGAGGAGATCCTGCAGGTGGCCGAGCGGATGCTGGTCGAGGCGGGTACCGAGGACGCGCTGACCCTGCGCGCGGTCGCCGAGCGCGCCGGGGTCACCACGCCGTCGGTGTACCGGCACTTCGGCAGCAAGGACCAGCTGGTCGAAGCGGTCTGCCTGCGGGCGTGGGACGGGCTGGGCAGCCGGATCCAGGAGGCGTGCGCGCGGCTGACGGACCCGTTCATCGCGCTGGGCCAATGTGGACGCGCCTACATCCGGTTCGCGCTCGACAACCCGGTGCAGTACAGCGTGCTGATGCTGCGCCGGGCCGACGAACTCTCCCCCGCGTCGAACGCCGGGTTCGCCTACATGGTGGAGGCGGTCGGCGCGTGCGTGGACAACGGCGTGTTGCGCGGAGACCCGCGCACGCTGGCGCTGGGACTGTGGTCGGCGATGCACGGCTGCGCGTCGCTGCTGATCACGCAGCCGTCGCTGCCGTGGCCCGACGATCTCGACGAGTTCGTCAACAACGTGGTCAGGATGGCCGGTCTCGGCGCGTCGGTGAGCACGCGGCTGGCGCGGACCACGGTGGCGCGCAGCACGGCGGTGGCCGAGGGCGCGGACCAGATGGCCGCGCGGATGAGGGGGCGGAAATGAGCTTGGCCGGACGGATCGCGCTGGTGACCGGGGGTTCCCGCGGAATCGGCGCGGAAACGGCACGGCTGCTGGGTGCCGCGGGTGCCGTCGTGTTCGTGAACTACCGGGAGAAGGCGCGGCGCGCGCGGAAGGTCGCCGACGAAATCACCGCGGCGGGCGGCACGGCGTGGCCGATCGGGGCGGACCTCACCGACCAGGGCGCGATCACCGCCATGGTCCAGGAGATCCGGGCCCGGAGCGGACGGCTGGACCTGCTGGTGCTCAACGCTTCCGGTGGCATGGAACGCGAGGCCGCCCCGGACTACGCCCTCCGCCTGAACCGCGACGCGCAGTTGTCCCTTGTGGACACTTCGAGGCCGCTGCTGGTGCCGCGGTCCCGGATCGTGTTCGTCACCAGCCACCAGGCGCACTTCCACGGCGTGCAGCCGGTTTACCAGGAGTACGAGCCGATCGCCGCGAGCAAGCGGGCCGGTGAAGACGCCCTGCGCGCGCGGATCCCGGCACTGGCCTCGCGCGGGATCAGCCTGGTGGTGGTCTCGGGCGACATGGTCGAGGGCACGATCACCCCCACCCTCCTGGACCGCGTCCACCCCGGCGCCATCGAAGACCGCCGCACCCGGGGCGGCGGCCTGCCCACGGTCAACGGCTTCGCCAGGGAGATCGTGACGGCGGCGGAGATGCCCGTGGTGAGCGGCCACACGGTGTACGTGGGCGGCGCCGACTTCCTACGCACGACGAAGTAGGCGGCTCAGCCGAACAGCAGGACGCTCCGCCAGCTCACCACCAGGAAGACCAGCGCGTCGAAGCACTTCCGCCGCCCGCGTGCCTGCACCGCCTCGCTGAGGACCCGGCCCGCGTCCACGCCCGGGGCGGGCGGCACCGGCCGGGTGGGCTCGACGAGGTACTCCTTGAGCGCGGCGTTCGCGTATCCGGCGTCCAGGTGGGTCGCCGCGCACAGATAACGCGTGGTGTCGTCCGGCCCGGTCCACTGCGCGACGGACGGTGGCCGGGTTCCGTGATGGGTCATGGGATTCCTTGCGATCTTGCCCTCGTGATCGAGGTGCGGGCGTATTCCTCCGCGGAATTCGCTGAGTCGTCCGCGGCCGGGCTTGCGCCGATGGTGAGGCTTGCCTAAGTTATGGGGGGTAACTTTGGGCAGGAGGCCGATGAGCACACGCGCAGGAGGACGACGACCGCTGGTTCACCGGGCGGACATCGTCGAGGTGGGGCGGGAGCTGGGGATGGCCCGGCTCTCCGTGAACGCGGTGGCGACCGCGCTCGGTGTGTCGGCGACGGCGCTCTACCGCCACGTCGAAGGCCGCTGGGAGCTGGAGAAGCTGGTCGGCGAGAGCATCCTCGCCGACCTCGAACTCCACGACGAACCCGACCACGACATCCCGCGGCACCTGTTGTCCTTCGCCGGGCAGCTCAGGGCCTTCGTCCGCGCGCATCCCGGCCTCGCCGCGTACCTGCAGGTGTTGTTCCCCCGGGGCGACGCCGGGGCCCGCCTGCTCGCGAGCGAGGTGGCCGCGCTCGAACGGCGCGGGTACACCACGGACGCGGCGATCGTGCTCAGCGGAGCCGTCGCCACGCTGGCGATCGGGTCGGCGGCCGCGGAGGAACGCGAGGCCGCCGCCGCCGAGAGCGCCGGGTACCTCGACCAGCGCAACGCCGTCATCTCACTGCTCACCAAGGACTTCGGTCCCGCGCATTCGACGCTGCCGGAGGTCAAGCCCGAGGACTTCTACCGGCTCCTGCTGACCGCCGCGATCCGCGGGCTCGTGTCGGTCGCGCCGCCGGGACGTCCACCGGCCGAGATCATCGCCGATCTGGGAGGCGAACTCTGATGGCACGCGGATTCCAGGGCGCGGTGCTGCGCGGCTTCGGCGCCCGCGACCACCAGGCGACCGTCACCGGGAAGCACACCCTCTCCCCCAACTTCCTCCGCATCCGACTGCATTCGGCCACGCTGTTCCAGGAAGCCGTCCCCGAACCCACCGCGTGGCTGCGCTTCTGGTTCCCCGACCCGGCGGGCTCGGCCACCGAGTTCCAGCGCGCCTACACCATTTCCGAGGCCGACGAGGAAACCGGGCACTTCGCGATCGACGTGGTGCTGCACGAACCGGCCGGGCCGGCCTCGCAGTGGGCGCGGCGGACCGAACCCGGCACCACGATCCCGGTGATGTCCTTGGGCTCCAAGGGTTTCTCCGTACCGGACCCGCTGCCCGCCGGCTACCTGCTGATCGGCGATCCGGCCTCGGTCCCGGCGATCAACGGCATTCTCGGCGCGGTACCGCCGGAGGTGCCGATCGAGCTGTACCTCGAACTGCACGAGGAAACCGATCGCGAACTACCGCTGGCCGAGCACCCCCGGCTGACCACGCACTGGGTGCCGCGCGGGGACGGGCGCGCGCTCGCCGCCGCGATCGAGGCCCGCGACTGGTCCGACTGGTACACTTGGGCCGCCGCCGAATCCACCTCGCTCAGGCACGTGCGCGCCCGGCTCAAGGACGAGTTCGGCTTCCCCAAGTCCGAAGTGCACGCCCAGGCGTACTGGATCCACGGCCGCGCCATGGGCAAGCTCCGCGAGGAGAAGCCCGCGGAGGAAACCACCCCAGCGGCACCGGCGGCGGCCAAGAAGGGCGCGTGGCGAGCCCAAGCCGCCGGGCGCCTGCTGGCCCCGCTCAAGCGCACCTTCCTGCTCGCCGGTGTGCTGCAGGCGCTCCTGACGCTGGTCCAGCTGGCACCGTTCGTGTTGCTGGTCGAACTGGCCCGCCTCCTGCTCGCCGGCGCGGACGCCACGGCCGTCGGCAGCTGGGCGGTCGCCCTGCTCGGCGCGGGTGCCCTGCTCGGGGCCGCGTTGCTGGTGTGGTTGCACGTGGTGGACGCGCGGTTCGAGCGCACCCTCCGCACCAGCCTGCTCGGCAAGCTCGCGCGGCTCCCGCTCGGCTGGTTCACCGCCCGCGGTTCGGGTGCGGTCAAGAAGCTCGTCCAGGACGACACGCTCTCGCTGCACTACCTCGTCACGCACGCGATCCCCGACGCGGTGGCCGCGGTCGTCGCCCCGGTGGCGGTCCTCGTTTATCTGTGCACAGTGGACTGGCGACTGGCGCTGGTCCTCTTCGTCCCGGTGCTGGTCTACCTGGTCAGCATGTCGATCATGATGATGCGGTCCGGTTCGAAGATCGGCCAGGCGCAGCGCTGGGCCGAGCGGATGAGCGGGGAGGCGGCCGCCTACCTGGACGGACAGCCGGTGATCCGGGTGTTCGGCGGTGCGGCGGCCTCGCCCTTCCGGCGGCGCCTCGACGAGTACCTCGCCTTCCTCGTCGGCTGGCAGCGGCCGTTCACCAGCACCAAGACCATGATGGACCTGGCCACCCGCCCGATGACCTTTCTCTGGCTGATCACCGCGGTCGGCACGCCGCTGGTCGTCTCGGGTGGCATGACCCCGGTCGCCCTGCTGCCGTTCCTGTTGCTGGGCACCACGTTCGGGGCACGGCTGCTGGGCATCGGGTACGGGCTCAGCGGGATCCGGGAGGGCCTCCTCGCCGCGCGGAACATCCAGGTGGCGCTGGACGAGCCGGAACTGGAGCAGCACGAAGGCACCGCGAACCCCGCCGCCGGGCACGTGGTGTTCGAGGAGGTGGGTTTCGGTTACCGGCCAGGGGTTCCGGTGATCCAGAACGTCAGCCTCACCCTCGAACCCGGCACGGTGACCGCGCTCGTCGGCCCCTCCGGTTCCGGCAAGTCGACGCTCGCCGCGCTCCTCGCCCGCTTCCACGACGTCGGCACCGGCGCGATCCGGTTGGACGGCCAGGACATCCGCGCGCTGACCCCGGACGAGTTGTACGCCAGGATCGGCTTTGTCTTCCAGGACGCCCAGCTCGTGCACGGCACGGTCCGCGAGAACATCGCGCTCGCCGTCCCCGACGCCACCATCGAGCAGGTGGTCGCCGCCGCCGAGGACGCGCAGATCCACGACCGGATCCTCAAGCTCCCCAACGGGTACGACACCGTCCTCGACTCCGGGCTCTCCGGCGGGGAACGGCAACGGCTCACCATCGCCAGGGCCATCCTCGCCGACGCCCCGGTGCTGATCCTCGACGAGGCGACCGCCTTCGCCGACCCCGAATCCGAATACCAGGTGCAGCGGGCGCTGAGCCGGCTGGCCCGCGACCGCACGGTGCTGGTCATCGCGCACCGCCTGCACACGATCACCGGCGCCGACCGGATCGTGGTGCTCGACCACGGCCGCGTCGCCGAATCCGGCACCCACGCCGAACTGCTCGCCGCCGGCGGGCGCTACCACCGGCTCTGGGAAACCCCGCGCGTGCTCGAAGGGACCGCCCGATGATCCGCACCATGCTCGGCCTCCTGCCGTGGGACCAGCGTCGCCGGGTGGTGACCTACGCCGGGTTCACCGTGGTTTCGGTGCTGCTGCGGGCCACCGGTGCCGTACTGCTGGTCCCGCTCGTCTCGGCGTTGTTCACCACCACCCCCGCGGACGCGGTGCCCTGGCTCGGCGCGCTCACCGCCGCCACGGTCGCCGGCTGGGCGGTGGATTCGGTGACCGCGCGGCTCGGCTTCGACCTCGGGTTCGCCGTGCTCGACCGCGGCCAGCGCGACCTCGCCGACCGGCTGACCGAGATCCGGCTGGACTGGTTCTCCGGCGCCAACACCGCGACCGCGCGGCAGGCGGTCGCCGCGACCGGGCCGGATCTGGTCGGGCTGGTGGTCAACCTGCTCACCCCGATGATCGGCGCGGTCCTGCTGCCCGCGGCCATCGCGCTGGCGCTGCTCCCGCTCTCGTGGCCGCTCGGTCTCGCCGCGCTCGCCGGCGTTCCGGTGCTGCTGGGCGCGTTGTGGGCGACCGGCCGCATCACCCGGCGCGCCGACGCGGCCGCCGCCGACGCCAACACCGAGCTGACCGAGCGGATCGTCGAGTTCGCCCGAACCCAGCAGGCGCTGCGCGCGGCCCGCCGGGTCGAACCCGCCCGCAGCAGCGCGGGTGCCGCGCTCGCCACCCAGCACGGCGCGACCCTGCGCCTGGTGCTGATGCAGATCCCCGGGCAGGTGCTGTTCAGCGTCGCCAGCCAGTTCGCGCTGATCGCGCTGGCGGGCACCACCACGCTGCTGACCGTGCGCGGCTCGCTGACCGCACCGGAGGCCATCGCGCTGATCGTGGTGATCGCCCGGTACCTGGAGCCGATCACCACGCTCGGCGACCTCGCCCCGGCACTGGAGACCATTCGCGGGACGCTCGACCGGATCCGCGCGGTACTGGCCGCCCCGGTGGTCCCGACCGGTGACGCGGTGGTCCGGACCGAGGACGCACCCCGCATCGAGTTCCGCCAGGTTTCCCTGCGGCTGGGCGAAACCCAGGTGCTCGACGGGCTCAGCTTCACCCTCGAACCCGGCACCACCACCGCGATCGTCGGCCCGTCGGGCGCGGGCAAGAGCACGATACTGGCGCTCATCGCCGGACTGCACCAGCCGAGCGGCGGTCAGGTGCTGATCGACGGGGTGGACGCCGCCACGCTCGACGCGGGCACCCGGCGCGCGCTCACCAGCGTGGTGTTCCAGCACCCGTACCTGTTCGACGGTTCGGTGCGGGACAACGTGCTCGCCGGGCACCCGGAGGCGGACGACGCGCAGTACGCGGCCGCGGTCGGCCCGGCCAGGGTCGGCGAGCTCACCCGGCGACTTCCCGCCGGGGACAACACGGTCGTCGGCGAGGCGGGCACGGCGTTGTCCGGTGGCGAGCGCCAGCGCGTCAGCATCGCCCGCGCGCTGTTGAAACCGGCGCCCGTCCTGCTCATCGACGAGGCCACCAGCGCGCTCGACACGGAGAACGAGGCCGCCGTGGTGCACGCGCTCGCCGATGACGCCCGCGCCCGCACGCGCGTCATCGTGGCCCACCGGCTGTCGAGCATCGCCCGCGCCGACCGGGTCCTGTTCCTGGAGCGCGGCCGGATCGTCGAAGACGGCACGGTCGACGGACTGCGCGCCTACGGCCACCGGTTCGCGGAGTTCTGGCGCCACCAGCACGACGCGGCGGGCTGGCAGGTGGCGCCACCCTTGGGTGCAAGCTGATCAGGAATCGAGAAGCGGGCCGGATCGGGCGTCCCTAGGCTTCTGGCATGACCGTGAAACTGCAGGTGAGCACCATCATGTTGGGCGTCAGGGACGTCGACAAGGCCAAGGCGTTCTACGCGGACGGGCTCGGCTGCGAGATCAAACAGGACCACCCCGGCTTCGTCACGTGTGCGATCGGGACCCAGGACCTCGCGCTCTACGAATGGGACGCCGCCGCCGCGGACGCCGGCGTGTCACCCGAGGGCTCCGGCTTCCGCGGCTCCTCGTACCACTTCATCACCGACTCCCGCGCCGCCGTCGACGAGGTGATGGAGGCCGCGAAGGCCGCGGGCGCGACCGTCGTCAAACCCGCCGAGGCCGTCGAATGGGGTGGCTACTCCGGCTACTTCGCCGACCCCGACGGTTACCTCTGGAAGATCACGACGGCGGCCTGACCACGAACCGGCCCGCCCACCAGGCGATCTCCACCAGCACGATGCCGGCCGCGGCGCAGGCGAACGCGGTCAGCGTGGCCCCGGTGTTCGTCGGGTCCAGCTGGAAGATCTCCCTGGTGAACGGGACCAGGAACATCAGCGCCGACGCCCCCGCCATCACCACCAGCAGCAGGACCTTCCACCACTGGTACGGGCGCGCCACGATGGCCAGCACCCACAGCGCGATCACCATCAGCGTGATCAGCGCCGTGGTGCTGGCCTGCACCTGCTCGGCCGGGCTGCCGGTGGCCCCGGGATAGGTGAGCACGTAGGCCACGAACGAGGCCACCGCGATGATCACCCCGGCCGGCACCGCCATCCGCATCACCCTCGGCACGAAACCGCTGCGCGCCCGTTCGTTGTTCGGCGCCAGCGACAGCACGAACGCGGGCAGGCCGATGGTGAACCAGCCGGTGATGGTGACGTGCCGCGGCAGGAACGGGTACGGCAGCGCGTCGAGCCCGATCAGCCCCGGCACGCCCACCATCAGCGCCAGCAGCACCGAGTACACCGTCTTGGTGAGGAACAGGTTCGCCACCCGCTCGATGTTGCCGATCACCCGGCGGCCCTCGGCCACCACATGCGGCAGGGTGGCGAACTTGTTGTCCAGCAACACGATCTGCGCCACCGAACGGGTGGCCGGGCTGCCCGCGCCCATGGCCACGCCGATGTCGGCGTCCTTGAGCGCCAGCACGTCGTTGACCCCGTCGCCGGTCATCGCCACGGTGTGCCCGCCGGACTGCAGCGCGCCGACCATCGCGCGCTTCTGCGCCGGGGTCACCCGGCCGAACACCGACCCCCGCTCGAGTTCCGCGGTCAGCCGCTCCCGGTCCTCGGGCAGCGAACGCGCGTCGGTGGGTGAGGTGGCGTTGGGCAGCCCGAGCGAGGCGGCCACCGCGCCGACCGAGGCCGCGTTGTCCCCGGAGATCACCTTCACCGTCACCTGCTGACCGGCGAAGTAGTCCAAAGTGTCCTTGGCGTCCGGCCGGATCTTCTGCTCCAGCACGACGAGCGCGACCGGTTCCACCGCACCCGGCGCGCCCGCGCGGTCCACCGCGCCCTCCGCCCGCGCCAGCAGCAACACGCGCAGACCGCCCGAGCCCGCGCGATCGGCTTCGGCGCGTACTTCGTCATCGGCGGCGAGCAGGACGTCCGGTGCGCCGAGCACCCAGTCCCCGTGTTCGCCGAACGACGCGCCACTCCACTTGCGGGCCGAGGAGAACGGGGCGATGGCCGTCACCGGCCAGCCGGGGGAGGTGGGATGGGCCTCGGCGATGGCCGCCAGGCTCGCGTTCGGGCGCGGGTCGGTGGCCGCCAGCGCCGCCAGCACCCCGGACACGTCGCCGTGCTCCCCGACGGGACGGACTTCGGCCAGCCGCATGGCGTTCTCGGTCAGCGTGCCGGTTTTGTCCGCGCACACCACGTCCACCCTGGCCAGGCCCTCGATCGCGGGCAGCTCGTTGACCAGGCACTGCCGCTTGCCCAGGCGCACCACCCCGACCGCGAAGGCGATCGAGGTGAGCAGGACCAGCCCCTCCGGCACCATCGGCACCAGCGCGGCGACCATGCCGCGCAACGCCTCCGGCAGTTCCTGGTCGCCGGAGAGCTGGTTGTAGATGGACAGCGCGCCCGCCGGGATGAGCAGGTAGGTGATGAACTTGAGGATCTTGTTGATGCCGTTGCGCAGTTCGGAGTCGACCAGGGTGAACTTGCCCGCCTCCTCGGCCAGGCGCGCGGCGTAGGCGGCGCGGCCGACCTTGGTCGCGCGGTAGAGGCCGGAGCCCGCCACCACGAAGCTGCCGGAGAGCACCTGCTCCCCCGCCTCCTTCACCACCGGGTCGGACTCGCCGGTGAGCATCGACTCGTCGACCTCCAGCGCCTCACCGGAGAGCACCTCACCGTCGACGACGATCTGGTCGCCGGGCCCCATCTCGATCACGTCGTCGGCGACCACCTGGTTCGGCGCCAGTTCCACGCTCTCGCCGTCCCGGCGCACCCGCGGCCGCGCCTGCCCGACGATGGACAGCCGGTCCAGCGTCCGCTTGGCCCGCAGTTCCTGGATGATGCCGATCACGCTGTTCGCCACGATCAGCCCGCCGAACAGCCCGTCGAGCAGGTAGCCGGTGGACATGATGATGACGAACAACACGCCGAAGATGGCGTTGATCCGGGTGAACACGTTGGCGCGCACGATGTCCCACGCGCTCCGGCTGGCACGCGCCGGTACGTCGTTGGACCGCCCCTGCGCGACGCGCTCCTCGACCTCGGCCCTGCTGAGTCCCGCCGCTACGGCTTGATCGACCACCACGCCGCGACCCTACCCACGCCGGAGCGCGGAGGCGGGCGGCCCGCGACGGTTTCACCCCACCAGGAGTGACACGTCCAATATCGTCGTCACATGAATGACGACGCGCGGTGGGGCTGCGGCCCGATGGACGGCTGCGCCAGCACACTGGACCCGCACACGCGCTGGCTCGCCGACCCCGGACCGGACCTGCTGCGCGTCCCGGTCGGCCACGGTCCCGTGTCCGCCGATCTGGCCGGGCACCTGGTGATCAGCGGTCCCGGCGGTACCGCGCTGTCGCGGTCCGCGCAGGCCTGGCTGGCGGACAACTACTCGCCGGACTCGGTGCAGTTCTTCGTCGCCTCCCCGGGACACGAGCTGATCGCCGCACCGCACGTGGGCACCGCGTTGCTCGGACCCGACCTCACCCGGGCAGTGCGGGCGATCGACGACGAGCTGTGGCGCCGGAGCAGGCTGAGCGAACCCGACCCCGCGCTCGTGCTGGTCTTCGAGGAGGCCGACGCGACGGTCGCCGCGGTGCCGGGCCTGCTCGACGTGCTCCACCGGGTCGCCCGCGAGGGCGCGCCGCTGCGAATGCACCTGCTCCTCACCACCACCGACCCGGCGAGCCTGAGCACCCTGCCCGCGCAGCGGCTCTCGCTGGACGGGCGAGGCCGCGGTGTGCTCGGGGCGGCGGAGTTCGAGGTGGCGGCCCTGTCGCCCGAGCAGATCGCCGAGATCTCGTACTCCTTCCTCCACTACTGGCATCCGGTGCGGTCGCTGCTCGACCCGCCGGACGGGCTGACCTACGAACGCCTGCTGGTGCACGAACAGCCCGCGAACGGCGAGATCCTGCTCGGCGTGACCCAGTCGACCACGCTGAAGTTCGACTTCGGCACGCTCTCGCACGTGATCCTGCGGGGCGCGGTCGAACAGGTGCGGCACACCCTCCTGCGGCGGATCGCCGATGTCTACGGCCCGGCCGGAGCGGTGCTGGTCGGCGCCGACGAGCTGGACCGCGTCAAGCCGATCCTGCTGGCGCGCCTGCGGAACCGGACGTCCTGGCAGGGCCCCGAACTGTTCCTCGTGGTCGAAGACGCCGACCGGCTGCTGGAACTGGCGGACCTGCTGCGGCACGGCTCGTCGATCGGGGTCCACGTGATCGCCTCGACCGGGGACCACCCGCTGCTGCGCGAACTGCCGGAAGACGACCGGCTGGAGCTCCGGGCGAACCCCGGCGGCCGCGCCGAATACCGCGTCGGGAGCAACCGCGGCCAGGCCCAGATCGCGCTGGACGTCACCGAGCCGGTCGGCGAACTCGGTTCGCTGCGCGACCTGCCGCGGCCGCCCGCCCGGGAACTGACCGCGGTGCTCGGCCGGACCGGCATCGCCGACGCGGTCCGGCTCGATGTCACCACGCACACCTGGTGCGCGGGGTACGTCGGGTCGGGCAAGACCACCGTGCTGCGGCGGATCGCGGTCAGCCTGGCGACCAGGTACCCGCCGGAAACCGTGCAGTTGCTGGTGGCCGAGTACGACGCCGGTTCGCTGGCCGGCCTGGCCGCGTTGCCGAACACCGCCGCGTACCTGAGCCTGGGCGAAGTCCCGGACATGCGCCGGTTCCAGGCCCTGCTCGACGACGAGCTCCGGCGGCGGCTGCGGCTCGAAGCGGACGGACTGCTGGCCGGGGCACCGCAACTGGTCGTGCTCGCCGACGGGCCGCGGTTCGTCCACGCGGCACTGCCCGCGTTCGGCAAGACGCTGCGCCAGGTGGTCGCACTGGGCAAGCGACTCGGCATGTCGCTGGTGGTGACCGACCGGTTCGACGGCTCCGGCGAACCCGACTTCGCCGCGCTGGAGCAGGCGATCACCACGCGCATCGCGCTGCAGGCGCTGAGCGAGGAGCAACTCGCGCGCTACCTGCATGTATCGACGCCGCCGAGGATGGCGTACACGATCTACGGCCAGGCCTACCTGCGCGTCGGTGAGGGGGAGCCGCGGCTGTTCCGCTTCCAGCCGGTGTCCCCCGACGAGTTCGCCGAAGCCGCGTCACGGGTGCGCGGTCCGGCGGTGCGCGCCCTGCCGCTGAGCCCGCCGCCGGGCGTGTTCGGCTACGACGAACTCGAGCGGCAGGGCGACTGCGCCGGCCTGCCGCTCGGGACGTCGGGCAGCGGGCCGGTGGGCGTGGACATCGAGCAGCACCAACACCTCCTGGTCCTGGGCGAACCCCGCACCGGGCGGTCGACGGTGCTGCGCACCCTGTTGCGCGGCATCGCGCGGCGGTACACCGCTTCGGACTGCTTGGTCGTGCTGTTGCGGGACCTGGAAACCCGCGATGTGCTCCCAGCCGAGTACGTCGCCGGGTCGACCTGCTTCGAAGATCCCGGCGAAGTGGTCACCGACCTACTCGGCGGCCTGCGGCGCCGGATCGGGAACGCCTGGAGCGGGCCGCGGTTGTTCGTGGTCATCGACGACCTGGACCGGTATTCCGCCCAGGAGGACCCGCTGGCCGCGATGCGCGAGGTGCTGCCGCACGCCCGGGAAGTCGGCCTGCACCTCCTCGTCGCCGGGAGCGGTGGCATCGTCATGCGCCCCGAGGTCGCCGACCTGATGGACCTGGGGGCACCACGCCTGTTCCTGGACGAGGCCCCCCACCCCGGCACGGCCGTCGGCGAACTGCCCCCGATCCCAGCGGTCGGCCGCGGTGAGCTGCTGCCGTGGAAGCAGCCCGTCCGCCTGCCTTGGACGCGGTAGACGAACTCGCCTTCAGCGGTTCGCCCGTTCGATCGACCGCCGGATCAGGGTGCTGACGCCGGGGAGCCGGATCGCCCGCATCATCAGGTCGCGGCCCCAGATCTCCGCCTTGCCGGACGGGACGAACTGGCTGATCCCCTTGCGCGCCAGTGCCTGCCGCTTGGTGACCTCGGCGCGCAGGCCCGCCTCCCACGCGGCCAGCGCGGCGGGCACCTCGGCGTGTTCATCCAAAGTGGACCCCAGCCGGTCGGCGCCGGCGAGGGCGAGCGCAGCGCCGTAACCGGCGAACAAGGTCACGCACCAGGCGGAATCACCGAGCAGCACGACCCGCCCGCGGTGCCACTGGTCCATCACCACCTGGCACACGGAATCGAAGTAGGCGTTCTCGTCGAGCTGCCGGAGCGCGCCGGGCACACCGCCGCCCAGGTCGCCGAACGCGCGGGACAGCGCGGCCGCCGGTCCCAGCGCCAGCTCGGCCTCGGAATCCTCGGCGCGGTAGGTGAAGAAGGCCGACGACCGGTCCGGCCCGAGGTTCAGCACCGCCGCCGTGCGACCAGGGCCGATGAACGTGGTCCCCGCGCCGGGCGGCACGTCCACCGGCACCTCGGCCAGCGGGAACGCGCCGACCACGTGCCCCAGATCCACCTCGAAGTCCGTGCCGAAGACGAGTTCGCGAACCCGGGAGTGCAGGCCGTCCGCGCCGACGAGCAGGTCCGCCGATTCGGTCGTGCCGTCGCTCAGCGACACCCGCACCTGGTGCTCGTCCTGGGTGATCCCGGTGACCGTGGTGCCGAACCGGATCTCGACGGTGTCGCGGACCTGCTCGTACAGCACGGATTCCAGGTCGCCGCGGAACACCGTGAGCATCCGCGGCCCCACCGCGGCCTGCGCCACCGCGGCCGGCACGGTGAACTTCTTGCGCCCGTCCGCCTTGACCAGGATCGAGGTGAACGCGCCGAGGTCGCGCTCGGCCAGCGCGGGCCCCAGCCCCAGTGCCTCGGCCGCGTCGTAGCCGATGCCCGCCAGGTTCACCATGTACCCGCTGCTGCGGCGGCCGGGGGCGCGCTCCACCACGAGCACGTCCCGGCCGTCCCGGTGCAGCCTCAACGCCGCCGCCAGCCCGGCGATCCCCGCTCCGACGACCACCACTCGCCCGTTCTCCACCACTGTTCTCCCGCATGCCGTCCGAGGTATGAGCATGTGCTCAAACGCAGTATGAGCACTTGCTCATTGTGGGCGCAACCCCGGTGGTTAGACTGGTCCGCGTGCCCAGAGGCGTTGCCATTCCCGAGGTCAGGCAGCAGCTGTTCGCCGTGGTCGAGCAGGTGGTGGTCCGCGACGGCCCGGGCAAGCTCAGCGGCCGGGCGATCACCGGCGAGGCCGGGGTGGCCACCGGCCTGCTGTACGCGCACTTCACCGACTTCGACGGTTTCCTGGCCGCCTACGCCGTCGACCGGAGCTTCCTGATTTCCGCCGCGGCGGCCGCGCTGCCCGAGCGGGCCGGCACGGGCTCGGTCTCGGGGAACGTGGCCGACGCCCTGCTGTCGACCCCGCCGACGACCCTGCTCGCCCTGACCCGGCTCATCGTGGCCCGGCCGCAGCTGCCGGACCTCGTCCGCGCGGTCCTCGGTGACCGGACGGCGGGACTCGAAGCCGTCGAGAACGCCGCGGGTGCCTATCTCGCCGAGGAACAACGCCTCGGCAGGCTCACCGCGGGGGCGGACCCGGGCGCACTGGCGCTCGCGGCGGTCGGTGTGCTGCAACGCATCACGCTCGACGCCGCCACGGACACCGAAGCCCGAGTCCGCGCGACCGTCACCGCCTTGCTGGATCCGGTCACCACCGCCACCCCGCTCGGTTAGAGTCGGCTCCGGCGGGAGTGAACGGAGGGACACCGGGCACATGACCGGGAAAGCTGTTGTCGTCGGCGGGGGAATCGGCGGCATGGCCGCCGCGCTCGGGCTCCGGCGCGTGGGCTGGGACGTGACCGTCGTCGAGCGCGCCGCCGAACTGGCCGACGTGGGCGCTGGAATCTCCTTGCACCTCAACGGGTTGCGCGCGCTGGACGAGCTCGGCGCCGGCGCGGCGGTGCGGGCGGCGGGCTGGCAGCAGCGCGCCACATCCACGCTCACCCCTGCCGGGAAGGTGCTCGCACGCCTGACCGTGACCGATCCGGACTACATGCCGCTCGGCCTTCCCCGCGCCGCATTGCATCGCGCGCTTCGGGACGCGCTTCCCGCCGACGCACTGCGCATCGGCGCCGAGGTGTCCTCTGTGGACACATCCGGTTCGGTGAAGCTGGCCGACGAAGTCCTCGACGCCGATGTGATCGTTGCCGCCGACGGGGTGCACAGCCGCCTGCGCGCGCAGTTGTTCCCCGGCCACCCGGGCGCGGTCTACAGCGGCTCGACCGTGTTGCGCGCGATCACCGCACAGCCCGTCGAGCTGGCCAGCGACTTCGAACTGACCTGGGGCCGCGGCGCGGAGTTCGGCCACATCGTGTTCGCCGACGGCCTGACCGAGTGGCACGCCGTGCTCACCGAACCCGCCGGGACCCGTTTCACCGACCCGATCGCCGAACTGCGGCGGCGGTTCGACGGCTGGCACGAGCCGATCTCCGCGTTCCTGGCCGCGACCGACCCGGAAACCGTGCTGCACCACGACATCCACGAGATCAGCACGCCGTTGCCGAGCTACCGGGCCGGTCGTGTGGTCCTGCTCGGCGACGCCGCCCACGCGATGGTGCCGAACCTGGGTCAGGGCGCGTGCCAGGCCTTGGAGGACGCGGTCGTGCTCGCCGCCGCGCTCGCCGAATCCCCGGACGTCGACGCCGCATTGGACCGTTACGACGCGGAACGCCGTCCCCGCAGCCAGGCCATCGCCCGCGCCGCGAGGCAGGCGAGCCGGATGGGCCAGCAACTGACGCACCCGGTGGGGGTAGCCCTGCGCAACACTGCTTTGCGCCTGGTGCCACCGGGATTGAGCGCACGCGCGGTCATGCGGTACGCGGCGTGGTCACCCCCCGCCCTGCGGACCTGACCGGACGAACACCGGTTTCAGGTGGCGCTCGGGCAGGGCTTCGGGCAGTTGTTCCCAGTCCAGCACGTCGGACACCACCCGGCGCGGGTCGACCTCGCCGGACCGGGCGAGGTCGAGCGCCCGCGGCAGGTGCGTCCGGACGTTGTCGCGGGCGATGCGCAGCGAGACCCCGGTCAGGTACATCTCCAGCAGCGGCAACTCGCCCGGCCGGAAGTGGTTGCCCGCGCTTTCGCAGAACCCTTCCGGCACCAGTGATCGCAGCGCCAGCGCGAGCTGGTCGACCCGGCCGGTGGACTCGACGGCCAGCTCGAAGCCGTGGTGAATCGGTTCGATCGCCTCGGCGGTGCGCGCGCCGTAGGTCTCGGCGAGCGCGCGGTGCGCCGGGTCCGGGTCGACGTAGAGCACGTCCCCCGCGCCCAGCGCGCGGGCGATGTCGCAGACGTAGAGCCCGATGCTGCCGCGGGCGACGACCAGCACCCGCGCGCCCGGCTTCTCGCGCAGGTGCGGGGCGACCAGCCGCCACGCCAGCGACCAGTTGTCGCTCGCCGAGGCCATCGCCACCGGGTCGAGCCCGGCGGGCAGCGGCACCAGCATCGCGTCCGCCCAGGGCACCCGGACCAGGTCCGAGAACAACCCGCCCCAGCTCCCGCCGATGGGGGCGCCGAACATCGCCATGTGCGGGACCGCGGTGCAGTGCGCGGTCAGCCCGGCGCGGCAGCGGTCGCAGGCACCGCAGCTGATCGCCCACGGCACGACGACCAGGTCACCGGGTGCCACGTGCGTGATCGCGTCGCCGGTCTCCACCACCCGCGCCACGCATTCGTGCCCGATGGCGAAGGGCGGCGCGATCGGCCCGTGCCCGGCCAGGATCGCCGAATCGACATCGCACGGGGTCGCCGCGACCGGCGCCACCACGGCGTCGCGGTCCGACCGGAGCACCGGGTCGGGCACCTCGCGCCACTCGACGGTCCGCTTGGCGACGTAGGTCAGTTCACGCATCGGCCCGGGCCCCCTGGGCCGGCGTGACCAGATCGGCGTAGCGGAGGAGGGCCCCACCGGCGCCCCAGGTGCCTTCGGGCTGCTCGTGGACGAGGACCCACACCCGCGAGGCGTCGGTGTCGGTCAGCCCGCCCGGGGCGGTCAACTGGATCATCGGCATCGGGGCCTCCGCTCGTCGGCACGTTATAGCGATCGCTATAACGTCAGCTGACGGTACTCTATGACGGTCGCTATAATCAAGGAAGGGCCCGCATGACCGAGTCGACCTCGCCCACCCGGCACCAGCTCGTCGCCGGAGCGGCCGACATGATGCGCCGCCGCGGGCTCAACGCGACCAGCGTCCGCGAGGTCGCCAAGCACTCACGGACACCGCAGGGCTCGACCTACCACTACTTCCCCGGCGGCAAGCAGCAGCTGGCCACCGAAGCGGTCCGCTTCGCCGGGGACAGCGTGGCCGGGATCCTCGCCGCGAAGCTCGAAGCCGGACCCGTCGCCGGGCTGCGCGCCTTTTTCCAGCTGTGGCGCGAAATCCTCACCAGCACCGACTTCCAGGCGGGCTGCCCGGTGCTCGCCGCCGCCGTCGAGGCGCCACCGGACGGGGAACGCCCCGAGGTCCTCGACGCCGCGACCGCCGCGTTCACCGGCTGGGAAACGCAGCTCGCCGACTCGATGCGCCACCACGGGGCCGACGCCGACGCGGCCGGGAGTGTGGCCACCCTCATCGTCGCCGCGGCCGAGGGCGCGGTGGCCATGTGCCGTGCCCAGCACCACACCCGTCCGCTCGACCGCGTGGCCGCCGAACTCGAAATACTGGTGGGGAAGGCGATCGACGGTTGAGGGGACACTGGGGTGACGAACAGGAAATCCGGGCACCGGCTGCTGTCGGTGCTCGCCGAACGGGTGGCCGGGGGCAGCAGACCGGGTGCCCGCCGGGACGGGTACCGCGTGGCGCTGGCCATCGAGGGCGGCGGCATGCGCGGCACGGTGTCGGCGGGCATGGCGCTGGCGCTCCAGGAACTCGGGCTGCTGCCGGCGTTCGACGCGGTCTACGGCTCGTCGGCGGGCGCGATCTCCGGGGCGTGGCTGCTGTCCAGCCGGCCGGAAGGATTGCACGGCTGGACCGACCCGACCTTCGCGCGGGCGCTGATCCGCAAGCGCAACCTGCTGCGCGCCCGGCCGGTGGTCGACGTCGAGCAGCTCGTCGAAGTGGTGTACACCCAGCAGTTCCCGCTCGACTACAGCTCGGTGCTGGCGAACCCGATCGAGTTCCACCCGCTGGCCACCGACGTGGCCGACGGCGCTCCGGTGGACCTGCACGACCGGCTCACCGAGGAACGCGACCTGCGGCTCGCGCTGCGGGCGAGCGCGGCGATGCCGGTGCTCGCGGGACGGCCGGTGGCGATCGGCTCCGCGCTCTACTACGACGCCGGGGTGGCCGAGTCGATCCCGTTCCGGCAGGCGCTGCGCGACGGGGCCACGCACGTGCTGGTGCTGCGGTCGCGGCGCCGGGTGGACCGGGCGCCCGAACGGGAACGGCCGTCGCTCGCGTACCGGCTGGTGGCCCGGTTCGGCATGCGCCGCTACCGCGAGCTGAAGGCCGTGTTCCTCACCGGGGACGCCCAGCTCGCCGCCGCCGACCTGCTGCTCGCCCGGTACGACGCGGACGAGGACCACGAGGGTCCGGCCCTGCTGTCGATCCGGCCGTCCGACGCGTCACCGTGGATCAGCCGCCTCGAATCCAACGGCGGTGTGCTGCGCACCGCCTTCGAAGCGGGACGGGAAGCCGTGCTGCGCACCGGTTTGCTGGGCCCCCTGCCCAGTACCTAGTCGCCGCGTAGTCGGCGTTCCTCGTCCCGGTCGGCGCGGGTGAGGCGCTCGGCGGGCACCTCCGGGGCGATCCCGAAGGTGCCCGCCGGGGATCGGTCCCGGGCGTCACCCGATCTGCCACTGCTGGTCGGCGCCGCCGACGCACTCCCACATCACCACCGCCGCCCCGTTGTACCGGTTCCCGGCCGGGATGGTCAGGCACAGGTTGTTGGCGTTGCGCAGCTCGCTGCCGTGGAACGTCCACTGCTGCGGCGAGCCGCCGTGGCACACCCACTGGTTGAGCCCGGCGCCGGTGGCCCCGTTCCCGTCGTTGACGTCGAGGCACTTCCCGCTGTTGTCGTTGCGGTAGTCCAAACCGGATCTGGACCACCGCTGGTTGGGATTGCCGGTGCACGACCACATCGCCACCGCGCCACCGTCGCCCAGGTTGCCGCCGCGGACCTCGAGGCACTGGTTGCTCATCTTCGACACGAGCAGCACCCCGGCCTGCTCGGTCTGCCCGGCCGCCGACGCCGTGCCGAGGCCGGCCCCCGCCAGCACCAGCGCACCCAGGCTCGCACCGACGCGCTTCGCCGTGAATCCACGCATGTCCATCCCCTCTCCAGCTGTTCTGCTCTGTCCACTCCCACGATGGTCACGGCGTCACCGGCCGCACATCCCCAAAGCTCGGGGTTGCCCCTAAAGCGGTCTTGCGCTCACGAGCGCGAACGGGCCATGCTCGAGCACGTGAGCCGATCGGGGGGACGGCCGCTGCGGGAACTGGTCGCGGCAGCCGGGGGCGGGGCTACTTGGGTCGAGACGGGCGCGGCGCTTTCACAGGCACTCGCGGCCGCGGTGCCGCACGACGCCATGCGGCTGGCCGGCGCCGATCCGCGGCCCGACCTGGCCATCTGCTCGTTCTCCTTCTGGCACGGCTACGAAGCCGACTTCAGCCGGGCCCTGCTGCGCGGCTGCCACACCGGGAACGATCCGTACCAGTGGGCGGATCTCGCCTCTCGCCAGGTCCCCGCCGCCGTGGTCGGGCTGAACCCGGGGCGGGATCGGCGGCATCTGGCGGCGAGGCAGTTGTTCACCGGGCACGGCGTCGGCAGCGAGCTGCGCCTGCTGCTCCGGGACGCGCGTGGCGTGTGGGGCACGCTCGGCCTGCTTCGAGCCGAAGGCGGCAGGCAATTCGATGCGGACGACATCACCGCGGCGGCGCGGCTGACGCCGGCGCTGGTCGCGTTCCTGCGCGAGTACGTCACCGCCGTCCCGCTGTGCCCGGCCTCGCCGAGCCCGTCGCCGGGGGTGCTCCTCGTCGGGCCGGACCACGACGTCCGCGCGGCCACGGCGAACGCCGTCGAATGGCGGGCGTGCCTGGCCGACCGGCAGGCCGCACCGGCGTGGACCGGCAAGGCCTTCTTCGGCGGCCTGTCCGCCGCGACCCGCGCCGGGGCCACCCCGCTGGTGGTCGGCCCGCCTGCCTTCTACGGCCGGTGGATCGCCTGCCAGGCCGAACGCCTCGGCGAGGACGTGTCCGTGATCATCCAGGCGGCGACCGCCGCGCAGCTGCTGCCCGTGCTGTGCTCCTGGTACGGGCTCACCGCCCGCGAACGGCAGGTCGTCGAACAGCTCTGCGACGCGGCGGCCCCCAAGCAGATCGCCCGGCGGCTCGACCTGTCCGTGCACACCGTCAACGACCACCTCCGGGCCGTCTTCCGGAAAACCGGCGTGCACGGCCGGGACGAGCTGATCACCGCACTGAGTGGCTGACCGTGCGGCGGCGTGAGATGGCCACGCCTGCCAAGCAGATGACCCCGCCGAGCAGGCCGTAGATCGTCGGCACCTCGGCCAGCACGACCCACGACAGCAGCACCGACACCGCGGGCACCGCGTAGGTCGTGGCGCTGAGGCGACCGGCGTCCATCCGGCGCAGCGCGTAGGCCCACGCGGTGAACCCGATCGCGGTCGGGAACAGGCCGAGGTACACCACTCCGAGCACGGCACCGGCGGGCGCGGCACGCAGTTCGCCGATCAACTGCGGTGCCCACGGCAGCAGGGAAACCGTGGCGATCACGCAGCCGAGCCAGATCGCGGTCAGCCCGTCCACCGAGCGCAGGGTCAGCTTCTGCACCAGCACCCCGGCGGCGTACAGCAGCGCCGCCAGTACACAAAGGACAACGCCGAGCCAGTCGCGCTGCGAGTCCGCGCCCGCCGCGATCACCGCGACCCCGCCCATCGCCACCACCGAACCGATGAGCAGCGGCCGCGAATAGCCCTCCCCGAGCAGCTTCCCGGCCGCCACGGCGACCAGCAGCGGCGCGATGTTCACCAGCAGCGCCGCGGTGCCCGCGTCGACGTGGCGCTCGGCGGCGTTGAGCGCCACGGTGTACCCGGCCAGCCACAGCACCGCGTACACGGAGATCAGCAGCAGCGATTTGCGCTGGGGCAGCACGATGCGCGAGCGGCGGTGCCGGAAGGCCACCAGCACCGAGAGCGCGACGGCCGCGACGGCGAGCCGGGCCAGCGCCATCGGCGCGGGCGAAAGCGTGTGCCCGACGTCACGGATGGCCACGAACGCCGAGGCCCACAGCACCACGGTGAGCACCACCGCGGCGGCGGTCCTCAGGTTGCCGGGAGATCGGCCGGCTTGGGTTTCGGCGGCGACGGGGGCGGTCTGGAGTTCGGTCACCCCGCTATCGTCGCCAGCGGGTTTCGACAGCACAAGCGATTAGTTCTACACAATCGTTAAGTCACACTGTACAGTCGGCGGCATGCTGGACGTCCTCCGGCTCCGCGTCCTGCGGGCCGTCATCGCCACCGGCTCGATCCGGGCGAGCGCCACCGCGCTCGGCTACACCCCGTCCGCGGTGAGCCAGCAACTCGCCGCGCTGCAACGGGAAACCGGCCTGCGACTGTTCGAAAAGGCCGGTCGCGGCATCGAGCCGACCACGGCGGGCCGCACGCTCGCCGCCGAGGCGGAGACGCTGTTCGAGGCGCTGAGCCAGGTCGAGCAGGTGGTCGGCGACCTGCGGGCCGGACGGGTGGGCAGCCTGTCCATCGGCTACTTCGGCTCGGCGGGCGAGACCTGGCTCGCGCCGGTGGTGGCCACGCTGCGCGCCGAGTTCCCCGAACTGCGGTTGGACCTGCGGCTGACCGAGTTCAGCGGCGGCGATCCCGACGTGGACATCTTCGTCGAGGACAGCGCCGTCGAGCGGGCCGCCCACGTCGAGGTGCACCGGCTGGTCGACGACCCGTACCTGGCCGTGGTCCGCACCGACGACCCGCTGGCCGGCGCGGCCGAGGTCCCGCTCGCCGACCTGGCCGAACGCTCCTGGGTGGACAACGACCTGCGGCAGGGCGCCTGCCGCCAGATCCTGGTCACCGCCTGCGCCCAGGCCGGGTTCGCCCCGCGGTTCACCGTGGAGACCCACGACTACCGGACCGCGATCTCGTTCGTGGTCACGGGAATCGGCATCACGGTGATCCCGGAGCTGGGCATCCGCGAGCTGCCCGCCGGGCTGACCACGGTCCCGGTGGTCGCACCACGGCCGGTGCGGCACATCAGCGTCGCGGTGAAGAAGTCGGCGGTGGCGCACCCGGCCGCCGAACGCACCGTCGCGCTGCTGAAGTCCCTGATCGACGAAGGCTGACCGGAGGAACCCCATGCCCGAAGTCCTTTTTGTCTGCGTGCACAACGCCGGACGGTCGCAGATGGCGGCCGCGCTCCTGCGGCACCACGCGCTCGGCCGGGTCGCCGTGCGTTCGGCGGGTTCCGCGCCCGCGGCTTCGGTCAATCCCGCCGCGGCCGAGGCGCTGGCCGAGTGGGGACTGGACATCACCGACGGGGTGCCGATGAAACTGTCCACAGAGGACGTCGAAGCCGCGGACGTGGTGATCACCATGGGCTGCGGCGACACCTGCCCGGTGTTCCCCGGCAAGCGCTACCTGGACTGGGAGCTGGCGGATCCGGCGGGCCGGTCGGTCGAGGACGTACGCCCCATCCGCGACGAGATCGACAGGAGGGTGCGCGGGTTGCTGGCCGAACTGCTCGACGGCTGAGCCCCGCAACAGCCACCGCCGTCGGGTTCGGCGTCGAACACCCCGGATCCGCCGCACACCCCGGTTTCCGGCAGCACCAGCTCGACGCGTTCGGCGGCGTCCTGATCCCCGGCCAGCGCGGCGGCGATGCTGCGCACCTGCTCGTACCCGGTCATCGCCAGGAACGTCGGCGCCCGGCCGTAGCTCTTCATCCCGGCCAGGAACACGCCCGGCTCCGGCTGCGCCAGCTCCTTGACCCCGTGCGGGTACACCGTGCCGCACGAATGCACGTTCGGATCGATCAGCGGGGCGAGCCGCACCGGCGCCTGCAACCGGGCATCCAGTTCGAGGCGCAGCTCGGAGAGCCACGACAGGTCCGGCCGGAACCCGGTCAGCGCCAGCACTTCGTCGATCCCCTCGACGCGTTCCCCCTGACCTGAAACCAAAGTGAGCCCGGGTTCGACGGCTTCGACCCGGAAGCCGGTGATCGCCCGCACCCGGCCGTCGCGGGCCGCCTGCTTCGCGCGCAGGCCGAGCGCTCCCCGTGCCGGGAGTTCGTCCGCCTCACCGCCGCCGAAGACGTTGCCGACCTCGCCGCGGCGCAGGATCCAGCTGATCCTCGTGTCCTCCAGCTGCACGAGCGCGACCAGCGCGGTCAACGCCGAATGCCCGCTCCCGGCGATGGCCACGTGCTTGCCCGCGTACCGCGCACGCACCTCCGGGTCGTCCAGATCCGGGACCCGGTAAGCGATCCGGTCGGCGGCGGCCCGTTCACCGAGTGCGGGCAAGCCGTCCCCACCCAGCGGGTTCGGGCCGGTCCACGTGCCCGACGCGTCGATCAGCGCCCGGGCGGTGACCCGCCGCTCGGCGCCGTCGGCCTCGCGGAGGTGCACGGTCAGCGGCTCGCTGTCGCGCCCGGCGTCGACGACTCGATCCCGGCCGCGGCGGGCGGCGCCGACCACCTCGACTCCACAGTGGACTCGTTCGCCCAGCGCCGCCGCCAGTGGCCGCAGGTACTCCGCCGCCCACTGGGCACCGGTCGGGTACACCCCGCCCTCGGGGCGCGACCAGCCGGTCGGCGCCAGCAACCGCTCGGCGGCCGGGGCCACCAGTTCGGACCACGGCGAGAACAACCGCACGTGGTGCCACTGCGCCACCGCCGCGCCCGCCTGCTCCCCGCGCTCGAACACCAGCGGCTCGAGCCCGCGTTCGAGCAGTTCCGCCGCAGCCGCCAAGCCCACCGGCCCCGCTCCGACCACCACCACCGGCTCTTCGCCCATGCCCGGTCACCCTTCTATCGATGCTCGTCGATGCAATGCCGAGCACAGTATCGACGGCCATCGATTGACGCAACCATCGATGCACGTCGATAATGTCCGGCATGACGCTCGCCCCCGACCTGCCGGTGCTGCCGGCCACCGAAGCCACCACCTACGCGGAGTGGTTCTCCTGCCTGGCCGAGCCGACCCGCGTGCGCCTGCTGCACACGGTGGCCGCGGCACCGGACGGGGTCACCGTCGGCGAGCTGACCGAGGCGCTCGGCATCAGCCAGTCGACCTGCTCGCACCACGTCCGCAAGCTCGCCGATATCGGGTTCGTGCGGCTGCGCCGGGAGCGCACCGCCACCGTCGTCACGGTCAACCCCGCCTGCTGCACCGGCTTCCCCCAGGCCGCCGACGCGGTGATGGGCCTGCTCCCGCCGCGCCCGTGCTGCCCGAGCGACCTGCCCGCCGACATCACCGTGCGCGCCATGACCGACGACGACTGGGACGCCGTGCGGCGCATCTACGGTGAAGGCATCGAGACCGGCATCGCCACCTTCGAAACCACCGTGCCCAGCCGGAAATCGCTGGACGCGCACTGGCTGCCGAACCACCGCTGGGTCGCCCTGCTCGACAGCGAGGTGGTCGGCTGGACCGCCGCCGCGCCGGTGTCCACAAGGGACTGCTACACCGGCGTCGCCGAGACCTCAGTCTACGTCGACGCCCGGTTCCGCGGCCGCGGTGTCGGGAAAGCCTTGCTGCACAAGCAGGTCACCGCCGCCGACCGCGACGGCCTCTGGACCCTGCAAACCGCCGTCTTCACCGAGAACCGCACCAGCATCGGGCTGCACCAGTCCGCCGGGTACCGGACCGTCGGCGTCCGCGAACGCATCGCCGAACGCGACGGCGTCTGGCACGACACCCTGCTCCTCGAACGCCGGAACTCGCGGTAGGGCCTACGGCAACGCCCAGCCGCGCTCGATCGAGGCGCGGCAGGCGGCGGGGTCGTCGCCCAGGCTGACGTACAGCGCGGCCAGCATCGGCGCGCCGTGGTCGAGGGTCTCGCGGGGCAGCGGGCCGCCCGCCACCAGGGAGACCAGGCCGTGGCCGATGGACCAGGTCTGGATCGCCAGGTCCAGCGGTACGACCCCGGTGTCGAAACGGCCCGCCTGACGGCCGCGGTCGGCGGCCTGGACCAGGTACTCCAGCGTGGCGTCCGCCGCCCCGAGGTCCTCCAGCTCGAAGTTCGCGTCGAACATCACCCGGTACAGGTCGGGGTGGTCCAGCGCGTTGCGGAGGTAGGCGGCCATCAGCGCGGCCAGGTCGCGGACCGGGTCGGCGGACAGCTCCACCGCGGCGAACCTCGCCGCCAGCCGGGTGAAGCCCTCCTGCCGCAGGGCCTGCCACATGCCGTCCATGCTGCCGAAATGGGTGTACACGGCCATCGTCGACACGGCCGTGCCCGCCACCAGCGAGCGCAGCGTGATCGGCTCGCGGGTGCGGAGCATCTGCGCGGCCCGTTCGATCAGCAGGGTGCGCACCGCTGGATCCTTCGACCTGGCCATCGGCTCAGGTTACATAACATAGCTTTGCTATAGAATGGGTCACCAACTTACCCCGAGGAGTCAGAACATGGCCGTCAACCTGGTCAACCCCGCCGGACTGCCGAAGGTCGACCTCTACCGGCAGGTGTCGATCGCGTCCGGGTCGAAGCTGGTCTTCATCGCCGGGCAGGTCGCCCGCGACGCCGACGGCGGCAAGGTCGGCGAAGGTGATTTCGCCGCCCAGGTCGAGCAGTGCTACCTCAACCTCGGCACCGCGCTGGCCGAGGCGGGCGCCACCTTCGACGATGTGGTGAAGCTGACCCTGTACGTGGTCGACTGGACCCCGGAGAAGATGCCGTTGTTCGCCGAAGGCCTGGCCAGGGCGTCGGCGAAGCTCGGTGTCACGCCGTCGGCGCCGCTGACCGGCATCGGTGTCGCCGCGCTGGCCGAGCCCGACCTCATGGTCGAGATCGAGGCCACCGCCGTCGTCGACTGACCGGGCGCTGTGAAGGTGGCTTTCACTGCCGATTCTGCTGTGAAAGCCACATTCACCGCATCCGGTGGCGCGGTTGACGCAGGATGGGGCGGGTGACCGACTCCTTCTGGTGGGACCTGCTGCTCGGTGTGGGCGCCGCGCTGCTGGTCACCTGGCTGGTGCTGGTCGCCGTGCTGGTGGTCGTCCGGCCACGCGGCGGCCTGCTCGCCGAGGCCCTGCGCCTGCTGCCCGACGTCCTGCGCCTGCTGCGCCGCCTCGCCGCCGACCGCGACCTCCCCCGCGGCGTCCGCGTCCGCCTGCTGCTCCTGATGGCCTACCTCGCGCTGCCGATCGACCTGGTGCCCGACTTCATCCCGGTACTCGGGTACGCCGACGACGCGATCATCGTCACCGCCACCCTGCGCGGGGTCGTGCGCCGCGCCGGGCTCGACGCGGTGCGGCGGCACTGGCCGGGCACCGACGACGGCTTCACCGCGTTGAGCCGCCTCTGCGGCCTCAGCTGACCCGCTGCTCGAGACGGTCCACATCGGACTGCCGGTGCTGGTCGCGGAACATCGACAGCGCCGTGCCCAGGCTGGACCGCGCGCGTTCCGCGTGCCCGGCCGCGGCCAGGCTGTCGGCCAGCCGTTCCAGCGTGTCGGCGTAGTCGTAGGCGGCCCCGGCGTCCTCGAACCCGGCGAGCGCCGCTTCGTAGTACGGGATCGCGTCGTCGTACCGGCCGCCGAGGTGGGCGATGTAGGCGAGGCTGTCCAGCGTCCGCGCCTCGGCGTCGCGGTCCCCGTGCCGGCGGCAGATCTCCAGCGCGTCCTCGCACCACCGCTGCGCCCGCGTGAGATCCCCGACCTTCGCCGCGTACCAGCCCGCCTGGTTGAGGGCGTGTGCTTCCCGCATCGGCACGCCGAGTTCCCGCAGGATGTCCAGCGCGCTGATCCCGTGGTGCAACGCGGTGGCGTCGTCGCCGTGCCGTTCACGGACCCAGGCGAGGGCCTGGTGCACGTTGGCTTCGGCGGAAACGTCGGCCGACTCGCGGCTCAGGGTCAACGCGTCGTCGAGGTGGCGTTCCGATTCGGCGAGTTCACCGGCGCGAGCGAGCGCGGCACCGAGCCGCCACGCCGCCAGCGCGCGCTGACCGGGTTCGTCGGCGGCGGCCAGCGCTGCCCGCCACACCGCGAGCTGGTCTTCGAAGTGCCCTTGCCGCCGCTGGAACGTGTCCAGCGCCCAGGCCAGCCGCAGCACCGCCGGGGTGAGGCCCAGGCGCGCGGCCGCGTCCTGCGCCGCCAGCAGGCTGGGGTACTCGGTGGTCAGCCAGGACAACGCCGTCGCCTCGTCCGTGATGGCCGGGTCCGGCTCGGCCGGTCCGACCGCGGCCGGGGTTTCGTACGGGTACAGCACGTTTTCCGCCGCCAGCCCGGATTTCGCGTAGGCGTCGATCACCCGTCCCAGGGCCGGCGCCACCTCGTCCGGGTACTCGGCCTCGGCCCGCTCGGCGGCGTAGGTCCGGACCAGGTCGTGCATCCGGTACCGGCCGGGCGCGTGCTGGCGCACCAGGTGCACGGTTTCCAGGTGCCGCACCAGTTCCCGCACCCGCGGCACGGGCAGGGCGAGCAACGCGGCGACCGCGGGCAGGCCGATGTCCGGGCCCGGCGCGACCCCCAGCAACGCGAACGCCCTGGCGGCTTCCGGCGGTAGCACCCGGTACGAGGTGGTGAACACCGCGCGCAGGCTCGTGCTCGCCTCCCCCGCGTCCCAGCCCTCCGCCGCCCGCAGTTCCACGACCAGCGCGTCGAGCGGGAAGCCGGGGTGCACGGTGGCGCGGGCGGCGACGAGGCCCAGTGCCAGCGGCAGTCCGGCACACCACCGCAGCAGGTCCTCGACGGCCTCCGGTTCCTCGCGCAGCCGTTGCTCCGCCAGGTGGCGCGCGAGCAGCTCCCGCGCGTCGTCGTCAGGCAGCACTTCCAGGTCCAGCAAGGGAAAACCGTGACCGGCGGCGAGGCCGGTGAGCCGGTGGCGGCTGGTGATGAGCACCGTGCAACCGCCGTTGCCGGGCAGCAGCGGGAGCACCTGCTCGGCGTCACGCGCGTTGTCCAGCACCACCAGCATCCGCTTGCCCGCCACCAAGCTCCGGTAGAGCGCGGCCTGCGCGTCGGGTTCGGCGGGCGCGGAACCCGCGGGCACCCCGAGCGCTTCGAGGAACCGGCGCAGCACCGCCGACGGGGACACCGGCGGCCCGGCCGGATCGAACCCGCGCAGGTCGGCGTGCAGTTGCCCGTCCGGGAAGCGGTCGAGCGCGCGGTGGGCCCAGTGCAAAACGAGCGTGCTCTTCCCGACCCCGGCCGCGCCGACGACCGCCAGCGCGGGCGCGTCCCCCGCCGCCAGCGCCTTGTCCATCCTGGCGAGCTGGTCGGCCCGGCCGGCGAACAGGCGCGAGACCGAGGGCAGCTGACGCGGGGTGGGCGTGCGCGTGGCGACCGCCTGCTCGCCTTCGAGCACCTGCTGGTGCAGTTTCCGCAGCAGCGGACCGGGATCGGCGCCCAGTTCCTCGGCGAGCCGGTGCCGGATCTCCTGGTAGCGGCCGAGCGCGTCGGCCTGCCTGCCGGAGCGGTAGAGCGCGAGCATGAGCTGCCCGGCCAGGCGTTCGTCGAGCGGGTGCTCGGCGGACAGCGCCGGGAGTTCGGCCACCAGCGCGTCGTGCCCGCCCAGGCGCAGGGCGAGGTCGTTGCGGTGCAGCACCGCCTGCCAGCGCTCCTGTTCCAGGGTCCGGCGCACGGATTCGACCCACTCGCCGTCCACCCCGCCGAGCGCCTGCCCGCGCCACAGCGCGAGCGCGGATTCCACCTGTGCCAGCGCTTCCTCGTCCCCCAGTGCCGCCGCACCGCGCACCAGCGACCGGAACCGGTGCAGGTCGACGGAGTCCTCGTCGACGGGCAGCAGATAACCCCCGGCCGTGCGGTCGATGCCCGCGTGCACCTCGCCCAGCGCCTGCCGCAACCGGTAGAGGTAGCCGTAGAGGGTGTTGCGGGCCTGGCGCGGCGGGCGCTCGCCCCAGACGCGCTCGATCAGCACGTCCAGCGCCTGCGGCCGGTTGGGCTCGACCAGGAGCGCCGCCAGCACGCACCGCTGGCGCGCGTGGCCGAGGTCGACCGCGACACCTCCCGCCTGAGCCCGGACCTCACCCAGCAAGCCGAACTCCACGGACATCCGCCACCCCGCGATCCCAGACCGATCCCAGAATTATCCCAGCACACCGGAGCACACTGCCCCGCTCATCGCCGACCGTACTTGAAACGTTTCGAGGGGTAGCCAGCCGAACGGCCGCGGTGGTTCAGTTCGTCTCGCGGCGGATGGCACCGATCAGCAGGTCCAGTTCGGCGTCGAAGACCTGGTCGCTGGTCACCTCGCGCAGGTGCGGCAGCAGCGCCTTCAACCGCGGCGCGCGATCACCGGATTCGGCCGCGGCGAACACTTCCGCGTTGCGGTGCGGGGTGGTCGGGTCGCCGTTGGCCTCGCGGTGCGCGCGGCCGAGCACGAGGTCGATGGTGATCAGGTAGAACCGCGCCGCACTCGCTTCGGACAGCCCGGCGGCGGTGAGCACCGAGGCGATGGTCTCGGCGACCCGCAGCCCGCCCGGTCCGGCGTTGCCGCGCGTCATGATGCGCTCGGCGAATCCGGGGTAGGCGCGCAGTTCCCGCCGCATGCCGTGCGCGAGCAGGCGCAGCCGCTCCTCCCACGGCCCGCGCAGCGCCTCCTCCGGGATCACGTGCTTCTCCGCGATCTCGTTCGCGACCAGGTCCAGCAGCGCTTCCTTGTCCGGCACGTGCCGGTACAACGCCATCCGCGAGGCGCCGACCTCGGTGGCCAGCCGCCGGATGGTGAGCGCGGCGAGCCCCTCCCGGCGCGCGAGGTCCAGCGCGGCGCCGATGATCTGCGCCCGTTCCAGGCTGCCCCACGGGCGACGGTCGGTCACCCGCGCAGCATACTTGCGGACGCTGTCCGCACGTGTTTAGGTGAGCCTTACTTGACCCACTGGGAGGGCTCATGCGCACGACTCTCGCCGCGGCGCTGGCCGCCGCCTTCGCGGCGAGCACCACGCAGACGATCGTGATCGCGGCGCTACCGGCGTTCGCGGGCCAGTTCGGCGTGCCCGGCACCGTGGTGCCCTGGGCGCTGACCGCGTTCATGCTGGCCAGCGCGGTCGCCACGCCGATCGCCGGACGGCTCGGCGACCTGTTCGGCTACCGCCGGATCGCCTTGGCGTGCCTCGGTTCCTTCACCGCGGGCCTGCTGCTCTGCGCGCTGGCGGACTCGTTCCCGCTGCTGCTCGCCGGGCGGGTGCTGACCGGGGTGGCGGGCGGGTTGTTCCCGCTCGCCTTCGGGCTGGTGCGCCGCGCGGTGCCGGCGGACCGGCTGCCGGGTGCGGTCGCGCTGCTCTCGGCGATCTTCGGCATCGGCGGTGCCGCGGGCATGCTCGCCGCGGGCCCGCTGCTCACCTTCGGCACGAGCTGGCTGTTCTGGCCGTTGCTGGCACTCGCACTGGTCGCGTTCGCGCTGGTCCTGTCGTTGCCTGCCGACGTGAGCGCGGGCGGTGGCCAGGTCGACTCGGCTGGTGCCGCGTTGCTCGGTGGCGCGCTGACCGCGTTGCTGCTCGGCATCAGCCAGGCGAAGTCCTGGGGCACCGGGCCTTCGCTCGGTTTGTTCGCGCTCGCGGTGGTGCTCTTCGCCGGGTTCGCCGCGGTGGAGGCACGCACGCGGCAGCCACTGGTCGACCTCCGGCTGCTCGGCAGCCGCGGCATGGCGGTGACGAACCTGACCACGGTGGTGGTCGCCGCGGCCATGTTCGGTGTGGTCACGCTGATCCCGCCGCTGGTGCCGCAGCACCGGATCGCGGTCGCGCTGCTGCCGATGGTCGTGCTGATGCTGGCCGCCGTCCCGGTCGCGGCCCGGCTCGGCGGTCGGCGGGCGGTGCGCGCGGGAGCCGCGCTGGGCATCGTTTCCAGTGCCGCACTGGTGTTCGCGCACGACGAGCTGTGGCAGATCTGCGTGGCCGGGCTGTTCCTCGGCGCCGGGCACGGGCTCGCGTTCGCCGCGTTCGGCCCGCTCGTGGTGGACGCGGTCGACGCCGGCCGGACCGGGATGGCCACCGGCGTCAACACGATCGCCAGGACCGCGGGTGGCGCGGTCGGCGCCCAGGTGGCCGCGGTGCTCGTGGCGGAGGGAAGTTACGCCACGGCCTTCGTCACCTTCGCCGTGGTCGGCGCGGGCGCGCTGGCCCTCACGTTCGCGCTTCCGTCCGCCAAGCTGACCGCCGGTGCAAGGTGAAACCGGCCGCGGCGAGGTTGGCCGCGCTCACCGAGCCGGGCCGCGCGGTCGCCACCGCCAGCGTGCACCCCGCCTCCGCCGCGACCGCGAGGCGGTGCCGCAACAGGCACGGCTGCGCGCCACGCCCGCGGTGGGCGGGCAACGTCGACGCCCCACCGAGCACGGCGACGTCGTCGTGCACGGTCATACCCGCCGCGGCGATCGGCTCGCCGTCCTCGACCACGAGGAACCGCCGCAGGGCCGGGATCGAGTGCTCGGCCGCGATGTACGCGCCGACCACTCCGCTCACCTGGTAGCCCGCCAGCAGCACGTCGAGGAACTCGTCACCGGCTTCGACCACACTCGCCTCGGACTGCTCACCTTCCAGCGGTCGGACGGCCAGCAGCCGGTCGCCTGCCCGCGTCATCCCGGGCAGTGCGAGATCGGCGGAGGCCACCGCGGTCAGGCCCTCGGCCTGTGCCAGTTCCACCGCGGCGGCCGTGTTTTCCCGCGAAATCCCGGAAACCGTGGAGAGGAAGCTCAGTTCGGGATCCGTGGCCAGCACCGCCAGCAGGCCCGCTTCCGCCCACACCCGGAAGCGGCCGGGCACCCCGGCCTCGCGTGCCGCCGCGCAGGCCAGCCCCGCGCGGTGGTGCAGTGCCCGTTCCGCCCTGCTCAGCTCCGACGTCATGCCCCCAGCATGTCAGCGCCCGAGTTCCAGGCGGGGAATGACCTCCTCGACCAGGATCTTGAGCTGGCGCCGCCAGTCCCACGAGGTGATGCGCAGGGTGACCTCGGTGGCGCCGTCGGCGTAGAGCGCGTTGATGTCGGCGGCGGCCTGCTCCGGGGTGCCGGTGGCCGTCCAGTGCCGGGTGTCCTCGCGGCTGAACACCGGTCCGTAGTACTCGCCGAGGAAGCGGTAGCTCTCCTCGTAGGCCTCTTCACGATCCGGGGTCAGGTTGAGGTTGTGGTAGGCCGAAACCCCGAACTTCTCCGGGTCCCGGCCCTCTTCGACCAGGAACTCCTTGATCGCGGGCAGGTTCACGGTCAGGTGCTCGGGGCTCTTGCGCGTGGTCATCCAGCCGTCGGCGATGCGCGCCACCCGGCGCAGCGCGCGCTTGGCCAGCGGTTGCGGCGCCGGGTTCGACGCGATGTAGACCGGCGGCGGGGACTGCACCGGCTTCGGCAGCAGTGTTACGTCCTCGAACGAGGTGAACTCCCCTTCGAAGGTCACGTTTTCCTCCGTCCACAAGCGACGGATGATCTCGGTGTTCTCCTCCAGACGCGCGGCCCGCGACCGGTCGGTGACACCGTAGATCGCACCTTCGCGGGCCGAAGCGTCGTTCGCCTTGACGATGCCGGTGCACACGGCCAGCAGCATCCGCCCCTGCGACAGCTGGTCGAGCGTGGCCCACTGGCCGGCGAACAGCAGCGGGTCGCGCACCGGGAAGCTGGCCAGGCAGCCCACCGCGAGCCGGACCCGGCTGGTCACCGCGGCCAGCGAGCCGAACAACGCGATCGCCTCCGGCCGCGGTTTCGCCAGCAGGCTGTCCCCGATCCAGACGGAATCGAACAAGCCGGTTTCGTCGGCGTAGTGCCCGGTTTCGACGAGTTCGCTCAGGCTGAGCACGTCGAAGAAGGCACCGCGCTGGGGCAGCGTGAGGCCGATCTGCCGCTGGGTCATGGGAAGTCCTTCCGTCGTCCGCGTCAGCGGAGGGTGATCCGGCCGTTCGGGGTGTCGAGCACGGCTTCCAGCGCCGGCGTGCCCTCGGTGAGGTCGAGTTCGACGTCGAGCGCGTCGAGCGCACCCCGGACGGCGTCGGGGTCGGGATGCGTGCCGCGCAACGAAACCAGCGGCAGCACCGGCAGGTCGTTCGTGGTCGGGTGCGGGGCGTCGAGCCAGTCGATCAGCGCCGGGGCCAGTCCGCCGAAGCGGTCACCGCGGTTGGGCGTGAGCCGCCACTCCAGCAGCGTGCCCTCGGGCGTGCGCCGCGAAAGCGGGCCGATGTCACCGGGGTCGTAGCCGAGTTTCCGCGCCTGGGCCACGGTGTGCTCGATGTCGGCGGGCCGGACCACCCAGGCGGCGAGCTTCGGGCCGGTCAGCCGGTCGATGCCGAAGGTGGCCGGTTTCGGGGCCCGCGGGTCGTCCGGGCCGATCAGTTCGAGGTAGGCGTTGCCGCCGAGCCCGGTGAGGTAGTTCCGGGTGCCGCGGCCGACGTGCCTGCCGCCGAGCACCGGGGCGACCCCTGCCTGCTCGGTGAACGACGCGACCAGCGCGTCGATGTCGGGCCCGGCGTAGACCAGGTGGTCGAGCAGTGGTTCGGTCATCCTGCGCTGCCTTTCGGGGTGCCAAGGGCGTCGGCGAGGCGCAACCGCCCGCCGGCGCGGTCGAATTCGGCGCGGGCGTCGGCCCGCAGCCGTTCGTCGGACAGGAAGTCGGCCGCCGTGGCGGCGATGCCCGCCGCGGCGTCGTGCACCGCGGTGACGCCGGTTTCGGCGGCCGCGTGGGTGGCGAACTCGGCCGTGTGGTTGGCGACCCCGCGCGGCGCGATCGCGATGATCGGGTGGATCGACGGCACGAAAACGCTGACGTTGCCCATGTCGGTGGAGGCCACCTCGTCGGCGGGCCGGGCCGAGGCGGGCAGCACCTTGCGCCGCGAAGCCAGGTTCACCGCGTACCGGGCTTCGAGCACGTCGTTGGCGCGCAGGGGAAGGTACGCGGGTGCGTTGTCCCAGCTGACCTCCGCCACCGTGCCGGTCGCGCTCGCCGCCGCGTGCAGGATCGCGTCGACCCTGGTGTGCAGGTCGGCGAGGGTGTCCAGGGCGAGCGAGCGCACATAGAACACCGCCGACGCGGTTTCCGGCACCACGTTGGGCGCCTGCCCGCCGTCGGTGATGATGCCGTGCACCTTGTCCGAGGGCAGGATGTGCTGGCGCAGCTGGGAAATTCCGTTGTACGCGGTGACCACGGCGTCGAGTGCGTTGACGCCCCAGTGCGGGCCGGTGGCCGAATGCGCGGCCAGGCCGCGGTAGGTGACGGCCACCTGCCGGAACCCCAGCGACCGGCTGCCCGCGACGTCGATGTTGCCGGGGTGGACCATCAGCGCGAAGTCGATCTCGTCGAACCCGCCCGCGTCGAGGATCCGCTGCTTGCCGCCGCCCCCTTCCTCGGCGGGCGTGCCGATCAGCTCGACCGTGCCTTCGTCCAGAACGTGCGCCAGGGCGAGGAAAGCACCGACCGCGCTGGCGGCGATGATGTTGTGGCCGCAGGCGTGCCCGATGCCGGGCAGCGCGTCGTATTCGGCGACCACGCCGATGCGCGGCCCGCCCTTCCCGGCGACCGCACGGATCGCCGTCGGGAGGCCGTAGGCACCTACCTCCGCGGGGATTCCGTGTTCCCGCACCAGTTTCGCGATCGCCGCCGCCGCGTGGTGTTCGGCGTAGGCGAGTTCGGGGTGGGCGTGGAGGTCCAGCGACAACGCGGTGAGGTCGTCGCGGAGTTCACCGAGCCGGTCGGTGAGCCGGCCGATCGTCTCGGCGGGTGCGCCGGTGTGCGGTGAGGTGGCCGCGGGGGTCGCGGCGAGTTCCTCCGCCAGCTCCCGCTGCCGCCGCTGCCGGAGGCCGGGATAGGGCTGCCTGGGGGTGCTCATGGTGCGTGCTGCTCCTGTGTTCCTTCGATGTGGGCGTAGATCTCCTGGCGCAGTGCCGCGAGCGCCGGGTCGTCGAGCGCACGCGGTCTCGGCTCGGTCAGCTCCCACGTCCGCGCGATGCGACCCGGTCCCGGGGTCAGCAGCACGATGCGGTCGGCGAGCACGAGCGCCTCGGCGACGTCATGCGTGACGAAGACGACCGTGCGCCGGTCGTCGGACCACAGGCGGAGCAGGTCCCGCTGCAACTGCAACCGGGTGAGGTGGTCGACCGCGCCGAACGGCTCGTCCATCAGCAGCACCTCGGGCCGCGTCGCCAGCGCCCTGGCGATGCCGACGCGCTGGCGCATCCCGCCGGAGAGCTGCCTCGGGTACCGGCTGCCCGCGTCGGGCAGGCCGACCAGTTCCAGGTGCTCGCGGGCGACGGTGCGCCGTTGCGCCTTGGGCATTCCGGCCAGTTCGAGGCCGAGTTCGACGTTGCGGGCAACGGTGCGCCACGGGAAGAGCGACGGGTCCTGGAACACCACGCCGATGCGGTCGTCCGGGCCGGTGATCTCCCTGTCCGCCAGCCGGACCGTGCCTTCGGTGGCCGGTTGGAGCCCGGCCATGATTTCCAGCATCGTGCTCTTGCCGCACCCGCTGCGCCCGAGCAGCACCACGAACTCGCCCTCGTCGACGGTGAGGTCGATGCCGTCGAGCGCGGGTGTGTCGTCGAAGGTCTTGGTGACGCCGGAGACCGCGAACCCGCTCAACGCAACTCCTCCGCACTCGGCAGGAACGAACTGTCGACCACGTCGGTGGTGTCGTACACGGTGTCCTGGAAACCCAGTTCCCGCTGGATCTCCTGGGTTTCGCGCAACGCGTTCGTGTCCACTTCGGGGCGGTTCTCCCAGATCGGGTCCTCGCGGCGCAGCGCGTTGTCCTCGACCTCGGCGGGTACCTTGATCTGTGAGACGGCGTAGTCGCGGAACTCGGCCTGGTTCTGCTTGGCGTAGACCGCGGACCGGAAGTACGCCTTGAGGAACTTCTTGACCACGTCGGGGTTCTGCTGGGCGAACTGGGCCGAGGTGATCTCGACGCCGGTGTGGAAGTTCGGCAGGTAGTCCCAGCCCTTGGCGAGCAGCGTGCCGACGCCGGTGGACTCAGCGAGCGAGACGAACGGCTCGTGGATGATCGTCGCGTCCACCTGGCCGCTTTCCAGTGCGGCGTAGGCGGGTTGGTAGGCGCCGGTGGGGATGAGCGTCACCTCGGACTCGCTGATCCCGTTCTGCTTCAGGATGTACCGCGTGTAGACCTCCATGCCGGAGCCCTTGCGGCCGATGCCGATCTTCTTGCCCTTGAGGTCGGCCAGCGTCTTCGCATTCGGGCCGCCGATGAGGTAGAACGGCCCCTTCGTCCGGTACATCGAGGACACGATCCGGATCGGCGCGGACTTCCCGGCGGCGATCACCGCGGAGGTGGTGTCGGAGTCGGCGATCTGGACGTCGCCGCTGCTGACCAGGCCCACCGGGTCCTGCGCCTCGACGAAGGTCACGTCGAGGCCCTCCTCGGCGAAGAAACCCTTCTCCTTGCCGAATTTCGCGGGCAGGCCGCTCGGACCGGCGAAGGAGGCGTAGGTGAGCTTGACCAGACCGTCGGCGGTGCGCTCGACGTCCGCCGCGCAGCCGGTGAGCACCAGCGCCGCCGCCAGTGCGCCCGCGGCCAGTTTTTTCGTCGTGCGGAACATGTCGGGAATGCCTCCTGGTTCGGGGAAAGCGCTCAGCGCAACCGGGTCTGCCGGAGCCGCCACTTGAGGAACACCCGTCGTTCCAGCTGGTCGATCAGCGTGACGCCGACGACCGAGACGAGGGTGATGAGGATGATCAGGGCGAACGCCTTCGGTGTGTCGTAGAGCGAGGTGGCCTCGGTCAATCCGTTGCCCAGTCCCGCCTTCGACGCGACCATCTCGCCGAAGATCGCGCCGACCAGCGCCGCGGCCGCCTCGACCCGCAGCGCGGCGAAGATGGTCGGGACGGCCGAGGGGAGCACCACCTTGGTGATCACCTGCACCCGGCTGGCGCGGAAGGAGCGCGCCACCTTGAGGTGTTCGGCCGCGGTCTGCTTCACCCCGGCGATGGTGTTGTAGACGATCGGGAAGAAGCAGAACAGGAAGACGATGATCACCTTGTGGCCGAGGCCGAGGCCGAACCACAGGGTCAGCAGCGGGATCACGGTCACCTTGGGCACCGCCATCAGCGCGGCGAGGAACGGGCGGAAGAACTCCTCGGCGAGCGGGACCAGTGCCAGGAAGAGACCGAAGAGGATGCCCGCGGCCACGGCGAGCAGGTAACCGGCGAGGAACTCCTGCAGGGTCACCGCGAGGTTGCCGTAGAAGCCGTCGTCGCCGGCGAGCAGACCGGTCAGTTCACCGAAGACGTCGGTGGGCGCGGGCAGGTACAGGCTCGACACCACGCCGCCGCGGACCAGCGCTTCGCAGAGCACCAGGACCCCGGCGAGCAGGGCGAGCTGCCCGGCCAGCAGTCCGGTCCGGCGGGGTGTTGGCATGGCGCGCTCCGTCACTCGGCTGACCGCGGCCGGCTGGCTCGCGTGTGATCGAGTCTTGGTCGGCGAGTGTGTTCATGTCAACGACTTGTGTATCCATTCCGGTATGTGGACACCGGGGAAAATGCCGCTTTGACCACGCATCAGGCGGCGGAACGTATACGCTTTTGTCCATGATGCGACCAGATGACACCGCGAGCGCGCAGTACCAGCGGCTGCGCGGCATGATCCTCGAGCGTGAGCTGCCGCCGGGGTCCGTGCTGATGGAAACCCCGCTCTCGCAACGCCTCGGCGTCTCGCGGACGCCGGTGCGCGAGGCGCTCGCCCGGCTGGCCCAGGAGGGCCTGATCACCCGGCGCACGCGGGGTTATGTGGTGCACGAGCTGACGCCGGAGGAGATCCTGGAGGTGTTCGACACCCGGATCGTGCTGGAGCGGGCGATCACCGAACGGGCCGCCACCGCCGCCGGGGAGTTGCAGCTGGCCCGGCTCGAAGACCTGACCGATGAGCTGGACCAGCTGATCCGGGAGCTGTGGGCAGCGGACGAGCCGGCCGCGGCGGACATCCGGGCGCGAATCCGCCCGCTGAACGTGGCGTGGCACGAAGCTTTGCGCGCGTGTGGCAACAACCGGACGATGTCGCGCCTGCTGGAACAGGTGCTGGATGTGCAGCGGATCTACAACCCGCTGATGCACCAGCACAACACGGAGGAGATCGCGCTGGGGCAGCGGCAGCACCGGGACATCGTCACCGCCCTGCGCCGCCGCGACCCGGCGGCCGCCGACCAGGCCATGGCCGATCACCTGGGCACGGTCCGGCGCAGCAAGATCGCCGAGTTCACCCGCAACCGCCACTGACCGGCAGCGGGCACGCCACCCGCGCACGCCAGGTGGCCACGGCACGACCCGGCCAGAGGCGCCGAAACCACCGGCGGTGCCCAGGTGCCCCCGCGCCCATTGCACCTCCCACGACTAACCCACCCGACGCCCGCCGAGCAGCCCCGGGAGCTCGGAGGCTCGGAGGCCACAGTGTCCGGTAGCCCACTGGCCCACTGGTTCAGTGGCCCGCTGGTTCAGTGGCTGGGTGGCCAGGTGGCTCAGTGGTCTAGTGGCTGAGCCACTTGTCCACTAAGCCACTCAACCACGCCCACCGAACTACGCCCCACCGAACCATGCGCCACCAAAGCCGCGCCACCCGAACCGGGCCCCGGTAGGGCTGTCCTCACCGTGCGCACGGGGGAACGCCCCATGGCCGCCACCTCCCGCCCTTCGTAGCGTTGCCGCATCCAAGTGGGAGGGGCAGCACGATGGACCAAAGACCGGCGCTTCGGCTCGTCGGGGTGAGCAGAACCTATGGCACACCCGAAAACCCCGTGCACGCCTTACGCAACGCCACGCTCACCCTGGCCCCCGCGACCTTCACCGCGGTGATGGGCCCCTCCGGCTCGGGCAAGAGCACGCTCCTCCACTGCGCGGCCGGGCTCGACCAGCCCAGCGGCGGCGAGGTGTTCATCGACGGCACCCCGCTCACCCACGGCACCGAGACCGCCATGACGAAGTTCCGCCGGTCCCGCGTCGGCTTCGTGTTCCAGCAGTTCAACCTCCTGCCCACGCTCACCGTCTGGCAGAACACCACGCTCCCCCTTCGCCTGGCGGGCAAGAAGATCGACGACACCTTCGTCCGGGAAGTGCTGGTGCGCACCGGACTCGGCGACCGCCTGGACCACCGCCCGCCCGAACTGTCCGGCGGCCAACAGCAACGCGTCGCGATCGCGCGCGCCCTCGTTGCCCGCCCCCACCTGATCTTCGCCGACGAGCCGACCGGCGCGCTCGACACCCACACCGCCAGCGAGGTGCTCGCCCTGCTCGCCGACGCCGTGCACGTCCTGGGCCAGACCGTGGTCATGGTCACCCACGACCCGGTCGCCGCCGCCTACGCCGATTCGGTCGTGTTCCTCGCCGACGGCCGGATCGTCGACCACCTGCACCGCCCCAGCGCGAAGGACGTCGCCGAGTTGATGACCCACCTGGGCGCCCGCCGGCACACCATCGCGGCGGGTGAGTGAGCCGTGTTCTTCCTCGCCCTGCGCTCACTCCGCTACCGCACCGGCGGCTTCGTCGCCAGCTTCCTCGCGCTGTTCCTCGGCGCCTTCATCCTGATGACCTTCGCGTCCATGATGGACACCGCCGCCGGCGTCGACGAAACCTCGGCCCGCACGCTGAACCTGGTCGCCGCGGTGGTCGGCGGCTGGGGCCTGATCATCGTCGCCTTCGCCGTCGGTTCCACGCTCACCCTCCTGGTGCGCCAGCGAAACCGGGAAATGGCGCTGCTGCGCAGCATCGGCGCCACCCCCGCGCAAACCGTGCGGCTCATCGCCGGGGAAACGGCGGTGATCGCCGCGGTGGCCGGATTGCTGGCGATCGTGCCCGCGGCGTTCAGCGGCGAAGTCCTGCTGCGCCTGCTGATCGACACCGGTCAGGTCGCGCCCGGCGCGGAGCACCGGTTCGGCGTACTGGCGCTGACCATCGGGCTCGGCATCACGCTCACCGCGGCCGTGCTCGCCGCGGTGGTGGCGGCCCGCCGCGCGGCCGTGGTGTCCGCGCGCCAGGCGATGCTCGCGGTGACCGCGAACCCGCGCATGAGCCGGAAACGGGTCGTGCTCGGGGTGCTGCTCCTGCTGGCCGGGCTGAACTGCGGGGTGCTGACCGCGACGGTGTTCAAGGACGGCGGCCTGGAGGTGATGGCCGTCGCCGGGCAGGCGGTGATCCTGTCTTCGATCGGGCTCGCGGTCCTCTCGCCCGCGCTGGCCCGCGCGGTACTGGCCGTGGTCGGCACCCCCGTGCGCACGCTGACCGGCGTCGGCGGCTACCTGACCGTGCTCACCGTCCGCCAGCGGACCCGGCAGTTCGCCGACGGCCTGATCGCGGTCATCCTGTTCACCGGCATCGCCACCGGAACCCTGTACCTGCAAGCGATCGAGAACTCGGCGAACGTGGTGCGGGCGCCGGAGCACCAGAGCATCGAGACACTGAACTTCGTCGTGGTCGGCATGATCGCGTTGTTCGCCGCGGTGATGGTGATCAACACCCTGGCCGCGGCGATCACCCACCGCCGCGCGGAGTTCGGCACGCAACGCCTCGCCGGCTCGACGCCGCCGCAGGTACTGGGCATGGTGAGCGTGGAGGGCACGCTGCTGGCGGTGACCGGCATCCTGTTCGGCTCGCTCGCCGCGGTGGCCGCCATCGTGCCGTACAGCATCCTGCGCACGGGTTCGGTGATCCCCGACCAGAGCCCGCTGATCTACGGGGTGATCGTCGCGATCGCCGCGCTGCTGACCCTCGGCACCGTTCTCGGCGCGGCCCGCCGCGCCATCCGGATCCCGGCGATCCAGGCGGTCAGCGGCTGAGCACCGTCGCCGCGTAGGACGCGTAGACGGCGGCGCACCGGTGCAGCGCGGCCTCGTCGACGTACTCGGCGGGGCCGTGCGACACGTCCAGGCGCCCGGCACCGTAGGCGAACGCCGGGATGCCGAGCTGGGCGTACCACCGGATGTCCAGGATGCCCTCGCACCGGTCGAACCGCGCCGGTGCGCCCTCGACCTCGCTGACGCACCGCGCCAGCGCGACCGCCGCCGGGTGCGCCCGCGAGGTGCCCGCGGCTGGCTGGAACTGGGTCACCTCGACCGACACATCGGCACCGATCTCCGCGGCGGCGGATTCGATGAGCCCGGTCAGGCGCTTCAACTCCGCGTCGAGGTCCTCCTCCGGCTGGTACCGGCTGTCGACGGTGAAGAACGCCGAGCCCGGCACCACGTTGAAGCTGGCCCCGCCGCCGGCCTGCCCGCCGACCACGACCATGGAGTCCCGCGCGGCCAGCTCCACCGCGTACGCCTCGACCGGCCGGGCCACGTGGAGCAGGTGCGCGAACGCGTTCACCCCGGTGTTCGCCTGGCCGACGTGTGCCTCGCGGCCCCGGACGTCGACCCGCAGCGAGATCGCCCCGCAGGCCTCGTGCCAGATCCGGCCGCCGCTCGGTTCGGCGGTCACCATGGCCACCGCGGCCGGGTCGATCAGCCCCGCCTCGCGCAGGTACCCGGCCCCCGCGACGCTGCCGGTTTCCTCGTCGCACACCAGGTGCAGCACGATCCGGCCGTCGCCGAGCAAGCCCAGCTCACGCGCCGCCGCGGCGCCGTAGAGCATGCTGACCAGGCCGCCCTTCATGTCCGCGGTGCCCCGGCCGATCAGCTTCCCGTCCCGGCGGACGAGGGTGAACTGACCGCGGTCCTGCACCGGGACGACGTCGAAGTGGCCGTGGAAGTACAGCAGCTTCTCCCCCGCGCCCGCGGTCCCGCGCACCACGGCCGGTTCCGCCAGCTCCCCCGACGGCGGCAGCTCGATGACCTCGGGCGCCAGCCCCAGGCGCGCCATCGCGTCACGCAGGACCCGCGCGCAGGTACCGAGGTCACGGCCCGGCGGGTTCTCCGTCTCGACCGCGACCAGGTCGGCAAGCAGGTCCGCCATCTCGTCGGCACGCGGCTCGAGCCAAGCCCGGATCGCGTCGTGCATCGGCGCTCCTTCGCGCTAGACTGCGTCACACAGAAGTTACGATACGTCCAATCTAGGGAACGATGGATACCCGGTCAACGTCGGCCGCCGCCGCGCGGCACCTCGCCGAGACGGTGCGCGGCCACCGCAAGGCGCACAACCAGTCGCTCGGCGAACTGAGCAGGCTCACCGGCCTGTCCAAGACCAGCCTCGCCCGGATCGAGGCGGGCGAAGGCAATCCGTCCCTGGAAACGCTGTGGCAACTGGGGCACGCGCTCGGGCTCAGCGTCGGGCAGTTGATCGAGCGGTCCGGCGCCGCGCCCGCCCGGCTCCAGCGCGCCGGCGAGGGCACGATCGTCGAGTCCACCGGCGGCATGCGCGGACGGCTGCTGCAGACCGACCACAGCCACCACCGCACCGAGGTCTTCGAACTGGTGCTGCCGCCCGGCTCGCGGTTCGAAAGCGACCCGCACGATCCGGGCACGCGGGAGCTCGTCCACTGCGTCGAAGGCACGGTGAGCTGCGGTCCCGCCGGGCACCTCCTCGACCTCGCACCGGGCGACACCGCGCACTTCGACGGCGCCGCGTCGCACGTCTACGCCGCCGGGCCGGACGGCGGCCGCGCGCTGCTGGTGATGAGCTATCCGCCCGATTCGGGCGGTTGACCGGAACGCCGTTCTCCCGCATGGTGCCCGCAGGCGACAGGGGTGTCGACCAGGCGGAAGGGGCCGGAATGATCAGGTTTTTCCGCGTCTGGAGCGGCCGCCACCCGGCCGTTGTCCGACCGGCCGCACAACGGCGGAACCCGATCTGCGGCTGGCCAGGGGTGATCTGCCCGGAACACGGGTTCGCGCTGGCCACCACCGCGGACTGGACCTGGTGCACCGTCGAGGACTGCGGGCGGTTTTGGCTGGGGAGCCACCGGAACGGCTGCACCGAACCGGCGTCGTCCCTGCTCACCGGCACCGAGGGCGGCGACCGGCTGCTGTGCGCGGCACACGCCGAGCGGTCCGCCCGCGAACTCGCCCCGCACCACCCCGGCACCCGGCACGAGCAGGCCGGCTGAACCGTCCACAGTGGATCCGAACGGCCGAGGGATGATCGGGCAACCATCAGCGACCGCTCGGGCACGCTCCGCACCCGGCTGTTGTCCCGGCGCCCGGGCTTGCCTTGACTACCAGCATGGCCAATCCCCTGTTCGCCGCGGCGCGCGAGCCGGTCGACGTGGCCACCGGGGAGGTGGTGCTGGCCCAGGCCGATCTCACCCTCACCGGCCGCCCGGACCTGGTCCTCCGGCGCTTCCACCGCTCGTCCTACCGCGCCGGCCGCTGGTTCGGCGCCTCCTGGGCGTCCACTGTGGACCAGCAACTGCTGGTCGACGAGCTGCACCTGCGCCTGTTCACCGCCGACGGCCGGATCCGCTGCTACCCGCACCCGACCGGCACCGAGGCCGTGCACCCGGTGACCGGCCCTGGCGACCCGCTGCGGCGGAGCGCGGACGGCCACCGCGTCGAAACCCCGGACGGCACCCTGCTGTTCGAACCGGGTGCCGAGCCCGGGGTCCGGCGCCTGCTCGCCATCGAGCACCCCGGCAGCCCACCGGCCACCATCGAGTACACCGAGAGCGGCGCGCCCGGTGTGCTGCGCGGCGCCGGTGGCCAGGAGGTCCGGTTCACCACCGCGGACGGCCGGATCACCGGGATCGACGTGCTCGGCGACGGCATCACCACCGCCGTGGTGCGCTTCGGCTACAACCGGCTCGGGCAGCTCGTGCAGGTGGCGAACGCCGGCGGCCCGCCGATGTCGTTCGACTACGACCTGAGCGACCGGCTCATCGGCTGGCAGGACCGCGTCGGCACCTGGTACCGCTACGCCTACGACCCCGGTAGCCGCTGCGTGCGGACCATCGGCGCCGACGGGTACTTCTCCGGCGCGTACACCTACGACGACGATCGCCGCGCCACCCGGCACACGGACGCGCTGGGCCACACCACCGAGTTCCGGTTCGACGAAGCGGGCAGGCTCACCGAGGAGGTCGACCCGCTCGGCGGCAGGCACGGCTACAGCTGGGACCAGCAGGGCAGGTTGTTCTCGCGCACCGACCCGCTGGGCCGGACCACGCTGTTCACCCACGACGACGAGGGGCTGACCGGGGTCATCCGGCCGGACGGATCGGTGCTCTCGTACACCTCGGGCGAACTGTCCACTCAGGACGGGACGGTGCGGGCTCGGACCGTCGTCGACCCGCTGACCGAGCCGATCGGCGTCGCCGCGCCCTGGCGTGCGGCCGCGCCGGACGACCCGTTCGCCAACGAGCCGCCAGACGCCGGGCCGGTCACCGAACGCGACGCCTTCGGCAGGCCGCGCACCACGAAGACGGCGTCCGGCGGCACGGTCGGGCTCGGCTGGACCGTGGCCGGGCATCGGGCGGTGCGGCAGGGCCCGCTGGGCAGGCGCGACGTGTGGCGGTTCGACGCCGAGGGCCAGCCGATCGAACACCGCGACGCGACCGGGCAGGTCTCACGACGGCACTACGGCCGGTTCGGCCTGCTCACCACCGAAATCGACGCCGATGGCGGGCGCACCACCTACACCTACGACGGCCGGGCGCGGCTGACCTCGGTGACCAATCCGGCCGGGCTGACCTGGCGCTACACCTACGATCCGGCGGGCAGGCCGATCGAGGAGGAGGACTTCGACGGCCGCCGGATCAGCTTCGACTACAACGAGGCAGGCCAGCTGACCCGGCTGACCAACGGCCTCGGCGAGGTCACCGAGTTCGGCTACGACCGGCTCGGCAACCTGGTGGAGCAGCGAACCGCCGAGGACACCGCCACCTACGCCTACGACCCGCTCGGCCGCCTGGTGCACGCGGCGAACCGCGATTCCGTGCTGGAGATCCGCCGGGACGCGCTCGGCCGCGTGCTCGCCGAGTCGATCAACGGCCACGAAGTGCGCTGGCGCTACGGCGAAACCGGGCCGCGCCGGCGCACACCGTCCGGTGTGGACAGTGCGTGGCGACCGGACGGCCTGACCTTCGCCGGGCACGAGATCCGGATCGAGCGCGACGCGGCCGGCCGGGAACGCACCCGGTTCGTCGACGGGCTCCGCGTGCTCGCGCAACGGTTCGACGCCGAGGACCAGCTCGTCGAGCAGCTGCTGGCCCACGGCGAGCAGGTGCTGAAGAAGCGCGAGTTCACCTACCGGATCGACGGGCGGCTGATCGCGATCGACGATTCGGCCGCCGGTCCGACCCGGCTCCGGCTCGACGCGCTCGGGCGGATCACCGAGAGCACCGGCCCGCGCGGCACCCTGCGGTACCGGTACGACACCGCGGGCAACATCACCAGGGCCGGCGCGGAGACCCGGACGTACCACCGCAACCAGCTGTTCGAGGCGGGCGGCACGCGGTACACCGCGGACCGGCAGGGCCGCGTCACCGAACGCCGGTCGGGGGATCGCGCGTGGACCTTCACCTGGGACCGGCTCGACCGGCTCACCGAGCTGACGACCCCGGACGGCGCGCGGTGGACGTACCTGTACGACGCGCTGGGCAGGCGGTTCGCGAAGCAGCGGTGGGCGTCCGGCACGGTGGTGGAGGAAACGCGCTTCGCCTGGAGCGGCACGGAGATCGTCGAACGGCTGACCCGCTCCGGCGGTACCCGGTCGGTGGTGACCCTGGCCCACGACCGGGACGGACGGCTGGTGGCGCAGTCCGGGCCCGACGCGTTCAGCTCGATCGTGACCGATGCCGACGGCGTGCCCACCGAGCTGCTCGACGACGACGGCACCCTGCGCTGGCAGGCCTCCGCCTGGGACGCGCCGTGCTGGGACGCCGACGCGGAAAGCGGGCTGCACTACCACTTCGACCGGTACTACGACCCGGAGGTCGAGCGGTACCTCAGCCAGGACCCGTTCGGCCTGCGGCCCGGCCCGAACCCGGTGGCCCGCCACCCGGCCGCCACCCGCGACTCCCCCAGCGTGGTGCCCCACCGGCCCGGGTCGGGGTACCAGCACGGCGCGGCCCGTTCGGCGAACGGCGGGTAGGGTCGCGGGCATGGGAGTTGCCGCTGACGAGCGTCGTGCGTTGTGCAGACTGTTCGAGGAGCTGGGGCCCGACGCGCCGACGTTGTGCGAGGGCTGGCGCACCCGGGACCTCGCCGCGCACCTGGTCGTGCGGGAGCACCGGCCCGACGCGGCCGCCGGGATCATGGTGCCCGCACTGGCTTCCCACACCGAATCCGTCCAGCGGCGGTACGCGGCCGAGCCGTGGGAGAAGCTGGTCGACCGGGTACGCTCCGGCCCGGCCTGGTTCTGGCCCACCCGCCTGCCCCCGCTCGACGAACTGGTCAACAGCGCCGAGTTCCTCGTCCACCACGAGGACGCGCGTCGTGGCCGGCCGGACTGGGAACCCCGTCCGGCCGACGCGGCACGGGACGCCGCCGCCTGGCGTTCGGTGCGGGCGATCGCGAAGCTCACCCTGCGCAACTCGCCGGTCGGGGTGCTCCTGCGCGCACCCGGTCACGGTGAAGTGGCCGCGAAAACCGGTCCCGGCACCGTCACCCTCACCGGCGCCCCGCTGGAAATCCTGCTCTTCGCCTTCGGCCGCGACGCCGTCCGCCTCGACTTCGAGGGCGAAGCCACCGCGATCGACCAGCTGAAGTCCCTCAGCCGAGGTCTTTAGCCAGCGCCTGCGCGGCACGCAGGAAGGCCGCCCGGTCGGCCGCGGGCAGCCCGGCCAGCAGTTCGTCCTCGTGCGCCTGGATCTGCTTCTGCGCGGCCCGCCGCCGCGCGCGCCCCTCGTCGGTGATCGCCAGCAGCCGCACCCGCCGGTCCGCCGGATCCGGGTCGCGGCTGATCAGGCCGTCCTCCTGCAGTTTGTCCAGCGTGCCGATGATCCGCGTCTTGTCCGCGCCGATCGCCCGCGCCAGCGCGGCCTGCGTGCGCACCGGGCTGTCGTCGAGCGCGCTCAGCACGACGTACCCCCACATGCTCAGGCCGTGCTCCGCCAGCACCGGCGCCTCGGCCGCCATCAGCCGCCGCATCAGGCCGCCGAGCATCGCCGCGAGGTCCGGCCGGGTGCGCTCCGCCATGCGCCGACCCTAACTCCTTGACGAATCATAAGCATGTGTAGATGATGTGCGAATGCCTATCAATGAGCTCCGCATCCTCGACGCCCTCGCCACCCGGGCCAGCCTCGACCTCGTCGCCCGCGTCGAACCCGCCGACCTGGCCAAGCCGACCCCCTGCGAGGCCTGGACCCTGCACGGCCTCCTCGCGCACATGACCACCCAGCACCTCGGCTTCGCCGCCGCGGCGGGCGGCGACGGCGACCCGGACCGCTGGAAGCTGGTCGCCCTCGGCGACGATCCCGTGGCCACCTACCGCGATTCGGTGAACCGGGTGCTGAACGCCTTCGCCGCCAACGACATCGCCGACCGCAAGTTCCCGTTGCCCGAGTTCACCACCGAGTTCACCTTCACCGCCGAACAGGCGATCGGCTTCCACTTCGTCGACTACGTGGTGCACTCGTGGGACGTCGCCCGCACGCTCGGCCTGCCGCTCACCTTCCAGAAGGAGGTGCTCGACGCCGCGCTGAAGATCGCCGAGAGCGTCCCGGACGGACAGTCCAGGCTGGCACCCGGTTCGGCCTTCGGTCCCGCCGTCGATGCCGAAGGACTGTCCGGTTTGGACCGGATCGTGGCGCTGCTCGGCCGCTCGCCCGGCTGGCCGCCCGCTCACCGCGCGTGACCGGCGGTGGCACGGGGTCACCTTCCCGTGCCACTCCGGACACGTCCGGCTAGACCTCCCCGCCGCCCCTGCCGAGCCCCGTTCCCGCGAACTACGTTCGAACCGACGGACACCAAAGTCCAAGGAGGACAAGGAATGTCTACGTTCGCGGACAGCTCTGCCGGTGGACTGGACCGGCGGGGTTTCCTCACCGTCGCGGCCGCCGCGACCGGGGCGGCGACGCTCGGCCTGCTCGGCACCCCGGCCGCACGGGCCACCAGCCAGACCGGCCTGCCCCCGATCGGCGCCGAGATCCCGTGCAGCATGTACGCGGTGAACACGCCGCTGCGGATCCGGTCCTCGCTGCTGAGCGTGGACTTCCGGGGCGGGATCAAGGTCAGGGTCGACATCAATCCCGATGACCCGGACAAGTCGGTCCGGCTGCGGGTGGTCGGTTTCCGGGCGACCGCCGACTTCGATCAGCGTCAGGACGGCGGCACGATCACCATCGAACAGAACGACGTCGACGTGGACCCGAAGAGCCTGCTGACGCTGACGCAGCGGTACCCGCCCCGCTACGAGAACGTCATGGTGCTCAGTTTCACGATGACCGTCGACCAGCCCGACGGCGCCCGGACCCGCGAACCGCTCGTGCTGACCACGAAGGACCCGGCGGTGCTCGTCGGCAAGCTCACCCAGTTCCCGCCGAGGGGTGACCTGTACCGGCTGCAGAACCCGGTCGACCTGGTGCTGCCGGACGATCCGGATACCGCGATCGCCACCATCCAGAGGTTCCCGGTGAAGGTCGGCGGACTGTAGCGAGGGCGGCGAAGGCGCACGTGACGGCCAGCCCAGCCCAGCCGGGCAGCGGGAAGTAGCCCACCGCGGGGGAATAGTCCGCCAGTACCTGCGGGTACTCCTCGGCGGTCTGCACCACAGCGAACCCGGCGGCGGGCGTGACGCGCAGCAGCCAGTCGCCCGCTTCGGCGGGCAGCACCAGCGCCAGGACGTACGGCACCACCGTCACCGCGGCCGTGAGCAGCCAGGACCGGAGTGCGTGCGCCAGCACCGCGATCGCGCCCACCAGCAGCGCGACGCCGACGATCACCCCGACCCAGGTGAACGCGTCGACCGGGAGCACGGAGCCACCGGCGATCCCGGTGGCCACCACCCCCGCGGGCAACGCCAGCCCAGCGGCGAGCGAACCGGCGAGAAACCCCGTCGCACCAACAACAACGCGCCGCCCTCGATGCCGGGCGGCCACCACGGCCACGACCAGGACCAGCACGGGCAGCCCGAGCAGCAGCGCGCGTTCGAGCGGAGCTCCGCCGATCGTGCCGACCGGGCCGATGTCCCCGGAACCGGTCACGGTCAGCACGCCGTTTTCCGCGACGAGCCCGGCTGCCCGGTGCAGGCGTTCCCAGTCGGTGGTCCCGCTCTCCCCCACCGTGCTCCCGATCCAGTCCGCCTCGGCCGCACCGGACACGGTGACCTGGTCGAAGGAAGCACTGGCCTGGGTGAACCGGATCTGCGCCCCGGCCGAACCGAGCGTCAGGTCACCCGGCGAGGTGACGAAGAGTCCTACTTGGACGGTGGCGGGCAGGCCGGCCAGCACGGCGGTGCCGATCGGTGTCCAGCCGCGGCCGTCGGCCGACTCGTAGCCGGTGATCGTGTCACCGGACCGGGTCAGCCGCAGCCAGCTCGCCCCGGTGGCACTGCCCGCGACGTCGTGGACGTAGTCGTGCTGCATCCGCACGCCGTGGTCGCCGGTGAACATCACCGCCGCGTAGGACGACCCCGGGTCGAGCCCGTCCTTCACCATCAGCCCCGCTTTCGCCCACGGCACCAGGCCCTCGACGATCCGGGTGTGCTCGGGTGGTGGATAGGTGATCACCCCGGACATCGAGGCGAGATGGGCGACCACCTCGCCTTCGGTCCCGAGTGGACGGTGGGCGAAGGTGAACCGGTCGCTGACCGCCCGCCCGTCCGGCCCCACCGGATCCCGGGGGCAGGCGACCTCGACCGCGCCCACACTGCAGGTCGATCGGGCGGCCACCGCCGGGAGCACGCCCAGCAACACGGTCAGCAGTACGCCGCCGAGCAGCGCGAAGAGTTGTTTTGCTTGCACGGCTCCGGTCTACGGAACCGGCCCTAACACCGGCCGAACCCCGGTTGTCACGCCGCTGTTAGGTCCCGCGCGGCATGCTGAGCCCATGGGCACGATCCGGTTGCGCTTCACCATCCTGTACGCCTCGCTGTTCCTCGTCTCCGGTGTCGGCTTGCTGGTGCTGACCAACCTGTTCACCGCCACCGCCCCGGCGAACTTCCCCGAACAGCTGGAAGTCGTGCGGGCGCGACAGCTGCTGGCGGGCTCGCTGATCGCGCTCGGGGTGATGGTGGTGGTGTCGGTGCTGCTGGGCCGGTACGTCGCCGGGCGGGTGCTGCGCCCCCTGCGCACCATCACCGCCGCGACCCGGCGCATCACCGCCGAGAACCTGCACGAACGCCTCGCCGTGCCCGGACCGGCCGACGAGGTCAAGCACCTCGCCGACACCATCGACGACCTGCTGGAGCGCCTGGAGGCCGCGTTCGCCGCCCAACGCCGGTTCGTCGCGAACGCCTCGCACGAGCTGCGCACCCCGCTGGCGACCCTGCGCGCCTCGCTGGACGTCGCCGCGGCGAAGCCGGAACCGCGGCTCGACGACCAGCTGGCCGAGCGTTTCCGCACCGAACTCGACCAGGTCGACCACCTGCTGGAGGGGCTGCTGGTCCTGGCTCGTGCCCAGCACGGCGCTTTCGCCGACCAGGCCGAAGTCTCGTGGCGCGAGCTGGTCACGGAGGGACTGCGAGCCCGCGAAGAAGCGCTCGCGGCCAAGGACCTCACGGTCGAGCGGGACCTGGTGGACGCCCGCGTCCAGGGCAGTCCGGCGCTGCTGTCCCGGCTGGTGGCGAACGTGCTCGACAATGCGATCGTGCACAACGAACGCGGCGGCTGGATCCGGGTGACCACCGGCGAGGCCGGGCTGGTGGTGGAGACCGGCGGCGCGGTGCTCGACCAGGCGGAGGTGGACCGGCTCCCCGACCCGTTCCGGCGGCTCGCCGCCGATCGGACCACTTCGGACGGTGGCAGCGGGCTGGGCCTGTCCATCGTCGCGGCGATCGCGGAGGCCCACGGGCGCGGGCTCCGCCTGGAAGCCCGTCCCGGCGGCGGCTTGCGGGTGGCGGTATGAGGGTGCTGGTGGTCGAGGACGCGCGAGCGCTCGCCGACGTGATCGCCGAGGGACTCCGGGACCAGGGCATGGCCGTCGACCTGGCCTACGACGGCCACACCGCGGCGGCCAAGCTCGACCTCCACCCGTACGAGGTGGTGGTGCTGGACCGCGACCTGCCCGGCATTCACGGCGACGTGCTCTGCGGCATGATCACCGACCGGGACGACCGCGCGATGGTGCTGATGCTGACCGCCGCGGGCGCCCCCGGCGACCGGGTCAGCGGCCTCACCCTCGGCGCGGACGACTACCTCGCCAAACCCTTCCACTTCCCCGAACTGGTGCTGCGGATCCAGGCACTGGCCCGCCGCCGCCCGGCCGCCCGCGCCAGGATCCTGCGCGCCGCGGGCATCGAACTCGACCCGATCCGGCGCACCGCCACCCGCGACGGCCGCCCGCTCGACCTCTCGGTCAAGGAGTTCGCCCTGCTCACCGCGCTGCTCCAGGCCGGGTCCGCCTGGAGCAGCACCGAGGACCTGCTGGACCGGGTCTGGGACGAGCACACCAACCCGTTCACCAACACGGTCACCGTGACCATCGGGCGGCTGCGGCGGAAGCTCGGCGACCCGCCGGTGATCACCACGCTGCCCGGGGCCGGCTACCGGCTCACCGATCCTCCTTGAGATCGGCCGCCTTCACCCCGGTCAGCAGCAGGACCACGGCGAGCAGCACGATGCCGGCGCTGATCTGCAGACCGAGCGACAGGCTGCCGGTGGCCGACTGGATGAAGCCGAGCAGTGACGGCGACGCGGCCGCGGCGAAGGAACCCATCGAGGTGACCACCGCGATGCCGGTGGCCGCGGCCCGGTCGCTCAGGTAGATCGACGGGATCGAGTAGAACACCGTCAGCCCGGAGTAGTGGGCCGCCGCCATGATGGCCAGCAGCAGGATCACCACCACCACGTTGCCGCCGGAGACCGACAGCGCGAGCATCGCGAACGCGGCCACGATCCAGCTGGTCGCCGCGTGCCAGCGGCGTTCCAGCGTCCGGTCCGAGTGCCGCCCGACCACCAGCATCACCACGATGCCCAGCAGCGGCGGGATGGCCGAGAACAGCCCCAGGTTCAGCACGTCGCCGACCCCGGCGTCGGCGATGATCCGCGGTGTCCAGTAGGAAACCGCGTTCGCCAGCGTGTAGGCACCGCACGCGCACAGGCCGAGGATCCACACTTTGGTGTCGCGCAGGGCGAGCAGCAGCCCGCCGTGTGCCTCACCCTCGGCCACGTCGCCCTTGCGGCGCCGGTCGGCCTCCAGATCGGCGCGCACGGCGGCCTTCTGCGCGGGCGTGAGCCACTTCGCCTGCTCCGGCTCGTCGGCGAGAAAGAAGAGCACCAGCACGGCGAGCAGGATCGGCGGCACGCCTTCGAGCAGGAACAGCCACTGCCAGTCGGCCAGTCCGGCCACCCCGCCGAAGGTGTGCATGATCCAGCCGGACACCAGCGAGCCGAGCACCCCCGAGACCGGCACGCCGATGAAGAAGACCGCGGTCATCCGGGTGCGGCGGGCCGACGGGAACCACCGCGAGAGCAGGTAGAGCGCACCGGGGAAGAAGCCGGCCTCGGTCACGCCGAGCAGGAACCTGGCCAGGTAGAAGGTGAATTCGTCCCGCACGAACATGGTCGCGACGGTCACCAGGCCCCACGAGGCCATGATGCGGACGAGCGTCTTGCGCGCGCCGATCCGCGCCAGCAGCGCGTTGCTCGGCACCTCGAACAGGATGAACCCGACGAAGAACAGGGTCACGCCGAGGCCGTAGACCGCGGGCCCGAAACCGAGGTCGCGCTTGAGGCCCTGCTGCGCGATGCCGATGTTCGTGCGGTCGATGAAGCTGACCACGTAGCAGATCACCAGCAGCGGCATCACGCGCAGCGCGATGGTCCGGTAGGTCGCCGGGCGGTCGACGCCGGCCTCCGGCCGTCCGGTGGCGATGGGGGGTTCGGCCACGACAGCGACTCCTTTGTCCGGCGGGCGGTGACCGGGCCAGTGTCGACCTCGGTGTTGTGTTTGTCAACAGACGCGGCCGGTCCGATACCATCTGCCCATGAGTGAACGCGCGGACGGGCGTGACCCGGTACAGATCGCCGGACTGCTGTCCTACCGGCTGTCCCGCGCCTCGGCGGCGATGTCGCGCAGCGCGGCGTTGCACTACAAGCGCGAGTTCGACGTCAGCCTCGGCGAATGGCGCGCCCTCGCGCTCATCGCGGCCGATCCGACGCTCACCCTGAACCGGCTCGCCCGCCGCGCCGGACTGGACAAAGCGCAGATGAGTCGCGTGGTCAGCCGCCTGACCGAGCGCGGCCTGGTGAACCGGACGGCGGCTTCGGGGCGCCGGTCGCAGCTCGCGCTGACCGAGGCGGGCACGCGCGTCTACCGCGGCCTGATCACCGCGGCGAACGAACGCGACGCGGCGTTCCTGGGGGCGTTGACCGCCGAAGAGGCGGCCGCCCTGCACCAGGCACTGGCCAAGCTGACCGACGTCGCACTGACCATGGAAGAACGTGAGCGAGCTCGCTCAACCGAGGCCTAGTGTTGACTTCATCAACATAGGAGCGTAATTCTGGAGTCACCGAAGAGGAGGTGGCTCGCTTGCCCGGCTCGACGACCGACGCCGTCACGATCTGCGAGTGCTTCGCCCGTGACGGGCTCCAGCACGAACCGGTGCCCCTGCCGACCGGAACCAAGATCGCGCTGCTGAACTCCTTCGCGGACACCGGTTTCCGGCGGATCGAGGCGACCAGCTACAGCCATCCCGCGCGGGTGCCCGGTTTCTCCGACGCCGCCGAGGTGCTCGCGGGCATCGACCGCCGCGAAGGCGTGGCGTTCAAGGCGACCTGCCCGAACCCGCGGGCGGTGTCCCGCGCGCTCGCCGACCTCGACGCCGGGCACGGCGCGGAGGAACTCAGCCTGCTGGTGTCGGCCACCGAGAGCCACACCGAACGCAACCTGCGCACCGATCGCGCCGGCCAGTGGGCCCGCGTGACCGAGATGGCCGGCCTCGCCGGTGGGCGGTTCCGGCTGATCGGCGTGGTTTCGGTGGCCTTCGGCTGCCCGTTCGAAGGAAGGGTCGACCCGGGCCGGGTCGCCGAGGACGTGGCGCGGTTCGCCGATCTCGGCGCGTCGATGGTCACCTTGGGCGACACCACCGGCGTGGCCACGCCCGGCGCGGTCCGCGCGATGTTCACCCGGCTCGGCCGCGAACTCCCCGGCCTGCCGGTGATCGCGCACTTCCACAACACCCGCGGCACCGGTATCGCGAACGCGGTCGCCGCGCTGGACGCCGGGTGCCGCCACTTCGACACCGCGTTCGGCGGTGTCGGCGGGCACCCGTCGACGATCAGCTACGGCGCCGGGCTCACCGGCAACGTCTGCACCGAGGACCTGGTCAGCCTGTTCGAGGCGATGGGCGTGGACACCGGGCTCGACCTCGACCGGCTGGCCGCGGCTTCGGCCGCCTGCGAACGCGCGCTGGGCCGCCCGCTGCACAGCATGGTGGCGCGCGCCGGCTTCAACCCCCAGGAGACCCCGTGAGCGTGCTGTTGACCGAGGACCACGGCTCCGTCCGCGTCCTCGTGCTGAACCGGCCGGACAAGCTGAACGCACTGGACACCGCACTGACCCGCGCGCTCAGCGAGGCGCTGGCCGCGGCCGAGCGCGAAGCACGCGCGGTGGTGCTGACCGGCAGCGGGCGCGGCTTCTGCGCGGGCGCCGACCTCGGCGAGTTCTCCTCGCTCACCCCGGATCAGCCCGACGCGGTGCTCGAACGCGCCGCGCTGACCGCCCGGCTCCAGACGCAGATGCAGGGCATGTCGATCCCGGTGGTCGCCGCGGTGCGCGGGGCGGCCGTCGGCGGCGGTGCCGGGCTCGCGATCGGGGCGGACATGACCGTCGCGGGCACGGACCTGAAGTTCGGTTATCCCGAGCTGAAGCACTCGATCGTGCCCGCGCTGGTGATGACCGGGCTGGTGCGGCACCTCGGCCGCAAGCTCGCGTTCGAACTGGTGAGCACCGGCCGCCTGCTCACCGCGGCCGAAGCCGCCGAGCACGGGCTGGTCAACCGCGTGGTCGAACCCGGCGAGGTGGTGGAGGCGGCGCTGGAGATCGCGCGGCGGTGGGCCGAGGTCGAGCCGCGGGCGATCGCCGCCGCGAAGGACCTGTTCTACCGGGTGGCGGACCTGCCGACCGACGCCGCGATGCGTGCCGGGCAGGACGTCAACGCGCTGATGCGGGGGTTCCGCCGATGACCGGCCCGCTCGACGGCATCACCGTGCTGGACTTCTCGCGGGTGCTCGCCGCCCCGCTGGCCACCCAGATCCTGGCCGAACTCGGCGCCACGGTGGTCAAGGTGGAGCGGCCGGGCAGCGGTGACGAGACCCGCGGTTTCGAACCCCGCCTGCCGCACGGGGAAAGCGCGTACTTCTTCGCGTTCAACCGGGGCAAGCGCTCGGTCACACTGGACCTGAAGGATCCGCGCGGGCAGGCCGTCGCCCGGCGGCTAGCGGCCCGTGCCGACGTGGTCGTGGAGAACTTCCTGCCCGGCGCGCTGGACCGGCTCGGGCTCGGTTACGCCCAGCTCTCGCGGGAGAACCCGGACCTGGTGTACGTGTCGGCGACCGGCTTCGGCCAGACCGGGCCGGATCGCACGCGCAAGGGGTACGACACGGTGTTCCAGGCGCTGTCCGGGGTGATGGCGATGACCGGGGAACCCGCCGGGCCGCCGTCGAAGACCGGGGTGCCGGTGGCGGACCTGACCTCGGGGCTCTGGGTGACCATCGCCGTGCTCGCCGGACTGGCCGGTCGCCGGGGCCGTCATCTCGATGTGTCCATGATGGACGTCCAGCTCAGCCTGCACGCGCTGAACGCGGCCCGGTTGTTCGCGCTGGACGAGGATCCGGCGCGCACCGGCACCGAACACCCCGGGCGCGTGCCGTCGGCGGCGTTCCAGGCCGGTGACGGGGAATGGCTGCACATCAGCGGAAGCGACCAGCACTGGCGGCCGCTGTGCGAAGTGCTCGGCCTCGATTCACTGGCCGCGGATCCGTTGCTGGGCACCAATTCCGGCCGAGTGGAACACCGCGACCGGGTGATGAAGGCGCTGCGTGGCGCGATCGCCCAGCACGATCGGGACGCGCTGGTGAAGGAACTGCGCGCGGCCGACGTGCCGGTCGGCGCGGTGCGTTCGGTGCGCGAGGCGCTGGCCGATCCACACGCGGTCGCGCGCGGGGTCGTCGGCGAGTTCGACCACCCGACCGAGGGGCGTTTCCCGGCACTGCGCACGCCACTGCGCGAGACTGCCGGTGAGCCACCTGCCACCGGTGTGCCGCCGCTGCTCGGTGCCGACACCGACGACGTGCTGGCGGACCTGGCCGGGCTCGCGGCGGACGAGATCGAGGGCCTGCGGGCCGCGGGGGTGATCTGAGATGGCTGACCGGGTCCGGCTCGGGGTCACCGACGGCATCGCGCACGTCGAGCTGACCCGGCCCGGCGCACGCAACGCGGTCGACCTGCCGATGTGCACAGAGCTGCGGGCGGCGTTCGACGAGATCGACGCCGACGAGAACGTCCGGGTGGTGGTGCTGAGCGGCCGCGGTCCGGTGTTCTGCGCGGGTGCCGACCTCAAGGAGCGCACCGGCAAGGACGCGGCCTGGGTGCGCCGGCGCCGGGTGGCCTCGTTCGCCGCCTACGCCGCGATCGAGCAGTGCCGCCGTCCGGTGGTCGCGCTGGTGCAGGGCGCGGTGGTCGGGTCCGGCGGGGAGATCACCCTGGCCGCCGACTTCGCCATCGCCGCCGAAGGCACCGTTTTCCGCTTCCCCGAACCGCACTGGGGCACGGTCGGCGCGACACAGCGGCTGCAGCGCGCGATCGGCAAGCGCAAGGCCAAGGAACTGCTGTTCACCAATCGCCCGCTCGACGCCGAAGACGCGCTGCGGCTGGGGATCGTCACGCAGGTGGTCGCACCGGACGCGCTGGCCTCGACCGGCGCGGAAACCGCGCGGGAGATCGCCAAGGCGCCACCGCTGGCCATCGCGCTGACCAAGCGCGCGGTGGATCTCGGCGGGGAAACCGATCTGGACCGCGGCATCCGGATCGAGATGTCCGCGATCGAGCAGTGCCTCGCCGACGGCGGCTGGCGTGACGGTGTCGCCCGGTTCAACGGAGAAAGCGAATGATCGACCTGCGCACCGCCTGCCCGCTCACCACGCACGAAGCGCTGGCGCGCGCGGCCTTGCTCGCGCCCGACGTCGAAGCCGTGGTGACGGCCGACGAGCGGATCACCTACGGCGAACTGGCCGCGGCCGTCGACCGCATCCGCGACGCGCTCGTGGCCGCCGGGATCGGCCGCGGCGACCGGATCGGGCTGTGCCTGGGCAACGGGCCGGACTGGGTGGCGCTGTTCCTCGCCATCGGTTCGGTCGGCGCGATCACCGTGCCGGTCAACACCCGGTTCACCGCCGACGAGGTGCACTACACGCTCTCGCACGCCGAGGTCACCACGCTGTTCACCGCCGACCGGGTGCTCAGCTCCGATTTCGCCGGGATGCTCGGGGACCTGGACCTGCCCGCGTTGAAGTCGATCGTCATGCTCGGCGCGGACGTGCCCGCGTATGCGACTTCGTGGTCCGCGTTCCTGGAAGCGGGCGCGGGCCGGAAGACCGAACCCACCGCCGTCGCCGACGATCTGCTGCTGGTGCAGTACACCTCCGGCACGACCGCGCGGCCCAAGGGCGTGTTGCTGACGCATCGGAGCATGTGCGCGGACGCGTTCTTCTCCGGGACGCGGATGGGGTTGCGGCCCGGCGACCGGTTCCACTCGGCGCGGCCGTTCTTCCACGTCGCGGGCAGCACGCTGTCCGTGCTGGCGTCGGTCCAGCACGCCACCACGCTGGTCACCATGCCCAAGTTCGAACCGGCCGAGGCGCTGCGGCTGCTGGCGGACGAGCGCTGCACGCACTTCTCCGGCAACGACACCATCGCGCTGTTGCTGCTCAACCACCCCGACCGGCCGCGCTTGTGCTTGCGCGGTGCCTGGGTGGCCGCCTCCCCGACGGTGATCCGGCGGGTCATCGACGAACTCGGGGCACGGGAATGTGTTGCCGGGTACGGACTTTCCGAGGCGTCACCGAACGTGGCGCAGTCGGCGTGGTGGGAGCCGGAGGAGGTCCGGGCGTCCGGGGCGATGGCGATCGAACCGGGGGTGGAGGTCCGCATCCGCGACTTCGACGACCGCCGCGACTGCGGGCCGGGTGAACCGGGCTCGATCCTGGTGCGCGGGTGGAACGTGATGCGGGGTTATCTCGGCGATCCGGTCAAGACGGCTGCGACGATCGACGCCGACGGCTGGTTGTCCACAGGGGACATCGGTTCGCTGGACGAGTCGGGCAGGCTGCACTTTTCCGGGCGCACCAAGGACATCATCCGCGTCGGCGGGGAGAACGTGGCGCCCGCGGACATCGAGGACGTGCTGCACCGGCATCCGCTGGTGCGGCAGGCGGCGGTGGTCGGGGTGCCGGACGACCGGCTGCTCGAAGTGCCGTTCGCCTTCGTGGTGCTCAGCGATCCGGGGCTCACCCCGGAGGAACTGCTCGCGTGGGCGCGGGCGCGGATGGCCGGCTTCAAGGTGCCGCGGCACCTGCGCGTGGTCGACGGCTTCGAAGGCATCGGCATGACGGCCAGCTCGAAGGTGCAGAAGAACCGGCTGGCCGAGCACGCGCGGGCCCTGCTCGGCGAGGTGTTGTCGTGATCAGCACCGCGGTGACCCGGTTGCTCGGCATCGAGCTGCCGATCGTGCAGGCGGGCATGTCGTGGGCGTCGTCCAGTTCGGCGCTGCCGCTCGCGGTCAGCGGCGCCGGTGGGCTCGGGGTGGTCGCGGCGGGGCCGATGCGCCTGCCGGACCTGGCCCGCACGCTCGACGAGGTGGCGGCGGGCACCGACCGGCCGTGGGCGGTGAACCTCCCGCTGTACCGGGCGGACGCGGACGCGGTGATCGAGCTGCTGCTCGACCGGCGTCCGCCGGTGCTGATCGCTTCGCAGGGCGGGCCGCGGCGGTACCTGGAGCGGTTCCACGCGGTGGGCACGCGGTGCCTGCACGTGGTCGCCGGGACCGAGCACGCCAGGAAGGCGGCCGCGGCCGGGGTCGACGCGCTGGTGGTGGTCGGTGCGGAGGCCGGTGGGCACCCGCCGCCCGCGATGGTCACCACGCAGGTGCTGGTCCGGGCCGTGGTGCGGGCGGTGCCGGAGGTGCCGGTGCTCGCGTCCGGCGGGATCGCCGACGGTGCCGGGCTGGCCGCGATGCTCGCGCTGGGCGCCGGGGGCGCGCAGTTCGGCACGCGCTTCCTGGCCAGCGAGGAAGCTTCGGTGCACCCCGGCTACAAGGCGGCCGTGCTCGGCGCGGGTGTCGACGGCACGCGGACGGTCGGGCGCGGACTCGGCGTGATCCGGTCGGTGGCCAACGAGTTCACCGCGCGAATGCTCGACCTGGAGGACAGCGGCGCCGAGGAAGCACTGCGGCGCAAGACCTTCCAGGCGTCCTCGCTGAAGGACGCGGCGCTGCACGGTGATGTCGCCGAGGGCAAGGTCGAGGCGGGGCAGTCGGCGGGGCTGATCGACTCGGTGCTGCCCGCGGCCGAGATCGTCGCGCGCATCGTCGAGGAGTACCGCGCGGCCCGCGCCGCCCTGCCCCCGGTCTCGGCGGAAAATTAGAACACGTTCTTGCGTCAGCGGCGGCGGGGGCGGAAGCTGGTGCGCATGGACATCGCCGACCTCATCGCGCTCGAAGAGATCAAGCGGCTCAAGTACCGCTACCTCCGCTGCGTCGACACGAAGGACTGGGACGACCTGGCCGACGCCCTCACCGAGGACGCGGTCGCCGACTACGGCACGCCGTCCTACGGGAAGCCGCTGGCGCTCGCCGGCCGGGAGGCCATCCTGGAGTTCCTGCGCACCACGCTGGTGCCGGAGATCATCACCACGCACTTCGCCACGCAGCCCGAAATCGACCTCGACGGGGACCGGGCGACGGGGACCTGGGCGTTCCAGGACCTGGTGATCGCGACGGAGCACCGGGTGGTGATCGCGGGCGCGGCGTTCTACGAAGACACGTACCGCCGGGGCGCCGACGGGCGCTGGCGCATCGCCCGCACCGGCTACCAGCGCACGTACGAGACCAGCCACTCGCTCGACGACCTGCCGAGCCTCCGCTTCACCGCCAACCGCTGGGCCCCGGCCCCCGCCACCGCGGACTAGAACGGGTTCCACGCATCCCGGCCACGGCCACCAGGACACAGCGCCGACGCGGTGAATGTGGCTTTCACTGCACTCACCAGGCGGCTGGCGGGTCAGTACTGGTTGTGTTTGGCTTCCGTGCGGAGGGCGGCGTCCAGCATGCGTGCCGGGATGCGGGTGCCGCTTTGGGAGCGGGCGAGCTGCCCGGCGGTCGGCACCGAGCGGCGGTCCGGCCACGCGGCCGGGTCCCACAGCTTCGAGCGCAGGAACGCCTTGCTGCAGTGCGAGTACAGCTCCTCCACCCGCACCTCGACGGCGATCACCGGCACCACGCCCGCCACGGCCATGGACGGCAGGTAGGGCGCCTCGGTCACCACTCGCGCGCTGCCGTTGACGCGCAGCGTGTCACCGATGCCCGGCACCACGAACAGCAACCCGACCTGTGGGTGCGCCAGGATGTTCCGCAGGTTGTCCAGGCGCCGGTTGCCCTTGCGGTCGGCGAAGGCGAGCGTGTGCTCGTCCAGCACCAGCACGCTCCCGGCCGGGTCGCCGCGCGGGGAGACGTCGCAGTGCCCCTCGGCGTCCGAGGTCGCCAGCAGGAAGAACGGGCTGGCCTCGATGAACCGCCGCGACTCCGGGTCGATGTGGTCGATGTGCTTCTCGGCGACCAGCCGGTGCGGCTCGCGGATCAGCTCCCGCAGTTCGGCCTCGTCGCGCAGGACTCTGGTCATCGGCTCCCCCTGGTTCGATCAACGCGGACCACGCTAGCAGGCAACACACCCGGCACGGCGTACCGCTGGGCGGAACGCCGCAGCTTGACCGAGGGAATTTCACCCGTCACACTGAACTAGTCGTTCCTCTGAAAGAAACAGGGCTCGTGACCAAAGACAAAACCTCCGGCACCGAAGTGGCCGGCCGGGTCGCCGACGTGCTGCTGCTGTTCGCCGCCGGGCCGAAGTACCGCGGGGTCAGCGAGATCAGCCGCGAGCTGGGCGTGTCGAAGGCGGTGGTCTACCGCATCCTCCAGTCGCTGGTCTCGCGCGAGATGCTCGGCACCGACCCCGGCGTGGCAGGGTACCGCCTCGGCCCGGCCGCGGTGGCGCTCGGCGCGAGCGCGCTGCGCCGGTTCGACCTCCGTGCCGCCGCCGCCCCGGTGTTGCGCAGGCTGCGCGAGGACACCGGCGAGACCACCACGCTGTCCGGCCTGCTCGGTGACCAGCGCGTCTACCTGGAGCAGTTCGAGAGCGAGCGCGAGATCAAGATGACCGTCGAGCTGGGCAAGCGGTTCCCGCTGCACGCCGGGTCGTCGGGCAAGGTGATCCTGGCGAACCTGCCCGACGACCGCCGCGAGGCGCTGCTCACCGCCCCGCGCGACGCGCTGACCGACCGCACCATCGTGGCCGAGGACGACCTGCGCGCCGAACTCCGGCGGGTCACCGAGGACGGCGTCGCCGTGTCGCTCGGCGAGCGCCAGGCGGGGGCGGGTTCGGTGGCCGCACCGGTGTTCGGCCCGAACGGCGAGGTGCAGGGCGCGATCAGCATCTGCGGGCCGGAGTACCGCTTCACCCCGGACCTCGTCGACCACTACCGCGACCTGGTGCGGGTAGCCGCCGACGAGATCACCCGGGCCCCGCTCGCCGTGCACTGAGCTTTTCAAAGAGCAACCCGCCGAGCCCGGTCAGCGGCCTCGTCGCTGGTACTGGCCGATCGGCTCCCCCGTCACCTTGCCGTCGGCGTAGACGTGGTGGCCGCGCACGAAGGTGTCGGTGACCTTCGCGGTCATCGGGAAGCCTTCGAACGGCGTGTACTCCTGCGTCGACTCCGACTCGGCCGCGCGTACGGTCCACGAAACGTCCGGGTCCACCAGCGCGAAGTCCGCGTCGTACCCCTCGGCGATGGTGCCCTTGCGCAGCAGGCCATACCGCCGCGCCGGGTTCCACGAGGTCAGTCGCGCGATGTGCTGGAGCGAGAGCCCCCGCTTCACGCCCTCGCCGACCAGACCCGGCAGCAGGTACTCCGCCCCGCCGAAGCCGGACTTCGCCAGGAACACGTCGTCCCGGTCCTCGCCGAACTTCAGTTCGTCGCGGCAGCACGCGTGATCACTGACCACCCAGTCGACCTCACCGGCGAGCACGTGCCCCCACAGCGCCTCGACGTCCTCCCGCTCACGCAGCGGCGGGTTGACCTTGCCGCCGATCCCGCTCGCGGTGTCCACATCGGCCAGCAGGTGCCCGACCGTCACCTCACGCCGGAAATCCACCTGCGGGAACGTCTTCGCCATGCGCAGCGCGGCATCCAGCGCCTTCTCCGACGACAGGTGCAGCAGGTTGATGTTCGGCAGCCCGGTCTCGTGCGCGAGGTAGGACGCGATCGTCACCGCCAGCCCCTCCGAGTGCGGCGGCCGCGACCGGCTGTACGCCCGCAGCCCGGACACCGAGGTGTCCTGCTCCACCAGCTTCGTGTACGCCGTCATGATCTCGGCCGTTTCGCAGTGCAGCGACAGCGAAAGGTGGTCCGCGTAGTCGGTGAGCTGCTCGCGCGCCCGCTGGATGCCGCGCATGACGAACTCGAAGTGCGCCAGGTCGTAGCGCTCCTCCGGCGGGATCATCAGGAAGTCGCTCTGGCTGCTCGACCGCCCGTGCAGGCCGTGGCTGCCGTAGAACATGAAGATCTTGAACGAGGTGACCCCGTGCTCTTCGACCAGGTCCGGGATCTCGTCGATGTGCTGCGCCATCATCGGCGCGAGGTGGAACGCGTAGTCCACATAGGACTTACCGGCGGCGGCGCCGAGCACCTCCGGGAAGAACTCGCGGTAGCTGCCGCCCTTGTTGAGGTAGTACTGCCCGGTGCGCATGTAGGTCAGCGCGGTGGTCACCCCGCCCTGCGCGCTCGCACGGCTCTCGGTCCGGGTGTCGGTGCCCAGTTCGTTGTAGATGCCCCAGTGCTGGTGGGCGTCCACCACGCCGGGGAAGGCGAGCAGGCCGCGGCCGTCGACCACGGTGGCGGCGCCGGCCGGGTCCAGGCCCGGTCCGACGCGGACGATCGTGCCGTCGTTCACCGCGATGTCGAGCAGTTCCGGCACCCCGTCGGCGTCCTCCGGGCGCACCACGCGAACGTTGCGGACCAGCAGTTCTGTTGTAGCCACTTCCGTTTACTCCTTAGCGATGTCGTTCGCGGCCAGGTAGGACAGGCCGAACGCGGGCAGCAGGCCGTTGCCCGGCAGGTAGCCGTCGGCGCCGTGGCCGGAGATCCCGGCGGCCGCGCCCCCGGCCGCGTACAGCCCGGGGATCGGCCGGTCGGCGGCGTCGACCACGGCGGCGTTCTCGTTCACCAGCAACCCGCCCTGCGTGTGGAACAACGCGGGCACCACGCGGACCGCGGCGTACCGCGGCGCGAGCGGGCGCTCCCAGTTCGTGCGGCCGAACTCGTCGGCCCGCTCACCCCGCGCGATCGCGGCGGCGGTGCCGAGTTCGGCGGCGAGCGCGTCCGGCGGCAGGCCGGTGACGCGCGCCAGCGACGCGATGTCGTCGGCGAAGTGCACCGCGCCGGCGGAAACCGTGTCGCGGAAGTCCTGGAACGGCTGGCACTGCTCGAAGATCACCTCGTCGAGCACGATCCAGCCGGTGCCGCCCGGCCGTGCGGCCAGTTCGGCGGCGTACTCCGAATAGCCCCGGGTCTCGTCGCCGAACCGGCGGCCACCGAGGTCGACCAGGATGCCACCGTGGATGATCGTGGCCCAGCCGACCAGCGTGCCCGCGTTCGCCGCGACCGCGCCGTGCCCCTGGTAGGCGTCCAGGAAACCCGTTGCCGCGCCGAGCTTTTCGCCGATGCGCAGGGCGTCGCCGAGCGACTGGTCGCTGCCCTGGTACAACGCGTCCGCGATCTCCGGCAGGTGCCGCCGCACCAGCTCGCGGTCGGCACCGTAACCGTTGGTGGCCAGCAACACCGCGCGCGCCGGGATCTCCTCCTCCGCGCCGCTCGGGTCGCGGACCACCACCGCCCGCACGGCACCGTCCACATCGGTCAGCACGTCCACCAGTTTCGCGGGCACGAGCAGGTCGATGGCGGGGTGCTCGGTGACCAGGCGGGCCAGGTGGTCGATCACCCCGGACCCGTGCCGCCCGGGGATCGAGTGGCAGCGCGGGACCGCGTGGCCGGGGTAGTTGAAGTCGGTGACCAGCGAGAGCGGCAACCGCACCGCGTCGGCCAGCCACTCCACCAGCGGCGCGCTGACCTCGGCCAGCGTGCGCGCCAGCCGGGGTTCGGCCCGGCCGTGGGTCTTCGCCATGATGTCGGCGACAAAACCGCCGGGGGAATCGTCGATCCCCGCTTCCCGCTGCCAGCGCGAACCGGCACCGGGGAACATCGCGGTGGACATCGAGGTGTTGTTGCCGCGCCGGAAGTGCTCGCTCGCTTCGACCACCAGCACGCTCAGCCCGAGTTCGGCGGCCCGCAACGCCCCGGCGAGCCCGCCGCCCGCACCAGCCACGACCAGATCGGGTCCTTCGCTCACGCGTGCTCCCCTTCCGCCATCAGCACGGTCAACGCCAGCGCGGTCGGGTCCACCACGCGCGCGGGCAGGTCGGCCGGTACCACGTCCACCGCCGAGCAGCCGTTGAGCACCGCGGTCGCGCCCTGTTCGGCGAGGTCGCACACCGCTTCCGCCAGCGCGGCGTTCCACGCGGCGGTGTCCGCGATCGCCTCGAACGGCAGGTCGAGCACCCGCACCCCGACCAGGTTGGAGGTGATGCCGTACGCGGACAGCCGCCAGCGCAGTTCCGCGCCGATGGCGTGGTTGCGCACCACCGCGCCGAACCGCTCGCCCTTGGCCGCCAGGTGCGACGCGCTCAGCTTGAGCAGGCCGTGCACCGGGCGCGGGCCGATCGCCACGCGGTCGGGCACGGCCGGGTCGAGCACGCAGTCGGGAAAGGCCACGTCCCAGTCTCCGTCCGCGGCGGCCAGCGCGGCGGCAACGGCACGCTCGGAGTCGCGGACCGACCCGTCCGTGTCCAATGCGGACGGTGCGTCCGGGCCCACGTCGCGCAGTTCGATCCGCAGGCCGGGTGGGGCGAGGCGGTCGTAACGGGACTGGCGACGGGCGATCTCCTCGGGCGGGAGGTGGATCGGGGTCATCGCGAGGGCACGCATCAGCTCGGCTCCTTTCCGTCGAGTGCGCGCAGGGCAGCGCCGGTGGCAGGCAAGCCGGGCAGGTCGCGGCTCGGCTCCCCTCCGTCGAGTGCACGCAGGGCGGCACCGGTGGCAGCCAGGCCGGGCAGATCGCGGCTCAGCGCCACCGCGCGCTCGACCAGCCCCGGCCGGTCCGGCAGCCACGCGCCGAGCAGGGCGGTCAGCTCGGCTTCCCCGAGCGGGTGGTGGTCGGCGTCGCCGATTGGGTTGGGTACCTCGGCGGTCCGGGTGCGGCCGTCGGCGTAGGTCACCGTGACGCGCGCGGCCCGCTCGTGGGGCAGGCGGGCGGTCAGGTCGGCCGCCTCGGCCAGCCGCACGCGCTTCGCCAGGTCGCGGACGGCCGGATCGTCCAGCGGCGCGTCCGGCGAGACCGAGCCGGTGAGCGCGGCGGTGGCGACCGCGAACGGCGTGGAGAACATCGCCGACAGCCGGTTGTCCCAGTCCACACCGGACAGTCCGGCGCCGAGCGCGTGCGTCTCGACCAGCACGCTCTCGATCTCCGGCCCGCGCAGAGTGAGCACCGCGTCGGCGGCGGGATGGGTGAACGAGCAGGCCGCGTGCCGTTTGAAGTAGCCGAGCGTGATGTCCCAGCGGGTGCCCAGTTCCGCGGTCAGCTCGGCGGCGTCCAGCGAGCCCAGCAGCTCTCCGAGGGACAACGCGGCCGTGCCGGTGTTGCGGGCGATCCCGGCGGCGGCCATGCGCGCGGCCACCAGACCGGACACGTTGGCCGCGCCCAGCCACGCGTCGCGCACCGGGTTTCCCGTGGTGGCCGAGGCGAAGTGCCCGGCGATGGGCATACCGGCGGCGGTGTCGATCGCCGCGGCGGTGGCGGCCGCGTCCAGGCCGAGCAGGCGCGCGCAGCCCGCCGCCGCGCCCGGCACGCCCCAGTTCCCGTGGGGGTGCGTCCCGGGCCGCAGCCGGGTGGCCCGGCCGAACCGCGACGCCACCTCGTACGCCGCGAGCAGGGCGGCGGCCAGGTCGGCCCCGCTGCTGTCGAGTTCGGCGGCGAGCGCGAGCACGGCGGGGAAACCGTGCGCGGCCGGATGTCCCTTGGCGTACTTGTTGCCCTCGTCCAGTTCCCGCGACACCAGTGCCATCGCGCCGAGCCAGGCGGCGGCGTCCACCGACACCTGCTCGCCGGTGCCGATCAGTGGCGCGGGCCCGGCGGGCGGGCGCCACGCCTCGACCAGCGCCCGGTGCTCCGGCTGGTTCGTACCGAGTGCCATCACCCCGAGCACGTCCAGCAGCACCAGCCCGAGCCGGTCGCACACCGGCGCGGCATCCACTGTGGACACCCAGCGCCCCAGTTCGTCGACGTGTTCCTTGCTCACAGGCCCAGGTACGCCTTCCGCACGCGGGCGTCGCCGGCCAGTTCGGCACCGGTGCCCGTCAGCACCGCCGACCCGCTCTCCAGCACGTACGCCCGATCCGCGATGCCCAGTGCCTGCTTGGCGTTCTGCTCCACCAGCAGCACCGAAACCCCGGTGTCCCGGATGCGGCGGATCGCTTCGAGCATGGTCCAGGTCAGCTTCGGCGACAGCCCGGTCGACGGCTCGTCGAGCATCAGCAGCCTCGGCCCGGCCATCAGCGCACGCGCGATGGCGAGCATCTGCTGCTGACCGCCGCTGAAGGTCTGCGCGAGCTGCGACCCGCGTTCGGCCAGGATCGGGAACAGTTCGTGCACCTCGCGCAACGAGGCCTCGGCCTGCTCGGCCGTGCGGGTCCACGCGCCCATGCGCAGGTTCTCCTCGACGGTCAGCGTGCCGAACAGGGCGCGGTCCTCCGGCACGTGCACCAGCCCGTCTCGGACGAGCTGGTCCGGCCTGCGGCCCGCGACCGGCTTGCCGTCGAAGGTGATCGTGCCCGACGACGGGCGCAGCTGGCCGCAGATGGACCGCAGCGTGGTCGTCTTCCCGGCGCCGTTCGCGCCGACCAGCGCCACGATCTCACCCTCGCCGAGGTGCAGGTCGATCTCGTGCAGGATGCGCATGCGGCCATATCCCGCGCACACCTGGTCAAGAGTCAGCACGGGCGGGCTCCTCCCCGAGGTAGGCGTCGATCACCCGTGGATCGCTGGTGACCTCCTCCGGGGCCCCGGTGGCCAGCACGCGCCCCTGGTCCAGCACCAGCACCCGGTCGGACAACCGCATCACCGCGGCCATGATGTGCTCGATGAACAGCAGCGTGGTGCCGTCCCGCTCGCGCAGTTCGGCGAGCAGGTCGAGCACCGGCTCGCGTTCCGCGGGCACCAGCCCGGCCAGCACCTCGTCGAGCAGCAGCACCCGCGGGCGCATGGCCAGCGTGCGAGCCAGTTCGAGGCGTTTGAGCCCGGCGGTGGGCAGTTCGGTGGCCAGGCGGTGCGCCCACGGGCCGAGCCCGACCCGTTCGACCACGGACAGCGAATGCTCGTACAGCCGTTTCGCCGGCATCCGCCGGTGCTGCGCGGCGAGGCTGACGTTCTGCACCACGGTCATGCTGGCGAACGGGCGCATCAGCTGGAACGTGCGCACCATGCCGGCCCGCGCGATGCGGTCGGGGGAAGCGCCGGTGAGGTCGCGCCCGGCCAGCTCCACCGAGCCGGTGTCGGGCTTGAGCGCCCCGCACACCACGTTGAACAGGGTGGTCTTGCCCGCGCCGTTCGGCCCGATGATGCCGACGATCTCACCCTCGTCGACGGTGAGGTCCACTTCGGACAGCGCGTGCAGGCCGCGGAAGGACTTGCCGACACCGGAGATCCGCACCAGGCTCATCGCCGCCACCTCTCCTTCAGCGTGCCCACGATCCCCTTCGGCAGCAGGCGCACGATGAAGATCAGCAGGATCGCGTAGAGCACCACGTCCAGCCCGCTGCGGCCCTGCAGGAAGCTCAGGAACTCCGGCGGGGTGCGCAGCAGCGTCGCGGTGACGTCGGACAGCGAACCCATGATCACCGAGCCGACCACCGGGCCCCACACCGTGCCGATGCCGCCGATCACCACCGGCACGATGGCCTGGATGGACACCGAGGCGCCGAAGGCCAGATCCGGGTTCACGAACAGGTAGTACTGCGTGTAGTAGGCCCCGGCCACCGCGGTGATCGCCGCGGACAGCGCCACGGTGAGCAGTTTGTGCCGCATCACCGGCGTGCCGAGCGAGGCCGCGGCCAGTTCGTCGTCGCGGATGGCGGTGACGTACTTGCCCGCCCGCGAGTGCAGGAACACGATGCTGACCGCCACCGCGAGCCCGGCCAGCACCAGCGCCACCCAGAAGTAGGCGGGCGAGTCGGCGGCGAACTGCAGCTGCCACAACGATTCGCCCTGGATCAGCGGGACCTGGAAGCCGACCGCGCGGTTGACGAAGTCGCTGCTGGTGGCGATCAGCCGCAGTGCCTCGGCGAAGGCGAAGGTGGCCAGCGCGAAGTAGGCGCCCTGCAACCGGTAGCGGAACGAGAAGTAGCCGATCACCACCGCCACCGCGGCGGCGACGCCCATCCCGGCCACCATGCCGATCCACGGCGAGACCCCGTGCTCGGTCAGCAGGTACGCGCTGGTGTAGGCGCCGAGGCCGAAGTACGCGGCGTGGCCGAAGCTGAACATGCCGCCGAACCCGCTCATGATGTTCCAGCCGACGGCCATCAGCAGGAAGATCAGGATCCGCACGGCGACCGCGCCGAGCGCGGGCGGCAGCACCAGCGGCAGCGGGATGGCCAGCAGCACCAGCACCGCGAGAACGGCCAGCTGCCGGTGTTGCGGGCGCAGCGGCGGCGCCTTGACCGGCTTCTCGGCGGGTCGTTCGATCGTGGCGGTCACGCGCGCCTCCCGAACAGTCCCTGCGGGCGGAGGAAGAGCACCAGTACGAACACCACGAACACGCCGAGCAGGGAGCTCTGGCCGTTCAGGAAGATCGTGGTGAGCTGCTCGACCAGGCCGATCAGCAGGCCGCCGACCAGCGCGCCGACCACGTTGCCCATGCCGCCGAGCACCACCACCACGAACGCGGTGATGTTGAACTGCGCGCCGAGCGTGGGCGTGATCGAGATGAGCGGCGCGGCCAGCACCGCGGCGGCACCGGCGCAGGCCGTGCCGATGGCGAAGGTGAGCGTGTGCAGGCGGCGGACGTTGATGCCGACCAGTTCCGCGCCGGGCCCGTTCGCCGCGACCGCGCGGATGGCGGTGCCGAGCCGGGTCCGCCGCAGCAGCCAGTACAGCAGCGCGCCCAGCAGGAGCGCACCGGCGAAGGCGTAGAGCCGGGAACCGGCCACCACCGCGCCGAACAACGGGATCTGGATCTCGCCCGGCAGGCCGATGCTGCGGGGTTCGGCACCGAAGAACAACAGCAAACCGTTCTCCAGCAACAGGGACAGCCCGAGGGTGATCAGCAGCTGGTTCTCCAGCGAACCGCCGCCACTGCCCGAGAGCAGGCCTCGGTGCACGGCGGCGCCGATCAGGAACAGCACCGGCACGGTCACCACGAGCGCGAGGTACGGGTGCAGCCCGGTCGCCTGCACCACGCCGAAGGCCAGGAACATGGCCACCGCGAGCAGGGCGCCGTGGGCGAAGTTGACGATGTCGAGCACGCCGAAGATCAGTGTCAGGCCCATCGCGATCAGGCCGTAGAGCCCGCCGGTGAGGATGCCGGTGACCACCGACTGCCACACCACCAGCGCGCTGCCGGACTGCAGCAGCGCGAGCGCGATGGCCGCCGCCACCACGGCGGCCAGTGCGCCGCCGCGTTTGAGCGTCCCGGCGTCGAGCCGTTTCCGGTCCGGGGAAAGGGTTGTCATGGTTGCCGCCACATCACGGTGTAGTCGGGTTCGGATTCGGCGATCTCCGGCGGGTAGACCTGTTTGATCGCCCCGCCCTGCACCTGGGTGAGCACCGGGACGGCGTTGCGGTTGTCGCCCTTGCCGTCGAAGGAGATGGGGCCGTTGCCCACGGTCAGCGGCTCGACCTCCTGCGCGCTGATGGTGTCGCGCACGCGCACCGGATCGGTGCTGCCGGAGCCGGCCACGGCCTGCGCGACCACCTGCACCGCGTCGTAGGCGAGCACCGCGCCGGTGCGCATCGGGGCGCCGTAGCGGCGCTGGTACTCCTCGCGCAGCGCCACGGTTTCCGGCTTGGTCGCGTCGTAGTGGTAGTTGGTGTTGAAGTACAACTCCGCGCCAGGACCGGCGTCGGTGACGAACTTCGGCTGGTCGTAGGCGCCGTTGGAGACGCCCCACACCGCGTCGAGATCCGGTTTCACCGAGGCGAGCGCGCGGGAGACGAGCAGGCTGTCGGAGTAGTAACCGGCCACCGCGAGCACGTCCGCGCCGGACGCCTTGACCTGGGTCAGCTGCGCGGTCAGGTCGGAGACGGTGGTGGCGTCGTAGCTGATGTCCGGCCCGACCTCGATGCCCAGTTTCTCGGCGGCCGCGCTGAATCCCTCGGCGGCGCCGCGGCCGAAGTCGGTCTGCTCGTGCAGGAAGGCCACCTTGCGCACCTCCTTGCCGGTGCGCGCGGAAACCTCCTTGAGGTAGTTGGCCGCGGCACTGGCGATCGCGGTGCTGCCGGGCTGCACGCGGAACGAATACTGGTACCCGTGCGTGAAGATCGCGTCCGAGGCGGTCACGTCCATCACGAACGGCACCTTGTTGCGTTCGGCGACCACGGCCACGTTGGTGCTCACCGCGCTCTGGTAGGTGCCGACCAGGCCGACCGCGCCCTCGGCGATCAGCCGCTGCGCCTCGCTCTGCCCGACCTCGGCCTTGCCCTGCGTGTCCCCGGTGATCAGCTCGACCGGCCGCCCGGCGACGCCGCCGTTCCGGTTGAGCTGCTCGACCGCCAGTTCCGCGCCGCGGCGCATCTGCTGGCCGTCCACCGCGAAGGCGCCGCTGACCGGGTGCAGTGCGCCGATCTTCACCGGCCCCTCGTCCCGGCCCGCCGCCGCGCCCGCCGCCCCCGACGGCGCCGAGCCACCGCAGGCCGCGGTGGCCAGCAGCACGCCGGCGCACAGACCGGCCATCAGTGCCCGTCCTGCCATGCCACCTCTCCTTTCCTGGCGTTTCGCTGAGAGAAACACCGGCGAAGTGCTGGCCCATGGTGACATCAGCCGCCACCACAGGTCAATAACCTCGTCAACTTGACGTAACGCGGCGATCAGTGCGAACTTGGTCAGCAGGAGTCAGAAACACAGCGTTCGCTACTGTTTCCCTGAACGAAACACAGACCAAGAGGCGGGAGGCCGCATGACCGGCGCTTTGTCCGGAATCCGGGTGCTCGACACGGCCACGCTGTTCGCCGGACCGCTCGCCGCGACGATGCTGGCCGACTTCGGCGCCGAGGTGATCAAGATCGAGCACCCGAACGGCGATCCGGTGCGCAGCCACGGCGCGCAACGCGACGGGGTCGGCCTGTGGTGGAAGATGCTCGGCCGCGGCAAGGAAGCCATCACCCTGTACCTCGGTTCGCCGGAGGGGCAGGAGGTCTTCCGCAAGCTGGTGGCCGACGCGGACGTGGTGATCGAGAACTTCCGCCCCGGCACGCTGGAGCGCTGGGGCCTCGGGTACGACGAACTGCGCGAGCTCAATCCCGGGCTGGTGCTGGCCCGCGTCACCGGGTTCGGGCAGGTCGGCCCGTACGCCAAGCGGCCGGGGTTCGGCACGCTGGCCGAGGCGATGAGCGGGTTCGCCGCGATCACCGGCGAGCCGGACGGGCCGCCGACGCTGCCGCCGTTCGGCCTCGCCGACGGCATCGCGGCGCTGACCACCGCGTTCGCCGTGCTGACCGCGTTGCGCGCGCGGGAGCACACCGGCGAGGGCCAGGTGGTCGACCTGGCCATCATCGAGCCGATCCTCACCCTGCTCGGGCCGCAGCTGATCGCCTACGACCAGCTGGGCGAGCTGCAGGAGCGCACCGGGAACCGGTCGGCGAACAACGCGCCGCGCAACACCTACCGCACCCGTGACGGCCGCTGGGTGGCGATCTCCACCAGCGCGCAGTCCATCGCGGAACGGGTGATGCGCCTGGTCGGCAGGCCGGAACTGATCGACGAGCCGTGGTTCGCCTCCGGCCGGGAACGCGCCCAGCACGCCGACGAACTCGACGAGGCCGTGGGTTCGTGGATTGCCGAGCGAGACCGCGAAGAGGTGATCAAGGCCTTCGAGGAAGCGCAGGCGGCGGTCGCGCCGATCTACAACGCCGCCGACATCATGGCCGATCCGCAGTTCCAGGCGCTCGGCACGATCGCCACGCTGGACGACGAGGAACTCGGCCCGGTGAAGATGCAGAACGTGTTGTTCCGGCTGTCGCAGACACCCGGTGACATCCGCTCCACCGGGGCGCCGCTCGGCGCGCACACCGAGCAGGTGCTGGCGCGCTACGGCATCACCGACCTGGATTCGTTGCGGGAGAAGGGCGTCATCAAGTGATCGCGCGCAGTTGGCTGTACGTGCCCGGCGACCGCCCGGACCGGATGGCCAAGGCACTCGCCGGCGAGGCCGACGCGGTGGTCCTCGACCTGGAGGACGCGGTATCGCCGTCCACAAAGGACGAGGCGCGGAAGCACGTGCTGGCGACGCTGGCGGAGAACAAGGCCTACGTGCGGATCAACGCCCCCGGCAGCGACGCCGGGGAAGCCGACCTCCGCGCACTGGCCGGCTCGCCCGGCGCGCTGGCCGGGGTGCGGGTGCCCAAGTGCGAGGACGCCGGTGAGCTGCGGCGGGTCGCCGACCGGCTCGGCGTCCCGGTGTTCCCCATCCTGGAATCGGCGCTGGGCGTGGAGAACGCGTTCACGCTGGCCACCGCGCACCCGCTGGTGGCCGGGATTTCCCTGGGTGAGGCCGATCTCGCGGCCGATCTGCGGGTCGCGAGCGGACCGGCGCTGGCGTGGCCGCGTTCGCGCGTGGTGGTCGCCGCGCGGGCCGCCGGGTTGCCGAGCCCGGTGCAGAGCGTGTGGACCGCGGTGCGCGACCTCGGCGGGTTGCGGGCGGACACCGTGGCCGGGCGGCGGGCCGGGTTCTTCGGCCGTTCGGTGATCCACCCCGCGCAACTGCCGGTGGTGCACGAGGTGTGCGCGCCGGACGAGGAGGAGGTCGCCTGGGCCCGTTCGGTCGTGGACCACGACCAGGCGGCCTGGATCGACCACAAAGGACAGTTTGTCGACAAGGCGGTGCTCGAGCGCGCGCGGTGGCTGCTCTCGGTCGCGGACCAGTACGTCGCCCTGAACGCCAAGGAAGGCCCGAAGTCATGACACGCACCCAGGATCCGCTGCTCGAAGCCGTCATCGGCGGTGTGCGGCTGATCGAGCTCGGCCAGCCGTTCTTCACCGGCATGCCGTGCTCGCCGAACCACCCGGGGTTCCGGATGACGCTGATCCGGCGGCACGGGGACATGGAACGGGCCGACGGCGGCTCGGCCGCCAACGAGATCATCGTCACCGGCGGGCACGTCGGCACGCACATCGACGCGCTGTCGCACGTGAGCCACTGCGGTGAACTGCACGGCGGGGTGGACGCCGCCGAGGCGCAGAAGGGTGGGGTGTTCTCCACCCACGGCGCGGAGAACCTCCCCGGCCTGCTGCGGCGCGCCGTGCTGCTCGACGTGGCGGCGGTGCACGGGGTGCCGACCCTGCCCGGTGGTTACGGCGTCACCGCCGACGACCTCGACGCCGCCGCGGAACTCGCCGGTGCCGAACCCGGCCCCGGTGACGTGGCGCTGATCCGCACCGGCTGGGCGCGCAACTTCGACGACACCCCGGCCTACCTGGGCAAGCAGACCGGCGTCCCGGGCGCCACGGTGAGCGCCGGGCAGTGGCTGGCCGCGCGGCGGGTGGTGGCCACCGGGGCCGACACCACCGCCTACGAGCAGATCCCGGCCGGGGCCGGGCACGCGGTGCTGCCGGTGCACCGGGTGCTGCTGGTCGAGTCGGGCATCTTCATCATGGAGCACCTGAACCTGGAGGAGATCGCCGCGTCGGGCGTGCGGGAGTTCACCTTCCTGCTGGCGCCGCTGCGGATCACCGGCGGCACCGGCTCCCCGATCCGCCCGCTCGCGGCGGTGAGCGCATGACCGTGGTGCGGCAGCTGGCCGCCTTCGCTTCGTCGGTGCGTCAGAAGGGACTCCCCGCCGAACTACGGGCCGACGCCGCGAGGCGGGTGCTCGACGTGCTCGGCAACAGCCTGGCCGCCACCGCCGAACCCCCGGCGGCCGCGGTCGGCACGCTGGTCCGCGAATGGGGTGGCGACGGCCGTGCCACCGCGATCGGCGCCGGCCGGCTGCCGGAACCGAGCGCGGCCCTGCTCAACGGCACGCTCGCGCACTCGCTCGACTTCGACGACACGCACCTGCCCTCGGTGCTGCACCCGTCGGCTTCGGTGGTGCCCGCCGCACTGGCCACCGCGGAGACGCGGGGGGCCACCGGCGCGCAGCTGCTGGACGCGATCGGTGTCGGCGTGGAGATCGCCGTGCGGATCGGCATGGCGGGCTACGACGAGGAACTGGGCAACTCGGTCTTCTTCGAACGCGGCCTGCACGCGACCGCGATCTGCGGTGCGCTCGGCGGGGCGGCGGCCTCGGCCATGCTGTCCGATGTGGACGTCGCCGACGCGATCGGCATCGCGTCCAGCATGGGCGCCGGGTTGCTGGAGGCGAACCGCACCGGGGGCACGGTGAAACGCGTGCACTGCGGCTGGGCGGCGCACTCGGCGGTCACCGCGGCGGGTCTCGCGCGAACCGGGATCACCGGCCCGCCGACCGTCCTCGAAGGACGCTTCGGTCTGCTGCAAGCCTTCTGCGGTGACCAGACGAACCTGGCCGCCATCACCGACGGCCTCGGCGAGGACTGGGAACTGCCCGGCATCTTCTTCAAGCCGTATCCCTGCAACCACTTCACCCACGCGGGCATCGACGCGGCCCGGCGCATCGCCGCCCGCGGTGTCGATCCGGGGGCGATTGAGCGCATCGAACTGGGCGCCCCCACCGCCGTCCTGCGCACCATCGGCGAACCCCGGGAAGCGAAGATCGCCCCGGAATCCGGTTACCACGCGGCGTTTTCGGGCCCGTACACGGTGGCCGCGGGCCTGCTCGGCGGTGGCGGCCTCGGCGTGTTCCACGAGGACTTCACCGACGAAGCCGCCGCGGACCCCGCCCGCCTGGCACTGGCGGCGAAGGTCACCTGCGTCCCCGACGCCCGTTGCGACGAGATCTTCCCGCACCAGTTCCCGGCCGTCCTGCGCGTCTGGCTCCGCGACGGCACGCACCTGGAAGAACGAGTGGACGCCAACCGCGGTGGCTCGGGCAACCCCCTGTCCACTGAGGAACTGGCCACCAAGTTCCGCCTCAACGCCACCCGCACGGTAAGCACCCAGCAGGCGGAGCGCATCGCCGACCTGACCCTCTCGCTCCCCGACCTGCCCACCGTAACCACGCTGACCACCGAACTCGCCTGACAACCAGATGAGCGCCCTCAGGCAACCCGCCGCAATCCTCCGCCCCAGCCCAGCCCGCGCACGACCTCCACCGGTGTGGCCTGCGCGGCGATCTCCGCCGCCACCAGTTCCGCCGCCGGCCGGTACGCGTCGCTCGCCAGGATCTCCGCGCACCGCGCCGCGATCGCCGACGGTTCCACCTCCTGCGGCAGCATCCGCACCCCCGCCCCCGCGCGCACCACCGCGTCCGCGTTGTCGAACTGGTCGTCGAAGACCGGCAGCACCAGCTGCGGCAACCCGGCCTCCAACGCGGTCAGCGAAGTCCCCTGTCCCCCGTGGTGGACCGCCACATCACAAGCCGGGAACACCTGCGACAGCGGCAACCTCCCCACGTGCCGCACCGCGGCGGGCAACGGCGGCCAGCTCGCCGCGATCCGGTCGTCGATGGCCACCACCACGTCCGCGCCCAGCCCGCACAACGCGCGCACGATGTCCACCGCACCGTGGGCGACCTGGCTGCTCCCGCTCCGCGGCACCACCGTGCCCAGCGTCAGGCAGATCCGCGGCCGTCGGCGCGGCCGCATCACCCAGTCCGGCACCCGGGCCTCACCGTTGTACGACATCGTCCGGATCCCCTCGTGCCGCGCCGCGTACGCCTTGCGCAGCGACGGCGGCCACGGGTTGAGCAGGCGCTCCGGCACCGGCGGGGCGGGCAGCCCGCGCTGCGCCAGCTCGGCCGCCGCACCGGTCCGGTACTCGGGCAGCTCGGCCACCCCCCAGTGCAGCTCCACCTGCGGCAACCCCAGCTTCGCCGCCACCAGCGGCCCGCCGAACTCGGCGCGCTCGCTGATCACCAGGTCCGGCTTCCACGTCTTCGCGATCGCGGTCAGCCCCGGCACGTTCCGCGCGGCCATCCGGCCGAACACCCGGCCGTGCGCCATGCGCTGCTGGGTCAGCCCGGCGGCCGGGCGGTCGTCGGCGCTGACGTCGTCGAAGCGCTCACCGGCGCCCGTCGACACCGCGGGCAGGCCGGAACCGAGCACCGTCGGCACGAACTCCGCGGCACAGGCGACCAGCACCTCGTGCCCCGCCGCCCGGCCCGCCCAGGCGAGCGGGACCAGCGGGAAGAAGTGCCCCGGCAACGCCACCGTCGTGACCAGGATCCGCACCGGGTCGCCTCCTTCCGCGGGGTGGGCCGCTGTCCACCACGGTGCCAGGCGGGGACCGGTCCGGTCGTCTCCCGGTATGCGGCGTTCAGTCGAAGCGCCCCGCGGTCTGGCTCCGCCACAACTCCACCGCGTTCGGCACGTCCTCGGTCCACGAAGGCGGATCCCAGAACCCGGACCGCTTCAGCGCTTGTCCACAGTGGACAAAAAGCTCGGCGACCTCGACCACCACCGCCAGCGCGGGCTCCCCGTCGAACAGCTCCAGCAGCCCCGGTGCCCGCACGATCCGCGCGGTGCCGTTGACCCGCAGCGCGTGCTCCACCCCGGGCACCAGGAACAACAGCCCGATCTCGGGGTGGTGCAGCAGGTTGCGCAGGGTGTCGGCGCGGCGGTTGCCCCGGCGGTCGGCGATCGCCAGGTGCTTGTCGTCGAGCACCAGCACCTGGCCGGGCGGGTCACCCCGCGGCGACAGGTCCAGCGAACCGTCCGGCCCGCGCGACGCGACCAGGCAGAAGGTCGCCCGCGCCAGGAACCGGGCCGACTCCGCGTCGACGTGGTCGGTGGCCTTGTCGGCGATCACCGGCGCCGGCGGCGGCACGATCTCCCGCAGCCGCGCCTCCGAGGTGATCACCGCGTCCCCGGTCAGCCATTCCGCTCGCATGCTCCCCCTCCCAGGTTTGCCTACCCTAAGCACAGGCAGGGACGTGCCCCCGAGGCGGGGGCCTCGGGGGCACGCGGGTGGGGCCGCGGGGGAGATCAGGTCAGCGAAGCACCGTAGGCGTTGAGTGCCTCCACGACCGGCTGGAAGTAGGAGTTCCCACCGCCCATGCCGGAGGTGATGCCGAGGCCGACGCTGCCGGAGAACAGGCAGCCGCCCGAGTCACCGGGGTTGACCGAGGCGCTGGTCTGCACGGTCTGGTAGACCGGGCCCTCCTGGTAGTTGACCGTGACGTTGGTGGCCTCGACCACGCCGCAGGTCAGCCGGGTGGTGCTGCCGCTCTTGCAGATCTGCTGGCCGACGCGGGCGTTCGCGGCGGAGCTGATCCGCTGGGTGGAGCCGTTCCACAGGGTCACCGCGCCCGGGCCGCTGCCGGTGGTGTTGCGGATCAGGCCGTAGTCGTTGGTCGGGAAGCTGGCGCCCACCGACGGGCCGACGTTCCACTGCGACACCGCGCGCGTGCAGTGGCCGGCGTCGAGGATGTGCAGCTGGCCGCCGCGGTTGACGTTGAAGCCCGCCGAGCAGCGGGTGCCGCCGCCGGTGATGGCCTCACCGTTGTAGATGGCCTTGCTCATCGTGCCGGTGGTGTGCTCCACGCGCACCGCGTCGCCGAGCGCGCCGGCCTTGGCGACCAGCGCTTCGGCACCCACGGCCGCGTCGGACACGGTGAGCACGACCTGGTTGGCCTTCTCGTCGGTCCCGATCGTGGTGTGCGGGACCGCGGGCAGCGCTTCGAGCGCGGCGCGGGCGGAGTCCAGCTGGGACAGGGAGTACTTGACCACGTTCGCGGTGGCCCCGGCGCGCTGCGCCTCGGCGGCACCGGCGGCGTCGAGCACGTTGACCACCGGCAGGCCGGCGGCGTCGAGGAAACCACCGGCGTGCCGTCCGGCCAGCGCCGACTCGACGCGGTCGAGGGTGCGGGCGCTGGCGTCCTGCACGCGCAGCACCTGCTCGGCCGCGGCGGTGCTCACGCCGAGGCTCGAGGTGATCGAGCTGACCGCGGCGTTCTGCACCACGGTCGAATAGCCTTCGACGGCGGCCGAAGCCGGGGCGCCGCTGAACAGGGCGGTGGCGCCCGCCAGCACGGCGATGGCGGCGGGGGTGCGCCGCAGGGTCTTCTTGGACATGACCGGCAACTCACTTTCGGCAGGGAAGTGGGTCGGGGAGACACCGGTGACAACCGGCCCACGAAGAGTGACCCAGGACACCCCCGCTCGTCACCTACTTTCGTTCGTTCAGAACAAAATTAGGTACTGGTTGGACAATGACTGAGTAATGCGCGTTGGTAAGTACGGATTAACGGTCACCGGCGGAGGCAGCGGAAGCTCTGCGGGGGCACCCCGGTGTGCTTCCGGAAGATCCGGCTGAAGTAGGCGCGGTCGTGAAAGCCGACCTGCCGGGCGATGGCCTGGATGCTGTCGTCGGTCTCCTGCAGCCGCTCCTTCGCCCGCGCGATGCGCAGCCGGGTCAGGTACTCCCACGGCGAGACGCACAGCTCGCGGTGGAACCGGCGGCTCAGGTAGTCCTCGCTCATCTCGGCCGCCTTCGCCACCTGCCGCCGGGTGATCTGGTGCTGGTAGTTCTGGTGCAGGTAGACCACCGCGCGCTGGACCTCCTGCCGGTTCGGCGGCCGCTTCGGGTCGAGCAGCCGCCGCAGCAGGGTGATCGTCTCGGCGTCGGAGAGGATGCCCTTGCCCAGCAACACCGTGCGCGCGTGCGGTGCGGCCCGCCGGACGTCGTCGTAGGTCAGTTCGTCGCCGGTGAGCACCAGCGCGGGCAGGTCGCTGAGCCGGGCGTCGCCGTGCAGGCGCTCCAGCACGTCGAAGGCGTCCATGTCCCGCAGCTGCCGCGACAGCACGAGCAGGTTCGGCACGTCGTGGCCGATCAGCGACAACGCGGTGGCCCCGTCCGGCGCGGTCAGCGCCAGGTGCCCCGGCCGCAGCTGGGCGATCAGCTGCTGCGTGCCCGCCTGCGCCCGCGGATCGGGATCGGCGATCACCGCCAGCCCGGCCAGTTCCACCGGGCGCACGGCGGCGATCACCTCGTGCAGGTCGCGCCCGTGCGCGGCGGCGTAGGCGAGGAACGGGGTGCGCCGCAGCTTCGGGTGGTCGTGCAGTTGCCGCAGCACCGCCCAGTGCTCCGGCCGCAGCGCGGTGGTGTCCCAGGCGACCGCGGCAGGCCGGTTCTCGTCGACCACCGCGGCCACGTCGTCGCCGGTGCCCAGCTTCAGCACGGACAACCCCGCCAGCCCGGCCGCCGCGACCGCCTCCTCGGGCGCGGGCCCGTCCGCCACGCACAGCAGCGAGTCGGCCGCCTCGTCCGGCAGCGCCCGCCCCTGCGGTCCCGGTAGCGGGAGGAACAGGTGGAAGGTGCCGCCCGCCGAACCGGTCTCGAAGCGCAGCGAACCGTTGTGCAGTGCGATCAACCGCCGCGCAATCGACAACCCGAGCCCGCCCCTCGGCGTGCCGGTGCCCTCGTAGCTCACGCGGATGCGCAGGTGCGGCGGCAGCACGTCGGCCTCGACGGTCCGCCGGGCGCGGTGCCCGAGGCTGCGGCTGAGCGTGAGCAGCGCCTGCCGCAGCCGCTGCCCGTCGGCCTCGATCAGCGGCAGCCTGCCCGAACCCTGTTCCCCGAACACTTCGGCGAGCAGTTCCCGCGGATCGATCAGCCCGGCGCACAGCTTGAGCGAGTCGAGTTCGGCGTCGGCGAGTTCGAGCAGGTCGCCGAGCACGCCGAGCTGGTACTCGGCCCCGGCGGTGATCCGGTTCAGCGCGTCGCGGACCTCGGGCGGCGGACCGGCCGCCAGTGCCCCCACCGAGTCCTTGAGGATCGCCTCGACCGGTGCCCGCAGTTCCTCGGTCATCTTGCCCAGCAGGCTGGTCTTCACGCTGTCCGCCTCTTCGGCCGCCTCGACCTCGCGGAACAGCCGGATGTCCTGCACCGCGGACGAGATCTGCTCCCCGAGCGCGCGGTAGAACCCGCCGTCCGGCGGCCCGGCCTCGAACAGGCCGATGCCGAGCGGTTCCTCGCGGACCTGCAGCGGGACCGCGATCCAGGTGCTGCGCCGATCGCCGTGCAGCACGTCGGACCGGGTGAGCGCGGTGGCCGGGCCGATCGAGAGCTTCCAGTCGCCGACGCCGAGCAGCGGGAGCTGGCGCGCCAGCACCGCGGTGAGCTCCCGTTCGTCCACAACGGACGCCAGCGCCACCCCGGTTTCCCGCAGCCGCTGGGCGGTCTGCTCGGCCTGCCAGCGTTCGTATTCGAGCATTCGCCGGGCATTGCCGGCCACCGCGATCCGTGCCCGGGAAATCAGTTCGCTGCCTTCGTCCAGTGCGAGCAGGATTTCGTCCCACGCGTCGGCGTCCCCGCCTTCCGCCATTTTCGCCGCGAAAGCCGGGAAATCGACGGCCGGTTCCCCGGCCAGCGCCGCGCGGAACGCCACTTCCAAACGCCGGCCGTTTTCCGCGGGAATGCCGTGTTTCCGCACGGTGGCGGTGAATCCCGCGCATTCCCTCGCCGGTGGCTCCCCCGCGCAACCACACGACCGGCGGAGCACGAGTTCGGCCACCGGCGCCGACCGGCCACGCGCGGGATCACCGCCGAGCCGGGACAACAGGGTTTCCACCGCCTGCCCGCCCAATTCGGCGAACGGCATCGACACCGAGGTCAGCGGCGGCGAGCAGAACCGGGCCTCCGGCGAGTCGTTGAACCCGATCACCGCCACGTCCTCGGGCACCCGCACCCCGCGTTCGGTGAGCACCGCGATCGCTTCGGCGGCCAGGAAATCGCTGCACGCCACCAAGCCGGTGAAGTCGCGGCCGGGTTCGAGCCGCCGCGCGTCGAGCAGCACCCGCATCGCCGCGGCTCCGGCGTCCCGGCGGAACTCCACCGGTGAGGACACCAGCGCGCGATCCGGACGGATCTTGTAGCGGTCGAGCGTGTCGTGGTAGGCGCGCAACCGGTCGGCGGTCACCGGATTCCGCACGGGCCCCTGGAGAAAGGCCAGGTCGCGGCGGCCGTGCACGCCGATGAGGTGGTCGATGGCCTTGCACATGCCCTGGTAGCTGTCCAGGGTCAGCGGCCGCTGGGCGCCGATCGCGCCGTTGAGGCAGACCATCGGCACCCGGCCGAACCGGCGGCCGAACTTCTCCGCGCGCGGATGGCGTTCCGGCAGGCCAAGCGCGGAGGCCCAGCAGATCAACCCGTCCACCAGGCCCGGGGTGACCAGGTGGTAGACCGCGTTGGCCGGCTGGTCGGCGGTGCCGATCTCCCCGCCGGGGAAGCAGATCAGGTCCACGTCGTGGCGGCGGGCGGCGGCCAGCACCCCGGAGAAGACCGCGGGCGCCACGCCCAGATCGATGTTGGCCGTCACCAGGCCGATCGCCCGGCGGTGTCCGGTCATGCTCGCCTCGCTCGTCCTCATCGACGAAGTGGTTGCGGCGGAACTGCCTGCAACCTAGTGGCGGCGGACCGTGAACTGCTAGGGCAGAACGGGTGTTAACGATAACATCGAAAACGGGCCCCGGGGTGGCCGGGGCCCGCGGCTGAACCGGTTCAGCCGACCTTTCCGGTCCCGGCTCCGCCCTGCACGATGGATTTCACCGAGGAGGCCTGGTCCAGGCTGTACGAGTACGGCACGGAGTTCACCGAACCACCCTGGTCACCGGAGCCGGAATTGACGAAGTGGTTGTTCTTCGCGACCAGCGAGCCGCCGGGCGAGCTGCCCTCACCGCGGTGGAACGGGTCCTTGGTGTTCTCGAAGTAGTTGCCCTCGACGAGCACCCCGGCTTCCACCGTGGACGCGACGCCGTAGTCGGTCACGCCACCGTAGTAGTTGTTGTACACGTGGACCGGGTTGCCGAAGCGCACGCGCGGGTGGCGCTGCCCGGTGCCGTCGAAGTAGTTGTGGTGGTAGCTGACCCGCAGGTGCCCGCGGTCCTGGCTGCCGTTGCCGTCGCTGTGCCCGAGCAGCATGGTCTTGTCGTGCGAGGTGAACTTGTTCCACGACACGGTCACGTAGTCCGAGGCGCGCTTGATGTCCACGGCGCCGTCGTAGCCGTCGCTGAAGGTGTTGTGGTCGATCCAGATCTTGGTCGAGGCGTCGGTGACGTTGATCGCGTCGTCGGCCCAGTTCCGGAAGTTCAGGTTCTGGATGATCACGTTGGTGGCGCTGTCGACGTCCAGCCCGCCGCCGGTGATGGTGGCGCCGGAGCCGACGCCGATCAGCGTCTTGTTCGACTTCACGTCCTGCATCCCGCTGATCGAGATGGTGCCGCTGACCCTGATCACCGCGGGGCTGCTCGACTGCATCGCGCTGATCAGCGCCGAAGCGGTGGTCACGGTGACCGCGGGGGTGCTGCCGCCGCCGGTGGTGCCCGCGGCGAATCCGGTCGGCGTGCCCGCGGCGGCCGCGGGGCCGGCGGTGGCCACCGTGAGCGCCGCGGCCGCGGCCACGGTGAGCAGGCCGGGCAGGCTTCGCCTGGCGAACGATCTGCGCATGACTTGACTCCTAATTCCGGTTGTCCGTCCCTCGATTTCCCACGTTAGGCAGCCGGATGTGGAGAATCACGAACAACGGGTGGAATATGCGGGCTCACCCCGTGCGCTGCTGGTACTCCGCCTGCGCCCGGCCCAGTTTCCCGGCCAGTTCGGTGAGGAAGTCCTTTGCGGACAGTTCGCCGAGCAGCACCTTCTGGAATCCCGGCTCGGACTCGGTTTTGGTGATGGAGTTGAACTCCGGCAGGTGGTAGGGCATCTGGACCACGGTGGTGGACGGCTCGGCGAGCACCTTCGCCAGCGCCACCCCGGGTTGCGGTTTCGCCGGATCGCTCGCGGTGACCCCGCTGTTCACCGGCAGCGTGCCGGTCTGCTCGGCCCAGTAGGTGTTCATCGCCGGACTCGCGGCGAATTCGGCGAACCTGAACGCCGCCTCGGTGTGCTCGCCCTGGCTGAACACGCCGAGCCCGGTGGTCGGGTGGGAGAGCACCGCCCTGGTCCCGGCGGCCGACTTCGGCACCGGCAGCGCGACCACCTTGTCCGCGCCGAGCGCCTTCACCTGGTCCTGGTAGGACCCGACGTTGTGCTGCATCACGCCGATGTTGCCGCCGCCGAACTGGGCGACCATCTTCGCGTAGTCGTTGGTCAGATCGGCTTCCGGGGTGAACCGCTTGTACAGCCCGGCCAGCCGTTCCAGCGCGGCCACGTTGCGCGGGTCGTCGACGGTGGACCGGCCGTCCGGCTCGAACATCTTCGTGATGCCGGACTGCCCGTAGACCACCTCGAGCATCTGCGCGATCGACCCGGCGCCACCGCGAATGGTGAAGCCGTACCGGTTCTGCCCCGGCGCGGTGAACCGCTCGATCGCGGCGAACAACTGGTCCCAGGTCTCCGGTTCGGGCAACCCGGCTTCGGCGAGCCAGTCCTTGCGCGCCCAGAACACCCCGGTGTTGGTGGAGATCGGCAGCAGGTACAGCTTGCCGTCCGGCACGGTCTGGCGCACCGAGCCGACGATGCGCTCGTTCAACTGCCCGGCCAGCGGGCTGGCGCCGAACAGGTCGTCCACCGGCTCCAGCGCGCGCTGCGGCACCAGGTTCGCCAGCATCGCCGTGGTCACCCCGCCCACGTCGGGCAGGCCGCCGCCGGCCACCGCGGTGTCGTACTTCTGCTGCGCCTGCGCGATCGGGATGCCCACGTACTCCACCTTGATGGTGGGGTTGGCCTTCTCGAACTCGGCGATGATGTGCTGCCAGACCGGGGTGCGCGCCGGACCGCCGTTGTCGTCCCAGAAGGTGATCGTGGTGACCCCGCCGGCGGCTTCGGAACCGCAGGCGGCGAGTGCGGGAAGAGCGGTGGCCATGGTCAGCAGCAGTGCCGCGGCCGTCCGCCACGGGCGTCGGAACCTGCCCATCGGAAAACCTACCTTTCGCTTGTCCGGCGGATCAGCGCGGCCGCGGTCCGGCGGTCCAGCCGCCCGTCGGCCACGACGGTGCGGATCCGCCTGGTCACCGATCCGGTGCTCAGCGGCCGCTCCCAGGCCAGGCCCGGCCCGATGCCGGGGTAGTCGCGTTCCCTGGCGAACCAGCGGTCGCGGTCGGGGCCGCACTGGGTGAACAGCAGGGTCCAGTCCCGGCCGGACGGTGAGCTGCCCGAGAGCCCGACCCAGTCGGCGGCACCGCCGTTGACCGCGTCCTCGCCGTCGGCCTCGGCGGTGAACACGCGGCGCCGGGTCGAGGAAGCCGGGGCGCGCCAGAAGAAACCGCCGTACCCGGCCCCGGCCCGGCCCTTGGTGTGCGAACTGCGGATGGTCAGCGGCAGGCGGCCCGCGCCGTCGAGCCGGAAGGTGAAGTCCAGTTCCCAGCAGCCAGGCAGCCGCGATGGCTTGTGGCGGCGGGCGATCACCGTGCGGCGTTCACGGGCCAGCACCCGGTCTTCGGCGTCCACCCACTCCAGCAGTTCGGTGAAGCCGCAGGATTCCCGGCGGGTGAACCGGAGGTGGCGCTGGCTGCCGTGGTCGCCCAGCCAGCGCGGGCCCTGCCCCTGGACGTAGGTGCGCCCGCCCCAGAAGTTCGTACCGTCCACATCGGACACCGCGAGGCCGACACCGAGGTGGTGCGGGTGGTCCGGTGGCGCGGTCTCGCTGACCTCGGTCCCGCCGAGCGTGCGCACCGAGTAGAGGTGGGGGCGCGGGGCGACGGTCGCGGGCAGGCCGTCGGTGTACCAGCGGTACGCCGCGACGTCGCGGTCACCGGCACGCAGCGGCAGTTCGGCGGGCGCCCACGGCACCTCCAGTTCGGAGAACAGCGCCAGGTTCTCCGCGCTGCGGCGGGTCAGCCGCTCGATCCCGGCCAGCACCCGCCCGCCGTTCTGCCCGGCGAGGTGCGTCGGCGGGATGGGCCGCGGCTCGGCCGCGCGCCGGACCGCGTCGACCACGCGCATGAAGGCCCCGGTGCGCCGCAACGGAACCAGCAGCTCGGCGCCGGTCCGGATGTGCGCCACCAGGTTCTCCAGCAGATCGGTCCGCGCGTGCCGGGTGATCTCGTCCGGCTCGCCGGGGCGGCGCAGGCACACCTCGTCGGTGGTGTAGGTCAGCTCCGCCTGCCCGTGTTCGCCGTGCACCACCACCGCGGGCTCGTGACGGCGTTCCGCGCACATCGACACCGCGACGGTGATCACCGTGCCGCCCGCCACCCGCAGCCGGACGCAGGAGGTGTCGTCGGCCTCGATCGGGTTGGCCCGGTACAGCTCCACGTCGATTTCGCGCAGCGACTCGGGTTCCTCGGCCCCGGCCAGCGACAACGCGCTCGCCACCGCGTGCGCGAACGGGTTGGTCAGCGCGCCGTCGGTCACCGCGAAACCGTTGAGCCGCCGCTTCCCCGCCCACGGCGCGCGTTCGAAGTAGGCCGCCGGGCGCGCCCAGGCACCGGCCACGCCGATCCCGCGCACCTGGCCGAGCCGGTCACCGGCGAGCAGTTCGCGCAGGTACGGCAACGCGGCCGAGCCGAGGCTCTGGAAGCCGACCTGGCAGGCGAGCCCGGTCGAACTGACCACTTCGGACAGTCGCGTGTAGTCGGCGTAGCTGCCGGCGGGCGGTTTCTCCAGCAGCAGGTGCGCCCCGGCGCGCAGCGCCTCGGTGCCCAGCTCGGCGTGCGTGTGGATCGGGGTGGCCAGGATGACCAGTTCGGCGCCGGTGTGCCGGATCAGCGGGGCGAGCTTGCCGGACTGCTCCGGCTTGCCGAACCCGGCCAGCTGCGCGGCGTCCACCGGCCGCGTGTCGCACACCCCGGCCAGCCGCACCGCGCCCCGGTCGGCCAGCCGGCGCAGGTTGTCCAGGTGCCACCGGCCGTGCCCGTGCACCCCCGCCAGCACCACCCGCACCGGATCCACGCTCATCCCTTCACCGCACCCGCCGACAGGCCCTGCACCAGGTACCGCTGCACCACCGCGAACACCAGCACCACCGGCAGCGCGGCCACCACGCCACCGGCGGCCAGCGCGCCGAAGTCCACGCTGAACTCGCCGAGGGTGAACGCCAGCCCGACCGGCACGGTGAACTTGTCCTGGTCGCTGACGAACATCAGCGCGAACAGGAAGTTGTTCCAGCTGTGGATGAAGGCGAACGAACCGACCGCGACCAGCCCTGGCCGCAGCAGCGGCAGCACCACCGCGAAGAAGGCACGCGTGCGGGTGCAGCCGTCGGCCTGCGCGGCCTCCTCCAGTTCCACCGGGATGCTCGCGATGAACCCGCTGATCAGCACCAGCGACAGCGGCAGCTGGAACACGGTTTCGGCGATCACCAGGCTGCTCAGGCTGTTCACCAGGCCGAGCGTGCGGAAGATCTCGAACAGAGGGATCAGCATCATCGCGCCGGGGATGAACTGGCTGCACAGCAGGGAGATCAGGAAAACCCGCCTGCCGCGGAAGCGGAACCGGGCCAGCGCGTAGCCGCCGGGCAGCGCGATCGCCGTGGTCGCCACCAGCGAGGCCACCCCGACCAGGAAGCTGTTCTGGAAGAACACGCCGAACCCCATGCCGTTCCAGACCGTTTCGAAGTTCTCCAGCGAAACCGGCCACGGCACCAGCGAGGACGACCCGCGCGGGCGCACCGCGAAGACCACCATCCAGTAGAACGGCACCAGGGTGAACACCAGGTACAGGCCGAGCGGAACGTAGATCTCCCAGCGGGTTTTGGCGCGCCGGGTTTCCGGGGCCTTCGGCGGGGCGATCGGCGGCGCCGCTTCGGTCGTGCTCATCGCTGTGCTCCGTACCGGCCGAGGCGCAGGTAGAGGATGGAGAAGAAGGTCAGGATCAGGAACCCGGCCATGGTCAGCGCGGAGCCGTACCCGAAGTCGTGGGACTGGGCGGCGGTGGCGGCCACGTACAGCGGCAGCGTGGTCGTCTGGTGCGCGGGCCCGCCGCCGGTCAGCGTGTAGAGCAGGTCGACGTTGTTGAACTCCCAGACCGCGCGCAGCAGGGTGGCGAGGATGATGGTGTCGCGCAGGTGCGGCAGCGTGATGTGCACGAACCGGCGGACCCGGCCGGCGCCGTCCACCGACGCGGCTTCGTAGAGGTCCTTGGGCACGCCCTGGAGATCGGCGAGCAGCAGGATCGCGAAGAACGGCACCCCGCGCCAGAGTTCGGCGAGCACCGCGGCGGAGAACACGGTCGACGGATCGGCCAGCGGCGCCGCGCCGTACTCCATCAGCCCGAGATCGGCGAGGTAGCGGGAAAGTCCGGTGGTCGGGTTGTAGAGCAGCACCCAGATGCCGGTGGTGAGCACCCCGGACACGGCCCACGGGGAGAACACCAGCGCCCGCGCGACGGCCCGGCCGACGAAGGTCTCGTTCACGATCAACGCGAGCGCGAGGCCGAGCACGAACTGCAGGGCGACCTCGACGGTGACCCATTTGGCGGTGAACGCGAGGCTCTGCCAGAACAACGGGTCGTCGGTGAGCATCCTGGTGAAGTTGTCCAGGCCGGCGAACCCGTCCAGCCACGGCTTGCTGAGCTGGCGGTGCTGGAGGCTGTAGTAGACGACGCTGGCCACCGGGTAGACCAGGAAGGCCAGCATCGCCAGCACCGCGGGAGCGATGAGCAGGTACGGCGTCCGGGAATCCCGGCGGCGGCGGCGTTTCCGCTCCCCCAGTGCCACCATCCCTGATCTCCGTTCACCGCCGAACCGGACCTGAGATTACGGAACGGCGGGTGGACAATTGGGGACCAGATGTGGACTTTCCCGGCCTAATCCCGCCCGGACAACCACTCGTCGAAAGTCGTGGATTCCAGCCGGGCGTCCTCTTTCGGCAGCAGGGCGTTGCCCGACATCGACACGCCGAAAACGCCGTCCCAGGTGGGAACCAGTTTGATCTCGCGTCCCCGCACGGCCAGCGTCCGCCGGGCCATGTCGACGAGGTCCTGCGTCTCGGGTCCGGCGACGTCCGGGTAGCGCCCCTTCGGGTCACCCAGCGCGATCTCGGCGAGCACGGCCGCCACATCCGCGGGCGCGATCGGCTGCACCAGCAACGGCGCGATGGTCGCGACACCGTTCTGTTCGGTCCAGCCGGTCACCATCTCGGCGAAGTCGTGGAACTGCGTCGCGGGCACGATCGTCCAGGGCACCGGACCCGCTTCGACGAGTCGCTCCTGTTCGCGCTTCCCGGCGTAGTGCGCGTTGCCGCCGACCTCGGCGATGCCGACGATCGAAAGCAGGACGTGGTGGCGCACCCCGGCGCGCGCCTCGGCGGCGAGCAGGTGCCGGGTCGCCGTCCCGAGGTAGGCGACCGTCGCCGCCTCGTCGGCGGCGGGCGCGTTGATCGCGTCGACGACGGCCTCGACACCGGTCAGCGCCTCGTCGAGTCCGGCTCCGGTCGAGAGGTCCACGCCGAGTGAGCGGCTGATCCGCACCACGTCGTGTCCCTGGCGCTCCAAGGCCGCCACGGTGAGCGCGCCGATGTTCCCGGTGGCCCCGGCCACTGCGATTCGCATGTTCGACTCCTTCGTTGTCGGCCCGAAGCTATCACGGACTTTGCGGGTCCACAATGTCGCCTATAGACTGGTGGGCGTGAAGCTTCCGGTCAGCACCGAATGGGCCCTGCACTGCGCGACCAGCCTGGCGCAGCTCGAGCCGGGGGCCAGCGCGTCGACGAACCAGCTCGCGGAGTACTTCGACCTGCCGGCGCCGTACCTGGCCAAGCAGTTGAAGGCGCTGGTGCGGGCGGGGATCCTGACCGCGTCGACCGGTCCGCGCGGGGGTTTCCGGCTGGCGAAGCCGGCGGGGGAGATCACCCTGCTGGCCATCGTCGAGGCGGTCGACGGGGGGTCGTCGCCGTATGAGTGCCGGGAAATCCGCCAGCAGGGCCGGGGCGCCCTCCCTGCGGAGGACTGCCGGAACACCTGCATCCTGGCCGCGAAAATGGCCTCCGCTCACGAAGCCTGGCGACAGTCGTTGGCCGCGGACACCCTGGGCAGCATCCTGGAGGCCCTGCCCCCAACAGCCCCAGCCCGCACGCGGCGCCTCTTGACCGAACTGCGCTAAACCCGGCGCCACCTCCCGACCGGGCCGCCTGGCCTGGCCGCCTCCGCCACCACCACCCCACCGAGCGCGCCGCCGACCCGCCGAGCCCCCTCTAACCGGCGGCTTTGGGCGCGGCGCTACCGGCCCAGCTGTGCCAGCTGGCCCCGCAGGAAGGCGCGTTCCACCTCGTTCCCCACCAGGGCGAGTGCCCGTTCATAAGCCACCGCCGCCTCCCCGAACCGCCCGAGGCGGCGCAGCAGGTCGGCCTTCACGGCGGGCAGGTAGTGGTACCCGGCCAGCCGCTCATCCCCCTCCAGCGCCACGACCTCCGCCAGTCCCGCCTCGGGGCCATCGGCCATCGCCAGTGCCACCGCCCGGTTCAGCGCCACCACCGGCGACGGCCACACCCGCGCCAACTCCCCGTACAGCACCAGGATCTGGCTCCAGTCGGTGTCCTCATAGGACGGCGCCGTGGCGTGCAGCGCGGCGATCGCGGCCTGCAGCGCGAACCGCCCCGGGCGCCCGCCCCGCAACGCGGCGACCACCAGCCGATCCGCCTCGGCGATCAGCTCCCGATCCCACAAAGAACGGTCCTGTTCGGACAGTCGCAGCAACCCCTCCCCCTGGCGAGAACCCCGCCGCGCGTAACCCGCCAGCATCAGCGCCAGCAGCCCGCACACCTCCCGCTCCCCCGGCAACAGCAAGTGCAGCAACCGAGCCAGGTCCACCGCGCGCCCCGCCAGGTCGTCGTCGGTCAGCTCCGGGCCGGCGGGCGCGGTGTGCCCGGCGGTGAAGGCCAGGTGCAGCACGGTCAGCACCGCGTCCAGCCGGTCCGGCAACTCGGCCGGGCCCGGCATCCGGAACGGGATCCCGGCGGCGGCGATCTTCTTCTTCGCCCTGGTCAGGCGCGCGGCCATGGTGGTCTCGGTGACCAGGAACGCGTCCGCGATCCCGGCCGTGCTCACCCCGCACACCAGCCTCAGGGTGAGCGCGATCTGCGCCTCCACCGACAACGCCGGGTGGCAGCACAGGAAAACCAGCCTCAGCCGGTCGTCCCGCGCGGGCTCGGCGGCCTCCACCGGCTCCACCAGCAGGTGCAGCTTCGACCGCAGCGTCCTGGACCGGCGGAGCAGGTCGAGCGCGTTGCGCCGGGCGGCGGTGTTCAGCCAGGCACCGGGATTCGCCGGAACGCCGTTGGCCGTCCAGTCCACCAGCGCGGCGGCGTAGGCGTCCTGGACGCATTCTTCGGCCAGCCCGAGGTCACGCGTGACGCGCACCGTCGCGGCGAGCACCTGGGCCCACTCGCGCCGGTGCGCGTCCGCCATCGCCGCCGCGGCGGTGCTCACGGTTCGAACAACGGCCGCACCTCGACCGCGCCGTCCATGATCGGCAGCAGTTTGCCGATCGCGACCGCGGTGTCGAAGTCCTCGGTCTCCACCACGAAGAAGCCCGCGATCACTTCCTTGCTCTCCAGGAACGGCCCGTCGGTGACCAACCCTCCCTTGTGGATGGTCCGGGTCCGCGCCACCGGCTGCAGCCCCTGCTCGTGCACCACCCGCGCGCCCATCGCCTCGATCTGCTCGCCGACGCGCAGGTTGGCCTCCATCACCTCCGGCGGGATGTCCGCCACCCCGCCCGGCAGCTCCTTCTCGTAGATCAGGATCGCGTACTGCGGCATCGGTCGTCCCTTCACCAGTTCCCGGTTTCCGGCCCCAGCGCACCGTAGACCGGTTCGCCGTCACGCGCGTACCGGCCGGCCACCACGCCGGTGCGCAACGTGGCCGAGCCGACCAGCCGCAGCCCGGCGGGCACGGTGCCTTCGCCGAACAACCGCTTCCCGGAGCCGAGCAGCACCGGGAACGTCAGCACCTGCATCTCGTCGACCAGGTCGTGCCGCAGCAGCGTCTGGATCAGCCCGGCACTGCCGTGCACCTGGATCTCCCGGCCGTCCTGCGCCTTGAGCGCGCGCACGGCCTCGGGCACGTCGCCGGTGAGCAACGTGGAGTTCTGCCACTCCACCGTCTTCAGCGTGCGCGACGCGACGTACTTCGGCATCGGGTTCAGCAGTGAGCCGACCGGGTCATCCGCCTCGGTCAGCGGCCAGCTTTCAGCGAACACCTCGTACGTGCTGCGGCCGAGCAGCAACGCGCCCGCCCGGCTGGTCAGCCCGGTCATCAGCTCGATCGTCGGCTCGTCCACCAGCGGCGCGGCCCAGCCGCCGTGGGTGAAGCCGCCGCCGGTGTCCTCGTCCGGGCCGCCCGGCGCCTGCATCACCCCGTCCAGCGAGGTGAAGGCGATGACCACCAGTTTCCGCATGTTCTCTCCGCTCGTCGCGGCGCCGTGATCGGCGCACTCATCTCCCTCGACGCGCGAGCGCGGGCGGATTCGACAGCGGGTGTGATCTCGTCCGGGAAGCCGATCTTCACTCGCCCGAATGATTGACGGCACTCCCCCGTTCGGTCACAGTGAACACCTGTCCACTCAACTGCCCGAGCCCGGGGGTGCCATGACTTTTCCCGCCCACCAAGGCACCCTCCAACTCGACGCGGCGCTGTTCCCGCTGGGGGCGCCGGGCGCGTTCCCCCGCCGCAACCGCACGCACGCCCGGCTCAGCGGGCTGCGGGTCAAGGTCACCTGGCCCACCCAGACCGATCTCGACTGGTACGAGCACACCGACTTCCGCAAGCGCCTGCTCGACCGGCTCTGGCAGCTCTAAGCGGACTTCACGAAGTACAGCACCGTCATGGTGGCCGCGGTGGCCAGCACGATGCCGCGCACCAGCCACGCGGGCAGCCGCCGCGCCCACTGCGCGCCGGCGAACCCACCGGCGATCGCGCTGCCGAGCACGACCAGCAACGGCACCGGTTCGGCGAGCACGTCCGAGGCGAACAGGAACAACACGGTCGCGGCGAGGAACACCGCGGCGATCTGGGCGACCCGCATCGGGTTGCCCACCGCCGCGTCCAGCCCGAGGCCGACGCTCCACAGCGCGAGCATCAGGATGCCTACGGCTCCGCCGAAGTAACCGCCGTAGATGCAGAGCAGGAACTGACCGGCCAGCACCGCCTTCGCGCTCATCCCGCCCGCCACGTCCAGCGTGCCGAGGCGGCGCGCGAGCGGGCGGCCGAACGCCAGCACCACGGTGGCGAAGGCGAGCAGCCACGGCACCGCGACGTCGAACGAGGACGACGGCAGCACCACCAGCAGCCCGGCCCCGAGCGCGGAGCCGAGCACGCTCATCGAGGTCAGCGCGGGCAGCGAAGTGCCGCCCACCGGGTGGATTTCCCGGCGGAACACCCACGCGCTGACCGCCGCACCCGGCACCAGCGCGACGGTGGTGGCCGCGTTCGCGGTGACCGGCGTGAGCCCGGCGGCGACCAGCGCGGGCAACGCGACGAAGGTGCCCCCGCCGCCGACCGCGTTCAACCCACCGGCGGCGAGTCCGGCCAGTACGAGCATCAGCAACTCGGGCACCCGCCGAGCATCACCCGCCGCGACCGGGGCGCGCAATGCGTGATCTCCGCAGCCAGCCTCTGTCTGGGCCATAGGCTGACACGCATGCGTTACGACCTCGACGATCTCCGGCTCTTCGTGCACGTCGTCACCGAAGGGTCGATCACCGCGGGCGCGCGGCGGATGCGGTTGAGCCTGCCGTCGGCCAGCGCGCGGGTGCGTTCCCTGGAGCGCCACGCGGGCGTCTCGCTGCTGGACCGCGGCCGTCGCGGGGTGCGGCCGACCCCGGCCGGGGCCACGCTCGCGCGGCACGCCAAGGAAGTGCTCGACCGGACCGCCCGGCTGGAGAACGCGGTCGCCGGGTACGCGCGGTCACCGGCCGAGCCGCTGGTGCTGGTCACCGGCAGTTCGGCGATGCACCGGCTGGTGCCGCCCGCGCTGATCGCGTTCCTGCTGGAGTACGCCGACCAGGACGTGACCGTGCTCGAACGCCGCACCCCGCAGACGGTCCGGCTGCTCACCAGCGGCGAGGCGGACCTCGGCATCGTGATCGAGGACGAGGCGCGGGATTCGGGGCTGGAGACCGAACTGCTCGGCGACGACTCGCTGGTGGTCGTCGGCCAGGCGGGCGGGGTGCTGGCGGGGCGCGGGAAACTGGCCTACCGCGAGATCGCCGAACACCCGCTCGTCGGCCTCGACGCGAGCGCGCCGCTGCAGCGGTGGATCGACAAGAACCTCGGGCCGCACGCGCCGGTGGCGCGGTACCGCACGCTGGTCACGAACCTCGACACGCAGATCTCGCTGGCCGCGGCGGGGGTCGGGCTCGCGGTGATCCCGCGCCGGGCCGTGCCGCCGGGGCTGGCGCTGGACATCTGCGAGCTGCACGACCCGTGGGCGCACCGGCGGCACCTGCTGTGCTGGGGTGCGCGGGTGCGCCAGTCTTCGCGAGCGGTCGCCGCACTGGCCGACCACCTGCGGCGCGTCTACACCTGACCCACTGCCGCGAACCAGGACTCGGCGGGAAGTGCGTAGCGGACGGTGTCCACCCCGGCGGCCCGCGCGGCGGCGAGATCGCTCTTGGTGCTGCCGACGAACAGGCAGTCCTTCAGCGCGACTTCCCGGATCGCGGTGGCGATCGAGTCGGGATCGGCCAGGCAGCGCACGTACTCGTCCAGCCCGTGCATCACCAGGAAGGCGCGGATCGGCTCGGGTGCCAGGCGGCCGATCACGGTGAGCCGCGTGCCCGCCGCGGCCAGCCGGGCGAACGCGCCGTGGACACCGGGCGCGAGGCGCGCCGCCGCGACCAGTTCGGCGTCGAGCCTGCCCAGCTGGGTGCGCACCGCGCGTTCGGTCGCGGGCCCGATCGTCGCCGCGTGCGCGAGCACGAGGGCCGGGTCGTCGGTGCGCGCGACCTTACGCGGCAACTTCGCTTCGCCGAGCAGGACGCGCAGCCGCCCGGCCACGTCGTCTCCGGCGGGCAACTCGGCCACCGGACCGTCGAACGCGACCAGCACGTGATCACGTCCGGTGAGCAGTTCCTCGGCGCGCATGCTTCCTTACTACACCTGACCGGGCCCGATCACCTGGAGCGAGGCCCACAGGGCGAGAACCGAAAGCACCAGGCAGGCGGGCACGGTCAGCAACCCGAGCCGGGTGAATTCGCGGAAGTTGACCTCGGCGTCGTGGTCGTGGACCACCCGGCGCCACAGCAGCGTCGCCAGCGAACCGGCGTAGGTCAGGTTCGGGCCGATGTTCACGCCCAGCAGCACGGCCAGCACCGCGCCCGGCCCGGCGGCCACGGTCAGCGGCAACAGCACCAGCACCGCGGGCAGGTTGTTGATCAGGTTCGCCAGCACCGCGGCGACCACCGCGATGCCGAGCAGCGCGAGCAACCCGGAACCGCCGGGCACCAACCGCCGTAGGCCGTCGGCCAGTCCGTTGTCCACAACGGACCGGACCACCACGCCGAGCGCCAGCACAAAAGCCAAGAACGGCAGGGAAGCCGCGCGCACGAGCGCCCCCGCGGTCGTCCGGCGGCGCACCAGCGCGCGGACCGCCAGCACCGCCGCCCCGGCGGCGGCCGCCCACGCCGGGTCCAGTCCCAGCGCCGAGGCGACGGCGAAGCCCGCCAGCGTCAGGGCAACGGTGATCAACGCGAACCACGGCACGGCGACCGGCTCCGGCGCGCTCTCCCCGCAACCGCTCAACTCGGCGGCGAAGAACCGCCGGAACACCAGGTACTCCACGCCGATCACCACCAGCCACGGCGCCAGCATCAACGCGGCGAACCGGGTGAAGCCGAGGCCGCTGGCGGTGAACGCCAGCAGGTTGGTCAGGTTCGACACCGGCAGCAGCACCGAAGCCGAGTTCGACAGGTGCGCGCAGGCGTGCACGTGCGGTTTCGGCGGCACCCCCAGCCGTCGCGCGGTCGCGAACACCACCGGCGTGAGCAGGACGACGGTGGCGTCCAGGCTGAGCACCGCGGTGACCACCGACGCGATGCCGAACACCCCGCCCAGCAACCGTTTCGGCCGTCCGGCCGCGGCCCGCGCGAGCCACACCCCGCAGGCGTGGAAGAGCCCTTCGTCCGCGCACAACCGGGCGAGCACCAGCACCGCGGCGAGGAACCCGGTCACCGGAGCCAGCCGCACGACCTCCTCGCCCGCGTGCTCGACCGGGAGCGCGCCGACCGCGATCAGCACCACCGCGGCCGGGACCGCGACCACCGCCTCGGGCAACCCGCGCGGCCGGACGACGGCGGCCGCCAGCACCAGCGCGAGCAGCACCACGGCGAGGACTTCGGCGAACAGGTTCACCCGATCACTGTCCCCGCGGTCCCAGGCCGCCCGGCACGCAGGTGGCGCTCACGCCCCGGATGTCACGAATGTGGCTTTCGAGAGGCCGAACGTCTCGAAAGCCACATTCGTGACACGGTGGGTCAGCGGTCGTAGTAGGTGGTGGGCGGCGGCGGCTGGTTCCACTGGCGCGTCGGGGCCTGCGGGTCGGCGGCACGCTTGCGCCGGTGCAGGGTCCGCGCGTTTTCCGCCATGTTGTGCACGATCACGCCGATCACCAGCCCCAGCACCAGGTTGATCAGCGCGGTGGCCACCTTCGCGCCCAGGTCCACGGTCAGCGTCAGCGGCAGCACCACCGCGATCAGCGTCACCAGCGCCATGATCCAGCCGAAGAACTGGCCGGGCGCCGGCGTGGCCACGCTGAGCAGGTGCATCAGCCCGGTGGCCAGTATCGCCACCACGGCCGCGGTCACCGCGTAGTAGGGCGTGCTCGCGTTGCCCCAGATCCCCTCGCCCTCCGGCGCGAGCACTTCGACCTCGAACAGGCCGCGCGCGATCAGCAGGCCGACGATCGCCAGCAGCGCGGCCACCACCGCGGTGGCGATGCCGCCCGCCCACAACCGGCCCGCGTCGACCCCGGGCCGGGCGTCGCGCGCGTGCGGTGCGTTGTAGTCGGACATCGGGAGCTCCTCCGTAGTGAGTCACCGGCCACCTCCGATTCTCGCGCGATTCCGGCTTCCCCGCCGTCCGGAAGGCTGGCCCCTCACCCGACGGTGGCGAGATCTTGACGGTGGGTGGCGCTCACGCCACTGGTCGAACCGGCTCCGCTGATTAGGCTGGGCCCATGGCGAAAACAGCGGGTCCCCGCGTCGCGGTACTGGCGTACCAGGGCATGTCCGCGTTCGAGACCGGCATCGTGACCGAGGTGTTCGGGCTCGAATGGCGGGGTTTCGGGGTGCCCTGGTACCGGCTGAAGATCTGCGCGGAACGGCCGGGCCCGGTGCGCATGATCGGCGGCGCCACCCTGGAAACCCCGTACGGGCTGGACGACTTCGCCGACGCCGACACCCTCGTGGTGCCGAGCGTGGCCGACCCCGCCGCCGACCCGTCGCCCGAACTGGTCGCCGCGCTGCGGCACGCCTACCACCGGGGCACGCGGATCGTGTCGATCTGCTCCGGCGCCTTCGCACTGGCCGGGGCCGGTCTGCTGGACGGGCGCCGGGCGACCACGCACTGGCGGTACGCCGACCTGCTCGCCAGCCGGTTCCCCCAGGTCGAGGTGGACCCGAACCCGTTGTACGTGGAGGACAGCGGGGTGTTCACCAGCGCGGGCTGCGCGGCGGGCCTGGACCTGTGCCTGCACCTGGTCCGCGCCGACTTCGGAGCCGCGGTGGCGAATTCGGTGGCCAGGCACCTGGTCATCCCGCCGCACCGCGACGGCGGGCAGGCGCAGTACATCGAAGCGCCGATGCCGCCGGACCCGGGCAACGACCACGTGGCGCGCAGCATGGCCTGGGCACTGGAGCACCTGGCCGAGCCGATCACCGTGGCCCGGCTGGCCGAGATCGCCACCATGTCCGCCCGCACCTACCTGCGGCACTTCCTGCGGGCCACCGGCACCAGCCCGATCCGCTGGCTGATCACCCAGCGCGTGCAGGCCAGCCTGCCGCTGCTGGAGACCACCGACCTCCCGATCGAGCGGATCGCCACCACGGTCGGCTTCGACACCGCGGTGACCTTCCGGCACCACTTCGCCGCGGCGATGCGGATCGCGCCGTCGGCCTACCGCCGCACGTTCGGCGTCCGGGAGGGGATCAGCGCATGACGGTCGGGGTACGCCAGGCAGCGGAACGGGATCTCGGGGCGCTCGAACCGTTGTGGGTCGCGCTGACCGAACACCACCGATCGCTGATCGGCGAAACCCTGCCCGTGCGGGACAATTCCGCGTCCTGGTCAGTGCGGCACGAGCAGTACCGGACGTGGCTGCGCGAGGGCAAGGCGCTGATCCTCACCGCGCACCAAGGAGAACGGGACACCCCGACGGGCTACCTGTGCTGCCGCCTGCTGCCCTCGGGCGCCACCTTCGACTTCGGGGAACTGAGGGGTGAGGTCGATTCGCTGGTGGTCGATCCGGCGATCCGCGGTGACGGCGTCGGCACGGCGTTGCTGGAAGCCTGCCGCACCGAGCTGAAGAACCGCGGCATCGAGTACTGGTCGATCGGGGTGCTGGCGGCGAACACGGGTGCGGCGGATTTGTACGAGCGCCTGGGTTTCCGGCCGTGGATCAGCGATCTGCTCGGCCGGACCTGATGATCGCTGTCGGCGAACCCGCCTCGCTGTGAGCGAACGCGGGCTGGTTCCAGGGTTTTCGCGCTCTACCGTCGCCCCCATGACACTTGAGCTGGTTCCCGAACTGTCCGCGCCGTCGAGCGGGTTGTCCCTCAACGACTCGGTCTACGAGCAACTCCTGCGCGACCGCATCGTCTTCCTCGGCTCGGAGGTGACCGACGAGGTGGCGAACCGGATCACCGCACAGTTGCTGCTGCTGGCCGCCGACGACCCGGACCGCGACATCACCTTCTACATCAACTCGCCGGGCGGCTCGGTCACCGCGGGCATGGCCATCTACGACACCATGCGGCTGATCCAGCCGGACGTGGCCACCTGGGGCCTCGGCTTCGTCGCCTCGATGGGCCAGTTCCTGCTGTCCTCGGGCACCCCCGGCAAGCGCTTCCTGCTGCCGAACACCCGGATCCTGATGCACCAGCCGTCGGCGGGCATCGGCGGTTCCGCGGCGGACGTGGCCATCCAGGCCGAGGTGTTCGGCAAGATGAAGCGCCGGATCGCCGAGATCACCGCGAGCCAGACCGGCCAGTCCGTGGAACGGATCACCGCCGACGCCGACCGCGACCGCTGGTTCGACGCCGAGGAGGCGCTCGCCTACGGCTTCGTCGACCGGGTCGTCGGCGCCGCCGACACCGCCACCGGCTGACGGCGGCTCGCCCGCACGTGGAACACGACCACGCTGAGTGCCGCGGCCAGGAAGACCACCTGCATGGCGGTCCGCGGCACCAGCTGGTCGTCCCACGGCAGGCCGACGCCGGTGACCGCCTTGTGCACGTTCGCCGGGAACATCGCCACCAGCATCAGCGCCAGCCCACCGGCCGCCCACGGCGCCGTCCGCGCCCACAGCAGTCCCGCCGCGCCGGCCAGTTCCAGCACGCCGGTCACGGTGACCAGCAGCTCCGGCGCGGGCAGGGACGGCGGCACCATGGCCACCAGCTCCGCCCGCATGCCGACGAAGTGCGCCACCCCGGTGGCGACGAACATCGCGGCGAGCCCACCGCGCACCGCCACCGGCCACGGCCTCAGCCACCGCACACCCGCCGCGCCGAGCCCCAGTGCCACCAGTGTGACCACCACCAGAATCACGAACGGTGCCATGCCATCCCCCGATCTCGCCGAAACTTGTCAGCGACAAGATTGCGGCACGGGCCCCATCTTGTCAATGCTTAGATTGGGCTAGGCTGTCCGGCATGCCCTACCACCACGGCGATCTCCGGCGGACCATGCTCACCGCGGCGGTCGACGCGATCACCGAGTCCGGGCCCGCCGCGGTCAGCCTGCGCGAGCTGGCGCGCCGGGCCGGGGTGTCCAACGCGGCGCCGGCCCACCACTTCGGCGACAAGGCGGGCCTGCTCACCGCGCTCGCCGCCGAGGGGTACGACCTGCTGGCCGACGCGATCACCGGCGCCCGCGAAGCCGGGGGCGGGATGATCGACATGGGTGTGGCGTACGTGCGGTTCGCCATCGAGCACCGCGCGCACTTCGACGTGATGTTCCGCCCCGACTACTACCGCACCGACGACGAGGAACTCGATGCCGCGCGCACCAGGGCCGGGGACGCGCTCGCCGCCGGGGTCGCCGCCGACCCGCGCACCGGCCCCGACAACCGCCTCGCCCGGGTGGCCGCGTGGTCACTCGTGCACGGCTACGCCACGCTCGTGTTGACCGGAGCACTGGAAACGGACGACGATCCCACCGTCATGGCCCGGTCGATCGCGCGGTTCCTGTTCCCTCACACCGAGAAGTAGGACCCGAACCCGGCGTCCGCGCCCGCTTGGCGCCACCAGTCGGCCTGCTCCGCGGTCCCGATGCCGTCCACCAGCACGGTGGTCCCGGCCAGGTGCGCCAGCTCGATCAGGTTCGCCACCGACCGCGCGACCAGCAGGCTGGTGGCCTCGTGCCGCCGGTCGACCAGGCGGCGAGCCAGCCGGACCGTGCGCACCGGCAGTTCACCGAGGCAGTCGACGTCACCAGCCGCGCCGAAGTCCAGGATTTCGCTGTACACCCCGATTTCCGCGAGCACGCGGAGGTTGTCGGCGGCCTCACCGCGCTCGGCGAGCAGCGCCCGTACCGGGAAGCCGAGCCGCAGCCGCGCCGGGCTCAGCCCGGTCTCGGACAGCGCCCGCCGCACGGTGCCGACCAGATCGGGATCGGTGGCCTGCTCGGTGGTCAGGCCGACCACGAGCACGTGCCCCTGTTCGTGACGCACCTTCTCGCAGGCGGTCCGCAGCAGCCATTCCCCCAGCGGTAGCAGCAATCCGGTGCGCCCGGCCAGTTCCACGCAGGTCTGGTGGCCGAGCACGCCCTCGCGCTCGTGGTTCCACCGCAGCAACGCCTCCACCGCGGTGGTGGTGCGGTCCTCCAGCCGGACCGCCGGGCGGTAGACCACTTCCAGCTCACCGAGTTCCCAGGCGCCGGCCATGGAGGCGGCGAGGCTGAAGTCGTGCCGGTCGCGGACGTCCTGGGCCGGGTCGAACACCTGCCACTGCCGGTGCCCGTTGCGCTGGGCGCGGCGCAGCGTCATGTCGGTGGCGCGCAGCAGTTCGCTCGGGGCCAGGTCGCGCGACGGCCGGTGCGCCACGCCGAAGGTCGCCGACACCGCCACGCCGGTGTGCTCGTCGAGGTAGACCGGTTCGGCCAGTTCCTGGTTGATCCGCCGGATGGTGGTGCCGATGTCGGGGGTGCGCTCGGTGTTCTCGATCAGGATGCCGAACTCGTCGCCGCCGAGCCGCGCCACGATCGCGTTCTCCTCCTCCACAACGGCCTCCAGCGTGGCCGCGACGCTGCGGAGCAGGCGGTCGCCGCTGCCGGGGCCGAGCCCGTCGGTGATCACCGAGAACCCGTCGAGGTCGAGGTGGAACACGGTGATGCCGGTGGCCGGGTCGGCCAGCCGCAGCGCGCGTTCCAGGCGGGTGCTGAAGAACTGCCGGTTCGGCAGGCCGGTCAGCGCGTCGTGCAGCGCCTGGTGGCTCAAGCGACGTTGCAGCAGCGAGACATCCGTGTCGTCGTCGACGATCGTGACGAACTGCTCGGCTTCGCCCGCGCCGTCCCTGATCACCCCGCCGGTCAGGGTCACCCACATCGTTTCACCGGTCTCGGTGAGCAGCCTGCGGCCGATCCGCAGCCGGGCGATCTTCCCCTCGGCCAGGTCGCGGTAGCCCTCGCGCAGCCCGCCGGCGTCCTCGGGGTGGACCAGGTCGAACAGGCTGGCCCCGGCGACGTCGGCGGGCGCGCGGTTGAGCGTCTTGCCGAGCGCGGCGTTGATCCGCACCAGGGTGCCGTCCGGCTCGGTCACCGCCACCCCGCTGGCCGAGCCGACGAAGATCTCCTCGAACTGCGCCTGCGTCGTCGCCTGCCGCCGCCGGGCCTCCCGCTCGACGTCGAGCAGCGTGCGGTTGAGTTCCCGCTGCTGCTTCTGGAACATCTCGCGCTGGGCTTCGCTGTAGCCGGCGGTCAGCGCGCCGAGCGCGAGCACCACGCGGTCCGCGGGCTGGTCGCGGGCGAGCGCCTTGCCGAGCACCTCCAGCGTCCGCCGCAGGCTGTCCGGGCCGACGCAGCGCAATTCCACCAGTCACGCACCGGCCCGGCTCGCCGGCGCGGGTTCGAACGGGGTGCTGCACACCACTTCGATCAATTGGTCCACGAGTTCGCGGAGGTGCGATTCCAGTTCTTGGTGGGTGTACGGCAGATAGGCCGTCGAGCCGATCAGGTACGCCCATTTACGCGCCAAAGTCGCGCGTCGCCGAGCCGACGGCGCACCGCCGGGGGTCGAAGACGCGTCTTCGTGCGGATTCGGGACGGTCACTGCTGCCTGTCTCTTCAGCTCACCGGGGAAGTCGCAAAGATCCTTCCGGATTCTCTACCGGGACCCACCGCTCCAGGGTCATCCGATCGGGTGGTAACCCTCCGGCGCCAATCCTAGCTGGCCGGACAGCCACGATCGGGTGGCCTCCCGATAGGCGGCCGCATTCCGGTGCAGCGCCAGGGAATGCCCGGCTCCGGGCAGCACGTAGGTCGAAAGTTTCGCCTCCGGCCGGTAGTACGGCGCCTCCTGTACGTGCAGTTTTTCCGCGGTGGAACAGTCCCGGAGGGCGAGCACCCCGCAAAAAAGCACGTCTTTTTCGCCGACCGCCTGGAACACCGGCACGTCGATGCCTTTTGTGACCGGAAGCACAATGCCGAAAACCGCCACCGTTCCCATACCCGGAACGGAAACCTGGTCCTTCGTCGCCTCGTCCGCGGCGATGACGGCCGGATCCGCGTTTTCCCGGTGGTAGAACAACCACTCGCGCGATCCCGGCCTGGTGGTGAAATACAGCAGGTCACTACCGAGGAACTGCGGTTCCGCAAAAGCCGGCTGCAAGCCGAAAAGCACGCCGAGCGCGAGCACCGGCACCGCGGGCAGGTGGGTTATGCCGGACAGGACCACCGCGTCCACGTCGTGGTAGGTGGCCGCTTCCGCGGCGACCACCCCGGAGCCGACCGAATGCCCGACCAGCACCACCTTGCCGAAGGCGTGCCCGCCCACGTGCCCGGCGCGCAGGTGCCCGACCACCTCGTGCACCGCCTTCGCCGCCGCGGGCAGGAGCAGCGCCGGGCTGACCGGCTTACCGCTGCGACCGGCACCCAGCTGGTCCATCGCGAAGGTGGCGTACCCGTGCGCGGCCATGTCGCGCTGGTAGGAATTTCGCGCTGGCTCATGGGGAATGTCCCAGTACGCGCTGTTGTAGGTGCCGCCGTGCACCAGCAGCTGGACCGCGTCCGGGGTGGTGCCGGACGGCAGGCAGAACCGGCCGTGCACGGTGGTCGGCCCGTCCGGCCCGCTGACCGGGAGATCGGTGTCCGAGCAGCTGACCGCGGCGGCTGTCGCGGAGGCGGCCGAAGCCGAGCAGAGGGGGCTCCCCAGCAACGCGCAGCAGGCGAACATCGCGGCGGTCAGCTTGGTCGGCGTTCTCACGGGTTACCTCCGAGTGGAGTTCAGCGAAGAGCTACACAGCGTACACGCGGTAGCGGATCGCTCACCCTGAGGTGGCACCCGTGTCCCGGGGAACCACCCGCATGGGCAACCGATCGGGTTGCAGGGTGGCCTTGATCCTGGCGCGCACGGGCTTTCCCGGCACCGGCACCAGCCGCCAGCGCGCGCCGATGGTCACCGCGGCGACGGCGATCTCGACCGGCGCGAGCAGGTGCCCCGGGCACAGCCGGGCCCCGGCGCCGAACGGGATGAACGCGCCACGTGGCAGCTCCGCCATCCGGTCCGGTATCCACCGGTCCGGGTCGAACCGGCCGGGATCGGGGAAATAGCGGGGATCCTGGTGCAGCGTGTGCTGGCTGACCGCGACCTCGGCACCGGCCGGGATCCGCACCCCGCCGAGTTCGGTGTCCTCGCGGGCGCGGCGCATCAGGATCAGCGGCGGCGTCCGCCTGCCGATCTCGTGGATGATCCGCTGGGTGTAGCCGAGTTCGGGCAGGTCCTCGAAGCGCACCGGGCGCCCGCCGAGCACCTCGTCGACCTCGGCGTGGAACCGGCGTTCCACCTCCGGGTGCTGCCCGAGTTCGTGGAAGAACCAGGCCAGCGCCACCGCGGTGGTCTCCGCGCCGGTGGTGAGAATGGTGATCACCTCGTCGCGCACCTGCTGGTCGCTCATGCCCTCGCCGGTTTCCTCGTCGCGGGCGAGCAACAGCATCGACAGCAGGTCGCCGTGGTCGGTCCCGGCCGACCGCGCCGACACCACCGCCTCGGTGATCACCCGGCGCAGGCGTGCGGCGGCCGCGTCGAACCGCCGGTTCGCCGGGATCGGCAGTTTCTCCACCAGCTTCGGGGAAAACGCGCGGAGCAGCACGTACTTGAGCATGATCGGGATGGACCGCTGGATCTCGGTGAGCACCTCCTCGCCGAGTTCGGTGGAGAACAGCGTGCGGCCGGACGCGGTCAGCGCGAAGTCCTGCATCCGCTGGTCGAAGGCGACGACTTCCCCGGGTTGCCAGGAATTCGCGACTTCGGCGGCCAAACCGGTGATCGTCTGCTCGGTGTAGCCGGCGATGCGGTCGCGGTGGAAGGCCGGTTGCACCAGGCGGCGCTGCCGCCGGTTCAGCTCGCCGTTGGAGGTGGCCAGCCCGTCCCCGAACAGCGGGCGCATCTTGTCGAACACGATGCCCTTGTCGAACTTCGGCCCGTCGGTGACCAGCAGCTGCCAGGCCAGTTCCGGGGTGGTGACCAGGAAAACCGGCAGCGGGCCGAGGTACAGCTTCACCACGTCGCCGCGGTCGCGCACGGCGGAGAACAGGGCGAGCGGATCACGCAGCAGCGGCACGGTGTGCCCCAGCAGCGGCCACCGGCCGGGCGCGTTTTCCGGTGCTCGGGCCAACTTCGGTCCTTCCAGAGGCGAGCACGGCGTGAGGCGGCCACAGTAGGGCGCGCACGGGCGGGGCGGCCACCGCATGCACACGAACGGACGAACGACGTTGCTCCTCGCCGTGGGGCTACACTCCCGCGCCGGACGGATTCCGCACGAACAGACGGGAGTCGCGGTGATTCCGGATTTGAGCTGGGTGCCCCCCGAGGTCGACGTCAACGTGCCGAACCCGGCCAGGGTGTACGACTACTGGCTGGACGGCGACCACCACTTCCCGGCGGACCGGGAACTCGGCGAGCAGATCCTGCGGATCATGCCGGGGGTGCGCGACGCCGCCCGGCTCAACCGCGCGTTCCTGCGCCGGGCGGCCACGTTCATGGTGGAGTCCGGCGTGCGCCAGTTCCTCGACATCGGCTCGGGCATCCCGACCGTGGGCAACCTGCACGAGATCGTGCAGTCGATCGACCCCGAGTGCCGCGTGGTCTACGTCGACCGCGAGCCGGTGGCCGTGGCGCACAGCCAGTTGCTGCTCCGGGGCAACGACCGGTGCGTGGCGCTCCAGGCCGATCTGCGCGACGCCGAGGAGATCCTGACCTCGCCGAAAACCACCGCACTGCTGGATTTCGACCAGCCGGTGGGGCTGTTCATGTTGCTGCTGCTGCACTTCGTGCCGGACTCGTGGGATCCGGTGGCGCTGCTGGCCCGCTACCGAGCGCGGTTGGCGAGCGGCAGCTTCCTGGCCGTGTCGCACGTGGCCGCGGACGCCGGTTCGGCCGGGCTGGACGAGGCGATCGAGGCGTACCAGAGCACGCAGAACCAGCCGTTCCCGCGCACGCACGAGCAGGTGATGCGGTTCTTCGACGGCTTCGAGCTGGTCGAGCCGGGGCTGGTCGGCTGCGCCATGTGGAACCCGCAGGGCGTCGGCGACATGTCCGAGGACCCGGAGATCAACAACCTGCCGTACGCCGGGGTCGGCCGACTGCTTTGAAAACAGAAGCACCTCGGCGTACGGTGGTGGCATGACGCTGCTTCCCCTGCTGCGCGACCGGGACGAGGCCGGGCTGGCCGCGCTGCTGGCCGACGACGTCCGCTTCCACTCGCCCGTCGCCGACTACGCGGGCCGGGCCGACGTGGCGCACCTGTTCGGCCTGATCTCCGGAGTACTGCGGAAGATCACGCCGGACCGCGAGGTCGGTTCGTGGCCGCACGTCACCACGTTCTTCTCCAGCGGCGGGCTCCGGGGCGTGCTCGACGAGCGCTACGACTCGTCGGACCACCTCGTCGAGGCGACCCTGATGCTGCGCCCGCTTTCCCTGCTGCAGCAGAAGATCGCCGAAATGGGTGCCGCACTGCGGGCGACTCCCCTGCCGAGCGCGCGGCCGTGACCCCGAAGCCGGGCAGGCCGGTCCGCGGGTCCACCACCGGCCGGCCGATCATGGCCGCGCTGGACCTGCTCGGCCGGCGGTGGGCGCTGCGCGTGATCTGGGAACTGCACCAGGGCTCGGCCGGTTTCCGGGAACTGCAACGGCGTTGCGGCCAGATGTCGTCGAGCGTGCTGACCACCCGGCTCGCCGAACTCACCGACGCCGGCCTGGTCACCCAGACCACCGACGGCTACCACCTCACCGCGCTCGGCACCGACCTCGTCGCCGCCCTGCTCCCGCTGGAGTCCTGGTCCCGGACCTGGGCGGAAAGCTAGTGGTCACCGCCGGAAGTCTTTCGGGGTCTCGACGGCCCAGCTTCCCGGTGGACGCACCGCGCCAAGTCCCGAGTACAACTCGGTACGAGGGCCTCGGCGCGGCACGCCCACCGGAAACCTGAATCCGCCGATACCCACGAAGGTCTTCCGGCGGTGACCACTAGTCCCGGACGACGGCGAACAGCACGCCCAGCACCAGCAGGATCCCGCCGCCCCAGAAGAGCACGTCGTTGCCGAGCTTGAACATCGGCATCAGCATCTCGTCGGTGGTGACAAAACCGGCGACCAGGCTGGCCAGGCCGGAGCCGATGGCACAGCCGGCCAGGATCCGGTCCGCGTTGAACTGCTGGTGCTCGACCTCGTGCGCCATGACTTCCCCCCAGGTTTCGTGACTCTCCGCCGCCCACTCTAGCCGTCCGCGATTTGACAAATCAAACTGTCGAATAGACCATCGAGCCATGAGCGGCGGCATCAACTACCTGGACGACCCGGATCGGGTCCTCACCGCGCTGCCCCCGTTGCGGCGGCGGCTGCTCGCCCTCCTGCGCGAACCGGCGTCCGCCACCCAGCTGGCGGCCCGGCTGGAGCTGCCCCGGCAGCGCGTGAACTACCACCTGCGCGCACTGGAGGCGGCCGGCCTGGTCGAGGTCGCCGAGCTGCGGCAGCGCCGGGGCTGCGTCGAGCGGATCCTGCGGGTGAAACCGGGCGCGCTGGTGGTCGATCCGGCGGTGATGCGCGAGGGCGAGCCGGCGGTGCCGCACGACCAGTACGCCGCCGAGCACCTGGTCGAGGTGGCCGCGGCGACCGTCCGCGACGTCGCCCGCATGCAGGGGGAAGCCGCCGAGAGCGGCAAGAAGCTGCTCACCTTCACCATCGAGGCCGAGGTGCGCTTCGCGCGACCGTCGCAGGCGCAGGAGTTCACCGACGAGCTGACGCAGGCCATCGCGCAGCTCGTCGAGCGTTACGAAACCAAGCAGGGCCGCCCGTACCGGATCGTCGTGGGCGGACACCCCGCGGCGGAGCAGAAGGAGCGATGATGAGCGAGAAGGACCTGGAGATCCACGTTCCGGTCACCGTGGAAACGGCCTGGCGCGCCTTGCGGGACAAGGAATCCGTCCTGCAGTGGCACGGCTGGCAGGCCCCCGACCTGGAGAACGAGGTGAACCAGATCTTCTTCGACGAGGCCGTCGAGGACGCGGAGAACCACGTGCTGACCGCCTCCGGTGGCGACCGGTTCACCGTCACCGCGGACGGCGACGGCGCCCGCATCACCGTGACGCGGGCCCCGCTCAGCGGCAACGCCGAATGGGACGCCTACTACGAGGACATCACCGAGGGCTGGATCTCGTTCCTGCAGCAGCTCCGGTTCGCGCTCGCGTACGGGATCACCACCCCCCGCCGCACCCACTTCCTCAGCACCGACCGGAGCCGGGTCGACGAGGTGACCCGGCGGATCGGACTGTCCGAAGTGGCCGGTCTCGCGCCGGGATCCCGATACGAAGCCGAAATCGCCGGGGAGCGAGTGCACGGCCAGGTGTGGTTCCGCTCGGCCAACCAGCTCGGGCTGTCGGTCGACGAATGGGGCAACGGCCTGCTGATCTTCGGTGCCGGCATGGCCATCCTGACCACCTACGAGCTGAGCGACGCCGAGTTCGCCGCGCTCGGCGAGCGCTGGCGCGGGCTCATGCCGGAGGCCTCACCGGTTCACTGATAACCGATCGGCAGCCCGGCGTAGTTCTCCGCGAGTTCGGTGGCCGCGGCCGGTGAACTCACCGTGCGACGCAACTGGGAGAGCTGGAGCTGGGCGTCGAAGTCGTCGCCGTGGCGGTGCAGCATGGTGGTCATCCACCAGGAGAAGTGCGTGCACCGCCACACGCGGCGCAGCGCGGTGTCCGAATAGGACTCGGCGAGCCCGGTCGAGCCCTCGCGCAGCCAGGCGGTCAGCGCCCGCGCCAGCAGCGCGACGTCGGCGACCGCCAGGTTGAGGCCCTTCGCCCCGGTCGGCGGCACGATGTGCGCCGCGTCGCCGGCCAGGAAGAGCCTGCCGTGCCGCATCGGCGTGGTGACGAAACTGCGCATCGGCAGCACGCTCTTCTCGGTGATCCGGCCGGTTTCCAGCCGCCAGCCGGGCTGCCCGGCTTCGAGGCGGGTGGTCAGCGCGGTCCAGATCCGGTCGTCGCTCCAGGCGGCGATGTCCTCGTCCGGCCGCACCTGGAGGTAGAACCGGCTCACGTGCGGCGAACGCATGCTGTGCATGGCGAACCCGTCCGGGTGCCAGGAGTAGATCAGCTCGTCGGTGGACGGCGCGACCTCGGCGAGCACGCCCAGCCAGGCGAACGGGTACTCGCGCTCCCAGGTGTTCCGTAGCGGCTCCGGGATCGTGCCGCGGCTCGGCCCGTGAAACCCGTCGCACCCGGCGATCACCTCGGCTTCGAGCCGCTGCGGCCGACCCTCACTGTCCACAAAGGTCACCGACGGGCGGTCGGTGCCGACGTCGTGCAGTTCGACCTCCGACGCCTCGTAGAAGGCCTGTCCCCCGGCCTCCTCCCGCGCGCGCATCAGGTCCTTGGTGACCTCGGTCTGGCCGTACACCGAGACGCTGCGCCCGGCGAGGTCGACGAAGTCGAGGTGGTGGCGTTCGCCGGGCCATTGGAGGTAGATGCCCCGGTGCTCCATCGACTCGGCCGCCAGCCGGGTGCCGACCCCGGCCCGCTTGAGCAGGTCGACCGTCGACGCCTCCAGGATCCCGGCGCGGATGCGGGCCTGCACGTACGCCGCGCTCTGCCGCTCGACCAGTACCGAATCGATGCCGTCGAGGTGCAGCAGGTGGGCCAGCAGCAGCCCGGCCGGACCGGCCCCGATGATCGCCACCCTGGTTCGCGTCGCCATGCCGAGAAGAATGCGCAGCACCCGCCGGTGCCCACTACCGCATTCTCATTCATTGAGAGGACATCGACCGCGAGACCCCGCGAGCGGCGGCGAGCAGGGCTGGGACCTGCGCCCGCGCGTCGCGGTCGTTCGGCACGATCACCGCGAGCGCCGCGACCACCTGCTCCCCCGGCCCGCGCACCGGCACCGCGACCCCGGCGGTCTCCCGGTCGATGAAACCGCGGCAGACCACGTGCCCGTCCCGGCGGACGTCGGCCAGCAGCCGCCGCAGCCTGGCCGGCTCGGTGACCGTGGCCGGGGTGTGCTCGGTCTGCGGTTTCAGCGGCCCGGCCAGCACCTCCTCCTGCACCTCGGCCGGGGCGTGCGCGAGCAGCACCAGCCCGGACGAGGACACGTGCAGCGGCAGCCGCCCGGCCACCCGGGTGATGTTGACCACCGCCCCGGGCGCCGAAAGCCGTTCCACGAACAGCACTTCCCGCCCCTGCCGCACGCCGAGCTGGGTGTGGTGGCCGACCACCGCGTGCAGGTCCTCCATGAACGGCATCGCGGCCTCGCGCAACCCCAGGGTCGGCGAGGCGCGCGAGGCCAGTTCCCACAACCGGACGCCGACGCGCACGCGGCGGTCGTCGTCGCGTTCGAGCCAGCCGTGCCTGCTCAGCTCGTCGATCAGCCGGGACGCGGTGGCCACGTGCAGCCCGGCCCGGCGGGCGACGTCGGAGACCCGTAGTGCCGGGGTGTCCGACCCGAAGGTCTCGACGATCCGCACCACCCTGGACACCACGGACTCGCCGTGCGCGGGCTTGACCATGGTGCCCAGTCTGCCCGCTAGGGCACCTGGCCCACCTGGTCGACGATCCCCCGATCGAGCACCGCCGAGCCGGTGTGCCCGAGCAGGACGTGGCTCTCCTGGTCGAAGACGAACGTGGTGCTCGACCGGTCCCAGGTGATGCCCGTGCCGGTGCGACCGGCCGCGTCCTTCGCGTCGGGCACCGCCTTCAGCCCCGGGATCCGCGTCGCCGCTTCGAGCAGCGCCGCGCGGGAGGCCGGCCGCAGGTAGTACTCGTTCAACAGGCTGACGATGTCCTTGCCGAGCGCGTTGACGTCGCGTTCGCCGCCGCTGTGGTTCCGGCCGAGCCAGTCGAGCACCCCGTCCACGGTCTCCGGCATGTCCGCGAAGTACGCCGGAGCCGGTTCGCACTCGTCGAACTGACCGGGGACGGGCTCATTGCCCTTCTCCACGGCCCGCTTCCCGTTCCGGCAACCGGGACTGGGGATGCCCGGTTCACCCGGGTTCTGGATCAGGCCGTCGTGGGTGCCGTCGGTGGACAGCCACACCTCGCGCACACCTTCCGAGGTCTGCGTCCGGGTGTAGACGAACTGGTCCGGCCGGGGATCGGCCGCCGGTTCCTGCCGCGCCGCGGCGGCGGCCTCCCGCAGCACCACGACCGGGTCGGCGTGCGCGACCGGCGGCCCGACCTCGGCGGGGGCCAGCGCGAGCACCCCGGTGATGGCGGCGGCCAGTCCGACGGCGGTCGCCCCGGCCCAGAGCAGGCGGCGCGACCGGCGGGGCGGCGACTCGAAGGCGGCGACCAGGCGGTCACGGCCGGGGGCGAGTTCCTCCGGCGAAGGCAGGGTGGCTGGTCCGGCGAAGTCACGGACCGACTGCAGCTCATCCATGGTTGATCTCCTCGAGGGTGCGGGCGTCCGGGTCGAGTGCGCCGCGGACCTTGCGCCGGGCGCGGTTGAGCCGCGAGCGGACGGTGCCGACCGGGATGGCCAGCGCGGCGGCGACCTCCTCGTAGCTCAGCCCCTCCCACGCGATGAGCAGCAGCACGTCGCGGTCGCCGTCGGACAGGCCGGTCAGCGCGGCGGCCACCGCGGTCGCCCCGGCCTGCGCGGTCACCTTCGCCGCGACCCGGTCGGCCGGCCCGTCCACCTGGCCGGCCGGGCCCAGCGAGGCCCGCAGCCGGTACTCGCGCACCTCGTCGCGGCGGTGCTGGCCGACCACCCTGGTGGCGATGCCGTAGAGCCACGGGCGCGCGTCGGGAAAGGCCCGGTCGTACCGGTGCCGTTTGCCGAAGGCGGCGAGAAAGGTCTCGTTCAGCGCGTCGTCGGCGGCCTGGGCGCCGATGCGGCGGACCAGGTACCGCTTGATGTGCGCGGCGTGGCGGTCGTAGATCTCGGCGAACCGGGCCGGTTCGGCCCGTGAGCGCTCGATCACCACGACGTCAGCGTCTCGACTCATACCCGGTATCCGCAGAACCGGCCGATCGGGTTCACGCCGCGCAGATTAACCACGGGCGGGGCCGGGTAGCCGAGACGGATGACCGCCACCCCTCCCGACCCCGAACCCGACCCCACGCCGGGCGTCGAGCCCGGTGCCACCCCGCCCGAGTCCGGGCAGACCTCGGGGCTGTCGCACCCGCAGCCGATGCCGTCGAAGGGCGTGCCGGTGGTCGCCATCGTGCTCGCCGCGGTCGGCACCCTGCTGGTCGCCGCGCTGTTGTTCGCGCTGGCCGCGGGCTGGTTCACCGCCTGAGCCGTGCAGACCTTCCTGCCGCTGGCCTGCTTCACCGACTCCGCCCGCACGCTGGACCGGCGGCGGCTGGGCAAGCAGCGCGTCGAGGCGCTGCAGGTCCTGCGCGCGCTGACGGTGCCGGGCTACGGGTGGCGCCACCACCCGGCCGCGGCGATGTGGGCCGGTTACCCCGAGGCGCTGGTCCGGTACGGGCTCGACGTGTGCGCGGTGTGGACGGCCACCGGCTCGGCCGACACCTGCGCGCTGAAGCTGCGCACCGAATCCGGCGTGCCCGCGGTCCGCACGCAGGCGGAACTGGAGGCCGACGGCGAGGTGCCGCCGTGGCTGGGCTCGCCGGAGTTCCACCTCAGCCACCAGTCCGCGCTGGTGCGGAAGGACCCGGTGCACTACCGCCCCTGGTTCCCCGACGTGCCCGACGACCTGCCCTACGTCTGGCCGGTCTCGGACCGCCCGCGGAACTTGGTCTAGACGTTCCGGTTGTGCGCGGTCAGCTCGTGCGGTTCGGTGTCGGGCTGGTCGATGCCGAAGCTGATGATCCGCTCCGGGTGGATCCGGATGACCGAGCCGTCGAGGTGGCCGTCCGGGTCGATGCCGGTGACCGCCTCGGCGCGGCCCCGGATCTCCAGGCAGCGCACCCGCGGCGGGTCCAGCGACGGCCGGTCGTCGACCACGAAGGCGACCCGGCCGTTGGCCGCGATGTTGCGGAACTTCCGGCTCTTCGCCAGGTTGAACCCCCGCACGTCGAGCGTGCCGAGTTCGGCGTTGTAGTGGTAGCCGACCGGGCTGGCCTGCAGCGTGCCGTCCGGTTGCACGGTGGCCATCCGGCCAAGGTCGTGCTCGGTCAGGAAGGTGAGTTCCGCGGTGGTGAAGGACATGCCCCCAGTGCACAACCTGAACTTGGGTTGAAGTCAACTATCCGGCCCCGAGGCAGACGAACGGCCGTCGCATCGGGTCCACCGCGATGGCGTCGGCGAGCGCGACGGCCGGGCTCGCGCCCCCGGCCAGCGCGCGGTGGTAGTCGTCCATCGCCGCCGCCGAGGACTGGTCGCCGACCTTGCTCAGCGGCGCGATCACCGTCTGGGACCCGCTGGCCAGCAGCGCGCTGGCGAAGCCGAGCGCCTCGTCACCCGGCCGGATGCGGTTCAGCGCCAGCTCGCACGCGGCCAGCACCACCTGCCGCGGCGGGCGCGCCAGCCCGGCCATCTCGTGCGCGAACATCGCGCCGTCGGCCAGTTCCAGCCGCGAGAACAAGGCGTTCTCCGGTTCGTGCGCGCCGTGCGCGGCGATGTGCGCCAGTTTCGCGCCGTCCACCGCCGGGAGCACGGCCGTCGCGGTGGCACCGGCCCCGGCCAGCTGCTTCGACGCCCGGTAGTGCGTGGCCAGCTTGTCGATCTCGGCCCGCGCGGCGGGCAGGCCGGGCCCGCGGACCAGCACCACCTTGCGCGCGCGACCGGCTTCGGCCAGCTCCGCCGACAGCCACGCGGTGGCCGACGGCGCCACCACGGTGGGCCGGTAGTGCAGGCTCGGCAGCACGCCCCACGGCACCGCGTAGAGCCCACCGGTCGGCACGATCACCAGGTCGCGTTCCCCGGTCACCGCGAGCAGCGGCCGCACCAGCTGGGCGTCGAGCCGTTCGGCCTGCCGCCGCGCCGAGGTCATGATCACCTCGGCGAGCGGGGGCGGGGTGTGGTCGGGCGCCATCGCGTTGAGGTCCACGTTGAGCATGCGCGCGCTCTCGGCGGCCTGCTCGGCCGAGCCGAGGCGGATGATGCTGGCGCCCCCGTCGAGCACCACCACCGCGACCAGTTCGTCGGCCGAGGCGGCGAAGCTGATCAGCGCCCGGTCCCCCAGCCGCGCCGCGACTTCGTCCATTTTGGCCACCGGCCGGGGTTTGCCCCAGTTCCCGGTGTGCCAGCCCATCCGGTGCGCCTCGCGCAGCAGGTCCGCGCGGCGCGCCCTGGCCGCGGCGGTCGGGTGCCCCTCGTGCCGCGCCTGGTGGATCGACTGGGTCAGGCCGCGGATCTCGGCCACGCATTCGGCCAGCTCGGGGTCTTCGGCCTGGGCCTGGGGTTCGTAGCGGTAGGTCTGCGCGCGTGTGCGCTCCAGCCAGTCGAACAACCGCCGCGGGTCCTCGCCGCCGAGCACCAGGCGCACGGCCAGCTCGCCGAGTTCGCGGCCGTGCAGTGCGGTGCCGGAAACCAGTTCCAGCCCGCCCATCCGGTCGCGGACGCGGTCCAGTTCGGCCAGCCCGGCGCGGATCTCGCCGAGCGCGGTGCGCCGGTCGTCGCGTGCCACGGCGAGTTCGGCGCGGCACAGCCGTCGCAGCATGCGGTGGTCGATCGGGGTGAGTTGCCCCGGCCGCGGGATCTCGGCCAGCAGCGTGCTCGCGCGCCGCAGGTTGCCGCGCCGGGTTTCCAGCCGGACGGTGAGCATCTTGGCCACGGTGGCCTGCTCGGCGAGCCTCGGCGCGGCCATGGCCCGCGCGTGGCGCAGCGCGCGGGCGGGCAGCCCGGCCGGGATCTCCCCGGCGCGCAAGGCATCCGCGGTGTCGGCACGCAGACCGATGATGGTCGCGTTGGCCACGCAGGTCTGGCAGCCCCACCGGCGCATGCGCCGCCGCGCCGACTCCGCCAGCCCGCGCGCGAGGTCGAGGTCGCCGGACATCAACGCCGCTTCCGCCCGGAACAGTTCGGCGTCACCCAGCTCGCGGGTGTTGCTCTGCTCCTGCCGCAACCGCGGGAGGATCTCGTCGAGGTGCATGCCCGCCTCGTCGGACAACCCGGCCGCCAGCAACGCCTCGACCCGCTCGCGCCGGAGCTGGGTCGGCACCTCCGCGCCCAGCGCGCCGTAGGTGCGCTCGCTTTCGTCGAAGCAGCGCAGCGCGGCGGGCACGTTGCCGATCCGGCGCTCCAGCGCGCCCAGGTGGCGGCGGATCTCGGCGACGGTCACCCGGAGCTCGTACTTCTCGGCCAGCTTGATCCCGCGGGTGAGGTCCTCGCGAGCCCGCTTCACGCGGCCGAGCCGGGTATAGGCCAGCCCGCGGGTGGCCAGCGTGTTCAGCAGCGACTCGACCACCTGCGCGGGCACCGGTTCGGGCGTGGCGGCGAGTTGTTCCTCGCGGTAAGCCAGCGCCGCGTCGAAGCAGGCGATGCTGTCCTCGTTGCGCCCGCCGCCCATCAGCAGCAGCCCGCGGTTGTGGTTGACCGGCGCGGTCAGCTCCGCGCGCACGGCCGGATCCTCGAACCGCTCGATCGCGGTGCGCACGTCGTCGAGCCGGACCAGACCCTTGGCGAGGCCGACCACCTCCGCCTCGGAGAAGGCGAGCGTGGTGAGCAGCCGGATGCGGACGCGCAGCCAGTCGTCCTGGTGCTCGGGCGCCACCGGGTGAATCGTGTCGAGCAGCCGGATCCCTCTGCGCAGCAGGCGGGTGGCTTCGTGCTGGCGCTGGACGCACGCGGCGTCCACCCCGCTCTGGTGGAGTTCCCGGACCCGGCGAAGCACTTCGGTCGGGCGCTGCTCGATTACCGGCACCCTTCTATGACAACACAGAACGTAGCCACAAAGTCAGCCCGCCCAGCCGGATGGCGGCGGGCGGGCTGAAGATCACTCGGTGATCAGCTCGAAGCGGTCAGCTCACGGGTTCGGCGGTGGCGACTGCGGGCACCCGCCGCCGCACTCGATGCCGAGCTCGTGGTTGTGGCCCTCGTGCTGGTCTTCGGGCTTCTCGACCGGCTGTTCCTTGCGATCGGTCTCGGTGGTGGTCATCGCGATCTCCTCCCCTGATGATCTGTACTGCACCAACCGGGCGACGCAGATAGGCCGGAATTACAGGACCGGTAGCTCTGTGTCCCCCATTCGCCGGTTCCCTCAAACCGCGAACGGCCTAATGATGGCACAACGGACGAATGATCGGGAAAATTTTCAACACACTGTCACCACCGACCGGGCTCACCTGCACCGATACCGCCACCCGGACTACCGCTGAGTGGCAAACGGAGCCCGCCGGTGTTCAGCCCTCAAGCAATCGAACAGCGATCAACCGGTCCGCCGAATCGGCGGCTTCGGCCGCCTCGCGGGCCGTGTCCGCGACGGTGACGAGCTGCCCCAGACGGTCGTGATTGGTCACTGGCGGATGCACCATTTCCCCCGATACCACCACAAATCGGGCACGCACCAGGCCGGGCACCGCCACCGCGGGCAGCGGCTCGGCCACCCGGCCGGACCGCGCGGCGACCGGGAACCGGATCGCCGCCCCGAAACCGAGGTCCGCGGGCGGTTCGTGCGCCACGCCGATGGCGTCCAGCAACGACTCCCGCATCAGGTTCCGGCCGGTGGCCAGGTGCAGCAGCTCGAAGATCTGGTCACCGGCCATCCGCCGGTTGATCTCGACCACCGCGGGCCCGTCGGCGGTGAGCACGAACTCGACGTGCGTGGGGCCGTCGCGATGCCCGATCGCGGTCACCGCGCGCACGGCTTCGGTGGCGACCGCTTCGGCCTCCGCCGCGCCGATCCGGGCGGGGAGCACGTGTCGCAGTTCGACGAAGTTCGGCGGCCCGGTGGTCAGTTTGTCCGTCACCGCAAGCACTTCGTGCCTGCCGCCGACCGAGCGCAGTTCCACGCTCAGCTCCTGACCGGTGACCAGTTCCTCGGCCAGCACGGCCACGCCGGTCGCCGCCGCGTGCCGCCAGGCTCGTCCGATCTCCGCCGCGTCCCGTACCGAATGGACACCCTCTTTCCCGGCTCCCACCACGGGTTTCACGATCAGCGGGTACCCGGTTTCCGCGGCGAAGGCGGCCAGTTCCCTTTCGTCACGGCAAATCCGGTACGCGACCGGGCGTGGCGCCCCCTCGGCGATCAAGGCGCGGACGTCGGCCTTGTCCTGCGCCACGGTGTGCGCCGGACCGGGCGTCGACGGCACGCCCAGCGCCGTCGCGACGGCCGCCAGCGCGGGCAGCGAGTAGTGCCGCAGTCCGACCACCACGTCGACCGGATCGTTGGCGTGCAGGCGTTCCATCGCGGCGACCGTGCCGGGCACGTCCCGGTAGTCGAGCGGCAGGTACCGGTGGACCCAGGCGGCCTCCCGTCCCGGTTCCGGCGACGGCAACTGCACCAGGGTGACCCTGGCGGGCAGCCCGGCGAGGTTGTTCGCCAGCTCCGGCCAGGCACCGAGAACGAGCAGGTGTAACGCCTTCACCGGGTTTCGATCCGGATCGTGCGCGTCAGCCGGCGCTGCACCTCGTCCAGTCCGGACACCGTGTCCGCGGTGAACAACGCGCAGCCGTGCGACTTCGACACGTGCGGTGGCACGTCCACCACATCACCCGGCTCGACGTAGACCTCGTACTCGCTTACCGCCGGATCGGGAAGTCCTTTCACCGCAACGACTTCACCAGCTTTCTCGGCGAAGAAGGTGTACGTTCCCACCGGCCGGGCCGCCTCCGCGCGCACCTGGGGCGACCGCCCCAGCGCGAGATCCGCCGCCGCGGCGATCAGGTCGACGCCGGTGCTCAGCAACACCGACCGGTAGACACCACCGCCGCCGACCCGGGCGGCCGTCTCCAGGATCTTCGGCTCCCCGCCGTCGATCCGCAGTTCGGTGTGCGTGCCGCCGAGGGTGATGCCGAGCGCGTCGTGCGCGGCGGCGGTCACCTCGGCGATCCGGTCAAGCACCGGGGAGGACAACCGGCTCGGCGTGGTGTAGCTCAGTTCCTCGAAGTACGGCCCGTTCATCGGCAGTGGTTTGTCGTGCACCGCCACCACTTCGGTCCGTCCACCGTCCACAAGCGACTCGACGCTGACCTCGGCGCCGGGCAGGAACCCTTCCAGCAGCAGGCCTTCGCCGTGTCGTTCGAGCGCGACCTCGCGCAGGGCGTCGTCGGCGAAGCCGTCCCAGGCGCCCCGGCGCGTGGCTTCGAACCGCTCCGCGAGCTGCCCGGGGTCGTCCACCCGCACCACGTACTTGCTGCCACCGCCCAGAATCGGCTTCAGCACCAGCGGATACCCGATCCGATCGGCCGCGGCGAGTGCTTCGGCGACCGTCCGGGCCACACCGAATCCGGGCTGTGCCAGACCGGCCTCGGCGAATGCCTGCCGCATCGCGTGCTTGTCCCTGGCCAGGTACGCCGTTTCCGGGCTGACGAACGGCAACCCGAGTTCGGCGGCGACCGCCGCGGCCAGCGGCACCGCGTGCTCGACGAACGCGAGCACCCCGTGCACCGGCTCGCGTTCCGCCAGCGCTCGCGCCGCCGCCACGGTGGCGGCCAGGTCGGTGGTGTCCGCGTCGACCACCCGATCGGCGAACTCCGCCTCCCACGAGGGCTCGCGCATCAGCAGGAGCAGGCGCGGGCAGTGCGCCCGCAACCGGGCGAAGTGGCGTCGGCGGGCGACGTTCGCCACGTGGACCACGAGCAGGCTCACGAGCGCCGACGCCTGAGCGCGGTGAGCCACGGCAACCAGCGCTCGTCCGGCCCGCGCCCCGGATTCCAGCCGGAATGCGTGCACACGTACCCGACGGCCAGGCCGGTCTCGCGATCGGCGAAGGCCAGCCGCCCACCGGCACCGGCGTGACCGAACGAGGTCGGGCCGAGCAGGGGCGACGCACTGCGCTCCAGTTCGAAGCCGAGGGAAAACCGTTGCGGGTGCGGCATGACCACCGGCGTCGGCAGTCCGTCGGTCTGCGGAACGCACGCGCGGTCGAGGGTTTCCGGCTTCAGGAGTCCATTGAGGACGGCCGAGTACAGCTTGGCCAGCGAGCGCGCGTCACCGATTCCGTTGGCCGACGGGATTTCCGCGGCTCGGCCCGCGCGCGTCGTCAGCAGTTCGGCCAGTGGTGTCCGGTTCGGGCCGATCGGCGCGACCCGGTGTTCCTGCTCGGCGGGCAGCCCGATCCACAGGTCGAGCCCCAGCGGGCGGGCCAGTTCCTCGTCGAAGAACCGGCCGGCGTTGGTGCCGGTGACCCGCCGGATCACCTCGCCGACCAGGAAGCCGAACGTGGTCGAGTGGTAGGCGAACGCGGTACCCGGCGACCATTCCGGGGGTTGCCCGGCGAGCGCTCCGGTGCACCGGTCCCAGTCGAGCAGGTCGGCGCCGTCGAGCTCGAAGGCGGGCAGCCCGGCGCGGTGGGACAGCAGGTACGCGACCGGCATGGCGGTGCCGAACTCGGGCCAGTACCGGGTCACCGGCGCGTCGAGGTCCAGCTCACCGCGTTCGGCGAGCAGGTGGGCGCAGATCGCCAGCACCCCCTTCGTGCACGACATGGTGACCGCGATCCGGTCGGCCGCGCCGGTCGTCCAGAGATCGGCGACCGACTCGCCGTGCTGGTGGACGGCCAGTTGCGCGCCGCCGCCGTGGTCCAGGTCGAACGCCTCGCGGACGTCCTCGAAACCCGGCGCGACCGTGCCCTCGATCATCGCAGCGCCGGCATCCCGGCCGCGAGCGCGAACAGGGCGCGTTCGATCGTCGGCACGAACGGCGGGCACATCGCCTTCAGCGCCGGGTCCAGCTCGTACACCTCGAGCAGGGTCGACGGCGGGTTCGCCGCGGGGTACAGCGCGGCGGCGAAGATCGTGCCCGCGGCCGCGATCTCGAAGCCCTCGGCGGCGGTCAGGCCGATGGGCCTGCGTGCGATCGCGTCACCCAGTTCGCCGAGCACCAGCTTCACCTGCCGCTTGAACGCGCCTGCCGCCTCGACCGACACGTTGTGCTCCAGGCTGGTCGCGGAGTGGCCGAGCAGGTCGCAGAACAGCGGCCGCGCCTCCAGCGTCTCGGCGATCGCGGTGGAGAGCTTGTCGGCGGCGTCCACCTCGGGCAGCCTGGCCTTGAGCGCCTCACCCCACTCGGTCCAGCACTCGGCGGCCAGCTCCAGGTAGATCTCCTCGCGCGTGCCGAAGTAGCGGACCACATTGGACTTGGCCAGGCAGACGGCGGCGGCCACGTTGCCGAGGCTGACCGAGCGCACGCCGGACTTCAGCGCGAGCTCGCGCGCGGCGGCGAGGATCGCCTCGCGCCGCTGCCGCTTCTGCTCCGGCCTCCTGGCCCGGACGAATCCCTGTCCCATCTCGCGCAACAGCATACGACCCAGCTTAAAAGAACGCCGTCCTCTTGTTAAGAGACCACCGTTCCGTTAACCTGGCCCCACCGGACTGAAGAGGAGGACCAGTGACCGAGCTGCGCTTGCGGGTCAACGGGGCCACCACGGCGCTCAGCCTTCCGCCGCAGGTCAGCCTGCTGGACGCGTTGCGTGAGCACCTGGGGCTGACCGGCACGAAGAAGGGCTGCGACCAGGGCGCCTGCGGGGCCTGCACGGTGCTCGCGGACGGGGTGCGGATCAACTCGTGCCTGGCGCTGGCCGTGCAGTACGAGGACGCCGAGATCACCACCGTGGAGGGGCTGGACGACCCGCTGCAGGCGGCGTTCGTCCGCCACGACGGCCTGCAGTGCGGGTACTGCACCCCGGGTCAGCTGTGCTCGGCGCTCGGCATGCTCGGTGAGCACCGGTCGGGCATGCCGAGCGCGGTGACCGAGGACGTCGGCGCGCCGCGGACCGAGCTGACCGACGCCGAGATCCGCGAGCGGATGAGCGGCAACCTGTGCCGGTGCGGTGCGTACAACGGCATCGTCGACGCGATCCGCGAGGTGGCCACGCCATGAGGTCCTTCACCTACCACCGCGCCACGGACGTGCCCGGGGCGCTGCGGGCCATCACCGCCGAACCGAACGCGAAGTTCCTCGGCGGCGGCACGAACCTGGTCGACCTGATGCGCGCCACCGTCGAGCGACCGGACGCGATCGTGGACATCAGCCGGTTGCCGCTGACCGAAGTGGAGGAACTGCCCGACGGCGGCCTTCGCATCGGGGCGCTCGTGCGCAACAGCGCGCTGGCCGCGCACCCGTTGGTCCGCACGCGCTACCCGGTGCTCACGCAGGCCGTGCTGGCCGGGGCGTCGGCCCAGCTGCGCAACATGGCGACGGTCGGCGGGAACCTGCTGCAGCGCACCCGGTGTCCGTACTTCTACGATCCGGCGTCGGCGTGCAACAAGCGCGAACCGGGCGCCGGCTGCGACGCGCTGGGCGGGTTCAACCGGGGCCACGCCATCCTCGGCACCGGCGAGGCGTGCATCGCCACGCACCCGTCGGACCTGTGCGTCGCCCTCGCCGCCCTGGACGCGACGATCGAGGTGGAGAGCCTGCGGGGGATCCGCCGCCTCCCGATCACCGAGTTCCACCGGCTACCGGGCGATACCCCTTCTGTTGAAACGGAACTGGCCGCGGACGAGCTGATCACCGCCGTCGAACTGCCGCCGCTGCCGTTCGCCGTGAACTCGCGGTACCGCAAGGTGCGTGACCGCGCCTCGTATGCGTTCGCCCTGGTTTCGGTCGCCGCCGCACTGGAGGTCCAGGACCAGACGATCACCTCCGTGCGCCTGGCCCTCGGCGGCGTGGCTGGAAAGCCCTGGCGCGCCCACGAAGCCGAACGCTCCCTACTCGGCTCGCCCGCCACCGACCCCTCCTTCACCACCGCCGCCGACGCCGAACTCACCACCGCGATCGGCCGGGACCACAACACCTTCAAGATCGACCTGGCGCGCCGGACCATCGTCGCCACCCTGCGCCAGCTCACCACCACCCTCACCCCTTAGTTCCCCTCCCACACCGCCCTGGCCGCAGGGAACCCATCCATCCTGGCCGCCATCGCCCACAGCATCCCGGAACCGCCTCCGCGCCTCCGCTCACCCCACGAAGCCACAACACCCACCCAACGGGCCACCACCCCTCATCCAACGGGGTCACCACCGCGCCCTCGCCCACGCGCCACCACCACAGCTCCGCGCCAACCGACCACCCCACCGGCAGCCGCCCAACACGGCCGACACCCCACCCCGGTGCCCTAAACCCCACCGCAAATCGCACCCCAAAACCGCCGCCGCCCCGCCCATGTCCCTGCGACCACCGACCGGCAGGAAACCATGACCCAACTGCAAGAAGCCCCCTCAGCCGCCAAGGCCGTCGGCCGTCCGCTGGATCGGGTCGACGGTGCGGTCAAGACCACCGGCGAAGCGCGCTACGCCGCGGAGTTCCCCTTCCCGGGCCTCGCCTACGCGGCCATGGTGCACTCGACCGTCGCCCGCGGCCGGATCGCTGCCATCGACACCGCGGCCGCGCTCGCCGTGCCCGGCGTGCTGGCCGTCATCACCCACGAGAACGCGCCGCGCATGAAGAAGCCCGCGAAGCCCAACCCCCTCAACCTGAGCACGCTCGCCTCCGGTACCAGGGTGAACTACCTGAACACCGACGAGATCTTCTGGAACGGGCAGCCGATCGCGGTGGTCGTCGCCGACACGCTCGAAGCCGCGCGCGAGGCGGGCGCGCTGGTACGCGCCGAGTACACGACCATTCCGTCCACAGTGGACTTCAAGACCGAACAGAAGAACGCCAAACCCCAGCCGAACAGCATGATCCAGTCCGGGGGCGCCAAGAAGGGCGACGCCGAAGCCGCGCTCGCCGCCGCGCCGGTCTCGGTGGACCTGCGGTACTCCACCCCGGCCCACAACCACAACGCGATCGAACCCCACGCCACCACCGCGTTGTGGGACGGCGACCGGCTGACCGTGCACGAAGCCACGCAGAGCGTCGACTGGGTGCGGCGGCACCTCGCGCTGAAGTTCGACGTGCCGGTCGCCGGGATCCGCGTGCTCGCACCGTTCGTCGGCGGTGGCTTCGGCGGCAAGGGCGCGGTCTGGGCGGGCACCGTGCTGACCGCGCTCGCCGCCAGGATGACCGGCCGCCCGGTCCGCATGCTGCTCAGCCGGGAAAGCGTCTACCGCACGGTCGGCGGCCGGACGCCGTCCAGCCAGCGGGTCGCGCTCGGCGCCGACACCGACGGGCGGCTGACCTCGCTCATCCACACCAGCATCACCCAGACCGGCAGCGGAGGCGGCGGCCCGGAGCAGGTCACCTCGCAGTCGCGGCACCTCTACGCCGCCGAGAACATCCTCGTACAGCAGAACCTCGTCGAACTCGACACCACGCCGAACACCTTCATGCGCGCCCCCGGCGAGGCCATCGGCACCTTCGCGCTGGAAGCCACCGTCGACGAACTCGCCTACCGCATCGGCATCGACCCGATCGAACTGCGCATGCGCAACGAACCGACGGTGAATCCGCTGGACGGCAAGAAGTTCGCCCACCGCATGCTGCGCGAGTGCTTCGCCCGCGGAGCCGACGAATTCGGCTGGGCCGACCGGACCCCGGAACCCGGTTCGATGCGGGACGGGCGGTGGCTGGTCGGCTGGGGCGTCGCGGCGGCGTACCACCCGGCGTGGCAGTTCCCGGCCAACGTGCTGGTGCGCTGGTCGGCCGACGGCTCGGTACTGGTCCGCTGCGGCTTCCAGGAAATGGGCATGGGCGCCGCGACCGCCCAGGCGCAGATCGCCGCGGACGCGCTCGGCGTCCCGTTCGAATCGGTCCGCGTGGAGTACGGCGACACCGTGTTGCCGACCGGCCCCAGCGCCGGCGGCTCCGCCCAGACGGCCAGCGTCGCGGCCAGCCTGCTCTCCGCCTGCGAGAAGCTCACGACCGCACTGGCCGCACTGGCGAAGAAGCACCCCGGCGGCTCACCCGGTGAGATCATCGCCGCCGCCGGGAAGCCCTACCTGGAAGCCTCGGTCGGCGCCGAATCCGGTCTCGGCGCGGTGGCCGGGCAGGTCCGGTTCATGTCGAAGTTCGTCATGGACCAGCGGCGCTGGGTGAAGGCGGCGAGCGGTGCGCACTTCTGCGAGGTGCGCGTCGACCCGGACACCGGGGAAACCCGGGTCTCCCGCTGGACCGGCGTGTTCGACGTGGGCCGGGTGATCAACGCGAAAACCGCCACCAGCCAGCTCAAGGGCGGGATCGTGATGGGCATCGGCATGGCGCTGTCGGAGGAGACCCTGGTCGACCCGCGCACCGGGCGGATCATGAACCCGAGCCTGTCGGAGTACCACGTGCCCGTGCACGCCGACATCCCGCCGATCGACGTGCACTACCTGGACGTGCCGGACCCGACCATGCCGCTGGGCCTGATCGGCATCGGGGAGGTCGGCATCACCGGCGTCGCCGGCGCCGTCGCGAACGCCGTCCACCACGCCACCGGCAAACGCATCCGGGACCTGCCCATCACCCTCGACAAACTCCTCTAACCGGAAGGAGACTCCAGCACGAAGAACAGGAAGCTCGGCGCCGTCGCGAGCAGCTCGAAATCCCCGGGGAACTTCTCCTTCGCGGCCTCCACCGGCTGCGGTTCGCTGAGCACCGACAGCCGGAAACCCGCCGCGGTGAAGGCGTCGGTCATCGCGTGCAGCGGGCGGTTCCAGTACCGCACCGGGGCGGCCACCCCGGCCAGGTCCAATTCCTCGATCGACTCGTAGGTCGCGAAGTAGTCCGGCCGGTGCCCGGACAGGCGCGCGAAGCAGTATTCGGCCGTGGGGTGGTTGACCGAGGTGATGAATCGGCCGCCGGGCTTGAGCACCCGCCGCACCTCGGCGAGGGTCGGGCCCCAGTCCTGCAGGTAGTGCAACACCAGGGAGGCGATGACGTCGTCGAACGAGGCGTCCGGGTAGGGCAACGGCTCGGCCACGTCGGCAACCCGCAGGTCCGCGTCGGCACCGAGGCGACGCCGGGCCAGCTCGAGCATTCCGGCGCTGCGGTCGAAACCGGACACCAGCGCACCCCGATCACGCAAAGCCTCGAACAGCGGGCCCGCACCACAACCCACATCGAGAATGCGCCTGCCGGCCACGTCCCCGGCGAGGGCCAGGGTCGCGGGCCGCTCGTAATAGGCGTTGTTGAGACTGCTTTCGTTCTCCGCGTTGTACGCCTCGGCGAAGCTGTCGTAGTCGTTCACCCCAGTGGTCATGGCGCCATCCTGGCCGACACCGCGAAACTGCGCCACAACCGCAGGTCAGGCCCCGACTTCGCCGTCGATGGCCTCACGCAGGAAGTCCGCGTGACCGTTGTGCCTGGCGTACTCGTGGATCAGGTGCAGCATCACCAGCCGCAGCGACACGTCCTCACCCCACCGGGGGACGTGTGCCGTCACGTCAAGGGATTCCGCTTCGCGCTCGATCCGGCGGGAGTGCTCCACCTCGGCCCGCCACGCCTCGAACGCCTCCTCTCGGGTGGCGTTCGAGGCGTCATAGGCGGCCTGGAAGTCCTTGTTGGACGACCAGAGGAACGGCAGGTCCTTCTCCTGGTTGAGCACCCGGCGGAACCAGGTCCGCTCCACTTCGGCCAGGTGCCGGACCAGCCCGAGCAGCGAAAGCGTGGACGGCGGGCTCGACCGCTGCCGCAGTTCCTCTGTGGACAATCCGTCGCACTTCATTTCCAGTGTGGCGCGGTGGAAGTCCAGGAAGGCGCGCAGCGTTTCGCGTTCGTCCCCGCGCAGCGGCGGGCTGATCCGGTCGATCCCCATGAGCGGCAGCCTACGGCGTGAGGTCGTAGACCGACTGCCCGCCGATGGTGGTGGCGGGGTAGGTCGCCTCCACCCATTCGGCGATCTCGCTGCTCCCACCGGGGCCACCCATGCGACCACCGTCGGTGATGTAGTACCCGATCTTGCCCTCGGCCACGTACTGCTGGAACTGCGCCAGCGTCGGCGCCGGGTCGCCGCCGTTGAACCCGCCGATCGGCATCACCGACTTCCCGCTGGCCAACTGCAGCGCGGCCGCGCCCCGCGTGCCGCTGCTCGCCGCCGCCCACTGTTCGGTGCTCGACTGCAACACGGCCACGAGGTCCGCCGACGGGGTCTCCCCCTCCGGCATGCCGAAGGCCATCCCGGTCGCGGGCCCGGAAATCGGGATCGACCCGGTGTGCGGCACGGCCGCGGTGGCCACCCCGAACACCAGCGTGCCCGCCAGCCCGACGGCCACCGCCGCGACCGCCACCGCCCGCGTGACCCGGCGGAACTCGTGCACCCCGACCGCGATCGCGGTGGCGACCAGGATGCCGAGCACCAGGACCGTCCAGCGGATCGCCGGCTGCCACGCCGAGGACCGGTCGAGCAGGATGTAGCTCCACACCGCGGTCACCGCGACCATTCCGGCCAGGAACAACCGCGGCGCGAAGTGCGCCCGGCCGCGCCACAGTTCACGCCCGGTGATCGCCACCACCGCGGTGATCGCCGGGGCCAGCGCGACCGCGTAGTACGGGTGCACGATGCCCCCCATGAAGCTGAACACCAGCGCGGTCACCACCAGCCAGCCGCCCCACAGCACCAGCGCGGCCCGCGTGCGATCGGTGCGCGGCCGCCCGCGGGTGAACCAGAGCCCGGCGACCAGCCCGATCAGCGCGGCGGGCAGCAGCCAGGAGACCTCGGTGCCGAAGCTGTCGCCGAACATGCGGCCCAGCCCGGCCTCCCCGCCGAACCCGACGTTCCCACCACCGCCGCCCATGCCGCCGCCGTTGCCGCCGCCGAAGATGCGGCCGAGCCCGTTGTAACCCAGCGCCAGGTCGAGTTCGGTGTTGTCGGTGGACCCGCCGATGTACGGCCGCGAAGCCGCGGGCCACAGGTCCACAACCGCGATGTACCAGCCCGCCGAGACCACCACGGCGGCCGCGGCGCCGAGCAGGTGCAGCAACCGCTTGCCCAGTCCCGTCGGTGCGGCGAGCAGGTACACCAGCGCGAACGCGGGCAGCACCAGGAACGCCTGCAGCATCTTGGTCAGGAAGCCGAACCCGATCGCCACCCCGGCCAGCGCCAGCCACTTCGGTGACGCCTTCTCCAGCGCGCGCACCACGCAGTAGGCGCCGAGCACCAGCAGGAAGGTCAGCAGCGCGTCCGGGTTGTTGAAGCGGAACATCAGCGCCGCCACCGGGGTCACCGCCAGCGCGGCACCGGCGAGCAGTCCCGCGCCGGGGCCGGACCACCGGCGGACCGCCGCGTACAGCAGCGCCACCGAGCCGACGCCGAGCAGCGCCTGCGGCACCAGCATGCTCCAGCTGGAGAAGCCGAAGATCCGCCCGGACAGGCCCATCAGCCACAGCGCCGCGGGCGGTTTGTCCACGGTGATCGTGTTGCCGGGGTCGAGCGAGCCGAAGAACCACGCCTTCCAGTCCATCGAACCGGCCTGGGCGGCTTCGGCGTAGAACGAGTTGGCCCAGCCGGACGCGCCGAGGTTCCACAGGTACAGCACGGCGGTCGCGAGCAGCAGCCCCCAGAACGCGGGCCGCACCCAACGGGGCGGTGCCGCATTATCCGAAGTGGACACAACGGGACCGGCGGGGGCGGTCAGGGTGGCGGTCACGGGGTCTCCGATCGGTTCCGGCGGGGGTTGAACACCCAGCCGCGCAGCAGCAGGAAGCGCAGGACGGTCGCGGTGAGGTTGGCCAGCACCAGCACGACCAGCTCGATCGGCTGCGACGGGCTGGTGGCCGAGTGCAGCAGGGCCAGTGAACCGCTGGTCAGCCCGAGGCCGAGCAGGAACACCAGCATGCCCTCGAAGTGGTGGCGCCCGGCACCGGCGGCGCCGCGCACGCCGAAGGTGAGCCTGCGGTTGGCCGCGGTGTTGGCCACCGCGGTCACCGCCAGCGCCACGAAGTTGGCCGCCTGCGGGCCGAAACCACCGCGCAGCAGGACGAAGAGCAGCAGGTAGGCCAGCGTGCTGGCGACGCCGACGGCGGCGAACCGGACCAGCTGGCGGACCAGTCCGCCGGGCACCCCGGGCGCCTCCACCGGGGCGGGCGCGCGGTTGAGCTGGTCGCGCAGCCTGGCGATCGGCACCGTGCCGGTGGCCAGCGCCCGGCCGAGCCGGGCGATGCCGCGCAGGTCGGCGAGCGCGGTCGAGACGATGTCGACGCGGCTGTCCGGATCGTCCACCCAGTCCACCGGGACCTCGTGGATGCGCGCGCCCGCGCGCTGGGCCAGCACGAGCAGTTCGGTGTCGAAGAACCAGCCGGTGTCGGCGACGTGCGGCAGCAGTTCCCGCGCCACGTCCGCGCGGATCGCCTTGAACCCGCACTGGGCGTCGGAGAAGCGCACCGACAGCGTGCCGCGCAGCAGAAGGTTGTAGCAGCGCGAAATGATCTCCCGCTTGGCACCGCGGACCACCCGCGCCCCGCGCGCCAGCCTGCTGCCGATCGCCACGTCGGAGTGCCCGGAGATGAGCGAGGCGACCAGCGGGGACAGCGCGGCCAGGTCGGTGGACAGGTCGACGTCCATGTAGGCCAGCACCTGCGCGTCCGAGGCCAGCCACACCGAGTGCAGCGCGCGACCGCGGCCCTTCTGCTCCAGCCGGACCGCGGTCACCTCGGCCAGTTCACCGGCCAGGCGCTCGGCGATCGACCAGGTCCGGTCGGTGCTGGCGTTGTCGGCGATGGTGATCCGGAACCGGTACGGGAAGCGGCGGCTCAGGTGCCGGTGCAGTTCCCGCACGCTGGGGCCGAGATCGGTCTCTTCGTTGTACACGGGCACCACGACGTCGAGCACCGGGGCCGGGCCGTCCGTCTCGACCGGCGCACGCCGGGTGTCCGCGGGCAGAGTCGCTGTCATGGCTTCGAAACTGGTGCCCGGGGCTGGGTGCTCCTTGTGCTGATCCTGTGGCGTGCCTGTGAGCGCGAGCCATAGGCCGGGCCAAGGCTTCGCACAGCGGGCGCACAGGGAACGGCTCGAAGGTGGGACCCAGCCGGCGTCGAAGCCGGAGCGACGAGGAGTGAGTTCAATGACCGAGCCAGCCAACCCCCAGCCTTCCGAGCCCACCCCGGAGTGGGGCGCCCCGGCGCCCCGGGCCCGGTGGTCGGGCAAGAAGACCGCGGCCGCGGCGGCGATCGCGGTCGGCATCGCGGCGACCGGCGGGGTCGCCGTCTACGCCGCGAGCGGCACCTCCAGCAGCGAACAGGGCGGCGGCCCCGGCGGCATGATGACGAACGGCGGTGGCCCGATGATGCGCCTGCCCGAGGGGCTGGCGTCCGCCCTGCACGGCGAGTACACCGTGCCCGACGGCAAGGGCGGGTACACCACCGAGGTGATGCAGCTCGGGGAGGTGACCGAGATCAGCGCGACCTCGGTTTCGGTGAAGAGCGAGGACGGTTACACCAAGACCTACCCCATCGACGGGAACACGACGTTCGGCCGGGGGAGCGCGGACGACATCGCCGGCGGCGACACGGTCACCGTCACCGCGGCGCCCGGGGAGGGTGCCGTCGCCAAGACGGTCTCGGAACGCGTGATCATGGGCGGTCCGCAGGGTGGTCCGCAGGACGGCGGCAGGCAGCAGAACGGCGGCCAGCCCCCGCAGAACGGGCAGCAGCAGCCGCCCGGCAACTGACCGCGCCGGGCACTGGACTGGAACGCCGCGCTCCTCAAGGATGAGGTCGTCCGAGCCGTCCCCGCGTTGCGGGGAACCGGCGCACACCCCGGTGCGGGCGGGAACCGTCGCCCGGCCGGGGCCTGAGGGGAAAGGATCACGGCAGTGATGAGCACATCAGCGTTCCTGACCACCGTCGCCGACCAGACCAGGACGCTCGCCGGGTGGGTGGACGGCCAGGACCCGGCGGCCCCGGTGCCGACGTGTCCGAAGTGGACACTGGCGGACCTGGTCGACCACGTGGGCTCGACCCAGCGCATGGTGGCCATGCTCGTCGGCGGGCGGATGACCGAACCGAGCCAGGCCTTCGCCGGTTACGTCCCCGCCCCCGAAGACCCCGCCGAATGGGGCGCCTGGCTCAACGCCTGCGCCGCCGAAGCAGCACAGGCGTTCGAGGCGGTCAGCGACGACACCCCGGTGTGGGACCCCTCCGGTGCCGAGGCGGGTGTGCCGTTCTGGTCACGGCGGCTGCTCGGCGAGATCTGCGTGCACCGCGCCGACGCGGCCTCCGCGCTGGGCAGACCGTACGAACTGGCACCCGAACCCGCCGCCGCGGCCGTGGAGGACTGGCTGGACACGATGACCTCACGCGGCTACTGGGAGAACAAGCCGGACTACGCCGCCGCGATGCGGGGCACCGGGCAGACCCTGCACTTCCACGCCACCGACACCCCCGGGGAATGGGTGGCCCGCCGCGAACCCGACACCATCGTCCTGGAACGCACCCACACCAAGGCCGACGTCGCCCTGCGCGGCACGGCGGAGGAACTACTGCTCGTGCTGAGCAGGCGACGACCCCTGACCGAGGCCACCACCCTCGAAGTCCTCGGCGACCAAGCCCTGCTCGACCACTGGATCGAGCACATGGACTGGACCACCGACTAATCCATCGGAACCACTCGCTCGCCGGGCAGCGAAAGGCGCTGTCCGGCGGCTTCGCTCGACAGCGAGCAAGGACCACCGTCCGATCGAGCCGCCGGGGTTGCGGGCGGAGCGCTGCCGTCCGGCCGAGTCGCCGGTGTGCGCAAGCGGGGTGCCCGTCGGAGGGCAGCGGGGAACTGCCCGGCCGGAAAGGGCCGGGGTCTCAGGGCTGGGAAGCGTCAGGCGACGGCGCCGGGCCGGCGCGGGGGGTTCGCGGAAAGCCAGCCGGGTTCCGCGGCCTGCCGCAGCCGGTCGAGGATGGCGGTGGTGGACAGGCAATCGGCCATGGGTTCCCGGTCGATCTCCATCCGCCAGGCGTTGAACATCATCTCCAGCGACGCGGCGCCTCGGCTGTCGGTCATCGGGCACCTCTCCCAGGTCAGACATAGCCTCGACCCGATTACCCACTCGGACGGCGGCTTACACCTCCAACGAGTGAGACCTGCGTCACAAGTTGATTACGTCAGCGCGTACCCTCCGTCGACCACCAGCACCTGACCGGTCACGTAGCGTGCCTCCGCCGACAGCAGGAACATCGCGGGCCCCACCAGGTCGGCCGGGGCGGCGAGCCGGCCGAGCGGGACGCGCTCCACCACCCGCCGCCGGCTGCGCTTGTCCGCCAGCGGCCCGGGCGCGATCCCGTTCACCCGCACCCCGCTCGGCCCCAGCTCCACCGCCAGCCCGCGCACCAACTGCGACACCGCCGCCTTCGTCGCGCCGTAGGGCACCCCACCGGCCAGCGCCCGCTCCGCGGTCACCGACGAAACCGCCAGCACCGCGCCCGAACCCCGCCGGGCCATCGACGGCGCGGCCGCGCGCACCATCCGGTACAGCGCCCCGACGTTCACTTCGGACAGCCGCTGCCAGTCGGCCTCGCTCAGTTCGACCGCGGGTGAGCGGACCTCCTCGTCCGCCGCCAGCACCAGCAACTCCGGCGGACCGTCCAGTTCCATCAGGACCTCGGCGGGCAACCCGCTCTCGCTCGGATCGCCGAGCACCGCGCGGCCACCCAGCTCGGCCGCCAGCACCTGCGCCGCCGGGTCCTGGTCGACCAGCAGCACCTCGGCCCCCGCCGCGGCGATCGCCCTGGCCAGTGCGGCCCCGATGACCCCGGCCGCGCCGGTGATCACCGCGCGGCTGCCGGTGAACTCGTGCGCGGTCAACGCGTCGCGTCGGGTGCCGGTGGGATCGTGCGCATGGGGTTCTCCACTGCCGAGAACTGCCGAGAGAGCTCCGGCCGAGTCTAGCCCGGCCGCCACCTACCATGTGGCGCATGGCGGGAACAGGCGGTTTGGGTGAGCTGGAACGCGCGGTGATGGACGTGCTGTGGGATCGGGACGACGCCGAGCCGGTCACGGTGCGCGCGGTCACCGACGCGCTGGCCGAGCGCAAACCGGCGTACACCACGGTGATGACCGTGCTCGACCGGCTGGCGAAGAAGGGTTTTGTGCTCCGCGAACGCGACGGCCGCGCCTGGTCCTACCGCCCGGCCGCCAGCCGCGACGCCTACGTGGCCCGCCTGATGCTCGACGCGCTCGACCTGACCGGTGACCGCGAGGCCGCGCTGGCCCACTTCGCGCGCTCGGTGAGCAATCCCGAGGCCGAGGCGCTCAGCCAGGCACTGGACAGGCACCGGAAGTCCGGATGAGCGCGGTCGCGCACCTGGCCGTGACGCTGGTGCTCTGCCTGTTCGCCGTGCCGCCGCTGCTGGGCGCGCGCTGGAGCAGCCAGAGCCCCGGCGCCGCCGTGGTGGCCTGGCAACTGCTGCTGGCGACCGGGGTGCTGAGCGTGGTGGGCCTGTTCGGCGCGCTCGGCCTGGCCCCCTACGACCGGCCGATGCTGCCCGCGCTGGGCGAGTTCACCGAGGACCTGGGCACCGGCCTGCCGCCGGAGATGACGCTCGCGCGCCTGTGCTGGCTGGTCGCCGCGGTGGTCACCGCCGTGCTGGTGCCGGTCACCGTGGTCGTGTCCACTGTGGGCGTGCTGCGGGTCCGGCGCCGCCAGCGCGACCTGCTCGCGCTGCTCGGGCGCACCGATCCGGCCGCACCGGGCGCGGTGGTGGTGGACCACCCGGCGCCGATGGCCTACTGCGTGCCGGGCCTGCGACCGCGGATCGTGGTCAGCTCCGGCACGCTGGACATGCTCGACGACGGTCAGCTCGCCGCAGTGCTCGGGCACGAGCGGGCGCACGCGCGCGAACGGCACGACCTGGTGCTGGTGCCGTTCACCGCGTTGCGCCGGGTGCTGCCGAATTCGCGCTACGCCAAGGAAATCTCGGCCACCGTGGCCTTGCTGCTGGAGATGCGCGCCGACGACAAGGCGTGCCGCGCGCACACCCGCGGCTGCCTGCAGGCGGCACTGCGGCGGTTCCGCGACGGCGGGTTCACCGCCCCGGCGGGCACGCTGGGCCTGGACGGCGACATCGCCGCGCGGCTGGACCGCATCGCCGAACCGCGGCGGCGGCAGCTCCTGCCCGCCCGCTGGATCGCCCTCACCGCCACCCTCGCCCTGGCCTCCACGCCGGTCAGCCTGTTCGTGTGGCCCGGCTAGCGAAGTCTTGTATCATGTACTTGATACAAGACGGGAGGGTCCACCGTGGAGTGGGACAGGACACTCGGCGTTGCCGTGTTCATGGGCCTGTTCGGCCTGCTCATCCTGATCGCGCTGTGGCCGGGGGAAAGACAGGGCGTGAAGGTGCTGCGCCGCTGGGGCGTCGGTGATCCGGACGCGGCCGACGTCGCCGAAGCCGTGCGGTACCTGCGGCGGCGCCGGTTCTGGTACCCGTGGCTGTACATCAGCCTGCCCGCACTGGCCGAGGCGGTCGGCTTCCACCGGTACTTCGAGGACGACACGGTCGCGGTGATCATGGGCACGCTGCTGCTCGGCGGGCTGATCGCCGAGGTGCTGGCGCAGCGTCCGCCGCGGACCCGGCGGCGCGAGGCCAGTCTGGACCGACGCGGCGTCCGTGACCTGATTCCGTTGTGGGGCTTGGTTTCCTACGCGCTGATCACCGCGCTCACGGTGGTCTTGCTGGCCCTCACCCGGGCGTGGCCGCTGCTCGGGCTGGCCGCCGTGGTCACCGCGCTCACCTGGCTGATCATCGCGCTGGCCGTCCGCCGTCCGTCCACAGGGGACAGTGCGGTGGACGCGGCGCTGCGGGTGCGCAGCGCCAGGGTGGCCGCCGGGCTCGGGGCCGCCGCCACCGCGTCGCTGGCCACCCCGGTCACCAACCTGCTCACCGGCCTGCTGGTGCTGTGCGGGCTGGCGGTGTGGTTCCACCTGGCAGGCGGGCGACGCGCGGTCCGGGCCTGATGCCGTTGAAGGTGGTCGTCGACGCCGACAGCGGGGTCGCGCCGTGGCGGCAGGTGCACGACCAGATCGTCCGGCTGATCTCCGCCGGCGACCTGCTCCCCGGCAGCCGCCTGCCGCCGATCCGGCAACTGGCCAGGGACCTCGCACTCGCGTCGGGCACCGTCGCGCGGGTCTACCGCGAACTGGAGACGGGCGGCTGGGTGCACACCGCCCGCGCGAAGGGCACGGTGGTCACCGAAGCTGCCGACCGGCCGGGCAAGACCGCGCTCCTGCACGCCGCCGCCACCGAATACGCGCGCATCGCGCGGGACCTGGGCTTCACCCCGGAGGAGGCGGTCATCGCCCTCCGGCACGCCCAATCCCCCTGATCCCGGGGGCCGACGAGTAGGGCAGCACCTGCGCCGAGCCCTCCGGCTGGACCACGACCAGCTCGATGTCCTCGGCGAAGCGGTACGGGCGCGGCGCCAGGATGCCGCCGAAGTGCCGGCGCAGCCTCGACATCTCGGCGCGCACGGTGACCGTCCGCGCCGGGTCGCCGAAGAGGTCGGCGGCCAGTTCCGCGGCCGACCGGCCCGCCGGGTGCCGCGCCAGCACGTAGAGCATCTCGGCGTGCCGCGGGCTCAGGTTGTGCGACCACGTCCCGCCGCTGCCGGACACGGTCAGCACCGCCTGGCGCGCGCCCGACACGTCGAGCACCACCTTCGTCGGCGCCGGGTGCTCTTCGTCGACCAACCGCACCAGCCAGCCACCGGGCAGCGGCTCCAGCACGCACCCGCCGTACGCTGGCAGCCAGGTCCGCCCGGCCGCGCACCGCGACGGCAGCGCCACCCGGTCGACCGGCGCCAGCCCGGACGCGGCGGCGACCCAGCCGTGCGGATCGATGACCACCGCCCGGCCGCCCACCTTCGACAACGTCGGCACGGCGACCGCCCGCAACCGCTCCAGCTCGCTCAGGTGCGCGGTCCGCAGGTGCGTCTCGGCCAGCTTCGCCACCGCGTCGACCAGCGCCAGCGTGGACGCGTGCACGGTTTCCGCCGGGCCGGACAGGTCGACCACCCCGAGCAGCCTGCCGTCCCGCGGATCGTGCAGCGGCGCTGCCGCGCAGGTCCATTCGTGGTGGGAGCGGACGTAGTGCTCGGCCGAATACACCTGCACCGGCCGCCGCGCCACCAGCGCGGTGCCGATGGCGTTCGTGCCGACCGCGGTCTCGTGCCAGTCGACGCCCTCGGTGAAGCCGAGCCCGTCGGCGCGCCGCCGGACCGGCGTGCTGCCGTCGCGCCAAAGCACCCGGCCCTCGGCGTCGACCACCACCATGATGTGCGCGGCCGCCTCGGCCAGGCTGACCAGCCCGCCGCGCAGCGTCGGCAGCGCCTCGGCCAGCCCGCTCTCGCGCCGCCGCGCTTCGAGCTGGTCCGGGCCCAGCGGCGGGCGCTCGGCCCCGCGGTCCGGATCGATCCCGAGCTGCCGCATCCGCTGCCACGAGGCACCGATCACCGAACGCGGGCGGCTCGGCAGCGCGGCCCCGGTCAGCGCGGCCTCGTGCACGCGGGCGAGCACGCGCGCGTACCGCCGGGGATCCGCCCCGGCCGGCAGCGCTGCCTCGAGATTTCCGGCGACCACCCGGTCAGTGTGGCTCCCGCCCTGCTGAAACGAAAGCCCCTCCCCGGAACGGACCGCAACGGATCAGGCGGGATCCACCAGCACCTTCATCTTGAGCCCGGCGTGCAGTGCGGAGAAGCCCTCCTCCACCACCTTGTTCAGCGGGATGTGCTCGACCCAGCCGGTGGTGTCGTAGTGCCCGCCCGCCATCAGGTCGATCACCGCGGCGTAGTCCCGCGCGGTGTAGCACAGCGAGCCGCGGATCCCGCTCTCCGACATCACGAGCTTGATCAAACTGGTCTCGAGTGGACGTTCGTAGATCGCCACCGAGACCAGGTGCTTGCGGTGCCCGAGGCAGTCGAGCGCGGTGTCGACCGCGGCCCGCACCCCGGCCGCGTCGTAGGCCGCGTCCGCGCCACGCCCGCCGGTGCGGTCCCGCACGTGCGCCACCGCGTCGGTCTCGCCGGGGTCGAGCACGTCGTCCGCGCCGAGCGCGATCAGCGCTGCCCGGCGCACCGGCGACGGCTCCACCACGGTGATCTTCTCCACGCCCAGCCCGCGCAGGGCGAACCACACGCCGATGCCGATCGGCCCGGCACCGAAGACCACCGCCGACGAGCCCGGCCCGACCTCCCCGAGCCCGGCCGCGTGGTACGCCACCGACATCGGCTCGACCAGCGCGCCGAGTTCGTCGCTCACCGAGGCGGGCAGCTTGTGCGCCATGCGCGCGGGCACCACGGTGTACTCGGCCATGCCGCCGTCGCACGACAGGCCGTGGAAGCCGATCGTGCGGCAGATGTTGTAGTGGCCCTCCAGGCAGGCCGGGCAGGTGTCGCACCGGTAGACCGGCTCGACCGCCACCCGGTCCCCCGTGCTCAGCCCGTCGACCGCGGCCCCGGTTTCCACCACCGTGCCGGCGAACTCGTGCCCGAGCACCACCGGCGCGCTCGCCCCGGTCAGCGGGTGCGGCTCGGCGGTCGGCACGAAGATCGGCCCGGCGTAGTACTCGTGCAGGTCGGTTCCGCAGATCCCGTTGTGCGCCACCTTGATCTTGACCTGGTCCGGCCCGCACTCCGGTTCGGGTACCTCCTCGACGGCGACCTCTTCCCGGCCGCGGTAAACCACCGCGCGCATGCTCATCCCCCGCCCTTCGCCGCTTTCACGGCGTCCACCACCGCACCCGGCTTCTCCAGGTGCACCATGTGCCCCGCGTCCGCCACCCGCCGGACCCGCTCGCCGAGCACGGCGGCGTTGGCCACCGGCAGCACGGCGTCGCGCGTGCCCCACACCACTTCGACCGGTGTGTCCACTCCGGACAGCCACGGCCGCGCGTCGATGCCCGGCGAATCGCCGTCCAGCAGGGTGCCCAGCAGGGCGTCCAGCGCCTGGTCCACGCCGTCGAGGCGCTTGTACTTCATCAGGTCGTCGGCCAGCTGGCGGGTGGCCTGCGCCGGATCGGCGAACAGGTCGCCCAGGTGCGGTTTCAGCTCGCGCCTCGACTTCGCCGCGGCGAACCCGCGCAGGTAACCGGCGTTGATCTCGGTGCCGTACCCGGCGGGCGCGACCAGCGTCAGCGACGCGACGCGCGCCGGTTCCTTGGCCGCGACCGCGGTGACCACCGCACCGCCGAGCGAGTGACCGACCAGGTGCGCGCGCTCGATCCCCTTCTCCCGCAGGAAACCGAGCACCGCGGCGGCGAGCACGTCCACCGAGCCGTCGCCGACGTCCTTTGTGGACTCGCCGTGGCCCGGCAGGTCGAGCGCGTGCACCACGGCGTTCTCGGACAACGGTTCCTGCACGAACAACCACGAGTTCTTGTCGCCGCCGTACCCGTGCACCAGCACCACCTGGTCGGCGCCTTCTCCGAGGGTGGCGTACGACAGCGTGCGCCCGTCGACCTCGACCGTCCCGGCCTCCGGACCCGCCGCTTCCTCGACGGCGCCCGAGTCGAGTTCCTCCCGCGCCACGCGGGCGGCGGCCTCGATCTCCTCGTCCGGCACCGAAGCCGGGGCGATGAGCGCGATCGTGCCGCCCACCGGCACGTCCTCGCCGACCTCGGCGACCACCCTGCGCAGCACGCCCTCGTCGCTGGCTTCGAGCACCCCGGCGATCTTGTCGGTGTCGATCTCGGCGAGGTCGTCGCCGTCGCCGATCACGTCACCTTCGGCCACGATCCATTCGGTGATCTTGCCGCTGGCCATGGACAGGCCCCATTTCGGCATGATGACCTTGCTGATCTCCGCCATGCCTCAGCGCTTCCAGTCCACCACGGACTTGGCCGCGTTCACGACCTTCTGCGCGTCCGGGAGGTAGAGGTCCTCCAGCGAATCGGCGAACGGGACCGGCGTGTGCGGCGGGCTGACCAGCTCGATCGGACCCTTAAGCGCGCCGAAGGCCTCCCTGGCCACCAGCGCGGAGATGTCCGTACCGAGGTTGCAGCGCGGCGAGGCCTCGTCGACCACCACCAGCCTGCCGGTGTTCTCGACGCTTTCCAGGATCGTCTCGGTGTCCAGCGGACTGGTCGTGCGCGGATCGATGACCTCCGCCGAGATGCCGGAGGCCGCCAGCTCCCGCGCGGCTTCGACGGCGACCGGCACCATGCGCCCGAGCGCCACGATCGTCACGTCGTCGCCGTCGAGCACGACGTTGGCTTCGCCGAACGGGATCGCGTAGCTGTCCTCCGGCACTTCGCCCGCCATGTCGTACATCGCCTTGTGCTCGCAGAAGATCACCGGGTCGTCGTCCCGGATCGACTGGATCAGCAGGCCCTTCGCCTCGTACGGGCTGGACGGAACGACCACCTTCAGCCCGGGGATGTGGGTGAACAGCGGGTAGAGCACCTGCGAGTGCTGTGCCGCGGCCCGCAGCCCGGCCCCGTACATGGTGCGGATGGTCACCGGGGTGACCGCCTTGCCGCCGAACATGTAGCGGAACTTGGCCGCCTGGTTGAAGATCTGGTCGAAGCAGACGCCCATGAAGTCGATGAACATCAGCTCCGCCACCGGCCGCAGCCCGGCGGTGGCGGCGCCGACGGCCGCGCCGACGAAGGCCGATTCGGAGATCGGCGTGTCCAGCACGCGGCCAGGGAAGCGGTGGTAGAGCCCCTTCGTGACGCCGAGGACGCCGCCCCACGCGTCGTCGTCACCGGGGCTGCCCGCGCCACCGGCGTTGTCCTCGCCGAGCACGATGACCGACTCGTCCCGTTCCATCTCCTGGGCGAGGGCTTCGTTGATCGCCTCGCGGTAGCTGATCGTGCGTGCCATAGCCGGACCCTCCTAGTACGAGACGTAGACGTCGGTTTCGAGGTCGGACGCGTCCGGTTTCGGCGCGGCCTTGGCCTCGGTGACGGACCGGTCGATGAGCGCGGCCACGGAGGCGTCGATCTCGTCGAGCGCGGCCTCGGTCAGCTGCCCGGTTTCCACCACCCGGCCGCGGAAGCGCTTGAGGCAGTCCAGGGTTTCGCGTGCCCTGGCCACCTCGTCGGCGCGGTAGCTCTGCTGGTCGCCTTCGAAGTGGCCGAAGTAGCGGGTGAACTTGACCTCGATCAGCGTCGGGCCACCGCCCTCGCGGGCGCGTTCGATCGCCTCACCAGCCGCCTCGTGCACGGCGAAGAAGTCGAAGCCGTCCACGATCACGCCTGGCATGCCGAAGCCGGCGGCGCGGTCGGCGATGTTGTCCGCGGCCACCGACCAGGTGCTCGCGGTCGCCTCGGCGTACCCGTTGTTCTCCGCCACGAAGATCGCCGGGAGGTTCCACACCGAGGCCAGGTTCAGCGCTTCGAGCGTGGTGCCCTGGTTGCTGGCGCCGTCCCCGAAGAAGGCCACGCCGACGCCACCGGTGCGCTTCTGCTTCGCGGCCAGCGCGGTGCCGCAGATCAGCGGCGGCCCGCCGCCGACGATGCCGTTCGCGCCGAGCATGCCCTTGGCCAGGTCGGCGATGTGCATCGAGCCGCCCTTGCCGTGGCACGAACCGGTTTTGCGGCCGTAGATCTCGGCCATCATGGCCGGTACGTCCACGCCCTTGGCGATGCAGTGCCCGTGCCCGCGGTGCGTGCTGGCGATCGAGTCGCGCTCGTCGAGGTGCAGGCACACCCCGGTGGCGGAGGCCTCCTCACCGGCGTAGAGGTGCACGAAGCCCGGGATCTCCCCGGTGGCGAACTCGTCGTGCACCCGCTCCTCGAAGTCGCGGATGGTGCGCATCAGGCGATACGCCTCGAGCAACCGGTTCTCAGCCAGACCACCGGTCACCGGTGTGGGCAAGGTGTCCGTCATCGTTGACGCTCCCTTCTCGATGGTTCCGCCGGACGAGCAGGCCGAGGCGGGCCGCCTCGGCGAGCACCGCGGGCACGTCCACGCAGCGCGGCCCCGGTCGCAGGCGCACCTCGACCGGTGCCGCGCCGACTTCGATCTCCCGTTCCCCGTCGACCGCGACCACGCCGCCGGGCAGCACGATCTCGGTGGTGTCCCCCGGCCGCAGCGGGCGCCAGTCGCGCACGCCGACCGGGACCACCAGCCCCGGCGCGATCGGGGCCTCGACGACGAAGCGCGCCTGGTCGACCGGGCCGAGCCGCAGCGCGACCCCGTTCTTCGCCAGGTGCGGCACCGGGCAGAGCAGCCCGGGAACACTGGAGAGCCCGATGCCGTCGGGCTCGGCGAAGGTGCAGAACAGTTCGGTCAGCTCGGCGGGGTTCCAGAGCGCGCGCGAGCCGACGTGTGCCGACAGCGACGCGCAGACGTCGACCAGTGCCAGCTCGGTGCGCTCCCCCGCGCGCACTTCGAGCGCCTTCGCCCGGCGCACGGTCGTGCTCTGGTCGACCGCCCCGGTGGCGACGAGCCCGGCGGCCAGTCCGGCCACGGTGGCCTCGCGCATCTCCGGGAAGGCGTTGTTGGTGCCCGTCGACAGGGCGAGCAGGGGCACGTCACCGCAGGCCGCGGCGGCCACCCTGGCGGTGCCGTCGCCGCCGAGGCAGACGATCACACGGGCGCCGGCGTCGACCATCCGGTGCACGGCGTTGGTGGTGTCGCGGGCGTCGCCGGTGAGCGGGTCGTCCTCGCAGAACTCGATCCGCGGCCAGGGCGCGTCCTTGCCGGGGCGGCGGGTGCGGGCGGCGCGCAGCACCGCGGCGGAGATGCCGCCGAGGTCGGTGGAGAGCAGGGCCCGGCCCACGCCGGTGGTGGCGAAGGCGGCGAGCAGGCGGCGCACCATGTTCGCCTTCTCCGCGGTCGGGAACACCGAGGCCTGCGCGACCAGTCGGCGGATGTCCCGCCCGGACGCGGGGTTCGCGACGATCCCGATCGTCGGCTGTGGCTGCACCGTCACGCTGCCATCAGACCTCCCGGCTCCGCGCGCGGGAAGGGTTGCAGGGGGTTGCAACGCGAGGTCGCGCCGGTCGCTGGGCCGGGCCGCGCCAGGTCGCCCCAGCGGCGTGGCGTGGTCCGGCCCAGCGACCGGATCCAGAGCGACCTCGCCGCCGTGCCGGAGGCGCGGCCAACAATCCTGGGTGTGGGGCACCCGGGAAAACGGCGTCCTGCCGCAGGCGGGCCGGGCGGTCGAGACTCGGTGTCATGAGCGAAGCAACCGAGAAGATCGTCCTCATCACCGGCGCGAGCAGCGGCATCGGGCACGCGGCCGCGCTACGGCTGGCGTCGGCCGGGCACCGGGTGGTGCTCGGCGCGCGGCGGGCCGACCGGCTGGCGGAACTGGCCGGGGCGATCCGCGAAGCGGGCGGGTCGGCGGAGTACCGGGAACTGGACGTGACCGACCTGGCCGGCTTCCGCGCCTTCGTCGAGTTCGCGCGGGAGCGGTACGGCCGGGTGGACGTGGTGGTCAACAACGCCGGCGTGATGCCGTTGTCCTCTTTGGACGCCGGACTGGTCGAGGAGTGGGACCGGATGATCGACGTGAACATCCGGGGCGTGCTGCACGGCATCGCCGCCGCGCTGCCGGTGATGCGGGCACAGGGGTCGGGGCAGTTCGTGAACGTGGCCTCGATCGGCGCGCACGAGGTGGTGCCGACGGCGGCGGTCTACTGCGCGACGAAGTACGCCGTGCGGGCGATTTCCGAGGGCCTGCGCCAGGAATCGGGCGGCGACGTGCGGGTGAGCGTGATCTCGCCCGGGGTCACCGAGTCCGAACTGGCCGACAGCATCACCGATCCGGAGGCGGCCGCGGGCATGGTCGAGTACCGGAAGATCGCGCTGCCCGCCGCGGCGGTGGCCGAGGCGATCACCTTCGCCGTGGCCCAACCGTCCGAAGTGGACGTCAACGAGATTGTGGTGCGCCCGGCGGCGACGAGGTAGTGAAGCCGTGGCGGGCTCGCCTGAGCCCGCCACGGCATGGAGTCACCCGCGGCGGCGGACGGCGTACTGGCGCGGCAGCACGACAGGGGTGGACCTGCCGCGGTCGGGGATCTTGCCCCCGGACCGCGCGGCGCGGCGCTCACGCCGGTTCGCCGGCGCCGGGGTGACTTCGTTTTCGTGGAAAGGGTTGGCACGCATGAGGAAACCTCCTCGCCTTGGTGGAAACACGGCACGGTGGCCGGGAAAGACGAGCCGCTGGGGCTACCGAGGAAGTGAGGCACGCGCGGCACGGGAACGGCGGCGCGGCGGGTTCTGCTGGATCAGATCACCCGACCAAGTTAGCAAGCCCCGCCGCGCGCGCCAACCGAATTAATGGCTCAGTTCGGGTTCCCCGCGTGGGTGAGGGTCTGCCAGGCGACGAAGAGGCTGTTCGTGCCCGCCGGGCGCTGCTGCTCGACCAGCTTCTGCGTGTTCGACATCGGGATGCCCAGACGCGTGTTCAACGCGGCGAAGGCCACCTCCGGCACCGGCCCGAGGCCCCGCTTGACGCTGCCACCGCAGATCGACGACGGCACCGGCTCGCCCAGCTCGTACTTCGCGTGGAAACCGAGCGTGTGCCGCAGCCGCTCCTGGATCTCCGGGTACAGGTCCTGCCCCTGGTGACGGGCGGTTTCGGCGAAGCTGGCGATGGAGGCCACGCCGTACCCGGTGTGGGTGAAGTCGCGGCAGGTCTCCTGGGCCAGCCCGGCCACGAAGGTCTGCTGGCCGTGCCAGTACCCGACGATCTCGTCCCGGGTGTCGATCCCGCTCCCCGGCGGGGTCTTCGGCAGCGCGCCGTCCGCGGGCAGGTAGATGAACGCGGGCACGCGCGTGCGGAAGATGCCCACCGCCTTGTCGTAGGCGGCCCGGTCCTCCAGGAACACCGCGATGCCGAGGGAGGCCTCCATCATGGTGAGCTCCCAGTTGCCGTTCGTGTTCGCCCGGCCGTTGATGATCTCCGGCAGGTAGACCTGCCGCAGCATGGTGGCGAACCGGTCGATCCCGGCCTGCGACCAGCCGCCGCCGGTGTGCCGGATGATCTCGGCCGCCTTCGCCCACGAGGTGCCCGACCAGGCGGTCTGCAGCGGGGCGTTGCTGTTGGTGTGGTCCTTGAGCACCGCCGACCAGGCGTCCATGATCGAGATCGCCTTGGCCGCGTACCGGCTGTCACGGGTGATGTACCAGTTCAGCGCGTGGGTGTAGGCGGCGATGGCGTCCTGCCGCTCGTCGGTGCAGCCGAGGTTGGGGTTGCTGTACGGCCCGCATTCGACCACCGCCCGCGGCTTGGGCTGGCGGCTCAGCGAGGCGAGCGGGCTGGCCGTCAGCTGCGCGTACGCCGCGGCCTGCGGCTGGGTGCCGGCGGCGACCCGGTCCCGCACGAAGTCGAGCTGCGCGCGGTTGAGGAAGACGCCGGGGTGGGTGAACGACGGTGGTGCGGCCGAAGCCGACTGCGGCACGCTGGCCAGGGCGAACGCGGTCAGGAAGGCCAGGAGGGCGGACAGGGGCCGCCAGCGGACGGGCATGGTTTCTCCTCCGGAGGAATCAGTGCCTCGCTCCGGCGGCGGGGAGAGAGCGGAGACCCGTCCGCTCACCTTCGTGGTCTAGACCATGACCGGTCAATACGCCGTTCAGGTGCGCTCAGGAGGCCAGCTCGCCGTCGTCCTCGCCGGGCACCTCGAACTCGCCGACGCGCACGCCACGCCGGTAGAGCACCACGGCCGACTCGGCCCGGTCCCCGTCGGGCAGGACCAGCGCGGCGAACGTGCTCTCGCCGCCCATCCTGACGAACTCGTATTCGCGCACGACACCCTCCTCGGTTTTCCCCCGATCACCACTGTGACCAGCGATTCGGCCCCCGACAAGCGAATTTCCGGCAAAGAGTTCCACCCGGTGACCATCTGGCGGTAACCCGCGCCCGGTACAGTCGGCCCCGTTGAGGGCTTGTCGTATCCCGGTGGCCGAACCGGTTTCGTCTTCGGCAACTGCACCTGGGAGCGCCGGCCATGCCGACCTCACTCGAAACCCCGCCCACGCTCGGCGACTACGCCGCGTTGTCGAAGCTGGTCCGCGGCGCCGGCCTGCTCGAGCGGCGCCGCGGTTACTACCTGGTGAAGATGACGCTCACGCTGCTGGCGATGGCCGGTGCCTGGGTGGCGTTCGCGCTGATCGGTGACTCCTGGTGGCAGCTGCTGGTGGCCGCGTTCCTGGCGCTGGTGTTCGCGCAGCTGGCGTTCATCGGCCACGACGCCGGGCACAAGCAGATCTTCCGGAAGGGCAAGCCGAACACCTTCGTCGGCAGGCTGCACGGCGGGCTGATCGGGATGAGCTACGGCTGGTGGAACAAGGGGCACAACCAGCACCACGCCAACCCGAACCACGAGCACGACGACCCCGACGTGAACATCGACGCGCTCGCCTTCACCGAGGGCCAGGCGCGGCTGAAGACCGGGTTCACCCGGTGGATGGCCAAGTACCAGGCGTACCTGTTCTTCCCGCTGCTCCTGCTCGAAGGCCTCAACCTGCACGCGGCCAGCGTGCGCGCGGTGTGGAAGGGCGAGGTCCGGTCGCGCTGGATCGACGGCGCGCTGCTCGCGGTGCACTTCGTGCTGTACCTCGGTGCGGTGTTCCTGGTGCTCTCGCCGGGCATCGCGGTGGTGTTCCTGGTGGTGCACCAAGGGCTGTGGGGCGTGTACATGGGGTGCTCGTTCGCGCCGAACCACAAGGGCATGCCGACCCCCACCGAGGAGGACTCGAAGGACTTCCTGCGCAAGCAGGTGCTCACCTCGCGCAACGTGCGCGGCGGGTTCTGGGTGGACCTGGCGCTGGGCGGGCTGAACTACCAGATCGAGCACCACCTGTTCCCGCACATGCCGCGGCCGAACCTGCGCCACGCGCAGCCGATCGTGCGGCAGTTCTGCGCCGAGCGGGGCATCCCGTACGCCCAGTGCGGCCTGCTGCGCTCGTACCGGTACGTGCTGGAGCACCTGCACGAGGTGGGCGCCCCGCTGCGCGCGGCCCGCGCCTGAGTGACCCCGCGGCCCGGCCGCCGCTCCCACCTGGCCTGCCGAGACCGGCTTGGTGCTCGAGACCGGCTTGGTGCTGTGAATGTGGCTTTCACTGCGGATTCCGCAGTGAAAGCCACATTCACAGCATGGCCTGGCCCCCTGGGGCGGTGCGCCGGCGGCATGCCCGGCTCAGGGGGCTCGAAGCGCGCCGGTCGTGGTTTTGACGGGGGCGGGTGGTAGGCAGTGGGGGTCAGCCGCCACTCGCACCCCTAGGATCGCCCCATGACCGCATCCGGACTTTCCGTGAGCGAACCGGCCGAGGTACTGCGGCGGGTCTTCGGCTACGACTCGTTCCGCGGGCAGCAGCAGGAGATCATCGAGCAGGTCACCGGCGGCGGTGACGCACTGGTCCTGATGCCGACCGGCGGCGGCAAGTCGCTGTGCTACCAGATCCCCGCCCTGGTCCGCGACGGCGTCGGCGTGGTCATCTCGCCGTTGATCGCGCTCATGCAGGACCAGGTCGACGCGCTGCGCGCGCTGGGCGTGCGCGCCGGCTTCCTCAACTCGACCCAGGACTTCGAGGAGCGCCGCCTGGTCGAGGCCGAGTTCGTCGCCGGTGAGCTGGACCTGCTCTACCTCGCCCCGGAGCGGCTCAAGGTCGAGTCCACGGTCAACCTGCTCAACCGCGGCAAGATCTCCCTGTTCGCCATCGACGAGGCGCACTGCGTCGCCCAGTGGGGCCACGACTTCCGCCCCGACTACCTCAACCTCTCCCAGCTGCACGAGCGCTGGCCCGACGTGCCCCGCATCGCGCTGACCGCCACCGCCACCGAGGCCACCCACCACGAGATCGCCACCCGGCTGAACCTCGGCGAGGCCCGGCACTTCGTGGCCAGCTTCGACCGCCCGAACATCCAGTACCGCATCGCGCCGAAGAACGAGCCGAAGCGCCAGCTGCTGGAGCTGCTGCGCACCGAGCACGCCGGTGAGGCGGGCATCGTCTACTGCCTGTCCCGCAACTCGGTGGAGAAGACCGCCGAGTTCCTTTCCGCCAACGGTTTCCGCGCCGTCCCCTACCACGCCGGGCTGGACGCGCGCACCCGCGCCGAGCACCAGTCGCGCTTCCTGCGCGAGGAGGGCCTGATCGTGGTCGCCACGATCGCCTTCGGCATGGGCATCGACAAACCCGACGTGCGCTTCGTCGCCCACCTCGACCTGCCCAAGTCCGTCGAGGGCTACTACCAGGAGACCGGCCGCGCGGGCCGCGACGGCCAGCCCTCGACCGCCTGGCTGGCCTACGGCCTGCAGGACGTGGTCCAGCAGCGCAAGATGATCGACACCTCCGAGGGCGACGACGCACACCGCCGCCGCCTCGGCAGCCACCTCGACGCGATGCTGGCGCTGTGCGAAACCGTCGAGTGCCGCCGCGTGCAGCTGCTCGCCTACTTCGGTCAGAAGAGCGACCCCTGCGGCAACTGCGACACCTGCCTCACCCCGCCGGAGTCCTGGGACGGCACGGTGCCCGCGCAGAAACTGCTGTCCACTGTGTACCGGTTGCAGACCGAGCGGCGGCAGAAGTTCGGCGCCGGCCAGCTGATCGACATCCTGCTCGGCAAGAAGACCGCCAAGGTCATCCAGCACGACCACGACTCGCTGACCGTGTTCGGCATCGGCACCGAGCTGTCCGAGGGCGAATGGCGCGGCGTGGTGCGGCAGTTGCTGGCGCAGCGCCTGCTCGCGGTCGAGGGCGACTACGGCACGCTGGTGCTCACCGAGGAGAGCGGCGAGGTCCTTGGCCGCCGCCGCGAGGTGCGCCTGCGCCGCGAGCCGGAGCGCGTGGCCAAGGCCGCGAAGGTGGCGAAGGCCAAGCGCGAGCAGGCCGACCTGCCCGCCGAGGCCAAGCCGGTGTTCGAGCTGCTGCGGTCTTGGCGGGCAGCCACCGCGAAGGAACAGGGCATGCCCGCCTACGTCATCTTCCACGACAAGACGCTGCAGGAGATCGCCACCTCGATGCCGGCCAGCCTGGAGCAGCTCGGCCAGGTCAACGGCGTCGGCGAGAGCAAGCTGGCCAAGTACGGCCAGCAGATCCTCGACGCGCTCAGCGAAGCGTGACCGCGTAGAGCTCCACCCGCGGGTCGTCCGGCAGGGTCATCGAGCGCACGGTCTTCGCCGGGTCCAGCGGCAGGGACTGGGCGAACAGGCGCACCGGTGGCCCGTCGACGCCCTGGCCCGCCTTGATCCGGTGCGGCAGCTCCAGTGCGACCGTGGTCCCGTCGGGAGCCGAGCCCGCCCAGTCCCCGACGGTCACCGGCAGTTCGACGCCAGTCCCGTCGGTGTACTGCACGATGACCGCGACGGTCACCGGTCCGTTGTGCGACGCGGAAACCAGCCGCAGCGACTCGTGCGAACCGGCCGGCAGCAACACGCCCTGGCCCCGCGCCTCCACGAAGTTCGCCGCCGTGCCCGTGGGATCCGGTGCGGCGTAACGGGTTCCGGCCCAGTCGACCGGACCGGCCGCGGGCAGCAACGCGGCGTCGTAGCTCCAGCCCGAGCCGTCGAAGTTGCCTTCGCCGGGGACCGAGACCGAGGCCGTGCCGTCGTGGTTGACCTCCTTCGACAGGTCCACCGCGCACTGCCCGTCCGCCACGCTCGCGCAGGTGGTGCCCGGCCGCAGCGCCACGGTAGCCGTGCGGTTGACCGGTTCCGCACCACCGGCCGAGACCTCGATGGCCACCGGGTACTCCCCCTCCGGCGTCCCGGCCGGCACGGTCAGCGACAGCGAAACCGTTTGCTGCGTGGGAATCCGCCCGGACCGCAGGACGAACGGGGAAGCGGGCGACGCGGTCACCGCCCAGCCGTCCGGTGCCGTGGTCCGCACGGTCACCGGCAGTCCGACCGGCGCCTGCCCGAGCACGTCCAGCGCCAGTGCGGCCTGCTGCGGCCCGTCCCCCACCGGCGCGACGACGGTGGCCTGCCGCAGCGACGCGGCCAGGTGCGTGCGCTGGTCCGGGCGAGCCTTGTTCACCGACGGCGGTTCCGCGCCGGGCGCGGTGCCCCACGCCGACGGTTGCTCGCCGACCACGTGCGCCAGGTTCCCGCCGCGGGCGAGCGACTCCCAGCCGAGCCACGCCTTGTCCACCGGCGTGCCGTTGAGCGAAAGGCTCTGCACGTACCGGTTCGCGTCGCTCACCCCGGGCGCGGTCACCGTCAGCGTGCCGCCCTGCCGGTCCGCGAACTGTCCGATGTGGACCACCGCGGACTCGAACTGCGGACTGGACACGGCGAGGAAGTTCGCCCCGCTCATCGTCGGGTACAGCCCGAGCGAGGAGAACACGTACCACGCCGACATCGTGCCGAGGTCGTCGTTGCCGGTCATGCCGTCCGGCCCGGCGGTGAACAGCGTGTACGCCGCGCGCACCACGGTCGCCGTTTCGCCGGTGCCCCGGCCGAGGCGTAGACGTACGGCGCGAGCAGGTCGGGCTCGTTGTTCGGGTTGTAGGTCGGCTTGCCGTAGTAGTCGTACGGCTCGGTGATCCAGTCCTCGCGCGCGGTCCCGGCCGGATCGCTGAGCAGCTTGTCGTAGGCGAAGAACGCGTCGAGCCGCTTCTCCGTCTCCTGCCTGCCGCCCATCAGCGCGACCAGGCCGTTCGGGTCCTGCGGCGCGAGCCACTGGTACTGGTAGGCGCCGCCCTCGTGGAACTGGTGCCCGGCGTCGACCGGGTTGTACGGCGAGAGGAAGGTGCCGTCCTCGGTGCGCGGGCGGAACTGCCGGATCGAGGGGTCCCACAGGTTCCGGAACCACTGGCCGCGGTCGGCGAACATCGCCGCGTCCTCGTGGTGCCCGAGCGCCTCCGCCATCAGCGCCAGTGACGCGTCGGCGGCCGCGTACTCCATGGTCGCCGAGGCCGGGTGCTTGCAGTCGTTGTCCCCGCCCTGGTGCGCGCAGTCCACGCCCAACTCCAGGCCCGACGGGATGTATCCCCGCTCGGCGTAGTACTCCTGCCCCGACCTGCCGTTGTACGCCGATTCGGCGGGCGGCAGGCTGGTGGCGTTCTGCTTGAGCAGCGCGTACGTCTCCGCCTCGTGCCCGGCCAGCAGTCCCTTCGACCACGCCTCGACCAGGAACGGGGTGACCGGGTCGCCGGTCATGATGTTGGTTTCGCTGTTGGCCAGCGCCCAGCGCGGCAGCCAGCCGCCGTCACGGCCCGCCGCCACCACCGACAGCGCCACGTCCCTGGCCACCTGCGGGCGCAGGAGCTCCAGGAGCTGGTTCTGCGGGCGGTAGGTGTCCCACAGCGAGAAGTTCTGGTACGGGGTGTAGCCGGTCGCGGTGTGCACCTGGCGGTCGAACCCGGCGTACCGGCCGTCCACGTCACCGGCCAGGTTCGGGTGCAGCAGCGAGTGGTAGAGCGAGGTGTAGAACGCGGTTTGTCGTTCTGGCGCGCCGCCGTCGATCTTGATCGAGCCGAGCTGCGTGGCCCAGGTGTCGCGCAGGTTCGCCCTGGTGGCGTCGAAGTCGTAGGAGTCGCCGGTCTCGGCCGCCAGGTTCTTCCGCGCGCCGTCCACGCCGGTGTAGGACAAGCCGACCTTGACCACCACGTCGCGGTCCTCGGTGGCGTCGAAGGTGAGCCAGGCACCGTTGCCGCCGGTGCCCGCGGCGTCGCGGGAGCCCGGGCTCTTCGCCGACTCGCGCCAGGTGCCGAACGAGCTGAACGGGCGGTCGAAGCTGGCGGTGAAGTAGACGGTGTGGTCGTCGCGCCCGGCGCAGAAGCCGCCCGCGCGGACCCGGCCCTCGACCGTGCGGTCGCCGACCACGTGCACCTCGGAGTCGTGCACGCTCTGGTTGGCCTTGCCGGTGTTGAACAGCAGGTTCGCCTCGCCGGTGGCCGGGAAGGTGTGGCGCTGCCAGCCGGTGCGCTCGGTGGCGGTGAGCTCCGCGTCGACGCCGTAGGTGGACAGGCCGACCCGGTAGTAGCCGGGCTCGGCTTCTTCGTCGTCGTGGGAGTACTTCGAGCGGTACTCGTCCGGGTTCACCGAGCCGATCGCGCCGGTGGTCGGCATGATCGGCAGCTCACCGGCCACCCCGCAGCCGACGCCGGAGAGGTGGGTCTGGCTGAAGCCGTGGATCGCGTCCTGCTGGTAGTCGTACCCGCCCTGGCCGCCGGTGTCCGGGCTGAGCTGGACCATGCCGAACGGCGCGCTCGCGCCGGGAAAGGTGTTGCCGAAGTTCTGCGTGCCGATGAACGGGTTGACCAGGGAGACCGGGTCCTCCTGCGCGGCCGCGGGCCCGGCGGCCAGCAGGGTGCCCGCGGCCAGTGCGCCGGCGAGGGCGGCGGGCGCGATCCGACGGAACATGGCAGGCCTCCCTGGCTGACATCGTTGTCGGAACCAATCACGGCGGCCGAAGGGCTGTCAATCTTCCTGTCCGGTCCGGACATCGGCCACTGTGGACGGCGGGCCGTAGCGGAACGCCCGCACGCGGTAGGTCGCCGCCTTCTCCTCCGGCAGGGTGATCAGCCCGGCCGAGGTGACGTCCGGCTCGAACACCGCGGCCACCCGGTAGTCGCCGGTGGTCCGCAGTTCCAGCAGGTAGCCCTCCTCGTCGGTGGCGTGGTCGGTCCAGGTGAACCGGATCCCGTTGGCGTGCTCGACCACCGCGCGGAAGTCGGTGGGCGCGGCTTCGGCCGACCGCACCGGGTGCTGGGTCGCCGGGTCGCCCGGGGTGACCACCGGTACCGCCCAATCGTGGTTCAGCGCTTGGGTCGCTTCGTCGAATTCACCCGGTGGGAGCACGACTTCGGTCGTGGCTGAAACCGGACCGGCGTAGGGGCGCAGGCGGTACTGGAAATGCGTGTGCGGAATGAGGTCGGGGTGCGTGTACCGCGTTTGGGCGGGCGGCATGAACTGCAGGACGGTGTAGTCCCCGCCGGTGGCGAATTCCAGGACCCGGCCCGCCGCACCGGGTTCGGCGGGCGGCCAGTCGAGCACGACGTCGTCGGAACCGACGAGCGTGGCACGCAGGGTGGGCTCGGGAGCTTCGGCGGAGCACCCCGCGAGCAGCAGCGCGGACAGCAGGAACAGGGTTCTGCGCATGGGAAAGACCTCGGGAAGCAGGAAGGCGGGAGGGGAGGGTCGGTGGTCACCGGGCAGGACAGGAGGCCGCCACGGCGCATCGCCGGGCAGGACGGGAGGCCACCCCGGCGGCGCACCCGGCAGGGCGGGAAGCCACCCCGGCGGCGCACCCGGCAGGGCGGGAAGCCACCCCGGCGGCGCACCCGGCAGGGCGGAGGCCGCCCCCGGCGTTTCACCGGGGGCGGCGGGTGGTCACCTGCGCCAGAACTTGATCCCGCTCCACACCACGGTCGCCGGGCCAGCGCCGCTGTTCGTGCGGTACGCGCCGAACTTGTCGTAGAAGCTGCCGCCCGGGCTGGACACGGTGTGCTTCAGCGAGCCGTTGACGTAGGTCTTGTGGTTGTTCCCCGGCTGGTGCACGGTGTTGACCCGCACCGTGGTGCCCACGGTCGCGCCGGTCGCCACGGTGTCCCCGCCGTGCACCGCGTAGAGCCGGCCACCGCGTTCCACCGCCAGCATGAAGAACGGCCCGCTCGGGTCCTGGAAGGTCTGCTTCAGGCTGATCCGGGTGCCGCCGAGGCTGCTGATCCGGAAGCTGCCCTCGAACTGGCGGGTGCCGCCGGTGTAGGTGGCGTAGCGGCGTTCGGCGCGCTGGTCGCCGCTGCCGGTGGAGCAGGTGAGGGTGAAGGTCAGGTTGCTGATCTGCCCGCAGCCGCGTTCCTGTTCGGTGAACGAGGGCGAGTACGAGGTCCAGCCACCGCCGTCGACCTGGGCGGTGGCCGCCGGCACGAACACGGTGGACAGCAGTGCGCAGAGCGAAGCGATCCCCGCCAGGGCGCGTTTCCTCGGCATGAGCGACTTCCAATCAGACGGGGCGGCGGTCTGGTGGATGTCTGGCGGCGGGCTCAGCGTAGCCGAATAAATCGGAAGCGTCACCGGCTCGCGGTCGCTAGGTTCGGTAGCCATGGTGGGGACCTTCCTGGAGACCGAACGGCTGACGCTGCGCCGGATCACCGCGGCCGACGCGGACCTGCTCGTCGAGCTGGATTCCGATCCGGCGGTGATGCGTTACCTCACCGGCGGCGTGCCGACCTCGCGCGAGCGCGTGGAAACCCACTTCCTGCCGCGAATGCTGGCGCACGCCGAGCGCGGTCACGGCTACGGCTTCTTCCTCGCGCACGAGAAGGCGAGCGGGGAGTTCCTCGGCTGGTTCCACCTGCGCCCGGACCCCGACGGCCCGGCCGACGAGCCCGAGCTCGGTTACCGCCTGCGCCAGGCGGCCTGGGGCAAGGGTTACGCCACCGAGGGTTCGCTCGCGCTGGTCGAGAAGGCGTTCACCGAACTGGGCGCGAAGCGGGTCTTCGCCACCACCATGGCGGTCAACTCCGGCTCGCGGCGGGTGATGGAGAAGGCCGGGCTGCGGTACGCGCGCACCTTCTTCGCCGACTGGGCGGACCCGATCGAGGGCTCGGAGCACGGTGAGGTCGAGTACTCGGTGGACCGGTCCGAATGGCGGAAGTAGGCCCCGGCACCCCGGACTGCCGCAGCGCCGCGCGGTACCTCTGGTGGCTGGTGCGCAGCCAGCCGTGGCGCGCGGCGCGCGGGTCGCTCTACGGCAGCGTGTGGATGGTCAGCACGATGCTGCCGCCGTACCTCAGCTCCCGGGCGATCGACAACGGCCTGCGCACCGGCGACTTCGCCGCGCTGGCGGGGTGGACCGGCGCGGTGCTGGCGGCGGCGCTGTTCAACGCGCTGCTCGGGCTGATGCGCCACCGCACGATGACCTTCGTGCGGGTCGACGCCGCGCTGCGCACGGTGCGGGTGGTGGTGCGGCACGTGGCCCGGCTCGGTGCCACGCTGTCACGCCGGGTGTCCTCCGGCGAAGTCGCGCACATCGGCGCGGCCGACATCAGCACCATCTCCGAATGCCTGACGCTGGTCGGGCCCGGGGTGGGCGCGGTGTTCGCCTTCCTCGCGGTTTCCCTGCTCCTGCTGGACGTCTCGGCGGTGCTCGCGCTGGTGGTGCTGATCGGCGTGCCCTTGCTCGCGTTCGCCATCGTGCCGTTGCTGAAACGCTTGCAGCGCAACGAATCCGGGTACCGCGAACGGCAGGGCGAGCTGACCTCGCAAATCGGGGACATCGTCGGCGGGCTGCGGGTGCTGCGCGGGATCGGTGGCAGTGAGCAGTTTTCGCGGCGGTTCCACACTTCGTCGCGGCTGCTGCGCGAGGACGGTTACCGCGTCGGCCGGGTGACCAGCTGGGTCAAGGCGCTGACCACCGGCATGCCGGTGGTGTTCCTCGCGGTGATCACCTGGCTGACCGCGCGGATGACCGCCGCCGGCGAGATCACCATCGGCGAGATGGTGGCCGTCTACGGGTACGTGGCGGCGCTGGTGATCCCGATGTTCTTCCTGATCGAGGGCAGTGACCAGCTGGCGCGCGGACTGGTCGCGGCCCGCCGGGTCACCGCGTTGCTGCGGATCGAACCGGAGCAGACCGGCGGCGACCGGCCCGGCCCGGACGGTCCGGCGAACCTGGCCGACCCGGACTCCGGTCTGGTGGTCCCGCCGGGCGTGCTGCTGGCCGTGGTGTCGGGGGCGCCCGCCGACTCGGCCGCCGTGCTCGACCGACTCGGGCGGTACACCGATTCGGCGGTCACCTGGGACGAGGTGGCGCTTTCCGGCATCCGGCTCGAGGAGGTCCGCGAGCGCATCCTGCTCGCGCGCAACGAGGAACACCTGTTCGCCGGACCGGTGCGCGAGGCGATCGCCACGCGGGCCGAGCACGACGACGCGGCGATCACCGCGGCGGTGCGCGCGGCCGCCGCCGAGGACGTGGTCGCCGGGTTGCCGGACGGGCTCGACTCGCTGCTGGAAGCCCGCGGGGCCAACCTTTCCGGCGGGCAGCGGCAGCGGTTGCGGCTGGCCAGGGCGTTGCTGGCCGAACCGGAGGTGCTGCTGCTGGTCGAACCGGCGTCCGCGGTGGACGCGCCGACCGAGGCGTTGATCGCCGCGCGGCTGCGGGAGTTCCGCGCCGGGCGGACCACGGTGGTGGCCACCACCTCGCCGCTGCAGGCCGGGCGGGCGGACCTGGTCGCGTTCCTGGTCGAGGGCCGGGTGGTGGCGACCGGGACGCACGCGAGCCTGCTGGAGTCCGAACCGCGGTACCGCGCCCTGGTCTACCGCGGTGCCGAAGAGGAGGTGGCGCGATGAGCCTGCCGGTGGCGGGTGCGCCCGAGGTCCGGCGGGCGACCTGGCAGCTGATCAGGGCCGACCGCCGCGCGCTGGTGGTGGTGCTGGGGTTGAACGCGCTGGCGGCGCTGGCCGGGCTGGCCGCGCCGTGGCTGGTCGGGCGGATCGTCGACCGGGTCAGCGACGGCACCGCCACGGTGTCCACTGTGGATGGTCTGGCGGCGGCGATCATCGGGTGCGCGCTGGCGCAGGTGCTGCTGACCCGGTTCGCCCGCAACGCCGGGCACCGGCTCGGCGAGCGGACGCTGGCGCGGCTGCGCGAGGACTTCGTCGACGACACGCTGTCGCTGCCCGCTCCGGTGGTCGAGCGGACCGGGACCGGCGACCTGATGGCCAGGGGCGCGGCGGACGTGTCGACGGTGGGCGTCACCCTGCGCGACGCGGCGCCGACGCTGTTCATCTCCTCGGTGCAGCTGACCTTCGTCTTCGCCGCGTTGTTCGTGCTCGACCCGTTGTTCGGCGTGTGCTCGATGGTCGGGTTGCCGCTGATCCTGGTGATCAGCCGGTGGTACCTGCGGCGGGCCAGGGACGCCTACCTCCACGAAGGACAGACGCTCTCGGAGATGTCGGACAGCCTGGTCGAAACCGCGGAGGGCGCGCGCACGGTCGAGGCGTTCGGCTTGGGGGAACGGCAGATCGCGGCCACCGACGCCCGGGTGCGCCGCGCGTACGCGGCCCGTCGGCGGACGTTGTTCCTGCGTTCGGTGCTGTACCCGGTGGTGGACTTCGTCTACGCGCTGCCCGCCGCGGTGCTGCTGCTGGCCGGTGGCGTGTTCGTGGCGAACGACCTGGTCACCCTGGGCGCGGCGGTCTCGGCGGTGCTGTACGCGTGGCAGCTGACCGAGCCGATGGACTTCCTGCTGGACTGGCTGGACCAGTTGCAGCGCAGCGGCGCGTCGTTCGCGCGCTTGAAGGGCGTGGCGAAGGCGGTGCCGGACCGGGTGCCGACCACTGAGGTGCCGGTGGACGACCAGCTGGTGGTCCGCGACGTGCGGTACGCCTACGGTGCTTCCGGGGACGTCCTGCACGGGGTCGACCTGTCGGTGCGGCCGGGTGAGCGGCTGGCGCTGGTCGGGCCGTCCGGGGCCGGGAAGTCCACTTTGGGCAGGCTGCTGGCCGGGCTGGCGGCGCCGGGTTCGGGCTCGGTGACCGTGGGCGGGGTGCCGGTGGCGGACCTGGCGCCGGAGGTGCTGCGGGAGCGGGTGGTGCTGGTGACCCAGGAGCACCACGTTTTCCTCGGGACCGTCCGGGACAACCTGACCATCGCCGCCCCCGGTGCCTCGGACGCGGAGCTGCTGGCGGCGCTGGAGGTGGTGGACGCCGACTGGGTGCGCTCGCTGGAGTCCGGTTTGGACACCAGGGACGTGCGGCTGGACGCGCCGCAGGCGCAGCAGCTGGCACTGGCGCGGGTGGTGCTGGCCGACCCGCACACGGTGGTGCTCGACGAGGCGACGGCCCTGCTGGACCCGCGGACCGCGCGGCACGTGGAACGCTCGGTCGCCGCGGTGCTCGAAGGGCGCACGGTGGTCGCCATCGCGCACCGGCTGCACACCGCGCACGATGCCGACCGGATCGCCGTGGTCGACGGCGGGCGGATCACCGAACTCGGCACGCACGCCTCCCTGGTCGATGCCGGGGGCACGTACTCCGCCCTGTGGCACTCCTGGCACGGAGACCGTTAGTCGATCAGGGGGTGGATGGAGGCGGCCGCGGCGAGTGCTCGGTGGGCGGCCAGTTCCGCGGTATCGCCGTGCACCAGGACGAGGCCTGTGCACGCACGTTGGTCCGGCAAGGCGGTGATCGTGTCGCCGGCCGCCGCGGTCGGGTACCACTCCGGGTCGCCGGGGTACGCGGACAGCGCGTCCAAGCCGGACCAGCCGCGTAAGCGTCCCGGTCGCGCGGGGTAGATGAGGCTGAACGCCACCGCCGGGCCTCCCGGCACCGGGGAGTCCAGCAGCGCCGGGCGCGCCCCCAGCGCCATCTGCACCATCGCCTCGTAGACGTTGGTGCCCAGCGAACGGCACAGCGCCTCACCGACGAGCGCGCCCCCGATGCGCGCGTTGATCTCGACCAGCTCGGGTCCCGCGCCGGTCAGGACGAACTCCACGTGCGCGAAGCCCCGCTCGTGCCCGGCCACGGCCAGCACCTCCGCCACCCAGGCCCGCAGCACCTCGCTGTCCTTGTCCCCGAACGCGACCGGGAAGGCCGCCGACTCCTCCCGGAACCGGAACTCCCGCGACAGCTGGCGGCTCGACACGCCGAGCAGCCGCGTCTGCCCGGCCCAGGTGAGCGTTTCCGCGCTGTACACCGGCCCGGCCAGGAACGGCTCCGCGATCAGCCGTCCCTTCAACGGCCCCGCCGACGACAGCACCGCCCGCAACTCCTCAGCCGAATGCACCAGCGACACGTCCCGCGAGGACGTGCCCGCCGAATCCTTGACCACCAACGGGAAGTCCGTCAACGCGGCCGAAGCGTCGACGGCGGTCCCCCGGCTCAAGCCCCGCGCGTGCAGGAGTTGCCGCACCCGGGCCTTGTCCCGGAGCGTTCGCACGGCTTCGACCGGCGGGCCCGGCAGGCCGAAGTCGGCGGCCAGCCGGGCGCCCGGGATGGCCCAGGTGTCGGTCGAGCTGATCAGGCCCGCCAGGTCGGATACCCGGGAAAGTGCCGTGGTGCAAGCGTTTGCGTCGAAGGTGTCGACGTCGACCACCTCGACCGGTGACGACCGGAGCTCGTGCCGGTAGATCGACCGGTCACCGGTGAACAACACCAGGCGCCGGCCCAGCGAAGCAGCCGCGTCGGCGAGGCGGCCCAGCCCGAACGACAACGCCTCCAGCAGTACGACGGTCATCGGCCCACCCGGTACGCCCGCCGCGCCCAGTCCATTGTGGACCAGGGCAGGGTCAGCTCGGCCAGCGAAGCCACCTCGACCGGGAAGAGCAGGTCCGGGTCGAGCGCGTCCTGGTGCCGCGAGAACACCTTGTCGACATAGCGATGCCCGGTGTCCGCGCCGATCACCAGGAACATCCGCTCCGGCTCGGCCCGGGCCTCCCACCGCGCGGCCAGGTAGGCCGCCCCGGTGGACAGCCCGGCGAACACCGCGTGCTCCCGCAGCAGGCCGACCGCCCCGGCCATGGCGTACCGGAAGTCCACCCAGTGCAGCCGGTCGTACAGCGTGTGGCGCACGTTGCCGAACGGGATGGAACTGCCGATCCCGGCGATGATCGCCTCCGGATCGGACAGCCGCTCACTGCCGAAGCTCACACTGCCGAACGGCTCGATCCCGGTCAGCCGCACGTCCCGGTCACCCTGCCGCACATTCCGGCCTCGCCCGTCCCCATCTCGGCCTCGCCCATCCCCATCCCGGTGCCGCACGCCCCCGTCCCGGCCCCGCACGTCCCGGCCTCGCCCGCCCCTGTCCCGGTCCCGCACGTCCCGGTCCCGTTGTCGCAGCGATTGCACCAGGCCGCCGGTCGACGCACCGGTGCCGACCGCGCCGACCACCGTCAGCGGCCCGGACGGCAGCGCCCGTTCCGCGATCTCGGCGAGTTCGGCGTACCCCGCGTAGTGCACCTCGTCGTGGTACTGCCGCATCCAGTGCATGTCCGGGCGCTCGGCCAGCAGCGCCCGCACCCGCCGCACGCGGCGTTCCTGGTCCAGCTGCAGGCTCGCCGACGGCGGCATCTGGTCCACCGTGGCGCCGAGCACCTCCAGCTGCGCGCGGATCGTCGCGTCCACGGTGGTCGACGCGACGATGTGGCAGCGCAGCCCGTAGCGGTGGCAGGCCATCGCCAGCGCGAGCGCGTAGATCCCGCTGGAGGAGTCGATCAGCGTCTGGCCCGGCCGCACCATCCCACTGTCCAAAAGCGACCGCACCGCCCCGAGCGCGGCGTAGACCTTCATCGTCTCGAACCGGGCGAGCACCACGTTCGGCGCCAGCCGGATCAGGCTCGGGTCCTTGATCGCGTCGGTGACGTGCTCGTGCACCCCGGTCAGCACCGCGGTCTCCGGTGTGTGCGTCATCGGCCGACGGACCGCAGGTAACGCGCCAGGTTCTCGGCGCCGTCGATGTTGCGCGGGCCGCTGACCAGCTCCCCGATCGACATCACGTAGAACCGGTTCTCCTGGACCGCGGGCGAGTTCTTCAAGCCCTCGAACGACTTCACGAAGTCGATCTTCTGCTGGGCCGGTTGGTCGCCGTAGTCGACCACCACGATCACCTCGGGCTGGGCCTGCACCACCGGCTCCCAGCCGACCGAGCCCCAGCCGTCGGCCAGCTCGCCGAAGACGTTGCGCCCGCCCGCCGCGGCGATGAGATCGGTGGGCGCGGCGTGCTTGCCCGCGGTGTACGGCTGGTCGGTGCCCGAGTCGTAGACGAACACCCTGGCGGGCTCCACCCCGGCGGGCACGCCCTTGCGCACCGCGTCGAGCCGGCCGCGCAACTGCCCGACCAGTTCGTTCGCCCGCGCCTCGACCTGGAAGATCTTGCCCAGGTTCGCCAGATCGGCGAACAACGCCTCGATCGGGGACACATCGGCCTTGGCGGCACCGTAGTCCCAGCAGGTCTCGGTGTGCAGGTAACTGCGGATGCCCAGCTGCTCCAGCAGTTTCGGGGTGATGCCGCGTTCCTCGCTGAACCCGGAGTTCCACCCGGCGAAGACGAAGTCGGCCTGCGCGTCGACCACGATCTCCCTGGTGATCCGCGCGGTGCCGAGCCGGGGCACCTTGGCGTAGTCGGCCTTGTACGCCGAGCCGTCGATGGACGGATCGGCCACCTTGTTCAGCACGTACCCGCGCATCCGGTCGGCGAGCCCGAGCGCGAACATCTTCTCCGTCCCGCTGATGTCGTAGGACACCGCGCGCTGCGGGACCGGGTAGGTGGCCTGCTCACCGCAGTTGGCCACGGTGGCCGACTGGCCGCCGGCCGGGGCGGGGGCGGGCTCGACCGTGGCCCCGCAGGCCGCCAGCAGCGGGAGCAGCGCCGCCAGCGCGGCCCATCGAGTACGCGTCTTCATGCGGTGTCTGTCCTTTCGGGACTTTCCGGGCCTTCGGGGTCGAGGTCGTACAGCAGCTGCGGGATCCCGGTACGCGGGTGGGTCACGACGCTGGCCCAGACGCCGAACACGTCGTGCACCAGAGCCGGGGTGAGCGTCTGGGCCGGGGAACCGCACGCCACCAGTTCGCCATCGCGCAGCACGGCGATGCGCTGGCACACCGCGGCGGCGAGGTTCAGGTCGTGCAGCGCGACCAGCACGGTCAGCCCGCACCCGGCCAGGAAGGTCAGCAGTTCCACCTGGTGACGCACGTCGAGGTGGTTGGTCGGCTCGTCGAGCACCAGCACGCTCGGCTCCTGCACCAGCGCCCTGGCCATCAGCACGCGCTGGCGTTCCCCACCGGACAGCGACAGCACGCTGCGCAACGCGAGATGCGTGATGTCCATGCGACGCAAGGCATCCCGGCACAGCTGGCGCTCGCGGGCGGTGAGCCGGGCGTTACCGCGCTGGTGCGGTGACCGCCCGAGGGCGACCACCTCCTCCACGGTGAAGTCCAGTTCCGCGCGGCTGTCCTGGGTGAGCGCGGCGATCGAGCGCGCGCTCTCGGCCAGCGGCACCCGGCTCAGGTCCTCGTCGTTGAGCAGCACCGCGCCGCCGGTCGGGCGCAGCGCGCGGTAGACGCAGCGCAACGCGGTCGACTTTCCGCTGCCGTTCGGCCCGACCAGGCCGACCACTTCGCCCTCACCGACGTCGAGGCGCAGCTCGCGGACCAGCGTCGCGCCCGCGATCTCGACCGAGACGTCCCGCAGCGAGAGCTTTGCCTGTCCCATCAGCGATCTCCGAACATGTAGCCGCGCCGGCGCATCAGCACGATGAACACCGGCACCCCGATCAACGCGGTGATCACGCCGATCGGCAGTTCCTCCGGCGCCACCACGACCCGGGCCAGCACGTCCACCCAGACCAGGAACACCGCCCCGGCCAGCGGCGCGATGGCGAGCACCCGGCGGTGGCTGGAGCCGACCACGATCCGGACCACGTGCGGCAGCACCAGCCCGACGAACGGGATCGCGCCGCTGACCGCCACCAGCAGCCCGGTCGCGCCCGCGGTGAGCAGGAACAGCCCTCGCCGCAACGCCGCCGCGTCCACCCCGAGGCTGGCCGCGGTCTCGTCGCCGAGCGAGAGGATGTCGAGCGGCCTGCTCTTGCGCAGCAGCACCACGATGGTGATCACCACGGCCACCGCCGCGATCGGCAGCGACTGCCAGCTGGCCGCGCCCAGGCTCCCGAGCAGCCAGAACAACACCGTCTGCGCGGCCTGGCTGTTCGGCGCGAGGAACACGATCATGCTCATGACGGCTTGGAAGGCGTAGGCGAGCGCGACCCCGGTCAGCACCAGGCGCAACGGCGTGAGCCCCAGCGCGCTGCGGGCGGCCAGGTAGACCAGCACGGTCGCGACCAGCGCGCCGAGGAAGGCCGCCACCGACATGGCCAGCACGCCGAGCGAGGCGAACACGCCGAACACCACGACCGCGGTGGCCCCGACCGACGCACCCGAGGAGATGCCGAGCACGAACGGTTCGGCCAAGGCGTTGCGCACCAGGGCCTGGAGCGCGACGCCGACCACCGCGAGCCCCGCGCCGACCACCACCGCGAGCAGCACGCGCGGCGTGCGCACGTCCCAGACGATCGAGTACCCGGTCAGCTCGGCCTGGCTGATCGAGCCACCGGTGAGCGCGGCACGCAGGTAGCGCAGCACCTCGTCGAGCGGGATCACGGTCGGGCCGAGCGCGATCCCGGCGAGCACGGAAACCACCAGCACCACCGAAAGCACGACGATGCCGCCGGTGAGCCCGCCCCTGGCCGGCGCGTCCGGCTCCGACGGTTCGGCGAGCAGGCGCCAGCGCGGCTCGCCGCGTACCTCAGTCCGCGCCTCAGTTCGCACGGCCACGCACGATCAGCCGCCGGGAGTGGTTGTCGTACGGGCTGCCGTCGAAGTCGCCGAAGCACTCGACCCAGGTGAACCCGGCCTGCTCGAACAACGCCCGCAGTTCGGCGGCGCTGTAGAGGAAGCTGGTGATGGTCGCGTGGCGCACGGTGTCCCCGGCCACGAGTGTCCATTCGGTACGGAGGCGGGTCCAGTCGTCGAGGATGGTGTCGCGCATGTACACCGTGCCCTCTTCGACGTCGACGGCCTGCGGGCGGCCGACCCAGCTCGCCAGGACCTCCTTGCCCAGCACGTCGACCAGCAGCGAGCCACCGCGGTCGAGGCTGGCGTGGGCGTTGCGCAGCACGCGCAGGTTGTCGGCGGGATCGTCGAAGTAGCCGAACGAGGTGTACAGGTTGAGCACCACGTCGAAGCCGCGTTCCTCGGTGAACTCCAGCATGTCGGCCTGGACCAGGCGGACCTCGACCCCGGCGTCCCGGCAGGCTTCGCGGGCCCGCGCCAGCATGACCTCGCTCAGGTCCACCCCGGTGACCCGGTCGCCGCGCTGGGCCAGCGGCACCAGGTGGATCGCCGGTCCGCAGCACAGGTCGAGCACCCTGGCCCCGGTGGGGAAGGCCAGCAACGGCGATTTGGCGACGAGCTCGGCGGCTTCGGCAGCCCTGCGCCGGGAGAACATCGCCCCGGCGAACCCGGCCCACAGGTCGTCATCGTCGTACCAGGCCATGCACCCCGTCCTTCACTTCGTCAGCCGTTCGAAGTGGAGGTCGTCGGCGCGGGGCGTTCAGTTCCCGGGCCACCCGGATGGAGCAGTCACACCGGCAGGCCGTCGCGCAGCCGGGTCACCGCAGTGACGATCGCGCCCGCCTGCACGCCGGCCAGCCGGTGCGGGGGCACGAGCGTGCCCGGTGCGCGTTCGGCGACCTCGGCGCACCAGCGCTCGAAGACCGGGGTCAGCGTCGCGCGCGCGGCCTCGATCTCCGGTGACGCCGGTTCGTCGGCGAACAACCGCAGCAGCATCCCGGCGCACCGCAAGCGGATCACGCTCGGCCACACCTGCCCGCCGGCGAAGCGGAACCAGCGCAGCGAATCGGTGATCGCGTGCTCGAACGGGCTGCGCCCGCTCAACCGCACCGGCCGCAGCAGTTCGGTGAAGAACTCGAGGTCCTGGCCGTAGTCACCGTCCGGGTGGGACTCACCGCGGTCGACCCACAGCGGGAGTTCGCTGATCAGCACGGAACTGCCGTAGCGCGCGGAGTAGTCGCGTGTGCTGCCACCGGTGAGCAACGGGCCGCCCATCGCTTCGGCGAGCGTGCCGAACGACGGCATCTCGAACACCGCGGGCGCGAGTGCGCGGGCACCCGGCGCGTCGGGTTCGCCGCGGTCCAGCGGGATCCCGGCTTCGTCGAGCAGTGCGGTCAGCGCGGCGTAGTAGGTGGCGTCGCCGCGGCCGGAGACGTAGAAGAAGCCGCCGCCGAAGTCGGCGTTGTGCAGGGAGGCGATCAGCTGCGGGCGGGTGGCGTCGATCAGCTTCATCAGCGCCCTGGTCTCCGGGATGGGCGTGCCGACGGTCCGGCCGCGCCACTGGACCGGGAAGGTCCACTCGACCTGCTCGGCGCTCGGCGGCCGGTAGAAGTTGCGGGCCACGTGGTCGCGGGTGAGCGGGCCGTCGAACCAGCCCTCGTTCAACCGGGTGCCGTCGGGATCGGCACAGGGGACGAAGTGCCAGGTAGCGTCGAGGGCGTCGCGGAGCTCGGTGTCCTGGGCGAGCACGCGGATCAGCTGCCGGATGGTGAGCAGGCCGATCGGCTCGTTGGGGTGCGGGCTGCCGATCACCACCACCTGCCGCGCGCCGTCCCCGACCCGGACGTGGTGGATCGGATCGCCCAGCTTCGAGTGCCCCAGCATGGCCACCGAGACCGTGCCGGGGTGCTTCTCGGCGATCTCGGCGGTGAACCGGTGCATCCGGTCGACCGTGGGAAAACCGGTGGCCTGCTCCATCGACGCGGTGATCCGGGCGACCTCGTCCACGACACACCCTCCGGATTGATAATTTGATTACTATAATAATCAGATTACCATCACGAACGTGAAACGGACCGTGCTCAAGGCGCGCAATCGCGAAGCCCTGATCGACGCCTGTCTCGCCGAGGTCGCCGCGCGCGGCTACCGCGACGCCCGGCTGGAGGACATCGCCGACCGCGCCGAGCTGAGCACCGGCGCGATCTACTCGATCTTCGGCAGCAAGCGGAACCTGCTGGCCGCCTCGATGGACCAGCTCGCCGAGGAACTGGCCGCCGAGCTGGACGCGCTCGCCGACCCGGAGCTGCCGGTGGCCGACGTGCTGCGCGGCGCGGCCGGGGTCTGGATGCGGATGGCCGCGAGCAAGGGCGCGCGCGACCGGTTCGCGTTCGAACTGGAGGCCACCGCGGCGGCGTTGCGCGAACCCGAGGCCGGGGAACCGATCCCGGTGCGGCGCCTGCGGGAACTGCTCACCGGACGCAGGCTGGGCCGCGGCCGGACCACCGGTGAGCAGGCGCGGCGGCTGAGCCTGGCCGCGCACGCCCTGCTCAGCGGACTGGCCCAGCGCGCGTTGCTGGACCCGGCCTCGGTGTCCACAACGGAAGCTGAGGACGCCGCCGCGGCGCTGGCCCACCTGGTCGGCTAGTAGCTTGGAGGGATGGCGGGAGAGTTGCTCTCGGTGGAGCAGGTGGCCGAGCGGTTGGGGCTGCACGTGCGGACCGTGCGCAACTACGTCCGCGACGGGCGGCTCAAGGCGGTGCGCATCGGGAAGCAGTACCGCATCGCGCGCGAGGACCTGGAGGAGCTGACCGGCAAACCGGCGGTGAGCGGGACGCGCCGGGTCGAGGTGTCCAGCATCGTGCAGGTCGACGCGGTGGACGCGGCGACCGCCCAGCGGCTCACCACGTTGCTGATGAGCGCGGCGAACAGCGCCCGCGACGACGACGGCACGCCGCTGCGGGTCGACACCGTCTACCACGAGGAACGCGGCTCGATGAAGGTGGTGGTGCTGGGCAGTGTCGCCGCGACCACCGAGGTACTCCGCCTGATCGAGGCGATCACCGACTGAGCGGTGGCGCCGAGTGGTGTGAATGTGGCTTTCACAGCGGATTCGGCGGTGAAAGCCACATTCACACCACCTGGGCTAGAGGTCCGCCAGTGCCCGCACCGGGGCTTCGACGCAGTCGGCGACGAAGCGCAGGAAGCCGCCCGCCGTGCCGCCGTCGCAGACGCGGTGGTCGAAGGCGAGCGTGAGCTGGCAGACCTTCCGCGCCACCAGCACCCCGTCGACCACCCACGGCCGGTCGATGATCCGGCCCATGCCGAGGATCGCCGCCTCCGGGTGGTTGATGATCGCCGCCGAACCGTCCACGCCGAACACGCCGTAGTTGTTCACCGTGAACGTGCCGCCGGTGAGGTCCGCCGGGGTCAGCTCCCCCGCCCGTGCCGCCGCGGTCTTCTCCCGCAACGCTTCCGACAGCGCGCGCGTGCTCAGCGCCTGCGCGTCGCGGACCACCGGCACGACCAGCCCGCGCTCGGTCTGCGCGGCGAACCCGAGGTGCACCCGGTCGAGCACCACGATCGCGTCCCGCTCGACGCGGGAGTTCAGTTCGGGGAACTTCTTCAGCCCCGCCACGGCGAACCGCGCCAGCAACGCGAGCAGGCCCACGCCGTCGAGCTGGTCACGGGCCGCGAGCAGGCCGGTGGCGTCGACGTCGACCCAGACGGTCGCCTCGGGGATCTCCCGGCGGGAGGTCGCCAGCTTCTCCGCGACGGCCTTCCGCATGCCCTTCAACGGAATCCGGCGGCCTTCGCCCGAAGGTGCGCGCCCGGCGATCTCGCGTTCCACGTCGCACCGCCGGATCACCCCGTGCGGGCCGCTGCCCGGCACCGAACGGAGGTCGACGCCGTTCTTCTTGGCCAGCAGGCGCACGATCGGCGAGATGACCGCCGTCGACGTGCGTTCCGGGGCAACAGCGACCGGAGCAGGCGCGACCGCCGCGGACGTGACCGCGGCGACCGCGCGCCGCGGTGATCGCCGCCGCCGTTTCGTCGCCGACGTGCCGTAGCCGATCAGCACGTTGCCGCTGCCCTCGGTCTCACCGGCCGGCTCCGGGACCACCACGCCCGGTTCGGTGAATCCCGGAGCCGGCCCGCCCACGCTGAGCAGCGGTGCCCCGACGGGCAGCGTTTCGCCCGCGGCGCCGTGCAGCGCGGTCACTTCTCCCGCGAAGGGAGAGGGCACTTCGACCGCCGCCTTGGCGGTTTCCACCTCGACCACCGGCTGGTCCACGGTGATCGTCTCGCCGACCGACACCAGCCAGCGCACGATTTCCGCCTCGGTCAGCCCTTCACCGAGGTCGGGGAGCTTGAACTCAGGCAACGCCGACCACTCCGTCCACCTGGTCGTCCCACTGCAGCCGCGCGATCGCGTCCAGCACCCGGTCCACGTTCGGCAGGTGGTGCTCCTCCAGTTTCGGTGGCGGGTAAGGGATGTCGTAGCCGGTGACGCGCAGGATGGGCGCGTGCAGGTGGTGGAAGCAGCGTTCGGTGAGCCGGGCGGCGACCTCCGCGCCGTACCCGCAGAACCCCGACGCCTCGTGCACCACCACCGCGCGGCCGGTCTTGCGCACCGACGCGGCGACCGTCTCGTCGTCGAACGGCGACAGCGTGCGCAGGTCCACCACCTCGGCGTCCCAGCCCTCTTCCCTGGCCGCGTCGGCGGTTTCCAGCGCGACCGGCACCATCGGGCCGTAGGCGATCAGCGTGACGTCGGCGCCCTCGCGCCGCACCACCGCGCGGTCCACCGGCACGCCCGCGGCGAAGTCCACTTCGGACTTCGCCCAGTAGAGCCGCTTCGGCTCCAGGAAGATCACCGGGTCCGGCGAGTCGATCGACGCGCGCAGCAGGTGGTAGGCGTCCTCCGGGGTGCCGGGCGTGACCACGCGCAGGCCGGGCGTGTGCGTGTAGTACATCTCCGAGGAGTCGCAGTGGTGCTCGACGCCGCCGATCCCGCCGCCGTAGGGGATCCGGATGACCACCGGCACCTCGACCTTGCCGCGCGTGCGGTTGCGCAGTTTCGCCAGGTGGCTGGTGATCTGCTCGAACGCCGGGTAGGCGAAGGCGTCGAACTGCATCTCCACCACCGGGCGCAGGCCGTTCATCGCCATGCCGATGGCGGTGCCGACGATGCCGGACTCGGCCAGCGGGGTGTCGAACACGCGCCGCTCGCCGAACCGCGCGGCGAGCCCGTCGGTCACCCGGAACACACCGCCGAGCGGGCCGACGTCCTCGCCGAAGACGAGCACGCGGTCGTCGGCGTCGAGCGCGTCGGCCAGGCCGCGGTTCAGCGCGCCCGCCATGGAGAGGGTCGGCGCTGTCATCGGAGCTCCTCGGCGAGCTGGGCGGCCTGCTCCCGCAGCGCGGGCGTCGGCTGGGCGTAGACGTGCTCGAACAACTCGGCCGGATCCGGTGCCACGTCGGCGTTCATGCCGTCGCGCACCTTCGCGGCGAACGCCTCGGCCTCGGCCAGCACGGCGTCGCGGCGGGCGTCGTCGAGCAGGCCGCGCGACCGGAGGTAGGCCTCGATGCGGTCGAGCGGGTCGCGGCTGAGCCAGTAGGCCACTTCGCTCGGGTCGCGGTAGCGGTTGGCGTCGTCGGCGTTGGTGTGCGCCTCGATGCGGTAGGTCTTCGCCTCGATCAGCGTCGGCCCGCCGCCCTCGCGCGCGGCCCGTACCGCGTCGCGCACCACCGCGTAGACCGCGGCCGGATCGTTTCCGTCCACCAGCACGGACGGCACGCCGTAGCCGATTCCCTTGTGCGCCAAGGAAGGCGCCGCGTTCTGCTTGCTCATCGGCACGCTGATCGCGTACCCGTTGTTCTGCACCAGGAAGACCACCGGCGCCTGCCACACCCCGGCGAAGTTCAGCGCCTCGTGCGTGTCGCCCTCGCTGGTCGCGCCGTCGCCGAGCAGGACCAGCGCGACGCTGTCCTCGCCCTTGAGCCGCGCGGCGTGCGCGACGCCGACGGCGTGCAGCGTGTTGGTGGCCAGCGGGGTGCACTGCGGGCCGACGCGGTGCTCGTACGGGTCGTAACCCAGGTGCCAGCCGCCCTGCAGCAGTGTGAGCGTCTCGACCGGGTCGACGCCGCGCGTGACCAGGGCGACCGAGTCGCGGTAGGTGGGGAACAGCCAGTCGCGCTCGTCGAGGGCCAGCACCGCGCCGACCTCGCAGGCCTCCTGCCCGCGCGAGGACGGGTAGACCGCCAGCCTGCCCTGCTTGGTCAGCGCGGTGGCCTGGGCGTCGAAGCGGCGGCCGAGCACCATCCGCCGGTGCAGGTCGAGCAGCACCTCGTCGCCGGGCATCGGCAGGACCGGGGCGGGCACCGGCTCGCCCGCGGCGGTGAGCAGGGCGAGCGGCTCGGCCGCGGGCAGCAGGCCGCGCTCGGAACGGGTGACCGTCGTCATGGCGCGAATGCTCCGCCGCCGCCCGGCCAATATTCCAGAGCGAGGCCAATTCTCCGGACGTTTGGCTTGTGAACGCCGTTAGGGTGGGCCACATGGCCGCACTCGATGAGACCGATCGCCGAATCGTCAAGGAGCTGCGCGCGGACGGCAGGCTGTCCATGCGCGCGCTCGCCGAACGCCTGCACATCTCGCGGGCGGCGGTCTACTCCCGCGTCGACCGGCTGCACCGCGACGGCGTGATCACCGGCTACAGCGCGGTGATCGACCCGGAGCGCGCCGGGCTGGGCATCTCGGCGTACGTGTACCTGAAGATCAGCCAGCACTCGTGGCAGGCGGTGCGCAAGCGGGTGCTGGAGATCCCCGAGGTCTGGCACGGCGCGCTCGTCTCCGGCGAGCACGACATCGTGTTACTGGTGCGCGCGCCGGACGCCTCCAGCCTCCGGCAACTGGTGCTGCACCGCCTGCAAACCATGCCTGACGTGCTGTCGAGTCATACCGTGCTGGTTCTTGACGAGTTGCACAGCTTGGAGAGCATTGACGTGAATTAGAACACGTTCTACCGTAACCGGGTGCTCACCCAGCCGTTCGCCGAAGCGATCGCCGAAGCCGAGAAGATCATCACCTCGGCCCCGCACATCCGGACCGACCAGGACCTGACCGAGGGGTACGACTACCTCGTCGGCAGCATCCGCGCGTCGCTGCAGATGGCGTGGGCCTACGAGCGGGACTTCCCGTACTTCGTGCAGTCCACCGGGCCGTACACGAAGATGGGCCTGGACAACCCCGACACCCTGTACTTCCACGCCTACCTGCGCGACGACGCCGAGTACGTGGTCACCGGCCGCCGGGGCACCACCGCGGACCTGAGCTTCCAGGTGCTGGCGGGCGACTACACCCCGGTCGACGTGCCGGACAGCGTCACCGCCTTCGACGACCGGTCCATCCGGATCGAGCCCGACGGCACCTTCGAGATCCGGTTCGGGCCGGAGAAGTCCAGCGACCCCAACTACTTCACCCTCGCCCCGGGCTCGGCGATGCTGGTCGCGCGCGAGGTTTTCAGCGACTGGACCGAGGAACGCGGCCTGTTGCGCATCCACCGCGCGGACCGCGTCGGCGAGGTGCCGCCTCGCCCGACGCAGGACAAGATGACCAAGCGGTACGGCGTCGCCGGGAAACTGCTGCTCAACCGGCTGCACACGTTCCTGAAGTTCCCGGACTGGTTCTACCTCAAGCTGCCGGTGAACACGATGACCGAACCGCGGTCGACGCCGGGCGGGCTGACCACGCAGTTCTCCTCGGCCGGGCACTACGACCTGACCGACGACCAGGTGCTGGTGGTCACCGTGCCCGCGTCCGACGCGCCGTACCAGGGCATCCAGCTGGGCAGCCGGTGGTACGTCTCGCTCGACTACGCCAACCACCAGACCAGCCTGAACACCTCGCAGGCCCGCGTCGATCCCGACGGCAAGATCCGGTTCGTGGTCAGCGAACGGGATCCGGGGCTGGCGAACTGGCTGGAGCGCACCGGGCACGCGCAGGGCTTCGTGCAGATCCGCTGGCAACGGCTGTCCCGTGAGCTGAAACCCGAGGACGGGCCGGAGGTGGAGGTGGTGCCGTTCGCCGAACTCCCCCGGCGGCTGCCGTACTACCAGCAGGCCAGGGTCACCCCGCGGGAGTACGCGGGCCGGATCGCGGCCCGGCAGGCCGCCTTCGCCACCAGGATGCTCGGATGACGATGCTCGAGGGCAAGGTAGTGGTGGTCTCGGGCATCGGCCCGGGGCTCGGCCGGTCGATCGCGGTCCGCGCCGCGGCCGCGGGGGCCGACGTGGTGCTGGCCGCGCGCACCGAATCACGGCTGGAGGAGGTGGCGAAGGAGGTCACCGCACTGGGGCGCCGAGCGCTCTGCGTGCCCACCGACATCGCCGACGAGGCCGCGGCGGAGCGGCTCGCCGCTCGCTCGGTGGAGGAGTTCGGCCGCGTGGACGCCTTGGTGCACAACGCGTTCGCCTTCCCGCCGATGGGCGACCTGCTCGACGCCGACCCGGCCGCGATCCGCACCGCACTGGACACCACGGTGCTCGCGGCCCTGCGGCTGACCCGCCTGTTCACCCCGGCACTGGCCGAAGTGGACGGTGCGGTGGTGATGATCAACTCGGCGGTGATCCGGCATTCGCGGCGGACCTTCGGCGCGTACAAGATGTCGAAGACGGCGTTGCTTTCGCTGGCCCAGTCGCTGGCCACCGAACTCGGCCCGCGGGGCATCCGGGTGAACACGGTGGCACCGGGCTACATCTGGGCCGACGCGCTGAAGTGGTACTTCGGCCACCTGGCCAAGGAACGCGGGACGACGCGGGAAGCGGTCTACGCCGAAACCGCGGCGACCACCGACCTGCGGCGGCTGCCCGAACCGGACGAGATCGCCGACACCGTGGTGTTCCTGGCGTCGTCGATGGCCTCGGGGATCACCGGGCAGTGCCTGGACGTCAACTGCGGCGAGTTCCACCACTGAGGGGGCGGGTATGGAACGGGATTCGGTCGGCACGGTCGAGGACCTGCACGCGTCGGCCACCAAGGTGACCGGCCTGGCGGACTTCGGCGAGGACGACTACACCGAAGGCCTCGCGGTGCTGTTGGAGGCGTACGAGCGCGAGGCGGAACTGACTCCGTTCGGCAAGAAGATCAAACGCGCCTTCCTCCGCGGCGCCCTCATGGCGCGGCTGCTCAGTGAAGCGGGCTGGAAGCAAAACCCGGCCTACGCGGACGTCCCCGTCGAGCGCCCGATCTTCGTCACGGGGTTGCCGCGCACCGGCACCACCGCCCTGCACCGGCTGCTCACCGCCGATCCCGCGCACCAGGGCCCGGAACTGTGGCTCACCGAGTTCCCGCAACCACGCCCGCCGCGTGAAACCTGGGAGTCGAACCCGGTTTTCGCCCGCATCCAGGCCGGGTACGAGCAGCACCACCAGGAACACCCGGAGTTCATGGGGCTGCACTACAGCTCGGCCGAGCAGGTCGAAGAATGCTGGCAACTGCTGCGGCAGTCGATGCGCTCGATCTCGTTCGAATGCCTGGCGCACGTCCCGTCCTATTCGGACTGGTTGCGCGGGCAGGACTGGACCACCGCGTACCGCAGGCACCGCGATGTCCTCCGCCTGATCGGCCTGAACGACGCCGATCGACGTTGGGTGCTGAAGAACCCGAGCCACTTGTTCGCACTGGACGAACTGCTCACGGTCTACCCGGACGCGCTGGTGGTCCAGACGCACCGGGCCCCCCGCACCGCCATCGCCTCGGTCTGCAGCCTGAACGAAAACGCGGCAGCGGACTGGTCCACCGCGTTCAAGGGCGAGGTGGTCGGCCGAAGCCAGCTGGCCCTGTGGTCCCGGGGTTTGTCGGACTTCCGCTCGGCCCGCGCGTGCCACGACGCGTCCCAGTTCTACGACGTCCAGTACGAAGACTTCGTCGGCGACCCCATCGGCACGGTGGAAGGGCTCTACCGGCACTTCGGCCTCCACCTGTCCGAGGACGCCCGGGCCCGCATGGTCGCCCTGCACGCCGAAAGCCGTTCAGGCGCCCGGGCCCCCGCGCACCGGTATCAACTGTCGGACTTCGGCCTCACCGAAGCGGATGTGGACGCCGCCTTCCCGGACTGACAGACACCCCTGTCAAGCAAGCCCCCGGATCGCCCGGGAAGGTGGCCGGTTCCCCTTGATCGAAGCCACCATCTCCAGCACCTGCAGCGTCCTTTTCACCTCGTGCGCCCGAAAGACCCGCGCCCCATCCGCCGCCGCCAACGCCGTGGCGGCCAGCGTCCCGTCCACCCGCTCCTCCAGCTCGACCCCCAGCGTCTCCCCCACGAAGTCCTTGTTGGACAACGCCATCAACACCGGCCACCCGGTCGCCGCCAGCCGATCCGCGTACCTCAGCAAAGCCAGGCTGTGCCAGGTGTTCTTCCCGAAATCATGCGTGGGATCGATCAGAATCCCCTCCCGCGGCACCCCCAGGACCACCGCCGCTTCAGCCCGCAGGACGGTCTCTTCGATCACCTCGGCCACCACATCCGGATACCGCACCCGGAACGGCCGGGTCCGCGGCACCGCGTTTCCCGTGTGCGAGCACACGTACCCGGTCCCGAACTCCGCCGCGACCTCCACCAACCCCGGATCCGCCCCCGCCCAGGTGTCGTTCAGCAGGTCGGCCCCCTCCAGGCAGGCCGCCCGGCCGACCGAAGCCCGCCACGTGTCGACGCTGATCACCAGGTCCGGGTGCCGCGACCGCACCGCCGCCACCAGCGGCACCACCCGCCGGATCTCCTCCTCGACGGTCACCTCGTCGCCCGGCCCGGCCTTCACCCCGCCGATGTCCACCAGGTCCGCGCCCTCGGCCACGGCGCGGTCGACCGCGGCCAGCGCCTTCTCGTCGCTGAACGTCGCCCCCCGGTCGTAGAACGAGTCGGGCGTGCGGTTGACGATCGCCATCACCAGCGCGCGGTCGGTGACGATCCGGCGGCCGCGGAAGCACAGCGCGCGAGTTCCCTCGTCGGTAGTCACGCGGGATACGATTCCAGACAGTGCCGGGACCACTACCGAGGAGGCCTGGGATGCGTCAGCTGAGCGCGCTCGACGTGCAGTTCCTGAACGCCGAATCCGCCACCACCACCGGCCACGTCGGCGGCCTGTCGATCCTCGACCCGTCGACCGCGCCCCGGGGCCTGGTCACCGTCGAGGACATCCGGGCGCTGATCGCCAAGCGCCTGCACCTGGCCGGCCCGCTCCACTGGCGCCTGCTCGAAGTCCCGCTGAACCTCGACCACCCCTACTGGGTCGAAGACGCCGACTTCGACCTCGAGTACCACGTCCGCGAAATCGCGCTGCCCGCCCCCGGCAACGACCAGCAACTCGCCGAGCAGGTGGCCCGGATCGCCGCGCGCCCGCTGGACCGGCGCCGCCCGCTCTGGGAGGCCTACCTCATCCAGGGCCTCGAACACGGCCGCATCGCGCTCTACACCAAGGTCCACCACGCCGCGATCGACGGCGTCTCCGGCGCGGAGCTGCTCGGCGTGCTGATGGACCTCACCCCGGAACCACGCCACGTCGACCCGCCGGGCAGCCGTCAGGTCGAAGGCCCGCCGCCACGGCTGTCGCTGCTCGCCACCGCCGCCCGCAGGCTCGCCCTCCAGCCGGTCAAGATCGCCCTGTCCGTCCCGAAAATGCTCCCGCACCTGGACGAACTCCCCGGCGCGGCCCGGATTCCGGGTGCCGCCGCCCTGGCGAAGGCCACCGGGAGGCTGGCCAGAGCGGCCAAGCTCGGCCCCGGCCGCCACGAAGCCGAACGCCCCGTCCTGGTCCCGCCGCACACCCCGTTCAACGGCCCGATCACCCAGCACCGCCGGTTCGCCTACGGCTCGCTGCCGCTCGACGAGGTCAAGCGGGTCAAGAACGCCTTCGGCCACACGGTCAACGACGTGGTGATGGCCCTGTGCGCCTCGGCACTGCACCGCTGGCTGGCCGAGCACCAGGCCATCCCGGCGACCCCGCTGGTCACCCTGGTCCCGCTGTCGGTGCGCACCCCGCAGCAGGCGGGCACCGCGGGCAACCAGATCTCGGTGATGCTGGCGCCGCTGCCGGTGCACATCGCCGATCCGAAGGCCCGGCTGGACGAGGTGGTCTCGGCGATGGCCGCGGCCAAGCAGCGGTACCGGCCGCTGCCCGCCTCCTGGCTGGTCGACTTCAGCGCCATGCTGCCCGCCGCGCTCGGCGCGCTGTCGGCCCGCGCGCTGATGAAGTTCGCCGGGGCCACCTCGCCGCTGGTCAACCTGGTGGTGTCGAACGTGCCGGGCGTGCAGATGCCGCTCTACACCGCGGGCGCGAAACTGCTCGGCCACTACCCGGTCTCGGCGATCACCGACGCGAGTGGCGGGATCAACATCACCGTGATGAGCTACGACGGCAAGCTGGACTTCGGCATCGTCGTCTGCCGCGAGCTGGTGCCGGACGTCTGGAGCCTGATCGACTACCTCCGCGACGGGCTGGACGAGCTGGGCAAGCTGGCCGACGAGGAAGGGGCACGGTGAACGAGCGCACGGTCGAGGCGAACGGGATCGAACTCTGCTACGAGGTCTTCGGCGAGCCGGACGCGCGCCCGCTGCTGCTGATCATGGGCCTCGGCGGCCCGATGACCTGGTGGGACGAGGAGTTCTGCGAGCAGCTCGCCGACCGCGGCTTCCGGGTGATCCGCTACGACAACCGCGACACCGGCCGCTCCACCGCGATGCACGGCCGCGCCGGGCTGCTGCCCGCGCTCCTGCTGCGCCGCTCGCCGTACCAGCTGACCGATCTCGCCGACGACGCCGCCGCGCTGCTGGACGCGCTGGACATCCCGGCGGCGCACGTGGCCGGGGTCTCGATGGGCGGCATGATCGCGCAGACGCTGGCCATCCGGCACCCGTCGCGCGTGCGCTCGCTGACCTCGATCATGTCCACCACCGGCAGCAAGCTGGTCGGCCTGCCCAGCCCGCGGGCGATGAAGGCGCTGCTGCAACCGGCCGCGAAGGACCGCGAGGCCTACATCGAGCAGATGATCCGGACGTTCCGGGTGATCGGCTCGCCCGGTTACCCGGCGCAGGAGGAACGGCTGCGGGCCCGCGCGGCGACCACCTACGACCGCGGCGCGAACCCGGCGGGCACGATCCGCCACCTCGGCGCCATCATGGCCGCCCCCGACCGGACCGCCGGACTGCGGAAGCTGCGCGTGCCGGCGCTGGTCGTGCACGGCGCGGCGGACCCGCTGGTGAACCCGTCGGGCGGCCGGGCCACCGCCCGCGCCATTCCCGGCGCGGAACTGGACATGGTGCCAGGAATGGGACATGACACCCCGCCGGAGCTGTGGCCGCGGTTCGTCAACGGCATCACCCGGACGGCCGATCGCGCGGAATCCGTAGCCGATCGTCACATTGACACCGCCTGAGCGGGCTCCTTACGCTCGGTCGGCCATGCGACGGTGGCCGGAAGCCGGTGAGAATCCGCACGGTCGCGCCACTGTAACCGCCCCACGGGAGTCAGACCCGCCGCCGTCGCGCACACCGACCGGGCCGCGAAAGCCCAAGGAGGTTTCCCCGTGACCCCAGCAGCGGTTCCCCTTCCCGTCACGCCCGAGCTCCGCATCCCGATCCGCGAGATCCTGCCGTGGGCCGTGTTCATCAGCGTGCTCGCGCTGGTGGTGCTCTACTTCGTCAGCACCGAGCAGGGCGCGCTCGCCCTGTTCTCCAACGGTTACGTGCACGAGTTCGTGCACGACGGCCGTCACCTGCTCGCCTTCCCCTGCCACTGAGCGCGGGCGCGTCATGATGAGGACCTTGCTGGTCCGCGGCTTGCTCGCGGGCCTGGCCGCCGGTGTGCTCGCGGCCGTTTTCGCCTTCTTCGTCGGTGAACCACCGGTCGACGCCGCGATCGGCATCGAGGAAGCGGGCGCCCACTCCCACGAGCATTCCCACGGCGACGAGGAAACCGAACTCGTCAGCCGGGACGTGCAGAGCACGCTCGGGCTGTTGATCGGCGTCGGCGCGTACGCGATCGCCGGTGGCGGGCTCTTCTCGCTCGCGTTCGCCTTTTCCTACGGCCGCTTGGGTTCGCTGCGGCCGCGGGCGTTGTCCGCACTGCTCGCGGTGGCCACGTTCGTCGTGGTCGTCGGGGTGCCGTTCCTGAAGTACCCGGCGAACCCGCCCGCGGTCGGGCAGAGCGAGACCATCGGCGACCGGACCGCGCTGTACTTCGGTTTTGTCGCGCTGTCACTGGTTTTCGCCATCGGCGCGGCCGTGCTGGGCCGGCGGATCGGCGGCTGGAACGGCGGGCTGGCCGGGGCGGGCGCCTACGTGGCGCTGGTTTCGGTGACGGCCGCGCTGATGCCGTCGATCGACGAGGTGCCGGACGGCTTCCCGGGTTCCACGTTGTGGACCTTCCGGATCGCCTCGCTCGGCACGCAACTGGTGTTGTGGGTGGCGCTCGGCCTGGTCTTCGGGGCGCTGGCGGAGAAGGTGCTCACGAACCGGGAGAGCCGGCTCGCTCGATGAGTTCCAGTCGGACGGGCACTCAGCCGACGGCGGACCCGGTCGACTCGATCAGCTCCAGCAGGCGGCGCGTGTCGAGGTGTTCCTCGACCGCGTCCGCCAGCCGGTCGAGCATTTCCTCCCGCAGCAGGGAAAAGCTCCGCGCGCCGGCGGCGGGTGCCCAGGTGGTGCCCGCCTGCTCGGCGGCGGCGGTGAGCCACGCGCGGCGGAAGGCGTCGTTGTCGAAGGCGCCGTGCCAGGTGGTGCCCCAGACCGAACCCTGCCGCCAGCCGTCGAGGAACGGCTCGGCGGACCCTTCCAAGTGGACGGTGCCGTGGTGGATTTCGTAGGCGTGGACTGGATGTCCGCGCCATTCACCGCGTGGCCGCCCGAGCACCTTCGCCGCGTCGAAGGTGACCGAGGTGGGCAGCAGCCCCAGCCCGTCGACCACCCCGGCGCCGGATTCCACGTCGTCGGCGATGCGGCGCGCGAGCATCTGGTGCCCGCCGCAGATGCCGAGCACCGGGCGCCCGTCGGCCGCGCGTGCCCTGACCACCTCGGCCAGGCCGCGGTCGGTCAGCCAGCGCAGGTCGTCCACAGTGGCCCGGCTGCCCGGCAGCACCACCACGTCCGCGCCCGCGACCACGTCCGGATCGGCGGTGACGGTGACCTCCACGCCCGGTTCGGCGGCGAGCGCGTCCACGTCGGTCGCGTTGGAGGCACGGGGAAAGCGCACCACCGCGACACGCAGCGGACGGCGGCCGGAGACCCGCGTGCGGTCGCCGCGCCAGCCCGCCACGGCCAGCGCGTCCTCCGAATCGATCCACACCCCGTCGAGCCACGGCAGCACACCGTAGAACGGGCGGCCGGTGCGTTCCTCCAGCGCGTCCAGCCCGGGTTTGAGCAGGGCCGGATCACCGCGGAACTTGTTCACCACCCAGCCCGCGATCAGTTCCTGGTCCTCGGGTTCGAGCAGCGCCAGCGTGCCGTACATGGCGGCGAACACCCCGCCGCGGTCGATGTCGCCGACCACCAGCACCGGCAGCCGGGCCTCGCGCGCGAGGCCCATGTTCACGTAGTCGCCCGCGCGCAGGTTGATCTCCGCCGGGCTGCCCGCGCCCTCGCAGATGACCACGTCGAACCGGGTGCGCAGCTCGCGCAACGCCCCGAAGGCGAGCTGCGCGAGCCCGGCGCGGCCGGTGGCGAACTCCCCCGCCTCCAGCGTGCCGAACGGTTTGCCGAGCGCGATCACGTGGCTGCGGCGGTCGCTGCCCGGTTTGAGCAGCACCGGGTTCATCGCGGCTTCCGGCTCGACGCGGCACGCCCGCGCCTGCAGCCACTGCGCGCGCCCGATCTCGGCGCCGTCGGCGCAGACCATCGAGTTGTTCGACATGTTCTGCGCCTTGAACGGCGCCACGCGCACGCCGCGGCGGGCCAGCCAGCGCCCGAGCGCGGCGGCGACCAGGCTCTTGCCCGCGTCCGAAGTGGTCCCGGCGACCAGCAGCCCGCTCATCGGGCCACCGCCGCGGCCGCGAGCGCCGCCAGCGCCCCGACCGCCAGTGACAACCGCACGGACCGGCGCAGGTCGGCCGGTTCCGGAGGAGGACCGTCACCGAGATGACCGCGTTCGGACACCGCACCGCCGTAGCGGTTCACCCCGCCGAGCCGGACGCCGAGCGCGCCGGCGAAGGCGGCTTCCACCTGGCCCGCGTTCGGACTCGGGTGGACCCCGGCGTCCCGCCGCCACACCCGGAGCACGCGCCGCGCGTCACGACCGGCACACACCGCGGTGCACAGGGCGGCCGCCCGGGACGGGATCAGGTTCGCGACGTCGTCGGCGCGCGCGGACGCCCAGCCGAAGCGCTCGTACCGGGGCGAGCGGTGGCCGACCATCGCGTCCAAGGTGTTCAGCGCGCGGTAGCCGAGCAGGCCCGGGATCCCGGCGAGCGCACCCCAGAACAGCGGCGCGACCACGGCGTCGGAGGTGTTCTCGGCGATGGACTCGGTGGCCGCGCGGGTGAGTTCGCCGAGGTCGAGCTCGGCGGCGTCGCGGCCGCACAGGTGGGACAGCCGCGCGCGGGCGCCGTCCAGATCACCGGCTTCGACCAGGTCCGCCATCGCGGTGCCCTCGGTGGCGAGCCCACGGCCGCCGAGCACCACCCAGGTGGCGGTCGCGGTGGCGAGGAAGCGCAGCGGCGCCGGGGCGACACGCTCGGCCACTACCCCGAGACCGGTGGCCGTTGCGGTACAGATGAGCAGGTGAAGCATGCCGCGCGGGCGGGAATCCGCCCAGATCCGCCGTTCCACCGCCGTGGCCAGGCTGCCGAACCAGGCCACCGGGTGCGCCCGGCGCGGGTCGCCGAACACGCGGTCGGCGGCGTACCCGGCGAGCAGCCCAGCCGCCCGAACCGGGAGTCGCGGCCGGTAGCGGTCTTGATCCACCGGATGCAGCACTGTGCGAGCCTAGCCGGTGGGCCAGAATGCCCAGCATGAGTACGCACCTGCGGCGCGTGGCCCGGCTCGCGGCCGCCCGCCTGGACGCCGGCGCGAGGGCGTTGCGCCGGTTCGCCCACGGCCAGAACGGCAAGGTTCTGGTGCTCGGCGGCGTCCGGTCGGGCAAATCGCGGCATGCCGAACGGCTGCTGGCGCGGCACCCGCACGTGGTCTACCTGGCCACCGGGCTGCCGCCCAGCGACGACGACCCCGAGTGGGCGGCCAGGGTGGCGGCCCACCGCGCGCGCAGACCGGCGGGCTGGCGCACGGTCGAGACGGCCGATCTGGCCGGTGCGCTGCGGACCGCGTCCGCCCCGGTGCTGATCGACTGCTTCGGCACCTGGTTGTCGCGGGTGCTCGGCGAGGTCGGCGCCTGGGACCAGGCCGACGGCTGGCAGCAACGGCTCGACGAGCACCTGCTCGACTTCGTCGACGCGTGGCGGACCGCGCGGGTGCCGGTGGTCGCGGTGAGCAACGAGGTCGGCAGCGGCGTGGTGCCGGGGACCTTCTCCGGCCGCGTGTTCCGCGACGTGCTCGGCGCGCTGAACAGCGAAGTCGCCGCGCATTCGGACCAGGTGGTGCTGGTGGTCGCCGGCCGGGTGCTCGAACTCTCCGGGAAGGATGGGCAGTGAAGATCACACCCCCCTCGGCGGCAGCGCGGGAAGAAGCGCTGGCCCGGTTGGACGGCCTGGTGAAACCGCTGGGCTCGCTGGGTCGCCTGGAGGAACTGGCGGCCTGGCTGAGCGCGGCGCACGACGCGGTGCCGCCGCGGGAACTCGCCGACGTGCGGGTCGCGGTGTTCGCCGGGGACCACGGGATCACCGCGTCGGCGGTCTCGGCGTACCCGCGCGAGATCACCGCGGCGATGGTGCAGGTGTTCCTCGCCGGGACGAGCGGGGTGACCGTGCTCGCGCGGCAGGTCGGGGCGAAGGTGCGGGTGTTCGACCTCGCGGTGGACGCGGACGGGCTGCCGGACGAGGTCACCGCGTACAAGATCCGCCGCGGTTCGGGCTCGATCGATCGTGAGGACGCGCTGGCGCCCGGGGAGGCGAGCCGGGCCTTCGACGCGGGGCGCCGGATCGCCGACGCCGAGATCGACGACGGTGCCGACCTGCTCATCCCCGGGGACATGGGGATCGGGAACACCACGGTCGCGGCGGCGCTGGTGGCCGCGCGGCTGGGTCTGCCGGCGTCGGAGGTGGTCGGCACCGGCACGGGTGTCGACGAAGCCGGGCGGGCGCGCAAGGTCGAGGCCGTCACGGCCGCGCTGGCGCGGGCGGGTGAGCGTGCGGACGACCCGTTCGACCGGCTCACCGCGCTCGGCAGCGCCTGCGCCGCCGCGACGGCGGGCTTTCTCGTGCAGGGCGCGGTGCGCGGGGTGCCGGTGGTACTGGACGGCGTGTTCTCCGGCGCGGCGGCGCTGGTCGCGCAGGACATCGCACCGGGGGCGGTGGCGTGGTGGCTCGCCGGGCACCGGTCGACGGAGCCGTCGCAGGCGTACGCGCTCAAGGCGCTCGGGCTGGAGCCGATCCTGGACCTGGGGCTGCGCCTGGGCGAAGGCAGCGGCGCGGTGCAGGCGGTGCCGGTGCTGCGGGCAGCGAGGGCGGTGCTCGCCGAGATGAGTTCGCTGGCTGACCTGACGTGACGCGATCACGGTTGTCCTGCTTTCGGCGCACCTGATGCGCGACGCCCTGCGCATGGCGGTGGGTACGTTGACGGTGCTGCCCGTACCCGCCCCCGGCGTGATCGACGGGCGCGTGGCCCGCGGGGCGATGTTGCTGGCGCCCCTTGCGGTCCTGCCGCTGGCCCTCGTCGGCGCCGCGATCACCCTGTTGCCGCTGCCCGCGTTGCCGCTGGCCGCGCTCGCGCTGGGGGCCATCGCCCTCGGTAGTCGCGGGTTGCATCTGGACGGGCTGTCCGACACCGCCGACGGTCTCGCCGCCTCCTACGACCGCGAGCGAGCGCTGACCATCATGCGCAAGGGCGATTCCGGCCCCAGCGGCGTGGCCACCCTCCTCCTCACCCTCATCGTCCAATGTGGAGCGCTCGCGGGCGCGATCGACGCGGGCCACGGCATCGTGGCCATCGTCGTCGCGGTGGTGGCGGGGCGGGGGCTGCTCGCGGTCGCCTGTGCGCGCGGGGTGCCGTCGGCGCGGCCGGAGGGGTTGGGCGCCACCGTCGCGGGGTCGGTGCCGGTGCTCGGTGCCGTCGTTTCGGTCACCGCGTGCGCCGGGCTGGCGGCCTGGGGCGGCACCTTCGCCGGTTTGCCCTGGTGGCAAGGGCTTCTCGCGGTGGCCGCAGCGGTGTGCGCGGGCGGGCTACTGCTGTGGCGGTGCACCAAACGACTCGGCGGCATCACCGGCGACGTGCTCGGCGCGTGCGTGGAGACCGGCGTCACCGCGGCGTTGTTAGTTCTTTCAACGTAGTCAGGAACTCCGCCATGACCGGCCGCGACCGCACGGCGACGCGCAGCCAGTCCGGCCCGAGCCCGGGAAACGTGTCCGCCCGGCGCACCGCGTAACCCCGATCGCGCAACCGTTCGCGCAGCCGGGCCCCGTCACGGAATTCGCCCAGCACAAAAGGCGCCCGCGGCACCCCGTGCACGGCCACCCCGAGCTCCCGCAGCCCCGCCAGCAGGAACTCCCGATCGGCCTCGGAAGCCACCGCCAGTTCGTCGGCCTCCTTCACCGCGGCGGGACGGCAGCACGCCACCACGGCCACCGCCGCCGGCGCGGAGACCGACCACGGCGGCTGCACCGCGCGCAACCGCTCGATCAACTCCGGCGGCCCGAGCACATACCCCGCGCGCAGGCCCGCGATCCCCCACGTCTTGGTCAGGCTGCGGATCACCAGCAACCCCGGCACCGGCGAGCCCGCCAGCGACTCCGGTTCCCCCGGCACCGAATCGAGGAACGCCTCGTCCACCACGACCACCCGGCCAGGACGGCACAACGCGCGCAGCGACCCGGCCGGGTGCAGCACCGAAGTCGGGTTCGTCGGGTTGCCGACCACCACCAGATCCGCGTCCTCGGGCACCGGGCCGAGCACAAAACCGTTCTCCGGCCGCAACAACACCCGCGACACGGGCACCTCCGCGGCCAGCAGCGCGGCCTCCGGCTCGGTGAACTGCGGGTGCACCACGCTCGCCCGGCGCGCGCCAAGCCCGCGCGCGACCAGGGTGAACGCTTCGGCGGCACCGGAGGTCACCAGCACCTCGTCGCGAGACCGGCCGTGCCGCGCGGCCACCGCCTCGGTCGCCTCAGTGGCGTCGGGGTAGGCGGCCAGCCGGGGCAGCGCGGCGCTGAGTTCGGCGATCAGCCAGCCGGGCGGTTCGGCCAGCCGCACGTTGACCGCGAGATCGACCAGCCCCGGCCCGACCTCCCGATCCCCGTGGTGCCACAGGTCAACCACGGCGCACCGCGCGGGCGAAGGCCGCCGCCCTCGCCGGATGCCCCGCCCAGTGGACGTGCAGGTAGGACGCGTTCAGCGTGGGCGAGGAGTACCCGTGCTCGGCGTCGTTCCAGCGCCACGCGGCAGCGAACGGCCCGTCGGGCAGCACCTCGGTCCGGTGGAACTCGTGCCCGGTCACCTGGTCACCACGCGAGGCGAGGAGGTTGTCCGCGACCGCCGTCGCCGTGCGGTAGCCGAGCGCGCCACGCTTGGTCATCCTGGCCGTCGCCGGGAGCACACCGGTCATCGGCAGGCCGTCCAACTCACGGCACAGGTACAGCAGCCCGGCGCATTCGGCGACCACCGGCAGCCCACCGGACACCGCCGCGGCGACCTGGGTGCGCAGGGATTCGTTGGCGGACAAGGCTTCCGCGTGCACCTCGGGGAAACCACCGCCGAAGTACAACCCGGCGCAGCCGTCCGGCAACCGCGTGTCGTTGATCGGGTCGAGGTCCACCAGATCGACCCCGAGCGCGGCCAGCACCTCGCCGGTTTCGGCGTACCGGAAGGAGAACGCCTCACCCCCGGCCGCCGCCACCACGGCCCGCGGCCCCGGCACCGGCTCCGGCGGTGACCACGGTTCCGCTGCCACCGCGGGGGCTTCACGAGCCGCCCGCACCACGGCCTCGATGTCCACGCCGGACTCGATCCAGGCGGCGAGCCGGTCCACCATGACCGCGCCTTCGCGGGCGCGTTCGGCCATCGGCACCAGCCCGAGGTGGCGGCTCGGCGAATGCACGTCGTCGGAGCGGCGCAGCGCGCCCAGCACCGGGATCCCGGTTTTCCCGATCGCTTCCCGGATCTCGCGCTCGTGCCGCTCGGAACCCAGTTTGTTCAGGATGACCCCGGCCAGCCGCACGCGCGGGTCGAAGTGGGCGAAACCGTACACCGTCGCGGCCACGCTGCGGCTCGCCGCGCTCGCGTCGACCACCAGCACCACCGGCGCGTCGACCAGCCTGGCCACGTGCGCGGTCGAGGCGTAGCCCTCGGTGCCCAGCGCCCCGTCGAACAGGCCCATCACGCCTTCGATCACCGCGATCTCGGCACCGGACGCCCCGTGCAGCAGCAGCGGCGCGACCAGTTCCTCGCGCTGCAGGTACGGATCGAGGTTGCGGCCGGGGCGCCCGGTGGCCAGCGCGTGGTAGCTCGGATCGATGTAGTCCGGCCCGACCTTGTGCCCGGACACCGCGAACCCGCGTCGCCGCAGGGCCGCCATCAGCCCCGACGCCACGGTCGTCTTGCCGTGCCCGGAGGCGGGCGCAGCGATCACGACCCGCGGCAGGGTCACCATTCGATGCCTCGCTGGCCCTTCTGCCCGGCGTCCATCGGGTGCTTCACCTTGGTCATCTCCACCACCAGATCGGCGGCCTCGACCAGCGCCGGCGGCGCGTTGCGGCCGGTGATCACCACGTGCTGGCGGCCGGGGCGGTCCCGCAGGACCTCGACCACCTCGCCGACGTCGATCCAGCCCCAGTGCAGCGGGTAGTTGAACTCGTCGAGCACGTAGAAGTCGTGCTGCCCGGCGGCGATCCGGCGGGCGATCTCCGCCCAGCCCTCGCGGGCGTTGGCCGCGTGGTCCTCCTCGGTGCCCGCCTTGCGCGACCAGCTCCAGCCCTCGCCCATCTTGTGCCACTCGACCGGCCCGCCCTGGCCGGTGTTCGCGTGCACCTCACCGAGCGCGCGCAGCGCGGCCTCCTCGCCGACCTTCCACTTCGCCGACTTGACGAACTGGAACACGCCGATCGACCAGCCCTGGTTCCACGCCCGCAGCGCCATGCCGAAGGCCGCGGTGGACTTCCCCTTCATCGCGCCGGTGTGCACGATCAGCAGCGGCCGGTTGCGGCGCTGGCGGGTGGTCAGCCCGTCGTCCGGCACGTACTCCGGCTTTCCCTTCGGCATCAGGCGGCCCGGCCCGTCCGCGCGCGCACCGCGCCGGCCAGCGAGTCCGCGGCGACCTCGCCCAGCGGCACGTGCTCGGCGCCCAGCCGGGCGGCCAGTTCCCCGGCCAGGCCGAGCCGCATGCGCCCGCTTTCGCAGTCCATCACCACCGACGCGACGCCCTGCCGCGCGATCAGGTCCGCGGCGGCGTGCGACCTGGCCACGGCGTCCGGGCCGCTGGTCGCCCGGCCGTCGGTGACCACCACGAGCAGCGGGCGGCGGCGGGGGTCGCGAATGGACTCCACGCGCAGCGCTTCGGCGGCCCGCAGCAGGCCTTCGGCCAGCGGGGTCCGGCCGCCGGTGGGCAGCGATTCGAGGCGGGACGCGGCCGCGTCCACGCTGATCGTCGGCGGCAGCGCCAGTTCGGCGGCCGACGCGCGGAAGGTGACCAGGCCGACCTTGTCGCGCCGCTGGTAGGCGTCCAGCAGCAGCGACAGCACGGCCGCCTTGACCTCGCTCATGCGCGATCGCGCGCCCATCGAGCCCGAGGAATCCACGCAGAACAGCACCAGGTTGCCCTCGCGCCCTTCCCGGAGCGCGAACCGCAGGTCCCGCGACCGCAGTTCGAGACCCGCCCCGCTGCGCCCGCGTGCCCGCTGGTGCGGGGCCGCGGCCAGCACGGTGGCCGGGAGGTGCGGGCGGCCTTCGCGCACGCTGGGCGGTTTGACACCGATGGTGCGGCCGCTGTCGGTGAGCGAGCGCGAGCGGCGGCCGTGCGCGCCTTCGCCGGTTCCGTCCACAGTGAACAGACGGGCGCGGAACGGCTGGCCCGCGCCGACCGTCTGCTGTGGACCTTGCGGTGCTTGTTCCGGGGTTTCTTGCTTCTGCGGCTCGGCTTCCGCCGAAGGTGGTGTGTCACCCGAGCCGGGGCCGTCGTCGTCCGGTCCGTCGGTCGGCGGTTCCGGCTCGGCGTCACGCAGGGCCTGGTCCAGCTGCTCTTCGTCGATACCGGGCGCGTCGAACGGGTTGCGGCGACGGCGGTGCGGCAGGGCCAGCCGGGCCGCCACGCGAATGTCCTCTGTAGTCACTTCGGTGCGACCGGACCAAGCGGCGTGCGCGGCGGCGGTTCGCGCGGTGACGATGTCCGCCCGCATCCCGTCGACGTCGAAGGAGGCGCAGACCTCGGCGATCTGCAACAACGCGGCGTCGTCGAGGGTGACCGCGGGCAGCCCGCGGCGGGCGTCGGCGATCCGCACGGCCAGCGCGGCTTCGGCTTCGTCGTACCGGGCAGCGAACCCGTCGGGGTCGGCTTCGTAGGCCAGGCGCCGTCGCACCACCTCGACGCGTTCGGACGGCTCGCGGCTGGTGCGCACCTCGACGGTCAGCCCGAACCGGTCCAGCAGCTGCGGCCGGAGTTCGCCCTCCTCCGGGTTCATCGTCCCGATCAGCACGAACCGCGAGGCGTGCGAGACGGAAACGCCTTCGCGCTCCACGGTCGCGCGTCCCATCGCCGCGGCGTCCAGCAGCGCGTCGACCAGGTGGTCGTGCAGCAGGTTGACCTCGTCGACGTAGAGCAGCCCGCGATGCGCGGCGGCGAGCAGTCCCGGCTGGTAGCCGGTGACGCCTTCGCCCAGCGCGCGTTCCAGGTCCAGCGAACCGATCACCCGGTCTTCGGCGGCGCCCACGGGCAGTTCGACCAACCGGGCCGGGCGGCGTTCGGCGGGGGCACCGGCGTCGTGCGGTCCGTCCGGGCAGGCGGGATCGGGAGCGGCGGGGTCACACGAGAACCGGCACCCGGTCACCACGTCCACCGGCGGCAGCAACCCGGCCAGCGCCCGCACCATGGTCGACTTCGCGGTGCCCTTCTCGCCGCGGACCAGCACCCCGCCGATGGCCGGGGACACCGCCGAAAGCACCAGCGCCAGTCGCAGGTCGGCCAGGCCGACCACCGCGGTGAACGGGAACGCCCGCATGCACAACTCCCAACGCCTGCCCGAGAAAACAGCCCTCGCCGATCATCGCACAGCGAACCGCCGCCGAAGACGTGAGAAGTCTGACCCCGCGCCCGCCGCACGACGGGTTTACCGTCAACCACCGTGCAGATCACCGTGGTAGGCGTGGGAGCCGACGGCTGGGCCGGGCTCTCCGGTCCGGCGCGCGCGGCGGTGGAGGCCGCCGAGGTGCTCATCGGCGGCCCGCGCCAGCTGGACCTGGTGCCGGGCAGCCGGGCCGTCAAGGTGGCGTGGCCCAGTCCGCTGCTGCCCCACCTCGACGCGCTCTTCGCCGAGCACCACGGCCGCCGCGTGTGCGTGCTGGCCAGCGGCGACCCGATGCTGTCCGGCATCGGCACCACGCTGGCGCGCCGGTTCGGCGAGCTGGAGGTGCTGCCCGCGCTGTCGTCACCGGCACTGGCCAGGGCGCGGCTGAAGTGGTCCGCCGAGAGCACCGAGGTGATCAGCGTGGTCGGCCGCTCGCCCCACCGGGTGAACCGCGCGCTGGCGCCGGGCGCGCGGCTCCTGGTGCTCAGCGAGGACGCCACCACCCCGGCGGTGCTCGCCGCGCAGCTCACCGAAGCCGGGTACGGGCCGAGCCGGTTCACCGTGCTGGAGGAACTCGGCGGACCGGCCGAACGGCGGTTCAGCGGGCTCGCCGACGGCTGGGACCACCCGCCGGGCGCGGCGCTGAACGTGGTCGCGATCGAATGCGAGACCAAGGGTGAACCGCTGCCGCGCACCGGCCTGCCCGACCACGCCTTCGAGCACGACGGCCAGCTGACCAAACGCGACGTCCGCGCGGTCACCCTGGCCCGGCTCGGCCCGCTGCCCGGGCAGCTGCTGTGGGACGTGGGCGCCGGTTCGGGCAGCGTCGCCATCGAATGGTCCCGCGCGCACCCGGACAACCGCGCCATCGCGATCGAACGCGACCCCGATCGAGCGGCGCGCATCACCCGGAACGCCCAACGCCTCGGCGTGCCGGAACTGCGCGTGGTGACCGGTGCGGCGCCGGACGCGCTCGACGGCCTCCCGGTGCCCGACGCGGTGTTCCTCGGCGGCGGCATCACTTCCGAGGTGCTGGACGCCTGCCTGCACGCGCCGAAGGTGGTCGCCAACGGCGTCACCCTGGAAACCGAGACCGTGCTCGCCGGCGCGTACGCCCGCCACGGCGGTGACCTGCTGCGGCTGGCCGTCGAGCAGGCGGCGCCGCTCGGCGGGTTCACCGGCTGGACCCCCGCCCGCACCGTGACCCAGTGGAGCTTCACCCGATGACCGTGCACTTCATCGGCGCCGGACCCGGTGCCGCCGACCTGATCACCGTGCGCGGGCGCGACCTGCTCGCCGCCTGCGCGGTGTGCCTGTACCCGGGCAGCCTGACCCCGCCCGACCTGCTCGCGCACTGCCCGCCGGGCGCGCGCGTGGTGGACACGGCGAACCTGAGCCTGGACGAGATCATCGGTGAGCTGACCGCCGCGCACGCCGACGGCCACGACGTCGCGCGGCTGACCTCCGGTGATCCTTCGCTGTACAGCACGGTCGCCGAGCAGATGCGCCGCCTCGACGCGGCGGGGGTGCCCTACGACGTGGTGCCGGGCGTGCCCGCGTTCGCCGCCGCGGCGGCCGTGCTGAACCGCGAGCTGACCGTGCCCGAGGTGGGGCAGAGCCTGGTGATCACCCGGGTGCAGGCGCGGTCGACCTCGATGCCGCCCGGGGAGGACCTGGCCACCTTCGCCGCCAGCGGCACCACGCTCGCGGTGCACCTGGCCATCACCAAGATCGACCGGGTGGCCGCCGAGCTGATCCCGCACTACGGCGAGGACTGCCCGGCGGCCGTGGTCGCGCACGCCTCACAACCCGGCCAGAAGATCCTGCGCGGCACGCTCGCCTCGCTGCCCTCGCAGGTGCGGGAGGCGGGCATCGGCCGGGCCGCGGTGATCTTCGTCGGCCGGACGCTGGCGGCGGAGAAGTTCCCGGACAGCTTCCTGTACTCGGCGGCCCGGGACCGCTCCCGGCAACCGGACTCGCTCTAACCGGGCTCAGCCGGTGAGAGGCCTCGTATCCCGCCAGGCGTTGGTGGTGCAGTGCACCTCGCCACCGCCGACGTGGGCCCAGAACACGTCCTCCACCCAGTTCACCCGGATGCCGCGCAGGGCACGCTCGGTGGCCGCCTTGAACAGGTCCCGGCCGCCGACGACCGGGCCGTGCGGGTCCGGCGCGGCGTACCGGTCCGCGGTCACCGACAGGCCGTTGGTGACCGCCGGGGCCAGCGCCACCAGGCCGGGCGCGCGCTGGGATTCGTGGAACAGCACCGGCACGCGCACCAGCTCGTCGGCCCGCAATCCCGTCTCCCGCAGCATGATCGCCACCTGATCGTCGATGTGCCGGGCCGCGGTCTCGTTCTGCGCCAGGAAATCCGCGTTCCCCAGCAGTTCCTCCACGGTCGGCTGGTACTCGTGGTTCGTGCCTTCGAACAACCGGGTGCCCGTCCCGTTCGCTTGGCGCAGCAGGCTTTCCGCCAACCGCGGGTCGGCCACCATCAGCGTCCAGCCCCGCGCGTTGTCCGCCCGCACCACGTGCAGCGTCTCGTCGACGTGGCCGACCATCAGCCACGACGTGTCGATCGCCACCGGCGGCTGCTGCCCCTGCGCGCCGAGCATCCGCAGGAACGCCGCGTCCGGCTTCCTGTCGCCCGTGCCGTAGTAGATCCGCCCCTTCGGATAACCGCGGTACGGCGGCAGCGCCTCGAAGTTGCCGGTGGCGTTGCGCTGGTCGGTCCAGGCGTCGGCGGGCGGGCCGTCGGTGAACTCCTGCACCACGCCGACGTCCGGCCCGCGGAAGTCGCGGAAGAGCAGGCGCCCGGCCGGGCGCAGCGTCGGCTCGCCCGCGTCCCACTTGTTGGCCGACCGGATCGCCACGCGCATGGTCTGCCGCCCGTTGCTCGCCACCGCCGGTTCGAACAGGTCCTGCATCCAGACGTCCTTCCACCACAGGCTGCTGCCCGCGATGAACCGCGTCGGCACGCCGGCGGTCGCCTGCCGGAGCGTGCCGCTGAACCGGTCCCACTCACCGGGATGCCCGGGTGGCAGCCCCTCGACCGGCCACCCGGGCCCCTCCCCCGGTTTCGCGGCGAACACCGTGGTCGCGGGCAGCAGGTCGTGCTGGAACAGCAGCGGCGCCACCCGCAGTTCCCGGACCACCGCCCGCCCGGCCGAGCGCACGGTGAGGCGCACCCGGCCGTCCCACTTCGCCGCGTCGCGGACGATGTCGCGGCCCTCCACCGCGACATCCACCCCGGTCCGCATCTCCCGCGCCGTGAGCACCTCCCCCGGTGCCAGCACGCGGTACTGCCCACCGCGCCGGACGAACACCCGCAGGTACTCGCCCCGGTCGACCTCGACCCGCGCGGCTTCGCTCCCCTTCAGCCGCAGTTTGGTCAGGTCGTCCTCGTCGCGCCTGCCGTTGACCACCTCGTCGGCGGCGTCGTGGCAGGCCGCCAGCCGACGGTCGACCTCGAGCCCCGGCCGGTCCAGGTCGCCCGGTTCGAGCGCGCACCGGCTGGTGTCGTCGTCCAGGTTCGGCAGGAACACGCCCTCGCCGGTCAACTTCGGTGTGGCGGTCGCGACCCCCGGCACGACCACCGAAGCGCCCACCACCAGCGCGGTGAGCACGATCCCCCGGATCCCCACTGATCAGCCCCTTTCCGATGGCCCTCGAACGGCCGCCTCCGAACGGTAGGAAGATCGGCGGCGGGCGGCATCGGTCGTTGGGAGGAGATCGGGGTGGAGAAGGTCCTCATCCTCGGAGGCACCGCGGAGGCGCGGGCGCTGGCCGTCGCGCTGGCCGAGCGCGGGGTGCCGGTGGTGTCCTCGCTGGCCGGGCGGGTGGCGCGCCCGCGCCTGCCGGTCGGTGAGGTGCGCGTCGGCGGCTTCGGCGGTCCGGACGGGCTCGCCGCGTGGCTGGCCGAGCAGGGCGTCGGCGCGGTGGTCGACGCGACCCATCCGTTCGCGGAACGCATGTCCGCCTCGGCGGTGGCCGCCACCGGTCAGGCCGGGGTCCCGTTGCTCCGGCTCGAACGCCCGGGGTGGCAGGCCTCACCCGGGGACGACTGGCACTGGGCGTCGTCGCTGCCCGAAGCCGCGGACCTGCTGCCGGGGCTGGGCCGTCGCGTGTTCCTCACCAGCGGCCGCCAGGGCCTCCCGGCCTTCGCGCACCTGGACGACCTGTGGTTCCTCATCCGCTGCGTGGACCCGCCGGAGCCGCCGCTGCCGCGGCAGCACGAACTGCTGCTCAACCGCGGTCCGTACCAGGTGGGGGGCGAGATCGAGCTGCTGCGCACGCGCCGGATCGAGGTGCTCGTCACCAAGGACAGCGGCGGCGGCATGACCGCCGCGAAACTGCACGCGGCGCGCCGGCTGGGCCTGCCGGTGGTGCTGGTCCGGCGGCCCGCCCCGGCCGGGGCACCGCACACGGTCGCCACCGTGGAGGCCGCACTGGAGTGGCTGCGCCCACCGGCCGTGGAGACCGCCCCCGAGTCACTACGGCAAGCGGACTAACCGGTCGTGCCGGTGTGGCCACCGTGCGCGAACCAGGGGAATCCGGTATCCCCGCGCAAGGCCCATCCGGGCGGGCGCTAGCGTTGTCGCGATGCCGATCGCGACCCGTAGCCGTTCGGCCGAGCCTGACCAGGCGACAGATCCGGAGCACAACACCCCGGAAAGCAGCCGCATTCGAGTGTGGCGCCTGCTCGCCATCACCCTCGGCCTGTTGTCCGCCGCCTGTGCGCTGGCGGTCCCCTTCATGCCCGTGGTGCAGGACACCGCGCGCATCGCCTGGCCGGCCAACGGTGACACCAGCCAGGTCAACGCCCCGCTCACCGCGTACTGGGCCCAGGACCTGAGCGCCAGCTTCCCGTGCGACACCGTGCGCTCGCTCGACCAGCGCACCGACGGCCCGGCGATGCTGTTCTCCACCGTGCCCGAGGCCAGGGTGCCCGAGGGCACCGGCATGCAGCTGCAGGTGGACAACGGGCTGCTGATCGTGTCGAACCGGGCGCAGCAGCTGGCCCGCCAGCCGCTGCCGCCGGAGAACTGCGACATCGGCGTCTCCTCCACCGTGCACGCCACCACCATCACGGTGGCCGGGCAGGTGCTCTACACCGACTCGAACGACGTGCGCCCGCGGGTGGTCGGCATCTACACCGACATCACCGCCGAGCAGGACCCGATCACCGGCCTGGACGTCTCGGTCACCCCGGACACCCGCTACCAGTCCTCGCCGACCGGCTGGAAGACCGCGGTCAGCGTGCTCTGCGTGCTCTCCCTGATCGGCTGCCTGATCGCGGTGAACCGGCTCGACTCGCGGGTCGCCCGGCGCGCGCCCAAGTGGGCGCCGGTCGGCTGGTGGCGGCTGACCGGCCGCGACACCACGGTCATCGTCGCGCTCGGGGTGTGGGTCTTCATCGGCCCGGTGACCTCGGACGACGGCTACATCCTGACCATGTCCAGGGTCACCGAGGACGCCGGTTTCCTGGCGAACTACCACCGGTGGTTCGGCGTGGCGGAGGCGCCGTTCGGCTGGTTCTACCACGTCTACGAGCTGATGTCGCACGTCAGCGTGGTGCCGCCGTGGATCCGCCTGCCCTCGTTCCTGCTCGGCGTGATCAGCTGGCTGCTGATCAGCCGCGAGGTGATGCCGCGCCTGGGCACCCAGGTGCGCACCAGCCGCGCGGCGGGCTGGGCCGCCGCCGCGGTGTTCCTGGTCTGGTGGATGCCGTTCAACAACGGGGTCCGGCCGGAGCCGGTGGCCGCGGTCGGCTCGCTGCTGGCGATCTGCGCGGTGGAACGCGCACTGGTCACCCGGCGGCTGCTGCCGCTGTGCCTCGGCCTGATCGCCGCCGCGCTGACGCTGGCCGCCACGCCGACCGGGCTGATCGCGGTGGCCCCGTTCCTGGTCGCCGGCCGCCCGCTGTTCCACCTGCTCAAGCAGCGGGCGCGGGGCAGCTGGTCGGCGGTGCTCGCGCCGATCTTCGCGGCCGGGCTGATGGTGCTGGTGGTGGTCTTCGCCGACCAGACCTTCGCCACCGTGCAGGAGGCCACCCGCATCCGCAGCAAGGTCGGCCCCAGCCTGTCGTGGTTCGAGGAGCTGTCCCGCTACGAACTGCTGTTCAGCCCCACCGCGGACGGTTCGGCCGCCCGCCGGTTCCCGGTGCTGCTGGTGCTGCTGTGCACCGGCGCCTGCCTGGTGGTGCTGCTGCGCCGCGGGCGGATCCCGGGTGCCGCGCTCGGCCCGTCGCGGCGGCTGATCGGCACGGTCGCGCTGTTCTTCCTGCTGCTGGCGCTGACGCCGACGAAGTGGACGCACCACTTCGGCGCGTTCGCCGCGGTCGGCGCGGCGATGGCGGCGCTGACCGCGCTGGCCACCAGTTCCACCGTGCTGCGCTCGAAACGCAACCGGGCCGGGTTCCTGGCCGGGTTGCTGGTGGTCGCGGCACTGGCGATGACCGGGCCGAACGCGTACTGGTTCGTCTCGAACATGGGTGTGCCGTGGGCCGCGCAGGCGCCGACCATCCAGGGCGTGAACCTGTCCACCATCCTGCTGGTCGCCGCGGCGATCTCGGCGGTGGTGGCGTTCATGGAGAACGTGCGCGCGCAGCGGCCGGACCGGATGTTCGGCATCCAGCAGGAGAAGGAACGCGGGCGGGCGCTGAAGCTCGGCTCGCTGTCGCTGGTGGTGGTGTGCGGCCTGATGGCCACCGCCGAGTTCGCCTCGATGGCCTGGGCGATCCAGACCCAGCGGTCCAGCTACAGCCTGGGCGCGGCGAACTTCGGGCACCTGTTCGGGCGCAGCTGCAACCTGTCCGACCACGTGATGGTGGAGCGGGAGCCGGTGTCCAGCGTGCTGTCCGCGCTGCCGCCGGACAAGCAGGCCACCGCGCCGATCGAGCAGCCGGAGCCGGCCGACGAGAACGCGCTCCCGTTGCCCGAGCTGGAGAACGGGCCGGTGCAGTCCGGGTTCCACCGCGAGCCGATCGACACCAACGACCCGCTCGACGAGCCACCGCACGGGTTCAAGACCGACACCGTGCCGATGTGGAGCAGCTACCGGACCAAGGAGAGCCCGATCGGGCGGCTGCGCAGCGACTGGTACGACCTGTCCGAGCGGCCGGCCGGTGGGCAGATCGTGATCGCCACCATGTCGCCGCCGACCAAGGCCACCACGGTGGACCTGGAGTTCGGCGCGGAGACCGACGAGGGCATGAAGACCGTCCGCAGCCTGCCGGTGCTGGTGCCCGGTGGCGGCAACTTCCGCTGGAACGACGTGCGGATCGGACTGGACTTCCTGCCGCCCGAGGTGTCCTCGGTCCGGGTGGTCGCGGCCGACAACGACCTCACCGAGGACGGCTGGGTGGCGGCCACCGCGCCCCGCGTGCCGACGTTCACCACGCTGACCGAGCGGGTCGGCGACGCGCCGGTGTACCTGGACTGGCCGGCCTCGTTCGTGTACCCGTGCATGAACCCGATGAAGGTGCGGGACGGGATCGCCGAGGTGCCGTCGTACCGGGTGACCGCCGGTGACCTGGCGTTCGAGGCGGACTGGGCGGGCAGCAAGACCGGCGGGCCGAACGGCTTCCTGGAGGAGGTCGCCGACCAGCCGGAGGTGCCGAGCTTCCTGATGGGCCAGCCGGGGGCGCCGTGGGGGGTGCTGAAGCAACTGGAGCCGTACACCGACGGCGCGCCGCCGATGGTGATCCGGGGCCAGGAGGTGCACTCGGGCTGGTGGTCCCCGGGCCCGGGGCCGGCCCAGCCGGACGGCACCCAGCCGACGCGGTAGCCGACCCCGTCCAGGGCTGGACCCCGAGCCGTCAGTAGCGGCGCGGGGTCCAGACGGAGCCGTCCTCCGAGACGCGCGTCCGTGACGAGCCGATGATCAGCAGGCACCGCATGTCCACTTCGGACGGATCCAGGGTGCCCAGGGTGACCACCCGCACCGACTCCTCCGCCCCGCCCACGTCCCGCGCGAGTACGACCGGGGTGTCCGCGGAACGGTGCCGCAGCAGGACCGACACGGCCGTGGCCAACTGCGTGGTCCGGCTCCGCGACGCCGGGTTGTAGATCGCCAGCACCAGGTCGGCGGCGCCCACCGCGTCCAGGCGGCGTTCGATCACCTCCCACGGCTTCAGCCGATCCGACAGCGACAGCACGCAGTAGTCGTGGCCGAGGGGTGCCCCCACCCGGGCGGCGGCGGCCTGGGCGGCGGTCACCCCGGGCAGGACTCGGACCGAGACCGACGAGAACCGGGCGTCCTCCGCCTGCTCCAGCACCGCCGACGCCATCGCGAAAACGCCCGGATCACCCGACGACACCACCGCCACCGAAGCCCCGGAAAGGGCCAGCTCCAAGGCGTCCACCGCCCGTTCGGCCTCCACCCGGTTTCCCGTGCTGTGCCGCTGCTGGCCCGCCCGTTGCGGCACCCTGGCGAGGTACGGGCCGTACCCGACCAGGTGGTCGGCCGCGCTCAGCGCCGCCGCGGCTTCCGGGGTCAGCCAGTCCGGACCGGCCGGACCCAGGCCCACCACCACAACGGAACCCGGCGAAACCGCCACCGGCGGAGAAGCAGGCGTCCCCCGGACCCGCGAGGCGTAGGCCGGGCTCGGCAACAGGGCCAGCGAGAAGTACGGCACCGAAGCCGGATCCACCTCCGCCAGCCGCTCGATCCGCTGCGAGCCCCAGGTCGCGCGTTCGACGTACCAGGCGTCGTCCAGCTTGCCCGCCTCGGCGAGCGCGTCACGCACCGTGGTGAAGGTCCGCCCGAGCTTGAGCACCGCCGCCGCGTCGGCCTCGGCCAGCTTCATCGCCAGCTGCGGCCCGGGCAGCGTGCCCGGCAGCACGGTCAGCACCTCCTCCTTCTGCACCAGCGGCAGCCCCACCATCGCCGCCGCCCCGCTGACCGAGGTCACCCCGGGGATCACGTGTGCCTCGTACCGGTCGGCGAGCCGCTCGTGCATGTACATGTACGAGCCGTAGAAGAACGGGTCGCCCTCGCACAGCACCACCACGGACCGCCCGGCGTCCAGGTGCTCGGCGAGTCGTTTCGCGCTCAGCTCGTAGAACTCCGCGATGGCGCCGTCGTAGCCGCCGGGGTGGTCGGTGGTCTCGGTGGTCACCGGGTAGACCAGTGCCTCCTCCAGCTGCCCCGCCCGCAGGTACGGCTCGGCCACCGACCGCGCGATGCTGCGCCCGTGCCGCGCGCTGTGGTACGCGATCACGTCGGCCTCGGCGATCACCCGCGCGGCCTTGATGGTCACCAGCTCCGGGTCACCGGGGCCGAGCCCGACCCCGTACAGCACGCCGCTCATTCGACCTCGCTCGCGATCGCGTTCACCGCGGCCACGGCCAGCGCGCTGCCGCCCCGCCGCCCGCGCACCAGCAGGTACGGCGCCGGCGCCCGCTCGGCGAGCGCCTCCTTCGACTCCACCGCGCCGACAAAACCCACCGGCACGCCGAGGATCGCGGCCGGGGCGCCGACCCCTTCGTCGAGCAGCTCCAGCAGCCGGAACAACGCGGTCGGCGCGTTGCCGATGGCCACCACCGAACCGGGCAGCTTGTCGCGCCACAGCTCCAGCGCCGCCGCCGACCGGGTGGTGCCCATGCGCTCGGCCAGTCCGGGCACCGCCGGGTCGGACAGCGTGCACAGCACCTCGTTCGCCGCGGGCAGGCGCTTGCGGGTGATGCCGCTGACGATCATGTTCGCGTCGCACAGCACCGGGGCACCCGCCTCGAGCGCGGCCCGGCCCGACTCCACCACGTCGAGCGTGTACCGCAGGTCCTCGACCAGGTCGACCATGCCGCAGGCGTGGATCATCCGCACCGCCACCGGCACCAGGTCGTCGGGCAGCACGGCCAGATCGGCCTCCGCCCGGATGGTGGCGAAGGAGTGGCGGTAGATCTCCGCCCCGTCCCGGATGTACTCGATCACACGCGTCCTTCCCGCCACTCGTCCACCGACGAGAACCGTTGCCCGTCCACGGAACGACCACCGTCGCCGGTGGCGACCACGTCCACATGGTCGCCCCGGGGTCTACCACAGCGGCGATCGCATCCCGAGAAATGTGCGCGGAGACTCACCGGCAGCGCGGCGGCCACCCGGCGCGCCTCGGCCCGCACGTCGGCGTGCGATTTCGCGCAGCCGGGCGAGCCGATGCACGCGCTCAGCGCAACCCCGGGCGTCGACGGGTCGACGAAGAAGCCCGCGCCGGCGAGCGAAGGACGGGCCTCGGGCAGCACGATCGACCGCCACGGCGTGACCACCACCGACGGCGCCAGCGCGGCCAGCACCCCGGCCTGCGCCCCGGTCAGGCAGCCGAACCACGGCGCCACCACCCGGCCGTCGACCGCGGGCGGGCCGGTCAGCACCGGCCGCTCCGGCTCGACGACCGTCCCCAGTGGACGGACAGCGGCCAGCACCGCGTCGCGTGCCACCGCGGACTCCCGCAGCCGCCACGCCTCCCCGCGCGAAGCCACGAACGCCAGCGCCGCGGCGACCAGCGCCTCGACCGCCCGCGCACGGGTGATCCGCACGCCGGTGTCCTCGCCGTCGATCAGGAAGGCGCCACCGCACCAGGTCACGTCCGCGCGTTCCCCGGCGACGTCCCCGCGGCCGCTGTCGATCGCGAACAGGAACCGGCCCGGCAGCGCGGCCAGGTCCGGTTCCGCGCAGACCGCCCGGTCCAGCGCCGTGACCAGGTCGTCCACCTCGGGCTCCGGTGACGCCAGGTAGTTGCGCACCCGTTCGTGGCTGAACGCGGGCAGCAGCCCGGCGGCGGCGAGCCGTTCCGCCAGCCGGGGGTCGTTCCGCCGGAGGCCCCGCAGCTGCAGGTTCCCCCGTGAGGTCAGGTGCAGTTCGCCGTCGCCGAGGTCGGCCGCGCAGGCGGCGAGTTCGCGCAGCTGCGCGGCGGTGACCCGGCCGCCGGGCAGGCGGACCCTGGCCAGCGCCCCGTCCGCGGCGTCGTGCGTGGCGAAAACGCCGGGACAGGCGTCGGCGCGCTGGCGGATTTCCACGTTCGTCACTGTAAAGGATGTAGTAGATGTACTATCATCTGCACGAGACATTAGATGGGGTGGTGAAGGTCTATGACGAGGGTGGGAGAACCGGTGACCCAGGCGCCCAGACCGGGACCGGCCGGGGACGCGGTGCTGGAGGTCCGCGACCTGCGCATGCGTTACGGCACCAACGACGTGCTCAAGGGGGTGGACTTCACCGCGAGCCGCGGTGAAGTCGTGGCACTGCTGGGGCCGAACGGCGCGGGCAAGACCACGACGATCGAGATACTGGAAGGCTTCCGCATGCGCTCCGGGGGCGAGGTGTCCGTGCTGGGGACCGATCCGGCGCACGGCGACGAGGCCTGGCGCGCCCGCCTCGGCGTGGTGCTGCAGTCCTGGCGCGACCACGGCCGTTTCCGCGTGCGCGACCTGCTCGCGCACCTCGGCCGCTACTACGCGCCGTTCGCCACCGACCAGATCAGCCGTCCGTGGGACACCGATGAGCTGATCGAGACGGTCGGGCTCACCGAACACGCGCACAAGCGGATCGGGCGGCTCTCCGGCGGCCAGCGGCGGCGCCTCGACGTGGCCATCGGCATCGTCGGCAAACCCGAACTGCTCTTCCTCGACGAGCCGACGGCGGGCTTCGACCCGGAGGCGCGGCGCGAGTTCCACGACCTGGTCCACCGCCTCGCCGACGACGACGAGACCACGATCCTGCTCACCACGCACGACCTGGACGAGGCGGAGAAGCTGGCCGACCGCATCCTGATCCTGGCCGACGGCCGCATCATCGCCGACGGCTCGGCCGACGAGCTGTCCCGCCGGATCAGCGGCGAGGCGGAGATCCGCTGGACCCGCGACGGCCAGCGGTTCGTGCACCTGACCACCGAGTCCACCAAGTACGTGCACGAGCTGTTCAAGCAGTACGGCGACGGGATCGGCGAGCTGGAGGTGCGCCGCGCGTCGCTGGAGGACACCTACATGACGCTGGTGCACCAGGCCGAGACCGGGCACGCCACCGAAGCGGTCCGCGAGTTCACGGGAGAGCAGGCATGAACCCGACCACGAACGCCGTCCGGGCCGGGCTGGCCCGCGGGCGGATCGAACTGCGCAACACGCTGACCACCGGCGAGGACCTGGCGGGCACGGTCATCCCGATGCTGATCCTGCTGGTGGTGATGATCTTCATGCGCGGCGCCACCGTGCCCGGCACGGACTTCTCCCTCGGCAGCGCCGCGGTGCCGGGCGTGCTCGGCATGCAGGTGGTCTTCGGCGGCATGATCGGCGTGGCCGGGCAGCTGATGGTCGACCGCGAGGACGGCACGCTGCTGCGCGCGAAGGCCACCCCGCACGGCATGATCGGCTACCTGATCGGCAAGATCACCATGCTCTCCGCCACCGTGGTGGTCAGCCTGCTGATGATCCTGGTGCCCGCGGTGTTCCTGTTCGACGGGCTGTTCGACGGCGGGTTCGGCGCCTGGGCCGGCTTCGTCGCGGTGCTGGTGCTCGGCATGCTGGCCACCATGCCGCTGGGCGCGGCGATCGGCTCGCTGACCGCCAACCCGCGCAACATGGGCCTGGTGATGCTGCCGTTCATGGGGCTGGCGGCGATCTCGGGCATCTTCTACCCGATCACCGCGCTGCCGGAGTGGGTGCAGTGGATCGCGCAGGTGTTCCCGATGTACTGGCTCGGCCTGGGCATGCGCTCGGCGCTGCTGCCGGACGCGCTGGTCGCCGCCGAGATCGGCGAGTCGTGGCGGCACCTGGAGACGGTCGGTGTGCTCGGCGTGTGGGCGGTGGCCGGACTCGTGCTGGCCCCGGTCCTGTTGCGTAGGATGGCCCGCCGTGAGTCGGGTTCGGCGGTGGCCGCCCGGCGGGAACGGGCGATGCAGCGGGTGGGGACGTGAACGGGGAACTCCGATGAGCGAGGCGATCTACAACCGGATCGCCGTGCTCCGGGCCGAACGGGGCATCTCGCGGCGGCAGCTGTCCGAGGCGCTGGGCGTGCACTACCAGACGATCGGCTACCTGGAACGCGGTGAGTACAGCCCCAGCCTCTACCTGGCGCTGAAGATCGCGGAGTACTTCGAGGTGGCGGTCGAGGTGATCTTCTCGACCGCCCCCTTCCCGCGCATCGGCGACTCGGAGCGGTCGGCTTAGATCACCTTGACGCGGGCCACGGCGTGCCCGGAGAGTGAGAGCCGACCTACTCAACGGAGGCGTCCCGCGTCATGATCCTGCTGCTGTCCACTTCGGACACCGATCTGCTCAGCGCCCGCGCGGCCGGGGCCGAGTACCGGCTCGCCAACCCGGCCCGGCTCGAGCTCGCCGAACTGCCCGCGCTGCTCGACGGGGTGCCGGTGGTCGTGGTGCGCATCCTCGGCAACGAGCGGACCTGGCCCGACGGGCTCGCCCAGGTCCGCGCGAGCGGGGCGCACGTGGTGGTGCTCGGCGGCGAGCAGGCCCCGGACGCGGAGCTGATGCGCCTGTCCACCGTGCCCGCCGGGATCGCCGCCGAGGCGCACGCCTACCTCGCGCAGGGCGGCCCGGCGAACCTGGAGCAACTCCACCACTTCCTCTCCGACACGCTCCTGCTCACCGGCCACGGCTTCGAGCCGCCGGTGGAGCAGCCCGCCTGGGGCGTGCTCGACCGCGAACCCCGCACCACCGAGGGTCCGACCATCGCGATCCTCTACTACCGGGCGCACCAGCTCAGCGGGAACACCGCGTTCGTGCACGCGCTGGCCGACGCGGTCGAGGACGCGGGCGGGCGCGCGCTGCCGGTCTACTGCGCCACCCTGCGCACCCGCGAACCCGAGATGATAGCCGAGCTGGCCAAGGCCGACGCGCTGCTGGTCACCGTCCTGGCCGCGGGCGGCACCAAACCGGCCGAGGCGGGCGCCGGCGGGGACGACGAAGCCTGGGACGTGGCCGAGTTCGCCGCCCTGGACATCCCGATCCTGCAGGCGCTCTGCCTGACCAACGACCACCAGGCCTGGTCGGCCAACGACGAGGGCCTGTCCCCGATCGACGCGGCTTCGCAGGTCGCGGTGCCGGAGTTCGACGGCAGGCTGATCACCGTCCCGTTCTCCTTCAAGGAAACCGACAGCGACGGCCTCCCGCGCTACGTGCCGGACCCCGAACGCGCGTCCCGGGTGGCCAAGATCGCGCTCGGGCACGCGCGGCTGCGGCACATCCCGCCCGCCGAGCGCCGGATCGCGCTGGTGCTCTCGGCGTACCCGACCAAGCACTCGCGCGTGGGCAACGCGGTCGGCCTGGACACCCCGGCCAGCGCGGTGAAACTCCTGCGCGCCATGCGGGACCAGGGGTACGACCTCGGTGACGGCCTGCCCGGCCTCGACCCGACCGGCACCGACCAGCCCGACGGCGACGCGCTCATCCACGCGCTCATCGCCGCGGGCGGGCAGGACCCGGAATGGCTGACGCAGGAACAGCTCTCCGGCAACCCGATCCGCGTGCCGGCCGCGCGCTACCGCGAGTGGTTCGACGCGCTGCCCGAGGACCTGCGCGCGGACATGGCGGAGCACTGGGGTCCGCCGCCCGGTGAGCTGTACGTGGACGGCGGCGACATCGTGCTGGCCTCCATCCAGGCGGGCAACGTGCTGCTGATGATCCAGCCGCCGCGCGGGTTCGGCGAGAACCCGGTGGCCATCTACCACAACCCCGACCTGCCGCCGAGCCACCACTACCTGGCCGCCTACCGCTGGCTGGAGGAGGACTTCGGCGCCCACGCCGCGGTGCACCTGGGCAAGCACGGCTCGCTGGAGTGGCTGCCGGGCAAGACCGCCGGGCTGTCCGCGTCGTGCGCGCCGGACGCGGTGCTCGGCAGCCTGCCGCTGATCTACCCGTTCCTGATCAACGACCCCGGGGAGGGCGCGCAGGCCAAGCGCCGCGCGCACGCCACCATCGTCGACCACCTGGTGCCGCCGATGGCCCGCGCCGAGAGCTACGGCGACATGGCGCGGCTGGAGCAGCTGCTCGACGAGCACGCGAACATCGCCGCGATGGACCCGGCGAAGCTGCCCGCGATCCGCGCGCAGATCTGGACGCTGATCCAGGCCGCCAAGCTCGACCACGACCTCGGCGTGGACGAACGCCCGCACGACGCGGAGTTCGACGACTTCCTGCTGCACATCGACGGCTGGCTGTGCGAGGTCAAGGACGCGCAGATCCGCGACGGGCTGCACATCCTCGGTGAAGCGCCGGCCGGCGAGGCGAGGGTGAACCTGGTGCTGGCCATGCTGCGGGCGCAGCAGATCTTCGGCGGTCAGCACGGCGCGGTTCCCGGTCTGCGTTCGGCCTTGGGGCTCAAGGAGAACGGCGACGCGCCGACGTCCGAAGTGGACGCCATCGAGGCGACCGCGCGCAAGCTCGTCGAAGCGATGGAGCAGCGCGACTGGGCCCCGGCCGCGGTCGGGGCGGTGTGCACCGAGGTGCTCGGCGCCCCGGACGAGACCGTCCACAAAGTACTGTCCTTCGCCGCGGACGAGATCGTGCCGAGGCTGGCCGGGACCACCGGGGAGATCGACGCGGTGCTGCACGCGCTCGACGGCGGGTACGTCGCAGCCGGGCCGAGCGGGTCGCCGCTGCGCGGGCTGATCAACGTGCTGCCCACCGGCCGCAACTTCTACACCGTCGACCCGAAGGCCATTCCGAGCAGGCTGGCCTGGGAAACCGGGCAGGCGCTGGCGGATTCGCTGCTCAAGCGGTACCGCGAGGACACCGGTGAGTGGCCGCCGTCGGTCGGGCTCTCGGTGTGGGGCACCGCGGCCATGCGCACCTCGGGTGACGACGCCGCGGAAGTGCTGGCGCTGCTGGGGGTTCAGCCGGTGTGGGACGAGGCTTCGCGGCGGGTGACCGGGATCGAGGCGATCCCGCTGGCCGAGCTGGGCCGCCCGCGCATCGACGTCACGGTCCGGATCAGCGGGTTCTTCCGCGACGCCTTCCCGCACGTGATCGAGCTGCTCGACGACGCGGTCCGGCTGGTGGCCGGGCTGGACGAGCCGGACTCGGAGAACTTCGTGCGGGCGCACGCGAAGGCGGACCTGGCCGAGCACGGTGACGAACGCCGCGCGACCACCCGCATCTTCGGCTCGAAGCCGGGTTCCTACGGCGCCGGGCTGCTGCCGCTGATGGACTCGGGCAACTGGCGCGACGACGCCGACCTCGCCGAGGTGTACGCGGTGTGGGGTGGTTACGCCTACGGCCGCGACCTCGACGGCGCCCCGGCCCGGTCGGACATGGAAACCGCGTACCGGCGGATCACCGTGGCGGCGAAGAACACCGACACCCGCGAGCACGACATCGCCGACTCGGACGACTACTTCCAGTACCACGGCGGCATGATCGCCACCGTGCGCGCGCTGACCGGCCAGGCCCCGGTGTCCTATGTGGGCGACAGCACCACCCCGGACGCGGTGCGCACCAGGACGCTCGGCGAGGAGACCACGCGCGTGTTCCGCGCGCGGGTGGTGAACCCGCGCTGGATCGGCGCGATGCGGCGGCACGGGTACAAGGGCGCCTTCGAACTGGCGGCCACGGTGGACTACCTGTTCGGCTTCGACGCCACCGCGGGCGTGGTGCAGGACTGGATGTACGAGAAGCTCTCCGAGTCCTACGTGCTGGACAAGGAGAACCAGGAGTTCCTGACCAAGGCGAACCCGTGGGCGCTGCGGGGCATCATCGAGCGGCTGACCGAGGCCGCCGACCGGGGCCTGTGGGCCGAACCCGACCCGGACCTGCTGGCCCGCATGCGCGAGGTCTACCTCCAACTGGAAGGCGACCTGGAGGAGTAGCCCCCGCGATGCTGTGAATGTGGCTTTCACTGCGCCTGGCGCAGTGAAAGCCACATTCACAGCGGCAGCGCGCGCCGGTCAGCTCGCTTGCTGTTCGGCGATCCAGGGCGTGTAGGCCGTCACGTCGGTCCACACGCCGAGGCCGCTGGCGCACTTCGGGTCCTGGTCCCCGTCACGGCTGGTGGCGCCGATCAGCTCCCACTCCCCCGTGCGGCCCTTGATCTGCGGCCCGCCCGAGTCGCCGTGGCAGCCCATCGCGTCCGGGGTGTCGGTCCCGGTGCAGATCTCCTGCCCCTCGGCGAAGTTGGTGCAGTCCGAAGCGGCCATCACCTTGGTGTCCAGTTCCTGGAGCACGTCCGGCGCCCCGCAGTTCTGGTCGACGCAGTGCTCACCCCAGCCGAGGATCCGGGTCGCCGTGCCCGTCTCCCCCGCGGCGGCGGCGATCCTGATCGGCTGCTCGCTCACCTTCTTGTCCAGCTTGAGCAGCGCGATGTCGTTCCCCGGCGGGTTCAGCCCGCTGTAGTCCGGGTGCACGATGATCTTGCCGACGCCGGTCTCGGTGCCGCCGCTGGCGTGCTCCCGCGCGCCGATCCTGGTGGTGACCTCCTCCGGCTTGGCCCCGTCGACGCAGTGCGCCGCGGTCACCACCCATTCGTCGCTGATCAGCGAGCCACCACAGAAGTGGTTCCCCGCCTGCTGCAACGACACCATGAACGAGTAGTCCTCGGTGGCGTCGTGGCCCCCGATGACGTACGGCGTGGGCCCCTCGGCCGCCGCGGCGACCCCCGGGACCAGCACCGCGCCCGCGGCGGCCAGTCCGGCCACCAGCACCCCTGTTCTGCGAAGCATTTTCGTGATCTCCCCGTAGACGACGATTTGCTGACAGAGGTCACACTATGGGGTGATGATCACCACGGGATCATTCCTTCGGCCGGGCCGCCATCGGCCGGATGGCCGACCCCGCGCCGCCACGCCAGCTCACCCGCGCTGAGCCGCCACGGTCGCAGCCGCAGCACGGTGAACCGCTCGTCCAGCGGGTCGTCCACGCCCAGGATCCGCAGGTCGAAGCCCAGTGGCGGGTCGGCCGCGCCGAACAGCTCCCACACGTGCCGCCGGATCGACGGCGCATCGGCGTACTCGGCCTCGCATTCGGCCACGGCCACCTCGTGCCCCGGATCCCAGTACGAGCACGAGACGTAGGGCGTGCGCGCCAGGTGCGCGCGCTTCAACGGCGTCGGTCGCGTGGTCACCCAGCCAGTGAGGCCGTCCGCGCCGGTTTCCCAGTACGGGTGCACCACGCGCGACCGCGGCCGCCCGCGCCGGTCGACCGTGGCCATCGAGCACCAGACCACCCGGTGGGCCACCCGCACGAAGCCGGCCACCACCTCGCCGGGGGTCACCGCCGATTCCACAACCATGGTTGTGTACTTTAACCCGATGAGCGAGCCACCGGTAGAGCCGAGCCGGACCGAACTGTCGCTGCTGTCCCTGTTCGCCGGCTGGGCGATGACCGGCGAGGTCCAGCGGCGGATGGACGGCGACGGGTTCGAGCGGCTGCGGTTCAACGACGGCTTCGTGCTCCAGCACGTGCTCGCCGGACCGCTGACCGTCTCCGCGCTCGCCGAGCGCATGGGCGTCACCCAGCAGGCCGCGTCGAAGGCGGTGGCCGATCTGGTCCGCCGGGGTGTGCTCACCAGGAAGCCCGCCCCGGACGACGCGCGGGCGCGCCTGCTCGAACTGACCGGGTTCGGGCGCGCGTCGGTCGAATCCGCGCGGGCGCACCGGGCCGCGCTGGAGTCCGAATTGGAAGCGGAGTGGGGCGTCGACCGGGTCGCCGATGCCCGCGCCCTGCTGGCGGAAATCCTCCACCGCCTCGGCGGCACCGAAGCCGTGCGGCAGCGCCGGGTCCGCCAGTTGGACTGAACCGACTTTCGGCTTATCGCCTAACCGCTGCCGACCGTCTACAGTCCTCATCCGGTGCACCCGGCGGGGCGAATCCCCTGCGGGGCAACAACTTTCTGGGAGGACCGGCAAGTGGGCAATTCACCGGAACGAAGAAGACTCCGGCGCGGGGTCACCGCGGGCGCGCTCGCCGTGGCGCTCGCGGGCGGGCTGGCGTCCGCCACCACCGCGACCGCCGCGGACAACGTGGTCCGCGCGGACAAATCGGTCAACCGATCCTGTTTCGCCGCCCCACTGCCGAAGAACGCGCCCGGCGCGGACCGCCGCGAGGTGACCGCCTCGGTGGACGGGCTGGTCCAGGCCCGGCTGTCGCCCTCGCGCGGCAGCGAGGGCGACTGGGACCTCGCCGTGTTCGACAAGGCCTCCGGCAAGGTGGTCGCCGCGTCCGCCGGACTGCGCACCCGTGAACTCGCCGAGAGCTTCGTCAAGCAGGGCCAGCAGCTCGTCGTGCAGGCGTGCCGCTACGGCGGTCCGGCCCGCAACGCCGTGCTCGGCGTGGACTTCCTCGCGCTGACCCCGCAGGGCACCGCCCCGCAGAAGGCCGAACTGGTCCGCGTGCACACTCCGTCCAAAAAGGACAAGGACCGGCTGCTGGACCTCGGCCTCGACGTGACCGAGAAGGCCGACGCCACCGGTGTCGAGGTCGTGCTGGCCGGTGACGAGGACCGCGGCAAGCTGGCCGCCAGCGGCCTGCAGTCCACCGTGGTCATCGGTGACCTGTCGGCGAAGTCGGTGCAGAACGCCAAGACCGACGCCGAGTTCGCGGCGAAGGCGCCGCCGAGCGTGCTGCCGTCGGGCCGCACCGCCTACCGCCACCTCTACGACTACGAGTTCGAGGTGAAGGAACTCGCGCGGAACAACCCGAACCTGGTGCGCGCGTTCACCCTGCCCGAGGCCACGCACGAAGGCCGCGACGTGGTCGCCGCCGAGGTGGCCACGAACGTGACCAACCCGGCCGACGGCAAGCCGGTGAACTTCACCATGGGCGTGCACCACGCCCGCGAGTGGCCCGCCGGTGAGCACGCCATGGAGTGGCTGCACGAACTGGTCAAGGGCTACCGCACGAACAACGCCGAACTGAAGAACCTGGTCGGCCGCACGCGCAACATCGTCGTCCCGATCGTCAACCCCGACGGCTTCTCCATCTCCCGTGAGGCCGAGCCGCGCGGTGACTTCACCCTGTTCGACTACGAGATGAAGCGGAAGAACTGCAACGCCGCCGACTCGCCGCCGCAGTACGCCACCGGCGTGTGCAAGGCGAACCCGGCGGGCAGGCTGCGCGGCACCGACCCGAACCGCAACTACGCCGGGTTCTGGGGCGGTCCCGGTGCGGCGACCGCGTGGAGCGACGACACCTTCCGCGGTTCCGGCCCGTTCTCCGAGCCGGAGACCCGCAACATCCGCTCGATCGTGTCCTCGCGCCAGGTGACCAACCTGATCACCCTGCACACCTACTCCAACCTGGTGCTGCGGGTGCCCGGCGTGGCCGACGTGCGGGCGCCGCTGGAGGAGCCCGCCTACGCCGCGCTCGGCGCGAAGATGGCCTCCCGCAACGGGTACACCAACCAGCCGTCGTGGGCGCTCTACGACACCACCGGGTCCACCGAGGACTGGTCCTACTGGGCCACCGGTGGCTGGGGCTTCACCTTCGAGATCGGCCCGAACGAGTTCCACCCGCCGTTCGCCGACGGGGTGATCGCCGAGTACGCCGGGCTGGCCCCGGCGGCGGGCGCGGGCAAGGGCGGCAACCGGCAGGCGTTCGTCGACATGCTGGCCAACGCCGCCGACCCGGCCGCGCACTCCACGCTGATCGGCTCGGCGCCCAAGGGGTACGAGCTCAAGCTGCACAAGACCTTCCAGACGCCGACCTCGCCAGTGCAGAACCCGGACGGCTCGACCGGCGCGCCGATCTACGTGACCGACCAGCTGGACTCGAAGCTGACCACCACCGGCGGCCGGTTCGCCTGGTCGGTCAACCCGTCGACCCGGCCGTACGTGGCCGGCCGGTACGGGCGCGACCCGCAGGGCCCGCCGCAGGCCGGGATCACCCTGGCCAACCCGCCGGGCGTGCCCGCGGAGAACCAGGACTACCCGAACGACGACGTCAACGTGGAGAGCGTGCCGTTCCACGTGGACGGGCTGCCCGCGGTGGACAACGGCAAGCTGACCGTGGCGGTGGACTGGACCAGCACGGCCACCGACTGGGACGTCTACGTGTTCGACTCGACCGGCAAGCTGGTCACCCAGTCGGCCAACGGCAGCACGCGCTCCGAGCGCGCGGTGATGTTCGATCCGCCCGCCGGTGACTACCTGGCCGTCTTCGTCAACTACGACCAGGTCGACCCGGCGAGCCCGGACGACTGGACCGGCCGCGTCGAGTTCGCCTCGCCGCTGCCGACCACCTACGGGCCCAAGGAGGCGTACACGCTGACCTGCACCTCGCCGCGCGGCAAGATCGTCGGGCTGACCGACGTGTTCGCCGATCGCGGGCAGACGGTGGACGTCGGCGAGGTCTGCACCCGCTCGGCCAGGGCCACCAAGGAACGCAACGGCGGCTGATCGCGCCGGACCGGAAGCGCCCCGGCGGGCATCACCCCGCCGGGGCGTTTTCGCGCTGCGGGACGGGCGCGCTGCCCGCAGGCTGGTCGGGTGACTGACCAGAGCGCGCTGTGGCTGTTCGCCGACCAGCTCGGCCCGCACTTCCGCACCGGGGACCTGGCGGACCGGCCGATCGTGCTGATCGAGTCGGCGCACGCCTTCGCGCACAAGCGCTTCCACCGGCAGAAACTGCACCTCGTGCTGGCCGGGATGCGGCAGCTCGCGGCCGAGCTCGGCGATCGCGTCACCTACCTCCGCGCGCCGACCTACCGGGCCGGGCTGGCCGAGTACGGCAGGCCGGTGGTGGTGCACGAACCGGGTTCGCACGCGGCCAACCGCCTGGTGCGCCGGCTGCACCGCGAGGGCGTGGTGACCGGGATCCGGCCGACACCGGGCTTCACCCGGACCAAGGCGGACTTCGCCGACTGGGCCCGCGACCGGCGGCGCTTCCTGATGGAGGACTTCTACCGCGACCAGCGCCGCCGGCTCGGGGTGCTGCTGGAACCCGACGGCGAACCGGTGGGCGGGCGGTGGAACCTCGACCAGGAGAACCGGAAACCACCGCCGAAGCAGCGCACGCTGGACGTGCCGGGACCGTGGCAGCCGCGGGAGAACGCGATCGACGACGAGGTCCGCGCGGACCTGGACCGGATGGCGCGCGACGGCGAGATCCAGCCCATCGGCGTCGACGGGCCGCGCCGGTTCGCGGTCAGCCGTGCCGAAGCGCTCCGGGCGCTGCGGAAGTTCCTCGACGACCGGCTGCCCACCTTCGGCCCGCACCAGGACGCGATGCTCGGCGCGGACTGGGCGATGTCGCACGCGCTGCTGTCGGTTCCGCTGAACCTCGGCCTGCTCGACCCGCTCGACGTCGCCGAGCGGGCCGCCGCCCGCTACGAGGCCGGCCGCGCGCCGCTGGCCTGCGTCGAAGGCTTCGTCCGGCAGCTGCTGGGCTGGCGCGAGTGGGTGTGGCAGCTGTACTGGTACCTCGGCCCGGACTACCTGGGGCGCAACAGGTTGCTGGCCAGGAAGCCGTTGCCGGACTGGTGGCGCGACCTCGATCCCGACGCGGTGACCGCGCGGTGCCTGCGCACCGCGTTGACCGGGGTGCGGGACCGCGGCTACGCCCACCACATCGAACGGCTGATGGTGCTCGGCAACCACGCGCTGCAACGCGGTTACCAGCCGCGCGAGCTGACCGAGTGGTTCGCCACCGCGTTCGTCGACGGCTTCCCGTGGGTGATGCCCGCCAACGTGATCGGGATGAGCCAGTACGCCGACGGCGGCATCGTGGCGACCAAGCCGTACGCGGCGGGCGGCGCCTACCTGAACCGGATGAGTGACCACTGTGGACGGTGCGAGTTCGATCCGAAGGTGCGCGTCGGGGCCGACGCCTGCCCGTTCACCGCGGGCTACTGGGCCTTCCTCGACCGCAACGCCGACCGGCTGCGGGACAACCACCGGATGCGGCAACCGCTGAACGGCCTTTCCCGGCTGTCCGATCTGGACGCGCTGGTCGAGCAGGAGAGGGAACGGGAGGACTTTTGAGCGTCGCGATCGCGTTGTTCACCAGGGATCTCCGGGTGCACGACAACCCGGTGCTGACCGCGGCGGCGAAGGCGGACCGGGTGATCCCGTTGTTCGTGCTGGACGAGCGGATCACCGGCACGCCGAACCGGGCCGCCTTCCTCGCCGCCTGCCTGCGGGACCTGGACGCCGGGCTGAAGGAACTGGGCGCGCGGCTGGTGAACCGGCGCGGGAACCTGGTCGACGAGGTGTGCGCGTTCGACGCCGACGAGGTGCACGTGGCGGCCGACGTGAGCGCGTTCGCCCACCGGCGCGAGGACGCGCTGCGGGAGGCGCTGGGCGATCGGCTGGTCGTGCACGACGCGGTGACCACGGTGCTCGCGCCGGGCGCGGTGACGCCGACCGGCGGCAAGGACCACTTCGCCGTGTTCACCCCGTACTTCCGGCGCTGGTCGGAGGCCGACCGGCGCTCGGTGCTCGAACCACCGCGGTTGACACCCGCGCGGGTGCGCCTCGGGAAAGTGCCGTCGGCCAAGGACATCTGCGCCGGGAAGACCGCGCCGGGACTGCCGGACGGCGGTGAGCGCGCGGGCCGCGAACTGGTGGACGACTGGTTCGGCGGGCAGGTGGACGAGTACACGCGGTTGCAGGACGACATGGCCGCCGGTGGCACGTCGAGGCTTTCACCGCACCTGCACTTCGGCTCGGTGTCGGCGAACGAGCTGGTCCACCGCGCGGGCCGGTCGGCCGGGGCCGAGGCGTTCGTGCGGCAGCTGGCCTGGCGCGACTTCCACCACCAGGTGCTCGCCGCGCGCCCGGCCAGTTCGCACACCGACTACCGCTCCCACGGCGACCGCTGGCGTAAGTCCACAAAGGACCTGGATGCCTGGCGGGAAGGCCGTACCGGGGTGCCGATCGTGGACGCCGGGATGCGCCAGCTGCTGCGGGAGGGCTGGATGCACAACCGGGCGCGGCTGATCGTCGGCAGCTTCCTGACCAAAACGCTGTACGTGGACTGGCGGGAGGGCGCGCGGCACTTCCTCGCGCACCTGGTGGACGCGGACGTGGCGAACAACCAGCTCAACTGGCAGTGGGTGGCCGGGACCGGCACCGACACGCGGCCGAACCGCGTGCTCAACCCGATCCTGCAGGGGAAGCGGTACGACCCGCGGGGTGACTACGTGCGCGAGTACGTGCCGGAACTTTCGGGCATCGAGGGCCCGGCGGTGCACGAACCGTGGAAGCACAGCGGCGCCGAGGACTACCCGTCCCCGATCGTCGACCTGCGGACCGGCGCCGACCGCTTCCTGCGTGCCCGCGGCAAGTAGCCCGCCCGGCGCCGGGGCGCGTGAGACGATCGGGGGCGTGCCGGTGGAACCGATCGACCCAGACCGGGTCGAGCGTGCCCTCGACGGCCTCGGCGATCGCGCCACCGTGCGCGAGTGGGCCGACCGGTTCGCCATCCTCGCCGATCCCTCGCGCCTGACCCTGCTGGTGTGCATCCACTACGCCGAGGAGATCTGCGTCTCCGACCTGGCCACGGCGGCCGGGATGAGCGACACCGCCGTCTCGCACGCGCTGCGGCTGTTGCGCGCGCACGGCCTGGTCACCGGCCACCGCACCGGCCGCGTGGTGCGCTACCGCCTCGCCGACGCCACCGCGCACGACCTGATCCACCACGTCCGCCCCCACCCCGGCGCTGGCAGGCACCACCGCCACGACGCCGGTACCGTGCGAAACATGCTTGGTTTGCCCGAGGAGATCACCACCTGCCTGTTCGACCTCGACGGCGTGCTCACCGGCACCGCCGAACTGCACAAGCAGGCGTGGAAGCAGACCTTCGACGAGTTCCTGCGCGCCCGCGACGGAGACGGGTTCCGCCCGTTCACCGAGCGCGACTACGCCGACCACGTCGACGGGCGCCCGCGGTTCGACGGCGTCCGCGAGTTCCTCGCCTCACGCGAGATCACCCTGCCCGAAGGCGGCCCCGACGACCCGCCGGACCGCGCGACCGTGCACGGGGTGGGAAACCGCAAGAACGACCTGGTGCTGGCGATCATCGACGAACGCGGCGTGCGCCCGTACCCCGGTTCGGTGCGCTACCTCGAAGCCGCCCGCGACGCCGGGCTGAAGATCGGCGTGGTCACCTCGTCGGCGAACGGGGCCAAGGTGCTCGAAGGCGGTGACCTGACCCAGTTCGTGCAGGCCCGCATCGACGGCGTGGAGATCGTCAAGCAGGGACTGCGGGGCAAGCCCGCCCCCGACTCGTTCCTGGCCGGGGCCAGGGCGCTGGACACCGAACCGGCCGCGGCGGCGGTCTTCGAGGACGCCATCGCCGGGGTCAAAGCGGGTAAAACGGGAGAATTCGGGTACGTGGTAGGGGTGAACCGGGCCGATCAGGCCGATCAGCTGCGCGCGGCGGGTGCCGACGTGGTGGTCGACGATCTGGCCGAGCTACTGGAGGGCTGAGTGACTCACGGCTACGAACAGTCCGACCGGTCGCCGTGGGAGCTGCGGTGGGTCGGCATGGACGTCGAACAGCTGCAGCGCACCGAATCGACCTTCGCGCTGTCCAACGGGCACATCGGGCTGCGCGGCACGCTGGAGGAGGGCGAGCCGCGCGGGCTGCCCGGTACCTACCTGAACGGGTTCTACGAGTCGTACCAGCTGCCCTACGCCGAAGCGGGGTACGGCTACCCCGAGGCCGGGCAGACCGTGGTGAACGTGACCGACGGCAAGATCATCCGGCTGCTGGTCGAGGACGAACCGCTGGACATGCGCTACGGCCAGGCCACCGCGCACGAGCGGGTGCTCGACTTCCGCTCCGGCACGCTGCGCCGCACCACCGAGTGGTCCTCGCCGACCGGACGCCGCGTCCGCGTGCGCACCGAACGGCTGGTCTCGTTCACCCAGCGCGCGGTGGTGGCCATCCGGTACGAGGTGGAGCCGCTCGACGGTGAGATCCAGCTCGTGGTGCAGTCCGACCTGCTGGCCAACGAGCCGATCGAGTCCGACACCAGCGACCCGCGGGTGGCCGCGGCACTGCAGTCGCCGCTGGTCGGCGAGTTCGCCATGGCCGAGGACACGCGCGCGGTGCTGGTGCACCGCACGCGGGAGTCGGGGCTGCGCATGGCCGCGGCGATGGACCACCGGCTGGAGACCTCCGACGGCCTGCGCACCAACATCCACGCCGAGGACGACCTGGCCAGGCTGACCGCCGCGGTCGACGTGCCCGCGGGCGAGAAGCTCACGCTGACCAAGTACCTCGGGTACGGCTGGTCGGCGCAGCGGTCGGCCCCCGCGCTGCGCGCGCAGGTGGAGGCCGCGCTCGACGGCGCGCTGCAGACCGGCTGGGAGGGCCTGCTCGAGGAACAGCGCCGGTTCCTCGACGAGTTCTGGGAGTCCGCCGACGTGCAGATCGACGGCGACCCCGAACTGCAGCAGGCCGTGCGGTTCGCCTTGTTCCACGTGCTCCAGGCCGGGGCCCGCGGCGAGAGCCGGGCCATTCCCGGCAAGGGGCTGACCGGGCCGGGCTATGACGGGCACGCCTTCTGGGACACCGAATCCTTCGTGCTCCAGGTGCTCACCTACACCATGCCGGAGGCGGCGCGCGACGCGCTGCGCTGGCGTCACTCCACTTTGGGCAAAGCACGCGAGCGGGCGGCCCAGCTCGGCCTGCGCGGCGCGGCCTTCCCGTGGCGCTCGATCAACGGCGCCGAGTGCTCGGCGTACTGGCCGGCCGGGACCGCCGCGTTCCACGTCAGCGCCGACATCGCCGACGCGGTCGCCCGGTACGTGGCGGCCACCGGCGACGAGGAGTTCGAGCGGGACTGCGGTACCGAGATCCTGCTCGAAACCGCCCGCCTGTGGATCTCGCTGGGCCACCACGGCAGGCACGGCGGCTTCCGGATCGACGGCGTGACCGGTCCCGACGAGTACTCGGCGATCGCGGACAACAACGTCTACACGAACCTGATGGCGCAGCGGAACCTGCGCGAGGCGGCGCTGGCCTGCGAACGGCACGCCGACCTGGCCGGGGCGTTCGAGGTGGACGCCGGCGAGATCGCCGAATGGCGGCGGGCCGCCGACGAGATGGTGGTGCCCTACGACGACCTGCTCGAGGTACACCCGCAGGCCGAGCGCTTCACCCAGCACGTGGACTGGGACTTCGAAGGCACCCCGGCCGAGCACTACCCGCTGCTGCTGAACTACCCGTACTTCGACCTGTACCGCAAGCAGGTGGTCAAACAGGCCGACCTGGTGCTGGCCATGCACCTGCGCGGGGACTCGTTCACGCCGGAGGAAAAGGCCCGCAACTTCGCCTACTACGAGGCGCGGACGGTGCGGGACTCCTCGCTGTCGGCGGGCACGCAGGCGGTGCTGGCGGCCGAGGTCGGCCACCTCGACCTGGCCTACGACTACCTCGCCGAAGCCGCCTTCACCGACCTGCACGACGTGCACAACAACGTGCGGAACGGGCTGCACATGGCGTCGCTGGCGGGGGCGTGGCTGGCCACCGTGGCCGGGCTCGGCGGGCTGCGCGACCACGACGGCAGCCTGTCGTTCACCCCGCGCCTGCCGCGCGGGCTGGACCGGGTGGCCTTCCGGCTGATCTTCCGCGGCAGCCACTTCTCCGTCGAGATCACCGGCGATCAGGCCAGCTACCGGCTGATCACCGGGGAGCACCTGGACATCCGCCACCACGGCGAGAAGGTCACCGTGACCGCCACGGCGGCCACGCTGCCCATCCCGGCCGCACCGGACCTGCCCGCGCCCGTCCAGCCGCCGGGCCGGGCCCCGATACGGCGCCGCTAGTCGGGTGGCTCGGGTTTCTCGCCCGTCGGCGGGGTTTCCACGTCGTCCTGGTTCGGGAGGAGGTCGGTGTCGACGTCCTTGGTGTGCTGGGGGTCGAGATCGCGGTGCGGCGGACGCGGCACTTCCGCCGACAGCGGCTGGTCCTCGTCTTCGTCGTCGAGGCGACGTTGGTGTTCGCGCATACTCCCGGGTTACCCGCGAACGGGCGCGTTGACAACCTCGCTCAGCCGAAAGCCTCGGTGACCGCGCGCATCCGGAGCCGTTCCAGCGCCTCGCTCTGCGCGTTCGCCCGCTCCAGCAACCGGTCCAGCTCGGCCACGTCCAGGCGCGAGTCGCCGACCGCGCGCTGCCGCAGCGTGCGCCAGGCCGCCGCCTTGCCCTCGACGCCGAGCCGCATCGCCTCCAGTTCCACCACCCGGCTGAGCGGCGACCGGCTGAACAGCCTGCCGTTGAACTTCAGCCGCCCGACCTTCTCCCCCGCCCAGGCCAGCGCCTCCTTGTGCTTGGCGCGCGGCACGTCGAGCGCGCCCATGATGCCGAGCAGGCTGCGGTGGTCCTCCGCGATCTCGGCGGCCAGCCTGCGCAGTTCGGGACCGTAGTCCGTCTGCCGTTCGGCGGCCGCCAACCGGCGGATCAGGTCCACCCCACCGGTCGCGCCGGCGAGGTGGTCGTTGACGTAGGTGCCGAGAAAGGCGTCCCGGCTCACGTGGATGACCATGTCCGAGGGGTACCCGGACGGTGGTTCGCTAAGCGATCAGGCGCAGGTCGCCCGCCTCGCCGTCCAGCATGGTCAGCAGCAGGCCCTCGGTGGTGGACCACGGGCAGATCTCCACGCGCTCCCCGCACAGGGTCAGCAGTGCTTCGGCGACGATGGCGCCGGCGAGCGCCTGGCGGGAGCGGCAGCGGGAGATGCCGGGGAGTTCGGCGCGGCGGTCCACCGGCAGCTTGGCCAGCCGCGGGATCCAGCGGCGCAGGTCTTCGACGTGCAGCGTGCGCGGGACGAAGTCGCCGTCCCGCTGCGGTCTCGCCCCGGCGAGGCGGGCCAGCTGGCGCAGCACCTTCGAGCAGCCGATCGCCCGCGCGCCGCGGATCAGCTCGCCGGCGTCCCCGAGCGACGCCCTGACCTGGTCGAGGGTGTGCTCCCGCAGCGCGTCCATCCGCTTGGCCGAGGCCTGGTCGCTGCGGAGCCAGGACCGCGTCATCTCCCGCGCGCCGAGCTTGAGCGAACGCGCGAAGGTGGCCACCTCACCGGAGCCCGCGGCGATCTCCACCGTGCCGCCGCCGACGTCCAGCACCACCAGCGGCCCGGCGGAGGCGCCGTACCACCGGCGCGCGGCCAGGAACGACAGCTCGGCCTCGCGGCGGCCGGAGAGGAAGCGCAGCTCGGTGCCGGTCGCCCTGGCCACCTTCGCGACCACCTGGCGTGCGTTCGCCGCGTCGCGCACCGACGAGGTGGCGAACGGGAAGACGGTCTGAACACCGTGCTCGACCATGACGCGGTTCGCCTTGCGCACCGCGTCGGCGATCGATTCGATGCCGTCCCGGCTCAGCCTGCCCTCGGCGTCGAGCGCGCGGTCCAGGCGCAGCCTGGTCTTGTGCACGAGCGCCGGTTCCACCGGTGAGCCGCCGCGTTCCACCAGCACCAGCCGTGCGCTGAACGCCCCCACATCAAGCACTCCGACGAGCTGTTCCGGCACGCACGACCTCCCACTGTGTGCACAGGGTCCGCAGGTACCCGATTCTTCCCGCAAATTCACGCCGCCAAACCCCAGTAAAGGAATCTTTAACATACCCCATCCGGGTGATACCCAGGGGCACCGGGTCTCGGGGAGGTAACGCCGTACGTGGTTAACAGCGATCAAGCAGCCATGAAAGAGGGGTGCCGCGGGGTCGGGGACACCGGGCGGCTGGCCACCGTGGTAGCGGCCGTGGTTGTGGTGCTCACCGGCGCGCTGACCGGGGTGACGCTGATCGTCACCCCGCAGCGGAGCGCGGTCCCGGCGACCGGCGGGGAGCTGGCGGTCGCCCCGCGCGGGGCCCCGACCCCGTCGAACCGCCCGCTGCCACCCGCGAAGCCCGTCTCGCTGGAGATCCCGGCGATCGGGCTGTCCACCGGGGCGCTGGCCGAACTGGGCCAGACCGCGACCGGCGCGATGGAGGTACCGGGTGACGGCCAGCGCGCGGGCTGGTACGCCCCGGGCCCGGCCCCCGGCGAGACCGGCCCGTCGCTGATCAGCGGGCACGCGATGTACGCCTTCGCGCGCGGGGTGTTCGAGCGGCTGCGCGAACTGCGGGCCGGGGACCTCGTGCGGGTGGGCCGGTCGGACGGCACGATCGCGGAGTTCGCCGTGTACCTGGTGGAGAAGCGGCCGCGGAAGACGGGCCCGGCCACCGCCGCCGACTACACCGGCAGCCCGGGCAACGGCGCGGAACTCCGCCTGGTCACCTGCGCGGCGACCTACGACCGCAGCGTCGGGAACCACACCGAGGAAGTCGTCGTCTCCGCGCGGCTCGCCTAGGCGATGCTCCAGCCCGCGGAGCGGAAACGGGAGCGGTAGGCACCCGGCGAGATGCCGATCAGCCGGACGAAGGCGCGCCGCATGGTTTCCGGGCTGCCGAAGCCGCAGCGGCGCGCGACCGCCTCCATACCGTCCGAACTGGACTCCAGCAACCCCTGAGCCGCCTGCACCCGTACCTGCTCCACGTAGGCCGCGGCGGTGGTGCCGAGCTTCTCCGAGAACAGCCGGTTCAGGTGCCGCACGCTGACCGAGGCCCGCCGCGCCATCGCCGGGATGGAGTGGTCGGCGGCCGGTTCCAGCAACACCGCGTCGGTCGCCTTGCGCAGCGCGGAATGCTGCGGCGCCGGCAGTTTCGACCACACGCTGAACTGCGACTGCCCGCCGGGGCGCTGCAGGAACACCACCATGAACTTGGCCACCTCGCGCGCCAGGTCGGCGCCGTGGTCCTCTTCCACCAGTGAGAGCGCCAGATCGATGCCCGCGGTGATGCCCGCCGAAGTGGCCACCCGCCCGTCACGGACGAAGATCGCGTCCGGCACCATCACCGCCGCCGGGCAGCGCTCGGCGAGCAGGTCGCACCAGAGCCAGTGCGTGGTGACCCGGCGCCCGTCGAGTAGCCCGGCCGCGCCGAGCACGAAGGCCCCGGTGCTCACCGAGGTGATCCGGCGCGTGTGCGGGGCCAGCCGCGAAACCTCGCGCACCAGCCGCGGGGACACCGGCACCGAGCCGTTCGCCCCCAGCCCGCCGGTGACGATCAGCGTGTCGACCGGGCCGTCCAGCTCCTCGATCGCCAGGTCGGGGGCGATGCGCAAACCGCTGCCGGTGCGCACCGGCGCCCCCGCGGGCGCGGCGATCCGCACCCGGTACCGGCCACCCGCGGCGGCGGCGAACGCGAACACGTCCATCGGGCCGGTGGCGTCCAGCGCCGCCAGCCCCGGCTCCGCGACGATCACCACGTCGCGCACGATCTCCCCGGTCTGCACCACCCCAGACTTACCGGATCCCCGGATGTCCACAATGACCGAACGGCCACAGATCAGGCCATCGGGTAGCCCGCGGCCTTCGACACGTCCTCGGCACCGCGCAGGACGCGCAGCACGTTCCGGCCGGCCAGCTTGGCGCAGTCGTCCTCGCTCCAGCCCCGGTCCAGCAGCGCGCCGAAGAGCACCGGGTACTTCGAGACGTCCTCCAGTCCCGCGGGCAGCGACTTCACCCCGTCGTAGTCGCCGCCGACGCCGATGTGGTCGATCCCGGCCACCTCGCGCGCGTGCTCCAGGTGCTCGACCACGTCCTCGACACCGACGGATTCCTTGCCGGAGACGAACTTCGGCACGAAGGTGACCATGCAGACCCCGCCGTTGCCCGCCAGCCGCGCCAGCACGTCGTCCGGGACGTTGCGCGGGTGGTCGTTGACCGCCCGGCACGACGAGTGCGTGAAGACCACCGGCGCGGTGCTCACCTCGAGCGCGTCCCGCATGGTGCTCGGCGCGACGTGCGACAGGTCGACGAGCATGCCGATGCGGTTCATCTCCCGCACCACGTCGCGGCCGAAGTCGGTGAGCCCGCCGTGCTCCGGCTCGTCGGTGGCCGAATCCGCCCACGGGGTGTTCGAGTTGTGCGTCAGCGTCATGTACCGCACCCCGAGGCGGCGCAGGATCCGCAGCACACCCAGCGAGCCGGCGATGCTGTGCCCGCCCTCGGCGCCGAGCATGGAGGCCACCTTGCCGTCGCGGAAGGCGGCCTCGGCTTCGTCGGCGGTGCGGGCCGGTGCCAGGTGGTCGGGGTAGCGCTCCAGGAGCTGGTGGACCACCTCGATCTGCTCCAGCACCGCGGTGACCGCGCTGTCGCCGGTGAACCCGCACGGCACGAACACCGACCAGAACTGCAGGCCGACCTTGCCCTCGCGCAGGCGCGGCAGATCGGTGTGCAGGCGGGGCTGGTGCTGGCGCAGGTCGACCGCGGCCACCGCCTCGCGCGGATCCGGCCCGGCCAGGTCGCGCAACGCCCACGGGAGGTCGTTGTGCCCATCCGCCAGCTGCGCCGCCGAAAGCAGCGCCCGCGCCCGATCCACCCCAGTCATGCCGTTCCCTTCCGTCGCCGAGAAGCTCCCCGGCGACGGTACCGGTCCCCCGGCGGGCCGCGCCCAGGTGCTGTGAATGTGGCTTTCACTGCGGATTCCGCAGTGAAAGCCACATTCACAGCGTTTCTGAGGCCCCGCCGAGCCGCCGGTACCGGTGCCGCGGCGGGCCGACTCGGTCAGCTCAGGACGAGCGGGACCACCGGGGAAGCGCCGTCCGACAGGGGCAGCTGGTAGCGCTGCGCCAGGTACGAGGCCACGTCGTGGAACAGCGGACCGGCGGAGTGCCCGGCCGGCAGCGTGGTGTCCGGCGCGTCGAGGTGGATGCCCACCACGAACCGCGGGTTGTCCGCGGGCAGCACCCCGGCGAAGGTGATGTTGTACAGCGAATCGCTGTAGGCGTTGGTCTTCGGGTCGATCTGCTGCCCGGTGCCCGTCTTGCCGGAGATCTGGTACCCCTCCAGCGCCGCGGTCGGGGCGGTGCCGGAGTTCTGGCCCTTCCCCTTCTGCACCGTCGCGCGCATCATGTCCAGCACCGTTTTCGCCGTCTCCGGCGTGGTCACCTGGGTGGTCTTCGGCGCGGGCTGGTCCACCCGCGTGCCGTCCGGGTTCACCTTGGCGCGGACCACCCTGGGCTCCACGCGCACACCGCCGTTGGCGATCGCCTGGTACATCCCGGCCATCTGCACCACGGTCATCGACAGACCCTGGCCGATCGGGAGGTTGCCGAAGGTGGTGCCGGACCACTGGTTGCGCGGCGGCACCGAACCGGGGCTCTCACCGGGCAGGCCGATGCCGGTGCGCTGCCCGAGACCGAACTTCTTCAGCATGTCCGCGAACGGCTCCTCGCCGAGCTTCTGCGCGAGCAGCAGCGTGCCCACGTTCGAGGACTTGCCGAAGATGCCCGCGGTGGTGAAGTTCTGCGTGCCGTGTGTCCACGCGTCGCGCACGGTGTGGTCGGCCACGCGCAGCGCGCCCGGCACCGACAGCACCGACTCCGGGGTGGCGATGCCGTTCTGGATCGCCGCCACCGCGGTGACGATCTTGTTCACCGAACCCGGTTCGAACGGGGTGGTCACCGCCCGGTTGTTCATCTGGTCCGGGGTGGCCTTCGCCAGGTCGTTCGGGTCGTAGGTGCGGTCGTTGGCCAGCGCGTAGACCTCACCGGTCTTCGAGTCCATGATCACCGCGCTGCCGCCCTTGGCGCGGCTCTTGGCCACGTAGTCGGACAGCTTGCTCTGCAGGTCGTACTGCAGGTCGGCGTCCAGGGTCAGCTCCAGGTCGGAGCCGGCGGTGGCGGGCTGCAGGTCGCGCTCGGTACCGGGGATGACCACGTCCCCGCCCTGCTCGGTGTCCACCAGGCGGCGGCCCGGCGTACCGGCCAGCTCGTTGTCCCAGGTGGCCTCCAGCCCGGCCAGGCCGTGCAGGTTGTGCTTGGAGACGTCCGGGTCCTCCATCTGCCACTTCGCCACGCCGACCACGTTCGCCGCCAGCGTGCCACCCGGGTACTCGCGCTTGGCGCGCTTCTCCTTGCTGATCTCCGGGAAGTTCTCGCCGTCGGTGATCTCGTCGGCGATCGACGGCTCCACGTCGTCGACCAGGAAGGTGAAGTTGTCCGGCTTGCGGAACTTCTCCAGCAGCTCGGCCTCGGTGGTCTTGTCCGGCAGCTTCTGCGCGATGAACCGGGCCGCCGCGGCGGACCGGGTCTCGAAGTTCTGCCCCTTCTCCGGGTGCTCCTGGGCGAACTCGGTCCAGGTCTTGCGCATCAGCCGCAGGTTCACCGACAGCGTGCGGTTCTCCACGCTGAACGCCAGCTTGGTGCCGTTGCGGTCCATGATGGACCCGCGCTGGGCCGGGATGTCGATCGGCGTGGTGCGCTGGCGCTCGGCGCTGGCCGAGAGCGCCTCGGCGTCGAACGCCTGCACCTTCACCAGTTGCAGCCCGGCGATGGACAGCAGCACCACCAGGATGATCCGCACCGAGGCGAACCGGCTGCGCGTGCTGCCCTCGGCGGTCTTGCCGTTGGCGCGGCGGAGTCCGGTCGCCGAATAGGTGCGGTGCGGGGCCGACCGCCCGCGGGCGGTCTCCGCGCTGGTCCGCCTGGCCTGCGCCCGCGTGCCGGCCACGCGGACCGGGCCCCGCCGCGGCCTGCCCGTCATCTCACTGTCCTCCTGGCGCGTTCTGCTGGTCCTGCTGCTGTTGCTGTTGTTCCTGTTGCTGCCGCTCGGCTTCCGGGAGCTGCAGCGACGGATCCGGCTGGCCGCCGCCGACCGCCGGGATGGGCGGCGGCGCGTCCTGCGGCTCGCTCTGGTCACCCGCGCCCGGTGCGGCGGGCGGGGCGGCCTTCTTCGGCTCGCCGATCACCGTGATGGTGCCGTCCGGGTTCACGATGATCCGGGCCGGATCGCCGCCGGGCACCATGCCGAGCGCCTTCGCGCGCTCGTCCAGCGAGGAGGTCGACTCCTGCTTGGTGACCTCGCGCTGCAGCCGCTCGGCCTGCTCGACCAGGCCGGCGTTGTCCTTGCGCAGTTCGTCGAGCCGGTAGCTGTCGGCGATGGCCTGGGTGGACAGCCACAGCGTGGTGACCACGCCCACCGCGAGCAGGCCCATCATCAGCAGCACGAAGGACGCGCGCGAGCGCGGCAGCCGCAGCTTGAGCTTCAGCTTCGGGCGGACCTTGACCGCCGAGGCGGCGCCCTCCAGCTGGTTTTCGGGGCGTGCCACCGCTTCGGCGGCGCGCTGCGCCCGGCGGGCGTAGGCGCGCTCGGCGGCCGAGGTGCGGGTGCGGCCGCCGGTGGTCCCGCGCTGCTCGGTACGCGCGCGGGTGCGGGAACGAGCTGGTGCCGTCACTGTGCCGCCTCTCCGATCCGCTCCGCGGCTCGCAGCCGCACCGAGCTCGCTCGCGGGTTCGCCTCGATTTCCGCTTCGTTCGCCTGTTCCGCGCCCCTGGTCAGCAGCCGCAGCTCGGGGCCGTGCCCCGGCAGTTCGACCGGAAGTCCTTCGGGGGTGCGGGATTTCGCCTTCGCCGCCAGTGCCTGCTTGACCAGCCGGTCCTCCAGCGACTGGTAGGACTCGACCACGATCCGGCCGCCCATCGCCAGCGCGCCCAGCGCCGCGGGCATGGCCCGCCGCAGCACCTCCAGCTCGCCGTTGACCTCGATCCGCAGCGCCTGGAAGGTCCGCTTGGCCGGGTGCCCGCCGGTGCGCCTGCTCGCCGCGGGCACCGCCGCGTAGAGCAGTTCGACCAGCCTGCCGCTGCGCTCGAACGGTTCGCTCTCGCGCGCGGCCACCACCGACTTCACGATCCGCTGGGCGAACCGCTCCTCGCCGTACTCGCGCAGGATCCGGACCAGTTCGCCGGGCGGGTAGGTGTTCAGCACGTCGGCCGCGGTCGGCCCGGTGGTCGGGTCCATCCGCATGTCCAGCGGGGCGTCCCTGGCGTAGGAGAACCCGCGCTCGTCGCGGTCCAGCTGCATCGAGGACACGCCGAGGTCGAACAGCAGCCCGTCCACAGTGGACATGCCGAGCCCGGCCAGCGCGCCGGGCAGTTCGTCGTAGACCGCGTGCACCAGGTGCACGCGGTCGCCGTGGTGGCGGAGGCGGTCCGCCGAGCGCTCCAGCGCGGCCGGGTCGCGGTCGAGCCCGACCAGCGTGAGCTCCGGGTGCGCGGAGAGCAGGGCGTCGGAGTGGCCGCCGAGGCCGAGGGTGGCGTCGACCAGCACCGCGCCCGGCTTGGCGAGGACGGGCTCGAACAGCTCGAGGATCCGGTCCAGCAGAACCGGAACGTGCTCGGCCACCACACCCACCCCCTTCCTCGGTCTTGCCTGGCACTGGTGGAAACGCCGATGCCGCCAGGTCTCCGTCCGCCCGCTGCGAACCTGGTGCCGGGGAAGGTGCACCAGGGCCACTGAGCGGACAGAGGCCTGACGGCATCCGCGAAGCCGGAACTCTCCTCGTGCGGCCGGTGGGACCCCCGCCCCCCGACGGCGTGGGTGCCGGCGGCCGCGTGTCAGAACACGCCCGGCAAGACTTCCTCCTGTGCCTTCGAGTAGCTGTCCTCGTGTTCGTCCAGGTAGCCCTGCCACGCCTGGGCGTCCCAGATCTCGAGCCTGGTGATCGCCCCGATCACCACGCACTCCTTGTTGAGCCCCGCGTAGCGGCGGAGCTCGGGCGCGATGGGGATGCGCCCCTGCCCGTCCGGGCGTTGTTCGTCGGTCCCGGCGAACAGGTAGCGCTGGTAGGCACGCACCGCCTCGTTGGTGAACGGGGCTTCGGCGACCTTGCGGGCCATCTGCTCGAACTCGGCGCGCGGGAAGACATACAGGCAGTGGTCCTGTCCCTTGGTGACCATCAGCCCACCTGCCAGCGCGTCGCGGAACTTCGCGGGCAGTGTGAGCCGCCCCTTGTCGTCGAGCTTGGGGGTGTGGGTACCGAGGAACATCGGCCGCCACCTCCCCGCCGGTCTCCGCCAAGGCGGGGATCGGCCACGGGGCTCCCTTCCGCCCCACTTGGCACCACCGTACCCCACTTTTCACCACAGTCAACGGCAATTGACCGCATATTCACTCCCCCGAGCAGCCGTTTCCGCAGGTGAGAGCGGTGGGGGCCAGGTGGGGGCGCAGTGGGGGGTGCCGACGAAGATCCCCCAAGTCGGGGGTGAGGGGCAACGGGGGCGGTCGCCACGCGTCCCCCGGCACCCCCGCGGGCGGTCCCGGGTGGGGGCGGGTGGGGGAAGTGGGGAATCAGCCCTCGAGCAGGCCGGCCAGCCGCTGGACCAGGCGCGGGCCGTCGACCGGGGTCACGGTGACCCAGTCCTGCCCGCCGCGGCCCGGCTCCAGCGAACTCAGGTAGGCGCCGACGTCGGTCCAGAACCAACTGATCCCGCCGACCCGGCGCGGGTGGGCTCCGTCACGCACGCGCACGGTGAACTGCCCGGCGCCGAAGATCGGCCGGGCCTGGATCGCGAGCACCTCGCGGACCTGCTTCTCCCGCCCGGCCGCGCGCCCGTTCCCGGCGAACACCGGGTCCTCGACCCCGGCCGCGAGCGCGGCGGCGGGCAGGCTCACCCCGTAACCGGGGCCGGGTTCCAGCGCGGGCAGCAGTTCCACAATGGACGGCAGCAGTTCACCGTCCCGGATGGTGGACAGCCCGATCGTCCGGTTCGGCTGGGTGGCCAGCACGCCGTGCCGCCCCTTCGCCGCGGCCACCGCGCGGAACGGGGTGTCCGAGGTCATGTCCAGCAGCGCTTCGCACTCGACGTAGACCGAGGCGGTGGCGAGGGTGTGCAGCCGGTCGGCCAGCGCCTCGTCGAGCCCGTGGGCGGGGTCGTACAGCCCGCGCTCGGCGAGGTTGGCGTAGACCGACTCCTTGATCTCGGCGCGTTCGGCGTCGGTGGTGCCCACGCTGCGCACGCCGAGCACCTCGGGCGCGCGCGGCAGCCCGAGGTCGGCCCACAGCACGTCGAAGGCCGAGGCGGAAACCCGGATCACGCCGGGGCCTCAGGAACTGGTCAGGTGCGGCGGTGGCGAGAACGTCTGCTGCACCGGGATGGCGTCCCGCAGGGCCGCGTCGCGGGCGGTCAGCACGTCGATCGCCTTCTGCCGGGCGGCTTCGGCGGCGGCCTTGGTCTCCTCCATCGCCGCGGGCAGCCCGGCCAGCGCGAGCAGGTTGCCGCTGGCCGCGGCGTTGCGGATCATGCTCGCCGGGTCGTACTCCACCGGTTCGGGCATCTCCGCCTTGGCCCTGGCGGCGATCTCCGCCTGCGCCGAGACCGAGCCACCGACCGAAGTGGACACCCCGGCGACCTCACCGGACCACCGCGCCGCCTGGGTCAGCACCCCGCGCAGCGCCTCGCCGCCCTCCCCGGACCAGTTCTCCCGGCTGCTCTCCAGCAGGGCGGTCAGCGCCTGGGCCGACTCGTGGAACCGGCCGGCCAGCTCGTCCCACTGGCCGCCGATCAGGCCGGCCTCCCCGGGATCGTTGCCCGCTTCGACCTCGTCCTTCATCGCCTGGTGGCTGTAGGCCTCGTAGCGCCGGGTGGACACGGGCGGACTGTGCTCGGGCATCGGTGCTCCCATCGCTGTGGCGGCTCAGGGGTCGGTGGCGGCTCAGGGCAGTTTGGGCTCCACCAGTCCGGCGACCTTGTCCGCGCGGGCGCACGCGGCCTCGGTGCCGGTGAAGTTCGTGTTGCTGACGTCGATCTGGACGCTCGCCGACTCCCCCGCGCCCAGCAACACCGCACAGGTTCCGTCATCGGCCTTCGGATCGGCGACCTTGAGGGCTTCGCGGGCACCGACCTTGATCTGCTTCGCGGTCTTCTTCTCCGTGCGGAGATCGGTCAGCCCCTTCGACCCGTCCACCGAGATGGCCAGGCCGAAGGTGCCGGGCTCGGTCCAGTCGCAGGTGCGCGCGGAGCCGATCGCCTTGGGCTCGCCGACCGAGGTCAGCCCGGCGGTGGACCGCTCGGCCGAGGTCAGCAGGGTGCACGGGTCGAGGCCGCCCTGGTTCGCGGGCGGGGCGGTGCTGGGTGCCGCGGGCGGTGGCGGCACGGTGTGCACCGTGTTCTCCCCGGAGGCGGCCTGGCCGCCCTGACCGCAGGCGGCGAGCAGCGCCAGCGCGGGGAGCAGAAGGAAGAGGCGGGGCGTTCGGGGCATCCGGGTCAGCCGCCGGTGCACTCGACGTCGTCGGCGGCCTTGCCGTCGGCCTCGGAGTACTGCTCCACGGCTTCGGCGATGCGGGACTTGAGGTCCTCGAGCTCCCGGCCGAAGGCGATCAGCGACTCGACCGCCGAGCCCTGCTGCCCGATGCCGTACTCGGCCATGAACCGGCCGACCTCGTCCGCGTATCCACCACCGAGCGGGACCTGCCTGCCGAGCACCTTGGCGTGGCGGACCATCTCGCCGACCACGTCCTGCAGTTCCGACAGCCGCGTGAACGCGTCACCGGCCAGCTCCGGCGCCACGCTGAACGCGGCGGCGGCCCCCGGGGTGACCCGGTCCCTCGTTTCGACCTCCGGCATGGCAAGCACCTTCCGTAGCCGACTGAATCCGCTCAGGAGAATACGACAGAACGCGGCGTGAGAACATCGCCCAGCCCACCAGGGCGTTACTCACCCGAATGGCCCAATATTGGTGGTAGCACTCAGTGATCGCAGGGTTCTCCCCATCGTTTCGCTCACGTTTGACACACTTCGTGGGAGGCTGACCCTTGAACGGGTGGCCGGTACAGGCACGCACGGGCGCGTCCGCCCGTTGTTCCAAGACGCTTGCGCGTCGGCACCAGGAGGTCGAGTGACGTCGAGAACGCAGTCCGCGGTGCCCGGCGACCAGACGCCGTACTACCCCAGTGACCCCGCGGCCGGGGCGCGCGGGACGAGCGGCGCCAACGGGCACGGCTCCGCGTCGCTCGGCGAGCTGCACGACACCGCCGCCCGGATCGCGGCCAACGTCGAGCGGGTGCTGGTCGGCAAGCCGGACGTGGTGCGGGTCGCGCTGGTCACCCTGCTCGCCGAGGGCCACCTGCTGGTCGAGGACGTGCCGGGGGTCGGGAAGACCTCGCTGGCCAAGGCGCTGGCCCGGTCCATCGACTGCACGGTCAGCCGCATCCAGTTCACCCCCGACCTGCTGCCCAGCGACGTCACCGGGGTGTCCATCTACAACCGGCAGACCGGCGGGTTCGAGTTCCGCCCCGGCCCGGTGTTCGCCAACATCGTGGTCGGCGACGAGATCAACCGCGCCTCGCCGAAGACGCAGTCCTCGCTGCTCGAATGCATGGAGGAGCACCAGGTCACGGTCGACACCAGCACGTACGAGCTGGAAGAGCCGTTCATGGTGATCGCCACGCAGAACCCGATCGAGATGGAGGGCACCTACGCCCTGCCCGAGGCGCAGCGCGACCGCTTCACCGCGCGCGTGTCGATCGGCTACCCCGACCCGCAGGCCGAGCTGGCCATGGTCGACGAGCACGCCGGGCACAACCCGCTGCAGGACCTGCGCCCGGTCTCCGACGCGGCCACCGTGCACCGGCTGATCCGCGCGGTCCGCAAGGTCCACATGGCGCCCGAGGTCCGCCAGTACGCGGTCGAGCTGGCTTCGGCCACCCGGCAGCTGCCGGAGATCCGCCTCGGCGCCTCGCCCCGCGCCACCCTGCAGCTGGTCCGCGCGGCCCGCGCGCAGGCCGCGCTGGCCGGCCGGGAGTACGTGGTCCCGGACGACCTGCACGCGGTGGCGGTGCCGGTGCTCGCGCACCGCCTGGTGCTGACCACCGAGGCGCACGCCGCCCGCCGCTCGGCCACCGACGTGGTGCGCGCGGTGCTCAGCCGGGTGCCGGTGCCGCAGGCGGGCTCGCCGGCCAACGGGCAGAGCCGCCGGTAGCCCGGTCATGCTGCGCTCGCTGTCCGGCCTGACCACCCGAGGCCGTTGCCTGCTCGCCGCGGGCGTGGCCGCCGCGGTCTGCGCCACCGTGCTCAACGAGCGCGATCTGCTGCGGGTCGCCGTTTTTGTCATCGCGCTGCCGCTGCTGGTGGCGTGGTTCATCTCGGCGGCCAAGGTGCGCATCGGCGCGGCCCGCAAGCTGTTCCCGGACCGGGTGCAGGTCGGCGGCGCCGGTGAGGTGCAGCTGGAGCTGTGGCGCACCGGGCGGCTGCCGACCGGGGAGGTGCTGCTCGAGGACGGCGTGCCGTACTCGCTGGGCGGGCGGCCCCGGTTCGTGGTCGAGCGGCTGCCGCAGCACCAGGCGGTCGCCCTGCGCTACCCGATCCAGCCGATGCTGCGCGGGATCCAGCAGGTCGGCCCGCTGCGCGCCACGGTCACCGACCCGTTCGGGCTGTGCGAGTTCGAGCGGGAGCTGATCGGGCACACCAAGCTGGTGGTGGTGCCGCGGTTCGTCAGCCTGTGGGGGCTGCCGTCCGGGGCGGGCATCGGCGTCGGCGACGACGGCAACGTCCGGCTGCACGCCGGGCAGGGCGAGTCCGACGTGATCGTCCGGCAGTACCGCCAGGGTGACGACCTGCGCAAGGTGCACTGGCGCTCGACCGCCCGCCGCGACGAGATCATGGTCCGCGTCGAAGAGCGGCCGTGGCGCGGGGGCACCACTGTGCTCCTGGACCACCGCGCGGCCGCGCACCACGGCACCGGCCCGTCGGCCAGCCTGGAGTGGGCGGTGTCCTTCGTCGCCAGCGTGTGCCTGCACCTGCGCCGCGCCGGGCACCGCGTCCGGCTGGTCACCGAGCACGGGCTCACCCTGGCCGACGCCCCCGGCGACGGCGGGGACCACCACGACCACCTCATCCTCGACGCGCTCGCCGGGCTGCAGCCCGCGCACCAGCGCGACGTGACCACCGGCAGTGATCCCGCCGAGGGACAGGAGCTGATCGCCGTGCTCGGCACCGTGAGCAACGAGGCGGTGCACGAGCTCAACCGGTTCCGCCCGCGCGGCATCCGCAGCCTCGCCGTCCTGCTCGACACCCCGGCCTGGTCCGGCGGGGTCAGCGCGCCCGAGCACCGCGCCGCGGCCACCGAGGAGTCGGCGAGCCTGCTGCGCGCGGCCGGCTGGGGCGTGGTGGTGGCCGGACCGGCCAGCCCGATGCCGCAGGTGTGGGGCGAGCTGTGCCGCTCGACCGCCCGGCGCGCCACGCTGATCGGCGACGCCCGGTGACCGCCGCGCCCCCGGCCCCGCCGATCCCGCACACCCCGACCGAACGGCCCGAGCCCCCGGCCGCGCCCTGGGTCAGCTCGATCTTCGCCCCGCTCGCCGCCGGACTGGCCACGATCTGCGCGTCCACCTCGATCACCGGGGTGGTCGGCGGCGCGGCCTGGTTCGGTTACCTGATCGTCGCCGTGGTGCTGATCGCGTGCACCGGCCTGGCCCTGCGCTCGCTGCGCACGCCGACCCTGGTGGTCGGGCTCGCGCAGCTGCTGGTGCTGGCCTTCCTGATCACCGGGGTGTTCACCAGCAACGGCATCCTCGGCATCATCCCCGGCCCCGCCGCGCTCTCGGAACTGCGGGAGGTGCTGGTCGAATCGGCCGAGCAGATCCGGATGGGCCTGCCGCCGGTGGAGCCGACCCCGCCGATCCTGTGCCTGGTCACCATCGCCATCGGGCTGGTCGCGGTGCTGGTGGACACGCTCGCCGTGGCGGCTTCCGCGCCCGCGGCCACCGGGCTGGTGCTGCTGTGCGTCTACGCGGTCCCGGCCTCGCTGTCCGACGGCATGCTGCCGTGGTGGACCTTCCTGCTCGGCGCGGCGGCGTTCGCCGGACTGCTCGCCGTCGACGGCAGTCACCGGCACCGGCGCTGGCGCAACCGGACCGCCCCCGGCCTCGGCGCGTCCCCGGCCGCGGCCTCCGCGCCGGTGGCGGTGGTCTCCGTGGCGCTGGCGCTGGGCCTGGTGGCCGGCGGCACGATCACCGCGATCGGCACGGTCGGCAGCATTCCCGGCAACGGCCAGGGCGGCGAGGGCAGCCAGCCGACCGGCGGGCTCGGCATCAACCCGTTCACCCAGCTGCGCGGCCTGCTCGACCAGGGGCAGAACGTGGAGCTGTTCCGGGTGCGCGGGCTCAACGCCCCCGGCGACCGGCGCATGCTGCGCGCGTTCACGCTCAACTACTTCGAGCCGAACCAGGGCTGGAAGATCGCCGACGAGCCGCGGATGCCGCCGGGCGTCCCGGCGAACCAGCCCAGCCTGCCCCTGGCCCCCGGTGACGACGGCACCGGGGAGACCAAGGAGATCCAGATCGAGCCGGTCAACTGGGTCGACGTCTGGCTGCCGGTGTACGGCGCGCCGCGCGCGCTGCGCAACATCTCCGACGGCTGGCAGTACGACTCGGTCAGCGGCGCGGTGTACAGCGAGGCCAAGCGCCAGTCGCCGCCGTACGTGCAGACCGCCTCGCTGCGCATCCCGACCAAGGAGGCGCTGCGCAACGCCGACACCGAGGCCGACCAGATCCCGTCCATCTACACGCGACTGGACGGGGTCGACGACCGGGTGGTCGCGCTGACCAAGCAGCTGACCCAGGGCGCCACCAACGACTTCGACCGGGCCACCGCGGTCTGGAACTACTTCAACTCGCAGAACGGGTTCACCTACGACACCCGCACCGCCGCGGCCGCCGACTCGGACGCGCTGGCGGACTTCCTGCTCAACGGCAAGCGCGGGTACTGCGAGCAGTTCGCCTCCGCGATGGCGGTGATGCTGCGGACGCTGAACATCCCGTCGCGGGTGGCGATCGGGTTCACCCCCGGGTACACCACCGCGGACTACCGGTCGATCACCTCGCAGGACGCGCACGCGTGGGTCGAGGCGTACTTCGGCGAGCTGGGCTGGGTCACCTTCGACCCGACCCCGCTGTCCGACTCGCGCGGGTTCATCCCGCCGTACCTGCGCCCGGACAACAGCCCCCAGGACCCGGCGGACTCGGGTGCCCCGAGCACCGCCCCGTCGGTCGAGTCGCCGCGGCTGCCGGGCGAGGAGACGAACACGCCGGACGCCGCGCCGCTGCCGGACCAGCCGGAGGAGGAGCAGCGGCCGGGTGAGGGCCCGGACTGGGCGCTGTGGCTGGCGCTGGTCGCGCTGGCCGCGGCCGCCGTGGTGGCCGGGATCCTGTGGCAACGGGCGAGCAGGCAGAGACCGGGGCCGCCGAGACCGGGGGCTCCCCCGGGTCCGCCGCCGGCCCGCGCGCCCCAGGGCGCCGCGGAGAGCTGGCTGCCCGCCATCGCGGCGGGGCTGGGCATCATCGGGGTCGGCCTGCTGGCCTGGCTGTGGACGGCGCTGCTCGCGGTGCCGCTGGTGGTCGTGCTGCTCGTCGCGGTCGGGCCGTCGATGGCGCGCGAGGTGGTGCGGCGGAAGCGGTTGCAGGTGATCGGCGCCAGCGGTCCGGACGCGGCGAACGCGGCGTGGCGGGAGCTGCTCGACGAGTGCCGGGACCGCGGGGTGCCGGTGGAAGTCAGCGACACGGTGCGGACCACGGCGCAGAAGATCGCGCAGCGCCACCGCCTCGACGAGGAGGGCAAGGGCGGGCTGCGCACGGTGGTCGGTGTGGTCGAGCGCTCCTGGTACGGCGGGGCGGCGGACCCGGACCCGCGCTTCGGCCCGGCCTTCGACGAGGTGCGGTCCAGCCTGACCCGGAACGCCCCCATGTCCTGGCGGGGACGGCTGTTCCCGCGCTCCCTGTTCCGCCGGCGCCGCTGACGCTGAGGCCCGTGCCCGGCTCGCCTGAGCCGGGTGCGGCCGGTGAGCCGGCGCTCAAGCCACTCGCTCAGGCACCCGCGAAGCAGTACGCGGGTACCTGAGCGAGGTCAGGCACCCGCGACCGGCGACCAGGGCACAAGTGGGTGTGGGGCATGCCCGGCGTCCACCGGTCATGCCCCACACTCGGTCTGTTCAGTTGTGCGCTCGGGAGAAAACTCGCTACTGGTCTTCGAAACGCTGGCGGAAGCGCTCCTCCATCCGCTGTGTGAACGAGCTCTTGCGCGCCTGCGGCCGTCCGCGTGAGGAACCCGCCTGCTCGCCTTCTGACCCTTCACCCTCTGGTTGCTGCCGCAACGATGTGACGGCGAGCAGAACCCCAAAGAACATCACCAGGAAACCGAACACGCTGATCAGCGGGATGTCGGCGACCCGGAACGGCACCACCACGCCCAGCACCAGCAGCGCGACCCCGACGACGAACAGGGCCACGCCCTGCAGGCGCCGGCGTCGGGCGGGTCGGCGCAACCTGGTGCCACGCACCGTGGATGCGAACTTGGGGTCCTCGGCATAGAGCTCGCGCTCGATCTGGTCGAGCAGCCGCTGCTCATGCTCGGAGAGTGGCATCTTTCCTCCTCCGGCACAGCTTGTCGCGGGCGCCGGGCCGCGCAACAGTAGTGGACCCAACTTCACCCCGTCTGGGGTGTCTGCACTCCAGGATACGAGTCCGGCGGGCGAACGACTACCCGATCCCGTATCAAGCACTGAACGAATTGCCGGGAACCACCCGCAACGAGTACGCGAACCCCGGTTGAACCCCCGGAATCCACCCCTGTTCACTCTTCGTGGCTGGACAGCAGCGACGCCGGGCGCACCGCCGCCGAGCCGAACTTGGAGCGCGCCACGTCGGCCGCCACCTCGGCGTCCCGCCAGCGCGGGGCATCGGTCTCGAAGGTGAGCTGTTCGGCCGAGTCCGCGTCCTCCAGGCCCTCGACCCGGACCCCGATCAGCCGCACCGCGCCCCCGTGCCCCAGTTCCGTCAGCAAGGTCACGGCGGTGGCGTGGATGGCATGCGCCACATCGGTCGCCGAGACCAGCGTGCGGGCCCGGGTGACGGTCTTGAAGTCGGCGAACCGCACCTTGATCGACACCGTCCGCCCGCGCAGCCCCCGCCCGCGCAGGCTGGCCGCCACCCGTTCGGACAACCGCAGCAGCTCCCGCGCCAGCTTCGCCCGGTCGAACTCGTCCACGTCGAAGGTGACCTCGGCGCCCAGCGACTTCTCCGCGCTGTCCGGCACCACGGCCCGGTTGTCGTGCCCGTGCGCCAGCGCGTAGAGGTGGTCGCCGACCGCGTTGCCCACCGCCCGCCGCAGCCGGGCGGGCGGCACGTTCGCCACGTCGGCGATGGTGGCCAGCCCGAGCCGCCGCAGCTGCTCCTCGGTGCGCTTGCCGACCCCCCACAGCGCCGAGACCGGCAGCGGGTGCAGGAACTCCAGCGCCCGCGCCACCGGCACCACCACCATGCCGTCCGGTTTGGCCATGCCCGAGGCCAGCTTCGCCAGGAATTTGGCCCCGGCCACGCCCACCGAACAGGTGATGCCGTGGTCCCGCTCGACCCGCCGCCGGATGATCGCGCCGATCCCGGCGGGCGTGGTCCCCAGCCGCCTCAGCGCGCCGCTCACGTCGAGGAAGGCCTCGTCCAGGCTCAGCGGCTCCACCAGCGGCGTCAGCTCCGCGAAAATGGCCATCACGCCCGCGGAGACCTCGCTGTACAGCCCGCGCGTCGGCGGCAGGTAGACCGCGTGCGGGCACAGCCGCTTCGCCGCCCCGACCGGCATCGCCGAGCGCACGCCGAACTCGCGCGCCGGGTAGTTCGCCGAGAGCACCACCGAGCGCGGCCCGGCCCCGGCGATCACCACCGGCCGGTGCACCAGCTCCGGCCGGGTGCGCAGCTCGACCGCGGCGAAGAAGGCGTCCATGTCCACGTGCAGGAACGCGCAGCCCTCGTCCTCGGGCCAGCCCTCGGCGCCCGGTCCGGCCGCCTCCGCCTCGGCGGTGACCTTGAACCGGGCGAACTCGGCGGGCAGCCCGGTGTTCCTCCCCATGCGCCCGACAGTAGCCGGTGCCTACGACAGTTTCGGGCGCCGCGCCAGCACGTGCAGCCTGCTGGCGATCTCGCGCAGCGGCGCGGTGGCCGAGGCCACCGCCTCGAACTCGGTCAGGTCCTCGTCGGTGGCCAGCACCCCGTCCGGCACCACCGCGTCGGCCACCACGCCGTCGCCCTGGAGCAGGCCGATCTCGAGGCCGCCGGCGACCAGCAGCCCGGTCAGCGCCTCGCTGTCGAACCGGCGCAGCAGCGTGTCGCGCTCCTCGGGCAGCACCCCGTCGGGGATCAGCAGCAGGCGGCGGGCGTCGGCCAGGCGGCCGGCCAGCGCGCGGTGCAGCACGGCGGCGTTGCGGTTGGCGGCGAGCACGGAGACCGCCCCGCCGGGCACGACCGCCTCAGCCAGCGCCGCGATCACCGCCGCCGGGTCGTCCACCACCTCCAGCAGCCCGTGCGCCAGCACCAGGTCCGCCGAACCGGCGGCGACGTGCTTGCCGAGCGCGTCGGAGTCGTCGGCGACCACGGTGATCCGCTGGGCGACGCCCTCCTCCTCGGCGCGCCGGCGCAGCGTGGCCAGCGCGTTCGGATTGGGCTCGACCACGGTCACCCGGCAGCCCGCCGAGGCGAACGGCACGGCCCACCCGCCGCTGCCGCCGCCCACGTCGACGACGTGCGGCTCGGCCGAGCCGCGTTCCCGTGCCTTGGTCAGCTCCGATTCCAGCACCCGGCGGACCGCCGCCGGGCCGCGGGCCGCCGCGGTGTCCGTTCGCATGGGGCCACAGCGTAGTGGTGGCTTCGCCCGTAGGCTGCTTGGCGTGCACACCGTCGCCGTACTGAGCCTCAAGGGTGGGGTCGGCAAGACCACCGTCGCGCTGGGTATCGCCTCGGCAGCGCTCCGTAGGGGTTCCCGCACGCTGGTGGCCGACCTGGACCCCCAGGGCAACGCCACCGCGTCGCTGGACCCGCCGCTGACCGACGCCACGCTCGCCGAGGTGCTGGAGACCCCGCACCGGGCGATGCTGGAGCGGGCCATCGCGCCGAGCGTCTGGGACGACCAGCTCGACGTGCTGGTCGGCTCGGAGGACCTGGAGCAGCTCAACGAGCCGGGGCCGGAGAACCGGCGGCTGGAGAACCTCTCCCGCGCGCTCGACGAGCTGCACCGCGAGCCGCTGCGGGGCGACCCGTACGAGCTGGTGATCCTGGACTGCCCGCCGTCGCTGGGCAGGCTGACCAAGTCGGCGCTGGTGGCCGCGGACAGCGCGCTGCTGGTGACCGAGCCGACGATGTACGCGGTGGCGGGCGCCGAGCGCGCGCTCGACGCGATCGAGGAGATCCGCGACCGGATGAACCCTGGCCTGCGCCCGGTCGGGGTGCTGGTGAACAAGCTGCGGGTGCGCTCGCACGAGCACCAGTTCCGCATCGCGGAGCTGCGCGAGTCGTTCGGCTCGCTGGTGATGCCCACGGCCATCCCCGACCGGCTGGCCATCCAGCAGGCGCAGGGCGCGTGCGTGCCGATCCACGAGTGGAACTCGCCCGGGGCGCAGGAGATCGCGCTGACCTTCAACATGGTGCTGGCGAAGATCCTGCGCTCCAGCCGCGCCGGTCGGCACCGCGCGGCCTGGGAAACCGACGACGCGCCCGAGGCGACCGAGACCGAGACCACCGGCCCGATCCCCCGGGTGGGGCCGGGCCAGGGCCGCTAGTGCCCGAAGGCGACACGGTCTTCCTGGCCGGCAAGCGGGTGGAGAAGGCACTCGCCGGGCGGGAGCTGCTGCGCGCCGACCTCCGCCACCCCCGGCTGGCCACTGTGGACCTGACCGGGCGGACCGTGCTCGGCGTCCGCACCGCGGGCAAGCACATGTTCCTCCGGTTCTCCGGGGACCTGAGCCTGCACAGCCACCTGAAGATGGACGGCGCGTGGCGCTTCCTCACCCCGGGCGCGCGCTGGCCGATGCCCGCCCACCACGCCCGCGCGGTGTTCGAGAACGCCACCTCGCTGGTCATCGGGTTCCGCCTGCACGATATGGAACTCCTTGCCACCAAAGACGAATCGCGGTTGGTCGGGCACCTCGGCCCGGATCTGCTCGATCCGATGTGGACGGACGAGCACACCCGGCGCGCGGCGGCGAACCTGGCCGCGCGGCCCGCGCGCGAACTCGGCCTCGCGCTGCTCGACCAGCGCGTGATGGCGGGCGTGGGGAACCTGTACAAGTGCGAGGTCTGCCACCTGCTGCGGGTCACCCCGTGGACACCGGTGTCCGAAGTGGACACCGAGGCGACGGTCGCGCTGGCGCGCAAACTGCTGCTCGCCAACGCCTGGCGCCACGAGCAGAGCACCACCGGCGACCTCGCGCGCGGGCGGCGCAACTGGGTCTACGAACGCACGCGGCAGGGCTGCTTCCGCTGCGGTGGCCGGGTCCGCGTGGGCACCCAAGGCCACGACGTCCAGCGACGGCCCACCTGGTACTGCCCCCGCTGTCAGCACGGGCCAGCCCCGGCCGGCTAGAGAAACACCCGCGCGGACCAGCTCACGCCAGCTAGGATCGGGGCTGTGACGTCGTTCAAGCTGCCGCTCTACGGCGCGGACACCGAACGCGGCGATCTCGCTCCCTGATCGCCCGCGGTTCCTCCCGTCACCACACCCCTTACCGAAAACCCAGGGAGCTTCGCCATGCCCGCGAACACCACGGGCGCGGATCTGCGCGCCTTCGTCCAGGCCCTGCCCAAGGCCGAACTGCACGTCCACCTGGTCGGCTCGGCCGGGATCGACACCGTGCTCGCCCTCGCCCGCCGCCACCCCGAGGCCGGGGTGCCCGCCGACCGCGCCGCGCTGGCGGAGTTCTTCCGCTTCCGCGACTTCGACCACTTCCTCCGCGTCTACTGGGCCGTCCAGTCGATGATCAAGGGGCGCGAGGACGTCCGCACGCTGGTGGTCGGCCTGGCCGCCGAACTCGCGCGGCAGAACGCCCGCTACGCCGAGGTGACCGTCACCCCGTACAACCACCTCCTCGACGGCATGTCCGGCGACGAACTGCTCGACGGGCTCACCGAAGGGCGGGCCGCCGCGGCGGCCGAGCACGGGGTGGAACTGGCCTGGTGCTTCGACATTCCCGGTGAGAAGGGCGTCAAGGCCGGCCGGGAAACCCTGCTGTTCGCGTTGCGCGAACGCCCCGAGGGACTGGTCGGCTTCGGACTCGGCGGGCCCGAGGTCGGGGTCGGGCGCGCGCAGTTCGCGCCGTTCTTCACCGCCGCCCGCGAAGCCGGGCTGCACAGCGTTCCGCACGCGGGGGAAACCACCGGCCCGGCCACCGTCTGGTCGGCGGTGCACGACCTCGGCGCCGAGCGGATCGGCCACGGCACCAGCGCCGCCGCCGATCCGGCGCTGCTGGCCCACCTGGCCGAGCACCGCATCCCGCTGGAGGTCTGCCCGACCTCCAACCTGCGCACCGGCCAGGTGCGTTCGCTCGAAGCGCATCCCGTGCGGCGCCTGCTCGACCACGGGGTGGTGGTGACGCTGAACACCGACGACCCGCCCATGTTCGGCGCCACGCTGACCGGCGAATACCTCGCGGTGGCCAGGACGCTGGGCCTGCGCCCGGCCGAACTGGCGCGGCTGGCGGCGAATTCCGTGACGTCCTCGTTCCTTTCCGCCGAGGCCAAGGCGGTGCTGCTCGCGGAGATCGACTCGCTCCCCGTACCGGGTGACGAAATCTTGTTGCCGGAGCGCGAGAACTTGCCTAGCGTGGGCAGTACACGAGAAGGGAGGTGGTCCGAAGTTGGATATCAACAGGACTCGTGAGGTGACTGTCCGCTAGCGGACGGCAGAACGAATGGACTGACCAAGCAGGCGACTCGGCCACCTGTCGGCTCGTACCCTGCTTCGTTTTGTTGCCTGCCAGTGAATACCAGGCAGTCACCGGTTCCCCGGTGCTCCCGAGCAACGGTCCGGCTCGGGCCCGCGCGTTTGACGGCGCGTGGGAGGCGCACCGGGGAAACCCACACCACGGCAAGAAATCTGGGGAACTTTGCTTCGACCCGCCTATCCGATCCGGACGGCGCGCCTGCTGCTGCGGGCGTTCACCCCGGCCGACCTCGACGAGCTGAACGACTTCCAGTCGCGGCCCGAGGTGGCCCGCTTCCTCTACTGGGAACCGCGTTCGCGCGAGGAATCCGCGCTGGCGCTGGAAACCCGCATCCGGAACGCGACGCTGGAAACCGAGGGCCAGTTCCTCGCCGTCGCCGTCGAACTCGCCGAAACCGGGCAGCTGATCGGTGACCTCAACCTCCAGTGGACCAGCCGCGCCCACCGGCAGGGCGAGTTCGGCTTTGTCTTCCACCCCGACCACCAGGGCCAGGGCTACGCCAGGGAGTCGGCCACCGAACTGCTCCGGCTCGGCTTCGAGGAACTCGGCCTGCACCGCATCTGCGGCCGATGTGACGCGCGCAACACCGCCTCGTGGGGGCTGATGGAGCGCCTCGGCCTCCGCCGCGAGGCCCACCTGCGCGAGGCCGAGGTGTTCAAGGGCGAATGGGGTGACGAGTTCGTCTACGCCATGCTCGAGGACGAGTGGAAGAGCCGGTGCGGCACCATGTAGCCGTGCTCTTCGACAACCTGGTCCGCCCCGCGCTCTACCGGCTGAGCAAGAACGACGCCGAGCTGGTGCACGAACGCACCATCACCGCGCTCGGCAGGCTGTCCGCCGCCGAGCCCGTCCTGCGTGCGCTGCACCGCGTCTACCGCGCCGACCGGCCGGTGAAGGTGTTCGGCGTGCAGTTCCCGAACCCGGTCGGCCTGGCCGCCGGCATGGACAAGGACGGGCGCGCGCTGCGGGCCTGGCCCGCGCTCGGTTTCGGGTTCGTCGAGGTCGGCACGGTGACCCGGCTGCCGCAGCCCGGCAACCCGCGCCCCCGGCTGTTCAGCCTGCCCGGCAGCGACGGGGTGATCAACCGGATGGGCTTCAACAACGCCGGTGCGGCCGCGCTGGCCGAGCGGCTGGAGCGCACCGGCAAGCCGCCGGTGCCGCTGGGCGTGAGCATCGGCAAGTCGAAGGCGGCGCCGCTGGACGAGGCGGTGGCCGACTACCAGGAGTCGCTGCGGCTGCTGCACCCGCACGCCGACTACTTCGCGGTGAACGTCAGCTCCCCCAACACCCCCGGCCTGCGCAGCCTGCAGGACCGCGGGGCGCTGAGCGAACTGCTCAACGAACTCCAGGCCACGTCGGCCTCGCTCGCGGCGAAGGCGGGCAAGCTGGCCACGCCGTTGCTGGTCAAGGTCGCGCCCGACCTGACCGACGAGGCGCTGGCCGAGCTGATCGAGGTGTGCGAGGAGCACGCCGTGTCCGGCCTGATCGCCACGAACACCACGCTCAGCCGCGAAGGCGTCATCCCGCCGGAGGCCTCGACCGCCGAGCAGGCGGGCGGGCTGTCCGGCCGCCCGCTGACCGCTCGTGCGCGTGAGGTGGTCGCTTTCGTGCACAAGGAGTCGGGCGGCAGGCTGCCGATCATCGGCGTCGGCGGCATCATGTCCGGCGACGACGCGGCCCGCATGCTGGACGCCGGTGCGAGCCTGATCCAGCTCTACACCGGCTTCGCCCTGCACGGCCCCGGCCTGGTCCGCCGCGTGCACCGGGGCCTGGCCGATGCCTAAGCCGTCTTCCCCTTCGCGGTGCTGAGGAAGCGGAGGTAGGCCCGCCAGTCCCGATAGGACGTGAGCTCGGTGCTCTCGGCCATCGGGTCGCAGGTGATGGCGGGGAGCGAGACCCCGTTCTCCAGGCGGACCGTGGTGATCCGCAGCGGGGCACCCAGCCCGTCCCGCAGTTGCTCGAAGGAGTCCGGGGAGATGGTCCACCGCTCCCCGGTCAGCGCCTGCGCACCCGGCACCACCCCGGCTTCGGGCCCGGCGAGCAGCACCATCCGGTAGTGCGAGGCGGTGACCACGTCCCCGGCGTAGCGGGCGCCCAGTTCGGCCAGCCACGCGCTCAGCGGGCGGCCGCGCACCTGTTCCCCGAACACCACGAATTCGACGCTGGTGGCCGCGTACGGCTCCCCCGCCGGGGCCGCGGTGAGCAGCGAGGCCAGGTCGAGCGCCAGCTGCTCCTCGTAGGCGGCGGTGGCCAGGGTGATGCCGAACGGTTCCCCGCCGACCTCACCCAGCGGCACCGACACCGTCGGCAACTCGGGCCCGGCCAGGTCCAGCGCGAACGGGGTGAGCTGCACGTCGAACCGTTCCCCGAACGACCGGATGCGCATGCCCGAGGCGGCGAAGGCGGCCACCACGGCCTCGAACGACCGCCGGACGGCCACCGGCAGCGGCGCGAGCTCGGCCGCACCCGGCACGGCCACGCGCGGGTGCTCCCCGGCGGACAGGCGGAACGAGGCGGGCCAGGCGTCGGCGGCGGTCGCGGTGCCCATGGCCTGGCGGGCCAGGGTCAGCTCCCGCGCGTAGAGCACCGGCACGTCCGGGATCAGCCCCGGCGTGGCCCGCAGCGCGAACGCGGCCTCCCGGTGCGGGATGCCGGTCTCCAACCCCAGGTCGGCGGCCCCGGAGACAACAACGGCCGGTACCGAGGCTTTCCCGGCCCGGCCGAGCACCACCGCTCCGGCCTGCGTCAGCCGTTGGACGGCGACCGCGCTGACCTCGGCGAGCCCGGTGTCGCCGGGCAGTCCGGCGATGGCCGTGGTGGCGCCGGCGGCGAGCAGCTGCCCGGCCAGCGGCAGGTCCTCACCCGCCCGCACGCGTTCGTCGATGGCCTTGGCCTCGACCAGGACGTCCTCTTCGGAACGCAGGGTCTCCCAGTCGTTCGCGCGATCGGTTTCGGCTAGGCGCTCGTAAGCGGAGATCACCCGCTGGAAAGCACTCGGCGGTGCCGTGGGTAACGGCTCCGGTTCGGGAGGAAGTGTGTTCACAGCCGCCGTCCTTTCCTCGTGGGGGACCCGCGATCAGCGCACTGGTGCCTCCGGAATGGATGTGGACATGAGGAAAACGGTAGGCAACGGCGATTGCGACGGAAACGTCCATTCGGTTACGTACGTGTTTCACTCCGTCACAGAGTGACACCGCGCGCACACCGTGTCCATACCTGTCCACAAAGGACGGCTAGATTCAAGAACCCAGCTCACGCAGGGCGATCGCGAGACCGGCCAGGCGGTCGGTGGCGTCGGTCAGGGCTTCCTTCGAGGTGCCGATGCCGTCGCTGCTCGCGGCGACCGTGCGACCGGCCGCGGCGACCAGCGCGCCGTACCCCTCCAGCCCGTCGTCGAGCTGCTCGGCCAGGGTGCGGACGGCGCCGTCCAGCGCGGCCCGCTCACCCTGCGGAGCGGCGTTGCGGGCGCGTTCGATGGCCTGGATGCGGCCGGCGAGCCCGCGCAGGCTCTTCGCCGCCTCGTCGGCGGTGTTGCGGGCGTCCTCGACGGACACCTCGGGCACCGCGGTGACCCCGGTGGTGCTCGGCACGGCCAGCTGCCGCAGCAGCTCCCGCAGCGAGGCCTCCGACTCGGCCAGGCGCTCCATCGGCTTCCTGGCGGCCGAGCCGGACGGCGGCAGCGGCGGTGGCGCCGTGCTGGCCGGGATCTCCATCCGGTTGAGCTGCCGCAACCGCGTCGCCGAGCGCACGCCGAGCGTGCTGAAGGCGATCGCGCCCGCGGCCCCGCCCAGCACCGGCGGGGTCATCAGCGCGGCGGTGGCCGTCGTGGCGGCGATGAAGCCCGCCACCACCACGAGCACGCTGATCAGGGCCAGCACCAGCCACAGGGTGGCGGCCCGGGAGGCCCGCCGCTTGCGCCGTTCCAGCTTGGCGGCGGGCTCGTTCCACTGGACCCACTTCGCCTTGAGCCCGTCCACCGCGGGCGACGCCGCGGCGAAGTCGGGCAGGTTCGGCAGGTTGGGCAGCTTCGGCACGGGCAGCGACGGCTTCCGCCCCTCGCCGTCGGCCGAGCCGCTCGGCGGGTACACCTTGCGGTAGACCTGCGGATCCCGCTGCTCGTCCGGCTTCGTGCCGTCGTTCGGCGGCAGGTACTTCTGCAGCTTCTCCTGGGCACGCTGGGCGTAGTCGGGCAAGCGTTCGATGTGCTTCTCCAGCTTCGCGCTGAGTTCGCCGAAATCCCGCTTACCCGACCCCATCACCACTCCCCGTGCCCGCCGCCGGTTCTCAGGCCTGGTTCTTCTGCTGCTCGGCCTGGACCCGCTGCTGGATCTCCTGCTGGATGTTCGCGCTGGTCTTGGCCGCGGCGGCCTGGTCCTTCGCCGCGGCGGCGGCCTGGGAACCACTGGTCACCTGGGCGACCGAGTCACCCTTCATCGACGCGCGGATCTGCTCGAGCCGCGAGTGCCCGGCCAGCTGCGTGGTCGAGTGCTGGACCTCCAGCATGCGCCCCTGCACCGAGTTCTGCGCCAGTTCGGCGGAGCCCAGCGCGGTGGTGTAGCGCTTCTCGATCTTCTCGCGCACGTCCTCCAGCGAGGGCGTGTTGCCCGGCGCGGCCAGCTGCGACATCTGGTTCAGCGAAGCGGAGACCTGCTCCTGCATCTTCGCCTGCTCCAGCTGCGAGAGCAGCTTGGTGCGCTCGGCCAGCTTCTGCTGCAGCATGCTGGCGTTGCGCTCGACGGCCTGCTTCGCCTGGGCGGCGGCCTGCAGCGACTGGTCGTGCAGGGTCTTCAGGTCCTCGATGCTCTGCTCGGCGGTGACCAGCTGGGCCGCGAAGCCCTCCGCCGCGGTCTCGAACTCCTGCGCCTTCTGCTCGTCGCCCTTGGCGCGCGCCTCGTCGGCGAGCACGAGCGCCTGCCGGGTCGACGCCTGCAGCTTCTCCACCTCGCCGAGCTGGCGGTTGAGCTTCATCTCCAGCTGACGCTGGTTGCCGATCACCGAAGCGGCCTGCTGGGAGAGCGCCTGGTGCTGGCGTTGCGCCTCCTCGATGGCCTGCTGGATCTGCACCTTGGGGTCAGCGTGCTCGTCGACCTTCGACGAGAACGACGCCATCAGGTACTTCCAGAACTTCACGAAAGGGTTGGCCATCTCCTCCGCCTGCCTTCTTGCGTCCCACTGGTCCTGTCACCGGGTGCGCTGCGCGCCCGTTGATCGAACCGGCCCTCCCCCATACCTGGCGGGCGATCGATCCGACTAGGCAACGTTCCGTACCCGGCGTTGGGTTCCATCGTGTCAGGTTGACCGCCGTCGTTCCAGGCGACCCCGGGGTAATTCAGGGATGGCCCCTACCGAGAGCTACCAGCCGGAACGCGGAAAGTGGGGCAGCACTCGCGCTCGCGCGTGAGAGCTGCCCCACTTCTGCCGTTGGGCGGTAACGACCGCGGTGGATCAGGCGGCGACGATGGCCGCCAGTTCCGGGGTGGTGATGGTGGTACGGAGCGTGGTCGACATGCGCGGCGGCGAGAGGCGGAGATCGGCCAGATCGTTACCGATCACCTCGGGCACCGGGCGGCCACCCTCGAAACCACGTTCGGCCGAGGCCGTCTCCACCGGCTTGGCGCCACCGCGCTCGGGCCGGTCGAGGGTCTCCTCCACCTTGTCCAGCGCGGACACGTCGGCGGCCACCTTGTGCAGGAGTTCGCTCAGCGGCAGCTCGAGCGCCTCGCAGATCGAGGCGAGCAGCTCGCTGGAAGCCTCCTTCTGCCCCCGTTCGACCTCGGACAGGTAGCCCAGGCTGACTTTGGCGGCGCGGGAGATGTCGCGCAGCGTTCGCCGCTGGTTGGTGCGGGCATGACGGAGCCGATCACCGATCGCCTCACGCAACAGCACGGTCATCGCGCGCCTCCCTTCCATCGATCTGTGTCCACGTTACCCAGAGAACTCGGTGGATAGCATCAGTACACACGTACGTACGCCAAGGGCGAACGCCGATTTCAGGTGATTTGTTCCCCCAACAGGCCCAGCGCGGCCGTCACCGAGCCGGTCCGCACGGCCGCCCGATCGCCGGGTAAGCGCAGCTCACGGGTGATCGTCCCGCCCGGTCCGGCCAGCCCGAGGTGGACCGTGCCAGGGGAAACGCCGTCCTGCGACGCCGGGCCGGCCACCCCGGTCAGGCCGAGGCCCCAGTCGGCTCCGCAGCGTGTTCGCGCCCCGGCGGCCAGCTGCGCGGCCACCTCCGGGTCGACCGCGCCCCGAGCGGCGAGCAAGTCCGGGTCGACCCCGGCCAGAGTCGCCTTCAACTCGGTGGCATAGACCACCAGGCCGCCGCGCACCACCTCGCTCGACCCGGGCACCTCGGTCAGCGTCACGCAGACGAGACCCGCGGTCAGCGACTCGGCTGTGGCGACCGTCTCACCGCGGCGGATCAGGGCGGCGACCACTTCGTCGGCGTTCACGAGGTCGAGCCGGTCCGATCACCCAGAGCGCGGAGCTTCAGCGCGCGGATCAGGTAGTCGATGCCGGTCACCACGGTGAGCACCAGCGCCAGGCCCATCAGCGCCCAGCCGACGAAATCGGCGGAGGCGGGCAGCGGCAGCAGGTAGACGGTGATCGCGGCGATCTGCGCCATCGTCTTCGCCTTGCCACCGCGGCTGGCCGGGATCACCCCGTGCCGGATCACCCAGAACCGCAGCAGGGTGACGCCGATCTCGCGGACCGCGATCACGATGGTCACCCACCAGCCCAGCTCGCCGAGCACGCTCAGGCCGACCAGCGCGGCGCCGATCAGCGCCTTGTCCGCGATCGGGTCGGCGATCTTGCCGAAGTCGGTGATCAGCCCGTACTTGCGGGCCACCCAGCCGTCCACCTGGTCGGTGAACGAGGCCACCGCGAACAACGCGGTGGCCACCGCCCGCCAGAAGGTCTCGGTGCCGTCCCCGGCGAACAGCGCGGCGATGAACAGCGGCACCAGCACCAGCCGGGACAGCGTGAGCAGGTTCGCCACGTTGAGCGTGGGCACCGGCGTCGGCTCCGGCAGTTCGACCGGCCGCGGCGACGGCGGGGGGCCGGTCTCGCCCTCGGCCGGTTCGCTGGGCGCGGCACTCACCGGTCCGCGCCCGCCGGACGCACGATCAGGTCCACTCCGGCGGAGTCGGTCACCTCGCAGCGCACGAACTCCCCGACCTCGCGCTCGCCGGCGTCGACCAGCACGCATTCGCCGTCGACCTCGGGGGCCTGGTGCGCGGCGCGGCCGGTCACCTCGCCGTCTGGGCCTTCCTCGACCGACTCGATCAGCACGTCCACGAAGTCACCGATGCGCTCCTCGGCGCGCTGCGTGGTCAGCTCCTCCACCAGCGCCGAGACGCGCGCGACCCGCTTGGCCACGGTCTCCTCGTCGAGCTTGCCGTCGAAGCCCTCGGCCTCGGTGCCGTCCTCATCGGAGTAACCGAACACACCCACGGCGTCCATCCGCGCGCCGATCAGGAACCGCTCCAGCTCGGCCACATCGGCCTCGGTCTCGCCGGGGAAGCCGACGATCACGTTGGTGCGGATGCCCGCGTCCGGCGCGTACTCGCGGATCTGCTCGATCAGCGCGAGGAACGAGTCGGTGGAGCCGAACCGGCGCATCCGGCGCAGCACGGTCTCGCTGGAGTGCTGGAAGGACAGGTCGAAGTAGGTGGCAACGCCGGGCGTGGTGGCGATCGCCTGCACCAGGCCGGGCCGGGTCTCGGCGGGCTGCAGGTAGGACACGCGCACGCGCTCGATGCCGTCGATCTCGGCCAGCTGCGGCAGCAGCAGCTCCAGCGCCCGGGTGCCGCCGAACTCGCGGCCGAAGTCCTTGCCGTAGGAGGTGGAGTTCTCGCTGACCAGGAACAGCTCCTTGACGCCCCGCTCGGCCAGCCAGCGCGCCTCGGCGACCAGCTCGTCCGGGCGGCGCGAGACGAAGGAGCCGCGGAAGGACGGGATGGCACAGAACGAGCAGCGCCGGTCGCAGCCGGAGGCGATCTTCAGCGCGGCCACCGGCGAGTCGTCCAGCCGGGTGCGCAGCACACGCGGGCCCCAGCCCTCCTGCGCGTGGCCGGGCAGCGCGACCTCCTGCGCCGCGGCCGGGCGCTGGACCGGGCTGATCGGCAGCAGCGTGCGGCGGTCGGCGGGCACGTGCGAGGGCACGGCGTGGCCGGAGACCACGTCGCCGAGCCGCTCGGCCAGGTCGGGGTAGTGGTCGAAGCCGAGCACGGCGTCGGCCTCGGGCAGGCTCTCGGCCAGCTCCGCGCCGTACCGCTCGGCCATGCAGCCGACCGCGACCACCTTCGCGCCGGTGTCGGCGGCGGCCAGCAGGGTGTCCACCGAGTCCTTTTTGGCCTGCTCGACGAAGCCGCAGGTGTTCACCACGATCACGTCGGAGCCCTCCGGCTCCTCGGCCAGCTCCCAGCCGCCGGCCGCCAGCCGGCCGGCCAGCTCCTCGGAGTCGACCTCGTTGCGGGCGCACCCGAGGGTCAGCAGCGAGACCCGCCGCGGGCTGGACGAAGCGTTCGTGGTGGAAGAAGGCACGAGGATCAGCGTAACTGTCGTCCCTCGGAGCGCCGGTCCTAGGCACTGTCCGGCCAGCCCTGGTCGCCCTCTTCACGCCCAGGCGGCCCCTGGCGGCACGGCGGGATGCGCCCGAGTACGGCCAGTACGAGGGCGATCCCGCCGCACCGCCAGGAACCACCTGGATCGCGAAGCCCATCGACCAGACTCGCCGGACAGCGCCTAGGTTGGCGGACGTGCCAATGAAGCGTGAAGCGGACCAGGTCGTCGTCCGCCGTGCCCTGATCGCCGACGTCCGCCGGATCAAGGAGCTGGTGGACGCCGACGCCGGCCGGGTGCTGCTGGAAAAGGACCTGGTCACCCTGTACGAGAGCGTGCAGGAGTTCTGGGTGGCCGAGGTGACCGGCACCGAGGACGGCGCCGGGAACGGCGAGGTGGCCGGCGCCGGGGCGCTCCACGTGCTGTGGGAGGACCTCGCCGAACTCCGCACGATCGTGGTGGGCAAGCAGGCCCGCGGCAAGGGCATCGGGCACGCGCTGGTCGGCAGGCTCATCCAGCACGCGGTGGACCTGGGCCTGCGCCGCCTGTTCGTGCTCACCTTCGAGACCTCGTTCTTCGCCGGTCACGGCTTCCGCGAGATCGACGGCGCGCCGGTGTCGCAGGAGGTCTACGAGGAGATGCGGCGCTCCGCCGACCCCGGCGTCGCCGAGTTCCTCGATCTTCCTTTTGTGAAACCGAACACGCTCGGCAACACGAGGATGCTCCTGGAGCTCAGTTCCTGAGCTTCAGGATGTCCACGCCGCGGGTGTTGTCGGCGACGTAGACCAGCCCCTTGTGCCAGTACGGCGCCCACGACGCGGCGTCGGCGGGCCGGTGGTAGGCGATCTGCTTCGGGTCGGTCGGGTCGCTGACGTCGAGGAAGCGGGTGCCCTGGGCGTAGAACGACTGCACCAGGACGTCCCCGCGCTTGTCGAAGTAGTGCGCCGAGCAGTCACCCGACGCCGGGTCGCTGCCCTCCTGGCCCGCCACGCCCCAGGTGCCGACCGTCTTCATCCGGAACGGGTCCTCCGGCGTGGACCGCCACCCCTGGCCGTCGTAGGAACCCTCCAGCGAGGAGATCACCAGCACGCCGTCGCCCGCGCACCCGTCGAGGAAGCTCTCCTCGACGGCGTAGATCAGGTCGTTCTCGCCCCACGGCCCGTGCTCGACCGGGCGCAGGCTGTTGTGCATGAACTTCGACGGCGCCGCGGTCTCCTCGACGCCACCACCGGCGTACGGCACCGGCGCGGTCGGCGTGGCCTTGCGCCACTTGCCCTGAACCGGGTCCTTGCGCCAGCCGTCGGTCCAGTAACCCCGCACGCCGCCACGGCCGGACACCCAGGCCACGCCGGTCTGGTCGACCTGCACGTCGTGCACGTAGTCGGTCTTGCCGTCGTTGCGGGCCAGCTCGATCGGCTCCGGGTGCACCTTCGGCTTGGCCGGGTCGCGGACGTCGGTCACCCAGATGGGCCGCCCGCCCCAGTCGGCGGGCTGGTTCGCCGCCTTCGCCGGGCCGCCGGTCCACAGGTACCGGCAGTCGTTGACGCAGCTGGTGGTGTGCCCGGCGGGCACCTGCACGTAGCTGCGCACCACCGGCTTCTCGGGGTTCTTCACGTCGACCACGTAGATGCCGGACTCGCCGGTCTGGGTGTTCCCGCCGAACGCGCGCGGGTCCCTGGCCAGGAAGACCAGCTTGCGCTTGCGGTCGACCTCGGTGTTCTCGGTCTCCCACATGCCGGGCAGGCTCAGCTCGCCGATCAGCTTGGGCGCGGTCGGATCGGCCAGGTCGTAGGTCTTCAGGCCGAACTCACCGGAGACCACCATGACGTCGCGCCTGCCGTAGTCCAGGAACTCCAGTGCGATGGCGCCCTGGGCGTCGGGCACGTTGCCGACCGCGTCGACGTTCTTGACCGCGCCGGGCGCACCGGCGGCGGGGGCCGCCTTGGGCTCCGGCCCGTCCTCCTCCCCGCACGCGCCGGCGGGCAGGGCGGTGACGATCGCCGTGGTGACCACGGCGGCGAGGGTCAGGCAGGTGCGGAACATCGGTGACCTCCCAGTGACGAGCCCAGAGCACTGTATTGCGCGGCGTTCACCGGATACAACCGCCTTCCGTTGGTGCTAGACAGAGCCCATGCGCCTGATCCCCGCCCTCCTGGCCGCCGCGGTGCTCGCCGCCGCGTGCACGCCGGCCCCCGAGCCGCCCGCCCCGGACGTGCTCACCGCCGGCGTCACCGAGCCGGGCAGCCTGGTGCCCGCCGAACTCCGCGACCAGACCGGGCGGACGGTGGTTTCGGCGCTGTGGACGCCGATCCCGCCGTCGGCGGCCACCAGCCCGGATCTGCGCACCTGGACGGTGAAGCCACCCACCGGCCGGTTCCACGACGGCACCCCGGTCACCGCGAAGTCCTATGTGGACACCTGGCGATTGACCGGGGGTTCGCTGGGCGCCACGGAAATCACCGCGGTCGACGATTCCACCGTGCGGATCGTGCTCGCCCAGCCGTCCGGGGAAATCCCGGTGAAGCTGACCGCGCCCGCCTTTCTCCCGCTGCCGGAATCGGTGCTCGTTTCCCGGGACTGGGCCGGCTTTTCCCGTACTCCGATCGGCAACGGGCCCTACCGGATGGCCGCGCCCTGGGAACCCGGCAAGGGCGCGAAACTCACCCGCGTCACGCCGGAACCGGGGAAACCAAAGGAAATCGAGCTGCGCGTCGGCGCGCCGGGCACGCACTACGACGAGGTGAAGGCGGGCACTCTCGACCTGGCCACCGAGGTGCCCGGCGACCGCCACGACGCGATGCACACCGATTTCGCCGACCGGCACGCGATGTGGCCGCTGCCGTCCGCGGGCTATCTGGTGTTTCCGTTGGGGGACAAGCGGTTCGAAGACGCGGCCGTGCGGTTCGCGTTCGCCATGGCGGTCGATCGCGCGGCTGTGGCGAAGGGGCCGCTCGGTGATCAGGCGGACCCGGCGAAGGGCGCGCTGCCCGGCGAGCGCTCGGCCACCTGCCGTCCGTGCACCCACGACCCGGCGGCGGCGAAAGCCCTTGCCGCCCAAGGCGGATTCGGCGGCGACGTGAACCTCTACTTCGCCCCGGGCGAAGAAGCGTGGGCGCGCACGCTCGCCGAGCAGGTGCAGGCGGCGCTCGGCTCGCCGGTGCACGCCAAACCACGCCCGGACGGCACTTTGGACGGCCCGCTCGCGATCACCGTTCAAGCGGCGACGCCCGGCGAGGCGGTCGGCGCGCTGACCGCCGCGACTGCGTACGCGGGTGCGGGTTTCGGGGATCTGGTCGCCGCGGCGTCCTCGGCCACCGATGAGGAGGAACGCGCCCAGCGGTACCGGCTGGTCGAGAACCAGTTGCTGCGCGATCTCCCGGCCGCGCCGATCTGGACCGGTCACGGGCACGCGGTGTGGTCGCCGCGGGTGCACGGCGCCACCGCACTGCCATTCCGCGGGATCGATCTGACAAACATCACGCTCCAGAACTGAACCGTTGGAAGGAATTCACTGGATTTCCTACGCAAGGTGGTGGCGCCAGGAGAATTCTTGGCCAATGCTGAGCTCACCCTGTCGAGAGATCACAGCGAGGGAGCTAGCGATGTCCGTGACCGCCCTGCCCGAGCCAGCCACCCGCCGCCGCAGATCAGTCCGCGGCCTGCTCCGCAAGCTGACCGTGTCCGCCGCGGTGGCCGGAAGCCTGGTGATCGGCGCGGGGACCGCGCAGGCCATCGACGTGCGGGCGGTGACCGACGACTACCTGTTCAGCAAGTCGCTGTCGGGCTTCGTCAGCGTGCGCGGCACCTATCCGAGCGACCTCGACTGGTCGACCGACGCCTGCTCTTGGTCGCCGGACAAGCCACTGGGGTACAACTTCACGCAGGCCTGCTGGCGGCACGACTTCGGTTACCGCAACTACAAGAAGCAGAGCCGGTTCACCGACGCCAACCGCCTGCGCATCGACGACAACTTCTACGACGACATGAAGGACATCTGCAACGGCGCGGGTGCGTGCAACGCGGCCGCGTGGACGTACTACCAGGCCGTGCGCCAGTTCGGCGCCAGCTGATTTTCCACCACCGGCGGGTCGTCAGCGCTTAGGCTTTGGCGCTGACGACCCGTCCCGGGGGTGGGCATGGACAGCGATCACCTGTTGAGCACGACCCGCGCGGTGCGCCGGAAGCTCGATCTGGACCGGCCGGTGGAGCGCGAGGTCATCCTGGACTGCCTGCGCCTGGCGGTGCAGGCGCCGACCGCGGGCGCCACGCAGCAGTGGCGCTGGCTGGTGGTCCGTGATCAGGAGCGCCGCAACCGGCTGGGCGCGCTCTTCCGCGACGTCGGCACGGCGTACCTCGACGCGAAGGTGGCGGACAGCCCGCAGCGGGCGCGCACGCTCGCGTCGGCACGGCACCTCGTCGACGTCATCGAACGCGTTCCGGTGCTGGTCATCCCGTGCCTGCTGGGCCGCCCCGAAGGCGGCAACGACGCGCTCGCGGTGTTCTACGGCGGCATCTTCCCGGCGGTGTGGAGCTTCCAGCTGGCGTTGCGGTCGCGGGGCCTGGGCTCCACGCTCACCAGCTACCACCTCGAACGCGAAGCCGAAGCGGCGGCGATCCTGGGCATCCCCGCGGACGTCACACAAGTCGGCCTGCTACCCGTCGCCTACACCACGGCGGCCGACTTCAAGCCCGCTCCGCGCACCCCACCCGAAGACCTGACCTACCAAGACACGTGGGGCACCCCGCTCTGACCTGCTCCCTCCGGGCGGCAGTGGTGCTGTGAATGTGGCTTTCACTGCGGAATCGGCAGTGAATGTGGCTTTCGCAGCGGACGTGGCTCGCACCGGACAGGACTCGCCCCAGCCCCAAACCGACACCCGGCAACGCCACGCAACCCACGACCCACCCAGTCCTCCCCCTCACCCCGTCCACAGCCAAAACACGGCGAAGGTCCCGATGTCAAGGCATCTTTCCCGCCTTGACATCGGGACCTTCGCCGTAGTCACACTGAAAAACCGGGGTGGCCCCACGCCCTACTCGTCATCAGCAGGCGGCCCGCCGCCGCGGATCAGGTACAGGACGGACTCCAGCTCCTCCGGCTTGATCAGCACATCCCGCGCCTTCGACCCCTCCGACGGCCCGACCACCCCCCGCGACTCCAGCAGGTCCATCAGCCTGCCCGCCTTCGCGAACCCGACGCGCAGCTTGCGCTGCAGCATCGAGGTCGAGCCGAACTGCGAGGTGACCACCAGCTCCGCCGCCTGCAGCAGCACATCGAGGTCGTCGCCGATGTCCGGGTCGATCTCCTTGGCCTCGCCGGCCTTCGCCGCGGTGACGCCCTCCTGGTACTCCGGCTGCGCCTGCTCCTTGGCGAAGTTCACGATCGCCGAGATCTCGTCGTCGCCGACGAAGGCGCCCTGCACGCGCACCGGCTTCCCGGCACCCATCGGCAGGTACAGCGCGTCACCCATGCCGATCAGCTTCTCCGCGCCCGGCTGGTCCAGGATCACCCGCGAGTCGGTCAGCGACGAGGTCGCGAAGGCCAGCCGCGAGGGCACGTTCGTCTTGATCAGGCCGGTGACCACGTCCACCGACGGCCGCTGGGTGGCCAGCACCAGGTGGATGCCCGCGGCCCGCGCCTTCTGGGTGATCCGCACGATCGCGTCCTCCACGTCACGCGGCGCGGTCATCATCAGGTCGGCCAGCTCGTCGACGATGGCCATGATGTACGGGTACGGCGCGTAGACCCGCTCGCTGCCCGGCGGCGCGGTGATCTCGCCCGACTTCACCTTCTTGTTGAAGTCGTCGATGTGCCGCACCCGGTTGGCCTGCATGTCCTGGTAGCGCTGCTCCATCTCCTCGACCAGCCAGGCCAGCGCGGCCGCCGCCTTCTTCGGCTGGGTGATGATGGGCGTGATCAGGTGCGGGATGCCCTCGTACGGGGTCAGCTCGACCATCTTCGGGTCGATCAGGATCATCCGGCACTCGTCCGGCGTGGCCCGCGCCAGCAGCGAGACCAGCATCGAGTTGACGAAGCTCGACTTACCGGAACCGGTGGACCCGGCCACCAGCAGGTGCGGCATCTTGGTCAGGTTCGCGGTGACGAAGTGGCCCTCGATGTCCTTGCCGAGCCCGATCACCATCGGGTGGTTGTCCTTGGCCGCCTTCGGCGAGCGCAGCACGTCACCGAGGCGCACCATCTCGCGGTCGGAGTTGGGCACCTCGATGCCGACCGCGGACTTCCCGGGGATCGGCGCCAGCAGGCGCACGTTGTCCGTGGCCGCGGCGTAGGCGATGTTCTTGGTCAGCGCGGTGATCTTCTCGACCTTCACGCCGGGACCCAGCTCGACCTCGTACCGGGTGACCGTCGGGCCGCGGGTGAAGCCGGTGACCTGCGCGTCGACGTTGAACTGCTCCAGCACGCCGGAGATCGACTCGATCATCACGTCGTTGGCCTTGCTGCGCGACTTCGGCGCCTCGCCGAGGGTGAGCAGTTCCGCCGACGGGAGCTGGTAGTCGCCCTCGACCGTGCGGGTCACCGCCATCGGCGCCTCGGCCTTGCGGGCCTTCTTCTCCGGGACCTCGGCCGGCTTGACCTTCGGCGGTGCGGGCAGCGGCTCGTCCACCGGCAGTTCGAGCTGGGGGTCCTTCTCCTCGGACCCGGTGGCCTGGCGGCGCCGCGACGGCTTGCGGAGGCGGACCGCCTTGGGATCGGCCTCGGTGACCTCCTCGGCTTCGCGGGCCTTGCGCTCGGCGCGGGCCTCGCGGTGCGCCTGCTCCTCCTCCAGTTCCTCGGGGTCCATCCCCCACTCGCGCAGGCGCTGCGGGATCTGCCGCACCGGCGTACCGGTGAACACCAGCACGCCGAAGCCGAGCGCCAGCACCAGCAGCGGCACCGCGACCCAGGTGGTCACGCCGACCGCGAGCAGGCCGCCGGAGAGGTAGCCGAGGAAGCCCCCGGCGTACATCCGGTCCACGTTGGCCGAGGGCAGCGCGTTGAACAGGTGCAGGAGGCCGAGCACGGCGAAGATCATCAGCAGCGCGCCGATCACCCGGCGCGGCCGGGTCTCGGGCTGCGGTTCGGAGCGCATCAGCGCCACCGCGGCCACGGTGAGCACCAGCGGCAGGGTCACCGAACCGGCGCCGAACACCGTGCGCGCGCCGATCTGCACCCAGTTGCCGACCGGACCGGCCGCCTGCCACCAGACACCGACCGCGATCACGATGGCCAGCCCGATCAGCGCGAGCGCGAGCCCGTCCCGGCGGTGTTCCGGCTCCAGGTCGCGGCTGCGGCCGACTGTCCTCGCCAGCGAGCCGACCCCCTTGGCCAGCAGGTTCCACCCGCCGCGCACGGCCCGGCCGAACCCGCCACCGGACTTGCGGCGCGGGGCGGGCTTGCGCGCGGGCGGCCGCTTGGCCGTGGTGCGCGGGCGGCTCGAGCCGCGCGAGTTCCGCGCGGGAGCCTTCCCACTGCCCCCACGTCCCGAGCTCCGTCCCTTGGTTGCCGACGACCCACCTGCCATGGGTTCCACGGTAACCCTCGGTCTCGCCCAGTCACATCTGCCACTCGCAGCACACGGGGAACATTTCTCACGTTACCGATGAGCCGGTCCCCAAACCGGGTGAAATCCGATCGTGACAGGATCTGGCCCATGTTCGCTCTGCACCGCGACGAGAACGGGCGATTCCGGGCAAACCGGCGGACCCCCACGCCGGCCATCTGGCGCACCATGCTCGCCATCGACCACCGCCTGGTCAACCTGGTCGGGAGGCTGCGGATCACCGGTCAGGTGCCCAGCGGGCTGCGCGACCGGCCGCTGCTGATGGCGGCCAACCACATCGGCGTGTTCGACCCGTTCGTGCTGATGGCGGCCTGCCGCAAGATCGGCATCGCGCCCCGGTTCATGCTGGCCGGCGGCATCCTGGACGCGCCGGTGATCGGCCCGGCGCTCAAGGCCAGCGGACACCTGCGGGTGGACCGCGGCAAGTCCGACTCGGCGCTGGCGCAGTTCGGCGAGGCGGTCGAGGCGATGCGCACCACGCGGGCGCCGATCATCGTCTACCCCGAGGGCCGGATCAGCCACGACCCCGGGCTGTGGCCCGAGCGCGGCAAGTCCGGCGCGGCGCGGCTGGCGATCGCCGCCGGGGTGCCGGTGATCCCGATCAGCCAGTGGGGTGCGCACGAGGCCGTGTACTGGGGCACCGAGACGGTCAACGGGCCCGCCGACATCGTGCCGCTGGCCAAGTCGGGGCTGACCGCGCCGCTGCGGCGGCCGGTGTTCCGGGTGCACTTCGGCGAGCCGGTCGACCTGGCCGGCATCGAGCCGGAGCGGCCCGGGGCCGGGGTGCGCGCGCACGCGAAGATCATGCGGGCGATCACCGACGGCCTGGTGCCGCTGCGCCGCGGTGAAATGGACGTGCCGCGGTTCCACGACCCGACCCGGCCGACGGACACCGTCAGCCCGTGGAAGCCGTAACCTCCGTTCAGTTTTAGGCAGTTACCGAAAAAGGGTTCCGGACGGTCGGGGCCCGGCCGTATCGTGCGGTTCATGGTCACCGAGGTCGCGGCACGCCCGTCCGTCCACCGGGGCCGCGGCACGGTGCTGATCCTGGTCGCGGCCCTGTTCTTCAGCAGTTCCGGCGCGCTGGGCAAGCCGGTGATGCTGGCCGGGCTGAGCCCGGAGCAGGTGGCCGCGGCGCGGATCGGGCTGGCCGCGCTGGTGCTCGCCGCCGGGGTGGCGATCGCGCGGCCGTCGCTGCTGAAGGTGCGGGCTTCGGACTGGCCGCTGCTGCTCGGGTACGGCCTGCTCGGCGTGGCCGGGGTGCAGCTGTGCTACTTCGTCTCGGCGAGCCGGATCCCGGTGGGCATCGCGATCCTGCTGGAGTTCACCTCGCCGGTGCTGATCGCGCTGTGGGTGCGGTTCGTGCGGCGGGTGCGGCTGCCCAGGGTGATGTGGGGCGGGATCGCGCTGGCGATGGTCGGGCTGGCGATGGTGGCGCAGGCGTGGGAGGGGCTGCGGCTGGACGCGTTCGGCGTGCTGGCCGGGGTCGGCGCGGCGATCTGCTCGGCGGCGTACTTCCTGATCGGGGAACGCGCGGTGGCCGACCGGCACCCGCTGGGGCTGGTCACCTGGGGCATGATCGTCGGCGCGGTGGCGGTGTGCGTGGTGGCACCGCCGTGGACGATCCCGGTATCGCTGCTGTCGGCACCGGCGAAGTTCGGGCCGTGGCAGCCGCCGATCTGGGCGCTGCTGATCGCGCTGGTCCTGGTTTCCACCGTTTTCGCTTACCTGGCCGGGATTTCCTCGCTGAAGCACCTGCCGGCGCCGGTGGCCAGCGTGCTCGGCCTGTGCGAACCGCTGCTGGCCGCGGGCCTGGCCTGGGTGCTGCTCGGGGAGGCGCTGAGCTGGGTGCAGCTGCTGGGCGCCGCCATCCTGCTCGGCGGCGCCCTGATCGTCCAGCTCAACTCCCCCGGCAAAACCCCCGGCGGCGCGGCGCCCGCCTAGAACGCCTTCAGCTCACCCAGTTCGGCCTGCTGGTCCTGGCTGATCTTGCCGGCGAGTTCTTTCGCCTGCGGATTCTTCCCGTTCGCCTTCTCGGTGTCGGCGACCTTCACCGCGCCCTCGTGGTGCCGGGTCATCAGCTCGATGAACTTGGTGTCGAATTCGGGGCCACTGGCCGATTCCAGGGCCATCATGTCGGCGTCGGTGACCATGCCCGAGTGGCCGCCGTGGTCCAGGCCCGGGTCCTCCGGCGGCTGCTGCCCCCACACCTCGAGCATGCCGGACAGCTGCGCCATCTCCGCGTCCTGCGCGTCCCGGATCTTCAGCGCCAGCGCCTTGACCTTCTCGTTGCCCGACTTCTCCACCGCCAGCGCCGCCATGTCCACGGCCTGCTGGTGGTGCGGGATCATCTCGGTGGCGAAGGCGACGTCCGCGTCGTTGAACTCCCCGGACACCTGCGGGCCTGCCGCCGCCGCGGGCGGTGCCTGCGGGGTCGGCTCTGGCGCGGCATCCTCTCCGGAACAACCGGCGAGCACCAGCGCCGTGGTCACACCGGCGACGGCCAGGACCTGCCGTCGGGGGAAGCGGAACATGCGAAGCTCCTCGTGGAAACGGAAGAATCGGGTGGTGCGCCTAGGCGCTGTCCGGTGAGTCCGCGCGGAGACCGCGAGCGTGACTTACCGGACAGCGCCTAGATTCGCAGAGGGTGGCCACCGCGTGCACACCGGGTCAGTTACAGCACGAGAGCTTGCTCAGCGCCGCGTAGAAAACCTCGTTGATCTGCCCCGGATCCGGGGTGGTGAACGCCTGACCACCGGTCGCCGCGGTGATTTCCTGCAGTTCGGTCACGTCGATCTCCGGGCCGACGCCGATGCCGATCAGCTGGATCGGGCGTTTCGGGTCGACCAAGCCACCCAATTGGGTGAGCAGTTCCGCGCGGGTGATGCTGTGGGAATCCTCGTTGCGCCCGTCGGTCATCACCACGACGAGGTTCAGCCGTCCCGGTTCCCATTCCGCGCGCGCCGTCCGGTACGCGTCGAGCACGCTGTCGTACAACCCGGTCTGCCCCTGCGTCGCCTGGATCGCGCCGAGCACCGCCTCCGCGCCGCCCGCCAGGTGCTCGCTCACCGGCGCCATCGGCAGCACCTCGCGGTAGTCCTTGTCCCCGTCCAGTTTCGTGGAGAAGGTCAGGATCCGGAGGTCGCTGGTCGGCCGGAACAACCGCAGCGCGCGCTGCGCCGCCTCCCGCGTCAGCTCCATGCGCGTGCGGCCGCTGACCGGCTCCACCGCGTTCATCGAACCCGAGACGTCGATCAGCACCTGCAACCGGGAGCTCAGGTTGATCCCGGCCCACTGGTTCAGGATCAGGTCGACCTCGTCGGCGGGCGGCATCATCGCGGGCTGCATGTCCCGTGAGACCACCCGCCCGTCCTGCGTCCGGTCGCGCAGCGCCTGCCCGCCGGGGGCCCGGAAACCCGCGTCCGCCAGTACTTGCACGCCCTCGGGGGCTTCGACGGCACGCAGGAACCGGTCCGCCGCGGCGCGTTCGGCCGCACCGGCGGCGGGCAGCACGACGAACGGGTGGTCCAGCGCGGGCGCCAGCGGTGCGTACACCGCGACCAGTCCGCGCCCGCCCTGCTCGACGTTGTGGCGCAGCAAGGAGTTCTCGGTGGTGGGGAACGCGGTCAGGGTCTCCCGCACATCCGCCGACGGCAGCCTGCTGAACAGTTCTGGCGCGCCCGCGACCATGTTCGGCGACAACCGGCGCAGCAACTCGGCGAACGCCGCCCCCGGGTCCGGCTTGCCCTTGACCGTGTCGCGCGCGGCGAACAACGCCGACACCCCGACCGGATCACGTGCCGGATCGGGGATGCCGACACGCAGCCCGCTGTCGGCCGGGCCGAGCACGTCGGACCAGGTGAGCGTCCTGCCCGGCCAGCCGAGCGTGCTCGCGGCCCGCTCGTCGAGTGCGAGCACCACCGGTGAACTCGCGATCGAACGGCCCGAAGCCGGGATGTCGGTGGCCCCGGCCTCCCTGGCGCGCCGCAGCATCAGCGTCGACTCCGGCACCCAGACGTGCGGGGCGCTGGTCTGGGGCAACGCGAGGTCCTCCACCGTGCGCAGCGAACTCCGGCTCTGCACCTCGACCGTGCCGCAGCCCGGACCGGTGCCCGGCGGCAGCGCGCTCGCGAGGCGGGCGAGCGCGGGCGCTGTCTCCTCGGAGGCGACCACGCGCAGCTTCACCGGTTCGGCGCAGCCGGTGCGGGCGCGCACGAAAACCACGGCACCCCAGGAGATCCCGGCCACCACGAGCACGGCGGCCGTCAGCAGGACCGGCAACCGCCGTAGTCTTCGGACCGGAACCGCGGAATGTCGCCCCATGCGCCGCCTCCTGGCCGGGAGTCCCCGTCCAGATTAAGCGGGCACGCAAGAGGCGGCGACGCGTCAGACCGGAATGACCGTCGGCACGATCATCGGGCGGCGGCGGTAGGTTTCGGCCACCCAGCGGCCGACCACCCGCCGGACCGACTGCGCGATCCGGTGCGTGTCGGTGATGCCCTCGGCCTCGGTGCGCGACAGCTCCATCTCGACCAGCGGCACCACCGCGTCCAGCGCCTTCGGGTCGTCGGAGAAGCCCCGCCCGGAGACCGTCGGCGGGCTGACCGCGCGCCCGGTGCTCGAATCCACCGCCACGTTGATCGCGATGAACCCGCCCTCGCCGAGGACCAGCCGGTCGGACAAGGTGGACTCGCCCACGTCGCCGACGGACAGCCCGTCGACGTAGACGTGCCCGACCTCGACCCGGCCGCTCAGCCGCGCGCGGCCGTCGACCAGGTCGACCACCACGCCGTCCTCGGCGATCACCACGTTCTCCGGCGCGACGCCGGTGCGGACCGCGAGCTCGCCGTTGGCCACCAGGTGCTTCCACTCGCCGTGCACCGGCATCACGTTGCTCGGGCGCACCGCGTTGTAGAGGTAGAGCAGCTCACCGGCCGAGGCGTGGCCGGACACGTGCACCTTGGCGTTGCCCTGGTGCACCACGTTCGCACCGAGCCGGACCAGGCCGTTGACCACGCCGAACACCGCGGTCTCGTTGCCCGGGATCATCGAGCTGGCCAGCACCACGGTGTCCCCGGCCTTGATCGAGATCTGCCGGTGCTCCCCGCGGGCCATCCGCGACAGCGCGGACAGCGGCTCGCCCTGCGAACCGGTGGAGACGAACAAGACCTTGCTCTCCGGCAGGTTTGCCGCCTGGTCCAGGTCGACCAGCAGCCCGTCGGGCACGTTGAGCAGGCCCAGCTCGGCGGCGATGCCCATGTTGCGGACCATCGAGCGGCCGACGAAGGCCACCCGGCGGCCGTGCTGCACGGCCACGTCGAGCACCTGCTGCACGCGGTGCACGTGGCTGGCGAAGCAGGCCACGATCACCCGCTGGTCCACCCGCCGGATCACGTCGTCGAGCACCGGGCCGATGTCGCGCTCGGGCATCACGAACCCGGGCACCTCGGCGTTGGTCGAGTCCACGCAGAACAGGTCCACGCCCTCGTCGCCGAGCCGCGAGAACCCGGCCAGGTCGGTCAGCCGCCCGTCCAGCGGGAGCTGGTCGAGCTTGATGTCACCGGTGTGCAGCACCACCCCGGCCGGGGTGCGGATGGCCACCGCCAGCGCGTCCGGGATGGAGTGGTTGACCGCGAAGAACTCCAGGTCGAACGGGCCGACCCGGCGCCGCTCGGTCTCCTTGACCTCGATCAGCTTCGGCCGCTGCTTGTGCTCCTTGCACTTGGCCGCGAGCAGCGCCAGGGTGAACCGCGAACCGTAGATCGGCAGGTCGGGCCGCAGGCGCAGGAGGAACGGCGCGGCGCCGATGTGGTCCTCGTGGCCGTGCGTGAGCACCAGCGCCTCGATGTCGTCGAGCCGGTCCTCGATCGCCCGGAAGTCGGGCAGGATCAGGTCCACGCCCGGCTGGTCGTCCTCGGGGAAGAGCACACCGCAGTCGACGATCAGCAGTCTGCCGTCGAACTCGAAGACGGTCATGTTCCGGCCGACTTCGCCGATGCCGCCGAGCGCGACCACGCGCAGGGCGCCGTCAGGGAGTGCGGGTGGTGCCGAGGTGGGGCCGGGTCCGATGGACAGTGAGCTCAACGGTGAATTGTCCCAACGCTGGTATGGGTGGTCGGTGCGACGTACGCCGCCGCGGAGTCGGCGTGCGCCACCCGTGAACTATGCCAGTCGCCCGCCGGTGCGGCGTCGAGCGGCACGCCAGCCTGGGTCAGATCCGCCGAGATGGCCGCGATCTGCTCCTCGGTGGCCGGCACGATCGGCAACCGCGGGTCGCCCGCATCGTACCCGCGCAGCCGCAGCGCGGTCTTGCTGAAGACCACCCCGCCGACCCGGGAGAAGGCCCGGTAGACCGGCAGCATGCCGCGGTGGTTGGTGCGCGCGGTGGAGGTGTCGCCCTCCTCGTAGGCCTCGATCATCGCCCGGATGCGCCCGGCGACCACGTGCCCGACCACGCTGACCACCCCGGCCGCGCCGACCGACAGCCACGGCAGGTTCAGCCCGTCGTCGCCGGAGTAGTAGGCCAGGTCGGTGTTCGCGATGACCTCGCTGCCTGCCAGCAGGTCGCCCTTGGCGTCCTTGACCGCGACGATGCGCGGGTGCTCGGCGAGGCGGCGCAGGGTGTCGACCTCGATCGGCACGATGGAGCGCGGCGGGATGTCGTAGAGCATGATCGGCAGTTCGGTGGCCTCGGCCACGGTGGTGAAGTGCGCGTGCAGGCCCGCCTGGGTGGGCCGCGAGTAGTACGGGGTGACCACGAGCGCGCCGTGCGCGCCGGCCTTCTCGGCCTGGCGCACCAGTTCCACGCTGTGCGCGGTGTCGTAGGTGCCGGCACCGGTGACCACGGTGGCGCGGTCGCCGACGGCCTCGACCACGGCGCGGATCAGGTCCGCCTTCTCCGCGTCGGAGGTGGTCGGGCTCTCGCCGGTGGTGCCGTTCACCACCAGCCCGTCGTTGCCCAGGTCCACCAGGTGCTTCGCGATCTCCTGCGCCCGCTTCAGCGCCAGTGCCCCGTCGCGGTCGAAGGGGGTGATCATCGCGGTGAGCACGCGGCCGAACGGCCGTCCCGGCGCTGCCGAAGGTGGAGTGGACATGCCCCCGACGGTACCTCTTCACCGCCGGTAACCCGGCGTCGACCTCGCAATATCACATGATCAACGCACCTGGTCACCGGTCGGTGCAGAATCCCCGGCGGACGGGCTCGGTGACCGGAACTCCTCCGCCTACCGGACCTCCACCAGTGCCGGGCTGTCCAGCTGCCCGCCGCCGGTCTTGCTCAGCACGCAGTAGCCGTGGCGGACCACGTTGTTGTAGTCGTCCTCCGGCGCGTCCCACGCCTGCTGGGTCGGCAGCAGCACCCGGTACTGCAGGTTGGGCCGCTGCTTCGGGTCCACCGCGTTCGAGTTGAACTTCAGCGCGCAGTGGCCCTCCAGCGCCACGCGCAACCGGTCGAGGCCGGGGTACTGGGCCAGCGGCGCCTTGTCGCTGACGCTGCTGTCGCCGCCGAGCGTGCCGGGCCAGGCGAACACCTCGAAGTCGTGCTCCTTGTCGCACTCGACCTTGTTGCTCGACGAGATCGAGCGGCCCGGCTCCAGTGGCACGTTGTAGCAGCGCTGCGAACCCGACGGCGGGTCGAACTGCTGGATGTCGCCCTGCTGGCCGTAGGTCAGCCCGGGTTGCATCGCCGAGTCCGTGCTCGGTGTCCCCCACCAGTTCCCGGCGAAGAAACCACCGGCCAGCAGCAGGATGGCGGCCAGCACCGCCCCGGTGACCACCAGCGAGCGTCTGCCCTTCGCGGGCGGGGCGGGCGGCTGTTGCGGCCGGGCGTACTGCGTCGGCGCGGGGCCGGCCATGGTCGGCGGCGGTCCGTTGTAGACGGACGTCGGGGTGTGCTGGCCGGTGCCCGCGGCGGCCATCTGCAGCAGCCCGTGTGCCTGGTGCGCGGTCAGCCTGCCCTCCGGCGCGGCGACCAGGAAGCCCATCACCACCGAGGCGAGCGGGCCCTGGGTGCGGGTCAGGTACGGGACCTCGTTCATGATCGCGTGCAGCGTGGCGGCGGTGCTGGTGCGCTCGAAGGCGAGAACGCCCTCGGCGGCGAAGAACAGCGTCACGCCGAGCGACCAGAGGTCCGAGGCGGGCCCGGCCTCGTGCCCGGAAACGCGTTCCGGCGCCATGAACGCCGGGCTGCCGACGATCATGCCGCTGGTGGTCAGCCGCGGGTCGTCCACCGCCTGCGCGATGCCGAAGTCGGTCAGCTTCACCCGGCCGTTGGGCGCGACCATGATGTTGCCGGGCTTGACGTCGCGGTGCACGATGCCCGCCTCGTGCGCGGCCTGCAGCGCGGACAGCACCTGCAGGCCGATGCTGGCCACCTGCGGGGCGGGCAGCGCGCCCCGCTCGCGCACCAGGTCCGACAGGGTGGGCGCCTCGACCAGTTCCATCACGATGTAGGTGGTGCCCGCTTCGGCGACCACGTCGAACACGGTGACCACGGCGGGGTCGTTGAGCCTGCCGCCGGTGCGGACCTCGCGCAGCACGCGCTCGGAGAACACGCCCGCGTCGTCGGCACCGTCGGGCAGGCGCAGTTCCTTGATCGCGACGTGCCTGCCGATCACCCGGTCCTCGGCGCGGAAGACCACGCCCATGCCGCCTCGGCCGAGTTCGCCGAGCAGGACGTACCTGTCGGCGATCACACGGGGCCCGGGCGCGGGCGCCTGGGCCCGCTGGGTCGTTTCCTCGGTCACGATCGGCGCGCCTCCCTCGGTTTGGCCAGGATGGTAGTCCGACCGCGTGGGGCGCCGTGCGGTTCCTGGCGGAGCCGGGGAATAACGGTGTTCAGCCGGCGAAGGTCAGGTACAGCAGTGCCACGTTCAGCGTGATGATCACCGCGGCCACCAGCCAGGCCACCGCGGTGGTGGCGCGGTGGTTGGCGTCGGCGCCCATCAGCTCGCGGTCGCTGGTCAGCCGGACCAGCGGGACCAGTGCGAACGGGATGCCGAAGGACAGCACCACCTGCGAGACCACCAGCGCGCGGCTCGGGTCGACGCCGATCGCGAGCACCACGATCGCCGGGGCGAGGGTGACCAGGCGGCGCAGCAGCAGCGGGATCCGCTTGCGCAGCAGGCCCTGCATGATCATCGCGCCGGCGTAGGCACCGACCGAAGTGGACGCCAGGCCGGAGGCGAGCAGGCCGATCGCGAACAGCAGCGCGATGCCCGGTCCGAGCACGTCCCCGACCGCCGCGTGCGCGCCCTCGATGGAGTCGACGCCTTCGCGGCCGCGCAGCGTGGTGGCCGCGAGCAGGACCATCGACAGGTTCACCGCGCCCGCCAGCAGCATCGCCAGCCCGACGTCGAACTTGGTCGCCTTGAGCAGTTTGGTGCGGCGCTCCCCCTCGACCCGGCCGTGCCGGTCGCGGGCGAGGCCGGAGTGCAGGTACACCGCGTGGGGCATCACGGTGGCGCCGAGCATGGCGGCGGCGATCAGCACGCTCTCGGCACCGTCGAACCGCGGGACCAGGCCGCCGAGCGTGCCGGACACCGACGGCGGCTGGACCACGACGCTGGTCAGGAAGCCGACCGCGATCACCGCGAGCAGGCCGGTGATCACCCGCTCGAACGGGCGCTGGCCGCGTTTGTCCTGCACCAGGAGCAGGGCCATGGACACCACGCCGGTGATCACGCCGCCGAGCAGCAGCGGGAGGTCGAACAGCAGGTAGAGGGCGATCGCGCCGCCGACCACCTCGGCCAGGTCGGTGGCGATGGCGACGAGTTCGGCCTGGGCCCAGTAGGCGAGCCGGGTCGGGCGCGAGGTGCGCTCGCGGACGGCTTCGGGCAGGGAGAGGCCGGTGACCAGGCCGAGCTTGGCGGAGAGGAACTGGACCAGGCAGGCCATCAGATTGGCCGCCACGATCACCCAGACCAGGAGGTAGCCGAACTGGGCGCCGGCGCTGATGTTGGAGGCCACGTTGCCGGGGTCGACGTAGGCGATCGCGGCGACGAAGGCCGGGCCGAGCAGCATCGACCCGGCCCGCACCCGCTTCAGGCGCTCCCGGCTCGACGGGGCGGCATCGGTCAACGCCATGGCAAACCTCCGGTTTCAAGCGGTGCAACTTGAATTTTAGGCACGCCGAACATCGGTGTACATACCGCCGTAACGGGGACAGGTGTGATGTCAATCCCGTTGGCGGAGCGCGGGCCGGACGCAGTGAATGTGGCTTTCACAGCGAATTCGGCAGTGAAAGCCACATTCACGCCACCTCGGCGGGACGTTGCCGGGGCCGGAAGCGGGCCGCGCGGCGGCAGGCGCCGTGGCGGAGCGTTACATGGACACGTCGTGGCCCGCGGCCTGCAGGGCGTTGATGGCCCTGGTCAGGTCGTCGGACTTCACCAGCACGTGGTCGGTTTCGAAGGTCGACAGGGTGAACAGCGCCACCCCCGCCGCGGCCAGTTCGCTCGCCAGCGCGGCGATGATCCCGGTCAGCGTGAAGGCCAGCGGCCCCCGGACCGACAACAGCCGCCAGTCCGCTTCGACGCGGGCGCCGGCGGGCGCGAACTTCACCGGGCAGATGATCGACACCTCGCGCTGCGTCCTGGTCACCGAGACCAGCACCTGCCCGGGGTGCGAGAACAGTTCCGACGGCACGGCCTGGTCCGGTTCCAGCCTGGCGACCGCGTACTCCAGCGGCTGGACGTCGATGACGAGGCGGCGCATCAGCCTTCCAGCACCTTCGGGCTGGTGGCGATCTCGGTCCCGTCTGGCAGCCGCGAGATGGTGAAGTCGGCGAACACGTTGCCCGCCGCCTTCTGCAACTCCCGCAGGCATTCCACGGCCAGCGCGCGGATCTCCACGTCGGCGTGCTCGGTGGCGCGCATCCCGACGAAGTGCCGCCACGCGCGGTAGTTCCCGGTCACCACGATCTGGGTCTCGCTGGCGTTCGGCAGCACCGCGCGCGCGGCCTGCCGCGCCTGCTTCCGGCGCAGCGTGGCGCTCGGCGAGTCGGCGAACTTGGCTTCCAGCCCGGCCAGCAGCTCGGTGTGCGCGGCCAGGCTGGCCCGCGTCGCGGCGACGAACTTCTCGTGCAGCTCCGGGTCTTCGGCGATCACGTCCGGCTCGACGAACGCCTCGGGCACGTACCGCTGCGACAGCTGCGAATAGGAGAAGTGCCGGTGGCGCACCAGTTCGTGGGTCAGCGACCGCGAGATCCCGGTCAGGTAGAAGGTGACCGAACCGTGCTCCAGCACCGACAGGTGCCCGACCTCGATCACGTGGTCGAGGTACCCGGCGTTGGTGGCGGTCCGCGGGTTCGGCTTCTGCCACGACTGGTAACAGGCCCGGCCGGCGAATTCGGCGAGCGCCTGCCCGCCGTCGGCGTCGGTGGACCACGGCACGTCGTCGGGCGGGAAGAACTCCGTCTTCGCGATCAACTGCACCCTGGCCAAAGCCGCTCCCTCCGCGCTTCCCCCTCGACCCCGGCAGCCTAACGCGCACCCCGAGATGTCTCCGGGATGTCCCGGATGATGTCGCCGCTTCCTTGACTGACACCACGAATGACATCACTGTGGTGTCATGGACCTGACGACGTACATCTCCAGCCTCCGCGAGGACCTCGCCACGGCGGCCTCGGCGGGCGACGAGCAGACCCGGCAGACCGCCGCGGTGCTCGCCGCGACCCTCGAACCGGCCATGCGCCTGGCGCTGATGAACGCGCTCGCCGACCTCGCCGCCGAGGTCACCGCCAACCAGCCCGACTACCTGGTCGACGTCCGGCTCGACGGCCGGGACGTGCGCGTGGTGGTCACCGGCACGAGCGGCGCCGGTGAGAAGACCGAGAGCGAGCCTGCCGCCGAGAAGCCGCGCGAGCCCAAGTCCGAGCCCAAGATGCCGTTCGACAGCGGCGAGATCAGCCGGATGACGCTGCGGCTGTTCGACCAGGTGAAGAACCAGGCCGAGCGCGCCGCGTCCGCACAGGGCGTCTCGCTGAACACCTTCGTCACCCAGGCGGTGCAGGGCGCGCTGCAGGGCAAGGCCCCGTTCGAGCAGGGCGAGCAGCGGCGCGGGCCGAACAGCAGCACCCGCATGCACGGCTGGGTGCAGGGCTGATGAGCACCGGAGACACCACCGGACAGCCGGACGACCACCTCGTCCGCACCGGCAACTTCCCCGCCACCGGCCCGATCGAGCTGGACGTCAGCATCACCGTCGGCCGGGTCCAGGTCCTGCTGGCCGAGTCCGACGGCGAGGCCGAGACCACCGTCGAACTCCGGCACGAGCCGGCCGCCCAGGCCCCGTGGGCCGACGGCGTGAACGCGGTGCTGAGCTGGGTGACCGAGCGCTTCGGCGACCAGTTCGACACCGACGTGCTCGGCTCACCGGCCGAGGCGGTGCGCCAGTCGCGGATCGAGCAGGTCGGTGACCAGATCATCGTCCGCGGGCCCAAGGCGCTGCCGCTGCGCAAGGTGCCGCTGAACGTCACCGTGCACGCGCCGCGCGGCTCGCACCTGGGCATTCGCGCGGGCGCCGCCGACGTGACGGTCACCGGCACGGCCGGGCGCGCCAGCATCTCCACCGGATCGGGTGACGTCTCGCTCGGCGAGACCAAGGCCGCGGCCAACGTGCGCACCGGCTCCGGTGAGGTCCAGCTCGGCCCGAGCACCTACGGGCTGCAGGTCCGCTCCGGCAGCGGATCGGTGCGGCTGGCCGCGCCGACCGGCTCGGCCACCGTGGTCACCGGCACCGGCGACATCTGGCTCGGCGCGGTTTCCGGAGACGTGATGGCCCGCAGCGGCAGCGGCGATCTCACCGTGGCCGAGGCGAAGTCCGGCTCGATGGAGCTCAACACCGGGTCCGGCGAGATCCGGTTCGGCGTGGCTTCCGGGGTGACCGCGGAGGTCGACGTGTCCACCGTGTCCGGGCGCGTGTCCAGCGAACTCCCGGTGCGGGAGACCCCGCCGGAGGAGGCGGCCGCGGTGCGGGCGCGCATGCGCACCGGTTCCGGCGACGCGGTGGTGACCAGCGCCGGCGCGTGAAACCGAGACCGATCAGCCGTTCCGGCGATAAACTCGGGGGCAAATGAGCCTCCAAGTGGTGAGCCCGGTGCTGGTCGGGCGCGACGGCGAGACGAGCAGGGTGGCCGAGGCCTTCGACCGGGTGGCCGGTGGTGGCCAGGCCACCCTGCTCGTCGGCGGGGAGGCCGGGGTCGGCAAGTCCCGGCTGGTGGCGGAGTTCCTCGACCGGGCGGGCGCCAAGGCGACCGTGCTGTCCGGCGGCTGCGTGGAACTCGGCGCGGACGGCCTGCCGTTCGCGCCGTTCGTCGCCGCGTTGCGCGGGCTGGCGGCGGCCACCGGCCCGGCCGACTTCGACCGGCTGCTGCCGGACAAGGCCGATCTCGCGCCTCTGCTGCCGGGCACCGTGCGCGGCCCCGGCCCGGTCGGTGACGACGCGCGCCCGCGGTTGTTCGAAGGCGTGCTCGCGCTGCTCGGCAGGCTCGCCGCCGAGCGGCCGGTGGTGCTGGTGATCGAGGACGCGCACTGGGCCGACCGCTCCAGCCGCGACCTGCTCGACTTCCTGGTGCGCAACCAGGGCGCGGTCCCCGGTTCTCTGGTGCTGGTGACGCACCGGTCCGAGGAGCTGAACCGCGCGCACCCGCTGCGGTCGCTGCTGGCCGAGCTGGCCCGGCTGCCGTGGGCGCAGCGGCTGGAACTCGGCAGGCTGGGCAAGCACGAAGTGGTGCAGCTGGTGCGCCACATCCTCGGCCGCGAACCGGATCCCGAGCTGGTCTCCGCGGTTTTCCAGCGCAGCGAAGGAAATCCGCTGTTCGTCGAAGCGATGCTGGACTGCGAGAACAACGACGACACCGGCGAGATCCCGGCTTCGCTGGAGGACCTGCTGGCGTCCCGGATCGACCGGCTGCCACCGGATGCCGCCTACGTCGCCGGGCTGATCGGACTGAGCGAGGTCACCGTCTGCCACGCGCTGCTCAGCGAGGTCGCGGAACTGGACGAACGAGCGCTCTCCGCCGCCGTGCGGGCCGCGGTCGACGCGAACGTGCTCGTCATCGAAGGCGAGGGATACCGCTTCCGGCACGCGCTGATCGGCGCGGCGGCCACCGCGAACCTGATGCCGGGCGAGCGCCGGTCGCTGCACGCGCGGTACGCCGAGGCGATGCGCGAGGACCCCACGCTGTCCGCGGGCGCGCCCTCGGTCACCGAACTCGCCCAGCACCTGTACCGGGCGGGTGACTTCCCGAGCGCGATCTGCGCGGCCTGGCGGGCCGCGGGCGAGGCGCAGCGATTGCTCGCCTACGCCGAGCAGGCCCGCATGCTCGACCGCGTGCGCGAACTGTGGGCCCTGGTCCCGGATCCGTGCTGCGAACTGGGCGGCATCGACTACGCGACGGTGCTGGAGCAAGCCGTCGAAGCGGCGAGCCGGGCCGGGGACAACGTCAGCGGCGAACGCTTCGCGACCATGGCGCTGGCCGAGATCGACCGTGACGCGCAACGGGTGCGCGCGGCCGCCTTGCTCGACCAGCGGGCCCGGTTGCGGGCACACCTCGGGCAGCCCGGCGCGTTGGAGGACCACCGCGAGGCGATCCGCCTGGTGCCGGAGGACCACCCCGCGCGCGGGCACCTGCTGAACTCCTACGCCGCGCGCCTGATGGAGATCCCGCGTGCCGACGAAGCCCGGGACGCGGCGGAAGCGGCACTGGAATCCTCGTGCCACAACGGAGAACGGTCCGCCGAAGCCGCCGCGCTGATCACCCTCGCCGTGCTCGACGCGCGCCTCGGCGACCTGGAGGAGCAGTTGCCGCGGCTGAAGCGCGCCGGGGCGATCGCCGAAACACTGGGCGAGCACCGGTTGCGCCTGCACGCCATCCACGCGGAATCCTCGCTGCTGCGGGCTTTCGGCCGGCTGCCCGAGGCGGAAGCCAAGGCACGCACGGGATTGGTGGTGGCGAAGGAGACCGGCCTGTACCGCGCGGCCGGTGCGCAGCACAGCCTGAACCTGGCCGGCGCGATGATCGACGGCGGCCGCTGGGACGAGGCGATGGCCGTCCTCGAACAGGCGCTCGACCTCGCCCCCGCGCCCGCGTTCCGCGAACACCTGTTGTGCCTCAAGGGATACATCGCACTGCAACGCGGTGAACCCGAACTGCCGGAGCGGCTGCTCGCCCGCGCGCACGAGCAGTTCGGCGAGGACGTCCGGTTCAACCAGGACCCGTTCCTGGTGGCACGCCTGGAAACCGAGCTGCGCCTCACGCAGGGGCGGTACGGCGAGGCGCGGGCCGTGCTCGAACGCGCGCTCGCGCACCCGCAGCTGGCCGCGGCGGGCAGGCTGCTCTGGCCGTTGCTGGTGCTCGGCAGCAGGCTCGCCGACCACGACCCGTCCTGGCGCGGCACCGACCTGCTGGCCCGCCTGCGCCGGATCGCCGCGGAACTACCGATCGCCGGGCCGGTGCAGCACGCCTTCGCGCGGCTCTTCGACGCCTACACCGGTGGTGAGCGCGACGACTGGGACGCCGCGACCGCGGCCTGGCGCGAACTCGGCCAGCCGCTGCGGCTCGCCCAGGCCTGCCTGGGTTCGGCGGCGGCCGCGATCACCGCCGACGGTGACCGCGAAGCCGCCGCGGAACTGCTGCGCGAGGCTTACGGACTGGCCGGGCAGCTGGGCGCGAGGCCGTTGCGCGACCGCGTCGCCGATCTGGCCAGGCGGGCCAGGATCCAGGTGGTGCCCGGCGCGCCCGAACCACTGGGCAACGGGCACGCCCGGCTCGGGCTGACCCCGCGTGAGCTGGAGATCCTGCGCCTGGTGACGGCGGGCAAGGCCAACCGGGAGATCGCCGACGAGCTGTTCATCTCGGCGAAGACGGCCAGCGTCCACGTGTCGAACATCCTCGGCAAGCTCGGCGTCGCGAACCGCGTCGAGGCCGCGGCGACGGCCAACCAGCTGGGCCTGTTCGACTGACTTAGGCGGTGGCTTGGTGCTACCCCGGCGAATAGGGCTGCTGCCTCATGTGGGGTGGGTGGCCTTATCGAGAGGCTCGATCCCAGTGGGCCGGAATCGCCGGCCCGGGGAGCCGGGAGCACACGATGGGCGTCAAGATCCTTGGTATCGCGGGAAGTCTGCGGGAAGGGTCGTTCAACGGGCGGCTGCTCACCGCGGCCAGCTACGAACTGCCGCGCGGCATGGAGCTCCGCCGGTGGGGCGGGCTGAGCCTGGTGCCGCCGTTCGACGAGGACGCCGAAACCGGGCCGGAGCCGGGTGGCGTGGCCGAACTGCGGCGGGCGATCGCGGACGCGGAGGGACTGCTCATCGCGACGCCGGAGTACAACGGCTCGATCCCGGGGCAGCTGAAGAACGCGCTGGACTGGGCGTCGCGGCCGTACGGCGAGGGGGTGCTGACCGGCAAGCCGGCCGCGGTGATCGGGGCGAGCAACGGGGTGCACGGCGCGGCGTGGGCGCAGGACGAACTGCGGAAGGTGCTCAAGCTCGCCGGTGCCGAGGTGCTCGACGGCACGCTGCCGGTCGGGCGGGTGGCGCGGCAGCTCGACGAGGACGACCGCCTGCTCGACCACGAACTGCGGCGCGGGATGAGCGCCCTGCTGCACGGCCTGCGCGACCGGATCCGGCTGGGGGCGTTCGCGTGACCGAACCGGTTTCGCGCACCAACTGGGGCGCGGTGGCGGTCGCCGCGCTCGGGGTGGTGCTCGCGGCGCTGGACATGACGATCGTGGCGGTGGCGCTGCCGTCGATCGGGGCGGAGTTCGGGGTCAGCCCGTCGGCGGTGCAGTGGGTGCTGCTGGCTTACTCGTTGCCGCTGGTGGCGTTGAGCGTGCCGGCCGGGCGGTGGCTCGACCGGGCCGGGCCGCTGCCCGCGTTCGTGCTGGCGACCGCGGGGTTCGGGGTGACCAGCCTGGTGATCGCGGTGGCGCCGGCGTTCGGTGTGCTGCTCGCCGGGCGGGTGCTGCAGGGGGTGTTCGGCAGTCTGGTGGGGGTGGTCAGCCTGCCGATCGTGGCGCGGGCGGCCCGGCCGGAGCACCGCGCGCGGGCGATGGGGCTGGTGCTGACGCTGATCCCGCTGAGCGGGGTGGGCGGGCCGGTGGTGGGCGGTTGGCTCGCCGAGTCCTTCGGCTGGCGGTCGGTGTTCGCGGTGAACCTGCCGATCGTGGTGCTCACCCTGGCCCTGGCGAGGCGGGTGATCCCGAGCGGTAAGGCAGGCCCGTTGCCGCTTGGGCGGGGGTTGCCGTGGCCCGACGGTGGGTTGCTCAGGGAGGCCGCCGTGCTGGGGTTGGCATCGGCGGGGTTGTTCGGCGCCTTGCACTTCGCCGGGGTGGATGCGCTCTGGTTCATCGGGTTGCTCGCCGTGGCGGGGACCCTGACCGCGGCGTGGGCGCGGACCGCGGGCGCGCGACCCGTGCTCACCCTGCTGCGACGCCGCGAGATCGCGCTCGCACTCGGCGCCATGGCCGGGGTGACCACCGGCGTCGGGGCGTTGCACTTCGTGGTGCCCTACCTGTTCGCCGACCTCCTTCGCACGGCCTCACCGAGCACGATCGGGCTGGCCCTCCTGAGCGTCTCGGCGGCGATGGCGGTGACCTCCCCGATCGCCGGGGTGCTCGCCGATCGGATCGGCAAGGTGCCGGTCGCCTCGGCGGGGGCGGTGGTCGCGCTGGCCGGGCTGCTGGGCCTCCTGCTCGTCGGCCCGGGGGCTCAGCTGGTGGACGTGGCCTGGCCGCTCGCCGTGGTCGGCATCGGGAACGGCCTGTTCGCCGGGCCCAACTCGGCCGCCGTGCTGGAGGACACGCCGCCGGAGCTGCTGGGCACGTCGAGCGGGGTGGCCACCCTGGTGCGCACCCTCGGCTTCTCCCTCGGCCCGGCACTCGGCGCCCTCACCTGGACCACCACCTTCGACGGCTTCCACACCGGCATCCTGGCCCTGGCCGCGGCGGGCGCGGTGAGCGTCGTCCTCACGGTCACCGGCCGCCGCTCCACGCTCGCAAGCTGACCGCGAAACTACCGCAGCAGTTTGGCCAGCGCCGGCCCCAGATCCCCCCGCGGCTGCGCGCTGGCTCCCGACAGGTTCAGCCACTCGGCCATGTGCCGCAGTTCGCCGGCCAGTTCCGGCAGCACCCGCGCCTGGTCCACCCCCGCCTCGGCGAACGCCCCCTGCACCCGCAGCACCCCCGCCGCCCGGTCGGCCTTCAGGTCCACCCGCGCCACCAGCTCCCCGTCCAGCAGGAACGGGAACACGTAGTACCCGTACTCCCGCTTCGGCTCCGGCACGTAGATCTCGATGCGGTACCGGAACCCGAACATCCGCTCGGTCCGCGCCCGCTCCCAGATCAACGGGTCGAACGGGCACAACAGCGCCCGCCCGGTGATCGCACGCGGGGTCCGCGCGCTGCTGTGCCGGTACGCCTGCGCCTTCCAGCTCCGGACCCGCACCGGCTCCAGCTCACCCGCCTCGACCAGCTCGGCCACCGCCTGGCGGGCGACGTCCGGGCCGAGGCGGTAGTAGTCGCGCAGGTCGGTCTCGGTGGCGATGCCCAGCGCCGCCGCCGACTTCCCGATCAGCCGCCGCGCCGCCTCGTCCTTGGCCACCGTGGTGGCCAGGACCTCCGGCGGGACCACTCGCTCGGTCAGGTCGTAGAGCCGTTCGAAGCTGCGCCGCGTGCCGGTGGACAACTGCCCCATGCCGAACAGCCACTCGCAGATCCGCTTCACCTCGGATCGGTCCCACCACGGCCCCTGCCGCCGGACCCGCTCCCCGGCCAGCTCGCGCTCGATCGCCCCGGCCCCGATCGGCCCGTGCTCCTTGACCACCGCCAGCACGTCCTCGGCCAGCGTCGGCGAGCGCTCCAGCAGCTTCTCGTACCCGCGCCACCAGCCCATCCGCTTCGCCCCCGAGCGCAGCAGCGGCCAGTCCTCCACCGGGATCAGGCTCGCCTCGTGCGCCCAGCTCTCCACCAGCAACCGCGGCCGCCGCGCCGAATGCGTCCACGCCGCGTCGTCGACCAGCGCCGGCGCGTACGAACCGAGCCGCGCGAACAACGGCGCGTAGTGCGCTCGGACCGCCACGTTCACCGAGTCCAGCTGGAGCAGCTGCACCCGCGACAACACCCGCTGCAAATGCCGCCGCGTGGGCTCCCCGCCCGGACGCGGATCGGCGAACCCCTGTGCGGCCAGCGCCGTGCGCCGCGCCACCGAATCACTCACCGTCTGCATGATGGCGTCATCGTGCCAGGGACCACCGACAATCCCGGGACACCCGTGCCGATAGGTTCCCCCCATGAGCCAGGCCCAGGTCCGCGCCGCCACCCCCACCGACGTGCCCGAGATCGCCCGCATCCAGCGGGAGACCTGGCGGGTCGCCTACGCGGAGTTCCTCGGCGAGCAGGCGCTGGCCGCACTGGACGCCCCCGAGACCGAACAGCACTGGACCGCCGCGGTCGAGCACCCCGGCACGGCCGTGCTGGTGGCCACCGAGGGCCGGTTCACCGTCGGCTTCTGCGTCGCGGGCCAGGCACCGGCCGACGAGGTCGCCTCCGCCGCGGGTGAGCTGCCCGAAGACGCCGAGCGCGTCGGCCTGATCGCCACCATGCTGGTCGAACCGCGCTGGGGCCGTCGCGGGCACGGCGGCCGCCTGCTCGGCCACGCGGCCCGTGAGCTGCGCGAACTCGGCGCCGAGCGCGGCATCGCGTGGGTGGCCCAGTCCGACGCCGCCTCGCTCGGTTTCTACAAGCGGATCGGCTGGCACCCCGACGGCACCGTCCGCACGCTGGACACCGGCGAGAAGACCATCCGCGAACTCCGCATCACCGGCTCGCTGGCGTACCTTCAGCTGACCTCCTGAACACCACCCAGCGCAGCACGCTGTACATGAACACGCCCTCGCACGCGCCCGCGACCAGCCGCGACAGGTGGTACTGCACGCCCAGCTCGACCAGCCCGCTGCCCACCCCGAGGATGAACGCGAAGTAGTTGATCGCCACCGCGATCGCGTACAGCACGGCCTGTTTCCCGACCGGCGCGTGCGACTGGAAGTTGAACGCGCGGTTGAGCACGAAGCTCAGCCCGAACGCGATCACGTACGCCACCGTGATGGACAGCGGAACCGCCAGGCCCAGTTGCCCGTGCAGGAGGGTTAGCAGCAGCAGGTCCACGCCGAAGGTGAAGCCGTTGATCACGCAGAAGCCGAGGAAGGTCGGCGGCACCACCTTGGCGAGCCCGAACGGCAACCGTTTGGTGACCGCCCCGCACAGCTCGATGAACCGGTCGGCGGCGGTTTTCTCGGCGACGGCCACGACCGCAACCCTGCCAGCGCGAGGTGTCCGGAATACGACGATCAGGTGATCTTCCGGTGCGGCAAGAGGGGGGCCAGCACCAGGGTCGCGCTCAGGTCGCGCTGCTAACTTGGATCGGGGACCCCACAGGAGGTGCGATGATCGGCTGGCTCTGCGTGACGCTCGGCGTCGCGTTCGGCTCCGCCATCCTGCCCCTGATCAGCGTCGAGGTCTTCGTGATCGGGCTGGCCAGCACCGAGCCGGGCGTGCACTGGCTGGCCATCGGCGCGGCGGTGGCGATCGGCCAGGTGGCCGGCAAGCTGCTCTACTACCTGGCCGCGAAGGGCACCATCAAGCTGCCGAAGTTCCTGCACGACCGGCTCCACCGCGAACGCCCGATGACCGCGCGCCGCGCCCGCTGGGAACTGCGCACCAAGCGCGTGCGCGCCTGGCTGGAGGGCCTGCGCGAACGCTGCCACCGGCACCCCGCCTGGATGACCGGCACCTACGGGGTGAGCGCGGTGGTCGGCCTGCCGCCGTTCATGGCCACCACGGTGCTGGCCGGGCTGGTGCGGATGCCGATGTCGTTGTTCCTCGGCGCCGGCCTGGCCGGGCGGTTCGCCCGGTTCAGCCTGCTCGCCGCGTCCCCGGCGATGTTCGCCGGCTGGCTAAACTTCTGAGTCGGCCGCTTCCAGCTCGACCGCCTTGCGCATGGTTTCGCGGGCCCGCCGCCGGTCTCCGGCGATGTCGTAGGCGTGGGCCAGCCGGTACCAGTGCCGCCAGTTCTCCGGATCGGCGTCCAGTTCCGCCCGCCGTTCGTCGAACCAGGCGTCCGCGGCGTCGCGGTCCACCCGGCCGGACGGCCGTCGCGGCAGGTCGGAGACGTCCGGCAGGCCACCCTCGCGGTCCAGCCGCCGCGCGAGCTGCTGGACGCGCACCCCGGACCGCCAGGTGGTCACCACGATCCAGACGCCGAGCAGCGGCAGCAGCAGCACACCGACGCCGAACACCACCGGCACCACCTCGCCGGTCTTGAGCAACGCGATCGCGCGCCCGGCGAGCAGCACGAAGTACAGCACCAGCGCCGCGGTCAGCAGCAGCGCGAAGTTGCGAGCCTTCACCGCTACAGCTCCAGCACGTTCTCCAGCCCGACGGTCAGGCCGGGGCGCTTGGCGATCGAACGCACGCCGAGCAGCACCCCCGGCATGAACGAGGACCGGTCCATCGAGTCGTGGCGGATGGTCAGCGTCTCGCCCTCGGCGCCGAAGAGGATCTCCTCGTGCGCGATCAGCCCGGGCAGGCGCACCGAGTGCACGCGCACGTCGCCGACCAGCGCGCCGCGGGCGCCGTCCACCTCGGCGGTGGTCGCGTCGGGCCCCGGTTCGACACCGGCGTCCGCGCGGGCCTTCGAGATCAGGCGCGCGGTGTGCCCGGCGGTGCCCGACGGCGCGTCCGCCTTGCGGTTGTGGTGCAGCTCGATCACCTCGGCCGAGGCGTAGAACCGGGCGGCCTGCTCGGCGAACCGCATCGCCAGCACCGCGCCGAGCGCGAAGTTCGGCGCGATCAGCACGCCCAGCTCCGGCTTGTTCCCCAGCCAGCCGGCCAGCGTGGTCAGCCGCTCCTGGGTCATCCCGGTGGTGCCGACCACCGCGTGCACGCCGTGCTCCACGGCGAACTCCAGGTTGCCCATCACCGAATCGGGGTGGGTGAAGTCGACCAGCACGTCGGCGCCGTTGTCCACCACGTCCAGCAGCCGGTCGCCGGCGTCGATCGCGGCGACCAGCTCGAGGTCGCCGGCACCCTCGACGGCGTTCACCGCCTGCGCGCCCATGCGCCCGCGCGCGCCCAGTACCGCCACCCGGATGCTCATGACGCAATCACCTCGTGCAGATCGTCGGGAAGGTCGTCGGCGTGAGCGTACGGCCCGACCACCGCGGCCGCGGACACCCCCACCGCCCGGCCCGGCGCCCTGAGCAGGGCTTTCGCCAGCGCGGCGGTGTCCTCGGCGGTGACCGCGTCGATCCGGTCGATGGTTTCGGTCACACCGAGGTACTCGCTGTAGTTCAGCTCACCCTTGCCGATGCGTGACATGCGGGAGGCGGAGTCCTCCAGGCCGAGCACCATCGCGCCGCGCAGCTGCCCCTTGGCCCTGGTCACCTCGGCCTCGGTGAGCCCGTCGCGCGCGACCTCGGCGAGCACCTCGCGGATCACCCCGGCCACCTCGCCGAGGCGTTCCGGCTGGCACCCGGCGTAGACGGCCAGGTGCCCGGTGTCGGCGTAGCTGGCCACCGACGAGTACACCTGGTACGCCAGCCCTCGGCGTTCCCGGATCTCCTGGAACAGCCGGGAACTCATGCCGCCGCCGAGCGCGGCGTTGAGCACGGACAGGGTGAAGCGGCGCTCGTCGTGCCGGGTGAGCGCGCGCAGGCCGAGCATCACGTGGGCCTGCTCGGTGTCGTCGGTGTGCAGGGCCAGTTTCGGCGCCGTGGCCAGCCGCGCCCGGCCCCGGCGCGGCGGCACCGGGGTGTCCGAACCGGACAGACGATCGCGCAACGCCTTGCGCACCAGGCGGAGCACCTGGGTGTGGTCGATGTTCCCGGCCACCGCCAGCACCATCCGCGGCAGCGTGTAGCGGCGCTTGTAGAACCCGCGCAGCGCCTGCGGGGACATCCCGGCGATCGAGGCCTCGGTGCCCAGCACCGGCCGCCCGAGCGGGTGGTCACCGAGTATCGCGCCGACGAAGGTCTCGTGCAGCAGGTCCTCGGCGTCGTCGTCGCGCATGGCGATCTCTTCCAGCACCACGCTGCGCTCGGTGTCCACATCGGAATCCGCGCAGAGCGCCTCGAACACCACGTCGGTGACCAGGTCCACGGCCAGCGGCAGGTCCTCGTCGAGCACCTGCGCGTAGTAGCAGGTGTGCTCCTTGGCGGTGAAGGCGTTGAACTCCCCGCCGACCGCGTCGATCTCCTCGGCGATCTGCTTGGCGTCGCGGTTCGCGGTGCCCTTGAACAGCAGGTGCTCCAGGTAGTGCGCGGCCCCGGCGACCGGCAGCGGCTCGTCCCGCGAGCCGACCCCGACCCACAGCCCGACCGTGGCCGAGCGCGAGGCGGGCACGTGCTCGGTGATCACCCGCAGGCCGCCGGGCAGCACGGTGCGCTTGACCACCGCGCCGTCCGCGGTGGAGTCGAGCAGGCGGGTCGACCCGGCCGGCTGGGCGTACCCGGGCGTCTTTGACGGCATCGAGGTTTCTTCCTCCGAATGCTATGAGTGGGGCATTACTTGCAATGAACGCAAGTAATGCCCCACTCATAGCGTTGAACTGCGGCTGGCTGCTACTTGGCGTCGGCCTTCTCGGCCTCGGCGCCGGACTCGGCGGGCTTGTCGCCCGCGTCGGCGGCGTCGTCCTCCTTCACCAGCACCAGGCTGATCTTGCCGCGGTTGTCGATGTCCGCGATCTCCACGCGCAGCTTGTCGCCGACGTTGACCACGTCCTCGACCTTGCCGATGCGCTTGCCGTTGCCCAGCTTGGAGATGTGCACCAGGCCGTCCTTGCCCGGCAGCAGCGAGACGAAGGCGCCGAAGGCGGCGGTCTTCACCACGGTGCCGAGGAAGCGCTCCCCGACCTTGGGCAGCTGCGGGTTGGCGATGGCGTTGATCTTGTCGATCGCCGCCTCCGCCGACGGGCCGTCGGCCGCGCCCACGTAGATCGTGCCGTCGTCCTCGATGGAGATGTCGGCGCCGGTCTCCTCGGTGATCGAGTTGATCATCTTGCCCTTCGGGCCGATGACCTCGCCGATCTTGTCCACCGGGATCTTCACGCTGGTCACGCGCGGGGCGAACGGGCTCATCTCGTCCGGCCCGTCGATCGCCTCGGCGATCACCTCGAGAATGGTCAGGCGCGCGTCCTTGGCCTGGTTCAGCGCACCGGCCAGCACCTCGGACGGGATGCCGTCGAGCTTGGTGTCCAGCTGCAGGGCAGTGACGATCTCCTTGGTGCCGGCCACCTTGAAGTCCATGTCACCGAAGGCGTCCTCGGCACCGAGGATGTCGGTCAGCGCCACGTAGCGGGTCTCGCCGTCCACGTCGTCGGAGACCAGGCCCATGGCGATGCCCGCGACCGGCGCCTTCAGCGGCACACCGGCGTTGTACAGGCCCATGGTGGAGGCGCAGACCGAGCCCATCGAGGTGGAGCCGTTGGAGCCCAGCGCCTCGGAGACCTGGCGGATCGCGTAGGGGAACTCGTCCCGCTTCGGCAGCACCGGGATCAGGGCCCGCTCGGCGAGCGCGCCGTGGCCGATCTCGCGCCGCTTCGGCGAACCGACGCGGCCGGTCTCGCCGGTGGAGAACGGCGGGAAGTTGTAGTGGTGCAGGTAGCGCTTGGTGGTCTCCGGGGACAGCGAGTCGATCTGCTGCTCCATGCGGAGCATGTTCAACGTGGTGACACCCAGGATCTGGGTCTCGCCGCGCTCGAACAGCGCCGAGCCGTGCGCCCGCGGGATCACCGAGACCTCGGCGCCCAGCGACCGGATGTCGGTCAGGCCGCGGCCGTCGATGCGGACCTTGTCGCGCAGGATGCGCTGGCGGATCAGCTTCTTGGTCAGCGACCGGAACGCGGCGCCGACCTCCTTCTCGCGCCCCTCGAAGGCCTCGCCCTCGCCGACGCCGACCTTGGCCAGCACGGCGGCCTTGACCTCGTCGGTGGCGTTGTCGCGGTCCTGCTTGCCGGCGATGGCCAGCGCCTTGGTCAGCTCGTCGGTGGCCGCCGCGGCGACCGCGTCGTAGGCGTCGGCCTGGTAGGCCGGGTACAGCGGGAAGTCCGCGACCGGCTTGGCGGCCACCTTGGCCAGCTCCTGCTGGGCCTCGCAGAGCACCCGGATGAACGGCTTGGCCGCCTCCAGGCCCTCGGCCACGACCTGCTCGTTCGGCGCCTTGGCGCCCCCGGCGACCAGCTCGAGGGTGGCCTCGGTGGCCTCGGCCTCGACCATCATGATCGCCACGTCGTCACCGACGATCCGGCCGGCCACCACCATGTTGAAGGTGGCCTTCTCCAGCTGCTTCCAGGTCGGGAAGGCGACCCACTGGTCCTCGACCAGCGCCACGCGGACGCCGCCGATCGGACCGGAGAAGGGCAGGCCGGAGATCTGGGTGGACGCCGAGGCGGCGTTGATCGCCAGCACGTCGTACGGGTCGTCCGGGTTCAGGCTCTGCACGGTGATCACGATCTGGATCTCGTTGCGCAGGCCGTCGGTGAACGACGGGCGCAGCGGCCGGTCGATCAGGCGGCAGGTCAGGATGGCGTCGGTGGAGGGACGGCCCTCGCGGCGGAAGAAGGCGCCCGGGATCCGGCCCGCGGCGTACATCCGCTCCTCGACGTCCACGGTCAGCGGGAAGAAGTCGAAGTGCTCCTTCGGGTGCTTCGACGCCGTGGTCGCCGACAGCAGCATGGTCTCGTCGTCCAGGTAGGCGACGACCGAACCGGCGGCCTGGCGGGCCAGCCGGCCGGTCTCGAAGCGGACCGTGCGGGTGCCGAAGCGGCCGTTGTCGATCACGGCTTCGGTCTCGTGCACGGTGCTCACGTCGGTCATGTAATTGTTCTCCTCGTTCGTCTCGGGCCGGGCGATCTCCCACCCTGGGACCCCATCCGGGGGACGCTCGAGGAACGAGGCCGGTCTTCGATCGAAGTCCCCGGGAGGCGTTCCCGGGAACCACTACCGAGGACCGGCGGACATGCCCTCGTGCGCGTCGCTCGCGCCCTGTGGTGTTGCCTTGTGTTGTCTATCAGAGACACGGCGTCACCGCCCGTGTCCCCGCCGTTGTGGCGAGGGGGAGCGACCGTGGCGGTCACTCCCCCTCGTCAGCGCGCTATCGGCGGAGGCCGAGTCGCTGGATCAGCGACCGGTACCGCTCGATGTCCACCTTCGCCACGTAGTTGAGCAGGCGGCGACGGCGCCCGACCAGCAGGAGCAGGCCGCGGCGGGAGTGGTGGTCGTGCTTGTGCTGCTTCAGGTGTTCGGTGAGGCCGATGATCCGCTTGGTCAGCAGGGCCACTTGGGCCTCGGGGGATCCGGTGTCCGAGTCGTGCACGCCGTACTCGGTCAGGATCGACTTCTTCTCTTCGGTGGACAGCGCCACGCTGTGTTCTCCTTGAATCAGTGCCGTGCGGCCCGGACGAAGCTTCACGCCGGGTGAGCCGGTCTCGGCCGCCACGGACTGCAGCCGGACCCAATCGTCAAGGCTACCAGCCGGGTCGCGCGCCGCCCGAACCCGTGTCCAGGGCAAACCGCTCCACCTGGGCGTAGACCCCGGCGGTGCTCTTCATCAGGACCACCTCGGCGGCCGTCCACTCGGGACTGGAGAAGCCGCTCAGTGCGCCGGCGATCTCGCGTGCTTCGGGGTGCCGCCCGGCCGGGTAGCGCGCGAGGGTCAGGTGCGGGCGGTACGGCCGCTCGTCCAGTTCGGCGCCCGCGGCGTTCGCCAACTCGGCCAGCCCGTCGCTTTCCACGCCCAGCCACAGGACTTTCGGGAAGGTGTCCGCACCGGACAGTCGCAGGCGGACGGCGGGCCTGCCGGTGACGCGCTCGCGCAGCCAGGCGGCGCGCGCCGGGATGTCGTCCTCGCCGAAGAAGCCGAGCGTGATGTGCCAGTTGACCGGCGGCGCCCAGCGGAACCCCGGCCCCCTCCCGGTGCCGAGCGCGGTTTCGATCGAGCGGACCACCCCGGGCGGCGGGAGCAGGGCGGAGAACAGCTGCAACTCAGTTGACCTTCGAAGCCTTGCGGAGCAGGTCGGCGATCGCCGGGAAGTCCTCGTCGAGCCGGTCGGCGGCCTGGGCCAGGTCCTCGTCCTCGGCGATGTCGCGCAGGGTGATGAGCACCTGCTGGTCGTCGGAGAGCGCGCCGACCGGGAAGCTGTCGCGGCCGACGGTCGGGCGGGAGTCGCGCACGTCCTCCAGCGCGGCCCGCATCGCGGCCGGGTTGCCCGCGGCCACGTCCGGGGTGAGGATCTTGCGCTCCAGCATGATCATCCTGGCCAGCACCACCGGGTTGCCGATCTTGGCGCGGCGGCCGCTCATCACCTGGCTCAGCATCGGGGCGCTGATCCCGAGCACTTCGGCCAGGAAGGCCTGCGAGATGTCGAAGGCCACCACCAGCCTGCGGACCCGATCGCCCAACGGCTCGCCGTACCACTCGCGCTGCAGCGCGATGTTGCGCTGGACGATCTTGTGGTCCTCCACGATTGCCACTACTCCCCTGTTCAGCCTCGCCCGATCGGTGCGCACATCATCGCAGGCCGGACACCCCCACCGGTCCGGAAAGCCGAGATTACTCGGCCAGCACCTCTCTGGTGCGCTCCACGTCGGCGGTCATCTGCCGGATCAGCGGGTCGAGCGAGTCGTAGCGGATCTGGTCGCGGAGCTTGACCACGAAGTCCAGTGCCACGTCGTGGCCGTAGAAATCCTCCTCCACGTCGAGCACGTAGGCCTCGACGGTGCGCTCGCGCCCGGAGAAGGTCGGGTTCGTGCCCACCGAGACCGCCGCGCGCAACCGCTTGGCGGGATCGGTCGATCGGGTGAACCAGCAGCTGTACACCCCGTCGGCCGGGATCGCGGCGAACCGCGGGGTGGACAGGTTGGCGGTCGGGAAGCCGAGGTCCTTGCCGCGCCCGGCGCCCCGGACCACGATGCCCTCGACCCGGTGCGGGCGGCCCAGCGCCTCGGCCGCGGCCCGCACGTCACCGGCGTCGATGCACGACCGCACGTAGGTGGAGGAGAAGGTGATCTCGCCGTCGGCGTTGCCCACGGCCGGGCCGAGCGCCTGCCCCTGCAGTTCGGCGCCCTGCGCGGCGAAGCCGAACCGGCGGCCGAGCGTGCGCAGCAGCGCCACGTCCCCGGCGGCCTTGTTGCCGAAGGTGAAGTTCTCGCCGACGATCACCGCGGCCACGTGCAGCTGGTCCACCAGCACCTCGTGCACGAACTCGTGCGCGGTCAGCCGCGAGAGCTCCGGGGTGAACGGCAGCACGCAGAACACGTCCACGCCGAGTTCCTCGACCAGCTCCGCCTTGCGCCGCAGGGTGGTCAGCTGCGCGGGGTGGCTGCCGGGCCGGATCACCTCCGACGGGTGCGGGTCGAAGGTGAGCACCACGGCGGGCAGGTCGCGCGAGCGCGCCGCCTCCACCGTCCGCCTGATCAGGGCCTGGTGTCCACGGTGTACTCCGTCGAACACGCCGATGGTCAGGACACACCGGCCCCAGCTGCCAGGAAGATCCGCCAAACCACGCCAACGCTGCACGGGCCCAACCCTATGCGGGAAGCAGGACCACCACCGCGCGGGCCACGGATCCGTCGTCCGCGGCGAGCGCGAGCACGTGCCCGTCCGGGTCGAACACGCCGTACGTGCCGCCGACCCCGGCCGCCGGGATGCGCTGCCCGTGCCGGACCGCGCGGGCGGTGGCGCCGTCGACATCGCGGCGCGGGAACGCGGTGGCGACCGCCTTGTCCAGGTCGAACGAGAGCTCCGGGCGGTCCTCGAGCACGTCGAGGGTGCGCGCGGCGGCGAGGGTGAACGGGCCGACCGTGGTCCGGCGCAGCGCGGCGAGGTGGCCGCCGGTGCCCAGCGCGGCGCCCAGGTCCCTGGCCAGCGCGCGGACGTAGGTGCCGGAGGAGCACTCGACGACGACGTCGAGTTCGATGCCGCCGGGCGAGCGCCGGGTGGCCAGCAGGTCGAACCGGTAGACGGTGACCGGGCGGGCCGCGAGCTCGACCTCCTCGCCGGCGCGCACGCGGGCGTAGGCGCGCTTGCCGTCCACCTTGACCGCGCTGACCGCGCTCGGCCGCTGCTGGATCTCGCCGGTGAGCTCGGCGATGCCCGCCGCGATGGCGTCGTCGGTGACGGCGTCCACCACCGCGGGCTCGGCGGTGCTCAGTGCTTCGCCCTCGGCGTCGTCGGTGGTGGTCGAGGAGCCGAGGGAGATGGTCGCGAGATAGGTCTTGCGGTCGAGGGCGAGGTGGCCGAGGAGCTTGGTGGCGCGTTCGATGCCGAGCACCAGCACGCCGGTGGCCATCGGGTCCAGCGTGCCGGCGTGGCCGACCTTGCGGGTGCCCATGATGCGGCGGGCGCGGGCCACCACGTCGTGCGAGGTCATCCCCGCCGGTTTGTCGACGATCAGAAGTCCGGGTGGCGGCGCCGGACGACGCGGCTGTTGCTGGCGAGACACGCGCGAAACCCTATTCAGCCGCCACCGGGTCCCTACGAGGGGCTGGTCGTTCCCGCGCTACGCGGCGGCGGCCGTCGCGGCCTGCCGCTGCGGGGCGTCCCAGCGACGGCGGCGCACCTGCACCGGGATCGCCTCGCCGCGGGCCTGCGCGGCGAACAGCACCGCGCGCGCCCGCCGCCACCAGACCAGCGTGCGCCAGCTGCCCAGCAGCAGCACCGCCACGATCGACAGCAGCGCGATCCGGAAGTTCCCGCCGGTCAGCTCCAGCAGCACCCCGACGCTGAGCGCGGCGATCGTGGTGGCCACGAACCCGCCGACGTTGACCACCCCGGTCGCCGTGCCGACGCGGCTGAGCGGGTTGTAGTCCCGCGCCAGCGCGAACCCGATCATCGACGCGGGCCCGCCGAGCGCGAAGAAGGCGAACGCGGGTGCCAGCACCGGCGCGGGCACCGAACCCGGCCACGACAGCAGCAGCGCCCAGATCACCACCGCCCCGGCCAGGAACCCGATCACCAGCGGCATCCGGACCGACGGCCGCCGCCCGATCAGGTTGCCCACCACCGGGCCGCCGAGCATCGAGGTGAACACGAAAACGGTCAGCATGGCGCTCGCCCCGGCCGGGCTCATGCCCTGGGCGACCAGGAACGGCACGCCCCACAGCATCGACAGCACGTTGGCGCCGAACATGGTGGCGAAGTGCACCCAGAAGCCGAGCCGGGTGCCGGGCGTGCGCCAGGCTTCGGCCACCCGGCCGGCCAGCACGCGGCGCCCGGCCGGCGCGGCGGTGACCGGCGGCACGCCCGCCGGGTTGTCCTTGATCCGCAGCGTGGCGACCACCGCGTAGACCACCGTGACCAGGCCCGCGACCAGGAAGGTCGGCGTCCAGCCCGGCCCGGCCAGCAGGAAGGTCAGCGGCACGGTGGCGGCCAGGTTGCCCACGTAGCCGATGGCCGTGGTGAACGAGGTGACCACGGAGTACTGCCTGCCGGGGAAGTGCGCGGCGATCAGCCGCAGCACGCTGACGAAGGTGAGCGCGTCGCCGAAGCCGAGCACGGCGCGGGCGAGCAGGCCGAGCGGGTAGGAGGTGGCGACCGCCAGCAGCACCTGGCCGAGGCCGAGGAAGAGCAGCGCGTAGGTGAGCACCTTGCGCGGGCCGTACCGGTCGACCAGCACACCGGTCGGGATCTGCATCGCGGCGTACACGCCGACCTGCAGCACGGTGAACGTCCCGAGCGCGGCCGCGCCGACGCCGAAGCGCTCGGCGGCCTGCAACCCGGCCACGCCGAACGAGGTGCGGTGGAACACGGCGAGCAGGTAGACGGCGGCGGCGGTCAACCAGATGAACCACGACCGGCGGGTGGCGCGGCCGGTGGCGGGGGAAGGCAAGGGGTCCTCCTAGGCGAGACACGGGCACAACGAAGAGGACGCCGCCGATGCCGCCCTATTTGTTGTATCGCCTAAGCAACGCCGAAACATACCCGTTACCGAGGTGGCCTTCACCACACGCGGGTTTCACGCCCCGCGGACCGCGCCGACCACCGCCCAGTTGCCCGAGCGCCAGCGCGCCACCACCGAGGCGAGCCGGAAGAACATGAACAGGGTCAGCCCGGTCCAGATCCCGGCCAGCCCCCAGCCGAAGGCCAGCGACAGCCAGACCAGCGGCAGGAACCCGGCGGCCGCGCTGAGCAGGGTCGCCGTCCGCAGGAACGCCGCGTCCCCGGCGCCGAGCAGCACCCCGTCCAGCGCGAACACCACCCCGGCGATCGGCTGGAGCGCGACGAAGAACCACCAGGCGTGCGGGATCTCGGCGAGCACCCCGGCGTCGGCGGTGAACACCTTCGGCAGCACCTGCGACACCGCCGCGAACACCACGCAGAGCAGGCAGCCGAAGAGCAGCCCGTACCGGGTGATCTGCCCGGCGATGCCACGTGCCTCCGTCCGCCTCCCCGCCCCCAGCGCGGCCCCCACCAGCGACTGCGCGGCGATCGCCACCGAGTCCAGCACCAGCGCGAGGAAGGTCCACAACTGCAGCACGACCTGGTGCGCGGCGACCGCCTCGGTCGAGGTCCGCGAGGCGACCGCGGCGGCGGAGAGGAAGCACGCCTGGAACGCGAAGCTGCGCAGCACCAGGTCCCGGCCGAGCACCAGCTGCGCCCGCATCACCCCGAAGTCCGGCTTCAGCGGGACGCGTTCCTTGACCAGCGCGCGGATGAACAACGCCGCCGAGATGACCTGCGCGACCACGTTCGCCACGGCCGAGCCTTCGAGCCCCCACCCGGCGCCGTAGACCAGCAGCGGGCACAGCACCGCGGAGATCCCGTTGCCCGCGAGCACGTACCAGAGCGGGCGCCGGGCCTCCTGCACGCCGCGCATCCAGCCGTTGCCCGCCATGGTGATCAGGATCAGCGGCGCGCCGAACAACGCGATCCGCAGCCAGGACACCGCCGCGCCGGCGATCTCGGCGTCCCCGGCCAGCCCGCGCGCGACCGGCCCGGCCAGCAGCTGCCCGGCCAGCAGCAGCACCAGCCCCACCCCGATGGCCAGCCAGGTCGCCTGCACGCCCTCCTGGACCGCCTCCGACCGCCGCCCGGCCCCGTGCAGCCGGGCGGTCCGCGAGGTGGTGCCGTAGGAGAGGAAGGTCAGCTGGGTGGACACCTGCGAGAGCAGCACCCCGCCGAGCGCGAGCCCGGCCAGCGGCAGCGCGCCGAGGTGGCCCACGACAGCGGTGTCGACGAGGACGTAGAGCGGCTCGGCGGCGAGCACGCCGAGTGCGGGAAGGGCCAATCCGAGCACCCGTTTGGCGGGTACCCGGCCGGTGACGATGTCAGGCACTTGCTGAGCCTAACTATCCGTACCGACAATCCCCCGTTCGCTGGCCAGGACCTAGCTCTGTCGGCGGTAGTAAACGCTCAGTTACCGCCCATAAGCTGAAATTTGGTCTGGACCCGCCTTGCGCGCACAACCCCAGGGGAGGACACGTGGGCAGCCCACGCCTGGTCGAAGTCGATTCGTCCGGCCTTCGCTGGATCAAGAGCTCCAGAAGCAACGAGGGCGGCGGAGAATGCGTGGAAGTCGCGTTCGACCACAGTGACGTGCTGGTCCGCGACTCCAAGGACCGGCATGGCTCCCGCCTGCGGTTTTCCGCGGCGGGCTGGGCCGCCTTCCTGGCCGCCCTCCGCACCGGCGCCTGATCCTCCTCACCCACATCACCGGATCCGGTGACCCTGCGTTCCCTCGCACCCCCGCGCGCCCTCAGTAGGGTGTTCTAGGCCAGAATGGCCGCGCCAGCTGGCCGACTGGGAGTCGTCAGACCGGGATCCGTCACCCTGAGACCCAGCAGACAGGGAGCGGTCAGACGGGTGCCCGCAATTCGGGACCCGTCATTCAGGCCCTATCAGATGGCCGCCCGGCAACCCGGAGACCACCAAAACGGCACCCAACTTTCTGCGTTCAGCCCTTCGCTGGTAAGCACTGTGACTGATACCATCTGCTATATAGCAGGTGGCCAACCGACCACCAGGAGGACAGATACATGACGAGGGCGGATTCCCCCGTAGGCCAGCTCCGGAGACTGCGGGCTGTGCTGCGGCAGGAACGCGACAGCAAGGGGTACACCCAGCGCGACGTCGCGGAGGCCCTCGACTGGTCGCCGTCGAAGCTCATCCGGATCGAGAAAGGCACCGTCGGCATCTCGGTGACCGACCTGAAGGCCCTGCTGCTGCACTACGACATCACCGAGCGCGAGCGGGTCGACCAGCTCGTCGACATGGTCAAGGCGGGCAAGAAGCCGGCCTGGTGGCACCAGTACCGCGATGTCTACCCACAGCGGTTCATCAGCCTGATCGGCCTGGAATCCTCGGCCATCCGCCTCCAGCAGTTCCAGGGCCTGATCGTGCCGGGCACGCTGCAGACCCCGGACTACGCCGCGGCGATCATGCGCGCCTATGGCACGCCGGAAGCCAACGTGGAACGCGGGGTCGAGGTCCGGATGCGGCGCCGGGACGAACTGCTGCGTTCCGGCGGGCCGGAGCTGTCCTACATCATCGACGAGTCGGCGTTGCTGCGTCAGGTCGGCGGCCCCGAGGTGATGCTCGGGCAGGTCCGGCAACTGGTCGAACTGTCCGCGTACAAGCAGATGCACATTCGCGTGATGCCGTTCACCGCCGGGCCGAGCTCGGCGATGGTCAGCTCGTTCATGGTGCTCGAGCTGTCCGAGGAGCAGGACGACTACGCGATGCTGCTCGAGACGCCGGACGGTGACCAGCTCATCGAGGAGCCGACCGAGCAGACCGCGCGCTACTCGAAGTTCTTCACCGAACTGCAGGACAAGGCGCTCTCCGAGGAGGACACCCTGGTCTTCCTCGACGAACTGCTCGCACGACTGGGAGAGGACGAATGAGATGAGTAGTGGGGGCGGCCTCTGCTGGCACAGGGGCCGCCCCGGCGGAAACCACACCACCACCCACGGCCAGCAGGCAGGAGTCGCACCGCGGTCTTCACGGTACCGCCGTCGCCGCGCTCCCGGCCAGACAAGTAATTCCGGTGTCGTAAGGGGGAAGGGCGTCGGGGGCGTCCGGAAGGAGACCGATCTTCATGCTGGAAACCGGGAAAAACGCACCGCCACCAGGCAGGGCACCATGAACACGCTGGACCCGGGCCCGCCGGTGACCCGGGTCATCTTCGCGGTCGACATCGAGGGGTCGACCAAGCAGAACAACATGATGAAGGCGGGCCTGCGGGCCGCCATGTACGACATGGTCGAGCAGAGCCTGCGGCAGGCGGGCATCGGGGAGGACCACCACGAACCGTGGGTCGACCGGGGCGACAGCGTGCTGGTGCTGGTCCGGCCGGTGGACGAAGTGCCGCGCACGGTGTTCCTGTCCACCGTGGTGCCCGCGCTCGAGGAGATGCTGGAGCAGCACGCGGCCGGGGACCCCGGTCACCGCCTGCGGATGCGGGCCGTGCTGCACGCGGGCGAGGTGCACATCGACCGCTACGGCTGCTTCGGGGAGGCACTCGACATCGCCTTCCGGCTGCTCGACGCCCCGATGCTGAAAGAACTCTTCCGCAGCACGGAGACACCGTTGCTGCTCGCCGTGTCCGATGCCATCTACCAGGGCGTGGTGCGCCAGGGCTACGACGGCATCGACGCCGCTTCGTTCACCCAGGCGCTCCAGGTCGAGGTGGCGAGCCAACTGCACCGCGGCTGGGTCCGGGCCAAGGAACCACAGCAGCGGCACGGCGGGGGCGGTGAGGGCAAGGTGATCGACGTCAACCGGAGAAGGCTGTCCAGGGCCGTCGCGCTGGCCAAGCGGATGCAGTCGGCCTGACCCCGGGGTATCCCTGAGTTGTCCCCGAGATCGGGCCGGAGCAGGTGCACAGGAACCTGTGCACAACTAACTTTGCACTCATGCCCAGTCCGCCCGAGCCGGAGCAGGTCGACGACCCGGCCAAGCTCAAGGCCCTCACCCATCCGCGCCGCCTGCGGATCCTGACCGAACTCCGCCGCGGCCCGGCCACCGCCACCATGCTCGCCAGGGCGCTCGGGGAGAACAGCGGCGCCACCAGCTACCACCTGCGGCAGCTGGCCGAGCACGGGTACGTCGAGGCGGCCGAAGAGGCCACGCGCGGCCGGGAGCGCTGGTGGCGGCTTCGGCCGCACGACCTGCGCTTCCCGCCGCGCAGCGAGCAGAGCCCGGACCTGCGCACCCAGCTCGACGAGTTCGGCCGCCAGAAGTTCCAGGCGGACCTCGAGCTGTTCGCCGCGTTCCAGGCCCAGCGCGAGTCGATGGGCGACTGGGGCGACGTGCTGCCGTTCAGCCGCGGCACCCTCCACCTCACCCGGGACGAGGCCGTGCGCTTCTTCGAGGACTACCTCGGCCTCCTCCGCCGCTACTGGCGTTCCGACGAGGAGATCCCGCCGGACGCCAGGGCGCTGGCGGTGCGCTTCGTCGCCTTCCCCATCCCGGAAACGGAGGCGCCCGTGGAGTAGCCACCACGCGCCGGTGCCCTCGGGCGGCCACCCGCGGCACCGGGATTCACCTTCATCGATGTGCACGAACCTCCTGGAAGGACCGCGGCCTCATGCTGCGCACAAAAAGAACGGCGATCCTGCTCGCCGTAGCCGGAATCCTGCTTTCCCTCTTCTCGATCCCCGCCCAGGCGAAACAAGAGCCGCAGAACGCGGATTTCTCGTTCCCGAGCGGCGCCAAGACCCTGCACGGCTCGATCGTCGGCCCGCCACCCGACGGCATCCGCCGTCCGGGCGTGGTGCTGGTCCACGGCTCCGGCCGGGTGACCAGGGAGAAGGTGCGCCGCGAAGCGGAGGCCTTCGCCGCGCAGGGCGTGGTCACGCTGATCTACGACAAGGACCTCAGCGCGTACTCCACGGTCAGCCGCGACTTCTCCGCGCTGGCGGACGACGCGGTGGCGGCACTGGCCTACCTGCGCACCCGCCCGGAGGTCGATCCGGCGCGCACCGGGCTGTGGGGGCTGAGCGAAGGCGCCTGGGTCGCGCCGCTGGCCGCGACCCGCAGTGATCCCGCGTTCCTGATCCTGGTCGGCGGGAACGGGGTCAGCCCGGTCCGCGCCCAGTCGTGGAGCTACCGCCGGTGGCTGGGGCACCAGGGCGTGACCGCGCCGTCGGTGCTCGACCGGGTGGCGGTCAACGGCACCCGGATCGCCGCCGAGGCGGGCCTGTTCCCCGAAGCCGACTACGACCCGGTGCCGTCCCTGCGGGCGCTGCGCCTGCCGGTGCTCGGCATCTGGGGCGGCAAGGACAACCAGAGCCCGCCGGGGGACGCGACCGCCATCTACGCCGGCGCGCTGGCGGCCAATCCCAGCTACACCATGCGCGTGTTCCCCGAGGCGCACCACTCGCTGATCCGCACCACCACCGGCTTCGACCGGCTCGACGCCCTCGAACCGGGTTATCCCGAACTGGTCGGCTCGTGGGTGCACGGCCTGGCCGCGGGCGCCCCGCCGTCCACTTCGGACGCCCCGCCGGCGCAGGCGGTCCCGGCCGCGCCGCTGACCCCGCTGGCCTGGTGGGAATCGCTGTGGGTGCAGGGGTTCGCCCTGCTCGCGCTGGTGGTCGCCTTCGCCGCGTACCCGCTGACCGCGCGGCGCCGCCGCGAAGGCCTGGCCGCGGCACGCTGGACCTCGGCGGCGGGCTTGCTGGCGGTGACCGGTTTCCTGGCGTTCCTCGGGACGTTCACGATGAGCAACGGGCAGGAGGTCGGCCCGGTGGTGCTGGATAGGCCGCTGCTGTGGCTGGTGACGCAGCTGGTGGCGGTCGGCGCGCTGGTCGCGGCGGGCTTCACCGCGGCGGCGTGGCGGCGGTCGGGGGCCAGCCGGATCCGGCTCGGGCTGCTGCTGGGCGGTGCCGTGCTGCTGATCCCGTGGGGCCTCTACTGGGGCCTGCTGCTCCCGTGAGGTAGGCCTGGGCCGCCGAGCGGCCACTCGGCGGCCCAGGAAAACGGAGTATTCGATGTGCACGAACCTCCGTGCGCGATTCTAAAGCAGCGGCGCCTTCGCCAGCTCGGCACGCAAACCCCCGGCATGCCCCGGCTTGCCTGCTCCCTACAGCAGCGGCGCCTTGGCCAGCTCGGCGCGCAACTGCTCCATGACCTGGTCGGCGCTGCCGGTCAGCGTGCAGCCGGCGGCCAGCTTGTGCCCGCCTCCGCCGAGCGCGACGGCCACCGCGGACACGTCCAGCCGCCCGGCCGAGCGCAGCGAGACCGTCCACTCCGGACTCGGACCGGCCACCTCCTTCAGCACCACCGCCACCCCGGCCTCGCGGACCGTGCGGACCAGGTCGATCACGCCCTCGACCTCCTCCGGCCGCACGGTCGCGGCGAGATCGGCGGTGACCGCGGTGTGCACCAGCCCGTGGCCCTGCGCGGCATCCGGCTCGAACCGCGCGTCCCCGAGCACCGAGCCGAGCATGGCCAGCGAGGCGAACGGCCGCTCGTCGACCACCTCCCTGGTCAGCGGGGCCGGGTCCACCCCGGCTTCGAGCAGCCGGACCGCCATCCGGTGGGTGTCCGGCCGGGCGAGGCGGAACATCGCGGTGTCGGAGATCAGCCCGGCGTACAGGCAGCTCGCGGTCACCGGGTCCAGCTCCTCGCCCAGCGCGTCGATCACCGCCAGGACCAGCACCACGGTGGCCTCGGCACCGGCGTCGATCAGGTTCAGCGTGCCGAAGCCGGGGTTGGAGGCGTGGTGGTCGATCACCAGCACCTCACCACCGGCCGCGCGGGTGGCCTCGACCCGGCCGGCCAGCCCGCCCAGGCGCGCCGCGCTGGCCACGTCGACGGTGACCAGCTGGGCGGTGTGGTCGGGCAGCTGGTCCTCGGGCACAAAGAGGCCGCCGGGGTCGAGTGAGCGCAGGCTGTCCGGCAGCGCGGAGTCGCCGGAGTAGGACACGCGCACGGTGGCACCGCGGCGGTGCAGCACCCGGCCGAGGGCCAGCGCGCTGCCGAGCGTGTCGGCGTCGGGGCGGACATGGGACAGGATGAGCACGTCGGCGGAGCCCCGGAGCAGGGCCCCGGCGCGATCGACGTCGAGCTGCGAGGTGGTCACCCCCGCAAGCTACGCTGTCGCGGATGTCCCAGTACGCGATCCTGGTGTATCCGTCGGCCAACCGGGTGTACACCGATTCCTCCCCGAAGCTGCTCCGCGCCGAGCTGGCCGTGTTCGGCGCGGCCGGACTCTCCGCCGGGATCGACGAGATCTCCGAGACGGAGATCGGCGGGGTCGGTTACGTCACCTTCACCACCACCGAGCCGCTGTCCGAGGCCGACGTGGCCCGGTTGTCGAACCTGTCCGCGCTGTACGCGTTGTTCGAGGTGACCGGCGACCTGCTGCGACCGCTGGTGGTGCACCGCGCCGACCGGCTCGACTCGGACCTGCTGACCATCCAGAAGTACCCCGGCAAGACGAACGAGCTGTTCACCAAGCTGCTGCTCAACGTCACCCTGCTCACCGCCGGCCGCGGCTTCACCGAGCCGCTCGAGGTGCTGGACCCGTTGTGCGGCCGGGGAACCACGCTCAACCAGGCGATGATGTACGGCTTCCACGGCACCGGCTTCGACGTGGACGGCAAGGACTTCGACGCCTACGAGATGTTCATCAAGACCTGGCTGCGGAACAAGCGCCTCAAGCACACGGCGGATTCAGGAGCGTTGCGGCGCAACAAGATTCGCCTGGGCCGCCGCCTGGAGATCGAGTACGGCGTGACCAAGGAGGACTACAAGGCGGGCGACACCCGGCGCCTGACCGTGTACAACTGCGACACGCTCACCACGGACGAGTTGCTGCGCGCGAACTCCGTCGACCTGATCGTCACCGATGCCCCCTACGGCGTCCAGCACGGCAGTCACCGCGAAAGCACGCTTTCCCGCAGCCCCAGCGACTTGCTCGCCGCCGCCGTTCCCGTGTGGACCCGGGTCCTCCGCCCCGGCGGTGCACTGGGCATCTCGTGGAACACCCACGTCACCAAACGCGAGGACCTAGCGGAAATCCTCACGCGCGCAGGCCTCACCATCCACCACGACGGCCCCTACGCGGACTTCGAACACCGCGTCGACCAATCCATCATCCGAGACTTAATTGTCGCTCGGAAGCCGAAATAGTAAGACACCAAACCGCAACCCGGGCACCCGAACCCACACCCCCACCCAGTCCCCTCCCTCACCCCGGTCCACAGCCCAAACACGGCGAAGACCCCGAAGTCAAGGCATCTTTCCCGCCTTGACTTCGGGGTCTTCGCCGTAGTCACAATAAAAAACCGGGGTGGGCGCCCCCCTCACGACACCCGATCCCCCACAAACCGCAGCACGTCGGGGAGGACGCTCTTCCAGTACTTCTCCGTGTGCCCACCCGGCGCCAACCTCGACACCTCCGGCCGAGCAGCCTGGATGTACCGCCGGGCCGCCCCGGCGAACGGGTCCTGCGTACCGCACCAGACGCCGATCGGCACCGGAGCCGTGTCGTCCGCGTGCAGCAGGGGCTCGTGCGACTCCCACTGCGCGCGATCCCGGAACACCTTCCGCGACCGCGCGTCCCCCCAGCCGACGAACAAAGCCGGACTCACCGCCGCGGCCGCCCGCAGGTCGCGGTGGTCCCGCGCATACCGCAAAGCCCCGAAGGCCCCCATCGAAATGCCCATCACCGCCGACGGCACACCGCCGGTGCGCAAACCCAGCCCACGACGGGTCAGCCATTCGGGCAACTCCCCGGTCAGCATGCGCTGCGGGTCATCCGCCTCGTCGACCGCCACCCAGTAGTTCGCCCCGTCCACCGCCGCCACGGTGAACGGCGGCATCCCCGCCCGCACCGCCTCGGTCAGCTTCGCGGGCAGCCCCAGGTCCACGAAGGTCTTCGCGCTGGAACCCCGTCCGTGCAACGCCAGGCACACCGGCAGCTCCGCGGCGGGCACCCCCTCCGGCGTGATCAGCACCAGGTCCAGCTCGGTCCCGCGCGCCGCCGAGAACACCCGGTCCACGGTCACCGGCCCCACCGGCGTCGGCGGCGCGGGCACCACGGGCGGCGCCACCGGCGCGGGCTCAGCGGGCTCCGGCGGCGCACACGCGCCGACCGCGACGGCGCCGCCGCCCAGCAGCAGCGCCCGTCGCGAAAAGCCGGGAAAGCCGGGAAAACCCTTGCCGGACAAGGAGGATCAGTGCGAGAGCTCGTCGTCGTCCACCCGCGGCGGGCGGTACGGGTCGGCTTCCCCGGCCGGCTGCGCCCCGGTCGCCCGGCGGGCCACCTCGGCGTCGGCCTCCCTGGCCTTGGCCAGCAGATCCTCGATCCGCTGCGCCTCCTCGGGAATGTTGTCGGTGACGAAGGTCAGCGTCGGGGTGTACCGGACGCCGGTCCCCTGCCCCACCTTCGACCGCAACGCCCCGCGAGCCGACTCCAGCGCGGCCGCGGCCCCCGCTATGTCCGGCGGGGCGTCCAGCGTCTCGCCGAGCACCGTGTAGTACACCGTCGCGTCGTGCAGGTCCGCGGTGATCTTGGTGTCCGTGATCGTCACGTTCGCCAGCCGCGGGTCCTTGATGTCGTGCTCGATGGCGGAGGCCACGATCTGGGAAATCCGCTTGGCGAGCTTGCGCGCGCGTGCCGGATCGGCCACGACGCACACCCCTTTCTAGTCTTCCGGTCCGATCAGCCGTCGCCGCACCGAGAGCAGTTCCAGCTCCGGGCGACCGGCTATCAGGCGTTCACAGGCATCGAGAACGTCTCGCACATGCTCGCTGTCGGCGGCCACCAGCGCCACTCCGACCAGCGCGCGGCGGTGCAGGTCGAGGTGCCCGGCCTCGGCGACCGACACCTCGAACCGCTTGCGCACGTCCGCGATCAGCGGGCGCACCACCGAGCGCTTCTGCTTGAGCGAGTGCACGTCCCCGAGCAACAGGTCGAACTCGAGCGCACCTACGTACATCTGTCCCTACCTGGTGATGGATGCGTGAACCAGCCGGGGACCGCCTAACCCGTCCCCGGCCGGTGCCGCGCATCAGGCGCGAGGCTTCTCGCGCTGCTCGTAGGTCTCGATGATGTCCTCGACCTTGATGTCGCTGTACGAGCCCAGGGTGAGACCACATTCGTAGCCGTCCCTGACCTCGACCACGTCGTCCTTGAACCGCCGCAGCGAGCTGACCGGCAGGTTCTCGGCGACCACGACGTTGTCGCGGATGAGGCGCGCCCTGGCGTTGCGGCGGATCTCGCCCGAGGTGACCAGGCAACCGGCGATGGTGCCGATCTTCGAGGACTTGAAGACCTCGCGGACCTCCGCCTTGCCCAGCTCGACCTCTTCGTACTCGGGCTTGAGCATGCCCTTGAGCGCCTGCTCGATCTCGTCGATCGCCTGGTAGATCACCGTGTAGTAGCGGACGTCCACGCCTTCGCGCGTGGCCCGCTCGGTGGCCTTGCCCTGCGCGCGGACGTTGAAGCCCAGCACGATGGCGTCCGAAGCGGTCGCCAGGTCGATGTCGCTCTCGGTGACCCCACCGACGCCGCGGTGCACCACGTTGAGGTCGACGTCCTCACCCACGTCCAGCTGCAGCAAGGATGCTTCGAGCGCCTCGACGGTACCCGAGTTGTCACCCTTGATGATCAGGTTGAGGGTGTTGGTCTCCTTCAGCGCGGAGTCCAGGTCCTCCAGGCTGACGCGCTTCCGCTTCGCCGCGTTCTGGGCGTTGCGGATGCGGGCCTGGCGCCGCTCGGCGATCTGCCGCGCGACCCGGTCCTCGTCCACCACCAGGAAGGTGTCCCCGGCGCCGGGCACCGAGGTGAACCCGATGACCTGCACCGGACGCGAGGGCAGCGCCTCGGTGACATCCTCGTTGTGCTCGTCGACCATGCGGCGGACGCGGCCGTAGGCGTCGCCGGCCACCACCGAGTCGCCGACCCGCAGCGTTCCGCGCTGCACCAGCACCGTGGCCACCGGACCGCGACCGCGGTCCAGGTGCGCCTCGATCGCCACGCCCTGCGCCTCCATGTCCGGGTTGGCCCGGAGGTCCAGCGCGGCGTCCGCGGTGAGCAGGATCGCCTCGAGCAGGCCATCGATGTTGATGTTCTGCCGCGCGGAGATCTCGACGAACATGGTGTCGCCGCCGTACTCCTCGGCCACCAGGTTGTACTCGGTGAGCTGCTGCCGGATCTTGTCCGGGTTCGCGCCCTCCTTGTCGATCTTGTTGATCGCGACCACGATCGGCGCCTTGGCGGCCTGCGCGTGGTTGATCGCCTCGACCGTCTGCGGCATCACACCGTCGTCGGCGGCGACCACGATCACCGCGATGTCGGTGGAGTTCGCCCCACGGGCACGCATGGCGGTGAACGCCTCGTGACCCGGGGTGTCGATGAAGGTGATCAGCCGCTCGACGCCCTCGAGCTCGGTCTCGATCTGGTAGGCGCCGATGTGCTGGGTGATGCCACCGGCTTCACTCTCGCGCACCTTCGTCTTCCGGATCGTGTCCAGCAGGCGGGTCTTACCGTGGTCGACGTGACCCATGATGGTCACGACCGGCGGCCGGACCTGCAGGTCCTCCTCGTCACCGGCGTCGTCGCCGTAGGTGATGTCGAAGGTCTCCAGCAGCTCGCGGTCCTCCTCCTCGGGGCTGACCACCTGGACGACGTAGTTCATCTCGGAGCCGAGCAGCTCCAGCACGTCCTCCGACACCGACTGCGTGGCGGTGACCATCTCACCGAGGTGGAACAGCACCTGCACCAGCGAAGCCGGGTTCGCGTCGATCTTGTCCGCGAAGTCGGTCAGCGAGGCACCGCGGGGCAGCCGGATGGTCTCGCCGGAGCCCTTGGGCAGACGGACACCGCCGACGCTGGGCGCCTGCATGTTGTCCATGTACTCCTGGCGCTTCTGCCGCTTCGACTTGCGGCCCTTGCGCGAGGGACCACCGGGACGGCCGAAGGCACCGGCCGTGCCGCCGCGGCCACCGGGGCCGCCACGGCCACCGCCGCCACCGCGGAAACCGCCACCACCGGCCGGGGCACCGCCGCCGGGGCGGAAGCCACCGCCGCCGCCACCGCCACCGGGACCGCCGCCACCGGGGCGGAAGCCACCGCCGCCGCCACCGCGGGGACCACCGGGGCCGCCACGGGCGCCGCCACCGGGACCACCACGAGCGCCGCCACCGGGGCCACCGCGGCCGCCACCCGGCGCGGGGCGCTGGGTGCGGCCCGGCATCATGCCGGGGTTCGGGCGCGGGGGCATGTTGCCCGGGTTCGGGCGGTTGCCCGCGGGACGGTCACCGGCGGGACGATCCCCACCGGGACGCGGCGGGCGGTCGCCACCCGGGCGCGGCGGCCGGTCGCCACCGGACTGCCCGCCACCGGGACGCGGGGCGGACGGGCGCGGCGCGGGCGCGCCCGAGCCGACGCCGAACGGGTTGTTGCCGACCCGCGGGGGACGCGGACCGGGCTTCGGGCCACCGGGCTTGGGACCCTGCGGCTTCGGCGGGACCACCCCGGGAGAGGCCGCGGCGGGCGTCTCCGGCTTCGGGGCGGGCGGCGCCTGCTCGGCCGGGGTCGCCTTGGCCGCGGGCACCTCCGGCGCCGGCTTCGGCGCGGCGGGCTGCGGCGACGGCGCGGCCTGGGTCGACGGCGCGGCCGGACCGGGCCGGGGACCCGACGCGGACCGGGCCGGGACGGCCCGCGGCGGCCGGGCGCTGCTGCTGCGGTTGCTGCGGGGCGGCGCGGCCGGGCGCTCTGGGCGGTGCCTGCGGCGCCGGGGCGGCGGGCTTGGGCGCCATCTTGGCCGGGCTCGGGCCCGGCTTCGCGCCGTTGGCGGGGCCAGGGACCGGCTTCTTGCCGCCCTTGGCGCCGTCCTTCTTGGCGTAGGCGTCACGGACGCGGCGGGCCACCGGGGCCTCCACCGTCGACGACGCCGACTTCACGAATTCGCCCTGCTCCTTGAGCTTGGCGAGTACTTCCTTGCTGGTAACCCCGAGCTCCTTGGCGAGCTCGTGTACGCGGGCCTTGCCTGGCACAGCACTCCTGTTCTGGGGAGGCCGGCGGCAAGACCGCAGACCTCGTCCTATTGTCGCGCGTTCATGGCTTCAGCTTCACGGCTGACTCATGACGGGTCGACCTGCTTCCTTGACTCCACTCGGCACGGGAACGTCCCGCACCGTTCCGGGTGGAGGGCTCCAGAGGAGCCCGTCACCCGGTGACACCTGAGGTGAACTGCCGCAGCTGCGCCGCGTCGAGCGGCCCGGGCACCCGCAACGCCCGGGGAAACGCCCGCCGCCGCTCGGCCTTGGCCAGGCAGTCCGCGACCGGGTGCACCCAGGCACCCCGCCCCGGCATCCGCCGACGTTCGTCGGCGATCAGCCTGCCCTCGACCGCGACCACTCGCAGCAACTCACCGCGCGAAGCCCGCTCCCGGCAGCCGACACACGTGCGCACCGGGTCTCCCCGGTGGTCGAGCGCGATTTCCGGTTCCGAGCTTCGAACCACTCCCAAGTCTAGCCCCTGGCCCTTCAGTCGGCGGAACCGGTTGTGGCCGGACGCGGAGTTGAGTCCTGATCGAGTCCTGTCCGCTCGGCTTCCGGAGCCTCCGGAGCCTCGGCGGGCACCTCTTCCTCGACCTCCTCGGCGGCCTCCGGGGCGGAGTCGCTCCGGATGTCGATCCGCCACCCGGTCAGCCGCGCGGCGAGGCGGGCGTTCTGCCCCTCCTTGCCGATGGCCAGCGACAACTGGAAGTCCGGGACCACCACGCGCGCGGTCTTGGCCCGTTCGTCCACCACCCGGACAGAGACAACCTTCGCCGGCGACAGCGCATTCCCGACGAAGCGAGCCGGGTCCTCGGAGTGGTCGATGATGTCGATCTTCTCGCCGGCCAGTTCGCTCATGACATTGCGCACACGGGCGCCGACGGGGCCGATGCAGGCCCCCTTGGCGTTCACCCCGGGCACCGTGGAGCGGACCGCGATCTTCGACCGGTGACCTGGCTCACGTGCCACCGCGGCGATCTCCACCGTGCCGTCGGCGATCTCCGGCACCTCGAGCGCGAAGAGCTTGCGCACCAGGTTCGGGTGGCTGCGCGAGAGCATGATCTGCGGGCCCCGCGCGCTGCGGGAGACCGCGTAGACGTAGGCCTTGATCCGGCTGCCGTGCTGGTAGGACTCCCCGGCCACCTGCTCGGCCTGCGGCAGCACGCCCTCGGTGCCGCCGATCTGCACCACCACCATGCCGCGGGCGTTGGCCCGCGCGTCGCGCTGGATCACCCCGGCGACGATCTCGCCCTCCTTGGTGGCGAACTCGCCGAAGGTCTTCTCGTGCTCGGCGTCGCGCAGCCGCTGCAGGATGACCTGCCGGGCGGTGGTGGCGGCGATCCGGCCGAAGCCCTCGGGGGTGTCGTCCCACTCCTCGTCCACCTGGCCGCTGTCGTCCAGGGTGTGCGCCAGCACGCGCACGTACCCGGTCTTGCGGTCGATGTCGATCCTGGCGTGCGGCTGGTGCCCGTCGGTGTGCTTGTAGGCGGTCAGCAAGGCGGTCTCGATCGCCTCCAGCACGGTGTCGAAGGGGATGTCCTTGTCCCGCTCGATCGCACGCAGCGCCGCGATGTCGACGTTCACTTCGACTCCTCCTCCGTAATGTCGTTCTCGAGCAGCCGCAGCTCCTCGGCCGGCGGTTGCCGGAACTCGATCTCGATCACCGCTTTGGCGATCTCGGCGTACCGGACCGTGCGCAGCTGCCCGTCGACGAGCACGCGCGCGCCGTCCTCGTCGCAGTTCCCCACCCGGCCGACGAAGCCGGCCCCCTCGGCCGGGGTGACCCGGACCTGGCGGAACTTCGCGCGGCGCCAGTGCCGCGGCTTGCTCAGCGGGCGATCCACCCCCGGTGAGGTGACTTCGAGCGTGTACGCGCCGGCCAGCACGTGCTCCTGCTCGTCCAGCACGGCCGAAACGGTCCGGCTGACCTCGGCCACCTCATCCAACCCCACGCCGTCCTCGCCGTCGACGACGACCTTGACCAGCTTGCGTCGGCCCGCCTGCTGCACCTCGAGGGCATCGAGCTCGAAACCCGCGCCCGAAACGGCTTCGGCCACGATCGGCTCGAGCCGCCCGGCGAGTTCTCCTGCCACCTTGGCGCTCTCCTGTTCGGCTGTTCGGCTCAGTGATGGTCCAGCTTATCCGGTGCGCCGTCAGGCACGCATGAGCGCGGTCGGCATCGGCGTGCTGGCAGGATGGGGCGTCGTGAGATCAAGACGGACACCACTGAGCCGGCGGAGCGTGCTGCGCGCGGGCGTGTTCCTCGGCGGCGCCGCCGCGACCCTGCCGCTGGCCGCGGCGTGCGGCCCCGGCTACGAAACCGCGCCCGACGAGCTGGCCCCGCTGCTGGCGCGGGCCCGTGCCGACGCCACCGCCGCCACCGCGCTGGCCTCGGGCGGGGGTGAGGGCGCCGAACTGGCCAAGCAGGTCGCCGCGGTGCGCACCGCGCAGGCGGACGCCCTGCAGTCCGAAGTGGATCGGCTCAACCGGCCCAAGTCGGCCACCACGCCCGACAGCGGGCAGGCCGCCGGGCTCGACGCGCTCAAGGAACGGCTGGCGCAGGCACGCAAGCAGGCCGAGGACCTGGTGCCGACGCTGCCGCGGAACCGCGCCGCGCTGGCCGGTTCGGTGGCCGCGGGCTGCGCCGCGGTGCAGCAGCTGTCGCCGTCGCTGGGCGCGGGTGCCGCCGGGGACGACGTCGAGCCGCCGCAGACCGGGCAGCTGCCGCCGGAGTCGGTGACCGCGGTGCAGGACGCGCTGTCGGCCGAGCACGCCGCGGTGTGGGTGTACGGCCTGGTCACCGCGTTCCTGCCGAACGACTTCCGCAGCGGTACGGAGAACGGCGCGAGCGCGCACCGCGACCGCCGGGACGCCTGCGAGCGGATGCTGACCGCGGCCGGGGCGACCCCGGTGCCGACCGAGCCCGCGTACCTGCCGCCGAAGCCGGTGACCGACGCGAAGTCGGCGATGGCGCTGGTCGCCACCGCCGAGTCGGACGCGGCGGCCGCTTGGCGAGGCGTGCTCGAACGCACCGACGACACGACGCTGCGCACGGTGGCGCTGCGGGCGCTGGTCGGCTCGGCGACGCGCGGCACCTCGTGGCGCAAGGAAGCGGGCGAATCCCCCGCGGCGGTGGCGCTGCCGGGGACCTGACGGCCTAGGTTCCCGGGCGCAGGGCCTCCGACAGCCGCAGCGCGTCGGCGGTGACGCGCTTGAGCAGCGGGTCGTCCTTGTGCTTGTCGTAGAAGTCGCCTTCGACGATGGTCACGTCGGCGCCGGCCACCTTGGAGTCGTAGTTGCCCTTGGCCACCTCGGGTGCCTTGGGCAGCTTCGCGGTGCCGTCGCGGAGCAGGTCGTTGATGTTCCCGGTGTTGTCGGTGTCGGTGACCGCCTTGAGCTGGGCGGCCAGCTCCGGGTCGGGCATGGTGACCAGCACCACCGAGACCAGCGCCCGCGCGCCCTCGCCGGCGTTGGTCACGTACAGCGCGCGCACCACCCGCTGGCACGGGTGCTCGGCGAACCACCGCTTGATCTCGCCGTAGGCGTTGCCGGCGCAGTCGGTGCTGGTCACCGGGCCCGCCACGCGCTCGTACTTGAACTCACCGGAGACCAGCGGGTCCGGCTGGGCCTGGACCTCGGGCTCGGCCTCGTACCGGATCAGCCACCAGACCAGCCCGGACACCAGCGCGACGAGCACCAGGCCGAGGCCCTTGAACACGGGACCGCCGACCAGCGAACCGGACGCTCCAGACAACCCGGGCGACCCGGCCCGCGGCGGCGGCCCGGACTGGCGGACGCGGGGTAACGGCGCGGTGTCGCCCGCGGCGTCACCACCGGGGTAGGAGAAGTTGGCACCAACCACGAGGTGTCACGGTAACCGACGCCCCGCTCCCATGGTCACTCGAACGTGCGCAGCGCCTCCAGCACCAGCTCACAGTCCTCCTCGGAGTTGTAGAGGTGGAAGCCGAGCCGCGTCCGCCCGGCGCGCTTGCTGCACACCACGCCGGCCTCGGTGAGCAGGGCGGGGGCCTCCGGCTGGGGCAGCGAGACGATCGCGCTCCCCCGCTCCGGCAGGCCGAGCCCGGCCAGCACCGAGTCGGCCAGCTTCACGCAGTGCGCCCGCACCTGCTCCAGGTCCAGCGAGGCGAGGTAGGGCAGGGTGACCGCGGCACCGACGTGCGAGAGCCAGGTGGGCGACAGGTCCAGCGAGCGCGGGCCGTCGGCCAGGCGCATCGGCAGGCCGTAGACGGTGTCCCACGGGTTGTCGCCCGCGTACCAGTTCGCGCCGTGCGGGACCGTGCGCTCCAGCGCGCGCGGGTGCACCGCGATCCAGGCGGCGCCGCGCGGCGCGAGCAGGAACTTGTAGCAGGCCGAGACCACCCAGTCCGCCCAGCCGAGGTCGAGCGGCTGCCAGCCGATGGCCTGCGTCGCGTCGAGCAGCACCGGGACGCCGGTGGCGCGCAGCGCGTCGAGATCGGCGTAGCGGCCGTCGGCGGACTGGACCACGCTCACCGCGACGAGGTCGTGGCCCGCCGCGCGGTCCGCGAGGTCGGCCAGCGGCGCCTCGGTGACGGTCACGCCACGCCGAGCCTGCACCGCGAAGGGGAAGGTGACGCTGGTGAAGTCGCCCTCGGCGACGAGCACCTTCGCCCCGTCGGGCAGTCCGGCGGCGACCATCGAGATCAGCTGCGAGACCGTGGCGCCGGTGCCGACCCGGTCGGCGCCGACGCCGATCAGCTTCGCGAACCCCTCGCGCGACGCCGCCACCACCGCGTCGAAGTCCGGCGGCCGGTCCGCGCCGCTGCGCCAGCGGGCCACGGCTTCGGCCACCGCGTCGGCGGCCGAAGCCGGGGGAACCCCGATGCTCGGCGTGTTCAGGTACCCGGCCGGAACCGCGAACTCTTCCCCGAAAGCTGTGCGCATGCCCCCAATCTAGCCACGCTCGAGGAACGGCCCGAGCAGTTCGGGAACGGCCTCGTCGGCGAAGGCGAGGCCCTCGCTCTCGGCCGCGTCGAGCACGTCGTAACCGCCCGTGCCGGCGGCCGTGGTCGCGGTCAGCGTGATCAACCCGGCGCGCCGCTGGAAGATCGACTGCTTGACCGTCCAGCCGATCACGCCCTCGCGCTGCAGCGCCACCGTGGCCCGCCGCACCGACCCCGCCCTGGCCACCAGGTAGTCGCCGGACAGCGCGTGGCCGAGCGACCGGTAGGCGTCGACGGCCAGCACCACCGCGATCGGCAGGCCGATCACCGCGGCGATCCACGCGATGTGCAGCAGCACGTCGGTGAGCAGCAACCCGAGCCCGGCCAGGATGGCGACCGGCAGCACCACGGCCCCGATCGACCACCGCAGCCGCCGGCCGCGCGCGGCGACCGGGTGCCCGATCAGTCGGGCCGCTTCCGTCGGCGACTTCCCCTCCCGCAGCACCACCGCGGCGATGTGGTCGGCGAGTTCCTTGGGCGCGGCGGGCAGCAGCGTCTTGTTGTCGGTCTTGTCGTCCTCCTGGCGCTGCACCATGCCGGTGGCCACGGCGTCCACCCTGGCCGCGCCGGCCAGCCGGACGCCGAGCGGTTCGACCACCTCGACCCCGCGCAGCCGCCGCTCCTCCAGGGAGATCGAGCGCGTGGTCAGCAGCCCGCGCCGGACGCGCAGCGTGCCGCCGGGTTCGCGTTCGAGGTGGTAGTTCCACCACATCTCGACGAACAACGCCAGCGACCCGACGAAACCGGCCACCAGCAGGATGGCCGCGAGCACCAGGATCGCCAGCACCAGCGGGAAACCCTCGAACAGGTCGATCATCCAGCGGACGAACCCGTCCTGGACGCCGATCCAGTCCGACACCTGCATCACCGCGCCACCGGCGGCCAGCCCCAGCGCGGGCACCAGGAAGGAGATCGGCGCGTACCGGATCCACGCCGGGTCGAGCCGGGCGAGCGTGCCGTCCACCCCGGGTCGTGCGTCCACTGTGGACTCACGGGCCAGCAGTTCCCGGCGCAGCCGGTCGCCCTCGGCCTTGGTCACCGGGTTCAGCACCAGCGTGCTCTCCCCGCCCTGCCGCTGCTCGCCGGTGCCGATCTTGACCGAGACCAGCCCGAAGACCCGCAGCAGCGGGTTCGCGGTCAGGTCCACGTTGCGGATGCGCTCCCTGGCCAGCGACCGGCGCTTCACCAGCAGCAGCCCGGTGTGCAGTTCGGCGCGCTCCGGCCCGACCCGGTAGCGCGTCTTGAGCCAGCGCAGGTAGTCCGACGCGGTGCCGCCGAGGATCAGCAGCGCGGCGCCGGGCAGCACCCACGCCAGCGCGACGCCGAGCCCGTTGCCCGACGCGATCCCGATCGTGGTCGGCACCCCCGCGCCGACGGCGATCCCGGCCAGCACCAGCGCGCTCACGTAGATCGTGCGGCGGTCGAGCTTGCGCCACCCCTCGGCGGCTTCCCCCGGTGCGGTCATGTCGCGTCACCCGGCGTGGCCTGGGTGGTCTCGGTGAGCTGCTGGGCCAGGTCCGCGGCCAGTTCGTGGTCCAGCCCCTCGATCTTGATCGGCCCCTTCGACGACGCCGTGGTCACCGTGACCGTGGCCAGCTTGAAGCCCTGCTCCAGCGGGCCGCGCACGGTGTCCACGGTCTGGATGCGCGACATCGGCGCCACCCGCCACTCCTGCCAGAAGAAGCCGGTCCGCACGTAGACCGCGGTGTCGGTGACCTCCCACCGGTGCACCCGGTACCACCACAACGGCATCAGCGCCACGAACGGCAGCGCGATCACCACCAGCACCACCGCGGGCAGCAGCAGCCAGAACCGCGCCCCGCTGATCAGCAGCCCCAGCACCACCAGCACGACCACCGGCACGGCGAAGGTCAGCGCCCACTGCGCCCGCCACCAGCCGACCACCCGTGGGTTCAGTTCATTGCTCGGCGGCCGCAGCCGCACCGTCCCCGACATGGAATTTCCCCTGTCCCCATGTTTACAATGCGATCGCATGGTAAACGAGGGGCGGGCGGCCGGGCAACGCGGCCACCGGCGAGCGGCAGGGGGCGTGGTTTGCCGAAGAAGGTGGACCAGGACGAGCGGCGGCAGCGGATCGCGAAGGCGCTGGTGCGCCTGGCGACCGAGCGCGGGCTGGAGGCGGTGAGCCTGCGGCAGGTGGCCGGCGAGGCCGGGCTGTCCATGGGCGCGGTGCAGCACTACTTCCGCACCAAGGACGAGATGCTGCTCTACGCGCTGCAGTACCAGAGCGCCGAACGCGACCGGCGGATCACCGCGCGGGTGCTGGCCATCGCCGAGCACCCGTCCCCCAAGGACATCCTGCGCACCTGCCTGGCCGAACTGCTGCCGGTGGACGAGGTGACCCGCGCCGAGCAGCTGATCGAGACCGCCTTCTTCATCCGCGCGCTGGCCGAGCCGGAGATGCGCCAGGTGATGATCGAGGGCACGCCGAAGCTGATCGACTTCTTCGCCGGGCTGCTGCGGACCGCGCAGGCCGCCGGGGACGTGGCCGCCGACCGCGACCCGGTGCAGGAGGCGCACCTGCTCTGGAGCATGGCCGATTCCCTGCGCACCTCGGTGATCATGGAGGAACGCCCGGCCGATGAGGTCCTGGGCACCATCGACTACCACCTCGACCGGCTGTTCCGGCCGCGCCCGAAGCTCGCCGTCGTGGTGGTGGACTGCCCCGATCCACGGGCCCTCGCGCCGTTCTACGAAGCGCTGCTGGCCGCGGAACGCACCAAGGACACCCCGGAATTCGTGGAGCTGGCGCTGGGCGGTGACCAGCCCGCGCTGGCACTGCACCGGACCGAGCGCTTCGCCCGGCCGGACTGGGTGACCGGCGAACCCGCCCAGCAGCTGCACCTCGACCTGCTGGTGGCCGATCTGGACGAAGCGGAGCGGCAGGTGCTCGCCCTCGGCGGGAAGCTGCTCGACGGGTCCGACAAGCCGATCGGGTACCGCGTGTACGCCGATCCGATCGGCCACCCGTTCTGCCTGGTCACCCCGGAAGGGCTCGGCTGATCAGCCGGCCCCGCCCGACGCGGCCGCGGCCCGCACCTGGCTCAGTTCGCGGAACACCTTGCGCAGCACCGGAACCGCCGCGCCACCGCGTTCCTCGAGCTGCCGCAGCCGGTCCTTGTGGCGCCGCCGATCACGCCCGGGGACCACGCCCTTCAGGTCCACGGCGGCCACCAGCGCGACGAGCGCGGCGTCCTCGCGCGGAATGCGCGACACCGGCGCGTCGCCCCGGAGCGCTTTGTCGACAGTGTGGTGCAGGCCGGTCGCGGGTGCGGGGTTCCGGAGGGTGATGCGTCGCCGTCCGAAGAAGCGCGAGCGCTCCACCTTGATCAGGTGCGCGTCGGAAAGCTGTTCCTCCACCGATTCCAGGGCGCGCCGGTGGTCCTTGCGCACCCAGTGGCGCCACTTGCGCGGACCGCTCTCGACGATCTGGCCGAGCACCTCGTCGAGCACGGGGTCCCCGGTGGAACCACCGGGCACCGCGCCCGCCTGCCCGTCGTGGTCGGCCAACCGGCCCCGCAGCAACAGATCGGTCAACGCGGCGGCGCGGACCAGGTACCCCACGCGCTGCCGGTCCGGCACCCGGCCGTCACGCCACGCCAGCAGATAGGCCTTCGCCGGTAACGAATACTCGGCCGTGTCGGTCATTGCCTCCTCATTCCCGGCCACAATTCGGCCCACGAGCCCCGTCGTCCCTCGAACAACCACACCAGTATCCGCGTTGCCCGCCGTGGACGCGTTCGGTTCACCGCGCGTCCCTGACCGTCAGCACGCGCCGGGTGACCGTCCACAGCAGACCGACCCAGGCCGCCATCACCAGCCCGGCCGCCCACAGGGGCAGGTTGTTCGCACCGTTGCCGGTGAAGGCGTCCGCGGTGGCCGACGGCAGGAACCGCAGCACGTAGGTGTGCACCCACTCGGGCAGCATCGGGCCGAGGATGGCAGGCAGGTAGACCAGGCCGAGCAGGGTGGCGATGGCCCCGGCGGCACTGCGCAGCAACACCGCCACCAGCACGCCGAGCAGGCTGAACAACATCATCTGCAGAACCCAGCCGAGCAGGATCCGGAGCACGCCGGGATCACCGATACCCGCGCTCGGCACCCCGGCGCCGGCGAAGACGCCCTGGCTCACGCCGAACGCGGCCAGCACGCAGACCAGTCCGCCGACCGCGGCGACCGCGACGGCCACCAGCACCTTGGCGGCCAGGAACCGCCCGCGCCGGGCGGTGATCGCCAGCGAGACGGTGATCATCCGGCTGGCGAACTCGGGTGCGGTGGCGTTGACCGCGAGCACGATGAACGGGATCAACGCCAGGCCGAGCGCGAACAACCCGCTGCCGACCGGGTCGAAGGCGAGCTTCTCGGGCGGGCTGAGCGCATCGTGCCCGGAGGCGACCGCGGTGGCGAACAACGCGGTCAGCCCGGTCGCCAGCACCACCGCCAGCGCCAGGGCCAGCCAGGTGGACCGGACCGAACGCAGTTTGGTCCACTCGCTGGCGATCGTCGCACCCAGTCGCGGGGTCATGCCTTGTTCCCTTCTTGAGCCAGTGCCCGTGCGGTCTCGGCGACCTCGGCGGAGTACTGCGCGGAACCCGCGGTCAGTTCCAGGAACGCGGCCTCCAGACTGGCGCGGACGGTGGTCAGTTCGTGCACGGCGATGTGCTGGGCGAGCGCGAAGTCGCCGATCCACGGCGCGTCGAGCCCGGTCACCAGCAGGTCGCCGTCCGGCTCGCGGCGGACCCGGCCGCCGTGCTCGCCGAGCAGTCCGCCCAGCCGCGCGGCTTCCGGGCTCCGCACGCGCACGTGGGCGTGCGCGCTGCGCGAAGTCAGCTCGGTGATCGGCAGGTCGGCGATCAGCTTGCCGCGCCCGATCACCAGCACGTGGTCGGCGGTCTCCTCCATCTCGTTCATCAGGTGGCTGGAGACGAAGACCGTGCGCCCCTGGGCCGCCAGGTCCCGCATCAGCGTGCGGATCCACTGGATGCCCTCGGGATCGAGGCCGTTGACCGGTTCGTCGAACAGCAGCGTGGCCGGGTCGCCCAGCAGCGCGCCGGCGATGCCGAGGCGCTGGGCCATGCCGAGCGAGAAGTCCCCGGCCCGCTTGCCCGCCACCGCGCCGAGGCCGACCTGGTCGAGCACCTCGTCCACCCGGCGCACCGGGATGCCGCCCGCCTGCGCCATCCACTTCAGGTGCGCGTGCGCACTGCGTCCACTGTGGACGGCCTTGGCGTCGAGCACGGCACCGACCTCCCGCGGTGGCGCCGGGAGGTCCACATAGGACCGGCCGCAGATGGTCACCGTGCCGCGGCTGGGCCGGTCGAGGCCGAGCACCATCCGCATGGTGGTGGACTTCCCGGCCCCGTTCGGGCCGAGGAAGCCGGTGACCACCCCGGGCCGGACGTCGAACGACAGGCCGTCCACCGCGGTCGTGCCGCCGAAGGTCTTGACGAGTTCCCTCACTTCGATCACCCGCTCAGCAGACCGCGTGACGGGGTTGTCCCGATACGGCGCTTGGCGGGCAACCGGATCAACTTTCGTTGATCGGCCGGTAGCCGAAGGCGGGCAGCGGGCCGGTGCGGTGCTCGCTACCGTGAGCGGGTGCGCCAGCCGAGCAAATCCGACCTGATCGCGCTTTCGGTCACCGCGCTGGCCCTGTCCGCGCTGGACGTGACGCTCTACTCGGCCGGGCAGCGGAGCAGCGGCTGGGCCGGACCGCAGGCGTGGCTGGTGCTCCAGCTGGTGCTCGACCTGTCGCTGCTGGTGGTGTGGCGGTTCCCGCGCACGGTGTTCGGCCTCGTGGTGGCCGGGGCGCTGGCGATGCTGGCGGCCGACCTGTTCGCGCCGGGCCTGCTGTCCCCGGTCGACCCGCTGACCCTGGCCACCGTGCCCACCATCACCCCGGTGCTGGTGGTGGCGATGATCCGGATCCTGGCTCGGCCGGTGGCGCTGACGCTGGTCGGGCTGCTGGCCGTGGTGGCCACCCGGCCGTGGGCACCGAGCTGGGACGTCCTGCCGTTCGGGCTGGTCAACACGGTGCTGCCGGCCCTGCTGATCCTGTACGTGGACGCGCGCAAGCAGTTGCTCCAGTCGCTGCGGGACCGGGCCGAGCGCGCGGAACGGGAGCAGTCGCTGCTGGCGGAACAGGCCCGGGCGCAGGAACGGCGGCGGCTGGCGGCCGAGATGCACGACGTGGTGACCCACCAGCTGAGCCTGATGGTGTTGCACGCCGGCGCGCTCGGGGTCAGTTCGGCGGAGGCGTCGGTGCGCGCGGCCGCCGAGGACATCCGCGCCGCGGGCACCAGAGCGCTCGACGAACTGCGGGACCTCGTCGGGGTGCTCCGCACCAACCAGTCCGAAATGGACCGGAAGGGCGAGGAGCGCGTCGACGCGGCGGCCGACATCGCCGCGCTGGAGGTACTCGCGGCGGAGTCGGCCTCGGTCGGTGTCGTGGTCCGGCTCGATCTCGACGGTGATCCCGCGTTGTTGTCGCCGACGATTTCCCGTACCGCGCACCGGATCGTGCAGGAGGCGCTGACCAACGTGCGCAAGCACGCGCCGGGCGCGGTGGTGGACGCCGAACTCCGGTACGGCGGGGACGGGGTCCGGATCAGGGTGCGCAACGGCCCGGCCGCGGCCCGGCCGGATCCGGTGCTCGCCGAAAGCGGTTCGGGGGCGGGGCTGGCCGGGTTGCGGCAGCGGGCGGACCTGCTCGGCGGCTCGCTGCGGGCGGGGCCGGTGACGGGCGGCGGCTTCGAACTCGGTGCGATACTGCCCGCGTACGTTCCCACGGCAGAGAGTTCACGGGATGATCCGGGTAGTCGTCGTCGATGACGAGCCGATGGTGTGCGCGCACCTGAAGACGATCCTGTCCTCGGCCGCGGACATCGAGGTCGCCGGTTCGGCCGGGGACGGCGCGGAGGCGGTGGAGGCGGTCGTCCGCCACCGGCCGCGGGTGGTGCTGATGGACCTGCGCATGCCCGGCGTCGACGGCTTGACCGCGATCGAGCGCATCGCCGAGCTGCCCGACCCGCCCGCCGTGGTCGCGCTGACCACCTTCGACGCGGACAGCTACGTCATCCGCGCGCTGCGTGCCGGGGCGGCCGGGTTCCTGGTGAAGTCGACCCCGCCGGAGGACCTGATCGGCCTGGTCCGGGTGGCCGCCGACGGGCACACCGTGCTGTCCCCGGAAGCCGCCCGGCGGCTGGTGGCCGCGTCGGCCGGGGAGCAGCACCGCGCCGAACGGGCGCGCGAGCGGATCTCGGGCCTGTCCGAGCGGGAGGTCCAGGTGCTCGGCTGCCTCGGCTCCGGACTGTCCAATGCGGACATCGGCAAACGCCTCCACCTCTCCGAGGCGACGGTGAAGAGCTACGTGTCGCGGATGCTGGTGAAACTGGACTGCGCGAACCGGACCCAAGCGGGCCTGCTGGCCCACGAAGCCGGCCTCCTCCCCTGACCCGCTGGGCCGGGGTGCAGTGAATGTGGCTTTCACTGCGGAATGTGCTGTGAAAGCCACATTCACAGCACCGCGGCACCGCGGCACCGCGGCAGCGCGCGGCAGCGGCTCAGCGCGAGGCAGCGGCGGCCGCCTGGTCGTAGGCCTCCCGTGCCGCCATCACCCGGTCCATGTGCTGCTTCGCCCATTCCGTGAGCACCCCGAGCGGCTCCGCCAGGTCCCGCCCCAGGTCGGTCAGTTCGTACTCCACGCGCGGCGGGATCTCCGCGTACATCCGCCGCGCGAGGATGCCGTCGCGGACCAGGGCGCGCAGCGTCTGCGTCAGCATCTTCTGCGAGATGCCCGCCACCCGCTTCCCGATCTCGGTGAACCGCAGCGGCCCGTCCCCGAGCACCCCCACGATCAACACCGTCCACTGGTCACCGATGCGGTCGAGCAGCTGCCGCGTCGGGCAGTCGCGGTCGTACGGGTCCGGCAGCACGAAGGTCATACCAATACTCTCCCACAGAGAGTCACTGACTTCAAAGTCATTACTCTCCGAACGGAATCAACTGCCCACCAGCACCGTTGTCCCCGGCGAACAGGCACGACAACGAGGGAGCACAACATGACGATCGTGGTGACCGGGGCGAACGGCCAGCTGGGCCGGCTGGTGGTCGAGCACCTGCGCAAGCGGGGCGACGCGAGCGAGATCGCGGTGAGCGTCCGCGAACCGGCCAAGGCGCAGGACCTGGGCGTCGAGGTCCGGCAGGGCGACTTCGACCGCCCGGAGACGCTGGACTTCACCGGGGCCGAGAAACTGCTGATCATCTCCACCGGCGACGCCTCCGACCACCGCGTCACCCAGCACGGCAACGCCATCGAGGCGGCCAAGCGCGCCGGGGTGCGGCACGTCTTCTACACCTCGCTGACCAAGGCCGACTCCAGCAGCATGCTGCTCGCCCGCACCCACGGCCCGACCGAGGAACTGCTCAAGGCGAGCGGCCTGACCTACACCATCCTGCGCAACAACTGGTACCTGGAGAACGACCTCGGCACCATCGCCGCGGCGCTGGCGACCGGCACGGTGGCCAGCTCGGCGGGTGACGGCCGGACCGCGCCGGTGACCCGCGCCGAGTACGCCGAGGCGGCGGCCGTCGCGCTGACCACCGACGGCCACGAGAACGCGATCTACGAGCTGGGCTCCCCGGTCACCTACTCCTACGCGGACTGGGCGGCGGCGCTGAGCGAGGCCACCGGCCGCGAGATCACCTTCACCGCGCTCACCGACGCGCAGGCCGCCGAGCAGCTCACCGCGGCCGGGCTGCCCGCGCCGGTGGTCGAGGTGCTGGTCGACTCGAACCGGGGCATCGCCGGCGGTGACCTGGCGGTGGCCGCACCGGACCTGGCCAAGCTGCTCGGCCGCGAGCCGGTGACCCTGCGCGAGTGGGTGGCCGCTCAGGCCGCTTCGAGCAGCGAGGAGTAGAGCACCCGCAGGTGGCGCCGGGCGCGGGCCCAGCGCGCGTCCAGCTCGGCCTGGTCGCGGGTCGCCCAGCTGGCGATCAGGATCCCGCGCACGGTGTCCATCGCGGTGTAGACCGCGGGCAGGAACTCGGGGTGCCCGGCGTAGTCCGGCAGCAGCGCCTTGCCGAACTCGACCAGGCTGGAGGTGGCGATCGGCTCCACCGCGGACATCTGCCGCCGCAGGTCGGGGTCGGTGCGCGAGGCCACCCACAGCTCCACGGTGGCCGAGAACACCGGCCCCTGGTGCATCTCCCACATCAGCTGCAGCGCGTCCCCGACCGGATCGGCCGACGCCTTCAGCCGGTCGATCTCGGCCATCGCCACCTCGGTGCGCTTGGCCGCCAGGTGCCGGATCGCCGAGGTGACCAGATCGGCCTTGGTCGGGAAGTGGTGCACCTGCGCGCCTCGGGTCACCCCGGCGCGCTCGGCCACCCGGGTGGTGGTCGTGCCGGCGTACCCGTGCTCGACCAGGCAGTCGACGGTGGCGTCGAGCAGGCGGCGGCGCATGGCCGCGCTGCGCTCCTCCTGGGTACGGCGTTCCGCGGTCGGCATGCGGTGACTCTATGTTTTCTCCTCGGGGGACGACCCCCGGACCCCCGAACTGCCTCTAAGCGGTCGCCCCCGCGCCCAGCCCGGCGACCACCTTGGCGTGGAAGGAACCGAAGAACCAGCGGTAGAACCAGCCGGTACCGGGGATCTTCGGGGTGAATTCGCAGTGCCAGTGCAGTTCGGTGCCGCCGCCGACCGGGGTCAGCACGGCGTCCACCCGGTAGTCCCGCAACGGGAAGCCCCGTAGCAGTGTGTAGCTGAACCGGCGGTCGGGTTCCAGTTCGACGATCTGCTCGTAGCTGGCGAACGGCGGGGTGCGGAACAACCGGACCGCGCCGACGCCCTCGGGTTCGGTCTCCCCCGGCCGGTGCAGTTCGAAGGAGCCGAGCGGGGTCAGCTCCGGCCACCGCGCCCCCTCTCGCAGCACCGCGTAGAGCTGCGCGGGCGTGACGGGGAACTCGGCTCGGACGTCGATCACCTTGCGCGCCATGGGGTTCATAATGCCCGCCCGACCGCCGCGCGCGAGCGGACCCGCAGTTTCCGCAGTATCCGCGACACGTGCGTCTCCACCGTCTTCTCGCTGATCACCAGTTCCTCCGCGATCTCCCGGTTGGTGCGCCCGGCCGCCACCAGCTGCGCGATCTCGTGTTCCCGGTGGCTCAGCGTGGCGCCGGAACCGCGGGCGGGCCGCGGCACCCGGCGGCCGAACCGGCGCAGTTCGCGGACCGCGTGGTCGCGGTAGCGGTAGGCGCCCAGCGCGGCCATGTCCCGTTCGGCGCGCAGCAGTTCGGCCAGGCCGCGGGCCCGGTCGCCGTTCGCCGCCAGCGCCCGCCCGGCGACGATGCGCGCCTGTCCCGCCTGGATGCCGCAGCCCGCCGTTTCGGCCAGGCCGAGTGCGGTGAAGGCGGCGTCGGCCGCCGCGGCGAACTCCGCCGAATCCAGTCGTACCAACGCTTCGGCGTACCGCACCAGCGACTGGCGCGAGGCCAGCGGGATCCCGGCGACCGCCTCGCGGGCCTGCCCGAGCAGGTGCCCGGCCCGGTGCCGGTCCCCGGCCGCCAGCGCCGCCCTGATCAGCACCAGGTGCAACCGCGGCCACCACGGCCGGTCGACCAGTTCGAAGTTCCCGGTCGTCTCCAGCAGCACCGGTTCCACGTCGGCGAACCGGCCGGCGGCCTGCAGCGCTTCCGCGTACCCGACGCCCGCGCTGCCGATCAGTGCCGCGGCGCCGGTTTCCCGGCCGATCGCCAGCGCCTCTTCCGCCGACGCCACCGCGGTGCTCACCTCACCGCGCCACACCTGCGCGCGCACGCTCACGCACAACGCGAGCGCCGCGCCGTACCGGTTTTCCCCGGCGCGGCACACTTCGTACGCCTCGGTGGCATCCTCCAGCGCTTCCACCGGACGGCCGCGCGACGCCTGGGCGGCGGCGCGGGCGGTCGAGAGCAGGGGCGTGACCAGCGCCTGCCCGGACGACCTGGCCAGGTCGAGCCCGCGCGTGGCGTGCCGGATCGCCTCGTCCGCCCGGTCCAGGTCCTGCTCGGCCCGCGCCAGCGGCAGGCAGGTGTCGAGCCGGGCCAGCAGAACCTCGTCGGGCATGGCGTCGAAGCGCGCCGCGGCTCGTTCCGCGGTCGCGAGGGCCTCCTCGATCCGGCCCAGCGCGTACTGCCCGTGCGCCAGCAACGCGGTGGCCAGGACGTGCGCGGGCCCGTCGGCGGCGAGTGCCAGGTCCGCGTGCCGCTCGACTTCGGCGTGATCGGCGCGCATCAACGCGGTACCGGCCAGTTCGGCGTGCAGCGCGGCCCGGCACACGACCAGTTCCCTGGGCACCACGCGGAGTTCGCGGTCCAGGAGCGCCCGTGCCCGGTCGTGCCGTCCCGAAGCGCGTTCGACGAACGACCGGAAGGCGACGAGCTCCGCCCTGGCCGGGGACGGCGGGGTCAGCGCGAGCAGTTCGTCGGCCGCGCGCCTGCTCTCGTCGGTCAAGCCCGCCGCGCCCGCGCACAAAACCAGACGTGACAACAGCTCCCGGCGACGGGTCCGGTGCACCTCGCCGTTCGGCAACAGGTCCAGCGCCGCGCCGAACCAGCGAGCCGCCTCGGCGGGCAACGCCGCTTTTCCCGCTTCAGCCAACAGTTCCACCGCGGTGAGATCGCCCGCCACGGCGCTGCGCTCGACGTGCTCCGCGATGACCGCCATCCCGGCACCACGCCGGGTGAGGATCTCCGCGGCCCGGGCGTGGGCCGCCCGCCGCCAGCCCGGTCCCACCGTCTGGTGCACGGCCCGGCGCACAATCGGGTGCCGGAAGCAGAATCGCCTCCCGTCGGCGCGCACCAGTTCTACGGCGGCCAGTTCGTCGAGCGCGCGCAGGAACTCTTCGAGCGGTAATTCGGCGATTTCTGCCGCCAGACCGGCTTCGAAGGGCGTATCGGACAGCGATGCCGCCCACGCGGCGATTCGCGCCTTCGGCGACACGCCCCGCAGTTCGGCGGCGACCGCGGCGAACACGGCCTGGGGCACGCTCGTCACGCCTTCCTTGGCCAGCGCTTCGAAGTAGAACGGATTGCCGCCGGACTCGTGGTGCAGCGCCGCCACCTCCCCGTCCGGCGACAGCGCGGCGACTTCGTCGAGACTCAACGGGCCCAGCGCCAGCTCCTCGAATTCACTGCCCGGGCGGGCCGTGTCGAGCAGCAGGCGAAGCCGTTCCGGGCCACCGGCCGGACGCATCGCCCCGGCCAGCAGCAGCGGCACGTCGGGCAGCCAGCGCACGAGGTGGCCGAACAGCTCGATCGACGCGGCATCGGCCCACTGGAGATCGTCGAGCACCAGCACCAGCGGTCGCCGTGCGGCCAGGCGCGCGAGCAACGCGCTCACCGCCCAGCGCAGGTGCGCGGCGGGCGGCGTCCGGTCCCCCGGCGGGCCGAACGCGGGGAACACCGCCCGCAGTTCGTCGGCCGGGCCGAGCGCCGCGCGCCCCGATTCCCCGAGCGATCGGAGGAACGGGTCCAGCGCGTGCGCGAAAACCGCGTACGGTTCCTCGCGCTCGAACTCGGTGGCGGCACCGCGGAGAACCCGGGCGGTACCGGCGCGTTCGGCGAGTTCGATGAGCATCCGGGTCTTGCCGATGCCCGGTTCGCCGGTGAGCACCAGTGCGCCCGGCCGCCCGCCGGCCAGCGCGGCCAGCAGGCGGTCCAGCACCGCGAGTTCGGCCGCCCGGCCCGGCAGCGGTCTTCGCACGTCCATCCGGTCATGGTCAGGCACCACCCGGTGCACCGGAAGCGGGATGCGGGAATCCCCCGATACCGGATGAGTCCGGTGATGCGGAAGGTGGAGATCGCAAATGGCTTCCGCACGAGGTGTTCCCCATGTCGGCAACTCCGTTACCACTGGACGGCGGCGGTACCCGGCACCGGGTCACCGGTGTGCGCGGTGCGCTCACCACCGCCGTGGTGCGGCTGACCCCGGCCGACCGCCAGCTGCTGAGCCGGCTCGCGGTGTTCCCCGGCCTGTTCACCACCGCCGCCGTGCGGGAGCTGACCGACGGCCCGGATCCGGCCCCGGCCCTGGCGCGGCTGACCGGGGCCGCGCTGGTGGTGCGCTGCGGTACGCGGTTCCGGTTGCTGCGCGTGGTGCGCGAGTACTTCGCCGCCGAACCGGTCGCACCCGCGGCCACGGTCTCCGGCGCGGACCGCGAACGGCTCGACCACCTGCTGAACCTGAGCGCCGTCGCCAGGTTCGCCGGCGAGCACGAACGCGCCGCCGACCGGCTGATCGAGGCATTGGCGATCTGCGCCCGGTGCGCTGACGTCCGCAACGCCGGAATCGTGCTCGACGCCCTCGGTGACGCCGCGCTCGAACTCGGCGACTACGCCGCCGCGTTCGCCAGGCACACGCAGAGCAGGCGGCTGGCGATGCGCCTGGCCGACCCGCTGTGGACCGCCGAATCGCTGAACCGGCTCGGCCTGATCTCCTGGCTGCGCGGGGATTTCGGCGCCACGCGCATGCTGTGCGCCGGGGCCGTGGCGATTTCGAAGGCGCAGTCCGGCACCCGGGCGCGGCGGGCGCAGTCGCGGGCCGTGCTCGGGCTGGGTGTGGTGGCGCTCCACCGCGGTGACCACGCGACGGCCCGCGCGCTGCTCTCGCAGAGCTTCGCCGCCGCCGACCGGGTGGCCTGGCGCGACGGCAAGGCGTGGGCGCTCGGCCAGCTCGGCCTGCTCTCGCTGCACGAAGGCGACACCACGGCGGCACGGCGGTACCTGCGAGCGAGCCTGCGCAACCACCATTCGCTCAACGCCCGGTGGCGGATCGCCAGCCAGCTGGAGGCGCTGGCCGCGGTCGCGCTGGCGTCTCGGGAGGCCGAACACGCGGTGCGCCTGCTCGGTGCCGCCGCCGAACTGCGCATGCTGACCGGCGCGCGCGTGCCGCCGGTGGAACGCGCCGCCCGGGAGCGGACGCTGGCCGCCGCGCGCAACGCCGTGCCGCGGGCGCGTTTCGCGCAGTTGTGGTCCGGGGTCACCACCGAGCAGGTGATCCACGGGGAACTCGACGAGCAGCCCCCGGCCGCGCGGGTGGTGGATCCGCCGCTGCGGGTGTTCGCCTTCGGCCGGGCCGAGGTGTTCCTCGGTTCCGAACCGCTGCTCCCCGCCGACTGGACCTTCGCCAAACCCCGTGAGCTGCTGTACTTCCTGCTCACCGAGACCGACTGCACCAAGCACCGGATCGGGCGCGCGCTGTGGCCGTGGTCCACCGACGCCCAGGTGCGCAATAACTTCCACACCACCCTGCACCACCTGCGCCGCGCGCTGCGGCAGCCGGGCTGGGTGACCTACGCGAACGGGCGCTACCGCTTCGACCGGGAGGCGGGCTGCGACTTCGACGTCGACCGGTTCCGCAACGCCCTGCGCGACACCGAGCTGGCCCCGGCGAAGTGGCTGACCACCGCGGTCGAGGTCTACCGGGGCGACTTCCTCGACGGTGTTCCCGGTGAGCACTGGATCACCGAGCGTCGCGCGGCACTGCGCGAGGACTACGACCGCGCGGTGAAAACCCTGGAGGTGCTCCGGCGTCGGCCATAATCGGCGCATGCGGGTACTGGGTGGACTGCTGGTCCTGGTGTTGCTGGCGGGGTCGGTCACCCCGGCCGCCGCGGCGGGAGCCGCGTTCGAGCTGGCAGCCGGGGTGAGCGCGCCGATCCACTCGTACGAGGGGGCCATCCGCGAAACGGTCTGGGTCGACATCGGCACCGACCTCGACCGCGACGGCGCCGGGGACCGGATCGCCGCGGACATCATCCGCCCGGCCGAACCGGCGGCCCGCGGGCAGCGCGTGCCGGTGATCATGGACGTCAGCCCGTACTACGCGTGTTGCGGGCGCGGCAACGAGGCGCAGAAGAAGACCTACGCCCCCGACGGCACCCCGCTCGGGTTCCCGCTGTTCTACGACAACTACTTCGTGCCCCGCGGGTACGCGGTGGTGCTGGTCGACGCCGGGGGCACCAACCGGTCCCGCGGCTGCTTCGACGACGTGCCGTCCGGGCGCGGGGTGGTCGACTGGCTCAACGGCCGCGCGACCGGGTACTCCGCGGTGGAGGGCGGCACGCCGGTCGAGGCGGACTGGACCACCGGCGCGGTCGGCCTGGTGGGCAAGTCGCAGGACGGCGCGACCGCGATCGGCGTCGCCTCCACCGGGGTCGACGGCGTGCGGACCATCGTGCCGATCGCCGGGGTCAGCTCCTACTACGAGGTGCACAACTCCAACGGCGCCTGGCACGGCCCCGGCGGTGGCCCGCCGGGCCTGCTCAACCCGCGCGCCGAGGAGCTGTGCCAACCGTGGATGGCCGAGCAGGCGGAACTCGCGGGCACCGACGGCGACTACAACCGGTACTGGGAATCGCTGAACTACGTGCACCAGGCGCATCGCGTGCGCGCCAGCGTGTTCGCCGTCCAGGGCTTCACCGACCTCAACGTGCGGACCATCCAGTTCGGGCCGTGGTGGGACGCCCTCGGCGCGCACGGGGTGACCCGCAAGGCGTGGCTGCACCAGGCCGCGCACGTCGACCCGTTCGACCTCCAGCGCCCCGAGTTCGTGCACACGCTGCACCGCTGGCTGGACCGGTGGCTGCTGGACGTCCGCAACGGCATCGAGCACGAACCCGCCGTGCACCGCGAAGCCGCCGTCGACCAGTGGGTGGACGAACGCCGCTGGCCCCCGGCGAACGCCCGGCCGGTCACCCTCCGCCCGGACACCGGCGGCGGACTGGGGCGGAAGCCCGCGAACGGCGTGGAGTCCATCGTGGACGATCCGGACTTGACCGGCTACGACTGGATCCGGCAGCCCGCCGAACCCTCGACCGCGCGAGTGGTCTTCACCACCGAGCCGCTGGACCAGCCCACGTGGCTGGCGGGCACCGGCTCGGTGACGGTGAAGGTGCGGTCGAGCACCCCGCGGGCGCGGGTGGGCGCGATGCTGGTCGACTACGGCCCGGCCACCGTCCGCGCCACCTACCAGGGCGCGCCCGGCATCCGGAACCTCGAAACCCGTTCGTGCTGGGGCGAAAGCGGGCCCGGGGACTCCGCCTGCTACCTGGACACCGAAACCGCCACCGAGTCCGTCGACCACCAGCTGCTGGCCGCCGGGTGGGCGGACCTCGGGCACCACCGCACCCTCTGGCGCGGGGAGGACCTGCGGCCGGAGCGGTACTACACGATGACCTTCCCGCTCTCCACAGTGGACAAGCTGGTGCCCGCCGGGCACCGGATCGGGCTGGTGCTGGGCGGAACGGACGCGTTCTGGATCCCGACGCCGAGCCAGCGCCCGGCACTGGATATCGACCTCGGCGGCACCTCGGTGAGCGTGCCGGTCGCCGGACCAGAACAGTAGGCTGCGGTGGTGACTTACATCGCGGCTGCCGACAGGTACGACTCCATGGTTTACCGGCGTTCGGGGCGCAGCGGGCTGCACCTGCCCGCCGTCTCGCTCGGCCTGTGGCACAACTTCGGCCACGACCGGCCGTTCGAGACCCAGCGCGCCATCTGCCGCCGGGCCTTCGACCTCGGCATCACCCACTTCGACCTGGCCAACAACTACGGCCCGCCGTACGGGTCCGCGGAGAGCAACTTCGGCAGGCTGCTGGCCGAGGACTTCCGCCCGTACCGGGACGAACTGGTCATCTCCACCAAGGCGGGCTACGACATGTGGCCGGGCCCGTACGGCAACTTCGGCTCGCGCAAGTACCTGCTGGCGTCGCTGGACCAGTCCCTGGACCGGATGGGGCTGGACTACGTGGACATCTTCTACTCGCACCGGTTCGACCCGGACACCCCGCTGGAGGAGACGGTCGGCGCGCTCGACACCGCGGTCCGCTCCGGGCGCGCGCTGTACGTCGGCATCTCGTCGTACTCCTCGGAGAAGACCGCCGAGGCCGCCCGGCTCCTCCGCGAGCTGGGCACGCCGCTGCTGATCCACCAGCCGTCCTACTCGATGCTGAACCGCTGGATCGAGGAGCAGGACCTGCTGTCCACTCTGGACACCGTCGGCGCGGGCTGCATCGCGTTCTCCCCGCTGGCACAGGGGTTGCTGACCGACCGCTACCTCGACGGCATTCCCGCCGACTCGCGCGCGGCCACCGGCGGCGCGCTCAACGAGGGCATGCTCACCGAGGAGAACCTCACCCGCGTCCGCGCGCTGAACGAGGTCGCGAAGCGGCGCGGGCAGAGCCTGGCCCAGCTCGCGCTGGCGTGGGCGCTGCGCGACGAGCGGGTCACCTCGGTGCTGATCGGCGCCAGCAGCGTCGCCCAGCTCGAGGCGAACGTCGGCTCGCTGGGCAACCTGGAGTTCGGCGACGACGAGCTGGCCGAGATCGAGCGCTACGCGGTCGAAGGCGACATCAACCTGTGGGCGCGGTCTTCCGCGCACTGACGTAGTGCTCGATGCCGTCGAGCAGGCGCCGCAGGCCGAACTCCAGATCGGGCAGGACCTCCTGCGCGAACTCGGTCTGCGGCGCGCCGACGGACTCGAACGTGCCGTCGGCCAGCATGCTCGCCAGGATCGGGTACTGCCCGGTCTGCGCGCCGAGCGCCAGCGCGGCGCCGAAGTCCTCCATCGGCTTGAGGTCGACCGAGAGCCGGGCGAGGCTGAACGTGGCGGCGTTGACGAACATCGTCACGCCGATCCGATCTCCCTTGTCCAGCCCCGATCCTTCGAGCGCGCGCAGGGCCGCCTCCAGCCACGCCAGCCCCTGCGGCCCGGACGGCGGGCCCTCGATCTTCACCGACAGCAGCCACGGGTGCGCCCGGTAGCCGTGCCACAACCCGCGCACCCAGGCCTCGATCTCCTCGCGCCAGTCACCTCCCGCGGGCTCGGGCGGCGCCCCGAGCGCGACGTCGGACATCAGCGCGACCAGCTGGTCCTTGCCTGAGACGTAGCGGTAGAGCGACATCGTGGTGTAGCCGAGTTCACCGGCGACGCGCTGCATGGACAACGCGTCGAGCCCCTCGGCGTCGGCCACCCGCACCCCCGCCCGCACGATCTCGTCGAGCGTGAGGCCCGGTTTCGGTCCCCTCGCCGGGCGTTCCCGGTTGCCCCACATCAGTTCCAGATTGCTGGCCCGGTCCTTCGGCATCTCCCACCCATCTTCGGCGCTTGACGGCCATCCTAGAACTGTGTATCACTTACACCGTTATGTGTATCAGATACACAGTTTGAGGGGCGGACCATGATCGAAGTGCAGGAGCTGGCGAAGTCGTTCGCCGGTCACCGCGTGCTCACCGGGGTCGACCTGCGGGTCGAGTCCGGCACGATGCTCGCGTTGCTCGGCCCGAACGGCGCCGGGAAGACCACCGTGGTGCGAATACTGAGCACGTTGCTCAAGGCGGACGCCGGGCGCGCCGCGGTGCTGGGGCTCGACGTGGCGCGGCAGGCCGCGCGCGTGCGGCGGTCCATCGGGCTGACCGGGCAGTTCTCCGCGGTGGACAAACTGCTCACCGGCCGCGAGAACCTGGAGCTGATGGGCAGGCTGCACCACCTCGGGCGCGGCGCGAAGGCCCGCGCGGCCGAGCTGCTGGAGCGGTTCGAGCTGACCGAGGCGGCCGACCGCCCGGCGAAGACCTACTCGGGCGGCATGTTCCGGCGGCTGGACCTGGCCGCGAGCCTGATCGCCGCGCCGCCGGTGCTGTTCCTCGACGAGCCGACCACCGGGCTCGACCCGCGCAGCCGCACCGGCATGTGGGCGGCGATCCGGCAGCTGCTCGACAGCGGCACCACGATCCTGCTCACCACGCAGTACCTGGAGGAGGCCGACCAGCTGGCCGACCGGATCGCCGTGCTCGACGGCGGGCGGGTGATCGCCGAGGGCTCGGCCGACCAACTGAAGGCCAAGGTCGGCGAGGAACGCGTGGAACTGGCGTTCGCCGACGCGGCCGCCACCGAACGCGCGCACGCGGTGCTGGCCGGTTCGGACGTGCTGCGCGGGGACGGGTTGTCCGTGCGCGTCGGCGGGGTGTGGGAACTGCGGTCGCTGCTGGACCGCCTCGACCGCGCCGGGCTGGAACCGGTGGGGCTGCAGGTGAAGAAGCCGACGCTGGACGACGTGTTCCTGAGCCTGACCGGATCGGCGCAGAAGGGACGGGTGGCATGACCCTGCGGTGGGCGGTGACCGATTCCGGGGCGCTGATCGGGCGGTCGCTGCGGCACATCGTGCGCAACGGCGAGCAGGTGGTGGTCGCGGTCCTGCTGCCGGCGATGATCCTGCTGGTCTTCCGGTACATGTTCGGCGGCGCGATCGCCACCGGCGCGAACAACTACGCCGACTACCTGATCGCCGGCATGCTCGTGCTGAGCGTTTCGATGAACTCCACCGCGACGGCGACGGCGGTGCGCGCGGACCTGGCCGAGGGCTTCGTCGACCGGCTGCGCTCGATGCCGGTGCTCAGCTCGGCGGTGATCATCGGGCACGTGGCCGCGGCGGTGGTGCGCAACGCGATCTCCACCGTGGTGATGCTGGGCGTCGGCATGCTCGTCGGCTTCCGGCCGCGCGCGGACCTCGACGGCTGGCTGGCCGTGGCCGGGCTGCTGCTGCTCTTCTCGGTCGCGATGGCGTTCCTGGCCGCGATCCTCGGCATGATCGCGAAAACCATGGAGGGCGCGAGCGGGCTGAGCGTGTTCCTGGTCTTCGCGCCGTACGTGAGCAGCGCCTTCGCCCCGTCGGACACGCTGCCGGGCTGGCTGCGCGTGGTGGTGGAGAACCAGCCGATCACCCTGGTGATGGACACCGTGCGGCCGCTCCTGCTCGGCCTCCCCACCACCGGCGACGGCTGGCTGGCGGTGCTGTGGTGGACCGGCATCCTCTTTGTCGCCGTCCCGATCACCGGGGTGCTGTTCCGCCGCGCCGCCCGCTGACCGCGTGCAGTGAATGTGGGGCGGTCTCAACTGGTTGTTGCAAGTAGGGCTTTGTCGAGTGTTTGTGCTGGAGTGTGCCAGTTGAGGGTTTTGCGTGGGCGGGTGTTCAGGCGCTGGGCGATGGTGTCGCAGTGGGTTTGGGTGAGGTGGCGTAGGTCTGAGCCTTTGGGCCAGTATTGGCGGAGCAGGCCGTTGGTGTTTTCGTTGGTGCCGCGTTGCCAGGGGCTGTGTGGGTCGCAGAAGTAGACCTGCAGGCCGGTGTCGAGGGTGAACTGGGCGTGCTGGGCCATCTCGTTGCCCTGGTCCCAGGTCAGCGATTGGGTGAGCGTGTCGGGCAGGGCGGTGATCATGCCGGTGAGCAGTGTGCGGACGTCGAGGGCTTTGTGACTGTCCGGTAGTGGTGCCAGCAGCACGAACCTCGAGGTCCGCTCGACCAGGGTGATCACCGCGCCCTTGCCGGTACCGCCCAGGAGCAGGTCGCCTTCCCAGTGCCCGGGAACGGCCCGGTCGGTGGCGGTGGCGGGACGCTGGCTGATCGGGACCATGCCGGCGATACGGCCCGCGCGGCGCGCCCCGGTGGCCGCGCGGGATCGGCGGCCGGTGCGGCCGCTGCGCAGGTGAGCGGCCAGTTCCCGCCGCAGCTCACCACGGCCTTGGACGAACAACGACTGATAGATCGTCTCGTGACTCACCCGCATAGCCTCATCATCGGGGAACAACGTCGGCAGCATCTGCGAGATCTGCTGGGGTGACCAGTCCGCTTCCAGCAGACCGGTCACCACCGCCGCCAGTTCGCCTGTCAGCAGGTGGGGTTTCGGGCGGCGGCCGCGTTCGATGGCCAGGCGCTGGGCTCGGTCGGCCCGGTAGCGGCGAGGCCGGCCGGTGATCGTGGTGCCGGGCCTGGAACACCGCGGTCCACCGCCGCGGCGTACTTCTCGTGAGATCGTCGAGGGGGACTTACCCAGGACTTTCGCGATCGCGTCCTGGGTAAGCCCCTGATCCAGACCGTTCTGGATCATCACTCGTTCCTCGCACGTCAACCGGGGTCCTGGCATGAGAGATCTCCTATCAGCTGCCGCTACTTGCAACAACCGATTGAGACCACCTGGCTTTCACTGCCGATTACGCGGTGAAAGCCACATTCACTGCATCCAGGCTCACCGGGCGGCGGCGGCCAGGCGGCCCGCCAGTACCGCGTGCCGCATCGCCCGCGCCATGCCGGGCGGGTCCGGCGCGATCGCCACCGCGGTATTGACCAGCACCGCGTCCGCACCCAGTTCGAGGGCTCTCGCCGCGTGCGCGACCGAGCCGATCCCGCATTCGACCACGATCGGCACGGTCGCCACCGCCAGCACCGACCGCAACGCGCCTTCGTCGGTGATCCCGCGCCCGCTGCCCACCGGCGACGCGACCACGCGGACCGCCGCGCAGCCCGCCTCGGCGAGCCGGGTGACCAACGCCGGCTCGGCGCTGACCAGCGGCAGCACGGCGAACCCCTCGGACAGCAACTGCTCGGCGACGGTCACCGTGGCCGGGCCGTCCGGCAGGTTCGCCACGTCGCGCACGTCGAGCTTGACGATCTCGATGCCGAACGAGGACCGCAGCAACCGCGCGGTCCGCAGCGCCTCGTCACCGCTGCGCGCGAACGACGTGGTGCCGACCCAGGTGAACGTGTCGACGTCGACGAACCGCGACAGTTCCGACAGCGCCACCCCGGACCGCCCGGTGCCGAGGTCGAGCGTGGTGATGAAGACGTCACAACCGCCGGCTTCGAGCACCTCGCCGATCAGTTTCGCCGAATCGTAGAGTTCCGCACCGAGCAGCAACCGCGACCGGAACTCCCTGCCCTTCACCCGCAACCAGGCGTGCACCGCCCAACCGTACCCCGATTCCGGCGAACCGGAATTTTATTGCACAATGCGCAATAGCCGCATTAACCAGGTGCCCATTTTCCGACGAAGCTGCCACAGGTGACGGGCTGCCCGGTCAGTATCGCCCTGATGTCGTTCTCCAGGTCCGCGTGGTCGAAGATCGGCGCGTCCGGCGTGGTCCAGCGCGGGACCTCACCGCCGTTGGCCAGCACCTCCGGCCGCACCGTCTGGAACAGCACCAGGTAGTCGCCCTCGCGGTTGAGCTCGTGCGACCGCTCGATCATCCTGGCCGGGCCGTCGCCGACCAGTTCCAGCGGCAGCGGCCATTCCAGCGGATACGGATTCCGCAACCCGAACACCGGATAGGCGAACGCATTGTCCGGCAGCACCGCCACCTTCGACGCGGGGAACCGGCGCAGGCAGGAATTCAGCTGGGAAACGTAGCGGTAAGTGGCCGGATTCGTGCGCACGCCGCGCATTTCCGGGGTGACCGCGCCGAGGTCCTCGGTCAGCCGGGCGGCGGGCAGGTCCAGGTAGGGCGCGCGGTCGTGGCGCTGCACCACGGCGAACCCGGCGACGGCGAACACCACCACCCCGGTCAGCGCGGTGATCGACCGGCCCGGCGACGGGACTGGCGGCATGCCCTCGACCAGCAGCAGGACCGCGGTCAGCCCGAGGCTCCCGGCGAGCAGCGCCGGGGTGTCCACGCCCCACGACAGGCTGATCAGGTAACCGAGCACGACCACCAGCAGGGCCGCGGGCGGCACCCGGCGGCGGGACACCGTGGCGACCACCAGCGCCGCGGCCGCCGCCCACCAGAGCACGTCGGCCCAGCGCGGTTCGCGCGCGTAGAACCCCCAGGCCAGCGCCGCCGTCACGGTCGCGGTACCGGCGAGCACCAGCGCGCGGTCCAGCAACGGCCACCGCCCGGCCAGCCGCACCACCACCAGCAAGGCCGCGATCCCGCCGAAAACCAGGATCAGCGGCACCGGCGTGTGCGGCAGCGGGACGCCGAGCGGGGTGAAGAAGAACTCGTCCACCCAGAACGCGACCAGCCGCTCGCCGTACGCCGGGACGCCGGTCGCCACCTGCGCGTACATCGACTCGTACCCGTCCGCCAGCCACACCACCGCGACGTAGGCGAGCGGGAAGGCGCCGAGCACCAGCAGATCCACCACGGTCCGGCGCCACCACCGCCAGGCCCGCAGTGCCCCGGCGCGGCCTGACGGGTGCAGCACCAGCCACACCGCGGCCAGCACGATCGCGGCCAGGAAGCCCTGCTTGACGAACCCCGCGACGCCGAACAGGAACAACCCCAGCCGCCGCGGCCAGGCGCGTCCCGACCGCAGTCCGGTGTCCAGCGCCCACGCACCGCAGGCCACCAGCGCGATGCCGTCGATGGTGTGCCAGGCCATCATCGGGAACCCGTTCAGGTTCAGCAGCGCCGCCGCGGCCACCAGCGCGGTGAAGCCCGGCCCCCAGGTCAGCACCGGGCGGCGGGTGACCAGCGCGGCGAGCGCCACGGTGGCCAGGGTCAGCTCCAGCATCGAGAGCACACCGGAGACCACGAACAACGGCCCCGGGATGAAGAAGTCCACCGTGTGCAGCAGCGCCGAGGCCAGCGGCCGCGCCGAGACGATGTCCGCGTGCGGGATCTCCCCGTGCAGGATCCGCCAGCTCTGCGCGAGGATGAAGCCCTGGTCGGAGGGGTGGAAGCCGAACCGGCCGAACCGCCACTCGGCCACCACCGCGAGCGCGGTGATCCACGCCGCGTGCAGCAGGATCCGGCCGCGCCGGGGCACCACGGCGACGGCTGGGGCGGGTGGCAGTTGCGCACGAACCGGACTGGCAACAGCCACGCTCGGATCCCCCCGACGGGTGAACGGATGACACCGGATCAACGCCCTCGGGAGCACCCAGGTTTCCGGGACGTCGCACTTTCTCCTTCTCTCGGACGCCCCGGTGATGTTTCAACCTTGTGACTCAGATCACAGCCGAACGAAAAGAAGTGCCGCCCCGATCCGCCCGGAAACTGAGGCCCGGCCCCAGTCCGAGGAGGATCGCCCGTGCGCATCACCGTCGCAGGCTCGATCGCCACCGACCACCTGATGACCTTTCCCGGGAAGTTCAGCGAACTGTTCCTGGCCGACCGGCTCGACCGCGTCTCGCTGTCGTTCCTGGCCGACCGCCTGGAGGTCCGGCGTGGCGGGGTGGCCGCCAACATCGCCTTCGGGCTCGGCAGGCTCGGGCTGCGCCCGCTGCTGGCCGGCGCGGTCGGCCCGGACTTCGGCGACTACGGCGACTGGCTGCGCGACCACGGCGTCGACACCGAAGCGGTGCTGATCAGCGAACACCGGCACACCGCGCGGTTCACCTGCACCACCGATCTGGAGCAGAACCAGATCGCCACCTTCTACCCCGGCGCGATGACCGAGGCCAAGGAGATCGACCTGGCCGGCCAAGGCCCGATCGACCTGGCCGTGCTCGCCCCCGACGATCCCGAGGCGATGCTGCGCCACACCGAGCAGTGCCGGGCGCTCGGCGTTCCGTTCGCCGCCGACCCCTCGCAGCAGCTCGCCACGCTGGACCGCGAACAGGTCCGGCAATTGGTGACCGGGGCGCAGTTCCTGTTCACCAACGAGTACGAGGCCGCGCTGCTGCAGGAACGCACCGGCTGGACGCGGCGGCAGGTGCTCGACCGCGTGCGCACCTGGATCACCACCTACGGCGGGGAAGGCGTGGGCATCGACGGTGGCCGCTCGCTGCGCGTGCCCGCGGTGCCCGCGCACGACATCGCCGATCCCACCGGCGTGGGCGACGCCTTCCGCGCCGGGTACCTGGCCGGGTTCGCCTGGGGCTGGCCGGACGAACGCGCCGCGCAGCTCGGCTGCGCGCTGGCCACGGCCGCGCTGGAAACCGTGGGACCGCAGGAGTACAAGCTGGTCGCCTCCGACCTCGCCGCCCGCGCGGCCGAGAGCTACGGACCGGCGGCGGGCGCCGAGATCGAGTCGCGATTGGCGGAGGTCGCATGACGGACCGGGTGCGGGCGCTGCGTGAAGCGCTGGCGAGCCGAGTGGTGGTCGCGGACGGCGCGATGGGCACCATGCTGCAGGAGCAGAACCCCACCATGGCGGACTTCGATCAGCTCGAAGGCTGCAACGAGGTCCTCAACGTGACCCGCCCCGACATCGTGCGGTCGGTGCACGAGGCGTACTTCGCCGTCGGCGTGGACTGCGTGGAGACCAACACCTTCGGCACGAACCTGGCCGCACTGGGCGAATACGAGATCGCCCACCGCATCTTCGAACTGGCCGAGGCCGGGGCGAGGATCGCCAGGCAGGTCGCCGACGAGTTCGCCGCCGACGGCCGCCCGCGCTGGGTGCTCGGCTCGATCGGCCCCGGCACCAAGCTGCCCACGCTCGGGCACGCGGCCTACGCGAACCTGCGCGACGCCTACCGCGACAACGCCGCCGGGCTGATTTCCGGTGGTGCCGACGCACTTCTCGTCGAAACCACCCAGGACCTGTTGCAGACCAAGGCCGCGGTGATCGGCGCCAAGCGCGCGCTCGCCGAGGCCGGGGCCGACCTGCCGCTGATCGTGCAGGTCACCGTGGAGACGACCGGCACGATGCTGCTGGGTTCGGAGATCGGCGCCGCGCTGACCGCGCTCGAACCGCTCGGCATCGACATGATCGGGCTGAACTGCGCCACCGGTCCCGCGGAGATGAGCGAGCACCTGCGTTACCTGGCGCGGCACGCGCGGACCCGCGTCTCCGCGATGCCCAACGCGGGCCTGCCGGTGCTCGGCTCGAACGGCGCGCACTACCCGCTGAGCCCGGCCGAACTCGCCGACGCGCACGAGGCGTTCATCCGCGACTACGGCCTTTCCCTCGTCGGCGGCTGTTGCGGCACCACCCCGGAACACCTGCGGCAGGTGGTCGAACGGGTCCGCGACCTGCGGCCCACGCCCCGCGACCCGCGCCCCGAACCGGGTGCCGCCTCCCTGTACCAGACCGTGCCGTTCCGCCAGGACACCACGTACCTCGCGATCGGTGAGCGCACGAACGCCAACGGCTCCAAGAAGTTCCGCGAGGCCATGCTCGAAGGTCGCTGGGACGACTGCGTCGAACTCGCCCGCGAGCAGATCCGCGAGGGCGCGCACCTGCTCGACCTCTGCGTGGACTACGTGGGCCGCGACGGCGTGGCCGACATGGCCGAGGTGGCAGGCCGGTTCGCCACCAGCTCCACGCTGCCGATCGTGCTCGACTCCACCGAACCGGCCGTTCTCCAGGCGGGGCTGGAAAAGCTCGGCGGGCGCGCGGTGATCAACTCGGTGAACTACGAGGACGGCGACGGCCCGGACTCGCGGTTCGCCAAGATCACCGCGCTCGCGGTGGAGCACGGTGCCGCGCTGATCGCGCTGACCATCGACGAAGAGGGCCAGGCCCGCACCCCCGAGCACAAGGTCGCGGTGGCCGAGCGGCTGATCGCCGACCTCACCGGGAACTGGGGCGTGCGCGAGAGCGACATCATCGTCGACTGCCTCACCTTCACCATCGCCACCGGGCAGGAGGAGTCCAGAAAGGACGGTATCGCCACCATCGAGGCGATCCGCGAGCTGAAGCGGCGCCACCCCGAGGTGCAGACCACGCTCGGCCTGTCCAACATCTCCTTCGGCCTCAACCCGGCCGCGCGCATGGTGCTGAACTCGGTGTTCCTCAACGAATGCGTGGAAGCCGGGCTGGATTCGGCGATCGTGCACGCGGCGAAGATCCTGCCGATCGCGCGGCTGGCCGACGAACAGCGCGAGGTGGCGCTGGACCTGATCTACGACCGCCGCCGCGAAGGCTACGACCCGCTGCAGGAGTTCCTCACCCTGTTCGAGGGCGTCGACAGCAAGTCCATGCAGGCGGGCAAAACCGAGGCACTGCTCGCGTTGCCGCTGGACGAACGGCTGCAGCGCCGGATCATCGACGGGGAGCGCAACGGGCTGGAGGCCGACCTCGACCAGGCGCTGGAGACACAACCGGCGCTGGACATCGTCAACCACACGCTGCTCGAAGGCATGAAGGTGGTCGGTGAGCTGTTCGGTTCCGGGCAGATGCAGCTGCCGTTCGTGCTGCAGTCCGCCGAGGTGATGAAGACCGCGGTGGCGCACCTGGAACCGCACATGGAGAAGTCGGACGCGGCGGGCAAGGGCACCATCGTGCTCGCCACCGTGCGCGGCGACGTGCACGACATCGGCAAGAACCTGGTCGACATCATCCTGTCCAACAACGGCTACACCGTGGTGAACCTGGGCATCAAGCAGCCGGTGTCGGCGATCCTGGAGGCCGCGGTCGAGCACAAGGCCGACGTGATCGGCATGTCCGGGCTGCTGGTGAAGTCCACGGTGATCATGAAGGAGAACCTGGAGGAGCTGAACCAGCGGAAGCTGGCGGCGGACTACCCGGTGATCCTCGGCGGGGCCGCGCTCACCCGCGCCTACGTGGAGCAGGACCTGCACGAGATCTACGACGGCGAGGTCCGGTACGCGCGCGACGCCTTCGAGGGGTTGCGCCTGATGGACGCGCTGATCGCGGTGAAACGCGGGGTCCCGGGCGCCACCCTGCCCGAGCTGAAACCGCGCCGGGTGGCCAAAACCACCACCGCCGAGGTGCTGGCGCCGCCACCGGACGAGGGTTCGGTGCGCTCGGACGTGGCGATCGACAACCCGATCCCGGAGCCGCCGTTCTGGGGCACCCGGGTGGTCAAGGGAATCCCGCTGAAGGACTACGCGTCCTGGCTGGACGAGGACGCGTTGTTCAAGGGGCAGTGGGGGCTCAAGCAGGCACGCGGGAACGGGCCGTCCTACGCCGAGCTGGCCGAGACCGAGGGCAGGCCGCGCCTGCGCGGCTGGCTGGACGAGCTGCACACGGCGAACCTGCTCGAAGCCGCCGTCGTCTACGGCTACTTCCCCTGCGTGTCCAAAGGGGACGATCTGATCCTGCTGTCCGAAACCGGTTCCGAGCGGACCCGGTTCTCCTTCCCCCGCCAGCCGCGCGGGCGGCGGCTGTGCCTGGCCGACTTCTTCCGGCCGGAGGAGTCCGGCGAGGTCGACGTGGTCGGCCTGCAGATCGTCACCGTCGGCTCGCGGATCGGGCAGCGGACGGCCGAGCTGTTCGCCGCCGATGCCTACCGCGACTACCTGGAGCTGCACGGGTTGTCGGTGCAGTTGGCCGAGGCGCTCGCCGAGTACTGGCACGCGCGGGTGCGCGCGGAACTGGGGTACGCGCACGAGGATCCGGCGGCGGTGGAGGACATGTTCGCGCTGAAGTACCGCGGCGCCCGGTTCTCCCTCGGCTACGGCGCCTGCCCGGACCTGGAGGACCGCGCGAAGATCGCCGCGCTGCTCGACCCGTCGCGCATCGGCGTCGAGCTGTCCGAGGAGTACCAGCTGCACCCCGAGCAGTCGACCGACGCGATCGTGCTGCACCACCCGGAGGCGAAGTACTTCAACACGGGAGCCCGGCGATGAAAACACCGAGCACGTTGCGCGAGGAACTGGCCAGCGGCCGCCGCACCTTCTCCTTCGAGTTCTTCCCGCCGAAGACCGAGGTCGGCGAGCGCCGGTTCTGGGATTCGGTGCGGCGGGTGGAGGCGCTGGCCCCGACCTTCGTCTCGGTGACCTACGGCGCCGGTGGGTCCTCGCGCGAGCGCACGGTGAGCATGACCGAGGCGATCGTCGCCGACACCACGTTGCGGGCGGTGGCGCACCTGACCGCGGTCGGGCACTCGGTGGCGGAACTGCGGCAGATCATCGGCCAGTACGCGGGCGCGGGCATCCGGGACGTGCTGGTGCTGCGCGGGGATCCGCCGGGTGATCCGCGCGCGCGGTGGATCGCCCACCCGCAGGGCTTCACCTACGCGGCCGAACTGGTGGCGATGGTCAAGGAGATCGGCGACTTCTCGGTCGGCGTGGCCGCCTACCCCGAGCTACACCCCCGATCGTCCGATGTGGACAGCGACACCCGGTACTTCGTGGACAAGTGCCGGGCGGGCGCGGACTACGCGGTGACGCAGATGTTCTTCGACGTCACGCACTACCTGCGCCTGCGCGACCGCGTCGAGGCGGCGGGCTGCACCACGCCGATCATCCCGGAGATCATGCCCGCCACCGACTTCAAGCAGATCCGCCGGTTCGCCGAGCTGAGCGACGCGTCCTTCCCGCCGGAGCTGGCGCGGGCGCTGGAGCACGCCGAGCCCGCGGACGCCTACCGGATCGGCGTCGACCACGCGACCGCGATGGCCGAGCGCCTGCTCGCCGAGGGCGCGCCGGGCCTGCACTACATCACGCTGAACAAGTCCGACGCCGCGCTGGACATCCACCGCCGCGTTCTCGGCGGCACCGTCCGCCGCGCCGCCTGAAACCCGGTCTGGCCAAGCCCAACCCCCACCTGCTAACTTTTCTTGGCATGTGCAGGTTCGCGTTGTGAGCGCCACCGGGGACGAGCTGGTGCGCGTGCTGGCGACGCTGGCGAACCCGCACCGCGTGCGGGTGGTCGCGCTGCTCGCGCGCCGGCGGTACTACGTCAGCGAGCTGGCGCGGGAGCTGGGGATCAGCCGCGCGCTGCTCCAGGTGCACCTGCGCAAGCTCGAAGCCGCCGGGCTGGTCATCGCACAGCTGGAGCTGTCGGACGACGGCAAGGCGATGAAGTTCTACGACGTCACGGCGTTCGCCTACGAGCTGACGCCGCACTCCGTCGCGGCCGCGGCCGAAACGCTGAGCGAGCGCGAGAAGGGAACCGGGGAATGAGCGGCAACGACTGGGCGGAACTGGCCGGGGTGATCGGGATCTTCATCCTGGTCACCACCGTGCTCACGGTGGCGATCTGGCAGCTCGCCGTGAGCTGGCGCGCGAAGGCCGCGCTGTCCAGGGAGGACACCTACCGCGAACTGGCCGAACGCGCCGTGCGGAGCCAGGAGGAGACCCAGCGGCAACTGGTCGAACTGCGCGAGAAGGTCACCGGCCTGGAACGAATCCTCAAGGACGTCGAGTAAGAGGGCGCGACGGGCGCCGTCATGCCCTCTTCGCGCGCCCTCTAGGTTCCCGGGCCACCGAGTTGCAGCTCGGCGGCCCGGGCGGAAGAAGCACCACCTCGCCCGAGGGCGAGTCCTTCGTGTCGTACCCCTTCACCGAAAGGACACCAGTTCATGCTGCCCGATGGCAAGTCGGGGGGCCGCCTTCCCGTGGTGGAACGGATCGCCGGCTGGTCGGCGGTCCACCGCGGCAAGGCGATCGCCGGCTGGTTCGCGCTGGTCGCGCTCACCGTGGCGATCAGCTCCCTGGTCACCGGCCCCGACGCCCCCAACACCGATCCCGGCGAATCCGGCCGCGCGCAAACCGTGCTGCGCGAGCAGGCCGCCGACGAACCCGTGCACGAATACGTGCTGGTGCAAGCGATTGCGCCCGCCCGGCCGGACGCGGCACTCGCCGACCTGGCCGCCTCGCTGCGGCAACGCGCCGAGGTCACCGAAGTGCGGACGCCCGCCGATTCCGGCGCCTTGGTCTCCGCCGACGGCCGATCCTCCCTGGTCACCTTCCAGCTGAGCGGACCGGACGAGCAGACCCCGGCGCAATCCGCGGTGGCCGCCGAGACGGTCGAGGCGGTCGCGGCCCGGCACCCGGACGTCCGGGTGCTGCAGGCGGGTGATCGCAGCCTGACCCGCGCGGTCGACGAGGGGATCAAGAGCGACCTCGGCCGGTCGCACCTGCTGTCCCTGCCGATCACGCTGCTGATCCTGGTGGTGGTGTTCGGTTCGCTGCTGGCCGCCGGGTTGCCGGTGCTGCTGACGCTGAGCGTGGTGGCCGCGACCTTCGCGCTGCTCGGCGTGATCGGCAAGGTGGTGGCGTTCAACAGCGCGGGATCGGCGTTCGTGCTGCTGATCGGGATCGCGGTCGGGGTGGACTACTCGTTGTTCGTGCTGCGGCGCCACCGCGAGGAACGGCGCGCCGGGCGGGACACCGCCGAGGCGCTGCGGGTCACCGCGCGCACTTCCGGGCGAGTGGTGGTGTTCTCCGGGCTGACCGTGGTGCTGTGCCTGACTGGATTGCTGTTCACCGGGCTCGGGGTGTTCCGCGGGTTGACCATCGGGACCGCGCTGGTGGTCGGGCTGGCCATGCTCGGCGCGGTGACCGTGCTGCCCGCGATGCTGTCCCTGCTGGGCGACCGGGTCGACGCGCTGCGCCTGCCGTGGTTCGGCCGCGGCCGGACGGCGGCACGCGAGTCACGGGCGTGGGCGTCGATCGCCTCGGCCGTGGTGCGGCGGCCGCTCGCCTGGGGCGGGCTGGCCACGCTGGCGTTGGTGCTGACCGCCGCGCCCGCGGTGGGCATGCACCTCCAGGACGCCGCGATCACGCAGAGCCTGCCGCGCGAGGTGCCCGCCGTGGACGCGGCGCTGCGCATGGGCGAGGCGTTCCCCGGGATGCCGACGCCGGCGCGGGTGGTGGTGTGGAACGGCGACCCGGCCCTCGGCGAGTTGCGGGAGCGGGTGGCCGCCAGCGGCGGGAAGCTGCACGAACCGGTGACCGCGACCCGAGTCGGCGACGCCACGGTGATCCGCGTCCCGCTGGCCGGAACGGGCACCGACCCCGAATCCATGGCGGCGCTGGAGTACCTGCGCGACGAGGTGCTGCCCGCGACCTTCGACGGCAAGGCGGACTACGCGGTCGGCGGGCGCACGGCCACCCCGTACGACTTCACGCGGCGGATAGCCGAGCGGAGCCCGTACGTGTTCGCGTTCGTGCTGGTGCTCGCGTTCGTGTTGCTGGCGCTGGCGTTCAGGTCGGTGGCGATCGCGCTGGTGTCGATCGTGCTGAACCTGCTGTCGATCGGCGCCGCGTACGGGGTGCTGACCTGGGTTTTCCAGTACGGGAACCTGGAGGGGCTGCTGGGCTTCGAATCGTACGGCGGGGTGGTCGGCTGGTTGCCGCTGTTCGTCTTCGTGCTGTTGTTCGGGTTGAGCATGGACTACCACATTTTCATCCTGAGCCGGATCCGCGAACGCTTCGCCCCCGGCCGCGCGCGATCCGCGATCGTCAGCGGGATCGGCGCCAGCTCCGGCGTGGTCACCAGCGCGGCGGTGATCATGATCGCGGTGTTCGCGGTATTCCTGACGCTGACCGCGATCGAGTACAAAATGCTCGGCCTGGGAATGGCGACCGCTATCTTCATCGACGCCACGGTGGTGCGGGGCGTCCTACTCCCCGCCACCCTTTCCCTACTCGGCGATAGAGCCTGGCGGAACCAGAAGGTTTAAACCAATTCCTGGGGTGGTCGGGGTACGAATCCCCCGACCACCCCTCGAAACCTAAACGGACCTACTCATCAGTTCAGCACTTCCACCACGCCAGGTTCATCAGGGCATCACCGAACGCAGGGCCGTTCATCAGAAAAAAGCTGAACAACTGAATGTTTCCTTACCCTTGGGGCTCATCGAGCCGCGCCAAGCCGGCTCATGCCGGTCGCGAAATGATCTACCCGAAAGAAGTCACCGCTGTCAATTGGCGCTCCAGTAGCCACTTACAGTAGAGCCGACCCCGGGCCACCCCTCGTTCCCCGGGTAAGGCCCCTACCTGGCCAATTACCACGCGTTAGCACCTGGCTCTGCGCAGCTACTTCCTAGATTTCACTCGGCGGAGTGACGTGGGGCCCCATACGGGGCATGGAGATCTTGTATTCGCGTGCCTGTCGAGCCTCCGGGATCGCGCCCTCGTCCAGCTGGCCGATTTCCAGCAGGCGGCGGTCGAGCCGTTCGGCGCGGGACTGCATGCCGCAGCGGCGGTAGATGGCGGCCGACCGCCACCAGGCGTCCCAAGCCAGTGGGGCGTCGCCGGTGGCGCGGGCGACGCGGCCGACGGTTTCCAGCACCTGCGCCTCCAAGCGCACGTACCCGCTGCGCTCCGCGACCTCCTCGGCCTCCCGCGCATCCTGGAGCGCCCCGTCGAAATCCCGCCGGGCGAGGCGCAGTTCGGCTCGTCGCGCGTGCGCCTTGGCCAGCACCTCCACATCGGCGGACCGGCTCAGCAACACGAAGGCCCGCGCGCAACACCGCTCGCCGTCCTCCAGGCGATCCTCCTGGACGGCCAGCCAGGCCAGCTCCACCAACGTCGCCGCCTGCCCGGCGACATCCCCCGCCCGCTCCCTGGCCTCCAGCGCCCGCCGGAACTCCAGCGTCGCCCGGCGGTGGCGCGCCTGACCCGCGTGCAACAGGCCGAGCAGCTGCGCCGCCTTGCCCGACCGGTCGAGGTCGCCCAGCTCGCGCGCCATGGCCTGGCAGCGCAGCGCGAGTTCGACCGCCTCGTCGTCCCTTTCCCGCTGCCATTTCAACCGGGCCATGTTCAACAGCACGGTGAGCACCCCGGTCCGATCACCATCGGCGAGCAGCACGAGCGCACGCTCGAATTGCCGCTCCGCCTCGTCGTGCTCCCCCAAATGCAAAAGCAGATAACCAAGATCATTGACGGAACTGGCCTCCGCGTCGGGCCGGGCATCAGCCGCCGACGAAGAACAAGCGATCGTCAGCACAATTTTGTTCTCTTCCCAATAACCATTCCGGTCCAGGAACTCGGTGGTGGCATGGGCCAACTGCCACGCGTACGAATGCAGACCGAATTCGGCCGCGGCGCGCACCGCCGATTTCACATTCACCCGCTCGACCCCGAACCACGCATTCGCGTCGGCGAACTTCGCCACTCCCGCACCCTCCACCGGATCGACGATCTCGGGCAGCGGCTGGTTCGGGAAAATCGCCCAGTGCGCCCGCGCCGCGGAATGCAGGTAGAAGTTCAGCACCCGTTCCACCGCCGACCGGCGCTCGATTTCCGACCGCGGCAGGGAAGACGCGTACGTGTACAGCAGATCGTGCATTTGATAGCGGTCGACCGCGCCCGGCTGGTCCACCAGGTGCGCCCCGACGAGCGCGTCGAGGCCGTGCCTCGCCACCGCCGGCGTGACGCCGAGCAGGGCCGCGGCGGCCTCCACCCCGAATTCGGCACCCGGGTGCAGCCCCAGGCACCGGAACAACCGGGCGTGCTCCGGCGCGAGCGATTGGTACGACAACGAGAACAGCGCGCTGAGGCTCTCGTCGTGCCCCTCACCGTCCGGCACGATCGACAGCAGCGTGCCGGGGTCGCGCAGTTGATCGGCCACCGCCCGCAGCTCCGCGCCCCGCCGGTCGGCGACCCGCTGGGCGACCAGGTGCAGCGCGAGCGGCACCCCGCCACACGACCGCGTGAGGTCCCGCACCGCCGTCGGATCGGCCACCGCGCGCGGGCCGATGCGCCCGGCGAGGAGCGCGGCGGCCGGTTCGTCGTCGAGCGGCTCGACCACCAGCCGCGGCAGGTGGTGGCTGATCCCGAGCGAACCGAGCCGGTGCCTGCTGGTGATCAGCACCACCGACCCGACGAGCAGCGGCAGCAGCCGCCGGACGTGCGCGGAATCGGCGGCGTTGTCGAGCACGATCAACATCGGGTTGGCCGCCAGGTGCGCCCGGAGCCGTTCGGCGCGACCGGCCAGGCTGACCGACTCGCACGACCGGCCCGACGCGGCGAGGAACCAATCGATCACCTCGCCGGGGTCGACCCGCGGGTGGGGCGAGAAGCCACCGAGGTCGACGAAGAGGATCCCGTTCGGGAAGCAGGCTGCCCGCCGATGCGCCCAGTGCACCGCCGTCGCCGTTTTGCCCACTCCGCCGAAACCCGTCAGCACCACCACCGCGGACCGGGGCGGCCCCGTCGCGACCCCCGTCTCCTCGTCCAGCCGGTCGAGCAACTCCGGCCGCCCGGTGAAATCGGGGATGTCCTGCGGTAGCTGCCGCGGCGGCGGGTGCGCCTCCGTCACCGGCCGAAGTGGACGCTCCGGCACGCTGACGACGGCCGCTCGCGCCCTGAGCTCGTCGTGGAACCGCAGTAGCTCGGCCGCGGCCTGGTCGTCGCCCTCGCCCCGCAGGCGCCGCCGCACGCCGAGGAAGTAGTCGGTCATCTCGTTTTGCCGGGCCAACCCGGTGAGCACCTGCATCCGCCGCTTGGCCAGCCCGACGTCCAGCCCGTGATCGCGCTGGAGGTCGTCGAGCCGCCGCAGCGCCTCGGCGAACCGCCCGAGCACCAGCTGCTCGTCGAGCACGAGGTAGTTCGCCGGGAGCCACTCGTTGCGGATCACCGCCTGGCGCCAGCCCTCCGCGCGCACGGTCGCCAGTTCGGCGAACGGGCGATCCCGCCACAGCGCGGTCGCCGCACACGCATTTGCACATGCTTTTTCATGGTCGCCGTTTCGGCTCTGTTCCCGGGCCTCGCTGACCAGATCCTGGAACACGAACAAATCGACCTGCTGTCGCCGCACGGACACCGAACAAGCGCCACCACTGATCTCGAGAACCACTTCCGGCGCGGCCTCGGCCAACGGTTGTCTAATCCTTTTGGCGTAGGTGTGCACCGTGGACGCCTGACCGGACTCCCCGTCCCAGAGCCAGTCCAGCAGCTGGTCGATCGGTATGCGGCGGCCGGGATGCGCCAGCAGGACCCCGAGCATCGACCGCAGTTTCGGGGACCCCCATTCGGCGGTCGCCGTTCCGTGCAAAGGGATCGCCGTGCGGCCGAGAATTCCGAACTCCACGTCCACGAGCGAGCCAGCCCCCTCCCCGGGGAAACGCCGTGCGATACGGTTCGCCAAGTTTCCCATCTTGCCGTCCGAATAGCCAGGAAGCAGCCGGTCAATCAACCTTGTCCCGACATTGTCAGCCGTTTGTCCCGTCCGCTGTCAGCGGTTGGTCCGGCTGCCCGGCACATCCTCGACGCGTAGCACCTGACGCCACGGGGAGGAACCATGAACGGCGAACTCTGGATACGCGGCTCGTTCGGAACAGGCGCCACCGCCCGGGTCACCATGGCGGGCTGCCGGACCGTGCTGGTGGTCATCCCGACGATGACCGCGGGCACCCGGCTGTTCGACCTCGTCCCACTGCTCGAAGCCGACCACCGCGTGCAGCTCGTCTTCACCGTGCCTCGGGCCACCGACGTCTGGCACGGGGTCGACGAGTACGTCCGCGCCCAAGGCGGGCTGGTGGTGCCGTGGCACCAGGCGATCCAGCACACCTGGGACCTGGTGCTGTGCGCCAGCCACCGGCACCTGGCCGAGCTCCGGGGAAGGATCCTGCTGGTCTCGCACGGCGCGGGCACGATGAAGTCGGTTCAGTTCAGCCGGAAGGCCGACGGCGCGACCCGGCCCAGCACCGGCCTCGACCGCGAACTGCTCAGCTTCCGCGGCCGGCTGCTCCCGGCCGCGCTCGCCCTCGCCACGGACGCCGAGCTGGACGCGCTGAGGGAACTGTGCCCGGAGGCCGTGCCGCGCGCCTGGGTGGCCGGTGACATCTGCTGGGACCGGATGACCGCCAGCCTGCCGATGCGCCCGCTCTACCGGCGCGCGCTCGGCATCGATCCCGAAGACCGCCTGGTGACGGTGAGTTCGACCTGGACGGCCGACTCGGCCTTCGGCAAGGTGCCCGGGCTGTGCCGCAGGCTGCTGGACGAGCGCCCGTCCCGCCGCGTCCGGGTGGCCGCGGTGCTGCACCCCAACGTGTGGGCGGTGCACGGCACCCGCCAGGTCCGGGGCTGGTTGTCGGCGGCGCTGCGTCACGGGTTGCTGCTGATCCCGCCGGAGGAGGGCTGGCGGGCCACTATGGTGGCCTCGGACTGGGTGATCGGTGATCACGGGTCGACCACGTTGTACGCGGCGGCGGCCGGCTGCCCGGTCAGCATGGCGACCCGCCAGCCGGACACGATCCGGCCCGGCAGCCCCGCCGACACCCTCCGGCGGCGCACCCCCGTGCTCGACCCGGACCGCCCGCTGCTGCCCCAGGTGACCGCGGCCAGGGCGGGGCAGCCACGGCTGCGGCGGGCGGTCACCGAGGTGGTCACCTCGCGGCCGGGTGGCGCGGCGGAATCCTTGCGCACCAGGATGTACCGACTGCTCGACCTCACCGAACCGGACGGCCGGGCGGCGGCCTGCCCGGTACCGGACCCGACCCCGCTCGCGGCCTGACCCGGAACGGAGGCAAGACCGTGACGGCCGAAGCCAGCTTGCCCGGCGCGCTGAACCTGGTCCTGACGAGACAGCACGAGACGGCCGGGGTCGACCACCTCCGGATCCGGGGCATCTGCCGCGAACGCGGCCGCTTCGACTGCTCCTGCCTCATGGTGGACCTGCTCGCGGCACCGGGGCCGTGGCACCGCTGCGGTGACGCGCTGCTCGCGGGCCGAACCCCCGACCGGCGCTCCGCCGAACGGCTCGCGCGGGTCGTGCTGGCCCAGTTCGGCGGGGCGGGGGTGGTTGGCTGCCACCACCCGACCGGAATGGTGGTGACCAGCCGGACCGGTGAATCGGCCGGGTGGTGCGGTGACTCGCCGGAGGTCGTGGCGAAATCGCTGGCCTACGCGTTCAGCCGGTGGTCCAGCGGGTTGTCCCTGTCACCGGGCTAGGGCTTCGAGGCGGGCGGCGATCGCGTCCGCCTTGGGGTCCCCGGCGATCAGGTAGTTCTCCTTCGCCTCGGTCAGATAGGCCCTGGCCGCGGCGGGGTCGGCACCGGCCTGGGCGAGGTCGCCCAATTCGGCGAGCACTTCGGCGAGGTAGTAGGGCGAGCCGAGATCGCGGACGACGCGCAGCGCTTCTTCGAGCACGTCCGCGCTCTCGGCCAGCTCACCGCGTTGCCGTTGAGCCGCCCCGAGCACCATCAACGCCCTCGCGTACTGGTTGCGGTCACCGAGTTCGCGCATCAAGCCCGCCGCGGCACGGAGTTCTCCCTCCGCCTCGTCGTACCGCCCCAGTTTCGCCAGCACGTCACCGGCGCGCCGGCGGCAGAGCGCGACCCCGCGGGTGATGCCCAGGCTTTCCTGCAACTCGGCGGCACGCCGGTAGTAGTCCAGCGCTTCCGGCAATTCGCCTTTACCCCGCGCGCACCTGCCGAGCTGGGCGAGAGCGGTGGCCACACTGGGTTCGTGCCCGTGCTCCGTGGCCAAGGACAAGGCCACCTCGTTCTCCGCGATGGATTCGTCGTACCGCCGCAGTTGGGCCAGGGCGAACCCGAGCTGGGAATGCAATCTCGCTTCGACCAACGGCTCGGCGCACTCGCGCGCGGCGACGATCCCGCGCCGCTGGGATTCGACGAAGTCGTCGTACTGCCGGTAGAGCAGGAAGAATCCCCAAGACGCTTCACAGTACTGCCACACCAGTTCGTGCCAGCCGTTCCGGTCCGCTTCGGAAAAGGCGGCCCGGATGGCCTCCGACTCCTCACGCAGCCAGTGCAGAGCCTGCTCCCGGTCGGCGAACCGCGGGTTTTCCCGCGGGCCCGCCGCATATCCGGGACCCCACATCGTCCGGTGCGGGTGCACGAGCGAGTCGGCTTCGACGAGCACGTCCAGATACCACTGGACCACGGCCCGCACCATCGAATCCTCCGCACGCGCCCGGGCGTGCAGTTGGACGAGTTCGTGGAACCGCACCCGGCCACCGGCCACATCGATGAGCAGGTTCCGGTCGACCAGTTCGTCGATCCCGTCCTCGGTGCGGTCGAGGTCCAAGCCGGAAACGTCGGCGATCACCGCGGGGGCGAAGGTGATTCCGGGATGCGCCCCGCAGACCTGGAACAATTCGGCGGCCAGCGGGCTGAGACCGTCGTAGGAAGCCGCGAACACCGCGTCGATCGAGGGACCGTCCTCCGGCGTCAACTGCAGCACCCGACCCCGTTCGGCGAGGCTCGACGCTTCACGGGACAACCGGCGGCGCTGGTGCCGCCGCAGCCGTCCGGCCACCAGGGTCAGCGCGATGGGGAGACCGGCGCAGGCGGCCGCGAGTTCGTCGGCGGCTTCCGGTTCGGCCCGGACCCGTTCCGCTCCCACCAGTTCGGCCAGCACGTCCACGGATTCGCGCGGGTTGAGGAAGCCGATGTCGATGACCTTCGCCCCGTCGATCTCGAGACCGGTCAGCCGGTGCCTGCTGGTCACCACCACGACCCCGCGCCGGGTGACCGGCAGCAGCGGGCGGACCTGCGCCGCGGAAATGGCGTTGTCGAGCAGGAAAGCCAAGGACTTGTCGGCGGTCATCGTCCGGTACAGCGCTTCCCGCTGACTTCGCTCCGCCGGGATGTCCCCGGCCGGAACGCCCAGTGCGAGCAGGAACCAGTGCAGCACGGTGTCCGGCTGGAGCGGGCCGCCGCGGGTGAACGCCCCCAGGTCGACGTACAGCTGCCCGTCGGGGTAGTCCTCGCGAACACCGTGCAGCCAGCGCAGGGCCAGCGCTGTTTTCCCGACCCCGCCCGGTCCGCTCAGCACGGCGAGGGGTGGGCGCCCGCGATCGCGGCGCACCGATTCCAGTTCGGCGAGTTCTTCGCGCCGGTGCGCGAACCGGGCGGCGGGCGCCGGGAGCTGCGCCGGCACCGGTACTGGTCTTCGTCTGTCGTCCGGGTTCGACGACGCCCCCGCTTCACCCATCAGGACTACCCACACCCCCCGGCGTTTTACGGCAGAATTCTCGGTGTACCGCACACCGCTACCGCCCGCCGCCCCATTGTGACGAACTCCTCGGAGATAACCCGGGATATCCGGGGCGTGCCTGCCAATCGGCGTAACCCTTCGCGGCAAATGTACGGCCGTAGTCAACGCAGCGTATTGGCGCCGGTGAAGATGAGGTCGTGGCCGTCGTGGCCGGGGCCGTCCAGGTGGGCGGCTCGGATCAAGCCGGCCCGGGCGGCGACCTTCGCCGAAGCGGTGTTCGCCGGGCGCACCCTGGCGATCACGGAATAGTCCGGCCGGTGCGCGGCGGCCCATTCCACCGCGGCGGTGGCCGCTTCGGTGGCCAGGCCGGCGCCCCAGTGCACCGGGGCGAAGCGGTAGAAGAGGTTCAACACCATCCGGTCGCGGAACTCGACCACTTTCAGGCCGCAGAACCCGGCGGCCTCCGTCGATCCAGTCACGCGCACGGTCCAATAGCCGAAGCCGTGGCTGGACCAATGCGCGTCCCACCGGTGGAAAAGCTGTTCCGCTTCGTCACGCGCGGTGAGCCGATCGGACGGATTGTGCGCACAGGCCCGCGGATCGCGGTGAATGGCGTGGATGGCGTCGACGTCACCGGGCACCGGCCGCCGCAGGCTCAGCCGCCCGGTCGCCAGTTCCTCATGGGCCTCCCCCATGACGTGCACCCTATGCCGGGCGCACGGCCCGGCGCCACCGGTCCGGAGTGGATCGTCCACTCGGGACCGGTGGCGCCGGACGGGCTGCGCACTACTTCGCCGCGACCTTCTTGCGGGCGGCGCGCTTGCGCGGGGCCTTGGCGGCCGCCGGCTTGCGCTGCGCCTCTTCGAAGGCCTCGGTGATCTCGGCCGAGATCCGGCCGCGCTCGGAGACCTGGTAGCCGTTCTCCCTGGCCCACTCGCGGACCTGGCGGGCCCGCTCGCGGTCGGCCCCGCTGGAGGAGGAAGCCGACTCGCCGGTGGCCAGCCGCACCTTGCGGCCGCCGGTGCGCCGACCGGCCGCGATGAAGCGCGCGAGCTCGTCGCGGAGGTTGGCGGCGTTGTCGTCGGACAGGTCGATCTCGTAGGACACACCGTCCAAACCGAACGGCACGGTCTGGGTGGCGATCTCGCCGTCGATGTCGTCGATCATCTCGACCAGAACCTTCTGCGCCATAATGTGCTCTCTTCCCGCTTCGTTGATCAGCCAGCCGCACCATAACGGGCGCGGCAGTCGCGGCGTGCGAGGGCCCCGCCCTTTATAGTTTGTCATTCTCGCCGCCGATCACGAAATCGGGATCACGAACAGCGCCTCAATCCGGTTGCACGCCGGACAAGAAACGTGCGGTCCACACAGGACGTTGCAGTTCAGGGGCCTGCGAGAGCGGCGCGCCGGAAACCCCGGGCACCCCGCGTTTCGATCCGGCCGAACAAAACGCGCAGCGTGACGATCACCGCCTGCCGTCGTGAACGCGCAATGGGGGTGGCCCGATCGGTGCGGCGACCGCACCGTCGCCCCGGTGCACCATACCGGCGAACCAGCCCGGAATACCAGGGTTGCCGACCGGCGTTCGCGGGGCACCGCCGAAACCGGCCGCCCGCCGGATCCGCGAGCGGCCGGTTCCGTCGTTTCCGGCCGGTTCGCGAGTCCGATTCCCGGCGGAATTCCGGTGGCGCATTTCCGGCCGGAACCCCCGCCGGAACCCCTCCGCCGGAACCCCGGGCCGGGCCATCCGGGGTAACCGCGGCACCCGCTTTCGGCGGCGGCCGATGCGCCGCGCGGCACCCGCGTTTCATAACGACGTCATCTCACGCCCCGTCCTTTGTGGAGGTCCCGCGGTACGGGGTGAGCGGGCCACCGGGCCAGGTGGAGAAGATCAGGTGCGTCTGCAGCCGGGCCACCTCCGGCCGGGCGGTGAACTCGTCGAGCACCAGTCGCTGCAGGTCCTGGCTGTTGCCGCAGGCCACGTGCACGATGAAGTCGTCGGGCCCGGTCACGTGGTGCACCGCCCTGGTCTCCGGCAGGCCGAGCACGTGCGTGACGAACGGGTCCACCAGCGGCCGCGCGTGCGGCTGGACCTGCACCGCCAGCAGCGCCTCGATCGGGCGGCCGATCGCCGCCGGGTCGACCTGCGCGGTGTACCCGGTGATCGCCCCGGCCCGGCGCAGCCGCGCCACCCGGTCCAGGCAGGTCGACGGCGCGATGCCGACCGCCGCCGCCAGTTCCTTGTTGGCCATCCGGCCGTCGTTCTGCAAGCGCCGCAGGATCTCGGCGTCCACCGAATCCAGGCGCACGTTCTGCTCCATGCGCCGAACATAGTCCGGACCTCGTGGCCGCATCCCGGCCCGGCTGCCAGATTCTGCGGCATGACCTCACTGAACACGCGTGCCGTGCACGCCGGCCGCGACGATCTCGTGGAACTCGGCGTGCACGCGGTCCCCCTCGACCTGTCGACCACCTACCCCTCGCGCGACAGCCGGACCGAAGCCGACCGCCTCGACGTGCTCTGCACCGGCGCGCAGGTGGACGGCCCGCCGGTGTACGCCCGCGTCGGCAATCCGACCGTCGCCCGGTTCGAGGCGGCGATGGCCGAACTGGAGGGCTGCGAGGCCGCGGTCGCCTTCGCCAGCGGGATGGCCGCGCTCTCGGCGTGCCTGCTCGCCGCGGTTTCGGCGGGCAAACCGCACGTGGTCGCGGTCCGGCCGCTCTACGGCAGCAGCGACCACCTGATCGCCTCCGGCCTGCTGGGCAACGAGGTCACCTTCGCCCGGCCGGACGAGGTGGCCGGCGCGATCCGCGAGGACACCGGGCTGGTCATCGTGGAGACGCCCGCGAACCCGACGCTGTCCGAAACGGATCTGCGCCGCCTGTCCGACGCCTGCGGCCCGGTGCCGCTGCTCGCGGACAACACCTTCGCCACCCCGGTGCTGCAACGCCCGGCCGAGCACGGCGCGCGGATCGTGCTGCACAGCGCCACCAAGTTCCTCGGCGGCCACGGCGACGTGCTCGGCGGCGTGGTGACCTGTTCCGAGGAGCACGCCCGCAAGCTGCGGCAACTGCGCTTCCTCACCGGGGCGACGCTGCACCCGCTGGCCGGGTACCTGTTGCTGCGCGGGCTTTCCACCCTCCCACTGCGGATGCGGGCCGCCTCGGCGACCGCCGCGGAACTCGCCGGACGGCTGGCCGAGCACCCGCGGATCGCGAAGGTGCACTACCCCGGGCGCACCGAGAACCGGCCGGAGAAGCAGATGTCCGGTGGCGGCCCGATGCTGGCGGTGGAGGTCCACGGCGACCCGCACGCGGTGATCGGCGCGGTCCGGCTGTTCACCCCCGCGGTCAGCCTGGGCAGCGTGGACAGCCTCATCCAGCACCCCGGTTCGCTGAGCCACCACATCATGGACCCGGCCGACCGCGCCGACGGCGGGATCAGCGAGCAGCTGCTGCGGATCTCGGTCGGCCTGGAGGACGTCGAGGACCTCTGGGCCGACCTCGACCAGGCACTGGGTGGATCATCGACGGGGTGAACCCAGCCGAAGCCAACCTCGCCGAGCACGCCTGCCACCTGCACCGCGGCTCGGCGGGCATGACCACGCACGAACCCGGCGATCTGGTCGTCGCCGACAGCGGGCTCGACGACGACACGTTCAACGTCATCGCCGCCGCCCGCTTCCCCGAGCGGGACGCGGACCGCCGGATCGCGGAAACCCTGCGCGCGCTGGGGCCGCGGCCGTTCTCGTGGTGGGTGGGTCCCGGGTCCGAACCCCGGGACCTGGCAGCCCGGCTGGCCGCGGCCGGGCTGCACGCCACCGAGACCGAGGCCTCGATGTCCACCACTGTGGACGGTCCGCTGCCGGAGGAACGCCCGGCGGGACTGGACATCCGCCCGGCGCGCACCCCCGCGGACCTGGCCGCGTACGCCCGGGTGCTGGCCGCGAACTGGGACCCGCCCGCGGTCACCGTGGTGGACTTCGTCGCGAGGACCGCCCCGCTCGCGCTCGCTCCCGGCTGCCCGGCCCGGTACCTCGTCGGCTACTCCGACGGCGTGCCCGTGTGCACCGGTGAGGTCTTCCTGCACGCCGGGGTCGCGGGCATCTACAACATCAGCACGCTGGCGAGCCACCGGCGGCGCGGCTTCGGCGGCGCGATGACGCTGGCGACCCTGCGCACGGCCGTCGAGGCCGGGTTCCCGTCGATCGTGCTGCAGGCCTCGGCCGAAGGTGAACCGGTCTACCGGCGGCTCGGATTCACCGTGGACGGCACGTTCACCGAGTACGCCGCTCGCCCGGCCGGGACGCCCGCGCTCGGTTAACGTGGGATCGATGAAGCGCGTGCTGCTGACCGTGGCGGGGGTGCTGATCCTGGTGATCGGCATCGTCCTGCTGGTGCTGCCCGGGCCCGGCCTGCTGCTGGTGCTGGCGGGCCTGCTCATCCTCGCCTCGGAGTTCCCGAAGCTGGAACGCTACGTCGACCCGGTGCGCGACCGCGCGATGAAGGCCGCCGAGGACAGCGTGTCCTCGCCGCTGCGGATCGCCGGTTCGGTGCTGGCCGGGCTGGCGCTGATCGGCGCCGGGGTGGTGTGGGGGCTGGTGCCCGGCCTGCCGCTGGCCGGGTGGAGCACCGGCACCAGCCTGATCCTGTCCGGCATCGTGCTGCTGGTCCTGCTCGGTTACAGCTACCGGCGGGTCCAGGCCCGGCGGACCCACTGACCACTGTGGACCGTCATGGCCGGGCGCTCAGATCTCCTTGGCCACCGTGTTCAGCAGTTCCGGGCCGCGTGTGGTGAGCCGCCGCGTCGCGATCCGGCCCCACCACCACGCCACCAGTCCCCCGGTGACCAGGCCGACCGGCACCCCGGCCCAGCGGAGCGCCTCCACCTCGTTCAGCTCACCGGCCAGTTCCACCGCCACCACCGGCAGGGCCGTCACCAGCTGCAGCAGGGTGATCGCCAGCATCATCAGCACCCGCGCGCACCCCGGCCGCCCGCCCGAGGTCCACGGGCTCGAGTTCCGGCGCGGGTCGGGCAGCGGGTAGGCCACGTAGACCGACTGCAGCAGCACCGCTCCCGCCCCGGCACCGAGCACCGCGGGCAGCAACCCGAGCACCCACGGGTACAGGTCCGCGCGCCCGCTCACCGCCGGTGTGACCAGGCTGAGCAGGACCGCGATCGGCGCCACCAGCAACGCCCAGGCGAACTGCCGCCCGCGCACGTCGGCGTGCGGCGCGCCGGGGGTGACCAGCGTGTGCCACAACGCGCTGCCGTCGAAGCCGTACAGGTTCCCCGCCTGGAGGCAGGCGAACACCGCGACGAACAACCCCAGCATGGCCAGTGGCGTACCCGATTCCCCGGAGAACGACGGCACCACGCAGATCACCACGCCCATGATCAGCGTGCTCATCAACGCCACCCGCCGCCGGGCGTCCCGCCACCAGGTGCGCAGTTCCTTGCGCACCACCGCGCCCACCGGCGAAACCGCCGCCGTCGACACCGCCCGCTCCGACGTGCGCACCCTGGCCGCACCGCGGTAGGACGGCGAGGTCACGCGCTTCGCCAGCAACGCGCCCCAGAGCACCAGCAGCACCCCGATCAGCACCACCAGACCGGCCACCAGCAGGAGCACCGTTCCCCAGGACCCCTCGGCGGAGGCGTGCACCGCGATCGCGCCCCAGCCCGAGGGCAGCGCCCGCGTCACGGCCACCAGGCCGGGCGCCTGCCCCTCGATGATCGCCGGGCCCACGTTGTTCAGCGCGTAGTTGAGGCCCACCCCGGACAACCCGGTCAGCGCCACCAGCAGGATGCCGAGTTCCTTGCCCTTGCGGGAACTCAGCAGCGTGCCGAGCGCGGCCGTCACCACCCGGTAGACCAGCACCACCAGCAGCAGCTGCAGGAGCGCGAAGAGCAGGCCGACCAGCGCCGGGGCGGCGCCGAAGCGCAGGCCGTAGAAGTACAGGCCGCTGAACGCCACCAGGCTGACCAGCGTGGTCACCCCGACCAGGCTGGCCGCCAGCAGCCCGGCCGCCAGGCGCCGGTTCGACAGCGGCAGCAGCGCGAACTGCTCGGGCCGCAGCGTTTCGTCACCCCCGCCGGTGGCCACCGGGGCCAGCACCCAGCCGATCAGCCACACCGCGTAGATCGAGGCCAGCAGGTCGACCGAGGTCTCCGGCCGGTCGAACGGCACCACCCCGACCAGCAGCGTGCTCACCGCCACCACCAGGCCGACCAGCCCGCCCACCACCCAGCCGACGATCCGGGTCCCCCGCAGCGAATTGCGCAGGACCAGCAGCTTCAGTCGGACGAAGACGCCAACCACGACAGTCCTTCCCCGCCGCCGGTGCGCCCGCCGACCAACCGCACGAACGCCTCCTCCAGGCTGCCCTCACCACGCACCTCGGCCGCCGAACCCGCCGCCACCACGCGGCCCTTGGTGATCACCGCGACGTGGCTGCACAACTGCTCGACCAGCGCCATCACGTGGCTGGACAGCACCACCGCGCCACCGGAGGCGACGAAGCGGTTGAGAATGGTGCGGATGGTGGCCGCGGAAACCGGGTCCACCGCCTCGAACGGCTCGTCCAGCACCAGCAGCCGCGGTGCGTGCAGCAGCGCCATCGCCAGGCCGATCTTCTTGCGCATGCCCGCCGAGTAGTCGATCACCAGCGTGCGCTCGGCGTCGGTCAGCTCCAGCACGCCGAGCAGTTCGTGGGTGCGCTCGGCCACCGCCGCCGGGGCCAGGCCGCGCAGCTGTCCCATGTAGGTCAGCAGTTCGCGGCCGGTCAGCCGTTCCGGAATGGACAGTCCGTCCGGGAGCACGCCGACCAGCGCCTTGGCCTGGTCGGGCTGCTGCCACATGTCGGTGCCGAAGATCCGCACCGAACCGGCGTCCGGGCGCAGCAGGCCGACCGCCATCGACAGCGAGGTCGTCTTGCCCGCACCGTTCGGCCCCACCAGCCCGAAGAACGAGCCGCGCGGCACCTCCAGGCTCACGTTGTCCGCGGCGATCGTCGGCCCGAACCGCTTGCTCAGGCCGTACCACCCCATGGCCGGGTCTTCCGCCACTATTCCCCCTTGGTGTGCAGTACTTCCTCCGCGCGCGCGAGCACCCTGCCGACCAGCGCGGCCGAAGCGCCAAGGTACTCCTCCGGCGCGCTGAGATCGGGCAGATCGCGCAGTTCTTCGGCGTCGGCCAGCGAACCCTCGCGGTTCAGCCGGGCCAGTAGTTCCTTCGCCGCGGCCTTGCCCATGGTCGACGCCAGTGCGATGGTGAGCCGTTCCGAGACGATCCCGCGACCGGTCAGTGCGAGGTTTTCCCGCATCCGCCCGGGATGCACTTCCAGTCCACCGGTCAGTTCCGCCGCGGTGCGGGCGGCTCCGGCGGTCAGCCGCAGGCTTTCGCGCAACGGCTGCCATTCCGCGTGCCAGCCACCACCGGCGCGTTCGTCCTCGGCGACCAGGCTCTGCGCCAGGACCAGCGCGTGCGCCGGGACCTGCTTCGCCGCCGAGAGCAGCAGGGTGGCCAGCACCGGATTGCGCTTCTGCGGCATGGCCGAGGAAACCCCGCGCCCCTCGGCGGCTGGTTCGGTCACCTCGCCGATTTCCGTGCGGGACAGCGTTTGCACGTCGACCGCCAGCTTGCCCAGCGCACCGGTGGTGAAGGCCAGTGCGGCCCCGAGGTCGGCGATCGGCGTGCGCGCGGTGTGCCACGGCAGTACCGGCACGGCCAGCCCGAGCTGCCGGGCGAAGGCCGCCAGCAACTCGGGTCCATTCGGCCGTCCCGCGTATTCCTCATAGGAGGCAAGGGTTCCGGCCGCACCACCGAGTTGCGCCGGGAGCACCACGGCCCGCACGCGGTCGAGCGCGTCCAGGGTGAGCTGCAACCACGTCCCCGCCTTGAGGCCGAACGAAATCGGCACCGCGTGCTGGGTGAGCGTCCGCCCGGCCATCGGGGTTTCCCGGTGGGCGGAAGCGAGTTCGGCCAGTGCACCGGCGGTGGCGCGCAGGTCGGCCTCGATCGCGTCCAGCGCGTGCTTGGCCACCAGCATCGACGCGGAGTCGAAGATGTCCTGGCTGGTCCCGCCGCGGTGCACGTACTCCGCCGCTTCGGGACCGGCCGCCTCGGTGAGCTGTTTCACCAGCGCCACCACCGGATTCGCCGCACCGCGGGCCTGTTCGGCGAGTGCGGCGAGATCGAACCGTCCCGTCCGGGCGCCGTCGGCGATGCGCTCGGCGGCGGCCGCGGGGATCACGCCCAGTTCGGCCTGCGCCCGCGCGAGCGCGACCTCCACGTCGAGCATCGCCCGCAGCCACGCCTCGTCGGAGACCAGTTCCGCGAGTCCGGTACCCGCCCACACCGGCGCGAGCAGGCCGGAATCGATGTCCATGCCGCCATGCTATCCCGCCGCCACGCGCCACACGGTGTTCCCGGCGTCGTCCGCGACGAGCAGCTCGCCCGTTTTGGTACCGATCACCCCGACCGGGCGACCGTAGGTGTCCGCATTGTCCGGGTCCGGCTTGAACCCGGTGAGGAAGTCCTCCGGCGGACCGCTCGGCATGCCGTCGCGGAACGGCACGAAGTTGACCGTGAAGCCCACCGAGCGCCCGCGGTTCCACGAACCGTGCTCCCCGATGAACGCCCCGCCGCGGAAGCGTTCCGGGAAGGTGCTGCCGCGGTAGAAGCCCAGGCCGAGCGGTGCGGTGTGCGCGCCGAGGGAGTAGTCCGGGACGAGCGAGCCCGACACCAGGTCCGGCCGCTGGGGTTCGACCCGGTCGTCCACCCGCTGGCCCCAGTAACTCCACGGCCAGCCGTAGAAATCGCCGTCGCGCACGCGGGTGAAGTAGTCCGGCGGGGCGTCGTCGCCGAGCATGTCCCGTTCGTTCACCACCGTCCACAATGTACCGGTCTGCGGTTCGAAGTCGAGGCCGTTCGGGTTGCGCATGCCCGAGGCCAGCACCCGCTCCCCGGTGCCGTCCGGGTTGACCTCCAGCACCATCGCGCGCCGGATCTCGTTGTCCAGCCCGTTTTCGGCGATGTTGCTGCCGGAACCGACGGTGATGTACAGCTTCGAACCGTCGGGCGCGGCGACCACGTTGCGCGTCCAGTGGTTGTTGTACCCGCCCGCCGGCAGGTCCAGGATCTTCTGCCCCGGGGCGCTGACGCGGGTTTCCCCGCTCCGGTAGGGGTAGCGCCACACGCTGTCGGTGTTGCCCACGTACAGCGATTCGCCGATCAGCGCCATGCCGAACGGCTGGCTGAGGTTCTCCAGGAAGGGCGTGCGAAATTCGGCGGTCCCGTCGCCGTCGGCGTCGCGCAGCAACGTGATGCGGTTCGCGCTCTGCTTGCGCGATCCGTCGTTGCCGCGCACCAGGTCGAACAGCGAGTCGAACAGCGAACTGGCCGGTGTGGTCGCCGATTCGGCGGCGAGCACGTCACCGTTGGGCAGCTGGTAGAGCCAACGGGGGTGGTCCAGCCCGGCGGCGAACCGGGTGACGGTGAACCCCGGCGGCGCGATCGGTGCCTTGTCGTCGGGCCAGCCGATCACGTTGGCCGCGTTGACCGTCGGAATGGTCTGCTCGTCGGGCGCCGCGACCTGCGGGTTCGAGCCCAGTCCCGCCGGGTCGGGCGGATCGCCGCCGGGATCGAGCGCGTACGCCGCCACCCCCACCAGCAACGCCACCACCAGCACGAAGCCCAGCGCCACCCAGCCGAGCCGCCGGCGGAGCCGCCGCTTCGGTTTGCCGTCCTCCGGCATGTCCGCCTCCTTGTCCGTTTTGCCCTGCTCGGTCCAGCTTGGCCGACGCGGCGGCGGACGGCATCTGTCAGATCGACTGGCCGAAGACCAGATCGAGCTGCGCGGCCAGTGCCGCGCGGGCGGTGTCGACCGGGTGGTAGCCGGACACGACGTAGGCGGACAGGCCGGTGGCCAGCCCGAGCAGGTTGATGGCGACCAGCTGCGGCTCGGCCAGTCCGGCCTCGGCGAGCAACTCGGTGAGCAAGGGGTGCAGTTCGTCCGGCCCGGCGGCGTGCGGTTGCGCGGCGAGCGCCGGATCGGTGAGGGCGAGCGCGGCGTACGCGGCGTGGACGCAGTAGAGGTCGGTGCTCTCCTCGTCGGCCGGGAGCAGTTCGGTGAGGATCGCGCGGACGCGCTGCTCGGGGTCCGGGTCGTCCAGCCGCCGCAGCCGTTCGGTGATGCGCTCGCGCACGTACACCAGCCCGCCCTGGAGCAGCTTTTCCTTGGTCGGGAAGTAGTACTGCACGAGGTTCAGCGAGACCCCGGCCTCGGCCGCGACCTCGCGGAACCCGGTCGCGTGCAGGCCGCGGACCCGGGCGCAGCGCACCAGCGCGGCGGCGAACTCCCGCTTCCGCTGCTCGTGGTCGACTCGCTTCGGCACGTTTTTATAGTACCACGGTACGATAAAAACCATGATTCCGTCGCGCACCTGGAAGATCGCCGCCGTCACCGGGCTCGGCGCGCTGCTCGCGATGCTCGACTCGACCCTGGTCAACCTCGCCGTCGAAGCCGTGCGGGCCGATCTCGGCAGCACGCTGCCGGTGGTGCAGTGGATCGTCACCGGCTACCTCGTCGCGCTGGCGGTCTCACTGCCCGCGTCCGGCTGGCTGGGCGGCCGCTTCGGTTACGGTCGCGTGTGGACGGTGGCGCTGGCGGTTTTCGTGGCGGCTTCGGTGTTGTGCGCGCTCGCTCCCGGTGTGCTCGCGTTGATCGCCGCGCGGGTGCTGCAGGGCCTGGCCGCCGGGTTGCTGGTGCCCGCCGGGCAGGCGGTGCTCGGCGCGGTCGCCGGGCCGGAGCAGCTCGGCAGGCTGATGGGCGCGCTCGGGGTGGTGATCAGCCTCGGCCCGGCGATCGGACCCGCGCTCGGCGGGTTGTTGCTGGACTTGACGTCGTGGCGGTGGTTGTTCTGGATCAACCTGCCGATCGGGGTGTTCGCGCTGCTCGCCGCCCGCGGGCTGGTCCCGCCGGGCGATCGGGACCACGGCCGTCCGCTCGATCGGATCGGGCTCGCGCTGCTGGGCACCGGGCTACCCCTGCTGCTCTACGGCGCCACTTCGCGCTCGGTGCTGTTGCTGCTGCTCGGCGGCCTGCTGATCGCCGCGTTCACCCGCACCGCGCTGCGCACCCCGCGGCCGCTCGTCGACCTGCGGCTGCTGCGCGATCGCCGGTTCACCGCGGCCACCGTCACCACCGGGTTCACCGGCGCGAACCTGTACGGCGGCCTGCTGCTCCTGCCGTTGTTCCTGCACCTGGAAGTAGGCCTGGGCAGCACGGCGACCGGGCTGCAGCTGCTCGCGATGGGGCTGGGCAGCGCGGGCGCGCTGTACCTCGGCGGCGCGCTGACCGATCGGCACGGCGCGGGGCCGGTCACGCTCGCCGGTGCCGTCCTGCTGGTGGTGACCACATTGCCGGTCCTGTTGCCGCTGCCGATTCCGGTGCTGACGGGGTTGCTGGTGGTGCGGGGTGCCGGACTGGCGCTGGCCCAGCTGCCCGCGACGACGGCCGCCTACGCCTCGGTCACCGCCGACCGCCTCGGCGACGCGACCACGCTGGTCAACATCGTGCAGCGGGCGGGCGGCGCGATCGGCGCGGCCGGGGTGGCCGTGCTGGTCACCGGGGCGGGCACCGACTGGGCGTTCGGCGCGCTGGCCCTGCTTTCCGGGCTGACCGTGGCCAGTGCGGCCGTTCTGCACACCGCGGGCCGGTGAATTTGGCATATTCGCAGCCATGACCGAGGAGCACCCCGCCCACGCCAGCCTGTACGGACTGCAGGCCGGTGACGCGTTCGGCGCGCAGATCGTGCTGCCGGGCGACCACCCCGACGTCGTGGGGCGCGTGCTGCCGCGGGCGCCGTGGTCGTGGACCGACGACACGGAGATGGCCTGCTCGGTCTTCGCCGTGCTGGCCCGGCACGGCCGCATCGACCAGGACGACCTGGCGTGGCACTTCCAGCACCACTTCGATCCCGACCGGGGGTACGGGTCGGGGGCCGAACGGGTGCTGCTGCGGTACCGGCGCGGCGAGTCGTGGCGGGAGGTCGCGCCGTCGGTGTTCGGGAACGGGTCGTGGGGCAACGGTGGCGCGATGCGGGTGGCCCCGCTCGGCGCCTGGTTCGGCCCGGACCTGGACACCGTGGCCGCCGAAGCCGCGCGTTCGGCGGAGGTGACGCACGCGCACCCGGAAGGCGTCACCGGCGCGGTTGCGGTGGCCCTCGGGGCGGCTTTCGCTTGCACCACGACGCTTTCAGGCGGTGACCTGCTGCACGCGGTGGCCGCGCGGTTGCCCCGCAGCGAGGTCCGCCGACGGCTGGAGGCAGCCGCCGGGCACGGCGGCCCGGCCGACGAGGTCGCGCGGGAACTGGGCAACGGACGCGAGGTGAGCGCCGCGGACACCGTGCCGCTCGCCCTGTGGCTGGCCGCCCACCACTTCGACGACTTCGTCGGTGCACTGTGGACAGCCGCACGCGTCGCCGAAGACATCGACACGGTGTGCGCCATGGTCGGCGGGGTGATCGCCGCGCGGGGTGGGAGCGGGGTGATCCCGCTGGACTGGTGGAATTCGTGCGAGCCGCTACCCGCCTGGTTCACGAACCCCGTACCGCAGCAGTGAAGCTGCCTCCGCGCCGGTGAATCCGCTCGCCGCCGAGCGAACCCACCGTGACCGGGGCATGCCGTCCTTCACCCCACCGGTGAGCCTTCCGCTCACCCTCTTACCGTCACCCTGAGTCGCTGCTACGTTACGCTTCCATGACGACCGCTGTCGCGCAGGATCGGCTCACCCAGCGTTTCGAGAAGTGGGACACCAACGGGGACGGCGCCCTCGAACTCGCCGACTTCCGGGAAGAGGCGCACCTGATCGCCGAGGCGTTCGCCAAGGGCGAGGCGTCACCGGAGACCAGGGCGTTGATGGCCGCGTTCACCGGATTGTTCGACTACCTCACCTCCCAGGCAGGGGCGCGTGACTCGCTTACGCGGGAGCAGTTCCGCGTGGTGACCGAGCGCCTCATCTTCGAGGAGGGCGAGGCCGCCTTCAACCGCGTGATGGGCCCCGTCGTCGACGGCGTGATCGGCATGTGCGACGACAACCACGACGGCCACATCGACGGTGACGAGTTCGCCATCTGGCTGGGCGCCCTCGGCGTAGAGCAGGAGGAGGCACGCACCGCCTTCGCCCGGATCGACTCCTCGGGAGACGGCCTGCTCTCCACCGCGGAACTCCTCGCCGCCGTCCGCGACTTCCACTTCGGCAGGCTGGACCTCCCGCTACTGGGCTGAGCGACCGCCTCAGGCGCGCCGGGCGGGAGCCCGCACCCGGGCGAAGGCAAGCACGATGCGCGAGACCGCTCCCGCGAAGGCGTCCAGGTCGGCGAGGTCCACGTACTCGCCGCGGGTACGGGGAGTGCCCGGCCCCAGCACCGCGGTGAAGGCGCCGGGCACCCCGTCCATCCAGATGGCGTCGCAGCAGGGGGCGGTGGGCTGCGAGGTCAGGCCGGCGTGCGTGGTCAGCAGGTTCTCCGCCCACCGGTCACCGCCGTTGAGGCAGGGAAGGCCGCGCTTGGGCCAGTCCAGGTCCGTGCTCTCGGCAGGGTTCGTGCGCCCGAACTTGGCGCCGAAGGAATCCTGCCCCGCGCGGAACAGGCGTTCGACCTCGCCCGCCAGCTCCGCGCCTTCCGCGGCCGACGAGTACGTCAGGGTCAGCAGGAACTCACCACCGCCGTCCGGGTCGGTGCGCAGGCCGGTCACGCGGCACCGAGCGCCGCCGCGAAGTGCTGCGCCAGGAATCCCAGCAACACCGAGGCGTCGTGCTCGGCGTCCGCGCGGACGCGGGCGGTCATCTCGGCCGGTGCGCTGGTCACGTAACGGAGTCCGGTGGGCGCGCAGAAAACGTTGAGCCTCCCGTGAAATCCCGCGTCGATCAGGCGCCGCGTCCCGATCCGGCCCAGCGCACCCCCGCCCGCACCGGGCACCACCTGCAGCACCACCCCGACGTCCCGCCCGACCGCCGGGCTCAGCTGGAGCGCCTGGCGCACCCCGGCCAGCAACGCCACTGCCGGCCCCTTCGCGTCGACCGCGCCCCGCCCGGTGAACCGGCTGCCGTCGAACGCCACCGGCTCCGGCCCGGCAGCCGTGTCCAGGTGGACGTTGACCATGATCGTCGCGCCGAACGGCAGCGCCCGCCCCAGTCGCAGCACCAAACTCGGCTGCCCGGCCAGAAAGCCGGGCGTCCCCGCCGCGGCACGGACGACGGCGGGCACATCGTCGCGCAGCACGTCCGCCGGCCGCGCGCAGTCGTGCCGGGCCGTCCGGAAGCCGACGGCCCGCGCCGCCTCCGCGTAGGCGGTCTGCGCCTGCCACAACTGCGTGGGCCCGCCGGCTTCGAGCGGGCTGGTCGTCGGTGTGCGCAGCAGCCGCAGCAGCAGGTCGTGGTCGGAAGCGAGCAGCAACCCGCTCACCGCGGGATCTCCACGCCCAGCCGTTCCAGCGCCCGCCCGGCCGAGACGAACGCGTCGGCCGCCGTGTCGCCGACCACCTTTCCCTGCCGTGGCACCACGTTCAGCTGCGGTTCGAGCGAGAACGCGCCCCGGTACCCGTGCGCCAGCAGCAACCGCAGCGAGTCGGCCACCCGCGCCTCGCCCTGCCCGGGCAGGCAGAACCGCGCCACCCCGTCGACCACCACCGCGTCCTTGACGTGCACGTGCTCGACGTGGTCCACGACCTCCGCGAGCAGATCGTGCCCCGAGTACCCGTGCACGACGCCGTTGCCCGTGTTGTACAGCAGCCGCAGGTTGCCGACGGTGGTGACCAGTTCGAGGGCGCGTTCGGCATCGGCCCCGGCCCAGCCGGAGCAGTTCTCGTGCAGCAGCACCACATCCACCTCGGCGGCGCGCTCGGCCAGCCGCCGCACCCGGTCGAGCACCCTGGCGCGCCACTCGCCCTCGGGCAGTTCGGTGTTCGGGTAGGACATGATCCGGATGAACCGGGTGTCCAGCGCCAGGCACCAGTCGATCAGCTCGTCGAGTTCGTACAGTTCACGGGCGAACGGCACGGTGATCGGCCGCGCCCAGTTGCCGATCCGCGAGTCGAGGCAGACCACCTCCACCCCGGCGTCGCGGATCGCCTTCTCGACCCGCCGGAGCCCGTCCAGGCCCAGGTCGGCGATCGCCCGGCCGTCCACGCTGCGCAGCTCCAGCTGCCGCCAGCCCAGCCGCCGGATCGCGGTGACCTGGGCCTGGAGTCTCGCGCCCGCCTCGTCGCCGATCCCGGCGAACGACAGTTCACGGCGCATGCGACGCCACCAGCCCGCGTCGCGCGCACCGCTCCTTCGCCTCGATCAGCAACCGCGCGGCCCGTTCGTGCAGGTCGATCCCCACCGGCTTCCCGGCGCGGAAAGCCCGGTAGGTGCGCAGGAAGAACGCGGTCAGCGCGTCGTCGCGGAACACCTCCCGGTCGCTCCGGTGCGGCGACACCACTTCCAGCTGCGCGTGGTCGTCCTCGGCGCTGAGCGGGTAGTGCCCGGTGACGATGCCGTGGTCGAGGCTGAGCGAGATGCTGCGCTCGTGGATCGGCGAGGTCAGGTCCGACCGCAGCCTGGTCAGCACCCCGCCGTCGTGCCGCAGGGTCAGCGAAGCGCCGCCGAGCCGCGGGATCTCCCGCTCGCCGCAGGTCATGTCGGACCACTCCGCGTCGACCAGCTCGGCGGGCCCGGCCAGCCGCAGCGCCACCGGCACCGCGTCCGGCAGCTCGACCTCGCACGCGTTCGTGTGCTCCGAAGTGGTGAGCGAGCGGTGGAACCGGGGCTGGTGCTGGTTCACCGTCACCAGGCGCAGCGCGCCGAACTCGCCGGAACGCGCCAGTTTCGCCAGCCGTTCGGTGAGCCCGGCCGCCAGCCACGGCGCCACCACCGCGATCTCCAGGCCGTACCGGCGGCGCACCACGCCGATCCGGTCGAGCTCGCGGCGCCCGGCACCGAGCGGTTTCTCCACCACGAACCGGCGGAACCCGTTGCGCACCAGTTCTTCCAGCAGGGTGAGCCGCGAACCCGGCGGGGTGCACAGGTGAGCGACCGCCGATCCGGGGTCCACCAGCGCCATCGCCTCGCCGAGGTCACCGGTGACCCGGACCCGGGGCAGGTGCGGCAGTTCCACCGGCCGGGGGTCGTGGGCAACGATCGGGTGATCGGCGAACACTCCCGGCAACCCGGCTTCGGTGATCCGGGTGAGCGCCGGGAGGTGCCGCGCGGCGCCGGCCCGGCCCAGCCCGAGCACCAGCGTTTGCAGCATGATTCTCGTCTCGTTCGGGGAAGGCTGTCCGTCGTAATATCCGCCGCGGCTCCCTCCACCGTCGAGAACCGTGGTGGAAAACTGACCGCAAAGAGTGAAAACCGGCCCGGTTACCATTCCTCCCTTTTCGCCACCAAGCCGCTCAGCTACTTTCGGTACGTGACAGTGCAGCGGAGCGTGATGGTCGACGATCGGGCGGAAACCCTTGCCGAGCTGCACTTTTCCAGAAGAACCCGGCCGGCCGGAATGTCGCTCGATCGGCGCAATCCGAATACCGCGGCCGCCCGGGGGACACGATGACCAGGAGCCAGGACCGGCTGCTCGCCCAATGGCGGGCGGAACCGATCCGCGAGAGCAAGGTCCGCAGTTGCCTCCGGCTCGCGAGGCTCGGCACCTTCGCCACTTACCTGAGCCCGTTCGTGGTGTTCACCGCGCTCCTGGGCACGACGGCGCAGTTCAGCGTCAGCGTTTTCGCCATGCTGCTGTGCTTCACCGCCGGTGGGAGCTGCCTGCTGGCCTCCTTCGGCCACGACCCCGGCGAGCACCGGCCGCCCTTCGCGCTGACCTCGTCGGAGGTGCGGTGGTTCGGCTGGGGTGCGGCGTTCGCGGGCGTGCTGCTGTGGACCACGGCCGTCCTGATCAGCCCGTTCAGTCCAGTGTGGACGATCGTGCTGATCGCACTGACCGCCACCCCCGCCGTGGTCGAACCCGGGCTCCCGGAGCCGTTGGTCGCCGTGCTCGGCGGCGTGGTGGTGCTGGCGCCCTACGCGCTGGCCACCGGCACGCTGCACCCGTTCGTCGTGGTGCAGGCGGTGGTCTTCGGCCTCGGCACCCTGCTGGCCCGCGGTTACGCCACGGGTTCACCGAACACGCGGCTCGTCGCGGTGCTCGCCCCGGCGGAGTTCCTGGCCGGCGCGATCGGCTCGCTGCTCGGTGCCGCGCCGTGGTGGTTCGTGGTGGCGATGGCACCGGCGACCGCGTTGCGCGCCCTGCAGTACCACCGCTTCCGGACGGGCGACCTCGAGACCGCGCGAGCACTGGGCTTGCGCGCGCACCGGCTTTCCGCGCTGCTCATGGTGTTGTCGAACCTGCTCGTGCTGGCGCTCGGGTGAGCGGCACGCCGGACGTGGCGGTGGTGGGCGCGGGCATCGCCGGGCTGACCGTGGCGCACGAACTGCGGCGGGCCGGGCTCTCGGTCCGGGTGTTCGAGGCGTCCGGGCAGGTCGGCGGGCGGATGGCGACCATCCGCCACCAGGGCTACACCATCGACACCGGCACCGAGCAGATCTCCACCGAGGGTTACCGCGCCACCTGGGAACTCCTGCGCCGCACGGGTTTGCCGATCGCGGACGTTCCCGCGATCCGGAGTTCGACGGGCATCTGGCGCGACGGCCGTGCCCAGCCCGCCCTCTCCGCGCTGTCGCTCCGCGCGCGCTGGCAACTGACGCGGTTGCTCCTGCGCGCCAGAAGACAAAGACGTGACTACGACACGGACCGTCCAGAAGGGACACCGCTCGGTTCGGCCACGGTCACCGAGTTCACCGAGCGTCTCCACCGCGATCTGCACGACTACCTGGCGCAGCCACTCGGCGCGCACTTCTTCGGCTGGCGGCCGGAAAACTCCGCTATCGCCCCGATGGCCTGCCTGCTGCTGGCGACCGGTTCAGCTGGCATGTCTACGACGTGGCGCACCTGCACCGACGGCATGGACACCCTCGCGCGACACCTGGCCGCCCAACTGGACGTCGAAACGGATCATCCGGTGGACGAGGTGGTCGCCGACGGCTCCCACGCCAGGGTGACCACCGCGGCAGGCACCTTCCACGCGCGGGCGGCGGTGCTGTGCGTACCCGCGCCCGTCGCGGCGGCACTGCACGCCAACCCCGATCCGGCCGCCGAACCGTACCTCGCCGCGTGCTCGTTCACCCCGATGCTCAAGCTCAGTTGCCTGCTGGACCGGCCGCTCGCGCTGAAGGCGAACCGCCCGCTGCACGCGTTGCTCACCCCGGCCGCCGAGGAATCCGTGTTGTCCGGCGTCGTCGTGGACCACGAGAGGCACGGATCCCGGGCACCGGACGGACGCGGCCTGGTGAGCCTGCACGCCGCTCCCCCAGTGGCCGCCGAACTGATCGATGCTCCGGAGGGCGATATCGTGCCGCGCCTGCTCGGGGCCGGCGAACGGTTCCTGCCCGGCCTGGGCGTGGCCACCGGCGAACCCCTGATCCACCGGTTCCGCCACGGCCTGCCCGAGGCGACCCCGGCGGCACTGGCCCTGCGTGCCGGTTTCGAGGCGCGGCCGGTCGGCCCGGTCGACTACGCGGGTGACTGGATCTCCTTGCACCCCAGCAGCGAAGGCGCGATCCGCGCCGGGGCGCTGGCCGCGTCGAGGGTGCTGCACCACTGCCGCGCCGGCGTGAAGGAGACGGTATGAGGCCGTACGACATGGGCGTGCTGTTCGACGAGTGCGCCGATCGGGGCTACGCCACCCGCGTACGGCTCGACCGTCCTTTCGACATCGCGCCGGACGGCGGGATCGACTACGGCGCGGGAGAACTCGCCGCGCTGGTGGCCGAAGTGTCGGGCTGGCTGGCCGCGGCGGGCACCCGGGCCGGTGACCGGGTCGCGGTGCTCAAGCCGAACCACTGGGACTACGACCTGATCGCCTGCGCGGCGATCCGGCTCGGCGCGGTCCCGGCGCAGCTTTCCGCGCACCTGCCACCCGAATGGCTGGCGGAACTGCTGCGGCGGTTGAAGCCCGCGGTGCTGGTGACCACCGCCGAGCACGCCGCGCTCGGCGTGGCCTTCGCCTCCCGGGTGATCACTTTGGACACTCCGGAACCCGGCGCGATCCACGTCGACCGGGTGCGCGGGCACCGCCCGCCGCCACCACGCCGCCCGGACGAGCACGCGCCACTGGTGATCAACCACACCTCGGGCACCACCGGGCTGCCGAAGCTCGTGGTGCACTCGACCTCGACGATCGTCCGCAAGCTCGCCGGGTTGGAAGCCGTCCGGCTGCCCGCGGTCGGCATCCGCCGCGACGACACGGTCGCCAACGCCAGTTCCTACGCGCACGGCCGCACCTTCTGCTGGACGGCCGGCGTGTTCTGCCGCGCCCCGGCCCGGATCGTGATCCTGTCCGGACAGCACCCCGACGCCGCGGACGTGCTGCTCCGCCGGTATCCGCCGACCTTCGTCGAGGCACTGCCCGCCGCGTTCGCCCGGTTCCGGCCGTTGCTGTCCCGTTTGGACAATCCGTTCCGCGACGTGCGGGTGTTCCTGAGCACCTACGACGCGATGCACCCGCCGGTGGTCCGGGACTACCTGCACGCCTCCCGGCGGCGTCGTCCACTGTGGATCCAGGGTTGGGGGCAGACCGAGACCGGGCCGATCACCGTCCGCTTCCTCACCCGGAAATCGCTGGCCGTGCGCCGCGAACGGCAACCGGCCACCCGCGACCTCGGCCGGGCGATCCCGCTCCGCACCCGGCTGAAGGTGGTCGATCCGGGCACCTTCGAACCGTTGCCGCGCGGGCGGGCCGGGCTGGCGCTCACCCGGACGCCCGCGCGCTGCCTCGGTTACGTCGGGGAAAACCAGCGCTGGCAGGAGAAGCACGACGCCGGCTGGTGGAACACCGGCGACCTCGCGGTGCACCGGCGCGACGGCCGGGTGCTGCTGCTCGACCGCGAGGTGGACACCACGCCCGGGCTGAGCTGCCTGGAGTTGGAGGACGTGCTGGAGGACCGGCTGCCCGGCGTGCTCGAATGCCTGGTGCTGGCCATGCCCGGCAAGGACCCGCTGCCGGTGGTGGTCACCGAGACCGGCCGCGTCGACGCGGCGGAGTGGACCGGCGCGGTGCACGACCTGCCCGAGCTCCAGCCGCCGCGCGTGCTGACCTGGGAGGAGATCCCGCGCACCGGCACCGGGCAGGTCCGGCGGCTCGCGTTGCTGACCATGCTCACCGGCTGCGCCGAGACCCCGGGCACCGGACGGTGGACCTGACGCAGGGCGTTCCCACCTTCGGGTGAACGGCCTTTCCGGGTGCGCGGGGTCGGCGGCCCCGCGCACCCGTCGATCAGGTGGGTGCGAGGCGCCGGTCGAGCGCCGCGCAGATGCCGTCCCACAGGGCCAGCCTCGCCCGCAGCACCTCGTGCACGGTGTCGAGGCATTCCCGCCACTTCAGCTCGTCGGCACCGCACAGCTCGGTGAGCATGTGCAGGGCCGTCGGGCCGTGTCGCTCCCCGTCGGCGCCGACGTGGCGTTCGAGGTAGAGGCGGAACAGCGCCAGCCGCTCCTCCTCGGCGGCGACCTGGGCGAACATCGCCGGGACGAGGTCCTCGCGGCCGAAGGCGAAGGCCGCCGCCTGCTGGTGCACGGTGCCCTCGCTGATCAGCGACCAGGTGGTGCGCACGAACTCCGCGGCGGCGTCCGGCACACCCGCGGTGACCAAGGCCCGCGGGACCGGGATGCCGCTGCGCAGCAGACCGAGGAACTCGTCGATCGGCGCGGTGTCCGCCCCGGCCGCCGCCATCGACTGGCGGTACAGCTCGAAATGGCTGGTGAACCCGGATTCGACCGCGTCACTTTCTTCGACCAGCACGATTTCGTTGATCAGCCGCGCGCTCAGCGGTGCGTCGCGGGGGATCCACGGCACGCGCACGCAGGTCAGCCTGCCCTGCAGGGCTTTGAGCAGTGACATGAAGTCCCAGACCGCGAAGACGTGGTGCGCCATGAAGGTGGTCACGTCGGTGCGGTCGCGCAGCAGGCGGTAGATCCGGTGGCCGGTGACCTCCGCGCGAATACCGCTGATCGAGGATCTCAGCCCGTCGATTTCCCGGCCGTGGGGTATCCAGTGATATTCGGACAAAACGATCCACCAGTCCTGTCGGGGTTTGTTCCGGTGTGCGTTCTGTTCGAGAAAAGCACAGAGTTTTGGCCTTTTCCACATCTCGATAGGTCGAACCGGGCCTACTCGATCGGGGGAGGTAGGGTACCGGCGTGACAGAGCGGATCGTGGAGATCTACACCGACGGTGCGTGCAGCGGCAATCCCGGTCCGGGTGGCTGGGGCGCGGTCCTGCGGTACGGCACGCACGAGAAGGAGCTCTACGGCGGTCAGGTCGCCGAGACGACGAACAACCGGATGGAGCTGACCGCGCCGATCCAGGCGCTGGAGAGCCTCAAGCGCCCGGTCGAGGTCCGGCTGTACACCGACAGCACGTATGTTCGCAACGGGATCACGTCGTGGCTGCCGCGCTGGAAGACCAACGGGTGGCAGACGTCGGGGAAGACGCCGGTGAAGAACGCCGACCTGTGGCAGCGCCTGGAGCAGGCCGCGGCGCGGCACCAGGTGGAGTGGCACTGGGTCAAGGGACACGCGGGCCACCCGGAAAACGAACGCGCCGACCGGCTCGCGGTGAAGGGGCTGGAGGAGGCCGTCGCCGCCGGGTAGGGCCGCGGTTCGCCGATGTCGGGGGGCCTGGTAGCCACCACGCAGAGCCTGCTCGTGGGTGCGGCAGCCACCAGGTAGAGCCCGCTCGCCGGTGTTCGGTAGCCGCCGGGTCGCCCTGCTCACTGGTATCCGGCGGCCGCCGAGTTGTTCCCGGCCATCGCTCGCGGGTGACCCGTGGCTGCCCGGGCACAGGTCGCAGGCCAGCAGTCGGCCCGATCGGGCCTGGTCCCAGGCCACCCAACCACCCGCCGCCGGGTCGCCGCGCCGCCGGGGGTTACAACTCGCAGGTGGTGGCTGGGTCGATGCCTTCGGGGCGCGGCACCGTCTTCGAAGGCGGCGGCCGGTGGCCGTCGAGCCACTTCCCCATCGTCTCGAAGGCGCGCAGGAAGCACGGCCCGATCGGCCGCAGGCGCTCCGGGTACACGTCGTACAGGGCATCGGCGTGGGTGCCGTCGGTGATGCGGTAGTAGCGGTGCGGCCGCCCCTCGGTCATCCCGGCGTAGACGTCGGAGTCCCGGCTGATCGGCAGCAGGGCGTCCAGCGTGCCGTGCAGGGTGATCAGCGGCTTGCCGATCCGCCCGGTCAGCGCCACCCGTTCCACCGCCCGGTGCACCGCCCTCGGCCGCCCCGCGTAGTCGTAATCGGCGTCCGCGCCGCCGTATTCCGGGTCGAATTCCGTGCGGTAGATGCGCTGGGTCAGCCCCCAGTAGACCTGATCGTGATAGGGCCAGAGAAATTCCGAACCAGCCGGGAAACCGGCGTCGATAATGGCTTGCCGCGCCTCGGCCGAACCCGCGGAATAGGCCGGGTAATTGCGCACCGCGGCGGGCAGGAAGGTGAACAGGTTCGGGCCTTCACCGGTCCAGAGCGTGCCCTCCCAGTCCACCCCGCCGTCGTAGAGCCACGCCCGGTTCTCCAGTTGCCACCGCACCAGGTAACCACCGTTGGAGATGCCCGCCATCAACGTCCTTTGTGGAAACCGGCCGTACCGCTGCGCCACCGCCGCCTTCGCCGCGACGGTCAGCTGGGTCACCCGGTGGTTCCACTCCGCCACGGCGTCGCCCGGCCGGACGCCGTCGGTGAAGAACTCCAGGCCGGTGTTGCCCTTGTCGGTGGCGGCGTAGGCGTACCCGGCGGCCAGCACGTGGTCGGCGATCGCGCGGTCGTTGGCGTACTGCGCGCGGTTGCCCGGCGAACCGGCGATCACCAGCCCGCCGTTCCACCGCACCGGCAACCGCAGCACGAACTGCGCGTCGTGCGCCCAGCCGTGGTGGTTGTTCGTGGTGGAGGAATCCGGGAAGTAGCCGTCGATCTGGACGCCCGGCACCGCGCCCGGCCTTGGCAGCCCGGCCGAGGTGAGCCCGGCCCAGTCGGTGGGCACGGTGTGTCCCGACTCGACGGTGCCGGCGGTGGTGAGGTCGGCGAGGCAGGCGCTGACCTGCTTCGCCGCGCCCGGCACCCACGGCGCCATGCAGCCACCCGCCGCCCCAGCGGTGCCGGGCACCGTCGCCCCGGCGGTGCTGGGTAGCAGTACCGTGGCCAGGAGGGCGCCGGCCAGCGCGAGTTTCGACAGCATCCGGTGAACGTAGGCCGCGCGGCGCGGCACGACCATGTCGGCGGCCCACACAGTGCCCGGCCCGATTGTGTGCACCAGACCGTCGGTTCACCGGATGCCGCTGCATACCGTGGAAAAGATGCGAACGCTGACGATCGCCTTGACCCTGCTGGCAGCGCTGCTGACGGGAACCACCCCGGCTTCGGCGGCGAACATCGTGGAAGTGACCGGCTTCGGGAGCAATCCCGGGGCACTCAAGATGTTCCGGTACGTACCGGACGGACTACCCGCCGGACGACCCGTCGTGGTCGCCATGCACGGGTGTACGCAGAACGCGCCCGCCTACGGGGAGCAAACCGGCTGGCGCGCGCTGGCCGACAGCGGCCGGTTCAGCCTGGTCCTGCCGGAACAGCAGTCAGGCAACAACCTCAACAAGTGCTTCAACTGGTTCCAGTCCGGGGACGTCACCCGCGGCTCGGGTGAGGCCGAGTCGATCGCGCAGATGGTCCGGCGCACGCAGGCCGACACCGGTGGCACCCAGGCGTACGCGACCGGGTTGTCCGCCGGTGGCGGCATGACCTCGGTGCTGCTCGCGGCCTATCCGGACGTGTTCGCCGGCGGGGCCGTGGTCGCCGGACTCCCCCAGGGCTGCGCCACCACCATGGTGGACGCGTTCTCCTGCATGAACCCCGGCAAGGACAAGACGCCCGCGGCGTGGGGTGACAGCGTCCGCGCGGCGAGCGGGCACCAGGGCCCGTGGCCGGTGGTCAGCCTCTGGCAGGGCACGGCCGACTACACGGTCGCCGCGGCGAACCAGCGCGAGTTGGGCGACCAATGGACGAACGTGCACGGGATCTCCACCACCCCGAGCGAAACCGGCTCGGTGGCGGGCTACCCGCACGCGGTCTACCGCGACGGCGGCGGCCGGGCCGTGGTCGAGACGTACTCGATCACCGGCATGGGGCACGGCCAGCCGGTCGACCCGCCGTGCGGGACCGCCGGCGCGTACCTCCTCGACGTGAACCTCTGCGCGGCGGCGCGGATCAGTGCGTTCTGGGGAATCGGCTGACACTACTGTTCGGACCATGGCGAGAGGACGACTGACCCGCGACGACTGGACGACGGCGGCCCTGCGCGCACTGGCCAACGGTGGCGTGGCCGCCGTCTCCGTCGACGCGCTCGCCGGGGAGCTCGGCATCACCCGCGGCAGCTTCTACTGGCACTTCAAGGACCGTTCGGCGTTGCTCGTGGCGGCGATGGAGGCGTGGGAAGAGCGGACCACGGCCGCGCTGATCACCGACCTGGCGCAGCTCGACGACCCGAGGGAGAAGCTGCGCGCCGGTTTCCTGGCGGCGCTGGGCACCGAGGTGATCGCCGGGCTGGAACCGGCGTTGATGGCACAGGCCGCGCACCCGGCCGTGGCCCCGGTGCTGAAGCGGGTGATCGACCGGCGGATCTCCTACCTGGCTTCGCTCTACGGCGAGCTGGGCCTGACCCCCGCCGTCGCGCGGCGGCAGGCGGTCTTCGCCTACTCGGCCTACCTGGGCTGGTCGGACCTGCGGCGGGCGGCCGGCGACGTGGTCCCGGAGGTCACTGTGGACGGTGCCCGCGGCCGGGCGGGGCTCAAGCACTTCATCGAGCAACTGACCCTTGATCTTCGTTGACATACACAACTGTATGGATAGAACATACACCTGTGTATGAACGAACGAAGTGGTTCCGCGTGGGAGCCTGGGCGTGGATCGCGACCGGTGCCGGTCACCTGGCGACGGCGGCACTGGTGGCTTCCCGGCCCGAAACGCCGGAGTCGAGTCGCGCGATGGCGGCGATGCGCGAGCACGGGATCGAACTGCTCGGACTGAAGCGCAGCCTGGCCGACCTCGACCTGGGCATGTCGCTCGTGATGGGCGTGGCACTCCTCTTCGCCGGGGCGCTGTGCCTGCTCGTGCCGGAGGTCACCCGGAAGCTGGCCGGGCTCGCCCTGGTCGCGTCGCTCGTCGCACTGGGCTTGTCGGCGTGGTTGCTGCCCGTGCCGCCGATCGTCCTGTTCGCCGCGGCCTGCCTGGCCTTCGGTTGGACGCTGGTCAAGCCAGAGCCGCGGCGTTAACCTACTGGGAGCGCTCCCGGCCCCTGGAGGTCCGATGCACCGCTCCCTGCTCGCCCTGATCGCCCTGCTCACCGCGCTCCTGTTCCCGGTGACCGCCACCGCGCAGGCCCCCGCCCGCATCATGCCGCTCGGCGACTCGATCACCGGTTCGCCGGGCTGCTGGCGCGCGCTGCTCTGGCAGCACCTCCAGCAGACCGGCCACACCGCCGTCGACTTCGTCGGCACGCTGCCCGCCCAGGGCTGCGGTTTCTCCTACGACGGCGAGAACGAGGGCCACGGCGGTTATCTCGCCACCGGCATCGCCAACCAGAACCTGCTGCCGGGCTGGCTGGCCGCCACCGATCCGGACATCGTGCTGATGCACCTGGGCACCAACGACGTCTGGAACAACCAGAGCCCGTCGGCCATTCTCGGCGCGTTCAGCAAGCTGCTCGGCCAGATGCGCGCGAACAACCCGGACACCGAGCTGCTCGTCGCGAAGATCATCCCGATGGCACCGGCCAACTGCGGTGCCTGCGCGCAACGCGTGATCGACCTGAACGCCGCGATCCCCGGGTGGGCGCAGGCGAACAGCACCACGCGCTCCCCGATCACCGTGGTCGACCAGTGGACCGGCTTCAACCCGGCCACCGACACCTACGACGGGGTGCACCCGAACGGAACCAGCGGCATCCAGAAGATCGAAAGCCGCTGGTACCCGGCAGTGACCGCAGCGCTCGGTTAGCAGACGTTCTGCGGACTGTTCACCAGCGTGTTGTTCACGAAGTTCGTGTTGGTGCCACACGGGTTCTCGGTGATCGCGGAGTTCGTCACGGTCAGGTTCCGCACCGTGACGTCCGAGGTCACCGGGAACTCCGTGCGCGAGGCGAGCCGGATGTCGCCGGGGCCGGCCACCTTTCCGCTCTGCGCCGCCAGGTTCACGTTGTAGCAGTTCTCCAGCAGGATCGCGTTGCTGCCGGTCTGCGCGATGTCCAGCCGGTCGATCACCATGCCGCCGCTCTCCGACACGCAGAAGACGCCGCGCCCGCCACCGCGCGCGATCACCTCGCCGACGCGGATGTTGACCGGGTAGGAGTTGCCGATGCGGCCGTTGCGGTTCGCCGTGCGGAACGCCGCGTACCCGGTGCCGGTGCCCGCGCCGCTGCCGTCCACCTTGGTCACCGTCGCGTTGATGGTTTCGTTGAGCAGCAGGCCGGAACCGCCGGTGTTCCGCGCGACCACGGTGCCGACGGTGAGCCCGTCCACGCCGTAGGTCTCCACGCCGTGCGTGCTCGACCCCTGGACGTAGACGTAGTCGATGCGCACGTTCCTGGTCCAGCGCGAGGTGTCGCCGCGGTTGTCGATGCGCACGCCGAGCCCGCCGGACAGCCGGAGGTCGAGCTGGCCGAGGATCACGTTCTCGACGTTCCGCAGGAAGATGCCGTAGAGCGGCGAACCGGTCAGGTTCAGGTGCTGGACCTCGATGTCACGCGCGTTCCTCGCGTAGACCGGGGCCTGGTCGCCGGAACCGGACCCGGTCACGTTGATCGTGCCGCACACGTCCAGCACGGTGTAGCTGGGCACGGAGAACCGGCTGCCCGCGCTCATCGAGCCCGAACCGCGGACCACGATCCGTTCCTTCCACGTGCGCCCGGCGGTGAGGCTGCCCGCCGCCGACTGCAACGCCGAAAGCAGGCTCGTGCCGGTGTAGACGGTGTTGCCGCCGTTCCGGACGGTCCAGGTGCCGCCGTTGTTCACCGCCTCCGCGTGGAACGACCCGGTGCCGCAGTCGGCCAGCGGACCGGCGGCGGAAGCGGGTACGGCGGGGATCAGCGCGGCGAGCAGGGCGAGTACTGAAAGCGCTTTCCCGAATGACGAACGCATCGTCGCTCCTCGTCTGCAGGGATGGAGGATTGGGAGCGCTCCCAAGCCTCCGGCATGCTAACCGAGGTAGTCCAGGTGTACGCCATCGATGGACCAGAGTCCCGAAGCGTCCCCGCCGTGCGCGGCGAGCAACGCCGGGAAGTACTCGCGCAGGGCCTGCTCGTACCCCACCTCGCCGCGGATCAGTTCCCCGGCCGCGCCGACGATGCGATCGAGGTCGCCTTCGATGCGGGCCCGGCTCATCGACGGGGTCCGCGGGCCCTCGTCGTCCTCGGTCACCACGGCCGGGTCGAACTGGCTGTAGCTGGGAAAACGCCCGGTGTCCGGGATGACCGAACGGAACGGGACCCCGGTGAAGAAGTACTCGAACCAGCGTCCGCCGGAGATCGTCAGCCACGGCGTGCCAACGGCCAGCACGGCCATGCCGAACCCGGTATGCGGCGAGACGAAAACATCACTCGCTTGGACCAGGGCCAGTTGTTCGACCAGCGGGACATCGACCGCGTTCACCGGGTTCGACCGGTGCGCGAGCAGTTCCCGAAGGCCGCGCTCCCCGAAGCCCGAGGTGGTCCGCCCGTCGTACCGGGTCTTGCCGAGCAGCACGATCTCCGCCTCGGGATGCGCCTCGGCCAGCGCGTCCAGGATCAGCAGCCACGAACCGGCCGACGGGTACAGCTCCGGCTCGCTCGATCCGCTCGGCAGCACCGCGATCCGGGGCCGTCGCTCGCGGCGCACCGCCTCGGGGAGTTCGAAGCGCAGGTGCTGCCGGGGCAGGTACCCGACCCGCCGGTCGCCGACGAAGGTGCGCTTCGTGCGCGCGATCAGGTGTTCGTCGGCCGCGGCGTAGTAGTCGCGCATGCCAGGGAACATCTGCAGCTGGAAGTCCTGGTACCGCCGGGAATCCTCGATCACGTGGTCCCATTCGCGCGGCAGCGCCGCCAGCCGGGCCGCGGAGTCGGGGTCGGGGTCCACAAAGGAATGATCCATCGCGTACTTCGCCGAGACGAACGGGCAGTAGTCGGCGAACTCCACCGCGGTGGTCGCGTTGAGCACCACCGCGATCTCCCGGTCCGGCCGCGCCGCGTGATGGCCGTTCGCGTAGTACAGCGCCTCCACCGCGTGCCCGATCGGATGCGCGTAGAAGAAGTTGATCAACGTGCGATCGGTCATCGGGCCACCGTGGCACCCGCCGCCGCGGTGGCGAAACCTATTTTCCGCGCCCGTTGGCCCGCAGGATCTTGGCCGCCCGGACGGTCGCCCAGCCGAACCATTCGTGGGTGCCCGCCGTGGAGAAGCTGTTCCAGTCGACCGCCCAGCCACCGTCCGGCAACCGCGACGCTTCGAGCTCGTCGAGTTCCGCCTCGATCACCTCGGCCGGGAAGAACTGCCGCAGCGGCCCGGGTTCCGGCGCGAAGTCGAGCGGGCGCATCGCCTCGCCCTCGGTACCGCCTTCGACCGCCAGCGAGCCGGTGGCCGGGATGAAGGCGCCGAGCCGCTTCAGCTCGTCCTCCGCCGAGATCGCCGCGAGGAACTGCAGCGAGTACCGGAATTCCAGCGCGTGCCCGGCGCCGTCGAGCTCCCGGATCCGCCGCAGCGAGTACTCCGTCGCGGTGGTGAGCCAGGGGTGCTCGCGCAGTTTCGGGTCGTGCCGCGCGACGCGGTGTGCGATCCCGGCGAGCATGGCGGTCATGTGCAAAGAGGACTCGGTGGGATCGGCGGAGAGGAAGAACGGCGCGCAGCCCGCCGGATCGTCGAGCGGCAGGGCGAACGGCAACCCGCCGTCGGCCAGGGTGATCGAGTCGAGCCAGTCGCACAGGCCGTGCGCCTCGGGCGCGGATCCGGTCTCCTCGAACACTTCGAAGGCGTGCAGCGCGCTCACCGGCTGGCTGGTCCGCGACCGCAGGTCGGGCTCCAGGCCGGAACCGTAGCCGCCGTCCGGATTGCGGTAGCCGGCCAGCGCGGCCAGTGCCACGTCCGCCGAGCCGCCTTCGAAGAGCAGTTCGTACCGGCGCCGGTCGAGCAGCCTGGCCCGGGTGGCGATGAATTCGGAGGTGGTGGTCATGCTCCGAGTGTCGCGCGCCGGTCTTGAACGGAACGGTCAGCCGAGCCCGCCGGCGAACTCGGTGGACCGCCAGTGCTCGATCACCGGTTTGAGCCCGTCGGCCAGCAGCGGCAGCTCCGGCACCATCGGCAGGCAGCCGACGATCTGCAGGTTGCGCAGGGCTTCCATGACCCGCAGCAACCGCGGGTCGACCGGTCGCAGGCCGAACTTGGCGGCTTCGGCGTCGTAGGCGGCGACGCCCTCGTCCCCGATCGCGGCGAGGTCCCATTCGACCGGCCCGCGGGTGACGTGCTCGAAGTCCGAGAAGTACACCCGGCCGGGTGTCTCGATCAGGTTGTAGTACGGCGCGTCACCGTGCACCACCTGCAGGTCGGCGTCCGGGAACTCGGCCAGGAAGGCCTCCTCCGAGGCGAGCAGCGGGGCGAACACCGCCCACTCCCGGCGCGCCCGGTCCAGGTCCTCGGGCGGCAGCAGGTCGGCGCGGCCGTCCAGCTGCTCCAGCGCGTCGTCGAGGAAGCCGTCCATCATCGCCAGGAACCCCGGATCGCCGGGGTACTCGCGGAGCACCGAGTGCAGCCGCGCGGTGAGCGCGAACCGCGGGCCGGTCTCCAGTTCGGGCTCGGTGACGCCTTCGATCAGCTCCCAGAAGGTGATGCCGAACCCGTCGCGCTGCACCGGCTCGGCGGGCACCAGCGGACTCGGCACCACGGTCGGCTCGCCGCGCCCGGCCAGCCACCGGGTGACGTCGAGTTCGTTGCGCTGGAAGGACTTCTGCTGCTCCGGCGTGACCGACCGCGGCAGCACGGTCGGCACCCTGGCGATCACCGGTGAAGGGTCGAGGACCACCACGACGGAGAACACGTCGTAGATGACCCTGGGCTCGGTGACCACCACGCCGAGTTCCCGCGCCGCGTCGGCCGCGGCGCGGGTCGCTCGTTCGGTACGGGCGGCGAGATCCTCGGGTGAGAGCATCCGCCTACCCTACGTGAGCGGTCAGCGCGCTCCGGTGAGATGGTCGAGCGCGAGCTGGGCGAGCCGGACGAAGCCGTAGTTCCGCTCGGCCGCCTTGTCCGCGTCGAAGTCCTCGAAGGATGACCGGTCGGCGAGCAGGTCGGCGGCGGTTTCGCCATCGTTCAGCGTGGGCACGGCCAGCTCCGGCACCAGCGAGGCGGCCAGCGCCTCCTGCACCTCGGGATCGGCGCGGAAGGCACGCGAACGCTCGGCGAAGATGAGGTAGCTGCGCATGTTCGCCGCGGCGCTCTCCCACACCCCGTCCATGTTCTCCGTGCGCAGCGGCTTGTAGTCGAAGTGGCGGGGGCCGTCGTAGCCGCCGTGTTCGAGCAGGTCGACCAGGAAGAACGAGGGCAGCACGTCACCGTGGCCGAAGACCAGGTCCTGGTCGAACCGGGGGCCGCGCTGGCCGTTGAGGTCGATGTGGAACAGCTTGCCCTGCCACAGCGCCTGCCCGAAGCCGTGCACCACGTTCAGCCCGGCCATCTGCTCGTGGCCGACCTCCGGGTTGACGCCGACGATCTCGTGGTTCTGCAGGGTGGAGATGAACGCCAGCGCGTGGCCGATGGTGGGCAGCAGGATGTCACCCCGCGGCTCGTTCGGCTTCGGCTCGAGCGCCAGCCGCAGGCCGAGGTTCTGGTCGAGCACGTACTGCGCGAGGAAATCCACGCCTTCGCGGTACCGGTCCATCGCCGCCTTGACGTCCTTGGCGGCTTCGGTCTCGGAGCCTTCGCGGCCGCCCCAGAGCACGTAGGTGGACGCCCCCAGCTCGGCGGCCAGCTCCATGTTGCGCATGACCTTGCGCAGCGCGAACCGCCGGACCGAGCGGTCGTTGCTGGTCAGCGCGCCGTCCTTGAAGACGGGGTGGCTGAACAGGTTGGTGGTGACCGTGGGAACCACCATGCCGGTCTCGGCCAGCGCCGCCTGGAACCGCTTGATCCGCCGGTCGCGCTCGTCGTCGGCCGAGCCGAACGGGATCAGGTCGTCGTCGTGGAAGGTGATGCCCCAGGCCCCGAGGTCGGACAGGCGGTGCACGGCCTCCACCGCGTCCAGCGGCGCCCGGCTGGCCGGGCCGAACATGTCGTTCGCCGGCCAGCCCACCGTCCACAGCCCGAAGCTGAACTTGTCCTCGCGCGTCGGTGCCTGCGTCATCACGCCTCCATGAATAAGTTTGATGCCTGAACTTATCCGCGTGGGCTCGGCCGGGTCAAGGCTTTCGTTCAGCCATCGAACGAATACAATCGCCCGATGATCGGGCCCGCCGGACAGCACACCGTGCGCCAGCACAACTCCGCGCTCGTGCTGCGCGCGATCGCCGACGGCCCCGGGGTTTCCCGCGCGGGACTGGCCGCGGCCACCGGTCTGACCAAGGCGACGGTGTCCAGCGTGGTGGACGCGCTGATCGCCGCCGGACTGGTCGCCGAGGGCGCCCCCGAGCAGCGCGACGGGCCGGGCCGACGCGGAACCGTGGTCTCCCTGTCCCCCGCGGGTCCGCACGGGCTCGGCGTGGAGATCGGCGTGGACTACCTGGCCTACTGCCTGGTCGACCTGACCGGCGCGGTGCGGGCCGAGCGGGTCCGCTTCGCCGACAACCGCACCCCGCGAGTTTTCCGCCGTACCAAGGAATTCCTGGCCTCGGCGCGCAAGGAGGCCGACGCGCTGGGCGTGCCGGTGGGTGGCGTGGGCATCGCGGTGCCGGGCCTGGTCGAGTCGACCACCGGCGTGGTGCGCCTGGCCCCCAACCTCGGCTGGCACGACGTCGACCTGCCCGCGAAGCTCGGCGGCACCTTCTCGGTCGGGAACGAGGCGAACTTCGCCGCGCTCGCCGAACTCTGGCACGGTTCGGGCCTGCCGGACTTCGTGCACGTCTCCGGGGAGATCGGCATCGGCGCCGGTCTGGTGCTCGGCCGGTCGTTGTTCGAAGGCGTGCGCGGGCTGGGCGGGGAAATCGGCCACCTGCCGGTGGATCCGCAGGGACCCCCGTGCTCGTGCGGCGCGAACGGCTGCCTGGAGCGGATGGCGGGACAGGAGGAAATCCTGCGCCTGTCCGAAACCGCGTCGGTCGACGAACTGATCGCCCAGTTGGAGGCTGGGACCGGCACCGCCGTGGCCGCGGTGCGGGAAGCCGCGCGCTGGCTCGGCATCGGACTGTCCACTGTGGTCAACCTGGTGGACGTGCCCGCCGTGGTGCTCGGCGGTACCTACGCCCGGCTGGAGCCGTGGTTGCGCGAACCCCTACTGGCCGAACTGGACCGGCGGGTGGCCAGCTCGGCCTGGTCGCCGGTGGATCTGGTGCGCTCGCCGCTGGGAACGGGGGCGGCCGTCCGGGGTGCGGCCGCCTCGGTGATCCGCGGCATCATCGCCGCGCCCTCGGCCTGACCGCGCTCGTTTTTGACACGGGTGTCGGTAGCGTAATACGCCGTATTACGGTTGCCGCACCCGTGTCAAAAATGAGCCCGAGGTCAGGGAACGCGCGCGGTGAAATCCACGCTGGTGACCAAGCGGCCGGCCACCGCGGCGAGGTCGGTCCAGCCGCGCCCGGACGGGGAATGCAGGGTGAACAGCGCGGCTCGCGCGCCGGCGCGGTCGAGCACCACGGCCTGCAGCTGGGCGCCGCCGGGCAGGATGCGCTCGGTGAGCACCACCGGGTAGCCGCGGGCCGTCTCGGCCTGGGTGACCTCGCGGATGCCGGGGCCGCCCGCGTCGGCGAGAAAGCACCGCAGCTCGGCGGCGTTTGCCGTGGGCGCCGGGACGACCCCGCCGACCAGGAGGCCCGGATCGGCGGCGGGGTGCTCGACCAGCGCGAGCAGCACGGCGGCTTGCTCGTGCGCCACCTCGGCGGCCCGCACCACGGCAGCCTGCTCATGCGCCCGCATGGCGGCCCGCACCACGGCAGCCCGCTCTTGCGCCACCTCAGCGGCCCGCACCACGGCAGCCTGCTCATGCGCCACCTCAGCGGCCTGCACCACGGCAGCCCGCTCTTGCGCCACCTCAGCGACCCGCACCACGGCAGCGCGCTCATGCGCCCGCATGGCGGCCCGCACCGCGGCGGCGTACTCGTGCGCCAGCTCGGCGGCCTGCACCGCGGCTGCCTCCAGCGCGGGATCGGGCTTCCGCAGGCGGGCGATCAGCTTGCGCAACTCGGCGGTGGTCTGCTCGAGCGAGCGCAGGGACACCGAGGTGATCCCGGGGACCGAGCCCAGCTTCATCGGGCGAGTGCCGCGGCGAACGTCCCGGCGGCGAACTCCGGCACGGCCCCACCCGGCGACGGGCGCAGCACCGCGGCGGCCAGCGCGGCGGCGACCGCGGACTGCGCGTCCAGCGCGTCACCCAGTTCGGTGAACAACTCGGCCCGGTCGGGGATCCTGGCGGTGGCCTCGGTGTGGTCACCGTCCACAGTGCGCAGTCGTCCGGCGATGCGTTCGGCCTCGGCGAGGTGGTCGCGCTCGAGCAGGTGGGCGGATTCCAGTACGCGTTCCAGTTCGCGGGTGAGCTGTTCGTGGCGTGCCATGGCTGCGCGGCGGTCGGCCTCCACGCCGGGCGCGGTGCTGAACTGGGCGGTCACCGTCGCGGTGTCGACCTCGTCGGAGGCGGTGAGGAGGGCGCGCTTGAGGCGGAGGGCGCGCTGGTCCAGCTGCTCCGCACGGCGGCGGTTGGCGCGGAGGGTGGCCGCCCATTCGTCGAGGATGGTGGCGGTCGACCGCAACGCCTTGGCGGTGGCCCCGCCCGACCAGCCCGGTTCGGGTGCGGTGAGCTGCGCAGCGGACACTCCAGCCCACCCCGGGGCAGGGGCCCGTCGCTCGCCGGACGATCCGGCGCCATCACCGGGCCAACCCGCGGCAGGGGCAGCCAGCCGATGGCCGGACGACCGGGTGATGGCGCCGGGCGAGGGCGGGTGGCTTGCCTCGCGAACGCAGCGTTCGGCGGCGGCCGATATCGCGTCCGGGTTGCCTGGGGTGGGGTCGAAGCCGAGACCCCGGTAGTCAATCCCCATCGGGTAGTCCTCTGGGCATGTCGTCACCCTCTGTGCCGACATGGTCGCGCGTGGCCTGGGTCAGCTTGCTCTGCACGCCGTCGATTCTGCCCGCCAAGGGGCAGATCAGCTCGTCGACGAAGGTGCGCCGCTACCGCCGGACGTCGCGGCGCTGGGGGCGCTGTTGCGGGCGCTGGGCCCGCTGCTGCCCCTGGCGTTGCTGCGGCTGACGCTGCTGGGGCGAGCGCTGGCGCTGCTGCGCCGGGCGCTGGCGGTTGGCCGGGGGCGGGGTGCGCGGCGCCGGGCGCCCTCGATCGTCGTCCTCCAGCTCCGGGCGGGGGCGGTTGGACCACGAATCGAACACGAGCAGTAACACCGCGAGCACGGCCAGGCCGATACCGACGTCGGTAAGCCCGACAAACACGATCAAAACGACCGAAACGGCCACCATGGGGACGACGACCACCCAGCAGAGGGGGTCGATCCGCCCGAACTTCGGACTCCCTGCCATGGCCGTCTCCCTTCGCCTTCCCCGTCGAAAGGCGTCACTGGGCGTTCACCCTAACTTGCCCCCGGGCCGCCGAGTACCGTCGCGCCATGCCAATTCTGGGCGGGCTCATCGCCGCCGTTTTCGGGACCGTGTTCGTCATGGTGAACGCCAACGAACCGCTCAATCCTACGTTCGGTCTGATCGTCCGCGCACTGGCCGGTCTCGCGCTGGCCTCCTACCTGATCATGGCCGTGGTGGCCCTCCGGCGCGGAGTGGCCGCCCCGCCCTCGCCCGCGGACCGGGGCGCGAGCTGGTTCGGCGTCAAGTACTGGCTCGTGGTCGTCGGCGAGCTGGTGCTGTTCGCCGCGGGGTCGGCGGTGCTCCGCCTGCTCGACGCACCACCACAGACCGGAGTCGCCTGGGTCGCCTTCGTGGTCGGCATCCACTTCATCCCGTTCGCTTCCCTCTGGCGGCAGCGCAGCATCCTGGTCCCGGCCTACCTGCTCACCGCCTACGGGCTTGCCGGGTTGATCATGGCCCTGACCTCGGCGGTCGCCTGGACGCCGATCGTCAGCGGGGTGCTCTCGGGGCTGACCCTGCTCGCCGGGAGTTTGTACGTTGCGTCACGTCCGACCCGGTCGGACCCGGCGAATTCACCAACTGCCAATTAGACTTGGCTGCCGACCCGGGAGGTACAGCACGGTGTGCGGAATTGTCGCTGCGGTCGGTGAAGTCGATACCCAACTCTGCCGGGAGATGCTCTCCCGCATCAAACATCGAGGTCCGGACGACACCGGGGAGATCCACCGGGGCCGGATCTGGCTCGGCCACCAACGATTGTCCATTATGGACGTCGACGGCGGCGCCCAGCCGATGAGCGATTCCGGTGGCACCACCCACCTGGTGGCCAACGGCGAGATCTACAACCACCGGCACATCCGCGAGGACCTCGGCCACGAGCTGTTCGAAACCGGCTCGGACAGCGAGGCCGCGCTGCACGCGCTGATCGTGGACGGCCCGGCCGGGCTGGCCCGGCTGCGCGGCATGTTCGCGCTCGCGTTCATGACCGACGACGAGGAGTTCCTCGTCGCCCGCGACGCGGTGGGCGTGAAGCCGCTGTACTGGGTGCGCAGGCCCGACGTGACGCTGTTCGCCAGCGAGCTGCGTGCGTTCGACGAGGCCGACCGCCCGCTGGTGGAGAGCTTCCCGCCGGGCTGCTGCTGGAGTCCGGCCGGCGGGCTGGTGCGCTTCGCCGACGCGGTGCCCGCCGTGCTCCGGCCCGCGCACCGCGCCGAAGAGCCCGGTGTGTGGGGCGAGGACCTGCTCAAGTCGGTGCGCGAGACGGTGGTCACCGCGGTGGAGAACCGGATGATGAGCGACGTCGGCATCGGCGTGTTCCTCTCCGGCGGGCTCGACTCGGCGATCGTGGCCGCGGTCGCCGCCGAGTACGCGCTGCGCCACCACCAGCCGCTGCCCACCTTCGCCATCGGCGCGCCCGGCAGCTCCGACCTGGCCGCCGCCAGGGTGGTCGCCGACCACCTCGGCACCGAGCACCACGAGATCGTGATGACCGCCGAGGACGCGGTGGCCGCGCTGCCCAAGGCGGTGCGCGCGATCGAGCACTTCGACCCGTCGCTGGTGCGCAGCGCGGTGCCGAACCTGCTGCTCGCCGAGTACGCCTCGAAGCGCGTGCACGCCGTGCTCACCGGGGAAGGCGCCGACGAGCTGTTCGCCGGGTACGACTACTACCACGAGGAACCGTTCACCAATCCCGACGCGCTGCAGGCCGAACTGGTGCGCACGGTCAACGAACTGCACCACCTGAACCTCCAGCGCTGCGACCGCACCACGATGGCCTTCGGCATGGAGGCGCGGGTGCCCTTCCTCGACCGCGACGTGATCGGGCTGGCGCTGTCCATCCCGCCGGAGCACAAGATGCTCGCTCCCGGGCGCGAGGCCAAGAAACTGCTCCGCGACGCCTTCGAAGGCTGGCTGCCGGAGGAGATCCTGCGGCGCGGCAAGGAACAGTTCGGCGACGGCTCGGGCGCGAAGGACGTGCTGGAGCAAGCGGTGCACGCGGCCCCGGAGGTCGCCGACGCCGACGGCGTCGAGCTCCGGTCCAAAGAGGAGGCCGGCTTCTACGCCATTTGGCGCAAGGAGCTCGATGGCATTCGTCCCGGGTCGACCCTGGGTTTGTTCGCGACCACCTGATCGATCGGTGAGCTATCCCACTCAACCCGGATTTTCCCGGGTTGAGCCGGGTTGCCGGTGCTTGTATGCACGCCATGATCGGATTCGAGACGGACCTGGACGACCTCCGTGCGTCCAGTGCCCACCTGGCGGCCGCGGCTGACGCGGCCGGCGCCGCCAGGGACAGCGAGCACCAGCAGGACGTCCCGGTGGCCCCGCCCCGGGAGAGCATCTTCGACATCTCCGGCCTGATCCCGGTGGACAACGCCTTCGGGCACTCGCTGGGCATGCAGGCGGTGGCCCGCGCCTACGAGAACCACCGCGCCAAGGTCGAGAAGATGCTCGCCGAACTGCACCAGAGCACGCTGGACTCGAGCCGCGCCCTGACCACCGTCGCCGAGCTGTACGAGCGGGCCGACGAAGACTCGCGCACCCGGCTGCAGCGCGCCGCCGCCGTGCTGGACGAAAGCTGAGGCGGGCGTGGACGACTACTTCGGCGCGGTGGAGACCACCTCCTACGAGAACAACCGCGACGCCCACCTCGAGGGCATCAGCGCCGATCTGCTCGACGGTGCCAACGACGCGCTCGACGCGCTCGACATCCTGCGCTGGACCGAGCTGTGGATGCCGGAGGAGCAGGTCGAGGACTGGCGCAAGCAGGTGGCGAGCGTCTACCGCGAGTTCTCCGCCGCCGACATCGAGCGCGACTCCGAATCCGGCCTGCAGGCGCTGATCAACGAGCAGGACAAGATCTGGAAGGCGCTGATCGACAACTCCAAGTCGGAGCTGGACCAGGCGGAGAAGCGGCTGGAGCACTGGCGCGGGGACGCGGCCAACGACGTCAAGGCCTACATCAACAACCTGGCCCACACCTTCGACCGAGTCGGCACGAAGATCACCGTGCTGGAGAGCGACGTGGTGGCCGCGCGCGAGGCGATCGCCTCGGCCAGGGGTGACCTGAGCAAGCTCGGCGAGTCGTTCAAGGCGGTCGCCGAGAAGTACCGCGAGGACCAGGAGCGCAAGAGCGAGTCGGCCGGGCTCAAGGTGCTCGGCGCGGCCTTCGCCGGCGCGGTGGCCGGGCTGCTCACCGTGGCCACCGCCGGGGCGGGCGCGGCCGCGGGCGCGGCGGTGCTCTCGGCCACCGCCAAGGGCGCGATCATCGCGGGCAACGTGGCGGGCTCGGCGATCAGCGCGACCATCGCCAACGCCGCGGAGATCACCGGCGACAGCATCTTCGAGCTGGTCGGGAGCTTCTTCGAGAACACCGACAAGCTCCGCGACGGCATGATCGAGGCGATGGACGACCTGGCCAAGCAGATCGACATCGAGGCCGAGGACCTTCCCGCGATCCCGCCGCCGCCGGACGTCAGCCCCGGTTCGTCGTTCAACCCGGACGACTTCGAGACCGAACGGCTGGACAAGGACCGCGAGCGCACCGTGCGCGACGCGGGCGTGGACATCGCCCCGGACGGCAAGGTGGACAGCTCCGCGGGCAGCCCGGCTCCGCTAACCTGAGGCGGGAGGTGGACCGCGCATGACCGACCGGCCGAAGCCGCCGAAGCCGCCGCAGAAGGCACCGGCGAAGGCGGACCGGGCGGCGATCGTCAAGTCGCTGCAGGAGCTGTCGGTGGAGGGCGGTTCACCGGACGGCACGGTCAGCCTGTCGGTCAACACCGACGGGGTGATGACCAGGCTGGCGCTGTCCGCCGGGGCGGCGAAGCTGCCGCCGGACCAGCTCGCGGACCTGGTCCTGCGCACCTACGCGCAGGCCCAGCGCGAGTCGGCCAAGCGCAGCGCCGAACTGCTCGCCCCGATGGGCAACGCCGGGTACGTGACCGACCGGCTGCGCTGGCGGCTCAAGTTCGAGCCCGCCACGACCGCGCCCGAAGCCGGTGCCAAGGAGAAGGACCTGCGGCGCGACCGCTCCGGTTCGTGGCGTGAGCCGGAGAAGCGGGCCGAGCCCGAATCGGACGACGAGTTCTACGAGAAGGGCGTCCGGTTCGATCCTTCCTGGTGACGGGCGCGGCCTCCCGGGTTAGCGTCGTCGCATGAGCAAGTCACCGGCGGTGGAGATCGAGGTCGGCCCGCGCGTGGTGCGGGTGTCGAACCCGGACCGGGTCTACTTTCCGGCCCGGGGCGAGACCAAGCTCGACCTGGTCAACTACTACCTGTCGGTGGGTGACGGCATCGTGCGCGCGCTGCGCGAGCGGCCGTGCATGCTGCACCGGTTCCCGTCCGGGGTGGCCGGGGAGAAGGTGCACCAGAAGCGCGTGCCGAACGGGGCGCCGCCGTGGCTGGAGACGGTGCGGGTGCACTTCCCCCGGTACAACCGGCACGCGGACGAGCTGTGCGTGACCGAGCTGGCCAGCGTGATCTGGGCGGTGCAGATGTCCACTGTGGAGTTCCACCCGTGGAACTCCCGGCGCGCGGACACGGAAAGCCCGGACGAGTGGCGGATCGACCTGGACCCGATGCCGGAGTGCGACTTCGAGCGGGTGCGCCGGGTGGCCCGGGTGGCGCACGAGGTGCTCGACGAACTCGGCATCGTCGGCTGGCCGAAGACCTCCGGCGGCGACGGGCTGCACATCTACGTGCGCGTCGAACCGGCCAGGGGCTTCCAGGAGGTCCGGCGGGCGGCGCTGGCCTTCGCCAAGGAGGTCGAGCGGCGCGCGCCGGACGACGTGACCACCGAGTGGTGGCGCAAGGACCGCGATCCGGGCAAGGTCTTCGTCGACTACAACCAGAACACCCGCGACCACACCATCGCCAGCGCCTACTCGGTGCGCGGGGTGCCGGAGGCGGTGGTCTCCACGCCGATCACCTGGTCCGAAGTGGATGATGTGGAACCGAGGGAGTGCACCATCGGCGTGGTGTCCCGCCGCTTCGCCGAGCTGGGTGACCCGCACGAGAAGATCGACGAGGTGGCGTACACAGTGGACACGCTGCTGGACTGGGCCGACCGCGACGGCCTCGACTGAACCCGGGACGACCCGAATCCGGAGATCGGCAGCGCGCGCGGAAGGCGGCGGCTACGCTGCCGGGCGTGTCCGAACAAACCTGGTCCCCCCAGCCCGGAACGCCCGTGATCGAGTACCAGTCCGGCCGGTGGTTGTTCATCGGCGGGCTGGCCATGTTCGTCCTCTTCGGCATGGCCGCCGCCTTCCCCGACATCGGGTCCCCGTCGTCGTCGTCGAAGTACAAGGACGTTCCCCCGGCCGTCGCGGCGTTGTTCTTCGGCTCGCTCGCGCTGGGCGGCGTGATGGCCATGATCGGCTCCTTCCCGCACCACTACCGCTTCGCCGTCGACGAACGCGGGCTGTGGTGGCGCGCCGGTCGCAAGTCCGACCTGATCGCGTGGGAGGAGTTGCGTGCCGTGCGCGGCCAGGAACCGCGCCCGCCGGGCAAGCGGGACCCGAACTCGAAGCCGGTGCTGCCGCTGGTGGTGTTCACCGCGGTGGACCCGCACTTCGCCACCCGCCACGCGGCGATGGTGAAGGGCCCGCCGGTCCCCGCGCCGGAGGTGGCGCTGAGGCTGCCGAGCTTCGCCAAGGTGCAGGAGCTGACCCAGGCGATCGGCCGGGTGCGGCCGGACCTGCTGCGCTAGTACTCGTCGCGGAGGCGCAGCCAGGACATGGCCGGGTCCTGCGGCCAGCCTGCCGGTGAGTCCTCCCAGGTCTCCTGGCGCCCGTACGGGGTCAGGTCGAGCAGGTTGAAGTCCATCCGCAGCCGGTCGACACCGCGCGAGGTGGTGAAGTAGGTCCGGAAGAACTCGTCGCCGTCGCGCAGGAGCACGCTCAGGCCGAAACCGCCGGTGAGGCCGAGGTCGTCCTCGAAGGTGCTGCCGTGGCTGGAGTACCAGGGCACGGTCCAGCCCATGCGCTCGCGGACCGGCGCGATCTCCGCCTGCGGGGCGCGGCAGAGCAGGATCAGCCGGGTGTCGCGGGCGTTGAGGTGGTCCTGGTCGGCGAGGTTGTCGGTGAACGAGCAGCACCCTTCGCACAGGTGGTCCTGCCCCTGCCGGAGCATGAAGTGGTAGACGACCAGCTGCCGCTTGCCGTCGAAGAGCCCGGCCAGGCCGACCTCCGCGCCGTCCGGCGCGGTGAACCGGTAGCCGGGGTCGAGGCGGACCATCGGCAGCCTGCGGCGCTCGGCGGCCAGCGCGTCCAGTGCGCGCGTGTGCTCCTTCTCCTTGACCAGGAGCGCGTCCCTGGCGACCTGCCATTCCTCCGGGGAAACCACCTGCGGCCGGTTCATCGCACTGCTCCATCCGTGTTTGAGTTCCCTGACGGAACTGACCGTAACGCACTTAGTTCCCTGAAGGAACCCTCCCGGCTAGACTGCGCCCATGCAACGCACCCGCTTCGGTGAGATGGCGTGCTCGATCGCCAGGACGATGGACGTGATCGGCGAGCCGTGGTCCCCGCTGATCCTGCGGAACGTCTACGTCGGCATCAACCGGTTCGACCAGCTGCAGGAGTCGCTGGGCATCTCGCGCAAGGTGCTCACCGAACGCCTGAAGTGGCTGGCCGAGCAGGACGTGCTGACGCGGCGGCGGTACTCGGACCGCCCGCCGCGGCACGAGTACGTGCTCACCGAACGCGGGACCGAGCTGTGCGACCTGCTGCTGGTGATGGTGCGCTGGGGTGATCGCTGGCTGGCCGGCGAGGCGGGGCCGCCGGTGCTCTACCGGCACCACGCGTGCGGCCGGATCAGCCACGTCGAGCTGCGCTGCGCCGACTGCGGGGAGCCGATGCGGGCGACCGATCTCGACGTGCTGCCGGGGCCGGGCCTAGCGTGAGGGGCATGGAAACCGTCGCCGAGCAGTTCAACGCGCGGATCAACGCCCACGACCTGACCGGACTCGGCCGCCTGATGAGCGACGACCACCGCTTCGTCGACACCGACGGCAACGTGGTCGCCGGCAAGCGGGCCTGCCTGGAGGCGTGGTCCGGGTTCTTCGTGGCGTTCCCGGAGTACCGCAACGTCTTCGAGTCGGTGACCACCGACGGCGCGCGGATCTCGATCACCGGGCACTCGATCTGCCCCGGCCACCCCGACCTCCAGGGCCCGGCGCGGTGGACCGCCGTCCTCACCGCGGACAACCTGGTCGCGGAGTGGCACGTCCACCAGGTCTAGGGTGCGCATGCTGCGCGAGGAAGGGCAGATGACTACCGTCACCGGCGAAATGGCCGTGTTGCTGGGTGTGCTGGGCTACCGCCAGGGCGACAGCCGGATCCTCGAAGCGATCGCGCTCGTGGGCCCCGGCCTGCAGGTCGAGGAGTTCGACTTCGACGGCGAGAAGTCGACCTACTTCACCTTCAAGCCGGCGGGCACCGACCTCCTGTTCGAGAACGACGTGCTGGTCTCGGCCATGGTGCGGACGCAGCAGGACAGCCAGGACGGCACGTACGGCTTGTACCCGCGCCCGGACGCACTGGTCGACGGCCTGTCCCCCACCGCGAGCCGCGCCGAGGTCGGTGCGCTGCTGGGCCCGCCGGAACGCAGCGGCCCGAACTTCGACCGCTTCCGCGTGAACAACCACTACCTCCACGTCGAATTCGGCGCGGACAACCGCATCGCCCGCCTCTCCGCCCTCCTCGAACCCGTCTAGCCGATGTCACGAATGTGGCTGTCGAGACGTCCAGCGTCTCGACAACCACATTCGTGACACTCCAGCGATTGGCCCAGCAGCCACCGTGCGCACACCCCGGTCCACGTGGGCCCGTTCCTCCGGGCCGCCGGGGTTGGCGCGTGGAGCGCTAGTTGAACGGATCCAGCGTGATGCTCGCCTGCGCCGGATTCCCGTCGTGCACCAGTGATTCGTGGGCGCCGACGTCATCGAAGGCGAAGCCGTAGGCCTTGCCGTCCACCATCCGCTCGTGGATCAGGCGGGAATAGTGGTTGGTCACCGAGTCCTGGTAGAAGCCGCCCGAGCCGGCGTCCGGCTGGTTCGGGTTGCTCAGCAGCGTGGACCGGTTGTATCCGGCGCACAGGGTGCGCGAAATCGGCCCGCGCACCAGGTCGTTCGGCGCGTCGAGCAGTTTGTAGCAGCCGAAGACGCTGTCGGAGTCCGGCTTCTGGAAGGAGGTGACCACCGCGCCCGCCGAGTTGGTGAAGTTCATCGTGTTCCCGGAGACGCGGCCGAAGTACTTGGTACCCGGCTGGTTCGCGAACGGCGTGACGGTCAAAGTGGACGACGCGTACTTGGACCACACGCGATTGATGTAGTCGTCCATGATGCCCGCGTTCAGCACCCCGGACCCGACGCCGTGGCCCGGCGAGAGCGCACGCAGCACGCTGCCGTCCGGCTTGGTCTGGACCAGGTTGCCCCAGCCGCCCGGCTGCGCCTTCAACGCGGAGAAGAAACCGTTGTAGCCACCGGCCTTCAACCGCCCGGTGGTTTTCTGCGCCCCACCCGACAATTGCACGCCGACCGAGTACGGCGCGGAGAACATGTCGACCTGGGTGCTGTTGATCCAGATTCCCGCGTCGTTGAGCGTGTACTCGGTCCAGTTGAACAGAATGTTCCGGTTCGGGTCGCTCGGATTCTGCACCGCGGGCTGCACCAGCCCGCCGGTGGTCAGTTTGAACACCAGTTTCTGGCCGTAGGAGAAATAGACCCGGCCGGAGAACTTCGGCAGCCGGACGGTGATCGAACCGCCGTTGGCCGGGCCCGGGATCGAGGCGTCCGGCGCCGGGGTCGGCGGGTTGCCACCGGCCGGCCACGGGTGGAAGGTGCCGTTCGCGTCGGCCCAGCCCTGGCGGCCGGTGCTGAGCTCGGTGCCCAGGTTGTAGACGTAGACCGGCTCACCGCGACCCGAGGTGTTCTTGATGGTCAGCGGGATGGTGGCCGGTACCGCCGCGGCCGCGGACGGCACCGAGGCCAGCCCGGCCGCGGTGGCCAGCGCGGCGCACAGCGCCAGCAGCTTTCTTGGTACGGACATGCGCATTCTCCTCCTAGAACAGGAATATCCACAGGAGCGAAATAGAATGCACCGGAAGGCGTGTTAATGGCGGGGACCGTGCACTTCCGGATACAGGGAGAGCCTTCCCAGGATCACACGTTCCACGTTAGGTGTCAACGTCACCGGGCGCACCGCACCCGTCGGCAGCTAGGCAACCCCGGATATCTTCGTTAACCTCCTGGACATGATTCCCACAGTTGTCTGGGGCACAGGCAACATCGGCCGCGCGGCCATCCGTGCGGTCACCGCCCACCCGTCGCTCGACCTGGCCGCCGTGCTCGTGCACAACCCGGACAAGCTCGGCCGCGACGCGGGTGAGCTGGCTGGTCTGGACCACGAGCTGGGCGTGCGGGCCACCGGCGACCCGGCCGCCGTGCTGGCCGCCAAACCCCGCGCGGTGGTGTACGCGGCCTCCGGCGACATCCGCCCCGACGAAGCGCTCAAGGACATCACCGACGCGATCCGGGCGGGCGCGGTGGTGGTCACGCCCGCCCTCTACCCGCTGTACGACCAGCTCAACGCCCCGGCGGAGCTGCGCGAACCGGTACTGGCCGCGATCAACGACGGCGGCGGCTCGCTGTTCGTCTCCGGGGTGGATCCCGGCTGGGGCAACGACGTGCTGCCCGCGCTGCTCAGCGGCCTCGGCACCACTGTGGACGCCGTGCGCTGCCAGGAGATCTTCGATTACTCCACCTACGAGCAGCCGGATTCGGTCCGGTACCTGGTCGGCATGGGGCAGCCGATGGACTACCAGCCGCCGATGCTCGCGCCGTCGGTGCCGACCATGGTGTGGGGCGGGCAGGTGCGGCTGATCGCCAGGGCGCTCGGCGCCGAGGTCGAGGAGATCCGCGAAACGCTGGACCGCCGTCCACTCGAGACCACCGTGGGCACCCGGACCATGGGCGAGTTCGAGGCGGGCACGCAGGGCGCGGTGCGGTTCGAGGTGCAGGGGATCGTCGGCGGGGAACCGCGGATCGTGATCGAGCACGTCACCCGCATCCACCCGTCCTGCGCCCCGGACTGGCCGCAGCCGCCGAACCCGTCCGGCGCGCACCGCGTGATCATCGAAGGCCGGCCGCGGATCGAGGTCACCGTGGAAGCCAGCGACGAGGGCGAGAACCGCTCCGCCGGTGGCAACGCGACCGCGGTCGGCAGGCTGGTCAACGCGATCGACTGGCTCACCGGCACCGAACCCGGTCTCTACGACGCACTCGACGTTCCCCTGCGCCCGGCGGCGGGCAGGCTCGGAAGGAGCACCCGATGATCATCGACATCCCCGAAGGCAAGGACGCGATCGGTTACGTGTGGGGCGAAATGGTGCCCGGCATCGGAACCGCGGCGTCGAACTTCTCGCTGGCGGTGTACAGCCACACCACGCTCGGCTTGCGCGAGTTCGAGGCGGCGCGGCTGCGGACCGCGCAGATCAACGGCTGCGTGTTCTGCCTCGACTGGCGCACCGAGCGCGACGGGCAGAAGGTCGAAGAGTCCTTCGCCGACGCGGTGGCCCAGTGGCGCACCACCGACGCCTTCGACGACCGCACGCGGCTGGCCGCCGAATACGCCGAGCGGTACGCACTGGACCACCACGGCCTGGACGAGGAGTTCTGGTCGAGGATGACCAAGCACTACAGCCAGGCCGAGATCGTGGAACTGAGCATGAGCATCGGTTCCTGGCTCGCCTTCGGCAGGCTCAACCACGTCCTCGGCATCGACTCGGTGTGCGTGGTGCCCAAGTTCTAGAAGTCCTCGGCGATCACCCGCTCGGCGTTGCGTTCGGCGAGCGCGGTGATCGTCACGAACGGGTTCACGCTGGCGTTGCCCGGGATCAGCGACCCGTCGACCACGTACAGCCCGGAGTACCCGTGCAGGCGGCCGTAGTTGTCGGTGGCCTTGTTCAGCACCACGCCGCCGAGCGGGTGGTAGGTCAGGTGGTCGCCCCAGATCTTGTAGACGCCGAACAGGTCGGTCCGGTAGATCGTGCCCTCCTTGGCGTTGATCTTGTCGAAGATCGTCTTCGCCATGTCGATGGACGGCTGCTTCCAGGCGGTCTGCCAGTTCAGGTCCACCTTGCCGGTCGAGGCGTTGTAGCTGAACTGCGCGCGGTTCGGGTTCTTGGTGATCGACAGGTAGAACGACGCGAACGTCTCGATGCCCGTCGGCAGGGGCGCGACCTCGGCGAACGCGCCGCCCGCCGCCCAGTTGTCGATGCCCGCGGTGGGCATGGACGACTGCAGCGCGCCGGTCGCGTCCCACATGTGGTTGGCGCGCCCGCACATCACGTTGCCGTTGTCGCCCCAGCCCTTGCCGATCTCGCCGTTGAGCCCCGGCAGCGCGCCGGTGGCCTTGAGCTTGGTCAGCAGCTTGCTGGTGCCGACGCTGCCCGCGGCGAAGAACACCCGGTCGGCGGTGACCGACTTGGTCGCGGTGGTGGCGCCGGTGGTGTTGATCTGCTCGATCACCACGGTGTAGCGGCCACCGGAGGCGGGGGTCACCGAGGTGACCTTGTGCAGCGGTGAGATGGCCACCCGGCCGGTCGCCTTCGCCTGGGCCAGGTAGGTCTTCTGCAGCGACTTCTTGCCGTGGTTGTTGCCGTAGAGCACCTCACCGCGCAGCGCCGACTTGGGCACGGCGCCGGCCTGCTCCTGCTTCATGTAGTTCCAGTCGTAGACGTTCGGCACGAAGACGAACGGGAACCCGGACCGCTCGGCGTGCTTGCGGCCGACGCGGGCGTACTGGTAGCACTCGGCGCTCTCCCACCAGGCCACGTCCACCTCGGTGACGCCCAGCCCGGCGTTGGCGCGCGGGTAGTACACGTTGTACATCTCGTCGGGGTTGACCGAGGGCAGCACCCCGCCGAAGTTCTCGCGCTTCGGCGTGACCGCCATACCGCCGTTGACCAGCGACCCGCCGCCGACGCCGCGACCCTGGTACACGCTGATCCCGCTGAAGTCCTCGGCGTCGAGGATGCCGGTGTGCAGCGGGACGTCCCTGTCGATGGGGAAGCCGAGGAAGTTGCTCAGCGGCTGCTTGGTCCGGGTGCGGAGCCAGTACGAGCGGTAGTCGGGGCTGGTGGTGTTGGCGAAGATGTTGCCGTCCGGGCCCGGGGTGTCCCAGGCCATGCCCATCTCGATCATGTGCACGTCCACCCCGGCCTGCGCGAGCCGCAGCGCGGTGACCGAGCCGCCGTAACCGGTGCCGATCACCAGCGCGGAGACCTGCGCCCCGTCCGCGATGGGCGCCGGCGGCGGCGCCGCCCCTGCCCGGCCGACCCCCAGAGCCGCCAGCCCCAGGATAGAACCAGTTCCAGCGATGAAGGCACGCCGGGATACGTCCATAGAACCTTTGCCAGACAGGGAGTTACCGCTCATGTGACGTTCCTCACTCTCGACATATGAGAACAAGTTATACTTGCGTCGATGATCAAGTCACTACGTACGCGACAGTAACTTGTTCCCGCCGGGGAGTGCACGCTCGAATGGTCCAACCACCAGAAATTCCGCATCTTGTATCCATTGTGGATAGTCAAGATGCGGAATTCGGCCGAATGGCGGAGTCAGCTGCGCGCGCGCCTGGTGAGGGCCATTCCGGCGAGCACGAGCGCGACCAGCACGGCCAGCCCCCCGCCCAGGAGGAAGGTGGCGCCCAGGCCCGCTCCCCCGACGATCGGCTGCGCGATCAGCGGCGAGGCGAACTGGCCGAGGAACAGCACCGAGGTGAGCAGGCCGAGCGCCCGCGTCCGTGCGCCGGGTTCGACCGAGGCGACGGCCCAGCCGTTCAGCGTCGGGTTGCTCAGGCCGACCCCGAGCCCGACGACCAGCATGCCCGCCGCCGCGGTCCACAGGTTCGCGGCGGTGCCGATCAGCACCAGGCCCACGGCGTAGGCGGCGAACATCACCACCGCCAGCACGCGGAAGTCCCACCGCGCGCGCAGCCTGCCGTAGTTCAGCCCGATCGCGGTCATCACCAGGTTCACCCCGGCGATCATCGCGCCGGTCACCACCGGCCCCGCCCCGCCCAGTTCGGCCAGCCAGAACGGCGCCTGCGTCGGGATCGTGTAGAACGCGGTGATGCTGAGGAAGGTCAGCAGGTACAACCCGAGCAGCCGCGCGGTCCACGGCGAACCGGTCGGCTCCCCGGCCTCACGCACCACCACCGGTGCCTCCGGCACGTTGCGCACGACCAGGAAGAACACCGGCACGGCCAGCAGGTACACCGCGAACGGCCCGCGCCAGCTCAGCTCCGCCAGCGCCCCGCCGAGCAGCATCGCGACCACCCCGCCGAAGCCCATCGCCGCGCCCTGCAGGCCGAGCACCCGGCCGTGCTGCGAGGACGGGTGGTGATCGGCGAGCAACGCCGTCGCGGTGGTCATGATCGCCGCGATGCCCACCCCGAGCAGCACCCGGCCGGCGAGCAGCGCGGGCAGGGAGTCGAGGAACAGACCGGATCCGCCGCCGACGGTGTAGAGCACCAGGCCCCCGGCCAGCACGCGCACCCGGCCGAGCCGCAGGCCGACGTGGCCGAGCACCGGCGCGGCCAGCATGATCGCCAGGCCCGGCAGGGTGAGCACGAGGCGCACCAGCACCTCGGCGTGCGGGGTCCCGGCGAAATGACGTTCCATCCCGGGCAGCGCCGGGGTGATGGTGGCGCTGGCCATGATCGTCATGGTGCTGACCCCGAGCAGGGTCGCCAGCAGCGGGCTGGGCGTGCGCCGCGTGGCGACGGTCGTCTCGGTCATGCACCCGAAGCTAGGACCTGGAGTGCACTGGAGGTCAAGCCACGGCCAACGCGGTGCGGACGAACGAGCGGGCGAGCGCGTCCGGCTCCTTCGACGGCCACGCGATCACCAGCGGGCACGGCGGCAGATCGGTCAGCGGCACCGCGACCAGCCCGTCCGGCAACGGCGAACCACCCGGCATCAGGCCGACCGACCCGTTCCACCGGACCGCCTGGAAGCACTCCTGCGCCGTGCGCACCTTCGGTCCCCCGCGCTCCTCGCCACCGCTCCAGTAGGCGGCCCAGACCGGATCGGTGACGTCGGCGAGCCGGAACCACGGCCGGTCGGCGAGCTCACGCAGTCGCAGGGATTCCCGTGCTGCCAACGGATCGTCGGCGCGCAGGAGCGCCGACACCGGGTCCTCGCGGAGTGTGTGCGTGCTGATCCCGTTGTCCTCGAACGGCCCGCGGGTCAGCGCGACGTCGACGAGTCCACTTCGGAGTCCGCAGGTGGGATCGCTGAAGTCGCTCTCCCGCACCCGGACCCCGACCTTCGGGTGCCGCGCGCGGAAGGTGGCCACGAGCCGCGAGCCCAGTTGCTCCGCGCTGTCCGCGAGCGTGCCGACGACCAGGGTGGACGCGGCCGTCACGCGCTCGCGCACCTGATCGGCGTGGTCGAGCAACTGCCGTGCCTCGGCCAGCAGCTCGGTACCGGCCGCGGTGAGCGAAACGCCCTGCGCCGACCGGTCGAACAGCGTCACGCCGAGATCGGTTTCCAGGCCGCGGATCGCCCGGCTCAGCGGTGGCTGGGTCATGTGCAGGCGCGCGGCGGCGCGGCCGAAGTGCCGCTCCTCGGCCACCGTCACGAAGTACCGCAGCGTCCGCAGGTCCATGACCGGTGACGATACTGCGCCGGTATCGCGGATACCGGACCGGACTTGGACGCACGCGCCCCGGCACGGCTGGACTGGTGGCATGACAGCACAACAGGAGATCGCCACCGAACTGGTGGTGCTCCCGAACCAGAACACCGACCTCGTGCCGAACATCGGGATCATCGGCGGCCGGGACGCGGTGCTCGTGGTGGACACCGGGATGGGCCCGCGCAACGCCGAACCGGTGCTCGAATTCGCCACCGGCTTCGCCCGCGGGCGTGAGCTTTTCCTGACCACCACGCATTTCCACCCGGAACACGCGTTCGGCGCGCAGGTGTTCCGCGGGCGCGCCACCTACCTGGTCAACCGCGCCCAGGCCGTCGACCTGGCGCAGAAGGGCCTCGGGTACCTGGAGATGTTCCGCGGTCTCGGCCCGGCGATCGCCGAGCAGCTCGAGGACGTGGAGATCCCGGTGCCGGACCTGGTCTACGAGGAGAGCCACACCCTCGACCTGGGCGGCCGCGAGGTCCGGCTGCGGGCGACGGGCCGCGCGCACAGCGCCGGCGACCAGGTGGTCACCGTGCCGGACGCGGACACGATGTTCACCGGCGACCTGGTCGAAACCGGGCAGTTCGCCATCTTCCCGTGGTTCCCGCCGCACGACACCGACGTCTCCGGCACGCGCTGGATCACCGTGGTGGAGCGGCTGATCGAGGAGGCACCGGTGCAGGTGGTGCCCGGTCACGGCGATCTCGGCGGCCGGGAGCTGCTCACCGAGGTCCGCGACTACCTGCACGTGCTGCGGGACGAAACCTGGCGCCGACTCGACGCGGGCGCGGACGACGTCCTCGACGAGGTGCGCGCGTCGGTGATCGCCCGCCGTCCGGAGTGGCGGGGCCGCGAGTGGATCGACCCGGCCGTCGCCTGCTTCACCGCCGAACACGGTTAGGCTCGGCGGCATGGAACTGGACCTCGGTGCGGTCCGGGCCTTTGTCGCCGTCGCCGACGAACGGCACTTCGGCGACGCCGCCGACCGGCTCGGCCTGACCCAGCAGGCGACCTCGAAGCGGATCGCCAAGCTCGAAGCGGGCCTGGGCACCACGCTGTTCCACCGCGCCCGCACCGGCACCGACCTCACCGACGAGGGCGCCGCCTTCCTGCCCGACGCCCGCGCCCTGGTCGCGCTGGCCGACCAGGCGGTGCGGTCGGTGCGCGAGCGCGACCGGCCGCTGCGGGTGGACGTCGCGGGCACCCGGCTCGCCCCGACCGAGCTGATCCGCGTCTTCCACGAGGCCCAGCCCGAGGTCAAGATCGACATCGTCACCTCGCGCGGGCTGCGGGAGGCCCAGCCCGCCCTGCTCGGCGGCGCGATCGACGTGGCCTTCGCCAGGGTCACCGGCGAGCTCGACCCGGCGCTCGCGCACCAGCCCGCCTACCTCGAACCGCACCACGTGCTGGCCGGGCGCAAGCACCCGCTGGCCGGGCGCCGCCGCGTGCGGATGGCCGAGCTCGCCGACTCGATCACCTGGATGCCCGGCAACGAACCGGGCAGCGAATGGGCCGACTACTACACCCACCTCCAGCGGGAGTTCGAGCTCCGCATCCAGACCGCGGGCCCGCACTTCGGCCTGGACCACATGCTCGACGAGCTCGCCGCCTCCCGCGACCGCTACACCTTCGGCGGGGAACGCATGCGCGTGCCGTGGCACGCCGGGATCGTGCAGATCCCGGTGGTCGACCCGACGCCGCTCTACCCGTGGTCGATGCTGTGGCACCGGCGCAACCGCCATCCGGCGCTCCCGGCGCTGGTCGAGCACATCGCCGACCGGGTGACCCCGTTCGACCCGGCCACCCAGTGGCTGCCGCCCGCCGAGCCGGTACTGGCGGGCGCTCCACAGTAGACCCTGCTTTAGTCGCTGTTACCCGCTGCCCCGTTCTGCCTAGCATGGGAAAACCGGTACCGGAACGGGCCTGGGCGACCCCTGGGCGCTGCCTTTTCTCCCCCTGTGTTTCCCCGTAGTGGAAGGCAACCCCTGTGAAGACGCGCATCCGAGGCCTGTTCACCGCCCTGCTCGCCACCGCCGGACTGGCGGCGGTCACGCCGGCGGCCGGCGCCGCCCCCATCATCGACGGCGAGTACGCCAAGTCGGGGCCGTGGGCCGCGATGGTCCAGCAGAACGGCCAGCAGTGGTGCTCCGGCTCGATCATCAGCGCCACCTGGGTGCTCACCGCCCAGCACTGCATCGACGAACCCGGCGCGACCTACTCGGTGAAGGTGGGCAACGTGGACCACCAGGCGGGCACCTACGCGGCGGTGTCCGCCATCCACACCCCGTCCAGCGGCGCCGACATCGCGCTGCTCAGACTGGACCGGTCGATCAGCACCACCTACGCCGCGCTCGGCACCTCGGTCTCGGTCGGGGACAGCGAACAGGTCTACGGCTGGGGCTACAACGAGGACGGCGTGCTGCAGCGCAACCTCAAGGTCGCCCAGATGGACGTGATCAGCGTCAGCAACGGGCTGATCCGCGCGTACCGCGGCAACGGCCTGACCAACGGCGGCGACTCCGGCGGCCCGGTCTTCGTCGGCGGCCGTCAGGTCGGGGTGCACATCGCCGGCAACAAGGTGGACACCTCCACGCACACCAGCATCTCCGCGAACCGGACCTGGATCCGGAACACTTCCGGGGTGTAGCAACGACCACCGGGAGCCCCTGGCCTTCGCCCCGCCCGATCCGGCGAAGGCCAGGGCTTTCGCCGGTGGAGACGATGCTCCGCGGAGTCAGACGAGCACGTCGGCGCGGGAGAACCGCAGCTCCGGATCGACCACGCTGTCCGCGCGCAGCAGCTTGACGTCGGCGTGGTAGCTCATCGACATCAGCCACGGCATCCGGTCGCCCTGGCGCGGCAGCTGGTCCACCGCGCGCTGGACGTAGCCGGCGGCGAAGTCCAGCAGCGGCCGCGTCGGCATCGACGGGTCGGCGGGTTCCGGGCGGCAGGTGTCGTACCCGTGTTCGTCCATATAGGACAGCAAGCGGCAGAAGTGCTCGCACAGCAGCCCGACCTTGAGCGTCCACGAGGAGTTCGTGTACCCGATGGCGAAGGCGAAGTTCGGCACCCCGGACAGCATCATGCCCTTGTACGCCAGCGTTTCCGACAGCTCCACCGGCCGGCCGTCCACGGTCAGCCCGACCCCGCCGAAGGCCTGCACGTTCAGCCCGGTGGCGGTGACGATGAGGTCGGCCTCCAGCTCCCTGCCGGATTCCAGCAGCACCCCGCGTTCGGTGAAGGTGCTGATCCGGTCGGTCACCACCGAAGCCGTGCCCCGGCGGATCTCGCGGAACAGGTCGCCGTTCGGCACCGCGCACAGCCGCTGGTCCCACGGGTCGTAGGGCGGGTTGAAGTGCTCGTCGACCGGATAGCCGGCGGGCAGCTGCTTGGTGTTGACCCAGCGGATCAGCCGCCGGGCCGTCTTCGGGAAGCGCTGGCAGAACTTCCACACCGCGAGCTGCTTGGCGATGTTCTTGCGGCGGGACAACGCGTACCCGCGCTCCTCGCCGAGCACCTTGCGCGCGAGGTTGGCCAGCTTGTCCTCGCGCGGCACCGGCATCACGTAGGTCGGCGTGCGCTGCAGCATGGTCACGTGCTCGGCGGTCCCGGCCATCGCGGGCACCAGGGTGACCGCGGTGGCGCCGCTGCCGATGACCAGGACGCGCTTGCCCGCGTAGTCGAGGTCCTCGGGCCAGTGCTGCGGGTGCACGATCGTGCCTTCGAACCGCTCGCGGCCCTCGAACCGCGGGGTGAAGCCCTCGTCGTAGCGGTAGTAACCCCCGGCGGCGAACAACCAGTTCGCGCTGAGCCGCAGCCGCTCCCCGGTGTCGGTGCGCTCGACCTCGACCGTCCACCGGGCCGTCTCGCTGGACCACGCGGCGCCGACCAGGCGGTGGTGGTAGCGGATGTGCGCGTCCAGGCCGTTTTCGGCGATGGTCTCGCGCAGGTACGCCAGGATCCGCGGCGCGTCGGCGATGGACTGCTCGTCCCGCCACGGCTTGAACTCGTAGCCGAAGGTGTGCAGATCGGAGTCCGAGCGGATGCCGGGGTAGCGGAACAGGTCCCAGGTGCCGCCCGAGGCCGCGCGGGCCTCCAGGATGGCGAAGCTCTTCGCCGGGTGCTCGGCCTTGAGGTAGCGGCCGGCCCCGATGCCGGAGATCCCGGCGCCGACCACGAGGACGTCGAGGTGCTCGGGCTGCGAGGTGGTCATCTGCCTACTCTGCGCTGGCGCCGGGGTCTTGCGCCAGTGCAACACGCACCAGCATGCTGCGTTGATGGTGCAAACTGCTGCCTGGCCGCGGTTGTCCGCCCCGGGTCGCCAGCTGTTCCGGCGTGGTGCCGAAATCGTGCTGGACCTGCGGCCGGACTGGCTGGAGGAACTGCATGCGGCCTCGCTCGGCGGGCAGCGGATGCGGCCGGTCGCCGAGGACCCGGTGCTCGCCGCGGCCACCCGCCGGGCCAATCTGGCGAACCTGCGGCACTGGGCCGCGGCGAACGTCTCGCACCCGGGCAGGCGGGTGCCCGCGAACACCGCGCCCGAACTCCTCGAATCCGCCCGTGACCTGGTCCGGCGCGGGCTCGACGAGAGCGCGCTGGAGGCCTACCGCACGGCGCAGGGCGTGGCCTGGCGCCGCTGGATGGACATCTGCTTCGAGCTGACCGACGACCCGGTGCGCTTGCGGGAACTGCTCAACGTCTCCGCGTTGTCCATCGCCACCTTCATCGACGACACCGTCGCCGCGGTCACCGAGCAGATGAAGACCGAGCGCGCCGAGCTCACCCGCGGCGCGCACGCCGAGCGCCGGGCCACGGTCACGCTGTTGCTGGAGGGAGCGCCGATCAGCCGGGCCCGCGCCGAGGTCCAGCTCGGTTACGGCCTGACCGGACGGCACACCGCCGCGATCATCTGGAGCGCGTCGGGCGCGGCCTCGGACCAGCTGGAGGCGGCCGCCGAGGCGGTCATGCGCGCGGCGGGCGCCACCCACCGGCTGACCGTGGTGGCCGGGGCCGCCGCGCTCTGGGTGTGGCTGCCGGTCGGCACCGCACCGGCCACCGCCGACCTGGCCGGCTACCCGGAAGCCAGGGTCGCGCTCGGCCGTCCGGGTACCGACGTCGACGGGTTCCGCCGCAGCCACCTCGACGCCGTCACCACGCAGCGGATGCTGGACCGGCTCACCTCACCGCTGCAGTTCGCCCGTTACCCCGACGTGCAGCTCGCCGCGCTGCTCACCGGGCAGCCCGAGCAGGCGGGCGAATTCCTCGCGGACACGCTGGGCGACCTGCTCACCGCCGACGCCGAGACGCGGGAGACCGTGCTGACCTACGTGCGGGAGCTGGGCAACACCAGCCGCACCGCGGAACGGCTGTACACCCACCGCAACACCGTGCTGCGCCGCCTCGCCCGCGCGGACGGGCTGCTCCCCCGGCCGCTGGCGGAGAACGCGATCAGCGTGGCCGCCGCGCTGGAAGTGCTGCGGTGGCGGGGTTAGGCCGACTTGTCGTGCAGCCAGTGGCGGCCGCGGCGGGTGCGCGCGTGCCGTCCGCGCTGCGGCTCGGCCGGGCGGCGGTAGGCGGCGAACTCCGGGGCGGTGATGGCCATCCTGACCAGGTACTTGACCCCGCTCAGGTGCAGTTCGGTGTCGCGGATGCGGCGTTCCTCGCGGAAGCCGAGCACCCCGTGCAGCGACAGCGAGGGCACGTTGCCGCCGTAGATGCCGACCACGCACTTGCGGTAGCCGCGCTCGAAGAACATGTGGGACAGCAGCGCGGTGATCGCGTCGGCGGCGTACCCGCAGCGGCGGTAGGAGTCGCCGATGCCGACGCCGTAGCTGAACCGGCCGACGCGGCCGTCCACGTCGGGGATCGCCGAGATGGAGCCGACGAGCAGGCCGCTGTAGAGGGTTTCGATGGCGAACTGGAGGTCGTCGCCGGTGCGGTGGGCGGCCCAGTGCTGGTAGCGGCCGATCGCACCGCGGGCGGCGGACTCGCGGTCGAACCCGGTCAGCGTGCGCCGGTCGGCGGGGGTGATGGCGCGCAGGCGCACCTTGCCACCGGTCAGGACCGGTTCCGGAACCACTCGAGCCAGCGGCTGCGTCATCATCACGGATGACCTTACTAGGACGGCCCCGCCCCACCGTCGCCGGTGGGGCGGGTTTTCGTCCGTCAGGCCGTCACCAGGGACAACCCGTACCGCTGCAGGATCTCGTTGACCGGCTGGAACCAGGTCTCGCCGCCGGAGCTGCAGTTGCCCCAGCCGCCGGAGGTCACGCCCTGCGCCTGGTCGCCGGTGATGAACGAGCCGCCGGAGTCACCCGGCTGGGCGCAGACGCTGGTCTTGGTCATCTGGTGCACCGCGCCCTGGGCGTAGTTCACCGTCGTGTTGTGCGCGAGCACGGTGCCGCAGTGCCAGTGCGTGGTCGAGCCGGAGCGGCAGACCGAGGTGCCGGGCGGGGCCACCCAGGAGCCGCGGACCAGCGCGTCGCTGACCGTGCCCCAGCCGAGCACCACCGGGGCGGTCCACCAGCCGTGGCCGATGCCGACGTAGGCGAGGTCGTCGCCGGGGAAGGAGGAGCCCTTGAAGCTGCCCATCGCCGAGCCGTCCCAGCCGGTGACCGAGCTGCCGACGCCACCGCAGTGCCCGGCGGTGACGAAGCCGCCGTGCACCGAGAAGCCGATCGAGCAGCGGACGTTCCCGTTGATGTAGAAGGGATCGCCGCCGACCGTGCCGGCCGCGAAGCTGACCGGCTTCGGGCCGGTCTCCACGGTGACCGGGCCGGCCTGGCGCGCCCTGTCCAGGAACGCGGTCAGCTCGGGGCTGGATGCTCCACTTTGGACGGTGATGACCACGCTGCCCGCGCGGGGGTCGGCACGCCAGCCGCTGACCTCGGCCGGCGCCTTCTCGGCGTCGATGGCGGCCTTGACGGCGTCCAGTTCCGCGGCGCTGACGGCGACGGGCGTGGTGACCGCGCCGGTGTTCTCCACCGCGTCCGCCGCGGCGGCATCGGTGACCCCGACGACCAGCTTGCCGCGGTCGGGGTCGAACCAGGCGCCGCCGAACGCGGCCCCGGCGGCCGCCTGCGCCACCGGCAGCACGCGGCTCGCGGTGGCTTCGTCGGCCATCCGGGTGCGGGCCTGATCGGCCGTCAGGCCGAAATCGCGTTGCATCGCCGAGACGAGCCCGGGCGAGGCAGCCGGCGCCGCGGCGGCGGTCCCGGCGGTGACGGCGGACAGCACCAGGCAGGCCGTCGCGGTGAGGGAGAGCAGGTTTCTTCGACGCATCAGAACTCCTCGAGGCGGGGACGGGAGCAGCACGTGCGGAACCGAGTGTGTGTGGGAGCGCGCCCAGCGTCTAGGTCTAGACCAGTTCCTGTCCGAAAACGGCCAACAATCCGCGGAACCGGTGACCGCGCGGTCCGCGCCCCGCGCACGCCAGAGCCACCGGCGGCGGCCAGGCGTCCGTCAGCGGGGAGGAGACCACACGTTGCGGTCCTGCGGGTCGAACACCGTGACGTCGTGCTCGTGCGCCAGGCCGACCAGGAGCGGCGTCATCTCCTGGCACCGCGACCACGCGATGCACACGAGCACCCCTTCCCCGTGGCCTGCCTCCAAAGGAGCCGTCCACGGGGAGTAGTCCATCGTTTTCTCGTCAAGGTCCCCGAAGATGGCGACGAGGTCTTCGAAGAACGCTTCGACCTGCGGGGAACTTGACAGGACACCGGGCTCGCCGTCCACGAGCCGGAGGTAGATGCGCACCGCCTGGTCAACGGTGGATGGAACTTCTTCGTACCAGAAGGCCAGGTCGAAACTCACGGATTCACCTCACCAGTCAGCGCGCGGACTGCGCAGGACGAAAATACCAAGCGGCACTTCACCCGTACGCCCTGCCTCAGTCTGAAAACCGGCGGCAAGTTCCGCCGAATCGTTCCACTGTCGCCGCACACAGCGGGGAATCAACCTCGGCTACGGCGACGCCATCTCATCCAAGTCGAAAAGCCGGAATGAAGCGGCTTCCAGCTCTACTTCAAGGCGACGCACCAGACCCGTCAGAAACTCGGGTGGCTCGCTTCGCTGTCCTCCCCTTCGAAGACGAGCGTCCCGTGCGCACAGAAGGAAATCAGTGCACCGGCGAACGTTTCGGAACTGAGCGCGTCGTGCCGACGGTCGCCAGAAGTCACGGGTATCTCCTCCGCGTGAAGGATACCTTGGCGAGTCATGCGTACGGAGCAAGAAGCACCGTCACCCGGTCTCATCGAGGGCGGGGAGACCCGTGATCGGTGTTCCCGTCATCGCTGCGACCGCGGAGGCGATGGCGGCCGCAGCCGGCGGGTAGGCCAGCTCGCCCAAGCCGCCGGGTGGCAGGCCCGAGGGAACGATCGTCACGTCGATTTCGGGTACCTGGTCGATGCGCGCCCAGGGATAATCGGCGAAGGAGGACTGCGTTACCCGCCCCTCCCGCACGGTGATCTGCGCGCCGAACACCGTGGACATCGCGTCGATCACGCCGCCTTCTACTTGGGCCCGGACGCCCGACGGGTGCAGCGCGGTACCGACGTCGACGGCGGCCGTCACCCGGGTGACGCGCGGTGAATCGGCACCCGGCTCCACGTCGGCGACTATGGCGATGGCGGATTCGTAGTCCTCATGGCACGCAACACCACGCCCCCTGCCCGGTCGCCGCGGCGCGCGGCGGGCGGCTTCGTCGAGAACCTTGCGCAGCCGCGAATTGGCGGGCAAAAGCCTGCGACGCAAGTCCACCTGGTCCAAACCGGCGCGGTGGCCCGCCGCGGCGAGAAAGCATTCTTCGGCGAACACGAACTGCCCGGCGTAAACCGACCGCCAGAACCCCGTCCGCAGCGGTGCCGGCCGCAGCGCGACCGTCGGCTTGCCGGAAATCCGGTACGGGAAGTGATCCCCGCTGGCCAGCACGATCTCGGGATTGTTGAACGCGGGCACCGTGGTCAGCGGCCAGGTGGCCACGCTGTGGGACCGCCACCGCGGCTCCCCGTTCCGCGCGAGCACCGCGGTCAGCCGGTGCACCGACATCGGCCGGTAGGAGTCGTGCCGCATGTCGTCGTCGCGGGTCCACAGGACCTTGACCGGCCGCCCGGCGGCACGAGCGCAGGTGACGGCTTCGAGCACGAAGTCGATCTCGAAGCGCCTGCCGAACGCGCCACCGGCCAGCGTCGGCAACACGCTGACCAGAGCCGGGTCCAGCTGCAGCACCCGCGCCAGCAGGTCGCGGAGGCCGCCCGGGTCCTGCGTCGGCACGCGCACGACGAGGCGGCCACCCGCCTCGAAGAACGCGGTCGCGTTCAACGGTTCCATGGGTGCGTGGGCCAGCATCGGCAGCCGGTAGGTCAGGTCGAGCCCCACCGGCCCCGGCGCGGCGGGTGGTTCGGGCACCGCCGAAGCCAGGTCGGCCAGCCACTGCCTGCTGTCCGCCTCGGGTGTGCCACCGCTCCACTCCACCTTCAGCGCGGCGCGGCCCGCGAGCGCGGCGGCGGTCGACTCGGCCACCACCGCGACGCCGCCCTGCATCCCCCGGTCCGCGGGCAACGGCACCACGTCCACCACGCCGGCGACCCCACGTGCGGCGGTGTCGTCGACGCTGGCGACCACCGCGCCGAGCCAGTCCGGGCGTCGCACGACGGCGACCAGCGCGTCCGGCTCCCGCACATCGATCCCGAACCCCGCGCGCCCGCCGACGATATCCGCCGCGTCCGCCCGGCCGTTCTCCTTGCCCAGGAAGCGCCACTGGGGTTCGGGGATCAGCGACACCGGCACGGTCGCCGGGTCGAGCGCGGCGGCTTCGGCGGCGAGTTCCCCGAAGGACAGACGGCCATGCCGCGGGTGCTCGACGAACCCGTCCCTCGCCCGGCATTGCTCCGGCGCCACCTGCCAACGCCGGGCTGCCGCGGCGATGAGCAGGCAGCGGGCGGTGGCCGCGGCAGTGCGCACCGGTTCGAAGAGCTGGCGCACGGACAGGGAATTGGCGACCAGCTGGTTTCCGTACCGGGCGGTGTCGCCGGGTGCCTGCTCCAGTTCGAGTTCCCGCGGCCGGGTGCAGAGCTCCTCGGCCGCGAGCAACAGGACCACGGTGCGCACGCCCTGTCCGGTGTCCGGGCGCGGCACCGTGACGACGATCCGCCCGCCGGCGGTGATCCGGACGTGGACGTTCGGTGCGAACTCGGCCTCCGAGGCGTTGCCGCGCAACGGAACGGCCACCACCAGAGCCGCGACACCGGAGGAGATCAGGAATCCACGCCTGCTTATCACGGCTTCTCCTCACGGGCCAGTTCGGCCGCCGCGTGCACCGCGCGCCGGATCCGCGGATAGGTACCGCACCGGCACACGTTGTCGCGGAGGGCCTCGTCGATGTCGTGATCGCTCGGCTCGGGCCGTTCCCGCAGCAACGCCACGGTGCTCATGATCTGCCCGGCCTGGCAGTAACCGCACTGCGCCACGTCGCAGTCGATCCACGCGCGCTGCACCGGGTGGTCGTCCAGCCCTTCGATGGTGGTCACCGCCCGATCGCCGAGCTCACCGACCGGCAGCACGCAGATCCGCTCGGCCTGACCGTCCACAAGGGACACACAGGCACCGCAGGCGCCGATACCGCAACCGTACTTGGGCCCGGTCAGGCCCAGCTCGTCACGCAGCACCCAGAGCAGCGGGGTTTCCGCGGGCACCTCGACCTCGCGGTCCACTCCGTTGACCCGCAACCGATGTACCGGCACACACGCCTCCCGACTCGATCAGCCCATTTGTTCAGCCTGCTGAGCAATCGTAGACCATTCAGCAGGCTGAGCAAATCGCGGTGGCTAACGAACTTCCCCCGGGCGCCGATCAAGAGGCCGAACTCGACGCAGGGGGACAAATGCAGAGTGCGCAGTACGGCGAGAACACCTTGCCGGACAACGACCCGCCGAGACCGCCGGGCCAGACGGGCTTGATCGTGCTGCTGGCGGCGTTGCTGATGACCGCCGCGGTGGGCCTGGCCATCTACCTCACGCCGGTCGACCCCGAGCCGAAGGCCGCGGCCGACCGGGCCGCCCCCGCCCCGCCGACCTGGTCGCAGGACAAGGCCCGGCCCTACCTCGGCACCCCGGCGCACGACTGGGCCGAGGGCGAGGCAGGCATCGACCTGCCGGAGCCGGAAGCGATCGGCGGTTTCACGGCCGAGCAGGTGGGCACGGCCCTGGGCAAGGTGAAGGAATACCTCGTCGCCTCGCGGGTGAACCGCGCGGTGCTGACCGGGGACGAGATGGAACCCGTCTACGCCACGCTCAGCACCAACCTGCGTGACGTGCTGCGGAACCAGCTGCGGGACAACCCGGCGGCCATGCCGTCCTACGCCACCAAGATCGCCCCCGAGTTCCGCCTCCTGCCCGGCGGGCCGAAGATCACCGGCACGATCTGGGCCGAACCCGGCGCCCAGAAGGGCGAACTGCTCATCCGGACCAACATGGTGTACGCGTACGCCTTCGACGTCGACGACCCCCGCCGGGCCACCCAGCCGATCGACACGGTCTCCGCCGTCCGCATGGACAACGAGTTCCTCTACCGCGACGGCCGCACCTGGGGCGCCGGCAACCGCGGCATCGACGCCGTGCGCGGCCAGGGGTTCTTCCACTTCAGCGCCTGCTCGCAGGCGGTACGGGGCCGGCTGGCGCCTGCCTACAGCGGCCGGACGCCGGGAACCGCCGACGCGGCGAACGCTTCCTTCGAATACTTCGACCCCGCCGCCCCGATCCCGGACCAGATGAAGTGCTGACCACCGCGTTCGGTGGCGGGGTCGTGTCAGGCCGGTGGCGGTCCGGTGTCAGGAGTGCGGGCGATCGTGGTCATCAACCACTCCGAGACACCGAAACCCCAGGAGAGCAAGATGCAGAAGATCGCCACACCCGCACCGGTCGCCACCGGGCAGGACCGGCCCGAGTTGCAGCAGGCCGTGCAGGCGTTCGTCGACGCCGGTTTCGCCGCGATGGAACTGCGCGTGCACGACGAGCACGGCGACTGGACCGGCCGAGCCGGGGTCGCCGAACTGGGCGGGACCACCCCGCCGCCGGCCGGTGGGCAGGCCTGGGCGGGCAGCGTCGCCAAGACCTTCACCGCGACCCTGGTGCTGCAACTGGTGGCGGAGGGCCGGATCGGGCTGGACACCCCGGTGGCCGACCACCTGCCCGAACTCGGGCTGGACGCCCGGATCACCGTGCGGATGCTGCTGCGGCACACCAGCGGGCTGTACAACTACACCGGCGAACTCGGCCCCGACGGAACCTTCGAAATGGGGCTGCCGTCGATGGGCCGGGAGTGGGTGGACAACCGGTTCCACACCTACCGGCCCGAGGAACTGGTGCGGTTCGCGCTGGCCAAGCCGGCGCGGTTCGAGCCGGGAACGGATCAGAGCTACTCCAACACCAACTACACCCTGGCCCTGCTGCTGATCGAGAAGCTCACCGGCCAGTCCTACGCCGAACAGGCGCAGCAGCGGATCCTGGGGCCGCTCGGCCTGTCGGGCACCGTGGTTTCGGCCACCTCGCCGGACCTGCCCGGGCCGCACGCCCGCGGTTACTACCGGTACGAGGACGGCGGGGAGTCGAAGGTGGTCGACGTCAGCCGCCAGAACCCGTCCCTGCTGGCCGGTGCCGGTGACCTGATCTCGACCGCCGAGGACCTCAGCACCTTCATCTCCGCGCTGCTGGGCGGAGAGCTCCTGCCCGCCCCGCTGCTGGCCGAAATGCGCACGCCGCACGGGAAGTTCGGGCTCGGCCTGGGTTTGTGGGTGCAGGACCTGGGTGACGGCGGCACCATCGTCCACCACAACGGCGGCGCTCCCGGGGGCTACGGGGCACTGATGATCAGCACGCCCGACGCCACCAGGACCCTGACCGCCACCCTGACCACCGGCGACACCGACCCGGCCGGGGTGTTCCCCGCCGCGCTGGACACGCTCATCAAAACCGTCTTCTGCGAAGATGTTTCCTGACAGCGCACCGGGCCCGAGACACGCACCCGGTCGTGTCTCGGGCGGTGATCTCGTCGGCCGCCCTACTGTGGCTCGTCTGCCCGTGGATGTTCCACGCGCGGCGAAGCCGACGGTGTCCGCCGACCGGTTTCGCCGAGGGTGGCGGTCAGTTCGTCCGGGCGGCAAGGCGCGCCGCAGTGCTCACCCAGTGCCAGCTCGGCTCCGGCATCCAGCCAGAACCGCGCCCGGTCGGCGGTGGCCAGACCGTCCACAATCACCTCCGCGCCGGCCCGGTGCGCCAGGCCCGGCAACTCCCGCAGCAGCTCGGCCACCGGTGAGTCCGGCGCGGCGTCGTCCAGCAGCCCGCCGTCGAGCCGCACGCCGTGCACCGGCAGGTCGGTCACCACGGCCAGCGCGCCGTCGCCCAGCCCGCAGGCGCTGAGCACCGGCCGCACCCCCAGGTCGGCCAGCGCCCGCAGGTTGTCCCTGGCCTCGCCGAGGTCGGTGGCCAGTGCCCGCACGGGCACCTCGACCAGCAGCCGCCCGGCCGGGAAGCGCGTCTCCTCCAGCACGCCGACCACCCGGGTGAGCAGGTCCGAGTCGGCTGCCTGGTGCGGGCTCAGCCCGACCAGCAACCGCAGGTCGCGGTCCAGCCGCTGCCGCCACCAGCCCACCTGCCGGCAGCCGGTCCGGAGCAACCACTCGCCCAGCGGCAGCATCAGCCCGGTGGTCTCGGCCAACCGGCGGCAGCGCTCGTCGGACAACGCGCCCACCTCGGGCGGCTCCCAGCCGAGCAGCACCTCCACCCCGTGCACCGCACCGTCGGCCAGCCGCACCAGCGGCCGGAACCGCGCCTGCACGTCCCCGTGCTCGAAGGCGCCCGGCATGCCCGCGGCCAGCGCGTCGGCCGTGCGGTCCAGCCGGTTCTGCTCGGGGTGCGACAGCTCCCACTGCCCGTGCCCGCCCGCCTTGGCCCGGCGCAGTGCCTGGTGGGATTCGCGCAGCAGCTCGGCGGCCTCGTGGTGCTGGGCGGGCCGGTTGACCACGCCGAGGCTGACCGACAGACCCAGCCCGTGACCGTCCACAAAGGCCGGTTCGGCCAGTTCCCGGCGCAGCTCGTGCACCAGGCTCACCGGGTCCGGGGTATCCGGCGTGTTCTCCACCAGCACCGCGAACTCCGCCTCGCCGAATCGGGCCAGGAGCGCCTTTTCGCCGGCCATTACGGACTTCAGCCGTTGCGCCAAGGCGATCAGCAGTTGCTCGGCCGCGCGCTCGCCGAGACCGTTGCGCACCACCGCGAAAGTATCCAGCTCCAACCGCAGGAGCGTCACGCCCAGCTCCGGGTCGGCCCGGCCCAGCGCGGCCTCCATCCGCGTGCCGAAGCACTGCCGGTTGGGCAGGCCGGTGAGCACGTCGTGCAGGGCCTGCCGGTTGAGTTCGTTCTGCAGCAGCAACAGTTCGGTGCCGTCCTCGACCACGGTGACGAAGTGGCTGGGCTCGTCCCCGGTGCCGCGCAGCAGCGAGGCGGTCAACGTCACCGACACCGGCTCGCCGTCGCGGTGCAGCAGCCGCTGGGACTGCTTGATCCGCTCGACCTCACCCGCCAGCAGCGTGCGGTAGTCCTCCCGCAGCACCGGCGCGTAGTCGGGGTGCACCAGCTCGAACAGGTCGGTCCCGGTCAGCTCGTCCGGGGCGCGCCCGAGCATCGCGCCCGCCGCGGCGTTCACCGTGACCAGCGTGCCGTCGAGGTCGGCGACCAGGATGCCGCTGGCCGAGGAGGTGGCGACCTCGTCGAACCGCGCCTCCGCGGTCCGCAGCTCGTACTTGGCCTCCCGCACGGCCTTGAGCAGGGACAGCTTCAGGTTCTCCTGCTGGGCCAGGGTGGCACCCTGCACGGCCACCACCACGCTCGCGGCCAGCGCGCCGAGCACGCCCACCACGCGTTCGGCGAACTCCCAGGCGGGCTGGAACTCGGGCAGCGTGAGCAGGCCCTTGCCGAGGATGCCCATGGTGACGGTGAGCGCCTGCCCGCCCGCGCAGTTCAGCTCGACCAGCCGGGCGCCCGCGGCCTCCAGCGAACCGGTGCGATCCGGCTCGCCCCGGTGCACCTCGGCGCACAGGACGTCCAGCAGCGCGGCCAGCTCGGTCTCGAAGCTGGCGTGCTCCAGCGGCACGTAACCGATCCCGCCCAGCAGGTAGGCCCACTTGCGCGCGAGCAGGCCGCGCTCGCGGCGCCCGTCTTCGGACGGCTCGGGGGCCGTCCGTCTGCTGGGTTCGGTCACCGGCTCAGGACTTCCGCGCCACGCCGGCGTAGATCAGCTCGTTCCACACCGGGTCCTCGGCGATGTCGGTGGGCCCGGCGGGCCGCCAGCTGCCACAGCCCACCAGGCCCGGCTCGACCAGCGTCAGCTTTCCCAGCAGGCCGAGGATCTGGTCGTGGGAACGGGTGTGCGGCACCTCGCCGCGCCGCGCGGCCATCTGGTCGCTGGCCGCCGAGAACGACTCCTGGTGCGCGTCGGAGTTGATGTGCGTGAAGGCGAGCAAACTGCCCGGTGCCAAGGGTTCCTGGTAGGCGCGCACCAGCCCGGCGGGGTCGTCCCCGTCCGGGATCCAGTGCAGCAGCAGCAGGCACAGCAGGCCCACCGGCTCGGTGAAGTCGATCAGCCGCCGCACCTCCGGGCTGTCCAGCACCCCGGCCACGTCGCGCACGTCCGCGTGCAGGACCGCGGTGCGGTCGTTGCCGGTCAGCAGCAGCTCGCTGTGCGCGATCGCCACCGCCTCCTTGTCGACGTAGACCACCCTGGCTTCGGGGCATTCCCGCTGGGCGATCTCGTGCACGTTGCCCACGGTGGGAATGCCCGCGCCCAGATCGAGGAACTGGCGGACGCCCCGCGCGAGCATGAAGCGCACCGCGCGGCGGAGGAAGGCGCGGTTGAGCCGCACCGACTGCCGGATCCAGGGCAGGGTCCGCTCGAGGTGGTCCGCGGTGGCGCGGTCCGTTTCGAAGTTGTGGCTGCCGCCGAGCCAGTAATCGTAGATCCGGGCGACATTCGGTGAACTCGTGTCCACTCCGGCCGGGACCCAGTCCCGCGTACCCACCATCGCGCACCTCATCGCTCGGGAGGGTGCACAGCATACTCACTCCAGCGACAAAAACTTACCCATCAATCGTGGCGGGGTTGTACCCAATCGGGTGCTGTCGGTGCGGCCGAATGGCTCGTAACGTAGCGGCCTTCCCGATTCCCGCCGCTGCCAAGGAGTTCCCTTGCCCGTCCGGGTGACCCCCGGCCGGTGGCCCGTGCTGGGACACACCCCCGCACTGGTCCGCCGTCCCACCACTTTCACCGCCGGACTGCGTGCGCACGGCGACGTGGTCAAGCTGTTCCTGGGGCCATTACCGACCTATTTCCTGACCAATCCGGAAATCATTCACCGCGTTCTGGTGACGGACGGTTCGCACTTCGGCAGCGGGATCATGTTCCGCAAATTCCGCCCGTACGCGGGCAACGGCCTGGCCCTGTCCGACGGGCCGTTCCACCGCAGGCAGCGCAGGCTGATGCTGCCCGCCTTCGACCAGCGGCACCTGCGCCGCTACGCCGAGATCTGGGTCCGGGCGACCACCGCGCTGGCCGAGTCCTGGCGGCCGGGCGAGGTGCGCCGGATCGACGAGGACATGCAGGCGCTGGCCATGACCAACGTGGGCGAGACGCTGTTCGGCACCGAACTGGGCGAGGAGGCCATCCGCGAGGCCCGCCGCTCGATCCCGCTGATCATCCGGCTGGGCATGTACCGGGTGCTCTCCCCCGGTTTCGCGGAGAAGCTGCCGGTCAACCGCCGCTTCGACCAGGCCGTCATGCGGATGAAGGCGGTGGTCGACGAGCTGATGGCGGACCGCGACGCCGACACCGACCACGGTGACCTGCTGTCCACGCTGCTGCTGGCCGAAGACGCCGAGACCGGGGAGCGGATGACGCGCGAGCAGGTGCACGACGAGGTGGTGACCCTGCTCAGCGCGGGTACCGAGACCACCGCGCTGATGCTGGCCTGGGCCTGCCACGAACTGGGGCGCCACCCCGGCGTGGCGGACCGGGTGCGGGCCGAGGTGGACCGCGTGCTGGGCGGGCGCCCGGTGACCTTCGACGACCTGCCCGCGCTGGCCTACACCCGGCAGGTGGTCAGCGAGGTGCTGCGGCGGTACGCGCTGTGGATCCTGATGCGCCGGACCGAGCAGGAGATCGACCTCGGGCCGGTGCGGTTGCGGCCCGGCGACGAGGTGATGTTCAGCCCGCTCGCCCTGCACACCGATCTTCGCTACTGGGAGCGCCCGGAGGTGTTCGACCCGGACCGCTGGACCACCGATCGGGTGCGGACGTTGCCGCCGGGGGTGTTCATCCCGTTCGGCAACGGGATGCGGCAGTGCATCGGCCACCTGTTCGCCCGCGCCGAGGTGGTCATCGGCCTGGCCACGATCTTCGCGCGGTGGCACCTCGAACCGGCGGGCCCGGTCCGCGTGCGTTACACCACGATCGCCTGCCCCCGCGGCCTGCCGATGACCGTGCGTCCGCGGAACTAGTTGTCCCACAACGGAATACGGAGAATTCAGTGCGTTCGATCTCGCGCCGGGTGGCCGCCGTGGCGGTGGCCCTGCTGTGCGCCGGCACGGTGCTCACCCCGGCACAGGCGTCCACCGCCGAAGCGGCCTGCCAGGACCTGACCATCCCGGTGTCGCTGGTGGCCACCCCACTGCTCGGGCTCAACGACCAGACCATGTACGGCAGGCTGTGCGTCCCGCCGGGCGGCAGCCGCACCCTGCACGTGCTGGTGCCCGGCGGCACGTACAACTCGGCCTACTACGACCCGCCCGGCCTGCCGGAATCCCGGTCGTTCCGCAAGGCGGTGAACCACGCCGGGTACGCCACCCTGGCGGTGGACCGGATCGGCTCGGGGCGCAGTTCCAAGCCGCTGAGCCAACTGCTGACCGCGAGCGCCCAGGCCAACGCGGTGCACCACGCCATCAAGGCGATGCGGACGGGCGCACTGGGGCCCCGGTTCGACAAGATCGTTCTCGTCGGGCACTCGCTCGGCTCGGGCACCGCGATCATCGAGGCAGCCACCTTCCGCGACGTGGACGGCGTGGTGATCACCGGGTTCACCCACCGGGTCGCCCCGCTGACGGTGACACCGACGCTGGCCGCGCTGAGCCCGGCGGTGCTGGACGAGAAGATGTCCAAAGTGGTCGGACTGGACGCGGGGTACCTGACCACGCTGCCGGGCATGCGGTACAGCGCTTTCCACACCCCCGGGCCGTTCGACCAGCAGGCCATCGGGGTGGACGAAGCGACCAAGGACCTGATCGCGCCCGGTGAGATCGTCGACGCCGTGCTGATCGGCTTGGTGCTGCCCTACAGCAGGCGGATCACCGTGCCGGTGCTGGTGGCCATGGGCGAACAGGACAACGTGTTCTGCGGGCCGCTGGCCAGCGACTGCTCCAGCGCGGAGGGCCTGCGGCAGGGCGAGGCCGCGTACTACTCGCCCGAGGCGGAGCTGCGCGCGTTCGTGGTGCCGGACTACGGGCACTCGATCAACTTCGCGCCCGGCGCGCCGCTGCTGCACGACGCGGTGACCGGCTGGACGAGCGAGCGGGTGGCCGGGTAGGCGCCGGGGAGCCGGGCCGCTCTAAGGTAGCCCGGTGGTGATCCCGTGACAGCGCAGCACAGCCCCGCCGCGATGACCCCGGCCGAGGTCTGGGAGACCATCGACTTCTGGGCCGGGATGCCCTGGCCGGTGTCCCGCGCCGACGCCCAGCAGAGGGCGGTCGACCGCTTCGGCTGGGTGATCAAGGTCGAGGAGGGGCTCGGGTACCTGGTCAGCCCGGCCTTCACCCCGCCGGCGGTGGCGATGGCCGGCATCGACACGGTGAAGTCCGTGCGCTTCCCGCTCACGGACGCGGTCAAGGAGGAGACACCGGCGACGCGGGCCTTCCTCGGCGACCTCTTCACGCTGGTGGTGCGGGAGGGAACGGCGCGGCTGGGGCGGCCGTCCCTCCGGCGCGACCGCGGGTCCACCTACGCGACCTGGGAAATGGGGTCCGCCCAGGTCACCGTCACGCTGTCGTCGAGGTCCGTGATGGGCCAGTTCCGCACCCCGGAAGGGCGGTGACCGAGGTGTCCGGCTGGGAAGCGTTCGGCAGCGGGCTCACCGAGGCGTTGCGGGAGGTGTCCGACCGGGTCTTCCTGGTCGTCTTCGTCAAGGCCGAGCCACGGGTGTTCGTGCAGTTCGCCGGGGACGAGCACGAAATGCACGCCGAGGCGGCGACGTCGTCGGCGGATCCCGGTCCGATGGCCGCGGCCGGCTGGGTCCCGCCGACCCGCGCGAACCCGAGCTGGACCTGCACTTTGCCGCTGCCCGCGTTGACCGTCGAGTACGCGGCACTGGCCGCGCGGTGCGTGGTGGCGTTGCGCGATGTCCACGGCCTCCCGAGCCCGGATGGCCTGGTGTACAAGGCATGGCGCGACGCGGAATGGCCGTCGCGCGCGGCCTCGCCCAGGGGGCGGGACCTCGGTGAGAACCCGCTGACGCTGTCGTGGCTGGGCATTCCGTCCGAACACTGAGCTCCGGCTCAGCCAAGCACCGTGCCCGAGTTCGCGGTGTTTCGGTTGCGCCGACGGGAAAACGCCCCCAGGTCGATCTCCAGGCCGGTGCGCGGGGCCCGGAACCGCACCGGCGACGCGTCGTGGTCGGCGCCGTTCTCCACCTGGTCGATCAGCTCCGCCATCAGCTGACCCACCACCGGCGCATTCTTGAACTGGTTGCCGCTCGTGCCGATCGCGAGGTAGAAGCCCGCCAGTTCGGTGCGGTCGTAGATCGGCGTCCAATCGTCGGCGACGTCGTAAACGCCCACCACGCCGCGCGGCCGGTTGGGCACCGCCAGGTCGGGCAACCGCCGCGCGGCCCGCGTCGCCTGCGCCTCGAAGACCGCGGTCGTCGGGTGGACGCCGACGGCGTCCGGGTCGTCGGTCCACTGCAGCGGGTCGCACTCCGGTTCCGTTCCGCCGACGAGCAGATCCCCGCCCACGTCACCGCGGAAGTAGGTGCCCAGATCCATGTCCGCCACCATGGGCCCGCCATAACCCGCCGGAACCGGCACGTGCGCCACCTCCTGCCGCAACGGGCGCACCCCGACGGTGAAGTCGGCCCCCACCCCGGCCAGCCGGTTCACCGCGCCCGACCACGGACCGGCCGCGTTGACCACGACGGCACAGGGAATCCGGGTGCCGTCCGACAACCGCACCGACGTCACGCGCCCGCCGGCCTGCTCCACCGCGGTCACCGTGCTGCGGAAGCGGAACTCCGCCCCGCACGCCGAAGCCGCGGAAGCGAGGTTCACCGCGGCGAGGCTCGGGTCCGAGACGTAACCGGCGTCCGGGGTGTACACGCCACCGAGCGAATGTTCCGCGTCCTCCCAGAACCGCTCGTCGTCGAGCCGCTTCGGTGGCCAGTAGCGGCCGACGTCGATACCGGGCACGCGCTCGGCCAGCGTCGCGCTGTCCCATTCCTCGTAGGGAACACCGAATTCGTCGAACAACGGAAGCCACGACGAGCGCGGGGCCGCCTCGACGTCCAGCACGACCAGCCCGCTCTTGCGGAACGTCGCGAGGTCGCCCACCTCGTGCCCGAGGTGCCCGGCCCAGTCGAGCCAGCCGAACTGCGCTTCCCACGCCGTCGCCACCCCGGCGGTGGTGGAGAAGTTGAACCGGATGATCGCGCTCGATGCCGAGGTCGACCCCTGCCCGGCCCCGGGGGCGCGCTCGAGCACGATCACCCGGTGCCCGGCCCGCGCGAGCTCGAGGGCGATCGACGAACCGATCACCCCGGCCCCGATCACGACCACATCGGTATTCAGGCGCTCACTGGGCACGGCAGGTCCTGAGGTAGCTGAGGAACGACGCCTGCAGGCCGGTCACGTGCGTTTCGCGCAGGACCGCGCTGGTGACGGCTCCGCCGCGCGAGGTGAGGCGGTGCAGCACGGTGGCCGCGTTCTTCGCGAGATTCTGGTAGACGGCCAGGTCCCCGAGCAGCTCCCGGTCGTTGACGGTCAGGTGGAGCGCGGCGGCGGGCAGGCCGTCACCCAGTTCTTCGAGCATCGCGAAGATCCGGCTGTCTTCGCCAATGACACCGGGACTGCCCGCTCCGATGCTGCCGAAGAGCGTGCTGCCGCTGAGCCAGGCGTAGAGGCTGAAGAGTCCGCCGTAGGAGTAGCCGAACAGACCGTGACCGCTGCTCGCGGTGCCGTAGTCGCGTTCGATCCGCGGGTGCAGTTCCGCGGTGAGGAAGCTCAGGAACGCATCGGCGTGCGTGTCGCGCAATTCGGCGAGGTAGGCATCCGATTCCTCGCGTGTCCTCGCGCCCGCCTGGAATCCCATCTCCACGGCGTCGACGAGCTCCTTGGCGACGGGTTCGCCGGGCGGCACGAGGTCCCGGTTGCGCAGCCGATCCCAGTGCGCCGCGTCCTCGCCCGCGTAACCGACGCTCACCTGGAGGTAAGGCTGGAGCTGCTGCATGGGGTCTTTCTGGGTGACGATGAGCGGAGCCGTCTGCCCCACGGCGAAGTTGCCGTCGACCACGTACACGGCAGGCACCGACGTCGTGGCGGGGTCGTAGCCCGGTGGCGTGGTGACCCAGATGCCGTAGTCGTGGCCCCGGCCGGAGCGCATTTCGAAGTAGTCGGTGTCGGCGAGGCAGCCCTGCCACATGGTGCTCATCGGAGGTCCTTCACGATTCGGCCGTCCTGGAGAACGAGGACGGCGTTGGTGGGGTCGGCGAACAGTTCCGGGTCTTCGAGCGGGTTTCCGTTCCAGAGCACGAGGTCTGCCCGCATTCCGGGAGCGATGGTCCCCACTTCGTCGGCGAGGCCGAGGATTTCGGCGTTGGTCTTCGTCGCCGCCACGAGCGCCTCCATCGGCGTTTCGAGCGCCGCACGCAACTTGAGCTCTTCGCCTCGACGGTGCTGGGCCGGACCGATGAGATCGGAACCCAGCCCGATCCGCACTCCGGCCTCCTTGGCGGCCGCGAGCGCCTCGGTCATCCGCTCACGCACCCCGAGCACCCGATCGCGGGTCGATTCACCGAGGCCGGCTCCCGCGGTGTCGTGCAGAAGTTGCTCGACGACGGCGAACGTGGGCACGAGGGCGACCTCGTGCGTGGCCATCAGGGTGGCCGTGGACTCGTCGAGGTCGGTGCCGTGCTCGACACAGCGCGCCCCGGCCTCGACCGCGTTCCGGATCCCTTCGTTGTTGTGGGCGTGCACCGTCACGTAGGTGCCCCTGGCCGCGGCTTCCTGGACGGCGACGGCGATCTCTTCCACGGTGAACTGGGTGTCGGTCAGCCGGTCGTGCGCGCCGACCACCCCGCCGGTCACGCAGAGCTTCAGGAAGGAGGCACCGCGGCGGAAGGCCTCGCGCACGTTGGCGCGCAACTCGTTCGCGTTGCCCGACATCATCGACAGGGCGCACAGCCCGGGAAGGTGGTGGCTGTTCCACAGCTCGGTGGGTTCCCAGTCGGCTCCGTAGTAGCCGTGCCCGCCGGTCTGGCACTGGACCGGCCCGCACGACAGCACGCGGGGCCCCCTGACCTTGCCCTTGGCGATCGTGGTGACGACGCCGCCGTCGATCCCGCCGGTGTCCCGGACGGTGGTGAACCCGGCGTCGAGCGCTGCCCCGGCCGTGGCGAAGATGTCCGCCGCGAGCTCCGCGGCACTGATCTGGAACGAGAACTGCGGCTGGATCGGGCTCGACAGGCCCAGGTGGACGTGGGCGTCGATCAGGCCGGGCGTCATCGTCAGTCCGCCGGCGTCGAGGCGCTCGCCGGCGGTACCGGGCTCGGCGATGCGCCCGTTTTCGATGGTGACGGAGACGTCGGCGGTGTCGCTGGGGCCACGCCCGGACCCGTCGACGACCGTCGCGCCGACCACCTGAACAGGTCCCACGAGTCGCTCCCTCCACCGTCGCGGACCGGCTGCGACCATGTGTGACGCACTGGCGGCCCTCTTTTCCAATGGATAAACTGCGGGAGTGACCTTGTCAAGCGCGGAACGCAACGGCGACGCACGCGAGCGTCTCCTGACCCGGCTTCTCGACGCCTTCGGCGAGGCCCTGCCGGCCCCGGACGTGTCGCTCCGCGAGATCGCCGCCCGGACCGAGACCAGCCACGCCCTGCTGCGGTACCACTTCGGGTCACTCCCCGGCGTCCTGGCAGCAATGCTCAAGGCCCAGCGCTCCCGGGACAACGAGGCGCTTTTCGAGGCCGCCCAGCAGAGCACCTTCGACGACCTGGTCCTGGCGATCTGGCGGTCCTACACCCGCCCGGAGCAACTGTCGCGCGTCCGCGGTTTCTTCCACGTCGTCGGACTGGCCGCGTACAACCCGGAGAACTTCCGCGAGTTCATCGACTCGCTCGACGACCTGACCAAGCTGCTGGCCACCCTCGCGGAACGCGAAGGCTCCGACAGCCAGGAAGCCCTGACCCTCGCCACCGTCACCATCGCCGCACTCCGAGGCCTGCTCCTGCAGGAAGTCCTGACCCCGGCGGCCCACTCAGAGGACGCGGTCGCCCTGCTCCTCCGCGTACCTCGATGACAACCGGATACCTGCGGCCGACGACGATTTGGTCGATCGACTTGGTCACTTGACCTAAACTTCGGGTACGGTGGAGTTGTCCACCCGCTCCACCACCGAGGGAGTCGCCATGATCGTTGTCACGCCCGCCGCGCCCGTGCACGTCGAGGAGGCCGTTCGCGTTCTGGTCGACGCGTTCAGGACCGACGCCGTCATGTCGGCGTTCGTCCGGGGCGACCAGGAAGAACGAGAGCGGCGGCTGACCCACCTCCTCCGCGTCATGGTGCGGAACGGACTGCGGCACGGCGTGGTCGACCTCGCCCGCGCCGAGGAAGACCAGACCCTGCTCGGCGTCGCCGTGTGGATGCGGCCCGGCCAGCGCGGTGAAGGGCTTCTTGACCACCTGCGCAACGCCGGCTCGTACCTGCGCGCCTTCGGCCTCCGCGGTCTCCGCCGGGCAGCCGAGCTCGAGCACGTGCTCCACCTCGCCCGGCCGGCCGAGGCGCACTGGCACCTGCAGGCCATCGGCGTGCACAGCGCCGGTCGCGGACTCGGTGTCGGGTCGGCACTTCTCGACGCGCGACTGAGCACAGTGGACCGATCGCCCGCCTACCTCGAAGCGTCGACCGAGCGGAGTGCCGCCCTGTACGCCCGCTTCGGCTTCACCGCCACCGGTAGGATCGAAGGCTTCCCGGCGTCGGCGCGGCCGATCCCGATGTGGCGCACCGGACGCGACCGGGACCTGGCCCACCAGGGCTGACCAGAGCGGAGAACGATGGCACGCAGGACACGAGAGCACCGGCCCGCCGCCGAACGGCGCGAGCAACTCCTGGACGCCGCCGTCGAGGTCATGCGCGAGGGCGGCATCGGCGCGGCCACCACCCGGGCCATCGCCGACCGGGCCGGGCTGCCGCAGGGCGCGTTCCACTACTGCTTCCGGTCCAAGGACGAGCTTTTCGCCGCGCTCCTGGACCGTGAGCTGGACGCGTCGCTCGGCAACGCGTGGGACGCCATCGCGGACACCCAGGACATCGAGTCGAGCATCGCCGCGGCATTGCGCGCGATCCTCGACCGGGTCCGGTCCGATCCCGAGTACCACCTGCTGACCAACGAACTCGTCGACGTCGCGGCGCGCACACCGGAGCTCGCGCACGTGGCTCGCCGGGAGCACGCCGCCTACGTCGATCACGTGGAGAAAATGCTCCAGCGGTGGCAGGAAACCGGTGAGCCGCCGTTGTCCACCGGCCCGCGGGTCCTGGCCGAGGTGCTCGTCGCCGCCTCGATCGGGATCACGTCCGCCTGGCTGAGTTCACGCGACGACGAGGCCGCGCACGCCTCGATCGCGGTGTTCGCCTCCGCGTTAGCGCGCTGACCCGAGCACTCGCCCGAGAAAACCGCGGAGATAACCGGCGACGACGTCGAGGTGGCTCTCCAGCAGGAAATGACCGCCGTCGATCAGGTGCACCTCGGCGTCCTTGGCGTCGCGCGCGAAAGCCCGCGCGCCATCCGGGCCGAAGATTTCGTCGTTGCGGCCCCACACCGCGAGCACCGGAACGTCGTGGGTGCGCAGGAACTCGTGCAGCAGCGGGTAGAGCGGGCGGTTGTTCTGGTAGTCGCGGAACAGCGCCAGCTGGATCTCGTCGTTGCGCTCACGGGAAACGAGCGCGAAGTCGTGCTCCCAGGTGTCCGGGCTGACCAGGCTCGGGTCGGGCACGCCGTGCACGTACTGCCAGCGGATGGCGTCGAGGCTCAGCGCGGTGCGGACCGCGGGCTCGGTTTCGGGGCCCGGGTTCGCGCCGTAGGCCCAGACATCGGCCCAGAACGATTCGACGAAGCCGTCCTCGTAGCCGTTGCCGTTCTGGCTGACGATGGCGGTGATCCGCTCGGGGTGCTTGAGCGCGAGGCGCCAGCCGATGGGCGCGCCGTAGTCCTGGACGTAGATGGCGTAGCGGTCCAGGCCGAGCTGGTCGAGCAGGCCTGAGGTGAGGTCGGCGAGCGCGTCGAAGGTGTAGTCGAACTCGTCGGCCGCGGGCGTGGCGGAGCGACCGAAGCCGAGGTGGTCCGGCGCGATGACGTGGTAGTCCCGCGCCAGCAGCGGGATCAGCTCGCGGAACATGAACGAGCTGGTCGGATAGCCGTGCAGCAGGACGATCGCGGGGGCGTCGGCGGGACCGGCTTCGCGGTAGAAGAGCTCGTGGCCGTCGACGGTGGTGGTCCGGTGGTGCACCATGTCTAACCCCTTTGAAGATTTGATCCGGTTAGGTCGCTCGTCATGCAAGCACGGATGAGCTAACCTGTCAAACAGCTCGATCAGGTTAGAGAAGGTGACGGTCGATGGACGTGCTGCTGGACCTGCTCAACAGCAGGCCGCTGATCAACGGCGAGGAGCAGGACGCGCTCCGCGACCCGGCCGATGGCAGGCGCTGGGCACGGGAACACGGTGGCGATGGCAGCCTCGCAGAACTGACCCTCCTGCGCGACGCACGGGACGCCCTGCGGGACGTGGTGCGCGGAGCCAGTTCACCCACCGCGCTGAGCCCACTGCTCGACGGGGTTCACCAACTCCCGGAGTTCACTTCGGACGGTCTCATGTGGACGCTCAAGACGCCCCGGCACGCCCGCCTGGCCGTCGAAGCGGTACTGGCCTGGGCCGATACCGAGACGCACCTCCCCGGCCGATTGCGCCCGTGCGCCAACGAAGAGTGCCGGCTGTTCCTACTCGACCGCAGCCGGGCGAACCGCGCGCGCTGGTGCTCCATGTCCACGTGCGGCAACCGCGCAAAAGCCCGCCGCCACTACGAACGCACCCACTAACCCGCGACCCCGTACCGGCCGCTACCGGAACCTCAGCCGAATGGCGGACATTATGCAGCCCAGAGGCTCACCAACGACGCCCCCGGCCCCGAAAGTAAATCCCGACTAGCATTGAATCGGCAGGTCAGAGGCCAGAAATGAGAGTGGGCCGGGCGGGGCTCGAACCCGCGGCCAAGGGATTATGAGAGTCCGGAATCACCCATCAGGAGGATGCTCCGCAGGCAACAAGTCTCTGCGGTGGTCGCCCTGGAGGGTCCGTGGGCACACGCCTCACCCGGTTCATGGACAGCCTCATGGACAGCGGACGACCACGGGCCTCGGGCTTTCACACCCTCCTGGCAACTGAGCAACCCTGCATTGCGAACGATACCCCCACGCCCGACGAGAGCGCGCAGGCCGAGCCAGGCATCTGGCGGACAACGCCTCACTAAAACCCCAGCCGGACCGTCCACATTTCACACACACTCGATGTAACATTCGAGAAACAATCGGATACACCTCAGTAGCGGTCGCCTGTCGTCGTGCGACATGGAAGATCAAGTGGCAATGAAGTCCCTCCACCTAACTAACGAGAGATGGCTACCGTGACCAATCCGCCAAGCCTATTGATCGCCGGACTTGCATTACTGTTCACAGTAGCCTCATTCTGGTGGATTCACGCACGACGAGGGAGAATGCTGTGCTATCCCCCTTTGAGTTACGCAGCCGCTTTCACGAAAGATCGCCCGACCATCACCCTTCCACTCGTGATCATTAACACGGGACCATTACCTATTATCGTTCTGGATTTTCGTCTTCTAATCGACAGCGCATCATCAACGAAGAAGAGTGCCGACAACAAAGATTCCAACGAAACGGAAGAAGCTCAATCCGGAACCAGCAATCTACCCTTGACGTTGTCATGGGGCGCAGTTCACGAAGAACTCCAGCCAAGACCCGATACGAAAATAGAGATGCCGTCGCCATTCTCCATAGAAGGGAGAGGCGTTGCCGAGCGATTCATAGAGTTCAGCCGCCGATCCTGCTACATCTCCCCGACAAATGGTCCATATACGGCCACCGTACAGGTCAAAGCTGGCCATAAAAGCGGATGGTGCGATCTGCTCATATTCACACTGCACACCGAACTTGCGAATGGCGGCCACAGAAACTTCATAGCCCGCACCAACGATCCCAACTGGGGAAAATAGAAGAATAGAAAGAGGAAACATGAGCATCCGGATCACCTCTGTCCACCTCGAAGGCGGAACGCTGCACGAGCACATAGCTAGATTGCGATGGACAAATCGAGAAAGCGGAGAGACGGGCGAAAGTACTCGATCAGCGATCGTTACCTGGATTGAATCTAAAAACGGGACAGCATACGTCAGCGAGGGAGGCCAACTGGTCCACGTAGGGGTAGTAACCCCAGCCCATGGGCCAAAATACCTGCGAACTTACGCGGATAAGACTTGGACGAATAACCTACTCTCACTTCCCAGATTCTAGACCGGCCGCCTTCACGGGTAACTTAGGCGCCCACAAGTGATCGAATTCGTGCAGCTTGCCTGACAGAACCTATTTGACCAGCCATCGCCATAGCTCGCTCATAGTGCAGGCGAGCCTGCTCATGCTCATCTATTGCAGTGAACGCAGTAGCCAGGTCGACTCTGAGAGAAATCTCGGCTCGAGTAAACGAAGGGTCAAGCTGTTCAAGCGCAACTGAGAGCACCTCGACGGCGCCAGGATCGCCGACTCGGGTAAATGCATGACCTTGCCAGCGCGAAAGGTGGCCGACGTCGAGTGCAACGTAAGGCTCGTCGAAATCTCCCGGAGAATCCGGGAGGAGCGCAAAGGCCCTATCAAACTCACGCGAGCTGCAAACACGATCACCAACCGCCGCGAACGCTTCCCCCAATGCCGCACAAAGCCACGACCGCAACAGTTCATTCACATCACGCTTCGCCCGATTATTTAGTTCCGTAAGTAAATTTACGGCCGCCGACGCCTCGCCGAGATCGAGCAAGACAAAAGCTTGCTCTGCCGCCGCATGCGCGATAAAGCCAGAATGGCCAGATTCACGAGCCGCGGCAAGGGCACTTTCATAGTGCAGCCAGGCGGCATGACGCCTTCCCATATCGAGGGCTTGCCAACCGGCCAACGTCCCGATCTCTGACAGGAGACCGGCCAACCGTTCGCGCACATTGGGACTCAAGCTGTAAGACAGCAGTCGTTCAACCTGCCCCTTCTTCACAAGAACTTCTTCTCGGGCGACGAACACACCTAGATGTATGAGGCCATGACGTTGGTGACGCCGGTGTGGAGCCGGGTGACGGGAGGCTGGTTTCCGGCGGCAGTGTGGGGACGATGGTAGTTGTAGTGCACGTTCCAGATTTGTAGTGCTTCTGACCTGTGCTGTTCGCTGGTCCAGACACGGGCGCAGAGGAATTCCTCGGCCAGGATCCGGTGGTAGCGCTCGACTTTGCCGTTGTGACGGGGCGTGTAGGGCGTGATGCGTTGGTGTCGTGCTCCGCGGAGCACGGTGGTGAAGTCGTGGGCGCGGTAGCAGGCGCCGTTGTCGGTGACGAGCCGGTGGACATATCGGATGCCGTGTCGGGCGAAGAACGCCCTGGCCCGGTGGGTGAACCCGATCGCGGTCCGGGCCTGCTCGTCAGGCAAGGCCTCGGTGTAAGCCAGGCGGGAGAAGCCGTCGATCGCGGTGTGCAGGTAGGTGTAGCGGGCCCGGCCGCCGCGTGTGCGGCCCCGGAGGGACTGTTTGGCTTGTTCGGTGCCGCGGCCGTGGACTCGCCAGCCACCACCGTCGGGAATGACGCCGACTTTCTTCACGTCGAGGTGGACCATGTGCCCGGGCCAGCGGGCGTGAATGCGACGTGGCCGGCGGTTGTTCTCGCCGGTGGGGTCGAGGAACCGGCGCCGGTTCAGGCCGAGGTGGGCCAGGTGCCGGCTCACGGTGCGGACGGCGATCACGGTTCCTTCGCTAGCCAGCTCGAGGCTGGTCCGCCGCGCTGACCACTTGCGTTCCCGGCGCATCGCCTCAATCCGAATGATGACCTGCGCAGGCGTGGCGGTGGGTTGGTGGTGCGGGATGCTGGACCGGTCCAGCAGGCCAGTATCGCCGTACCGGCGGTGACGGTTGACCCACTTCGACGCGCACTGCCGCGAGATCCCCATCTCAGCGGCGACATGCGCGATCGGACGAGTCTGGCAACGCTCGACCAGACGGCGACGGCCTTCGACAGACAGCGGGGCATTACGGTGGGACATCGGACGGGTCTTTCCGGTCGAGCGGACGAGTTGGTGGTACTTCTCATCCTGCCGCCGAAAGACCCGTCCCCTCGTCTCAGCCCCTGCCGGCCGTCAACAACCTCATGACCCGCAACACCTAGATGTCGATCTATTCGGCGAATCATATGTAGTTGCTCATTGAGCGATTTGATGATGGTTGAGTCGACCCGACGCGATAGAGCGATACGTTCCCTTAGCTCCTCCTCGCCTTCGGTAAACCTTAGAGGCCGAACGATCAATTCTCCGATGGGGCGGTCGAAGATTCGTTCAAGCAAACGCGCGGTCGCAGGGCGTGGATGACTAACAGGGATGCCACTAGTACGTTGACCGGCGACGAGTCGCTTGAGGTTGCGTTCGCTGAGAGTGCCGGGCTCGTTGTGGCGGCGGGCGAACTCCTCGGTCCACTCGACGAACTCCGCGAGCGTCTGGTTTCGCTCCCAGATCAGCTGCTCAAGCAGCGTGCGCGGCTCGCGTCGCCGCGGAGCGCCTTGGCTGGTCACCTCGTCCTCCCGTGGTCTTCGAATGGCCCGCTAATGGCCCCCTTGTGGCCTTCGCTGAAATGAGCGTACCTGACAGGCTGATATCGACCCAACGCCGTATCGGCGCTGGTCAGCGGTCTCAGGGAAGAGGTAGGAAGTGGGGCACGAACGGCAGCGACCCGGCTATGCCGGCGGGCTGTACGTCAGTTGGCACAGGTGCGTGGTCGACGGCTACGACCACGCGGTGACCGATGAGCAGTTCGCCGCCGGGCGGAGTGAGCAACTCGGCCGGTACGAGTCGGTGTGCGGGCACGTGGTGGACGTGGCGCCGATGCTCTGGTCACCCGGTGAGCCCTGCGCGCGCTGCCTGCTCTACCTCGAAGCCCGGAACACCTTGCGGACCGTCGAACGCCGGATGCGTCCGCGGCGTCACCGCAAACCCGGCCTCTGGCGACGGCTGTTCGGTCACTCCGAGACTCCGGCCATCCCCGTGCCGCGCTCAAGGTCCGGCGCGGCATCCCCCGACCGGGGTGGCCGGTCTGGACGTCCGGCAGGGACAGGCTCGGCATCCGTCCCTGCCGGACGTCATCACTGGCGGGGCGGCCGGTGACGGTGCGCCTGTTCCTGGCCCGTCCGCTTCGTGGCACGGTCGGCGAGACGCGGCGCGTCTGCCACCTGTTCCCGGTTCCCGACGAGGAGACAGCGCGGCTGGTGGCCCTGTGCGGTGACGAGTTCGGCCCCGGCCAGCTTGAGCAGCTCGACCGGCCCGCGGGCATGCCCTGTGAGTCCTGCCTGAGTCGTGTTCCGCGCGACCGGCCGGAGGTCGGTGGTGCCTGACGACACCAAGCCGGAGTGCGACCCGCTGCTTGAGGTCCCGCTGCGGCTGTACGTGCTCTGCTGTCTGACCGACGCCAGATGGCGAAGCCTTGCTGAGGTGGCCGGAGCGCTGGACGAGCCGGTGGCGTCCATCATCAGCCACGTCAAGACGCTGAAGTGGACGGAGTATCTGGAGACGAGGGGCGAGGGCTGCGGACTGGAGATGCGGCTCACGGATACCGGGATCGGGCAGCTCAGCGCCCACATTGCCGCTCTTGAGGCAGTGGTCGGCAAGGCGGCCCGGCTGTCGGCGAAGGTTCGACGCCGATGCCAGCCAGCGGAGTCGGTCCCAGTAAAGGCGGACGACCACACCTGGTTCCTCAAGCGCGTCGAAGTGCGGTTCGCCGAGGCCGTCGGCGACAACGTGCGGCTGCACACGCCGACAGGAGTTCACCTGGTCCGGGTGCCGATTTCCCGGCTGGCCCGCGCTTGGGAGCCCGCGTTCGCGCGGGTGCATCGCAGCTACCTCGTGGCAGTGGACGCGGTCGGCGCACTCCACCGGATGCCCGATGGCGGGACGATGGCCCAGACGGATTGCGGGCTGGTGCCGGTCAGTCGACGCCGTCTCGCGGCCTTGCGCGGAGAACTGCTTCAAATGGCCCGATAACCCCCGCTGTGACGGGGAGGTCGTCACACGCGAAGCCCGTCACAGAGAAGGTTTGCGCAGGTCAGAGCATGAATGTGCCCGTCACGCCGGATGTGACGGCGTGACGGGCACGTGACGGGTCACAAGGCGCCCTCGTCACGGACGCGGCGCAGGTCCGCGGTGAGGTAGCCGCGCACCTGCCGGACCCGGCCGTCCTCGGTGATCCGGTCCCGGACCGACCGGCAACCGAGGTCACCCATCTGCGTGCCGAAGCTCGTCGAGTCGACGTCGAGCGCTTCGACCAGCTCGGCCGACGGGACGAACTCGCGCCGGTCGATGTCCGGTCCGAGGTAGTCCACGACGGATGCGAGCGGCTCGGGCAGTGCGGGCGCCTGCTGCCCGGTCCCGATGGCCTTCGACACGTCCGCCGAGTCGAGAACCGGCGTCGTGTCCTCTCCGGCCGCGTGCCCGGTCAGCGTGCCCGCCTCCTCTCGTAGCGCCTGGCCGCGCTGGCAGATGGTCTGCCAGTCCTCGTTGGGCATGTAGTAGGTCCGCACGGTCATTGCGAGCACGTCCGCGCCCGCGTCGGTGTCGCCGTCGGGCCGCAGGATGCCCACGCCCTTGTGCGACGGCAGCAGGCGACTGGAGTCGTAGCCACGGGTGTTCATCTGCTCGCCGAGCACGATGTTGCTGTCACGCCAGTCCATCACCCGCAGCGCGAACCGCGAGCCCAGCACGGCCCGCAGTCCGGATGGGATGGTCCTGGAATCCGGCCGCTGCGTGGCCAGCACGAGCACGACCCCTGCGGCTGGTCCCTTCTTCGCCAGCCAGGTCAGCAGTTCGCCGATGTACTCGCCTGCGGTCAGCGTTTTCCCTTGCACTTCAACAGGTGTCCGGTCCTCCAACGGCACCTGCACCTCATCGATGAAGATCGCGGTGATGGGCATGTTGAGCGAGACGTCACGGGACATCTCCGGCGTGACCTTCGATTCCGGGCACGTCACATCGTCGAGGTCCCGCATACGCCGGTACCGGCTCTGGACTTCACCGACCAGTTCCTCGAGCCAGTCCTTGAGACCAAGAACGTGTTCGGTGTCGTCGCCGGACATGAACCGGTGGGCAACCTGAGCGGCAGCGTCCCAATCCTTGCCCGCCTTGAAGTCGGCAACGTACAGCCGGACCCATGCGTCCAGGATCAAGCCCGCGGCTGCCAACCGTGCCGCGAAAGTCTTCCCCTGCCTTGGTATTGCACCGACCAATAAGGACGTCCACACCAGAGGCAGCGAGATGCGACGGTCGCGAGCGTCCCGGCCGAATGGCACCGGCCGCCACGCGTCCCATGTCTGCACGTCGAGCAACGGCGTTGCCAGTGGTGGTGACGCGTACGGGTCCTCGTCGGCGACCCACATCGACACCCGGCCCGCGTGCCCGCCGTTGCCGCGCACGCGTTCCACGATGAGTTGCACCTCATCTACCGCCAACGCGGACGCCAGCGCTTCCCGGTTCTTCACCACGTCGGCCGCCTTGCGGGTCGCGGGCAAGTCGACGATGACCGACCAGCCGTCGCCGACCCGGGTCGGACGCTGGACGAGCCGCAACAGCTCGTCCTTGCCGATCAGCTTCGCGTCGCGGAAGGCGTCCACCAGGACTTGCGGGTCCATCGTCCACGTGAGCGTGCGTGGTCCGGCCAACGTCGGCTTGCGTCCCGGACTGCCGTCCTTTCGGCGTCCCAGTACGGCCAGTGCAACCGCCAACGTACCACCGGCGATCCACAGTGGACGCGCCCCGTAGAGCAGCGCGACCAAACCGCCGGCTACCGCCACCGCGACGACCACGGCACCCGTCACCCGCCAGCGGAACAGCGTCAGTTCCCGGATCTCGGTGAACTTGTCCGCGAGCTTCTCCGATCCCTCGGCGGCTTCGCGGTAGTCCCGCACGGTGACCCACCGGCGCCACAGACGGGCACCGGCGACGGCGCCGCGAACGACGGCTCCGGCGAACCGCCACGGCATCCGCAGCATTCCCACGACCGCATCCTTGGCCGCTTGCCGCGCCTGCGCCGCATCCTTGAACGCGGCCGGTACGCGCGGCGAACGCAGCCACCACGTCTTGAACCGTCCTTTCCGTGAACGCGGTCGCGGCTGCGGCAACGTGTCGTCCACCAACTCGCCGTCGAAGACCGGCCCGGCCTTCTCGATGTCGGTGTTCATGACTGGCCCTCCTCTCGGGAGAGCGCGGCAGCCAGCCGGGAGGACAAGCCGCGGGAACACCCGGTGGCCTGGCGAACCCATGCCGGAGTAATCACCACACCGGGCGTCCATGCCTCTCGTGCCTCGGCGAGGTAGTCCGCGAACAGCTTGCGCCCCTTCGCCTTCCGGCGGGGTGCGCGACGTTCGTGAACAGCGCGCTGAGCGGCGTCTGTGAACGCCACGGTGACCGCTTCCGTGAGCTTGTCACGGAGATCGGTCACGGCCTCGGCGGCCACGAACACGATTAGCGGCGGTACCGAGTGCAGCACCACGCCGGACAGCGACCCGTCCGCCCACGATGCCCACGTGTTCATCACGTAGGTGGCCGCGAGCGTGAACCACTTCGCGGTCCGCGTCCACGGCCCGGTGGGCACCTGGTACCGGGCGGTGACCTGCTCGGCCCGCAGGATGGCCAGCAGCACCAGCGACACCATGGGGTCGAGGAACCACGCGGCGAGCCACGGCAGCGACCACGGGGCGGAACCGGCCGCCGCGAACCACTGCACGTTGGTCATCGTGAACGCCAGTCCGAGCACGATCCCGGTCCAGCACAGCCGGTCCACCTGCGCGCGAACCCGCTCCACCCGGAGCGCCACCACATCCGGATGAGTCTGGTGCGCCCGCACCTCCGCAGCGGCGGTTGCGTCCTGCGCGAGCCGCTCGGCGCGGGTAGGCGGGGCGGGCGGCCGCTCGACGGCGACCACCCCTTCCGTTCTCTCTGTCATCGCCGACCACCTCGGCGAGGTGTCCCGTCTGCGGCCACGACCGTCAGCGCCCGCGTCAGGACGTGGGCCGCGATCAGGTCCGGGACGGCCAGTGTCACGAGCAGCAGCGTCGTGTTGCCGGGATGGGTGATGACCAGCCACTGCACCCCGACCAGTGCCGCGCCCAGGAAGACGACCCGACCGGCCAGGGAAATGGCCCGGACCCCGGCCCGTGCGGTCTCGGCAGCACGGCGCGCCTTCTTCGCGCCGCGCCGCCAGACCAGGAACACCACGAGCAGCACGCCGAAGCCGGCGAGCACCTGCTCCGGCGTCAGGTTGATCGTCATCGCTGCTCACCGCCCCGGCGGACGCTCCAGGTCCGGTAGATCACGCGGCGGTCGGTGTCGGGCAGCGCGCCCCACACACCGACCGTGAACGGGCCGGACGTGCGCAGTTCCAGCTCCAAGCACTCATCGGTGACCGGGCATCCTGCGCACATCCGCGCGGCCAACTCGCGGTCCGGCGTGTCTTCGCCGGTCAACTCCGGCATCTCGGTGCGGCTGAACGCCCAGAAGCAGAGCCCTTCGCGGGTCACGTACTCGGCGAGCACGTCATCCGGAACGGCGGCGTAGCGGTCGAGGCGGTCAACGATGGCTTCGCAGTCGTCCCGGTTCACCACGGCGCACCCCCGGTCACCCGGGCAACCTCGCGGGCGGTTCGCCGCTCGGCGGCCATCTGGGCCGGGTCGACCCGGCCGCCGGACTCAGCCGCATCGGAGATGAGCCGGTCCAGCGCGACGGCGGGCACCACGTACCGGGTCCGCACCTTCACTGCGGGGAACGCGTCTTCCCTGATCGCTCGATAGAGAGTGGAGGCGTCGACGCGGAGAAGCCGGGCGGATTCTCGAACTGTGTAGAACACCGGGCGACCGGCGTTCGGCATGGAGGTATCCATAGAAGAATTCCCAATCGACTATTTCAGCCGAGTATTCAGGCTGAAATCAGCGTTCAATGACGAAATGATGGTCCAGAAGCGCGACGCGAACCTGATCTCCGCCGCGCGAAATGACGTAGGCGCTAATGTCGGCGCACAGGCGGACCACGGAGGAATGGGTGTCGGAAGACTGGGCGGCGGTCGCGAAGGCCATCAACGAGCGCGTGAACGAGCTCGGATGGCGCCAGCGCGAGTTGGCCGAACGCTCGCAGGTCTCGCAGGCCATCGTCCGCGAAATCCAGCGGAACACGGTGGAGCGCAAGCGAAGTGAGCGCACGCTCGAAGCGCTGTCCGTCGCGCTCGGCTGGCACTCGCAGCACCTGACCGCCGTGCTGCACGGCCGGATTCCGCCGGCTGTCGGGGAACCCCGCGAGGACATGGACGACGCGGTGTCCGCGCGCCTGACCGTGATCGAACGGCGGCTCACCGATCTCACGGAGCAACTCGCCGAACTGCGCGCCGATGTCGCGGTTCTGATCCGGCGCGGTGGTGGCCCTGCCGCGTAGCCCGGTGATGAACGGGCGGGCGGTCCGCGGGGCCGACCGGCGGTGCTTCCTGGCGTTGTTCATGACACCAAGAAACGGCATTCTGGGAGCGGTTCACAGACGGCAGTAGTTGACACACGCCGTGTTATTCCGTGTTATTTTCGCTGGTGATCAGGGGTTCGGGGGGACTCATGAGAAAGGTGAAAAGCCCGCTACAAGCGGCCCGCCATGAGGCTGGCTGGAGCCAAGAGAAACTGGCGAAGGCCATTAATGCCCGCTGTCCAGCGTTCGGCTTGGCCGTGCTTCCGGTTGCGAGCCGGAAGGCCGAGATATCCCGGTGGGAAAACGGCCATGTCCTGCCCGAACCGGCGATGCGGCGGGTGTTCCGTGAGATCTACGGCCGCACCGACGAGGACCTCGGTTTCCCGTCGAGCGTCGACGGCCGCCCACTTGGTGAGGAACTGGTCGAACGCCTGGTCATCGCTCGCCGCGTCGACCCGCAGACGGTCGAACTGTTCCGGCAGGAAGTCGACGGAGTCCGGCATGCTGACCGCCGGTTCGGCTCCGCTGAGCGGCTAGAGCGGCTGCGAGGTCAGATCTCAGAACTCGATGACCTGATCAGGCACACGCTGCTCCAGCGCCACCGGGCGCCCCTCGCCGGCGTGCTCACCGAGGCATCCACGCTGGCCGGGTGGACCTCGCTCGACATCGGCTCGCTCAAACAGGCGTGGGCGCATTACGAGCAGGCCAAATCCGCGGCGCGGGAAGCCGAGTCGGCCGCGCTGCTGGCGCACGCCACGGCTGAACAGGCGTTCGTACTCATCGACGCGGGCAACGTCGAGGACGCGGTCGAGCTGTTCGCCGAGGCTCGCGACATCGGCAAGCGAGCGCCCCGGTTGCTTCGCGCCTGGCTCGCCGCAGCTCAAGGCGAGGGACACGCCATCTCCGGTGACGGGGACAACGCGCTGCGATCGTTCGACGAGGCCGACGAGTTACGGCCGTCCGAGGTGGTCCACCCCGAGTTGCCGTTCCTCTTCCTCGGCGGGACTCACCTGGACCGATGGCGCGGGAACGCGCTGGTCCACCTCGGCGCGGAGGAGGCGATCAGCCACCTCGAAGCCGTCATCGAGGAGGTGCCCAGCGAGTTCGTCCGCGCCCGCGCCTCGGCCTGCGTCGACCTCGCGCTCGCCTACGGGGCAGCAGGGGACCGAGAGGGCGCCGAGACCTACGCGCGGCAGGCTCGGCAGCTCATCTCCCAGCTTCGCTCCGCGCGACTGCGCCGCAGGCTGGAGCGCCTCGTGCTACCTCAACCCTCGCGCGAGTTGAGGTAGTACAGCAGGGACACCAGCGTCCCGGAGCCAAGCAGCTCTTGCCGCTGGGCCAGCTCGTTCACGCGGGACAGCGGCACCCACTCGACGCGCCCGGCCTCCTCGGTGTCGGTCGGGTCGCCGACGTGCTCAGCCTCGCGCCACAGATAGACGTCCATCGGCGCGGTGACCTGGCCAGGCAGCGGCTCGAAGCTCACCAGGTGCTCCGGCTTGCCAACCGGGCGCCAGCCGCTCTCCTCAGCCGCCTCGCGCGCGGCGGTGAAGGCGGCCTCCTCGCCGTCGTCCACCATGCCGCCGAGCAGCTCGTACCCCCACTGCTTCGTGGCGAACCGGTAGCGCCACAGCATCAGCGCCTCGTCCCGATCGTTCACGATCAGCGCGATGGCGATGCGCGCGAGGTGCACCACGTGGTACTCCCAGCGCTCCCCGTTGGGCGCCTGAACGTCGGTCAACCCGACCTTCACCCACCGGTTGTCATACACCAACCGCTCACCGTACGTCTGCCACGCTCCGTGCTCGTCACCCACGATGCACAGCCTAGTGATGACCACTGAGCCACCCCTAGGCGCTGCCACAAGTTCCGCTCGCATGCTCAACTCTCTGAACACACGATCATCGGCACACTCGTGTCTTACATGCCGCGCGCCCTCGAACGACGTAACATGCCACAAGGAGGACGATCATGTCGCTTAGTTCACACAATCGGCGAGCAATGCAGAAATTTGCCAACAACATCAAGAAGGACCTTGAAAAAGAATTCAAGAGAAAACCAATCAAGGTTCCACTAGAAGCGATGCCGATCAAATCGCGGCCCGCCGCAAATCCGGACACGGAATCAGGACACCACATGGAATCAACAGATTTCCCTTTTGCACCCACCCCGCTTGCCACCATCTCAATTCAGTTGATGGAGTGGATCGCCCAACAACCCGAACCAACTCAAGGGTTTCACAGCTTTAACCAGTTCGCACGCGAAGCGAACATAGATAGATCGAAGGCATCAGAGGCGGGACGACTGCTAGAGGCTCACGGATTGGCCACCGTAATCGAAGACGGCGACGGGGTCGACGGCCACCTGACACCACCAGGACAAATGCAGATTCAGCAAATCATGTCCATTAGATCCGACAAGAGCAGAAGAATTAGCATCTTGACAGGTCGCATGTTGAACTGGCTCAACAATCGAGAGGACGAGTCTCCGCCAATCGATTTTACCGAGTTTCTTCAAGACTCCTCCTCCTACTATCTTGGCCGTCAATTTGACCTTCAAGAGGTTCGCAAATCAGCCCAATATCTACACGATAAGGGATACGTGAACTCGATAAGGATCGACCAGGAAGTGGACGGATTTATCCGCCCAACACTGACAGCAAGGGGGCTAGATGTAGTCATGTCGAGCGACACGCCAGCGGTTCATGCCAGCACAAGGGTCGAGACAACGGTGATCAATAACGGTCCAGTGATTCACGGTGACGCCAATGGCAGCATGCAGATCGCAGTAGGCGACCATAACTCAATGCTACAACTTTCCAGACAGGAGGTGACACCTGGACACGAAGCGCTAGCTACGCTAATAACCCAGATACTGCGCGAAATCAAAGGATTCAATCTCGTCGGAGACGACGAAGAAATCATCAGGGAATCAGGCCAAGAAGTCCTAGAAGAAACCACCTCTCAGCAGCCCCAGAAGAGCCGTATTCGCAAATCGATTGCAGCAGTAAAAGGTGTTCTGTCAGGAGTAGCACACGGCGCAGCAACCGGCGCAAACGAGGGCGCGCAAGAGTTGGCGAAGAACATGCTTACCGAACTACAAAATGTGGTCCTCTAGTCTATTCGCCACCTCGATTAACCCTGGGCATGCGAGAACCGAGTATCTCTGCCGCTTTGCGGTCGGCAGCAGCAACCCACGCGGCATAGACTCGCAGGGTGGTTGCGCCGCCGCCACCGTGGCCGAGGCGTCCGGCGACTGTTCGCAGGTCGATTCCGGCCGTGAGCAGCTCGGTAGCCGAGTAGTGGCGGAGGGCGTGAATGTGGGTGTCGATGCCGAGGCGCTTCGCCATCTTCTTGTAGCGGCTCGAAACGGCATCCGGCGGGTAGGGCACCGACGGATCGTTGCCGCGTGTGCCTGGGAAGACGTAGGAGTCGGCGTTCCACTGGACTCCTAGCGCCTCATAACGCTGCTGGCAACGTGCGAGGTGTTCCCGCAGGAGGACGGTGGTTTCCGTGTCCAGGGCGATGCGGCGCATCTGGTGGGTCTTCGTATCCTTCTCCGTGCCGACGCCCCGGAGCGTCGTGTAGCTGCGGCGGATCTCGACGATTCCCTCATCGAAGTCGACACGGGACCAGCGAAGAGCGCACACCTCACCGCGGCGGATGCCCGTCGTCATGACCAGCCATACGAGCGTGCCCCAATCCTCGTCCAAGGCGAAAGCCTTCTCCACGAGGCGGGCGGCCTCGGCGGGCGACGGCGGATCGGGCTGCGGCGGCGTCTGTTTCGGGCGCTGAGCGATGCGTGCGGGGTTCGAGGTGATCCAGTCCCAGCGAACGGCGGCATTGAGCACCCCGCTGATGATGGAGTGAATCTGCCGCACCGACGACGGAGCCATGCCCTTGCACTTGTGCGGCCTACACTTCAGCTTGCCGCAATCGTGCTCACCTTCGGCGTTGTGCTCAACGAACGGCCGACCGCTGCATCGGATCCGGCATCGCCGGAGTTCGCCGTAGAAGGTTTCCAGCATGCGAGCCGTCAGCTTGTTGATCGGGATGTCACCGAGCGTCGGCCGGATGCTGCGCTCGATGTAGCCCACGTAGCCATGACGAGTTGTCGACTCGATGTCGGCCGTGCGGAGCCATTCATCGATGGCGTAGGACAACGAGACCGAAGTGCTCGCCGAGCGCTGTCCATCGACTTGCGCTTGGAGCTTCGTCATCACCTTGTTCGCGGCTCGGTGTGCCGCTTTATCCGTTCCGCGAACGGTTTCCGTCAGGTAGGCGGGTTTGCCGGTTACCGGATCCACGCCGGCATAGACGCGCACCTGGAGTGAGTTGCCCCGGGCGCGGATGCTCCCCCGCTTGCGGCTGTCTCCGCTCGCTGCTGTCCTGGCCATAACCACAGGCTGAGCGCGCCTGACGAGGGCTGTCAATGGACAGGGCAATGGACACGCGGATGGGTGACGACGTTGCACCAGAGGATCTGGGCTGGTCAGAGGGGTGGGCCGGGCGGGGCTCGAACCCGCGGCCAAGGGATTATGAGTCCCCTGCTCTGACCAACTGAGCTACCGGCCCCGTGCGAGCGGGCGGGTGCGACGAAGCCCCCGCGAGTCGCTGGTCGAACTTACCTCATGGGCGTCGGGGGGCGCCGGTAGGGTGAGGGCGGGGGCCGCGGACGGGTGAGCAGGGCGGCATCATGCAGGGTTTGCCCCGTTTTCCAGGGTGTGCCCGCGTTGCTGCTCACCACGCGTCGTGGTCGCTGTCCGGAGGCTCAGCGCGCTCGAAAGGCAGCCACCGCGGTGTGCTGCGGGGTGCCGGGCGCCAGTGAGTAGAGGATTTCCGCGGTGAGGGCGCCCGCCGGGGCGGGTTTCACGTAGGGGCGTGCGGGGTCGACGATCTGTTCACCGTAGGAAGCCAGTTCCGCCGAGCCCGCTTCCGGCGTCGGGCCGAAGAACTTGATGTGGTGCACGGTGAACGACACGAAGCCCAGGCTGATCACCAGGTCGGCGGCCACCGACGGGCAGACCAGCGTCTTCGACACGAACGTACCCGGGGTCAGTTCCACGCTGTGCTCCTCGCTGTTGAACTCCGCGACGACGCCGAGGTCCCACGGCGTGACGTCATCGCAGGAAGGGTTGGGCAATACCGAAAGGTGCAGGTGACTCGTGTGCGGGTTCTCCCCGTGGTACGGGCGCCACGACCACGGATCGGTCCGCGAGTCGACGATCCGGCGGTCCCAGATCACGTACTTCACCCGCCAGTCGCGCACTTCGACCAGCCTCGCGGCCAGCCAATGACAGTCGAGACCGCCCGCCGGGTCGTGCGTGAAGTCGCGGGCGGTCACGATGCCGGGGCCATACCACGGGTTGTGGTCACTGCTGCGGTTCTGGTGTGAGGTGTCCCCGATCGATCCGTCGCTGGCCCGGTTCCGGCCCGGGGCCAGCGCGTCCAGTTGTGCCAGTAGTTTGTCCAGTGCGTTCGCCACTCGCCACGCCATACCGACTCATACGCGCCCGGAACGCCGCCGGCTCACCCCGAGATCGGTAACTTCGCTCCGTCACGCAGAAACAACGGGATGCGATCAAGCGGCGCGGCCACCAGCCCGCCCTCGGCCACCTCGCCCGTCCACGCGTCGGTCCACGTCACGCCCGGCGGGAGGTAGACCTCGCGCGCGCCAGCTCCGGCCTGCAACACCGGCGCCACCAGCAGGTCGGGCCCCAGCATGAACTGGTCGTCCACGTCCCACGAACCCGCGTCCTCCGGGAACTCCACGAACAGCGGCCGCATCGGCGGCGTGCCGTGTTCGTGCGCGGCCCGCATCTGCGTCATCAGGTACGGCCGGATCCGCTCCCGCAACCACAACGACGCCGCGATCAGCTCCCCCGCCTCCTCGCCGTAGCTCCACACCTCGTTCGGGCCGCCGGTCATCTCCGGCCCGAACGGCACCCGCGGGTCCCGCACCCCGTGCAATCGGAACAGCGGGCAGAACACCCCGTACTGGAACCACCGCACCATCAGCTCGCGGTACTCCGGCGAATCCGGGTCACCCCCGTGGAAACCGCCGATGTCCGTGGTCCACCAGGGAATTCCCGACACGGCCACGTTCAGCCCCGCCCGCACCTGCGCCCGCAGCGAAGCCCAGGTCGCCGGGATGTCCCCCGACCACAGCGCGGCGCCGTAGCGCTGGCTCCCCGCCCACGCCGACCGGCACAGCAGCACCACGTCCTCGGAGCCGGCTCCCCGCGCGCCTTCGTGGAAGGTCTGCGCGCTCGCCAGCGGGTACAGGTTCGCCACCTCGCTGCCCGGTCCACTGTGGAAGCTCAGGTTGTGCGGGTGCCCCGGCTGCAACTCGGGTTCACAGGCGTCCAGCCAGAACGCGCGCACCCCGCGGTCGTAGTAGTTGCGCTTGACCGTCTCCCAGACGAACTCCCGCGCCGCCGGATTGGTCGGGTCGTAGAAGGTCACCGGCATCTCGACGTCGAACCCCTTGTCGTGCCAAGGCGCGTGGGCCGGGATGCCGTGGTCGGTGCCCACCAGCAGACCGCGGTCGCGCAGCGCGGCGAAGTTCTCGCTCAGCGGGCTCACCGACGGCCAGATCGACACCATCAGCCGGATGCCCAGCGAGTCCAGTTCGGCGATCATCGCGTCCGGGTCCGGCCACTCGGCCGGATCGAACCGCCAGTCCCCCAGGTGCGTCCAGTGGAAGAAGTCCGCCACCAGCACCGACATCGGCAGGCCGCGCCGGTGGTGTTCCCTGGCCACGTCGAGCAGTTCCGCCTGGCTGCGGTAACGCAGCTTCGACTGCCAGAACCCGCTCGCCCACTCCGGCAGCATCGGCGCGTGCCCGGTCGCGTCGGCGTAGCGGGACAGGATCTGCGACGGCGAACCGGCCGTGATCCAGTAGTCGATCTGACGCGCGGAATCGGCGACCCAGCGGGTGCCGTTCTCCGCCAGTTCGACGCGCCCGACCGCCGGGGAATTCCACAGTAGACCGTAACCGCGGCTGGACAACAGGAACGGCACGGACACCTCGCCGTTGCGCTGCACCAGGTCGAGCACCATGCCCTTCTGGTCCAGCCGCCCGTGCGTGTGCTGCCCGAGCCCGTAGAGCCGCTCGTCCTCGTACGCGTGGAACCGCTGCTCCAGCCGGGCATACCCGCCACCGCGTTCCTCGCGCAGCCGCGGGCCGGGCCACCAGAAGTGCGCCCGCTGCTCGGACAGCAGTTCCGCGCCCGTGTCCGTGCGGGTGAACGACAACACCGGCACCACGCCGGTGTCCGTGTCCACCAGGTCCACCGTCGCGGTCAGGGAACCGTTGACCACCCGGTGTTCCGACTCCTCCACTTCGGACGGCTTCGGCGCGACGAGCGCACCCGGCACGTCCTCGGTGATCACGTGCCTGCCCACGCGCACGCGCAGGCTGTCCGGGCCCCACGGCTCGATCCGGATCACCTCGTGGCGGACCCGCACTTCGATCATGCCTGCTCCTAATCTTTGAGCGCGCCGCCGGTGACCCCGGCGACCACGTACCGCTGCGCGATCACCAGCAGCACCGCCGCCGGGATCGAGGCCAGTACCGCGGTGGCCAGCACCGCGTTCCAGTCGGCGCTCTGGTTGCCGATGAACCGGTAGATGCCGACCGTGATCGGTTCGATCGCGCGTCCCGTGGTGAGCGTGACGGCGAACAGGAAGTCCGCCCAGGCGAACAGGAAGGAGAACAACCCGGCGGTGACCATGGCGTTGCGGCTGACCGGCACGATGATCGAGCTGAACACCCGCCAGTACCCGGCACCGTCCACTCTGGCCGCTTCCGACAGCTCGCGCGGGATCGACAGCATGAACGCCCGCAGCACCAGCACGGCGAACGGGATGGTCGCCGTCGAATCGGCCAGCACCAGGCCCAGGTAGCTGTCGATCAGGGAGAACTCGCTGAACAGCGTGTACAGCGAGTTCGCCATCACCGGGCCCGGCACCATCTGCACGATCAGCAGCGCGAAGACGAACGCCTGCACCCCGCGGAACCTCAGCTGCGCCAGCGCGTACGCGGCGGGCATGGCGATCAGCAGCGACACCACCACGGTGCCCGCCGCCACCGCCAGGCTGGCCAGCAGGTGACCGCCCTGAGTGGACAGTGCGCTGCGGTACCCGTCGAGCGTGCCGTCCAGCGGCAGCCAGTCCGGTGACGGCTTCAGCAGCGAGCCCGCCGGCTGCAGGGAGGCGTTGACCATCCAGTACAACGGGAACAGCAGCACGATCACCACCGCGATCCCGGCCGCGGTGCGCAGGTACCTGGTCACCGCTGCTCCTCCCGCAACTGTGCCCGCGCCGACCGCAGGTACAGCAGGCCGAACACGGTCGCGACCAGCACCAGCAGGTTGCCGACCGCCGCCCCCTGCCCGAAGGCGAAGTCGCCGTCGAAGGAGAGCTGGTAGGCCCAGGTGGTCAGGGTCTGCGTGGCGTTCGCCGGCCCGCCGCCGGTGACCACCATGATCACGTCGAACACCTTGATCGTGTAGACCAGCCCGAGCATCAGCACCACCGCGGTGACCGGGCGCAGCAGCGGCCAGGTGACGTGCCGAAACCGCTGCCAGGCGCCCGCGCCGTCCAGTTCCGCCGCTTCGTACAAAGTGGACGGGATCGCGCGCAGCCCGCCGTGCAGGATCACCAGGTTGAACGGGATGCCGATCCAGATGTTCACGATGATCACCGCGGGCAGCGCCCAGCCGGGATCGGTCAGCCACGGCGTCGGGCCGTCGGCGAGGCCGACCGCCCGAAGCGCCGCGTTGATCACGCCGTGGTCCTGGTCCAGCATCCACCGCCACACCGCGCCGCTGACCACCAGCGGCAGCAGCCACGGCAGCAACAGCAGCGAGCGCAGCAGCCCGCTCAGCGGGAACCGGCCGCTGAAGAACACCGCCAGCGCCAGCCCGATGGTGAACTGGAAGAAGATCGACGCGACGGTGAACACCGCGGTGTTCAGCACGGCCGTGCCGAACAGCGGGTCACCGAGCACCGCCGCGTAGTTGTCCAGCCCGGTGAACGGCGCCTCACCGGTGTAGAACGAGCGGACCGAGTACTCGCGCAGGCTCATCGAAACGTTGTTGACCAGCGGGTACCCGAAGAACAGCACGAGGTAGGCCAGCGCGGGCGCCAGGAACGCCCAGGCCGCCCAGCGCGAGGCACCCAGCCTCACGGACGGCCCGCCTGCTCCTGCGCCGCCCGCAGCGCGTCCTCCGGCGACTGCTGCCCGGCCAGCACCGACTGCAGCGCCGCGCCCAGCGCCTGCGAGACGGTCGAGTACTTCTCCCCCAGCTCCCCGGTCCGCGACCGCGCCGTCTCCACCTCGGTCACGAACGGCTGCATGGCCGGGTTCTCCTGGCCGAACTTCTTCGCCACCTCCACTTTGGACGGAACGTAGGCGTGTGCCTTGTCCCAGGCGACCATGTTCGGCTCGGCCAGGATGCAGCCGAGCACCTTGGCCGCGGCCTGCTGGCGGTCCGCGCCGGTGGCCGGGATCGCGCCGACCTCACCGCCGAGCGCCACCACGGGCGGCGTACCCGCCCGCGGCGTCGGGATCGGCACCACGCCGTACTCCAGCCCGGCGGTCTCGTCCAGCCGCGCCAGGTTCCACGAGCCGTTGATCATCATCGCCGCGTTGCCCGCGACGAACTGGTCGGCCACGTCGTTCTGGTTCCAGTTGAGCACCGACTTCGACGCCGACCCCGAGGTCACCAGGTCGTTGACGAAGCGCATCGCCTCGACGCCCTGCGGTGAGTCCAATGTGGCCAGATCGGCGCCGTTGCTCCAGAAGAACGGCAGGAACTGCCAGGCGCCTTCCTCGGTGGCCAGCGCGGAGAAGGCCAGGCCGTACTTGCTCTCCGCGGTCAGCGCGGTGGCCGCCACCTTGAGCTGCTCCCAGGTCTGCGGTGGCTCGATCCCCTTCTCCCACAACAGTTTCTTGTTGTAGATCAGGGCGAGCCCGTTGACCCCGGGGGCGAGCCCGTACACCTTGTCCTGGTAGGTCCCGGCCTTCACGATGCCCGGGTAGTACCCGTCGGTGGAGATGCCGTAGTCGGTCAGCGGGGTGAGCGCGCCGGTGGCGGCGATCTGCTGCAGCGACGGGTTGTCCGCGAAGAGGAGGTCCGGCAGGGTGCGCGAGCTGGCGTCCTTGAGGACCTTGGGCAGCAGCTGGTCGGTCGGCACGGTCTGCCGGGTGATCTTGATCCCGGTCTCCGCCGCGCAGGTGTCCAGCACCTGCTGCCAGGCCTTGCTGCCCTGCTGGTCGGCGTAGTAGTCCAGGGCGGTGATCTCCGCGGCCGCCTGGCCGGGGTCACTGGGGCCGCAGCCGGCGAGTGCGACCGCGCTCGCGGCGACGGCGGAGAGCACGAGGGCGGTTCGAGCGGCACTGCTCATCTAGTCCTCCGAATCTTGGCACTGTCGAAGCGCTTCGAAATACGGGGTGCGGAACCCGGTCGCGCCGGTGCGTCAGCGCCGGCGCGCGGTACTGCCCCCCGGGGTGAGTTTCGGGGACAGCAGCCGGATCTCGGCCGAGCCGCCCCCGTCGAGCTGCCGCATCGCCATCTCCACCGCGATCTGCCCCACGTCGTCGGACGGGATCGCCACGGTGGTCAGCGGTGTGGCGTACTGGGCGGCCATGTCCTCCGGGCAGATCGCCACCACGGAGACCTCGTCGGGCACCTGCTTGCCGTGCCGCTGGAGTTCGGCCAGCACCCCGCCGAGCACCGCCTCGTTGTGCACCACCAGCCCGGTCAGCTCCGGCTGCCCGGCCAGGATCTTGGCCACGCACTCGCGCACCGCCGCGTAGGAGGGCGCGCAGGCGTGGTTGGTCGCCCGCAACCCGCGTTCCTGCGCGCTGGCGGCGAAACCGCGCAGGAACCGGCCGGCGAAGCTGGTCCCCCGCTCGTAGACGTTCGGCGAGGGGCCCACCAGCGCGATCTCGGTGTGCCCGAGATCGGCGAGGTGCTGCACCGAGCGGGCCGCCGCCGCGGTGAAGTCCAGGTCCACACAGGACAGATCGGCCGGGTCGTCCGGCACGCCGATCAGCACCACCGGCCGCAGCAGCGACTGCAACACCGGCACGCGCGGCTCGTCGGCCTCCACGTCCATCACCAGGATGGCGTCGGCGCTGGCCGAACCGGCCACGCGGCGCAGCCCGTCGGGGCCCTCGTCGGCGGTCAGCAGCAGCACGTCGTGGTCGTGCTTGCGGGCGGCGGTGACCACCGAGGTGACGAACCGCATCACCACCGGTACGTGGATGTCGGTGCGCAGCGGGACCACCAGCGCCAGCACCTGGGTGCGGCTGCTGGCCAGCGCGCGGGCGCCGGCGTGCGGGTGGAAGCCGAGCTTGCGGACGCTGGCCTCGACCCGGCGCCGCGTCTCCGGCGAGATCGAGCGCTTCCCGGACAGCACGTAGGACACCGTGCTCGGCGCGACCCCGGCGTCACGGGCGACATCCGCGATGGTGATCATCTCGCCCCTTCCCGTCAGTCGAAGCGCATCGACGATCTGTTCCGGCTGGGTGAGGTTAGGCCAGTCCGCCGAAGAACACAAGGAGCGTTGACCTGGCCCGCTGATCGGTGCCATAGTCCCGGCACCGCGCACCACTGCAGACCGACAGATCATCGATGACTGTCGAATCGCTTCGACAGCGTTCCCGACAACGTTCTCGACAAACGTTCTCCACAACGTTCGTCCGGAGGTGGCCGTGTCCCCGTCCAAGCTCTCCCGCCGCCAGGTGCTGGCGATCGCCGCCGCGGCCCCGCTGCTGGCCGCCGCGCTCCCGCAGGTGGCCAGGGCGCAGGAGTTCCCGTTCCGCGACCCGTCACTGGGGCTCGACGCCAGGGTGGCGGACCTGCTCGGCAGGCTCACCCTGGACGAGAAGGTCGCGCTGCTGCACCAGTACCAGGCCGCCGTGCCGAGGCTGGGCGTGGCGGCGTTCAAGACCGGCACCGAGGCGCTGCACGGCATCGCCTGGTCCACCGACAAGTCCAACGGCGGTGCCGTGGTGACCGCGACGGCGACGGTGTTCCCGCAGGCCATCGGCCTGGCGAGCACCTGGGACCCCGAGCTGGTCAAGCAGGTCGGCACGGCCGTGGGCACCGAGGCGCGCGGGTTCCACGCGGAGAACCCCGGCGTGTGGGGCCTGCAGCTGTGGGCCCCGGTGGTCAACCTGCTGCGCGACCCGCGCTGGGGCCGCAACGAGGAGGGCTACTCCGAGGACCCGTACCTGACCGGCGTCATTTCCACCGCCTACGGCCACGGCATCCAGGGCGAGGACCCCGACCGCCTGCGGGCCGCGCCGGTGCTCAAGCACTACCTGGCGAACAACAACGAGGTCCGGCGCGACACGAGTTCGTCGGTGCTGCGGCCGCGGGTCAAGCGCGAGTACTACGAGTCGGCCTTCCGGCCCGCGATCGCCGCCGACGCCGCCACCGGCGTGATGTCGGCGTACAACCTGGTCAACGGCAGGCCGATGACCGCCCACTTCGACCACAACGACGTGGTGCGCACGTGGACCGAGCGGCCCCTGTTCAACGTCACCGACGCCGGCGGGCCGAACAACCTGACCGCCAGCCAGGCCTACTACGCCACGCAGCCCGAGGCCGACGCCGCGGTGATCAGGGCCGGGCTGGACAGCTTCACCGTCGACGACACCAACTCGGCGAAGACGATCGAAGCGGTGCACGCCGCGCTGGCGCAGGGCCTGCTCGAAGAGTCCGATGTGGACACCGCGGTCCGGCACATCCTCAGCCTCCGGGTCCGGCTGGGCGAGTTCGACCCGGGCGGCGGGCCGTACGGCCACCTCGGCAAGGAGGTCGTCGACACCCCGGAACACCGGGCGCTGGCGCGGAAAACCGCCGGGCGGGCGATCGTGCTGCTGAAGAACGACGGGTTGTTGCCGCTGGCCGGCGGCCGCACGGTGGCGGTGATCGGCCAGCTGGCGGACACGCTCTACACCGACTGGTACTCCGGCGCGCTGCCCTACCGGATCACCCCGTTCGGCGGGATCTCCGAGGCCGCGGGCGCGGCGGTGACCACCACCGAAGGCGTGGACCGGATCGCGTTGCGCACCTCCGCCGGCTACGTGACGGCACCCGCGACCGCCGGCCCGCTGACCGTGTCCCCGTCCACCGGCGACGACACGAGGTTCGACGTCTACGACTGGGGCGAGGGCATCGTCACCCTGCGGGCGCTGTCGAACGGGCAGTTCCTCTCGTTCGGCCCGGACCGCACCGTGGTCAACAACGCCGTGCAGCCCAACGGCTGGTTCGTGCAGCAGCAGTTCAAGCTCACCGCGCACGGCGGCGGCCACGTGCTGGAGTACGCGGGCAACGAGACCGACGATTCGTGGTTCGGCGACCAGAAGTACGTGGCCGTCGGGGGTGACGGACGGCTGGCCATCACCGCGAAATCCCCCGCCGAGGCCACCGTGTTCACCCGGGAGGTCGTGCGCAGCGGGATCGAGAGCGCAGTCGAGGCGGCGAGCGCCGCCGACGTGGCCGTGGTGGTGGCGGGCAGCATGCCGTTCATCAGCGGCCGCGAGGACGACGACCGGCAGAGCCTGGACCTCGCGCCCGCGCAGCAGGCCGTGCTGGAGGCGGTGCGGCAGGCGAATCCGGACACCGTGCTGGTGCTGGAGAACAGCTATCCGACCACCATCGGCTGGGCCCAGCAGAACCTCCGCTCGGTCGTCTGGACCACGCACGCGGGCGCGGAAACCGGGCACGCGCTCGCCGACGTGCTCTACGGCCGGGTCAACCCCGCCGGGCGGCTCACCCAGACCTGGTACCGATCCCTGGCCGACCTCCCCGACCTGCTCGACTACGACATCATCAAGGCCGGGCGCACGTACCAGTACTTCACCGGCGATCCCTTGTACCCCTTCGGGTTCGGCCTGTCCTACACCACCTTCGACTACCGGAACCTCCGGCTGAGCGCGCCGTCGATGTCCGCCCAGGGCGAGATCGGCGTGAACGTGGTCGTGACGAACACGGGCAAGCGGGCCGGTGACGAGGTCGTGCAGCTCTACACGCACCAGCGGACCTCACGCGTCACGCAGCCGAACCTGCGGTTGCGGGCGTTCGCCCGTGTGCACCTCGCGGCGGGCGAGTCCAAGACGGTGACGCTCTCCCTGCGTGCCGCGGACCTCGCGCACTGGGACGTGACCCGCGACCGGTGGGTGGTCGAAACCGCCATCCACGACGTGCTCGTCGGCGCGTCCAGCGCGGACATCCGGGCGCGGGGCACGCTGCGCGTGCGCGGCGAGGCCGTTCCGCCGCGTGACCTGCACCGCGACACCGAAGCCGAGAACTTCGACGACTACCACGGCATCACGCTCACCGACCGGTCGAAGGAACGCGGCACCTCGGTCACCTCGGGGTCCGGCGGCTGGATCGCCTTCCACGACGCCGACCTGCACGCGAACCGGATCAGCGCGCTGGTGTCCGCGCCCGGCCCGGCGACGATCACCGTCCGGACGGGCGGTCCGGACGGCCCATCGCTGGGCACGCTGGCAGTACCGGCCACGGGCGGGAAGTACGAGTACGTCACCGCGTCCGCCCCGTTGACCGGGGCGACGGGACGCGGCGACCTGTACCTCGTCTTCGGCGGAGCGGTGTCGCTGGGAACGTTCCGTCTCAGCTCGACGTGAGCGGGCGGGCGGCCCAGGCCAGTGCGTCGGCCACGCTGGGCTGCACCACCAGCAGTTCCCGCAGGTTCATCAGCTCGATCGGCCGGAGCACGGCGTGCTGGCGGGTGGCGACCGCGAACGGGATGCCTTCGGTGCTGGCGTCACCGCAGGCACCGATCAGCGCGGCCAGGCCGGCCGACGAGCAGAACCGGACGTCGCAGAAGTCCACCACGAGCGCACGCGGCGCGAGCCGGATTTCGACGGTGAGCTGGTCGCGCAAGCGCGGCGTGAGCAGCGCGTCCACCTCGCCGCTGACCTTGACGACGGTGGCCTCCGCGGTGGCCGAGACGGTCATGGTCGCGCGGGCGTTGGGGTAGGGCATGCGGCCTCCTCACACACCGAGGGACACCGCACGAGCGCGCCGTCCCCGGATGCGGTTGATCCAACCGGAGTGGGTGACGGCTGCTGTCTGAACCGAGACACTCCGACCGTACAGGCGTTCGCCCGGCGGCGCAGCGCCTAGGGTGAGAGCCCCCACTGGCCCGTCCCCGAGGAGAACGTCATCGGCGTGCTGTACGGATCACTCGCCGCCGTGGCGTTCACGGTGTTCGCCGCGGGTTTCCTGCGGGAGCCGCGGCGGGTGAGCAACGCGGTCTGGCTCGGCGTCGCGGCGACCCTGTCCGGCCTGGCGTTGCTGGTGTTCTCACCCGCCTGGGTGCGCGAGACGCTGCTGCTGCCCGCGATCGCGGCGGTGGCCCTGCTGACGCCGGTGGCCCTGCTCGGCAACGGCGTGGTGATGTGGCGGCGTGAGGGCCACCGCCCGGCCAACGTGCTGTCACTGGCGGCGGGAGTGGCACTGGCCGGGGTGGTGGTGCTGACCCTGGTCCTCGGCCCGGCGGGCAGCCGCTGGGCGATGGCGGCGCTCGGCTCGGTCCTGCTCGCGTGCGCGTACGTCAGTTTCCTGTTCGCCTGCCTGCTGGTGTACTCGGTGCTCTACGGGCGGATCGTGCGGCGGCGCGGGGTCACCGCGATCCTGGTGCTCGGCGCCGGGTTGCGCGGCGCGGAGGTGCCGCCGCTGCTGGCCGGCCGGCTCGACCGCGCGCGGCAGTTGTACCGGCGGCAGTCCGGTGAGCCGCCGCTGATCGTCGTCTCCGGCGGACAGGGCCCTGGCGAGACCGTCACCGAGGCCGTCGCGATGCGGGATTACCTGGTGCGGCGCGGGATTCCGGCCGCGAAGGTGCTCTTGGAGGAGCAGGCCACCTCCACCGAGGAGAACCTGCGTTACGGCGTCGAAGTGCTCGGAAAGCGGTCGCGGGCGGAAAAGACCGTGGTGGTGACGAACAATTACCACGTGTTCCGGACCGCGGTCACCGCCCGCCGGATGCACCTGCCGGTGCACGTTCTCGGTTCGCCGACGGCGTTGTATTTTCTGCCCAGTGCGTTCATCCGTGAATTCGTCGCACTGCTCGTGCACTACTGGCGGATCAACCTGATCTTGTTGGTACTGCTGGTGATCCTGCCGTGGCTCGCGGCGGTTTTCCGGGCCTAAAGACCCGGTCCGGACCGGGCCGATGGGCCGTAGCCGGAATGCGCTCGGTCGTTCAGGATTTGCGTCATGGTGAAAAGAATCGTGGTCGTCGGCGCGTTGTTGCTGGTATCGGGTTGCGCGGGAACCCCGGGAACGGCGGTACCGATCGCGCCCGCCGCGCCGGTCACGTCCACGGTGACGGTGGCCCCGCCGCAGACGGTCGTGGTGCCGCCGCCGGTCACGGTGACCCAGCAGGCGCCCGCCGCCCAGGCGAAGCCGCCGCGCGACCGGACGGCGTGCCAGTGGATGCACTCCAACGGCTACTCCTACACGGCGGCCTACAACGCCTGGCTGGCCGCGGGCTACCCGCTCAACTGGGACGCCGACCGCGACGGCTGGCCGTGCGAGCAGACCTTCGGCGACCGGAACTAGTGTCGCGTGTCCGTTGCCGCGCCGGCAGGGCACGTGCGGCAGCCCGCGCAAGCCATCACCGGCGCAACGCTAGAGATCGGGCCACACGTGCGGCTCCGCGTACATGTGGAAGCCGTGGAAGAACCAGTCCGCCAGATCATCGAGCCGCTGCAGACAGTCCTCGTAATACCGCTCGGGCTCCGGACGCGGGAAGTTCGGATGCGAGGTCCAGTCCCTCACGAAGCGCGAGGTGCAGTAAAACCCCTCCGCCATCCACCGCTCAAGCCGGTCCTCATCCTGCAGCCGCTCGCACACCTCGCGCATCGCCCGTTCCAAGCGCCGGTACGCCACCCGATCCCACTCCAGCCCCGCTCCACGCAACCCCAACAGGAAGCTGCCCTCGGTTGCCTCGAACTCCTGGCGAAGGACCGTCACCGCATCATCCATGACGAGATCATGCCGACCAGGGCGCCGGATTTTCACACGGGTGCCGGCAACGTAATACGGCGTATTACGACAGGGAACACGTGGTTCACGGCGCCGAAGCCACGAACTTATTCACAAGTTTGTGAATCTTGTGTAGCTTCTGAAGCATGCGGAACTCAGGTGCGGGGGTAGCACCCCTGGTCCGGCTCTTCCTCCGGCGCGACCGGCTGCTCGGCAGCGGCTGGGTGGCGCTCGTCCTGCTGCTCACGGCGGGGGTCGCCCAGCAGTACGGCCGGCTCTTCCCCAGCGCCGAAGCGAAGGCGCAGTTCGCCGCGGAGGTCGGCGGCAACAGCGCGCTGAGCGCGTTCACCGGCCAGCTCACCGCGTCCGATCTCGGCGGGCTGACCGTGTGGAAGATCGGCGACATCGTCTACACGCTGATGGCGCTGATGGCCGTGCTCGGCGTCATCCGGCACACCCGCACCGAGGAGGAGAACGGGCGGCAGGAGCTGGTGCGCTCCGGCTCGGCCGGGCGGTACGCGCCGCTCATCGCCAGTCTGGTGGTCACCGGGGGTTTCGCCGTGCTGGCCGGGGTGTTGAGCACGGCGGCGTTGATCGGCAGCGGGCTCGAACCGGCGGGGTCGGTGGCGTTCGGACTCGCGATCATCGCGCCGGGGCTGGTGTTCGCCGCGATCGCCGCGGTGGCCGCGCAGTTGTCCGAGCGCGCGAGGGTGGCCACCGTCGTCGCCATGACCGTGCTCGGCGCGACTTACCTGCTGCGGTTCGTCGCCGACGGCAGCGGGATGCTCGGGTTGCGCTGGTTCACCCCGCTCGGCTGGTCACACCTGCTGACGCCGTATGGAGAAGAGCGCTGGGCCGTGCTGCTTTTGCCGCTGGGGCTGTTGGTTCTCGCCACGGCGTTGGCGTTTTTCCTGCTGTCCCAACGGGATTTCGGTGCTGGAGTGGTCCCCGCACAGCCGGGGCGCGCACACGCCACCGCCGCGTTGTCCGGGCCGCTGGGCCTGGCGTGGCGGCTGCACCGCGGCACCCTGCTCGGCTGGACCGCCGCCTTCGCCGCGATCGCCGCCGCGACCTCGTCCGTGGCGACCGGCATGCCCGCGCTGGCCACCCGGTCGGGACCGGCCGTGCAGGAGTTCTTCCGCCGCTACTCCGACGGCGAGGGCGCGGATCTCGCGGGCACGTTCGTCTGGCTGATCCTGGTGAGCCTCGGTTTTGTCGCCGCGCTGTACCCGATGCTGGCCGTGTTGCGCATGCGGTCGGAAGAGGCCGGGACGCGCGCGGAGCTGACCCTGGCCACCGCGACCACCCGGCTGCGCTGGGCCGCGTCGCACCTTTTCTTCGCCATGGCAGGCACTTTCGCGATGCTGCTGGCCGCGGGGGTGTGTGCCGGGGTGGTCTACGGCGCCATGCGCGGCGACCTCGCCGGTGAGTTCGGCGGGGTGCTCGGCGCCGCGTTGATCCAGGTCCCCGCGGCGTGGACGATCGGGGCCGTCGCCATGCTCGCCTACGGTTTGCTGCCTCGGGCGAGCGTGGCGATCAGCTGGACGGTGTGGCTGGTGATGAACCTGTTCGGCGAGACGCTCGGGCCGGTGCTCGGGCTGGACTACTGGATCGCCAACCAGGTCGTGCCGTTCCACCACCTGCCGAAGGTGCTCTCCGGTGGGGAGTTCAGCGCGGTGCCGTTGCTGGCGCTGGCGGCCGTCGCGGTGGCGCTGGCGGGGGCGGGCGTGGCCGCCTTCCGGCGGCGGGACCTGGTCTAGGAGACCTCGGCGAGCCTGCCGGTGGCGACGTCGAAAACGAAGCCACGCACGGAATCCTTGACCGGGATGAACGGGCTGTTCCGGATCCGCGCGATCGACTGGCGGACGTCGGCGTCCAGGTCGGCGAAGGCCTCCGCGGCCCACGGCGGCTTGACGCCGACCTCCTCCTGGATCGACTTCTTGAACTCGTCGTCGGTGAAGGTGAGCATGCCGCAGTCGGTGTGGTGGATCAGCACGATCTCCTTGGTGCCGAGCAGCCGCTGGCTGATCGCCAGCGACCGGATCTCGTCCTCGGTGACCACGCCGCCGGCGTTGCGGATGACGTGCGCCTCCCCCTCGTGCAGGCCCAGCACGCCGTAGACGTTGATCCGGGCGTCCATGCACGCGAGCACCGCGATCTGCTTGGCGGGCGGCAGCGGCAGCGGACCGGAGAAGGTTTCGGCGTAGCGCGCGTTGTTGGCGAGCAAGTCGTCCGTGACAGTCATGCGGACCAGTCGACCGTCGCCTGCCCGCAGGCGCAACCACGCCCACTTGCTGGGCGGCGGGCGAACCTTATTGAACTCGTGGGTTCATTTTAGTGATCCAGCTGGTACGGTCAGCGCATGGCGAAGACAGTGGTGGTCACTGGGGGCACGGATGGGATCGGGGCCGCGCTCGTGCGGGCGCTGGCCGAGCGCGGCGACCGGGCGGTGGTGCTCGGGCGCAACCGGGAGCGCGGCGCGCGGCTCGTCCGCGAGGGCGCCGGGCTGGTCAGCTTTCTCGAAACCGATCTCAGCCTCATGTCGAACACGCGGGAGGCAGCCAAGGAAATCGCGGCTACCCACCCGGCGATCGACGGGCTCGTTTTCTGCGCGCGGTTCTTCCAGACGCACCGGACGGTCACCGCGGAGGGACTGGAGCACAACTTCGCGTTGTTCTACCTGAGCCGCGCCGTGCTCGGCGAGGGGTTGGCCGGGGTGCTGGGCGACCACGCCGTGGTGATCAACGTGGCCGGGCCGGGGCACGACACCCCGATCGCCTGGGACGACCTGCAGAGCACCCGCCACTACGACGGGGTGCGCGCGATGTTCCAGGCCGGGCGGCTCAACGACCTGCTCGGCGTCGACTTCGCCGCGAAGCACCCCGGAATCGCGTACGTGCTGTTCCACCCCGGCACCACGGCGACCGGGTTCGCCGGGGACTACGACCCGGCCACGGCCGCGTTCATCGAACAGCAGAAGGCACAGGCGAAACCGGCCACCGACGTGGTCCCACCCCTGCTGGCATTGCTGGACGGGCCGCCGCGGAACTCGCTCAGCGCGTTCCACCTGCGCACCGAGCTCACGATGCGCGACGATTCCGCCGACGCGGCCCGTCTCGCCAGGCTTACTTCTTCCAGGTGATGACGTCGTCCTTGTACTCGGCGTCGTCGGTGTAGGTCGCGCCGCCGACCTCGCCACCTTCGCGGATCGCCTGCAGCTCGCAGGTTTCGTACTTGGCCCCGGCGGTGGTGAAGTCCTTCTTCGCCGACTCCGACTTGCACTGCGGGGTCTCGCCGGTGATGATCACGCCGGTGCCGCGGCCGTCCGGGCCCACCGCGCGCAACCGCACCGAGCTGTAGGACAGGTCGGTGCCGCCCACGTTCTCCACGGTCATCTTGATGTACACCGGGATCATGCCCTTGGCCTTGTCACCGAACGAAGCCAGGTCCGCGTTCGAGCCGAGGTCGATCGAGTTGACCGTGATCGCGACGGTGCCGGTCTTGTCCGTGCCGTACTTGAACGGCACGACCGCGCGGTCGCCGACCTTCAGCTCGGTACCCGGCGCGGTGACCTCGGCGGACCCGGCCGCACCCGTCGGCGCGGCGCTGGGCGCGGTGGACTCGGCGGCGGGCGCCGCGGACTCGGCCGGGGCCGGCGCGGCGGGCGGTGCGGCCGCCTTGTCGTCGCCACCGCAGGCGGTCAGCAGGGTCAGTGCGGCAAAACCGGCGGCGAACAACGCGGTGCGGTCGTACTTCATGGATCTCCTCGGGGCTCCCCCGCCGAATCGGGGCTCGGCACTGTCGCCCGCACCGTATCCCCGACCGGCCCAACCGGCATGGTCCGTTGGCACCACAAATGATCACAAATCGCTTACGCCGATCAGCCCATCCTGGATCGCCCTGGCCACCAGCGCCGCCTTCGTCGGCGCCTCCCGGCCGATCTGCGCGTACTTGATCCGGATGCGTTCCAGGTGCGAGTTCACCGTATTGGGGGAGATGCCCAGCCGGTGCGCGACGAACTCCTTCGACTCCGACTGGAACCATTCGATGAGCACCTCGGTCTCGCGGGCCGAGAGCGCGGGCCGCCGCTCCGAGCGGTCACCCGCCAGTGCCCCGGCCAGCGAGGGCGGGGTGTACGCCCGGTCACCACCGGCCGCGCGGACCGCCTCGACCAGGTGCTGGTCGCCTTCGGCCTTGGTCAGGTAGCAGAGCGCGCCGAGTTCGAGGCACTGCAGCGCGATCTCGTCGTCCGCGCGCATCGAGTAGACCACCACCCGCCTGCCCGCCTCGGTGAGCCGCCGGAGGTCGCCCATCGCCGGGGTGGTGCTGTTCAGGTGCAGGTCGAGGATGACCACGTCGGCCTCGGCGCCCTCACCGATCCAGGCGACGCGCACGTCCTCGCCCTCGGCGAGCACGCGGATCGGCGGGCTGCCCGAGGACAGCCAGTGCACCACCCCCGCCCGCACGGCCGGGTGATCGTCGATGACCACCGCGGTCAACTCGGTTCCGCACGCCATTTCGCCTCCATCCACAGCCGCTCCCCCAGTGTGTGGCACTCGACCCCGACGCGGGGCGAGCCCGCCGGAGTTTCCCCGGGTTCACCGTCGGTGAGCACCGCCACCCGGACCTCGCCGACCGCCCGCAGCACGCTCACCCGCGCCTGCGACCGGGCCCCGACCAGGGCGGTCACCAGCGGCGCGGTCAGCTCGCGGCGGATCTCGGTCGGCACCTCGACCGGCTCGCCGCTGACCGCCAGCGCGACGGTCAGCCCGCGGCGCTCAGCGAGGTCCACGCAGGCGGAGACCTCGTGCACCAGCGGGTCGGGCACGTCGTCGTTCTCGGCGAACAACCGCCGCAGCTGGGTGGCCGCCAGCACGCACCGCTGCCGGGTCTCGGGCGTGCGCGGGTCCAGCGTGCGATCGGCCATCGCGGCCAGCAGCGGCAGCGTGGCGCCGAGCTGCCCGGCGAATCGGATCCGCTGGTCGGCCTCCTCCTGCTCGGCGAGCGCCTTGCGGTGGGCCTGCCGGTCGCGTTCGGCCGCGGCCTCACCCGCCTGCCGCGCGCGCCGGTGCACCAGCCGCGCCAGCGCCAGCGCGGCCAGCTGGAAGCTGATCACGCTGAGCACCGCGATGGCCACCTCGCCGACCTCGCCGCGTTCGGTGGGCGCGGTGGTGACCAGCCGCGACAGGCTGAGCACCACGTGCGCGCCGAGCGCGGCCGCCGCCAGCGCGGGCCGGTCCAGCAGCAGCACCAGCAGGTGCCAGCCGACCAGGCCGAAGGACCAGTGCTCCTCGCCGAACAGCTCGTCGGGCGGCACCATCCAGGTCGACACGGCCGACGCGGCCAGCGTCACCACCGCGAGCGGCAGCGCCACCGGCAACGGGACCGCCTGCCCGCGCAGCACCCAGGCCGCGGCCACCACGACGACCGCCGCCAGCGCGAGGAACGCGGCCGAGTCCGCGCCGCCGCTCACCCGGCTCAGGCTCAGCGCGGGCTGGATCGCCGCGACCACCACGAGCAGCGCGAACCGGACGATGCCGAGCACGCGGTCGGTTTCGTCAGCCATCGGGCCACACCAGTTCCACCGTGGTGCCCGCGCCGGGCGCGGAGGTCACCGTCGCGCGGCCACCCACCGCGGCCATCCGCTCGACGAGCGACCCCCGGATGCCGCGCCGGTGCGCCGGAACGGCATCCGGGTCGAACCCGCGCCCGGTGTCGCGAATGGACACCCGGACCCCGGCTTCCACGGTGAGCACCGCCTCGTTCACCCCGGCGTGGCGTTCGACGTTGACCAGGGCCTCGCGGACCGCGCGGACCAGCGCCAGCGCGGCCGACGCGGGCAGCAACGGCACCGGCGTCCACCGCGCGTCGACCAGGACGGGACTCTGCTCCAGCACCCCGCGCAGCGAGGCCTCCAGCTCGACCATGCTGTCGCGGCCGGAGGCGCCGGTGAGAATGGACAGATCGCGGCTGGCGTACTCGGCCACCTTCGCCGGGTCCGCGGTCTCGCCGCGCTGCGCCACCATCAGGAAGGTGGCCGACGCGGTGTCGTGCAGCACGGCCAGGTACTCGCGTTCCTGGCGCTTGCGTTCCAGTGCCAGCGATTCCTCGCGCTGGAGGCGGGCGCGGCGGTCGCGGAGCCGGTCGATGCGGCGGGTCGTCCGCAGGAGGAGAAGGAAGGCGAGGCGGGCGAGCACGCCCTCGATGAGCACGCGGACGACCGTGCTCACGGCGTCCTCGGGCGCGAGCGGGGCGAGCTGGACCACCAGCAGGCAGGCCACCGCGGGCACGGTCAGCCGCGGCGGCCACTCCCACTGCAGGGTGATCACGGTGATGGTGAGCACGTTGAGGGCCCACTGGTTGAGCTCGCCGGGGACGGGCGCGGTCTGGATCTGCGCCGCGCAGATCGCCGCGGCCCGGACCAGCGTGAGCGTGAAGGTGAGCGGCCTGCCGCGGCCGGTGTGCCCGGTGTAGAACTCGGCGAGCGCGGCGACCACGGCGAGCGCGAGCAGGCCGAAGGCCAGCGGCAACGCCTCCGCCGGGGTGGCGAGCACGCCGAACGCGCTGATCACCAGCAGGCCGGCACCCCTGGCCATGCCCGCGAACCGGCCGACCACCGCGAGCGACTCCGCTTCGACGGAGGTGTCACGATCGGACGGCACGCCTGGCAGTCAAGCAGATGACTGATCGCGCCTCCCAGCCCAGGCCACGCGAGCCGCCGGCCACCGCCGGCGCCGGTCGGCGTGCAGTGAATGTGGCTTTCACTGCGGATTCGGCAGTGAAAGCCACATTCACTGCATCGGGCCGGGTCGTGAGCGGCTGAGCGCGCCACGGGAGTGTCAGCCGCCTGGGGAGGAGAGGGCGACGAACTCCGGGGTGTCGTCCACCCGGACGCGCAGGATCGGGACCGCCTTGTTCACCGGGTCCCCGCGGTCGTCGAAGGAGATGCGGCCGCTGGCGCCCGGGACCGCCCCCTCGTCGTGCAGGCGGTTGCGCATCTGGAGCAGGTCGCGCGCGGTCACCGTCCGCGCCGGGTTCGCGCCCGAGTGCCGGATCGCCCACGCCACCGTGAGCACCGCGTCGTGCGCCAGGATCGCGACTCCGTCATCGAGCCGTTCGCCGGGGAACAGGGCCTCGAAGCAGTCCGCACAGCCCGGCTCACGGAAGCCCGCCACCGAGACCCGGTCGAACTGGTCCGGCATCGTGGCCCACGCCTGCGGATGCGCCAGCCCGGGCGCGAGCACGGTCACGTTCGCCTCCAGCCCGCGCCGCATCGCCGCGTCGGGGGCGTCGACCAGCGCGAGGTCGCCGGTCATCACGGTGATCGGCTGGTCGAGGCACCGGCGGTTGGCCAGTTCGGCGACGAACGCGGTCAGGTGGTGCTCCCGGCCGGCGAAGTAGATGACGTCCGGTTTGTTGCCGCACAGGTTCGGCATCATCTGCAGGAAGGTGTTCTCCACCCCGGGCAGGGTCGAGTCGAACCACTCGACCTGCCCGACGATCTGGTGCTCGTCGTCGGCGAACTTCGCGGTGAACCCGTCGGCCAGCGTCTTCGGGTACAGGTCGCCGGGGTTGCGGTCCTGCACCAGCGAGGCCGTGCGCGCGGTCGGCCGGATGTGGTTCGCCGCCGCCTGCCCGTAGGTGGAACTGGTCGGGGAAACCCGCAGGAAACCGGGGATCTGCGAGAGTTCGTCGGCGGCCAGGTGCGAGCCGATGATCGGGACGCGCAGCTCGGACAGCCGGTTCATCGCGCGCCGCGCGTCGTCCAGGCTCAACCCGATGCCGGTGACCGCGACCAGGCGCTCCGCCTCGATCCGCCGCTCCAGCTCGGCGACCACCGGCTCCCACTGGGCCAGCTTGCTGCCCGGGTTCGCCAGCAGCAGCCGGACCTTCGGCGTGGCGCTGCCCCACTCCCCGTCGTTCGCCCGCCGCTGCGCCAGGTACGCGCCCTGCAACTGGTGGCGCACCCATTCCGGGGACAGGATGTCCACTTCGGCCAGTGTCATCGGCAGGAACACCGCGACGGTCACGTAGTTCTCGCCGGAGCTGGCCACGTCCTCGTTCTCGGCGAGGATCTTGCCCTGGACGTCGGCCAACTCCGGGGAGAACACGTACCGCCCGTCGGTGACCCCGGTGCATTCCGACAGCTCGCCGCGCTGCTCCACGCCCTCCCCGCAGGTGCGCGCGGCCTGGTTGAGCGCGGGCACCACCACGGTCACCGCGACCACCACGACGACCACCAGCACCACCGCGCCACCCACCCACAGCCACTTCCACCACGCGGGCTTCGGCGGGGCGATCCGGTCGGTTCCCGTGCTCATCGATACCTCTCCGCGCGTTCGTGCAGCAGCATCGAGCCGCGGCCCCTGCCCTGCGCCAGGTGGTGGAAACTGCTTTCGATGGTGGAGTCGAGCGTGCCGCCGGGATCGCCGAGCGGATCACCGGCGATCCACAGCGACACCAGCAGCCAGGCGAGCGTGCTGTCCAGTTCGTCGGCCCACTGCCCGGCGTGCTCCTGCACCTGGTCGTAGGGCTCGGCGGTCTTGTCCAGCCGGTTCGGCGCGGCGGTGATCTGGTCCAGCTCGGCCAGCCAGGCCTGGGCCTGCCGCAGGTCCAGTTCCCCGTCGAACGGCTTGCGCAGGTGGGCCACGGCTTCGGCGACGTTGCCCAGCGCGAGGTCGTGGTACCGGGCGGAGACCGCGCGCCCGCCGCGGTCGTAGAAGTCGCGGCACAGGGTGTGCACGCGGTCCCAGTTCAGCTCGTGGTCGTCGCCGCGTGCGGCCAGTTCGCCGAGCAGAACGCGGCGCAGCAACGGATGCAGGGCGTAGCGCGGGAGGTCGCCGGGTTCGGCGCACAACCAGAGCGTGTCGCTGAGCGTTTTGAACAGCACGCCCTCACCGGCGGGCAGGTGCAGCGAAAGGATTTCGCGGTGGAACAGGATTTCCACGTCCTGCGCCGCGCTCGCGGTGATCAGGTCCTCGCGGCTGGACGCCGGGAAGTCCTGGAGCAGGTACTCGCGCAGCCGCGGGAGTTCGGTCCGGAGCACCGAGCGCAACGCGGTCGGGTTCGACCGGTCGTAGGTGGTCCCGATGGTGTGCAGCACGTCGGTGGTCGCGCCGGGGTGGCCGTCGGTCAGCCGGTGCACGAACCCGGGCAGCCGCGAAGTCGGGTGGATGTCGTAGGCCACCGCGAGGTCCACCGTGTCGTCGGCGGAGAGCGTGCCGAGTTCGATCAGGTACCACGGCCACCAGCGGCCGTGTTGCTGCGTAACCGGTTCCGCCCAGTCATCGTCCACTTCGGACGGTCTGCGGGGGCGCGGCCAGGACAGCCCGCCGGTGCGCTCGGCCGACGGGCGGCGGCGCTCCGGCTCGTCCGCCCCGGACGCGGTGGGCGGGTGCCAGCTGGTGTTCCAGTCCGGGTTCCAGCCGCGGCTGGTGGCGAACACGGCGAGCGGGTCGGCGTCGGGACCGGCGCGGCGGCGGGCCTCGGCGAGCACGCGGAGGAACGCCTGTCCGCCGGGCGTGTGCGCGTTGTCGAGCAGCACGGTGGCGTTCAGCGTGCGGCGGGCGCGGTTGACCCCGGAATAGGCGCGGCGCAGGTCGGCGAGGAAGGCGTCGCAGAAGGTGGCGTCGGCGGAGGCCCGGTCGTCCTCGTCGCCCTGGGCCCAGCGCGCGATCTCGATCAGGAAGTCCTCACGGCTGCCGGAGCTGGCAGGCAGGCTCTTGATCTTGCCGAGCAGCCGCCTGCGGTCGTACCAGCTCAGCCCGCGCAGCAGCAGGTCGGTGGCCTCCGGCCAGCCGGGCGTGCTCTGCCCGGCGATGCCACCGGCCAGCCGGACCACGTCGACCACGGCGTCGCGGTTCTGCTCCAGCGGCTGGTTCTGCGCCAGCACCTCGCGCAATTTCCGCAGCGCCAGGCGGCGGTCCCCGATTTCCACCGGCGAGCCCACCACCAGCATGCACAGCCACAACCGCGGAAATGCGATCCGGCCGAACTGCCGCCACTGCCTGCTCAGGTCGAACGCGAGGTGACCGAGCAGTTCCCGCGGTTCGATGTGCGCCCAGTCCTCTTTCTCGAAATCGACCTGCGCGTGCGGCAGATCGGCGCACCGGCCGGCCAATTCCCGCAGCAGGGCCGTCTTGCCGGTGCCGCGCGCCCCGAGCGCGACCACCAGTGGCGCACCCCAGCTCTGCCCGCCGGGGCGGGCGAGGCACTTTTCGACGAGGCCTGCGGTGATGGGCCGCACTCCGGCCAGCCGGGTCGGCTCACTAGGCATCTTCGCCCTTTGTTCGTCGTGTGGGAGCAATCAATATAGAGAGCATTTGTCACGATCGGAAAACGGGTATGGGCAAACAGTTCCGGGCACAATTCATACCGCCGATCGGGCCCGATCACTGCCGCTATCCGGTGATCCACCCAGTGGAAACGCACACCGACCGGACCACTCGGCGCACTGGTCCGGGTTACCCCGATCGGCCCTGTCGCCGGGCCGTGACGGCGAATATGTTGCGACGAACAACAAATTCCTGCTGCCGACGACGCCTGTGGGAAGGACCCCCTGATGAAGTCACCGAAGCGGTCGCGCCACCGCGTTTCCGCCGCTCTGCTGTCCCTCGCCGTGCTCGCGCTGCCCGCGCCGGCCAGCGCCGCCCCCGCCGAAGCCCCGGGCGCACCGGGCACCGGTGCGGCCTGGACCACCGGCGGCAAGGAGGGTTTCGGCACCTCGGCCGGGACCGCCTCGAAGGTCTGGTTCACCCTCGGCCAGGGCATCAACCACGAGGTCTACTACCCGACCGTGGACGTGGCGAACGTCCAGGACCTCCAGTACGTGGTCTCCGACGGCGCCGGGTTCACCCAGCTGGAACGCGATCACACGAGCAAGCAGGTGGTGCTCACCGATCCGCGGTCCCTGAGCTACCGGCAGATCAACACCGCCACCAACGGCCGCTACCGGATCACCAAAACGCACACCACCGACCCGGCCAGGGCCACCGTGCTGATCCAGACCCGGTTCGAGGTGCTCAGCGGTGGCCCGCTCCAGCTGTACGCGCTGTACAACCCGTCGCTGAACAACAGCGGCATGGGCGACACCGGCGCGACTTCGGGCGGGCAGCTGGTCGCCTCCGACGGTCCGGTATCCAGCGCGCTCGCCGCCTCGACCGGGTTCACCAAGCTGACCAGCGGCTACAGCGGCAGCGCGAGCGACGGTTACCTGGACCTGAGCGGCAACCACGCGCTCGACGCGCAGTACGATTCGGCCTCGACGGCCGGGAACCTGGTGCAGCTGGGCCAAATCCCGGTGAGCACCGACACCACGTTCACGCTCGCGCTGGGCTTCGGCGGTGACCGCGCGGCCGCGTCGGCGAACGCGTCGGCGTCGCTCGCGGGTGGATTCGCCGCCGCCGACACGGCGTACCGGTCCGGTTGGGACGGTTACCTGGATTCGCTGGCCGCGGTGCCCGGTTCGATCACCGGCGCCGGGCTGACCACGCAGTACAACGTCGCGTTGATGACGCTCAAGGCGCACGAGGACAAAACCTACCTCGGGGCGAACGTCGCGTCGCTGACAAATCCCTGGGGTGAGGCCAAGAACGCGAACGGCACCGGGGACTGCGGTTACCACGCCGTCTGGTCCCGCGACCTCTACCAGGTTTCGACCGCGCAGATCGCGGCGGGCGACACCGCGGCGGCGAACCGTTCGGCCGACTACCTGTTCACCGTGCAGCAGCGCCCGGACGGCTCGTTCCCGCAGAACACGCGCCTCGACGGCACGAACTGCTGGACCAGCCTGCAGCTCGACGAGGTCGCGTTCCCGATCGTGCTGGTGTGGCAGTTGCAGCGGTTCGACGCGGCGATGTGGGCGAAGGTGAAGAAGTCGGCGGACTTCCTGGTCTCGCGCGGCCCGTCCACCCCGCAGGAGCGCTGGGAGGAGAACGGCGGGTACTCGCCGTCCACCATCGCCGCGGAGATCGCCGGGCTGATCTGCGCCGCCGACATCGCCGAGCGCAACGGGGACACGGCGAGCGCGAACACCTACCGCACCACCGCCGACCAGTGGCAGGCGCAGGTGACCGGCTGGACGTTCACCACCTCCGGCCCGCTCGGCGACGGCCGGTACTTCGAGCGCGTCGACGGCAACGGGAATCCCAACGACGGCCAGAACATCTTCCTGCAGAACGGCGGTGGCAACCACGACGAGCGCGCCATCGTCGACGCCGGTTTCCTGGAACTGGCGCGGCTGGGTGTGAAGCCCGCCGCCGACCCGGACGTGGCGGCGTCACTGCCCGAAGTGGACTCGACGATCAAGGTGACCACGCCGAACGGCCCGATGTGGTACCGCTACAACCACGACGGCTACGGGGAAACCGCGTCCGGCGGGCCGTACACCGGCGCCGGCGTCGGCCGGTTGTGGCCGCTGCTCACCGGTGAGCGCGGGGAGTACGAACTCGCCAACGGCCGGTCCGCCTCGGCCCACCTGGCCACCATGGCGGCCAGCGCGAACGCGGGGTACCTGATCCCGGAACAGGTCTGGGACCGGGCGAGCACCGGCGGCTTCACCTTCGGCGAGGGCACCGGCTCGGCGACGCCGCTGGCGTGGTCGATGGCGCAGTTCGTCAGGCTGGCGCACTCGATCGACGCGGGGGCGCCGGTGGAGACGCCGTCGGTGGTCAAACAGCGGTACGCCAACGGGTGCGCGAGCGTCTCGGCGCAGTTCTCGGTCAACGCGACGACCACGTGGGGGCAGAACGTCTTCGTCGTCGGGGACCGGCCGGAGCTGGGTTCGTGGAACCCGGCGAACGCGGTCCCGCTGTCCTCGGCGAACTATCCACTGTGGACGGGGAGCGTGGGCCTGCCGAAGGGCACCGCCTTCCAGTACAAGTACCTGCGCAAGGAAGGCAGCACGATCACCTGGGAATCAGGCGGTAACCGCACGGCCACCGCCTCCGGCTGCACACTCGCGCTGAACGACACCTGGCGGCCCTAGATCAGTGCCGCCACCGCCTCGGCGAAGGCCGCGGGTGCTTCTTGGGGGACGTTGTGCCCGATTCCCGGCAGGAGCCGGTGGGTGTACGCCCCGGTGAAGTGCTCGCGGTCTTCGGTGGCACTGGGGCCGCCGATGCCGTCCGCGCCGCTTTCGAGCACGATGGTCGGTACGGAGATCGGCGGCTCCGCGGCGAGCTTGTCCTCGATGTCCTGGTAGCGCGGATCACCGTCGGCCAGGCCGTAGCGGTGGCGGTACGAGTGGATGACGACGTCGACGAAGTCCGGGTTGTGCAGGCTCGGCGCACTGGCGGGGAAGGCCTCCGCGGCCTGCTTCCACTCCGGCGACCAGGTGCGCCAGAGCAACTCGCACAGTTCCTCGCGGTTGCGCTCCAGCCCGCGACGGCCCCGCTCCGAGTGGAAGTAGTACTGGTACCAGTAGGTGCGCTCCCACTCGGGCGGCGCGGGTTCGCCCGCGTAGGCGAGGTTCTGCACGTTGTACCCGTCGACGGTGACCAGCCCGCCGATGCGCTCGGGCCACAGCGCCGCCGCGATGCACACCGCTCGCCCACCCCAGTCGTACCCGGCGACGACGGCCTTCTCCAGCCGGAGCCCGTCGAGCAGGTCCAGCAGGTCCTGGGCCAGCGCCCCCTGCTGCCCGGACCGGAGCGTTCCCTCGTCACGGAACCTCGTGGCGCCGAACCCGCGCAGGTGGGGCACGATCACCCTGGCACCGGGCAGGTGGGCGGCCACCTCGTCGTAGGCCCGCACGTCGTAGGGGAACCCGTGGAGCAGCACCACCGGCGGCCCGGCCGGGTCACCGGTCTGTTCGTAGGCGAGGTCCAGCACGGGGGTCGAGAGGTGAGCGGTCATGAACGGTGATCCTCGCACAGGCGGAGCAGGTCCACGAGCGCCGCGGCCGCCACGTCCAGCCCCGGCCCGGCCGCACCACCCGGTTCCGTCATGTATGTGTCCCGGCGGATCTCGATCATCAGCGCCGACACCTCCGGAACGCGCCGGTAGTGCTTCAACGGCACGTAGGCGCCGCTGAACGGGGTGTTCACCTCGACCTCGCCGAAGACCCCGGCCGCGGCCTCGCACAGCCATTCGGGCGTGTGAAAGGAATCCACGCCAAGGCAGACCGGCGGCCGCTTCCCCGAACCGTGCAGTTCGTAGGGCAACGCCCGGCTCGGATACGAATGCACGTCCAAGATCACCGCCCGCCCGGCCGCTGCCAGCCGGGCGTCCACCAGTTCGGTCATCGCCGCCGCATACGGGCGGTAGTGCCGCACCAGCAACTCCTCGACGTGCTCGGGATCGTCCTCACGCAGGACCGCGCCATGCGCCGTGCGCAGGTAGACCGCCCCCATGCCCACCGTCCGCATTTCCTCGCGGGAATCCGGAAAACGCTCGGGGTCGACGACCAAACGTGACAGTTCGTTCCGGAAGATCCAGGCCGAACCAGCCCCGGCCCACGAAGCGATGAGGCCCGTGTGCGCGTCCGTCATCAGGTCCAGCTCGGTCGACAAAGCGGCATCGTCCAGCCGGATGCGCGACCGGGCGTGCGAGGTCAGTGCTCGGGAACCGTGGGGCACGTGCAGGATAACCGGCGATTCCGCGGTCCCCGGCACCACCGTGAACGTCATCCCGCCAAGGCCTCCAGCGACTTGCGCAGGGTCCCGCCCACCTCCACCGGACGCCGTGACGCGCGGTCCACGAACACGTGCACGAAGTGCCCTTCCGCGATCAGTTCACCGGCCGCCGAGAACATCCCGATCTCGTACCGCACGCTCGACCGCCCCAGGTGCGCGACCCGCAGCCCCACCTCCAGCGAACCGGGGAACGACACCGAACCCCGGTAGTTGCAGTGCGACTCGACGCACAGCCCGATCACCTCGCCGCGCTCGATGTCGAGGCCGCCCTCTTCGATCAGCCAGGTGTTGATCACCGTGTCCATCAGCGAGTAGTGCACGACGTTGTTCACGTGCCCGTAGACGTCGTTGTCCTTCCAGCGCAGCGGAACCGTCCGCACGTGCGGGTACCCGGTCACCACAGCTCCACCGACCCACGCAGGATGCCGGCCAGGTCATCCGCCGAGGGTTCACGCGGGGCCGTGGCCAGCAGGCGCTGCTGCTTCAGCGAACCGGCCACCAGCGAGTCCACATCGGACTCGCCGAAGCCGACCGCCCCGATGCCGTTCGGGATGCCGATGCGCCGCATCAGGTCGCGCAGCACGGCGGGCAGGTACCCGGACGCGTCCCCGGACCATTCGAACTCCGGCGCCAGCAACCGCCCCACCCGCAGGTGCCGTTCCGGGGCCGCCGGGAAGGTGAACTCGAAGGCCGCGGGCGCGGTCAGCGAGACGGCCATGCCGTGCGGCACCATCGCTTCGTCGCCCGGATAGCCCTCCGGGTGGAACTCCCGCACCTGCCCGGCCACCGGGTACGCGTTCGCGTGCGGGATGTGCACGCCCGCGTTGCCGAAGCCGAGCCCGGCAAACGTCGCCGCCAGCGCCATGTCCTCCCGCGCCTGCAAGTCCGAGCCATCCGTCACGGCCGCCACCAGCGAGCGCGACAGCAACCGCAACGACTCCTCGGCGAACATGTCAGCCAGCGGGTTCGAGCCGCAGTACGGCACGCGTTCCTCCGGCCGTTTGCGCGTGAACGAGGTGTACGGCTTCGCGGTGTAGCTTTCGGCGGCGTGGCACAGGATGTCCATGCCGCTCGCCGCGGTCACCGCGGCGGGCTGACTGACCGTCAGCCGCGGATCCACCACCGCCAGCGTCGGCCGCAGCCGGAGGTGGCTGATCCCGCTCTTCACCTTCAGCGACAACACGTCGAGCACGCAGACCGTGGTGCTCTCCGCGCCAGTGCCGGTGGTCGTCGGCACCGCCACCAGTGGCTTCAACGGCTTGGCCGGCGCGCGGCCGCCACCGACCGGCGCGTTGACGTAGTCCATCAGCTCGCCGTCGTTGCTGGTCAGCAGGTTGACCGCCTTCGCGGTGTCGATGCTCGACCCGCCGCCGACGGCGACGAAGGCGTCCCAAGGGCCGTGCCCGCGCGCGTGCTCGACCGCCTTGGCCATGCTCACGTCGGTCGGTTCGACGTGCACACCGTCGAAGACCTCGACCTCGATGCCGTACCCGGTGATGCCCTCGGCGATGCGGCCCGGCCAGCCGGTCGCGGCCACATCCGGGTCGGTGAGCACCAGCACGCGCCGCGCGCCGTACTGCGTCAGGTCGTATCCGATCTCGTCGCTCGAGCCGCTCCCGTACTTCAGCGCCGGAGCGCCGTAGGTGAAGATCGACTCGTACTCGGCTGAAGCCACGCCTTCGTGCTCCCTCGCTCGTCGGTCCGCGGAACCCCGATTGACCGTACCCCGGGCGGCCCCTATCGTCAGAATGCCGGGACATCCGATGACTTTGGTGCACAACCCCGCTTTTCCCGACGAACGACCGGCCATCACCGAAGATGCATCCGATCTTTGCCGAGGGAGCCTGATGAGCAGAACGAGGAGGCGCGGGTGGCTCGCGCTGGTCGCCGCCGCCACGCTGACCGCCGCGATCCCGCCGCTGAGCACAGCCGGGCCGAGCGTCGCCGCCGAGCCGCCGCGCCAGGAGAACGGCATGACGCTCTGGTACGACGAACCGGCCACGGACTGGGAGTCCCAGTCGCTGCCGATCGGCAGCGGCGCGCTGGGCGCCAGCGTGTTCGGCGGGGTCCAGACCGAGCAGCTCCAGTTCAACGAGAAGACGTTGTGGACCGGTGGTCCCGGCTCCCCCGGTTACGACTTCGGCAACTGGACCTCACCGCGACCAGGCGCGCTCGAAGCCGTCCAGCAGCGGATCGCCGCCGACGGGCAGGCCGATCCGGAGTGGGTGGCCGACCAGCTCGGCCAGCCGAAGCACGGGTTCGGCGCGTACCAGACCTTCGGGGACCTCCGGCTGACGCAGCCGCAGGCACCGCCGGAGGTCACCGGGTACCGCCGCCACCTCGACCTTTCCACGGCCACCGCGGGCGTGCGCTACGCCGCCGGCGGCACCGAGTTCACCCGCGAGTACTTCGCCTCCGCCGCCGATCAGGTGATCGTCGCGCGGCTGTCCGCGAACCAGCCGGGGCAGGTCGGGTTCACCGCCGCGGTCACCGCGCCGGACAACCGGTCGAAATCGGCGCGAGCCGGAGACGGCCGTCTCACCTTTTCCGGCCACCTGACCGACAACGGCATGCGGTTCGCGGCGCAGGTCCAGGTGCTCAACGAGGGCGGCAGCCGGACGGACAACGCGGACGGCTCGGTCACCGTCCAGGCCGCGGACGCGGTCACCCTCGTGCTCGCCGCCGGGACCGACTACGCCCCCGTTCATCCGGCCTACCGGACCGGCACGGACCCGCTCACCGGGGTCTCGCAGCGGGTCGACCAAGCCGTGGCCAAGGGGCTGACCGCGGTGCGGACCGCGCACGTGGCCGACCACCGGGCGTTGTTCGACCGGGTGGACCTCCAGCTCGGCCAGCAGCCGCCGCCGGTGCCGACCGACGACCTGCTGCGCTCGTACCAGGACGGTTCGGCCCCGCCCGCCGCGCGGAAGGCGCTGGAGGTGCTGTACTTCCAATACGGCCGGTACCTGCTGATCGCGTCCTCGCGGCCCGGCTCGCTGCCCGCGAACCTCCAGGGCGTGTGGAACAACTCCACGTCCCCGCCGTGGAGCGCCGACTACCACGTGAACATCAACCTGCAGATGAACTACTGGCCCGCCGAGACCACGAACCTCTCGGAGACGACGGCGCCGCTGTTCGACTACGTGGATTCGATGGTGCCGCCGGGTGAGGTGACCGCGCGGGAGATGTTCGGCAACCGCGGCTGGGTGGTGCACAACGAAACCAACCCGTTCGGCTTCACCGGGGTGCACGACTGGGCGACCGCGTTCTGGTTCCCCGAATCCGGGGCGTGGCTGGCGCAGCACTACTACGAGCACTACCTGTTCACCCGCGACGAGGCGTTCCTGCGGGAGCGGGCGTACCCGATGATGAAGTCGCTGGCCCAGTTCTGGATCGACGAGCTGGTCGCCGATCCGCGTGACGGGAAGCTGGTGGTCACGCCGAGCTACTCGCCGGAGCAGGGACCGTTCACCGCGGGGGCGTCGATGTCGCAGCAGATCGTCGGTGATCTGCTGACCAACACCGTCGCCGCGGCGAAGTCCTTGGGTGACAACGGGTTCGCCGGCGAGGCCGCCGACGTGCTGTCCCGGCTGGACCCGGGGTTGCGCATCGGTTCGTGGGGTCAGTTGCAGGAGTGGAAGACCGACCAGGACGATCCCGGCAACCAGCACCGGCACGTCTCGCACCTGTTCGCGCTGCACCCGGGCAGCCGGGTCACCCCGGCCACGACACCGGAATTCGCCGAGGCCGCCAAGGTTTCGCTGACCGCCCGCGGTGACGGCGGGACCGGCTGGAGCAAGGCGTGGAAGATCAACTTCTGGGCCCGGCTGCTGGACGGCGACCACGCGCACACCATGCTGTCCGAGCTGCTGAAGACCAGCACGCTGACGAACCTGTGGGACACCCATCCGCCGTTCCAGATCGACGGCAACTTCGGGGCCACCGCGGGGGTCGCGGAAATGCTGCTGCAAAGCCATTCCGGCGCGGTCGACGTGCTGCCCGCACTACCGGGCTCGTGGGCGGACGGCTCGGTGCGCGGCCTGCGGGCGCGGGGGGACCTGACCGCGGACGTCGACTGGAGCGGTGGCGCGGCGAACCGGATCGCCCTGACCGCGGGCCACACCGGTGCCGTCGATGTCCGAAGTGGACTCTTCGAGGGACCGTTCGAAGTGCGGGACACCACCACCGGGCAGGTCGTCGAGGTGGCCGGGGAGGGCGATCGGATCACGCTGAACGCCGAGCAGGGCCACCGGTACGAGGCGAAGGCACTGGCGTCGGTGTCCATCATGGCCCCGGACGAGGTCTCGCCGGGCACGCCGTTCACCGCGGAGGTGACCGTCGCGGCGACCGGCAAGCCCTTGCCACGCGGCGATGTCCGGTTGTCGCTGCCCGCCGGGTGGACCGCGATCCCGGCCACCCAGCCGTCCGCGCCCCTGCGAGCGGACACGGCCCGGACCCACCGGTTCGAGATCACGCCGTCCAGCGGCTCGGCGAGCTTGCACGCGGTGGCCACCGGGGACGGCTGGACGGTCCGGGCGTCGAGACAGGTGGGTTAGGTCCAGCCGTCCTCGCCGCCGGGGCCGACGGTGATGCCGTCGACGCCGTGGCCGGTGAGGTGCCAGGACTCGTAGTCGGGGTGCGGGCTGACAACCAGTTCCGCGCCGTTGTCGAAGCCGAGGTGCAGGGTGCCGCGCTCCCGGACCTCGACCGTGGTGATCTTCTTGCCGAAGAGGTCGAGGATCGGGGCCAGCGCGGCCCCGGCGCCGGGGGTCAGCTCGTGCTGGTTCCCGGCGGCGTCGCGGAACCGGAGTTCGCTCTCCACCACCAGTTCGGCCTGGACGCGGTAGCCCTCCTCCGCGCTCCACGCACTCAGCATCAGCCTTACCTGGTAGTCGAACGCGGTGCGGTAGACCTCGCAGCCGATCAGGGCGGTGGGGATCTCCAAGGCAGCTCCTTCGTCCCCCCACCCTAGCCGGGCGGTCAAGTTTTGGAGCACGTGTTCTGTTACAGTGCGACCATGGCCCGACCCCGGCTCCACGATCTGGACGCACTGCTCGACACCGCCGAACGCCTCGTCGCCGAGGTCGGCGCGACCGGGGTCACCGTGCGCACGCTGGCCGCGGCGGCCGGCGTGCCGAACGGCACCATCTACCACGCCTTCGGCTCGATCAGCGCGCTGCTCGGCCGGGTGTGGTTGCGGGCCGCGACCGACTTCCTCGACCTGCAAACCGAACTCGCCGACCGGCCGGATCCGGTGGACGCGGTGGTGGGCGCCGCGAGCGCGCCCGCGGTCTTCGCGCGGCGGCGCCCGGCCGCGGCTCGCATGCTGCTCACCGTCAAACGCGACCACCTGCTCGGCCCCGACCTGCCCGCCGACCTCGCCGACGACCTGCTCGCGCTGGACAAGCGGCTGGTCGCGCTGCTGGTCCGGCTCACCCACCGGCTGTGGGGCCGCCGCGACGGCGCCGCCGTCGAAGTGCTCACCACCTGCGTGGTCGACCTGCCGACCGCGTTGTTCCGCCGCGCGCTGAGCGGCCCGCCGGGCGAGGGCATCGGCGAGGACGCGCGCCTGCGCCTCGACGCCGCCGTGCGCGCGGTGCTCGCCATCGACCCACCCGCCCGCCATCGATCCACAAAGGACTGACATGCCCGAACTGAAGCACCACGACCCCGTCTACGTACTCGACCTCGGCGCCGACGAGAACCGGTTTTCCCCGGAGTGGCTGGAAAGCGTCAATTCGGCGCTGGACACCGTCACCGCCGGGGCCGCGCCGGCCGCGCTGGTCACCATCGGCGGTGGCAAGTTCTACTCCAACGGCCTCGACCTGGCGTGGCTGACCGCCAACGGGGAGCGGGCCGGGCAGTACGTCACCGACGTGCAGGAGTTGTTCGCCAGGGTGCTCACCCTGCCGGTGCCCACGGTCGCCGCGCTGAACGGCCACGCGTTCGGGGCGGGCGCCATGCTCGCGATGGCGCACGACTTCCGCGTGATGCGGGAGGACCGGGGCTACTTCTGCTTTCCCGAGGCGGACATCAACATCCCGTTCACGCCGGGCATGGCGGCGCTCATCCAGGGCAAGCTGACCCCGTCGGCCGCCATCGCCTCGATGACCACCGGCCGCCGCTTCGGCGGTCCGGACGCACGGGACCTCGGCCTGGTCGACGCCGTCGCCGCCGAGTCGAAACTGCTCGACCAGGCGAGCGAGTCCGTGCGCGACCTGGCCGGCAAGGACCGGGGCACGCTGGGCGCCATCAAATCCACCATGTTCGCCACCGCCGTCACCGCCCTACGCACCCCCACGACCTGAGCCCGGGCGGTGGCCGGCGGGGCGGGTGGTGAGAACGCCCGAGCCGCCGGTCAGGGCTGGTAGGGACTGTTCGAGGTCCCGCAGGCGCGCCGACGGGAGGTCCGCGTCGACGGCGGCGGAATCGCCCGAGACGACCGGCGTTCCCGGTGTGCCGCCGAGGCGGACGACGAGGGCCAGCACCGGGCTCAGCGCCTCCTCCGGCAGGTCCAGCTCGACGTGTTCCCACGGTTCGCACACCACGGTCCCCGCCCGCGCCACCGCATCGCCGAGCACCAGCGGCGTGAGGTTACGGAAGTCCGCCGCCGTGCTGATCGGGCTGGCGTAGCCGGTGTGCGTCAGGGTGACCGAACAGTCCACCACCGACCAGTCGCGGAGCGTGGCGCGGGCGGTTTCCTCGATCGCGGTGATGAACGCGGCGGGCAGCGAACCGCGCTCCGCGGTCAGGGTGAACCGCACACCCGAATCCGGGGCGTCCGGCTCGACGCGCAGGCCGATCGTCGCCCAGTGCACCACCGGGTCGGTGTCGCCGATCCTGGTGACCGCGGCGCCGGCGCCGGTGAGCCGTTTCACGCGGACCACCTGGGACGGCGAAAACTCCGCCGTCACCCCGAATTCCTCGCTCAACCGCGCCGCGATCACCTCGCGCTGCACCTCGCCGTACAGCGAAACGACCAGGCTGCCCTCGTCCGGACCGTGCCGCAGGCCGATCAGCGGATCCTGGTCGGCGAGCCGGTCGAGGGCGGTGAACAACTCCGCCGCCGTGCTCCCGGACGACGGCGTGACCACGGTTTCCAAGCTGGGCAAGCGAAACCGAACTGGCTCCGGGACTGCCGAAGTGGTCCCGAGCCGGTCACCGATGCGCAGGTCCGGCAGTCCGGCGATCCGCGCGATGCCACCCGCCGGGACGCGAGCCTGCCTGCCGTCGACGTCGAGCACCGCGGTCACGCGTCCGCTCCGGCCGGCGTAGGCGATCCGGTCGCGTGCGGCCAGGGTCCCGGAGAACAGTCTGGCCACCGCGAACCGGCGGCCCCCACGGTCACGTTCCACCGCGAAAACAGTGCCGGTCAGGGGTTTCTCGGACAGGGCAGGATCGACGGCAGGCAGGAAGTCCACGATCCCGCGACGCAGGGCGTCGATCCCGGTGCCGGTGATCGCCGAGCCGAAGAACACCGGGTGCACCCAGCCCTGGCGTGCCTGGGCGGCCAGCTCAACGCGCAGCAGCACCGGATCGAGGCCGTCCACATAGGACTCCAGCACCGCGTCGCTGCGCTCGGCCAGTACCTCGGCGAGGTCCGCGTCCGGCGCCAGATCGGTGACCGAGGCGTCGCGCGTACCCAGCCCGGTGGTCCGGTTCACCGCGATCGCGGCCGGGCCGAGCAGCCGCCGGATATCGGCCAGCAGCCCGGTTTCCCTGGCCCCGGCACGATCGATCTTGTTGACGAACAGGATCGTCGGCACGGCCATCGCGCGCAGCGTGCGCATCAGCACCCTGGTGTGCGCCTGCACGCCTTCGACCGCCGAGAGCACCAGGATCGCGCCGTCGAGCACCCCGAGCGCGCGCTCCACCTCGGCCACGAAATCGGCGTGGCCGGGGGTGTCGATCAGGTGCACCTCGTGACCGCCCGTGGTGAACGCGGCGACCGCCGAGCGGATCGTGATGCCACGACGGCGTTCCAGGTCCATGCCGTCGGTCCGGGTGCTGCCGCGGTCGACCGAACCGAGGCTGGTGATGGCGCCCGAGTCGAACAGGAGCCGTTCGGTCAGGCTGGTCTTACCGGCATCGACGTGGGCCACGATGCCGAGATTGAGCATGCGCATGCTGGAGGAGGTCCTTGTCCGCGAGCGAGCAACAGTCGATGGGGCCTGTCGTCACTCGGCGCATGGACTCTCCTCCGCTTCGGGCACGCGTTCCGGCGGCACGGTAGCAAGCACGCGCCACGAGAGCACCCGAATTTTCCGCCCGGGCCTAGACTCCGGGAATGACGGTGACGCTCCAGCGGCGGCTCACGCTGACCGCCGTGCTCGGGATGGCGTACTGGTTCTTCGGCAACCTCTACGAAGCCGTGGTCTTCTCGCCGAACTGGGTGGTGGACAGCCCGGCGCAGTTCGCGCGGCTGCGCGAGTTCTTCGTCACCACCGGCCCCACGCTGTACTTCGTGCCGGTGGCGCAGCTCGCCATCCTGCTCGTGTGGGTGCTGTGGTGGCGCAACCGCGACGAGGAACTCAAGCGCGACTACCGCCGCGCGGGGGTGGCATCGCTGCTGTCCGTGGCGCTGTCGGTGTACGTCATCGCCGTGCTCGTGGGGCAGATGTTCGGAGAGGACGCGCCCGGGCCCGAGCTGACCGCCGTCGCGTGGCAGTGGAACGCGGGCAACGTGCTCCGCATGGGACTCACCGCGGTGACCGGCTGGTCGCTGTTCAGCGCCTTCCGGAAGCTCGACCGCCGGAGCTGAGCGGTGGGAGTGACAAACAAACCACCCCCACCGCTCGGCGCTCAGCCCAGGGTGACCGGGAGAACCTGGTGACCGTTGGAAATGAAGGAAGCCGTGGTCTTCAGCTCGGCCGGGTCGACCGCGAGCGCCAGCTTCGGGAAGCGCGCGAACAACGCGGGCAGCGCGATCTCCGCCTCCACCCTGGCCAGCGGCGCGCCGAGGCAGAAGTGCACCCCGTGCCCGAACGAGAGGTGGCTCTTGTTCGACCGGGAAAGGTCGAACTCGTCGGGGTTGTCCCCCGCCTCCGGCGCGCGGCCGGCCGCCGCGTACGAAGCCAGGATCGCCTCGCCCTGCTTGATCGTCAGGTCCTCGCTGACAACGATGTCTTCGACCGCGTACCGCAGCGGGAGGTGCGCGACGGGCGCCTGCCAGCGCAGCGTCTCGTCGATCACGTCGCCCCAGCTGTACTGCCCGTCGAGCACCTGCCGCAGCTGGTCCGGGTGGGTCAGCAGCGCGGTGATCGCGTGGTCGAGCAGGTTGACCGTGGTCTCGTGCCCGGCCGAGATCATCAGGATCAGCGTGTCGATGAGTTCGGCCTCCTGCAACGAGGAACCGTCCTCGTCGCGGGCGGCGATCAGGCCGCTGGCCAGGTCGTCGCCCGGTTCGGCGCGCCGGGTGGCCACCAGCTCACCGAGGATCCGGTACAGCTGCTCGCCGTTGGCCGCGGCCTCCTCCGGGGTGGCGGTCGTGTTGAACACGCCGTCGACCGCCTTGCGCAGGTCCGCGCGGTGCTCGTCGGGCACGCCGAACAGCTGGCAGATCACCTCGATCGGCAGCGGGTAGGCGAAGTGCTCGCGCAGGTCCACCACGCCCTCGGTGCCGTCGAGGCGGTCGAGCAGGCCGTTCGTGATCTCCTCCACCCACGGCCGCAGCGCCTCGGTGCGGCGGAAGGTGAACGCCTTCGACACCAGCGACCGCAGCCGCCGGTGCTCACCACCGTAGGCGGTGAACATGTTCTGCACCGCCACCCAGATCATCAGCGGCCAGTCCGCGGGCACCGTGCCGTCGCGCCACGCGGCCCAGTGCTGCCGCGGGTCCTTCGACACGTTCGGATCACCGAGCAGGCGCTTGAGCAGCTCCCGGTCGGTTACTGACCACGCCACCACCTGGCCAGGGAGCTCCACCAGCGTCGCGGTGCCGCGGGCGCGGAGTTCGGCGTTCTCGGCGTGGATGTCGGCGCCGGTGGGGTCGAGGGCGAGGGGGCGGGGTGCTGATTCCAACGGTGCTCTCCAGTCGGTTCGGTGGACGGAACTGGCGTGGGAACGACAGGGGTGAACAGCACGGGCAGCGCGGCGAGCGCGCGGTGGAACGGACCGGGCCGCCACCGCAGCTGGTCCTCGGGCACGGCGAGCCGCAGATCGGGCAGCGCGTCGAGCAGGGTTTCGATGGCGGTGGTGGCGATCAACCTGGCCGGGCCCTGCGCGGGGCACGAGTGCACGCCGGCACCCCAGGCGATGTGCGCGCGGTTGCCCACGCGCTGCTCGGCCCGCAGCGCCGGATCGGTGTTGGCGGCGGCGAAGCTGATCACCACCGGCTCGGCGGCGGGCAGGTGCGTGCCCATGAAGTCCACCCCGGGCCACGGGTAGCCTGCCGAGTAGTTGGCCATCGGCGGGTCGCCCCAGAGGATCTCCTCGAGCGCGTCCTCCACGTGCAGGCTGCCGCCGGCCAGGTCACCGGCGAAGCGGTCGTCGATCAGCAGCAGCCGGACCCCGTTGGAGATCAGGTTCGCCTGCGGTTCGGTGCCCGCGCCCATCAGCAGCACCAGCTGGTGCAGCATCTCCTCGTCGGACAGCCGCGCCGGGTGCGCCATCATCCACGACGGCACGTCCTGGCCGGGCTTCGACCGCTTGAGCGCGAGCAGTTCCAGCATGGCCGCGGTCAGCTCGGCGTTGGCGCGCTCGGGGTCGACCATGTCGAAGATGCCGCGCATGCCCGCGACCAGCCGGTCGCCGAGCGCGGGCGGGCAGCCGAAGAGGTGGTTGAACACCTGCAGCGACAACGTGGTGGCGTAGTCGTTGAGCAGATCCGCCTTGCCCTCGGCGGAGAACCGGGCGATCAGCTCGCGCGCGGTCCGCTCGACGTACCCGCGCAGCGCGTGCGGGTTGAGCCGCGCGAGGCTGCCGGTGACCGCGCTGCGCAGGCGCGCGTGCACCGCGCCGTCGGTGAACAGGCAGTTGGGCCGGTAGCCCATCATCGGCATGACCGGGTTGTCCTCGGGCTGGTTCTGCTGCCAGCGCCGGGGATCGCGGGGGAAGGTCGACGGCGAGCGCAGCACCTCGAGCGCGGCTTCGTAGCCGAGGACCAGGGTGGCGTTCACGCCCGGCGCCAGTTCGACCGGCGCGACGGGCCCGTGCGCGGCCCGCATCTTCGCGTAGACGGCGGCGGGGTCGCGGGCGAATTCGTCGTCGTAGAGGCGCGCGCGCTCGGCGTGCGCGGGGCAGCCGGGTGGCGGTCCGGCGGCGGGAGAGGTCACGAATGCTCCTGGCGGATGGGGTCGAAGAGGTAGTCGACGAGGCTGATCAGCGCCTGCGCGGACGATCCGCGGTCGCGGGCGTCGCAGCTGACCAGGCGGGTTTCGGGAAGCAGGTCCAGTGCTTCGCGAAGCTCGGCTTCGGGGAATCTCGGGGCGCCGTCGAACTCGTTGACGGCCACCGCGTAGGGCAGGCCCAGTTCCTCCAGCAGGCCCATCACGTCGAAGGACTCCTCGAGCCGGGTGGGGTCCACCAGCACCAGCGCGCCCAGTGCCCCGTAGGCGAGGTCCTTCCACATCTGCGTGAACCGCTGCTGGCCCGGCGCGCCGAACAGGTAGAGCACCACGTCGTCGCCGATGGTCAGCCTGCCGAAGTCCATCGCCACCGTGGTGGTGTTCTTGCCGCGCACCCCGGACAGGTCGTCCACCAGCGCGCCCGCCTGCGTCATCGTCTCCTCGGTGCGCAGCGGGCGGATCTCGGACAGGGTGCCGACGTAGGTGGTCTTGCCGACCGCGAACGGCCCGACCACCAGGATCTTCACCGAGGTCCGGACGGTGGCGGGGACGTAGCCGTCAGGTGAGAGCACGGAGGCCATCGAGTACCTTCTGCAGGAGTTGGTGGTCGGGGATGTCGGCCTGGCGCACGGCGGCGCGGGCTTCGATGTGCCCGGAATCGAGCAGGTCGGACAGCAGCACCTTGGTCACGCTGGTGGGCAGGCTCAGGTGCGCGGCCACCTCGGCCACGGCCAGCGCGCCGCCCCGGCACAGTTCCATCACCCGCCGCTTTTCCGGGCTCAGTCCGACCACCGGCGCCCAGGTGGCGGAGACGACGGTGGCCACGTCCAGCGTGTTGCGGGTCGGGTGGGCGCGGCCCTCGGTGACCACGTGCGGCCGCACCAGAGCCTGCTCGCGCCGGTTCGGGGTCATGCCCGGGTGCCCCCGGCGGCCGGGAAGCGCGGCGGCGCGGTGAGTTCCTGGCCGAGGCGCTGCACCAGTTCCTGCATCCGCGAGGACACGCCTTCGACGTCGACCCGGCCGGTGGTGGAGACCGCGACGTAGGCGCCCTGGCCCGCGGCGGTGAGGAAGACGAACCCGCCGTCGAACTCGATCAGCGTCTGCCGCCACTGCTCGGCGGGCTGGCGGCAGAACTCGCCGGTCGCGCGGGCGAGCGACTGCAGCCCGGACACCGCCGCGGCGGTGCGCTCGGCGTCGTCGCGGCTGATGCCCTCGGAATGGGCCATCAGCAGGCCGTCGGCGGAGAGCAGCACGGCGTAGAGCGTCTCCGGCATCTGCAGGGCCTGGTCGAGCATCCAGCCGAGCCGGTTGGTGGTCGCGTCGGTGTTCGTGCTCACTGGGCATCCCTTTCGAGGTCGGCGGAAGTGGCGCGGCCGCGACGGGTTCCGCGCTGCCAGGCCGCGGCGGTGGCGACCGGGTTA